>CAVSHT010000019.1:0-22059 GCA_963727895.1 uncultured Methanosarcinaceae archaeon | reverse complement strand
GACAGGTACTGTAGGTGGAGCACTGGGTATGCTTATAGGACTGCTTTTCTGGATGCCCTGGCTTGGACTGGAATCGGCGCCATCACAGGGTGCAATTACAGGGAAATTATCTGATTATGGGATAGACGATGACTTCATTCATGAAGTTTCTCAAACGATCGAGCCAGAAGGATCTGCTCTCTTCTTGTTGATTTCAAAGTGGACTGAAGACAAAGTTCTTGATGAACTGGGCAAATTCCATCCAAAGGTCGTGCGCACTTCCCTATCCAAAGAAGAAGAAAGCAAACTTAAAGCTGCCTTTGGTGCTGGAGAGTAATTAAATATTGACACAAAAAAGTTATGCAGATTAATATATACTGATATAATATACATCACAAACCTCAAAAATGCACATTAATCAATAAAAACCACTGATCTCTTCGGAGTGGAATTCTCGATCGGGAAATTGGTTGCCCGAAATTACAACTAAAATCACATTTCTACTTGCCGAAACAAACAGAATATACTTACCTGATCTGGTTTAAATTGTACTGATTAAATCAGATCAGATCAGTACAATTCCCACCATCCATTTTTCTTTCAAGTGTCCATTTAGTTCTTTAGTCTTTATTCAGAGTGGAGCAGCTTTCTTTCCTTATATATTACTGGTAATCTTCCAGGTATAGAGAGATGAAATTCGTGATGAGGTCAATATAGTTGGTTATGAAGAGCTTTAGGTACGAAAATCCTGTTCTTTCCATTAATTTTAAATTATCCTACAACTATGGGAAAACTCATGGTTCCAAAAATTCTTGTTACCAATGATGATGGTGTCTACTCCACTGGTCTGAAAGCTGCTTTTGACAGTGTTTCGGATCTAGGAGAAGTTACAATTTCGGCTCCCGCTGTCCAGCAGAGTGGAGTCGGACGTTCAATTTCTATATTTGAACCTCTCAGAATCACGAAAACAAATGCTGGCGGCATACCAGCTTACGCTGTTGGAGGAACGCCTACTGATGCTGTAATTTTAGGTATCTTCACAATCCTTAAGGAAATGCCTGATCTGGTACTTTCCGGCTTTAACATCGGAGAGAATATAAGCACGGATACGATTACTACCTCAGGGACCATCGGAGGAGCTCTTGAAGCTGCAAGTCATGGTGTGCCTGCAATTGCTGCCTCTATGCAGGTTCTTGATGAAGGACAGAAGTTTGATGATCCAAGAAACTATCATAGAGAGCGATTCGAAGTCGGGATAAAAGTGGTAAATAAGATTGCTCGAAAAGTTCTCAGGCAAGGAATGCCAGAAAATGTGGATCTTCTGAACATAAATATTCCCTACCATGCTGAAGAAGATACTCCTATCGAAATAACTCGCCTTGCACGAAAAATCTTCAAAACTGATGTCGAGGAGAGGCGTGATCCCAGAGGTAGACCTTATTACTGGATTGCAGGCGGTCTAATACAAGAAGAAGAAGAAGGAACCGATGTAAATGCTATCATGCAGAAGGGACATATTTCGATAACCCCTGTTTCCTTAGATTCAACCGCAAGGATAGATTTCTCAGAAATTGAAAAGTATCTCTAAATATCCGGATTTCTGGAATGCGATTTCTTCTATTTGGAAGTTTGAAGGCAATGTGCCGAAACTTCTGTAAAATTATAAATTTTAATAAGTTTGTTGTTTGAGAATCCAATAGCAATATAACTTTATTTTTCTCAATATACAGAAATTTAACTCTAAATTTACAGAAAATGCGGTACACTGCCAAAAATGAATCAACATTTGAATATGAATCTCTTCGTTATTTATTCATCAGTTTAGAATTACTATCAAAAATGGGTCTGTAGAAAACCTATCAAATACACTGTTAGCTGGTTGAAACCGGCAAAGCTATCCAATAAATGATAATAATTTTAAATTCTTGTCAACTTTAATTATTTGTCTGAATACTGAGGATTTCTATAGAGTCTAAATAATAGAACTATATCTTACCAGATTCCAGCATTTCGTTAAAATCAATATCAATGAACATTTTTTGATATACTGAATAGTTACAAAAAATATTTAATTTTTAGTAACGTATAAAGCAGCATGAAAATTGAAACTGCAATGTATAACTCTAGTGTTACAGGAGAAAAAACAGTTTCTAGTCATGTTGTAACATCTTCTAGTCGTGCTGTAACATTCTATGGGATACCGGTTGTTTACATTGTAGTTGCCGTTTTACTAATATTAGCTATTTTATATTTATTCTGTAGGGTAAAGAGAAAGAATTGCCACCATTTTATGAAAAAATCAAGTTATATAAAATTGTTTATTGCTTTATTCGTCCCGTTGTTTATTTATAACCTATATAATTTTTATAACAGTTCTTGGTTTTACAATACTTATACTAAATCATGGATTAATTATTTTTGGTTTACCGACCCTATTTTTATAGTTATAAGTGCAAGTACTATATCGTTAATGGAATCTATCATTCCGTATTTATTCATAACTCTGAGTATGCTTACAATAAATTGCTATCTTAAATCGTCTTAAGATAGTCTAAAAAAGTGGCTTTGTAGAAAAACATATCTAAATCAGGTACAATAGGTTGAAAACCAATTTGTAATATATATTAATTAATTCAGTTAAAATCAATGGAGATTTTTGGTATCAAAAGATTTCTACAGAGCCAATAACCTAAAACAAAATATGAAAAGAGGAAATTTCAATGTCTGAGGAATGTAAATTTTCTTTTTGCCAAAAAACTCTTTTCTTTTTATTCTTTCAGTTCATCTCTTTCGATAAGGATGGATATCTCTTTCCATTCACTATCAATGCTATGTAGTGTTTCTACCATTGCTTTAATTACATTTAATACGATTTTTTGGACAAAATCATTCATCGGGATTTTTTTTCCATCTACTAAAAGTTCAATTTTCATTTTTTTTCCTTCTTTATTTTTTATATGCATCTCTGGATCTGCTTCTGTTTCCTTTAAGCCTTTTCTACTTGTTTAATCCTAACAGGCATACAATAAGGTTTTCTTCGGTTTACTGCAAGCTTAAGCAGCTCTTTTATTTCTTCAGAACTTTTTGCTTCCCTGACATCCACAAGGTTATTGTTCACTAGCAGGCAGGGCTTGAACTTTCCGTCTGCTGTGACCCTGAGCCTGCTGCAATGGGCACAAAACTCCGAGTTATCCATAGGACGGACGAACTCAACCTCTACCCCATCAATAATATACTTTCTTCTGTGGTGCAGGTGACGTATTTTGATTTCACTTGCTCTTTCAGCCAGAGTTTTTTCGAGAGCTTTCGAGTCAATCATGTACTTCGAAAGTCTGGGATCAATATCCATAAGCTCGATCAATTGCAGGATAACCATTCCTTTATATTGCCGGACAAAATCCATCATAGAATCTATTTCGTTATCGTTTACACCTTTCAAGAGTACCATATTTAGCTTTACAGGAGTCAGTCCAGCTTCAACTGCACTGTCAATTCCCCTAATTACTTTTTCAAGTGATCCAGGTGGCGCTCCGGTTATTTTTTCATATTTTTCAGGAATAAGAGAATCCAGGCTTACGTTTACTCTATCTAGACCAGCATCTTTTAGAGTTTTTGCGCGCTTCTCAAGCAGGATCCCGTTAGTGGTTGCAGAGACTTCTTTTAATGGAGGAAGGCAGGAAAGTATTTCCTCGAAATCTTTTCGAAAGAGTGGTTCTCCACCTGAGAATTTTACTTTATTAACCCCAAATTTTTCAGCTTCTCTGACAATTCCGCAGATTAGTTCAGGTTTCATTTCGTTGCCTTCAGGACCCGAAGTACAGCAATCTGCACCTTCGTTATGACAGTACATGCACGAAAGATTACATTTTTCAGTTATCGAGATCCTGAGTCCTGTTACCCTTCGTCCGTAAGGGTCCTCAAGAGTCCTTCTTGAATCTTCTTCTGAAATATCAGCTATTTTTCCTGAATTTTTCTGCTTCATGGCTGGTTAAAATCCCCTCTTAATTTGGCATTCAATTCTTTTTCAACTGACGGGCAGGATTTAAGATACTTATACGAATTGAATGCTTATATGTATATGAAATATGTTGATAAGAGCATGTGTTACTGAAACCAAAAATTAATTATTAAACTTTTACTATATAAATGAATACTATAATTATACAAGAAGCTTATTTGGCTTATAATCTCAATATCACCATCTTCTATTTTTTCCTGAATCGAGCTTTTTTATTTCAGAGTGTGCATATCCTTTTAATAAGATAATGTGCTTTGTGGAAATACCAAATCTCTGTTTTTTCCAAAAAAGTAATTATTCGCTAGGAATTAATACCAGTTACTAATACCAGTGTTACTAATACCAGTTACCTTGAATCAATTAAATTTTTTATTTTCCCACTTATGTTCTTGAAAAGAGTTATAAAGTGCTTAAAGTAGCTGGATTGATAGCTTTAATATATTTTAATAGCAACAATATCCAGCAGATGACAAAAGGAATAGTTATTGCAGGAACCCATAGTGGGGTCGGAAAAACGACAGTCTCCATGGGTATCATGGCTGCCCTTAAACACAGGCAGCTAAAAGTTCAGCCTTATAAAGTAGGGCCTGACTATATTGATCCTTCTCATCATACCGCAATTTGCGGGCGTCCTTCCAGAAACCTGGACACGTACATAATGGGTACTGACGGAGTTATACAGACTGTAGCCCACACTGCTAGAGATGCGGATATTATGGTAGTAGAAGGAGTTATGGGTCTTTTTGATGGAATGGAATCTACGGAAATTGCAAGTTCCGCACATGTTGCAAAAACCCTTAACCTTCCGGTAATTCTGGTAGTCAATGTACATGGAATGTCCAGAAGCACCGCTGCCCTCCTTAAAGGATATTCTGAGTTCGATCCTGAAGTCAGGGTTGTAGGTGTTATTCTGAATCAAATAGGCAGCCCAAAGCATACTGAACTTATAAAAAATTCGCTTCCGGGTAACATTCCTATTGTAGGTGCGATTCCGAGACAGAAAGATATTGAGGTTCCTTCAAGGCATCTAGGGCTGTATATGGCTCATGAAAAAGACTACAATACTGAGGAAATGGCATATTTTATTGAGAAAAACGTTGACCTTGATTTAGTGCTTGAACTTGCTGAACCATGTTCGGTTCCAGAAATTAAAGATATACAGAGACCTGAAGCCGATATCAAAATAGGAATTGCCAGGGATCCGGCTTTCTGTTTCTATTACCAGGATATGTTTGATGCCTTCAGGAATTATGGAGCAGAAATTGAATTTTTTAGTCCTATGGCAGGAGAGCTTCCAGACGTAGATGGGCTTTACTTTGGAGGCGGGTATCCAGAACTTTACGTGGAAACTCTTGAAAAGTCAGAAACGACCAGGAAACTTAAGGACCTTGCAGCTGACGGTTTACCTATCTATGCAGAATGTGGTGGCCTGCTTTACCTCTGCGGGACTTATGAAATTGAGAACAGAACATATAAACTTGCAGATGTCGTTCCCGCAAACACGCTCATGACCAATCGACTTAAGGCTCTTGGGTACACTGAAGCTCGTCCTCTGGATAAGAGCTTCTCCTCTCATAATATCAGAGGTCACGAATTCCATTATTCTATTACAGAGTGCGACCGTGATGCAAAATTTGCATATGAAATGATCCGTGGAAAAGGTATACAGGACGGTTTTGACGGTCTCATCGAGCACAACACTCTGGCAGGCTATATACATTCTCATCCTGTAACTTTCCCAGTAGAAAAATTCGTGGAAAAATGCAGACAATACAAAAGAAAATAACTGTAGAATAATGTACAGTTTCAGAATCAGTGAAGTTGCTTGCTTTGCGAGCAACTTTTAAATTTCCTCAATTTTTGATCTGTTGCTGGACTTTTATTGAGGTTTTTAACTCTATCTGACATTTTTACTTGAACTCCTGTTAAAATACTTTCAGTCTATTAGGCTCAGAATTGTAAGGTAAAATTAATTTCTAAAGATTATATCGTTTTTCGGAATACAGATTATAGATTGAATATTATATTAGTAAGGCACTCTGAGGAACTGTTGAATACGTTCAGTACTCTTATATGAATAATTTGAAAGAATATTGTATTCAATATCATATTTTATAAAATGTACCTTAATGCCAGAAGAGTTTATCAGACAATGTTTGTAACTAAAATCAAGCAAAGTTTATAGATTAAAAGCTATACTATACAAGTTAAATAATTAATTTAAATAGTGGCTATCCCAAAGCCAACTTTATTCTCTAAATCATAAAATTTTCAGTATTGCTTTCATAATCGATTGCAACTTCAAAGATATAAATCAGCGATATTGAGAGCGGCAAATTAACTATTAATATTATTTTCTCGACTTTTATACAATGTTAAGATTTTCTCTCAATGTTTAAATAGAATAGAAATTATAAAAAGGACACAAAAAGCGAAAAATACCATATCTTTAATAGGAAAATTATCTTTTGGTAATAAATAACTACAGAAAATCCGAGAGAACAGACAATAAGGAGAAGTGAACTTATAAAAGTATCGGATTGAGTTTTAATTGATGAAAATAAGTGGTCGTTCAGTTTTGACAATTCTTGTTCTTTTTTAAATTGAATTAAACCTTCATTTTTTGTGAATACAGAGACATCCTTCCAACTATCTTGTATTTGCGTTATTGAATAATAAATTGCTATAAAAATAGATATAATGCAAAGAATGAGATTACTATTGATTGTTTGCAAAGATTTTAATATAGATGGATTATATATGGTAATTGAAGCGTATAGGGTAAGTACCACAACTGCAAATTCGATTAGCGAAAAAAACCTGTCTACATTTCTATTACTTATTTCTATAAGTATAGATCCGATTTCTTTTTGTTCATCAAACATATAATATATATCTTAAAATTGGGCACAACTTATTTATTATTTTCTTAAAGATATGTCCCTTTTCTCCTTTCCTTTTCCACTATCTTTTTCACTTTCTCTCCTTTTTTCTTCCGCCTCTTTTTCGCTTTCTTTCTTTTTTAGATATATTTTTTTCTCATAATATCCTAAAGGATGACTGATCGTCTCGCACAATCTATCTTTTCCTATGCAATTACCATAGGTTCTCATTGTATCACATGCCGGAGGCTTGTATACATTTCCTGTTGCTCCTGCAATATGTTCTATTTGATAAAGGGTTAGTTCTGCGTTAAAATCAGGAGATATATTGAAAAGGTTAAGAATTTCGTCTACTGACATTCCCACATTTAGCAGGAAAGAAGTCATGGCAAAACGCATAGAATGAGCAAGGTTTATTCCACCCTGTACGTTTGCAAGTGCATGGGATATGCAAGGAGGAAAAAGTTCCGGCTCAACTGTTCCAAAGTCTGTTGCTCCAAATTTTTTCTTCTGGATTTCAAACTGGTCTTTTATCTCGGCAACATAGGGAGCACAAAAACTTGAAACTTCAGAAGGGATTTCAGGAATTGGAAACGACTGTTCAATACGTTCTCTGACAGCTTCTTCAAGAAGCCTTGAAAATTCTTCTTTTGTAATTTTTACTTCTCCAGACCGAAACTGACGGTTTGTCAGCTTCCAGGCAGGATCTTTCAGGGCATTTGAAAAGTGGATATAAGACGTAAAATGCATGCTGAAAGAATAATCTCTAAAATCGGTTGCTATTCCAAAATTCTCTCCGAATTTAAGCAAAAAAGATGGAGTTTCGTTTTTTAATTGATTATAGGCAGCTTTTGCTTCTGCCAGAGCATAGCGCCTGGTAAAGAGCTGATCGTCTATACAGGCAACCAGCATCCGAGCAAAAGGATAAGAAAGAATTTCTGAAAGAATCTGGACTTCACCAGAGACTGGAGATTTTTTTATTTCTCCTTCAAGAGCTTCTTTTACTCTTTCTATTCCTCTTACTCTTGCAGCCCGATAGGCTCGGGAATTAAGCAAACTGTCTAGGGAAATACCCAGATTTTCAACATAAATAGATGCTTCTGAAATAAAGGGGAAATATGCAAGTTCTTCAGCCTGCATAAGATTAGTCCGACTCAATTCTTGGAGCCAGGAGGTAAGAAATCCTTCCTGCACCGTTTGCAATTTCAAAATCTATGAATACTGGAAAATCTTTTCCAAGGGAGAGTGTAACCTCATTAATCTTATTTGTGGGTTTGACTATATCGGTTAAATAGTCCAGGGAGAAAAGCGAACAGGCTTCACCTGATTTCAAATCAATCAGCTGATCTCTACCCATTTCCAGGCGAACTTTGTCAGTATCGCCTTTTGCTTCCATAAAGAATGTATCATCAGAAACTCCCATGAGCATGTGATCGCTTATTTTTTCTGCAGCTTTCACAGCACGTCTAAGATCTGCACCGTTTAGGACAACTTTTGCAGGCAGCTCGAGCTGGGGAACTCTTGGTTCTGCACGAATTGTGGAAGGATCAAGAAGAGAAAGTGTATAGGACAATCCTCCAACGTCAATCAAGAGTTTATGATTCTCTTCTTCAAGTTCCAGCTGAACTGTGTTAGTCTTGTCCGCAATCCCCAACAGGTCCATAATTTTTGTCAGGTCAACTCCAATCTCACATTCATCAGCACTATATTCATCAAAAGCGGATGACCCAAGCTCAAAAATTCCCATCGCAACATTGGCAGGATCAACTGCTTTTACCGAAATACCTTCCGGTTTTATCTTGAGTCTGACCTCATCTACAATTACAGCCAGTGCGGCAAATGAATCTTTCAGAAGCTCTGCATTAATTGCTGCCTTGAACATAATTCTTCTCCAATAATAAATTTAAGTCTTAAACTCTTTATTACCCTTGAGATATATACATTTCTTTACGGACACATACATTTTTACATATATACGAAAATTTTTTCTATATTTAAATAGTTAATTTTCAAATAAGGATGAATGGGTTTCTGGAATCGGAAAAATCATTAGATTCAAACTCCCGGCAACTATATAAACTTGGTCCGAAGACAGGGAGGCTCAAGGATCTGATTGAAGCAGAAAGAAAACTATAATCTGTAAATCTATTTTTCCGAAAAATTTACTTTTCAAGGGTAACTAGAAGAGTAATCAATCTTAATCGTATTCTCTCCAGGTAAATCCGCATTTTGTACATTTGAAGAAACGGGTTTCAGATTCATCGGCAGACCTTAGCTGTCTGAGCCACCAGGCTGCAGTGTTATTTCCGCACTCTGAACATTTTGCGTTTGTTGTTGGCAGACCTGAAGTTTGTTCTCCTTCCAGAACCACTACTTCATGGTCATCGATCGTGGCTTTAGAGACAAAACTTTTTTCATCTTTTTCTATAGGTATTGTGCTTCCACATTTTCTGCATTCGAAATTGCCGTTTTTAGGAAACATCATACTTTTACATTTGGGACAGAATTGCATTAATATCACTTTTTGCATCGTTTACAATTTTATTATGATCAAAAGCCAGTTCAGGAATGGTATCAAGTTCGAAAAGTTCGGCGGAATCAGCATCAGACCCCGATTTCAGTTCTCCAAATCCATTTGCCAGGTAACATACTGAAACCGTATGTCCTCTGGGATCACGATGAGGATCAGAATAAACCCCTACAAGTTTAATAATCTTTACAGAAAGGCCTGTTTCTTCAAAAGCTTCCCTTGCTGCTGCTTCTTCTGTACTTTCTCCTATTTCCACAAAGCCGCCAGGAAGAGCAAATTTTCCTTTATATGGGGGATTTTTTCTCGTCACCAGCACAAGCCTGTTTTTAAAGAGTATTATGGTATCAACGGTTAAACTGGGAGTTTGAAGTTTCATAAAACGCCTTCGAATTTACTTTAGGGGATATCTCTTTTTCCGTCACTAATCAATTTCTGAATTAGCTTTTCCAGCAGGAATACCAGAATAAAATAATAATATTATTGTACATTACGTAGAAATTCTTAATCGTATTTCAATTTTGACATCTTAAGTCAAGTTTCTATTAAGCAGAAAAATTCATTATGTGGTAGTTTCTCTTAAATGTTTCCCTTTTATTATATATAAAAAATTTCTTGTCAGTTCCAACGTTCATTCATTTTTTTCTATTTTTTATATAAGTGTTTTATATAAGTGAAAGAACATTTGTAACGTTATTTTTCTATAATAGGAATCTATTATCTATTGCAGGCTCAAATACTCTTATCAGTGTCTTAATGGAGGTACTTATTTACACTTATCAATAAGTAAAATCCATAACCTTTGAATTCCTTAATACTAACATCTGTAAATTATTGAATTTATTAGAAGCTTCTACGGAAATATATTAATTATTTATATGACTTCACATGTTACTTCCGGAAACATCATAACTTGCCCGAGGTTTTTCTGAGCTATCAGGTTTTCTGAGTTCTCAGAGATCGGAAAAATAAAATATAAAACTAAGCTTTACCTCTGGCAAAAAAGGTGCATACAAAATGATAGAAAGTATACTCTGGCTCGCAGTCGGGTTAATGGTTACATCATCCATCATTCCCAGAACCTCTAAAATTCGTAAAATGATTGGAGGGCTTGGGTGGGGTGTATTTTCCATCCACTGGGGGTATCAACCTTTCCATTATCTAGAGATTCAGGATTATGTCAATGTGCTACTTACAATAATAGTAGCCTTATTTTGTCTATTTGTAGCCTACGTTATGTTAAGGGAATATAGGGAAGGTCCTATCTACATAAGAAATCATAAAGAAGTAGTGTATTCGAAATTTTCAGATAATGGTGAAAACAATTCTCTTGATACAACATCTATGCTTACCACTGCCACTTCACTCGGAACTCTCGTCTATTTCCCATTTGCAAATTTTTCCTCGCTAAATACCTGGATCGTAGGAGGGGTTACTTCCCAGGTTTTGTGGGGTCTCCGATATTTCGAGATTCCTGCGTACATGAACGCATGGAATATGATCACATTTAATGGATATACAGTGGAAATCATTCTTGCCTGTACAGCAATTGAAAGCATTGCTCTCTTTGTTGGACTTATAGCTGCAGTGAAAGCTCCTCTTAGCCGTTTGACTATGGCTTTTATCGTATCAGTGCCAGTTATCTATATACTTAATATTATCAGGGATATTTTCGTGGTAATTGCTTATGGAAATCAATGGTTTGGAGCTGATAGTTTTGCAATTGCGCATAATTATATCGCAAAGGCGGGTTCAGGCATTGCTCTATTTGTGATTTCATATGCAGTGCTCCGGATTCTTCCAGAACTACTTGAAATGATTGATAATCTATGGGTCATAATTTCTCAAGAATTGAGATCACTTCTGCACAGAGCCGGGGAGGATTGAAGCCAATGCTTGCAAAAGGCTCTGAACCCTGGCTTTTTACAGTTGCACTTATTACTGCATTTTTCGCAATTCTTTCTAGGTTAATCAACAGCTCTAGTCTAAACTATGCTGCGTACGTAGCAGTTGCGCTGACCTTCTTTATGGTTTTTTTCTTCAGAGATCCTGAAAGAGAGGTTGAAGTTTCTGACACTTATATGATTTCCCCAGCCGATGGGACTGTTATAGACATTCGAGACCGGAAAATCTGTATTTTCATGTTTTTCCAAAATGTACATGTAAATAGGGCTCCTATTTCGGGAAAAATCAGGGAAATAACTTACAAGAAAGGAGGATATCTTCCTGCTTTCTGTAAAGACTCTGAACGAAACGAAAGAAATGAGTTTATTATTCACAGCAAATATGGGGATGTCAGTGTCACTCAGATTGCAGGTACAATTGCCAGACGAATTGTCCCTTATTCTCGAGTGAATGATATGATCGAGCAGGGACAGCGTATTGGAATGATTCGCTTAGGATCAAGAGTTGATGTAACAATTCCTCATGACTTTGAAATTACAGTACAGAAAGGAGAGCGAGTACTTGCAGGCAAGACTATTATAGCAACAATAAATAATGATAGGGACTTTTGAACATGAACGTATTTCAAATGTTAAGACTCCCGGACTTGGTCTCTCTTTTGAACCTCATCTGCGGAATTAGCTCAATTGCAGTAGCTGCTCAGGCTACAGTCCAGGCTGCAACATTTCAAATTTTAGCAGCTCATAATGGATTTGTTCTAGCTTCAATCTTACTCCTTGCTGCAGCAATTGCAGATGGAGCAGATGGGTACATTGCCAGGCGATTCAAAGGAGGGGAACTGGGGGGACAACTTGACTCCCTTGCGGATGCGGTTTCTTTCGGAGTGGCTCCTGCTCTTCTTATATATCTACAGTTCGGGCAAATAAATCCACTTGTCAGATACCCCGATCCTCTTGTTGCTGTATTTCCTGTTTTTTATGCCATCTGCGGTGTGCTCAGGCTTGCACGCTTCAATTCACTCACTTCCAGTAAAAATGGATTTGAAGGACTTCCCATAACTGCAGGCTGCGTTATGCTTGCTACATACATGCTACTGAGTGAAAGTCTTGTCAAAATAGATTTCCTTTTAGCACTTACTCTGGCTTTATCTATTCTTATGGTAAGTTCGGTGAATTATCCCAAGATTAAGAACGTTAGGGTTCTCGCTTTTATAGCTGCCATTTTCGGGCTAACTATATTCCTCTATCTGTATAATGTCGAATTTATGCGGGTTTTTTCGATCCTGCCTTTCATCCTTATGTTGACATACATTTTTTCTCCCTTTTTCAAGATCCCTCTATTAAGTAACCTTGGTAATAAGGACTATCGAAATAAAGAACTGAGAATCGGGAAGGAAAAACAGTAAAAATAATGGCATTGATACTTAAACATAGTTATATACTATTAGAAAGTATATTTCTTCATTAACTGCCCCAGATGCAATAGTTCCAGTCACAAAAAGAACGGTATAGTTGGTGGGCGTCAACGCTACAAATGCCATGATTGTGGATATAACTATACAGTAGAGCTAAAATCAACTGCTTTTTCCGCCTCTGTCAAAAAACAGGCTTTACAACTTTACCTTGAAGGATTGGGCTTTCGTTCAATAGGACGAGTTTTAGGGGTGAGTCATGTTTCTGTCCAAAAATGGATCAAGAAATTTGGTCAGGAGTTAGAGGACCTAAAAAGTGAAAATGAGATATCTATTGTTGAAATGGATGAAATGCACACTTACATCGGTAACAAAAAAAATATTGCTGGATCTGGATTGCTGTTGATAGAGTTGGGAAAAAGTTTATCAACTGCTCTTTTGGCAGCAGAGGAACAGAAACTGGAAAACTACTCTGGGAAAACAGCATATTGAGGCACTTTCTGGTAAGGTTGAGAAGAAAGACAAAGTGTTATACAAAAAGTCTTGAAATGCTAAAGTACTCGGTTATTCTATTGATGAAATACAGAAATAAAGAGTTAACTATGTTTAATTAACACTACCAAAATAATTACTTGAAATATGTAAAGTAAATTTCCAGAAGGGAGAGATTCTTTTGGTTCAAGAAAAAGTAACTGACAGAGATAATGCACTCTTTGAGGCAGGAATAAAACTTGGAGCTCTTTACCATCAATTTACAGGTTCACCTGTAAATTTAAACACAGTTTCAAGTCTTGAGCAGGCTATCCAGAAAAGCATTTCAGTTCAGCCATATGTGGAAGAAATTTCCGTAAAAATCGATAGGGATATGTTGAAAAGCAAGCTAAACAACGAATTTGGCTATTCTGAACTTCAGGGTCCTATGCTTAAGGTAAAAATAACTGTAAAATACGGATTTTCAAAGATAAAAGTCGGAATGGAATATGACCCTGAACTAAATTATCCATTAATGAAAATTCTAGAAATAGAGGCTTAAATAAATAGACTTAAAGAAATAGAGGCTTTTAAGCCTCATTCTTTGCAGTCTCAAAAGCCTTGATAACTTTCTCATTTTGTTCTGAAGTCCCGACTGTAACTCTTATAAGGGAGTTTCCCGCGTCTCTAAAGGAATCACAGGAACGTACAATGATTCCCTTTTTCATGAGACTTTGTGTAACAGCTTTTCCTTTTAAAGGAGCAACATCTACAAGAACAAAGTTTGCCTGAGAAGGATATACTTTAAAAGGAATTTTTTCTATCAGATATTTTCTGCCTTCTCTTGCAAGTTCTATACTCTTTCTGCGGTGTTCGGTATCTGAAAGGGCAGCTATTCCTGCTTTTAATGCCGGAAGACTTACTGAAAACGGAGTTGCTGCTCTTATATACTCTTTTGCCAGCCATTCAGGCATAATCCCATAGCCCAGGCGCAGGCCTGCAAGTCCAAATACTTTGGAGAAGGTCCTTCCCACAACAAGGCTATCGTATTCTCTTACAAGCCCTGCAAAGTTCTTATCCGCAAACTCAACGTATGCCTCGTCAACGAACACAAGAGCTCTGGTATTTTCAAGGATTTTTCTCAGGTCTTTTTCTGGAAGAAGATTTCCTGATGGGTTATTGGGAGAACAGAGGAAAATTATTTTTGTCTTTTCGGATTGGGCTTTCTGAATTTTATCAGGATCGACTGAGAAGTCCTGGTTTCTCCTGATAAAAACTGGATTTCCTCCGCATACCCTTGCCGGAAGTTCGTAATAGGAGAATGTAGGAGTGGGAACTATAAACTCGTCTCCTTTTTCAATGATCAGCCTGCAAAGTCCATCAAGAAGCCCGTCCATTCCTGGTCCTGAGGCTACAAGATTTGAAACAGGAAAGCCTGTATATTTTGAGAGAGCTTCCCTAAGCTCTATAGCATCTGCTGAGGGATAAATATTCGCTCCTGAGGCAGTGTCCACCAGGGCTTGGACAGCTTTTGAAGAAGGCCCAAGCGGGTTTTCGTTTGAGCCCAGTTTAATGATTGAAGCCGGGTCAATCTCGTAGGCAAAAGAGATTTCTTCAATGGATTTTCCTGGAACGTACTCTGCAATATCAAAGATTTCTTTTTTTATCAGTTCAGGCCTGCTCAAGAACATCAACTACCGTATCAATCTGTTCTTTTGTAATCACAAGTGGAGGAACAAGGCGGAGTACCGATTCTGATGTGCAGTTTACGAGCACTCCATATTCCCTTGCAAAGTTTACAAATTTGCTGCAAGGATGTTTTATCTCAACTCCTATCATGAGCCCTTTTCCACGGACTTCTACAACATCTTCCCTTGCCATATTCCTGAGCTTTCCCATGAAATAAGCTCCGTTATCTTTTGAACGCTTAAGGAGCCCCTCTTCCCGGATTGCCTCAATCGAAGCAAGTGCTGCTGCACAGGCAATAGGCCCGCCTCCGAAAGTAGAAGCATGTTGTCCTCGTCCAAAGCTTAGTTCATCCCTGGCTGCAATAGCTCCCATTGGAATGCCTCCCCCGATTGCTTTTGCCATGCTCATTATATCGGGTTCTACGCCAAACTGGTCTTTACAGAACCACGTGCCTGTCCTTCCAAAACCTGTCTGTACTTCGTCAAAGATAAGGAAAGTTCCAGTCTCATCACAGATCTCCCTTACCTCTTTGAGGTATTCGGGATCGGGAATATTTACTCCGCCTTCTCCTTGAATGGGCTCAAGAATCACAGCTGCCGTGTTTTTCGAAATTGCCTGCCTGATAAAATCAGCATTTGAGTACGGGACAAAAGTAGTCTCTGAACTCACAGGAGGCATGAAAGGGTCCCTGTAAATATTCTTGTGGGTTACACTGAGTGACCCTATTGTCCTTCCGTGAAAGGAGTGTTCAGCAGCTACAAAAGCACTTTTTCCAGAAGCTACGCGGGCCAGCTTCATTGCAGCTTCCACAGATTCAGCTCCAGAGTTACAGAAGAAAGCGCGTTCCATGCCCGTAACAGAGATAAGGGCTTCTGCAAGTTCAGCTTGAATTTCGGTGTAATAAAGGTTGGAAACGTGTATCAGCTTTTCAGCCTGGGTCTGGATTGCCCTGACAACAGCTGGATGACAGTGTCCAACATTGTTTACTGCAATTCCTGCAACGCAGTCAATATACTCTTTCCCATAAATATCCCTGACAACTGCACCCTTTCCTTCTGTGAGTACAAGGGGCTGACGTCCATATGTCTGCATTACATATTTTGAATCTTTTTCTATAATTGAGTCGTATTTTGCCTGTAGATTCTCAGGCTCTGTAACCTGTAGGTTCTCAGGCTCTGTAATATTTTCTGTCAATTGGGTTCCTTCCTGAAATTTGTTCCTTTGACCTGATTGGAAAGTTTATGAATAAAGTCTGATTATAACTTAATTTTTATATATGGGGAACTGACGGTTCTAGACAAATGTACCGTTTAACCATTTGAATATCACTAAATTTAGATTTAGATATTATATAGTTGAATATCACAAATTTTTGATATTTAAAGAGTTCATATTTGAATTTCAATGTTGAATTTTTTGTCTTCTCGAAACCCAGATAATTCTCTGATCCCCTATGAATGTTACTGCTCCTTCTCAAAATAATAAATTTGGTGTGGTTAACTAAACATAGTTAACTCTTTATTTCTGTATTTCATCAATAGAATAACCGAGTACTTTAGCATTTCAAGACTCTTCGTATAACACTTTGTCTTTCTTCTCAATCTTGCCAGGAAATGCCTCAATATGCTGTTATATCCTTCAACAGTATACGTTTTTGCTTTTGATTGAGTATGGATCTTTTCTGGAAAAAACTCTGCATATGCTCTCCAGTGATCTGTCATCACTTCTCCAATCTCTTTTTTTCTTCAATTTTTCCCAGAGTAGTTTTCCAGTTTCCGTTCCTCTGATGCCAAAAGAGCAGTTGATAAACTTTTTCCCAACTCTATCAACAGCAATCCAGATCCAGCAATATTTTTTTTGTTACCGATGTACGTGTGCATCTCATCCATTTCAACAATAGATATCTCATTTTCACTTTTTAGGTCCTATAACTCCTGACCAAATTTCTGTATCCATTTTTGGACAGAAACATGACTTACCCCTAAAACTCTTCCTATTGAGCGAAAGCCCAATCCTTCAAGATAGAGTTGTAAAGCCTGTCTTTTTACAGAAGCGGAAAAAGCAGTTGATTTTAGCTCTACTGTATAGTTATAGCCACAATCAGAGCATTTGTACCGTTGACGCCCGCCAACTATACCGTTCTTTTTGTGACTGGAACTATTGCATCTGGGGCAGTTAATGAAGAAATATATGTTATAAGCATATGTATCTATTTTTGTGTACCAATGCCATAAATTTTTCTGCAAATCTTTCTCTGCAGGATTAGCTATACTTCATACAGATAGCATTGTCTTTATGAAAAATTCCAAAGAAGGTTCTAAAAGGAAAATTCTGAACTTTCATAATGTCAGGGGCATAATCTATTGATCGAAAAATGATTCTGGATTATTTTTCAGTCTTGTGTTACTTCCTGTAAGTCCTGGTTCCTGTAAAGCGTCTAGTTCTTTCCAGGGCCCGGGTTCTGGCAGTTTTTCTTTTTCTACCAGGCACAAAAATATTCTTGGTTTTCGCATTCGGCTTGATTTGTGAATTTACTTCCACAATATTCAGGGTTTTTATGGATTCACTCTGAATTACATTTTCGGGCAACTTTTTAGTTTCTTTAATTATTGCTTTCCCTAATGCGTTGACTTCTGCAAAAACAGGTTTTTCTGCAGCATCTCGTAAGAAAGATACTCCCGAAGGTGCTTTTATCGTACCTTCTACTCTTGCGTTTTCGTGCAGTAAGACTGAAGCGGCTTTTATTCCCCCAAAAACCTGGCTGTTATTTCCAATCTTTACTGGTCCCTTTGAATATAGATTGCCGTAGACAGTGCAATTTTCTCCAATATCTATTTTACTCTCTGAGTAAATGCTTCCCTTGAGTGTCAGTTTTTTTCCTGTCTCGACACTTTGTGCCCGAAGGTTTCCTATCAAGAGGCAACCGTTCCCAATAAATGATTCTCCCGGGATTTCAATAGCTTCAGGGGATATTTTTGTACCTGCAGGTATAATTAATATATTTTCAACAGATTCTTTTTCTTCAAAGCCAGGGATATCATCAGAATCGTCGAATAGTTCTTCTACAGCTTTTTCAATTTCTTCGCCTTTACCTAGACGCATCATTTCTCTTATGTAGAGATACAAAAATATAATTACAGGGACCGGATTCCTTACCACTATCCATCCCTTAGCTTCAAATCCTCCTTGAATTTTAACTTCTTTTCCTACGTCCAGGTCTCCTTCTACGAACAGTTTTCCATCAATGGTTACAAACTCTCCCAGGTAAGCATTTCTACCGACAGTTACCTGGCTCCCCAGTTTTGACCACATGTCTACTCTGATATCAGAACTTGTCTTGATATCTCCAGTGACAGTTACCCCTTCTCCCATAATAATAGTATCGCCGAATATACTGTATTCAATATTAGAGTGATCGCCGACAATAACGTCTCCCTCAACTGTAATTCTCTTTGCTTCTATTCTGGTGTTATCTGGAACCAGGAAGTTTTTTAAGATCTGTTCTGGCTCTGAAATAATGTTCACTCTCCGGGAAACTGTTATTTTTTGAAACTATTTTTTCATTTATATTGATTTCAGGGTTTGAACTACTTTTTAAACAGCCGTTTTTTCTAAGTAATATTTATTCAAAAATTACTACCTATAATATATTCTTATTCATTTTATTGTTCATTATAAGAATAGTTGAGTAATAAAAATAACTTTTTATATGGCATTTAGCATTTAATTCTTTAACTTAAAAAGCTATAATGTTCAGAATAAAATTTAACGCCTGTTTTTTCTCTATCTTTTTTGTTTGCATAGGGTTTTCTGGGTTTTGAATTTATTTTTCTTTTTTCGAGGCAATTCCTACTCTTACATCCACAGCTGCGCCACTGTCAAAGGCAAGGATCTCTACAGGAGACAGAAGCAATTGCCCAGTTGCAAGCAGTCTGTCAGCTTTGTCCGTTATGAGCACTTCCTCTCCAGCTCTCAGTTCAGGATCAATTTCAACTACATGTTTTATAAAAGCGGTTTTACCTTTTTCCACGAAAGGAGCAGCTTCATCTGATACAACAACTCTGAGTTTTTTTTCCGGTAATAGGTTATGGACTACAGAAGCTCCCTCAATACTGAGGGTAAAAAAACCATCCTTTGCTCTCGCTGTAGCTATACGTTTTCCTGAGTGGAGAATTTGCCTTACCCTTTTTGTCCTAGATAACTGAAAAGTTGAGCCGTCAGGAAAAAGTTCTTTTCCTATTCCTTTTCCAAACTGGTAATCCGCGATCATACGGACCCTGGCAAGTCTTTCGGTGTCACAATTCATGAGAGTAGGTAATATATGCAGACCTTAAAGCCGTTCCGGTTATCCTAATTTTTTGGAATCACATTGAGGAATACTTATACAGATTTATATTTTTTCAAAAAAAAATAATAACATATTTATATTTGATAACTTTTAAGCACTATCTGTTCTGCCATATGTACGATTTTCAGTTTTAATCTATAAAATATATAATAAAAGGATTAAGCATTGAATCTGTGTTTATACATAACTGTAAATCGAGAATATATTTAATCTATTTAGTGTGTGTTAATTCCCAGAGAGATTTTTGTGTTTAAATGTGACAGGTTTGAAATCTCTTACTTTAGCGAATTAAACTTAAAAAAAATGATTGATGATCGTGTTGATTCGAAAAAACGTATCTCTTGATGAGACTCACCTTCAGAAACTTCAGCCTTTTCTGATAAAGCATAACGGAAATTTAAGTGCAGCAATAAGGGAAATTATTGATTTTGCTAGCTCTGAATTTGAAAATCGTGGAAGTCCTGAAGAAATTACGAAGAAACTACAATATGAGAAAAATTTTTCAGAGACAAAAGAGCTTTTTATGAGCGAAGAATCCGTTAAAATGAACCCGCAAGTGATGAAATGGCTTTTAAAAAGTTGTGCTGGCAGACTTATTGACGAAGATATTGTTCATGGAATGATTAATCCTTACATTATTACCACATTTTCTGAATTGGAAGAGCACCTTAATTCCAGCAGTAAGAAAATGGGCTGGAAAATTATGGTTTCTGGCCCACGAAAAGAAGGGCAGGAAAACGACTTCACTATCATGGAGTTTACTGGCGGATACCGAGATTTTCGTGAGTTTCTTGCAAAGGTAGTCTGTATTTTTCTTTCACGCTGGATGAGCTTGGATGTAGTAGCATTGCATAGGAAGTACAATTCAATTACTATCTACCTGATAGATTTTTTCAGGATTGATCCAGAGGAAGTAGCTCCTGGAATCAGGAAATATTTTGGCTCAAGAGATTTTCTTTACAGAGAAATTGAGAAAAAACCTGAATTCTGGGTTGAACTCATTGAACTTTATCAAAGATTCAATTACAGGAGAGTTAATCTGGATAAGGATCTTTTTAAAGCTCTGGTTGCAGGTGAGTTTCCAGATGTCAAAAAATATTTTGAACTTAAAGCTGGCCGGTCTTTACGTGAAATTCCACTTTGTGAATTACTTCGACTTTTTAAGCGTTTTCTAATGACATCTCAACTCGTTAATGACGTGGAAATCTGTACTGAAAGGGGAAAAGAAAAAATGAAAATCAGGCATGATTATTCTGATGAAAAACTGATTGCAAAAATGATACAGCTTTTCTCCAGTGTATTTGAAGCTGGTTGGCATAATTTCACGTTGAGTGTGGTATCGGAACTTTTAATTTTTGATTTTTCTACTGGTGTCCCAAATGGAATATCCAACAAAATTTATTCTGAAAAGAGCTTTTGATTAAAATAATAATTTATATATAACTGTTCATCTACTAAATATCTACATACTCTTTAAGCTCGACCGCACATTTTTTATTTTGAGGTTGTTTTCAAAAATAAAATCTATTGAAAGGTGGGGACGATTTTTGGTTCGTAAAAATGTTTCTATGGAAGATACGCACCTTGAAAAACTTCAACCCTTCTTGGACAAAAACAATGGCAATTTAAGTGCTGCAATCAGAGATGCGATAGAACTTGCAAATGCAGCTCTTGAAGGACATGAGTCTGTAGAGGAGGCACTAGAATATCTCACAGAAGGTTCTTCAAAGTATCCAGAAGTACGAAACAATCTGATTGAAAGTGGAGAATGTATACTGATAAGTCAGCTTTCCTTCAGATGGTTTGTCGAAAATACGGATGGCATTCTTGTTACTGATGAACTTGTAAGTGAACTTTTTAATCCTTATCAAATAAAAAACATTTCTGACCTTTTGGAATACCTGAATAAGCGCAGCAGAAACCAGGGGTGGGAAATTAAAGCTTCTATCACCAGTTGGGGAGAAGACAAGACTGAGGTAATAGTGCTTGAACATGGAGATCCCAGTTTAAGAGCGTTTCTTGCTGAAGAACTCTCAATTTTTCTTGGTCGCTACCTGAATTTTGATGTCTCTTTTGTCCATCGCAAGTCCAACTCTATCCTAATCTTTCTTAAAGAGTACAACTCTGATACTGAAATACCTCCCGGAGTTCGGAAAAACTTTGGGATCTTAGATTATACATTTAAAGAAATCAAAAGTAAACCCGATTTCTGGACTACTCTTGTGGAAAAATACATCGCGCATAGATATGAGATAATAAACCTTAATAGAAGCGTATTTGAAGTGTTTCTCTCAGGTGAAGTGCCGGATATAACAGGATTTTTTGAAGCCTCTCTAGGTAAACCTATCAAGGAGATTTCTCTCTCTGAACTATTTATTGTCTGTAAAAAAATTATTTTAGTTACCCAGCTAGTGAATGATATTGAAATGACCAGTGAGGGTGGAAAAATATATGTGAAAATGAGACACCAATTTTCCGATGAAAAAGCAGTTTTTAAATTAGTTGAACTTTTCTCAAAGGTATTACGAGCAGCAGGTAAAATGTTTGAAGTTAGAAATATCTCAAATCTTATTATCTTTGAGTTTACAGAGGCATGTTAATAAGCGTTTAGATAACCCAAAAGTTCTCTTGAACTTTTATTCTAAATATATAACACTCTATATATTTTTTGTAAATTATTTCCATGTTTGATGTTTTTAGTTCTTTTTGTATATTTTTAATACAATCTTTTGATGTTGTTTTTATTTCAATTTTTTGAGATTCTTTTTATTATAGGATCTTTTTTTGCAGTCACTTCTAGCAAAAATATTAATAAGTATGAATGCTAAT
>CAVSHT010000018.1:0-62129 GCA_963727895.1 uncultured Methanosarcinaceae archaeon | reverse complement strand
TTCAATTACCGACTCCCCAGTTGGAGAGATCTATAGTTTTTCTTCAATGTGTTAATTGGAAATGGTGACATAGGATGTATTAGAAATGCATCAATTAATTTTAGTGTTAACAATTCCTGGATCCAGGAGACAAAATCAGTCATCTATTGTTCTGAATGAATATAACAATACATCAAAAGACTGGGAACAACTACCTATTATCTCACTTGGAAATGACTGTCAAAAGTTGCACTTTGTAGGTAATGTTTCAAACTATTCTTCCTTTGCAATCACAGGAAACGAATCTACAAACGAATCTACAAACGAATCTGATGTATGTTAAAATAAAAACTATTGAATTTTGTAAAATATAGGTAATGGGCGTGAGTTATTGAAAACCATAAGGATCTCTATATTTTACTCAAATACAGATTACTTTTGGAATTGATCAATTACTCACGGGCACAACCAAAATAGTAACACAGGTCAACTATCTTATATTGGTAGTGATCTGTGTTATAGTAAATTTTTATGAAATTTTAATATTTTTTATTTTAACATACATCAGATTCGTTTGTAGATTCGTTTGTAGATTCGTTTCCTGTGATTGCAAAGGAAGAATAGTTTGAAACATTACCTACAAAGTGCAACTTTTGACAGTCATTTCCAGTGAGATTTACAGGTAGCTGTTCCCATTCTTTTGATGTATTGTTATATTCATTCAGAACAATAGATGACTGATTTATGTTGTTCTCCTGGATCCAGGAATTGTTAACACTAAAATTAATTGATGCATTTCTAATACATCCTATGTCACCATTTCCAATTAACACATTGAAGAACTTATAGATCTCTCCAACTGGGGAGTCGGTAATTGAAGCATCTTTATTCTTTAATTCTTCTACGGTTGCTGAAGTATTGCCCAACGTCTTGTTTGTTATGAATGTTAGTGACTCAACGCAGGTCAAGTTCTTTGTGAAATTAAATGTAGTGTTTTCCCCACATATAACATCGGCATATGCGACTTCTTTTGCCAGAATATTACAGTCTTTATGTGTGTAAGGCAGAATAGTAATATTCTTTATGGGGGTTTTATTGTCAATTATTGGCACATGTGTTCCATTATTGTCAATAATAGTCCCATTCAAAGTTGAATTATTTTCATTTATTGGTATATATATCCCATTATTATCAATAATGGTTCCATTTGACGTTGAATTGTTTGCTGCTGCTTGAATTGAAGAAGTATTATTTGCAATACTCTCAGCTGCGGAACCAAAACCTGTGCTCGCCATTAATATTATCAAGGCAAGGAATAGTGAAATAAAATTCTTTTTCATTTTTAATATCTCCAATATAAACACAAACTCATCAGTTCATATTTATAATTAATTAATTAATTAATTAGTACATAAAAGAATTTATTAAAAAGTAGAAGTATTTTGTGAAGTCACGTATGATTAATAATATTTATAATATACAAAGCACAAAAATTAAAATATGTAGTCTCATGATTTTATTTTTAATCCTGATCTTTTTCTATAAAAATTAGACAATAAAGAAGCAAAAGATTGTGACAGGATATCTTTAAATATGTTTACTGTATCACTAATTTAACTAACTACATATTTTATTTGCATGTGATATTTTTTGATCTATTATTTTGAAGTAGTTATTTTAAAAGGTAATGATCTCTGTATTATTTATATTATGGTCTTATAGTCTACTTTTTAATCCATAATTACGTAAAAAAATTAAAAATTCATATGTGTTCAAACGTTAATTTATCCGTGATAAATTATGAAATTTTAGATCAGTGCCTTTTCAAGGCATATATCTCAGAATTAACGCTAAAAACTATAATTTATTCATAAATTTCTTCCATTTTTGTTTTGTTTCAGAGTTTTTTAAGCATAATATACATTATTCCTGGTTTTGAAGGCTTCATAGTCTGTGGCATAAACATATTGTCCATTCCAGAAGAATTGCTGAACATTTCCTCGTTAACACGATTATTTATTTCATCAAAAATCATTTTGTAGGCAGAGCAGTGTGGATCAATTCCCTTTATTTCGCCATTTGTGGGTACTATGGCATTGTAAGGACATCCACCTCTACAATATTTAATATGGGCACATTTGCCGCATGCAGTGTCTACGTATTCTTTAAACCTATGCATCTGCTTCCAGGCTTCAGATTGTGCAAGATCTGCCATGGTTGGCCGGTCACAAACATTTCCCATAACATATTCAGGCATTCCAACAAATCGATAGCAGGGATATATGTTTCCTTCTGGACCGACTGCAAAAGTATCTCCCATACAATCAACATAAGTACATACTGTTCCCCTGCCTGTAAATACGCATTTACACAGGTGATCAATATTCATTACGTCAATTTGGCCCAGATTTTCTAGATATTTGTCAAGAAGATAAATTAAGAGTTCACCGTATTCTTTTGGGTCAAGAGTCCATTTTTCAGGGTTATCTCCTTTTAATGAAGGTAGACAAGGATGTAGTTTGAGCGTGAGACCTTTCTCAAGATAAAAATTGAATATTTCTTCTTTGTATTTTACAGAATGAGATGTGAAAGTGGTAATAAATCTTACATCAAGCCCATGCTCCCTGGCAATTTCATAGCCTCTCATGGTTTTATCGTAGTATCCTTTTCCCCTTTGTGAATCATTGAGTTCTTTTGGCCCGTCCAAGCTTGAACCTATCGGAACCCCATATTCCGCAAAAATTTCAGCTATTTCAGGGGTCATTCTCCACAGGTTTGTCTGTATCGCAAAAGCTATTTTCCTGGGGCTTAAACCCTCAACTATAAGCGGAAATGCTTCCCTATAAAATTCTGCTCCTGCCAGGAGTGGTTCCCCTCCATGGAAAGTAAAAGTAACTGAATCTCCCCTGAAAGTTTTAAGCCACTCAACCACTTCTTTCATAGTTTCGATGCTCATTATCGGGGACTTTTCTTCGGAACTCCAGCAATAGCTGCAGTTAGCAGGGCAACCAAGGGTCGGAATCAGCATCATATGAAAAGGCATATTCAAAGCACCTTTTTTTTAAGCTTCTTTAAATTATTAGTATTTTTCTAAGTTTTCATGAGATAATTAATATCAAACAACTCTGTAATATTTTATAGTTCTCTGTCTATTATATTTATGGATCTTAATGTTGTTCTTATATGATTTGAATGGATGATTTTGAATGCAACTGATATAAAAAACATCAATGTGATTTTCTGAATTCAATTCCTTCAAACCTGCAAGCTGCAATTCTTCTCTCACGGAAAGCATAGAGAAAGACTTTAAAAAGAGCATAAAGCCTGAAGTAATAAGCAAGCAGGACAGGAGAGCGAAAACCGCTGATGTATACGACTTTCTTATCGTCTCTGACCGAATCGTCAAGGAATTTTACTATTCCGTCAAAAGCATCTCTTTTAAGTGAGCTTCCTTTTGGCAGGCGGGGCCCAAGTACTACCACGTCTTCTTCCATGCCGTCTGCACTTTCTGTTCCCTCTACAAATCCGTAGTTAAAAATTGTTGGAAGAGGGGAAAAGAATGCTCTTTCATATCCTTTTTTGGTCTTATTATATTTCCAGAAACTGTATTTTGGAGTCTCTATAATAATTTTCATTGGAATTATCCCGTCTACGCTATTAGGAAATAATCTTTTAAGCTTTCTTCTGGGTTTTATCTTTTTTCCATGCTTTTATAATCTTCCCAAAAAGCATATATTAAAAATGCTTCTTTAATGCGAAACTCGATAATTAAATGAAAGTTTATAATCTGATTGGCAGAGGTGTCCCAAATGAGTTTTCGAAAGAGAGTGAGCTTGCAAGATAAAATGAAAGGAATAATTGAAGAACCCCTGCTTCAGATGGTTCCAAAAAGTTTTGATTATATCGGTGATGTGGCCGTAATCTCGATTCCTCCAGAGCTTGCAGCTTATAAAGAGACAATTGCTTCAAAATTGTTTTCTATGCGAGGCAATACACGAGCTGTGCTTAATAAAATGAGCAAACTCGAAGGAGAACACAGAGTTGCACATTTTGAGCTTCTTCTTGGGGAAACTACTGAGACCATTCATAGGGAAAACGGCTATACTTATAATCTGGATGTCAAAAAAGTCTTTTTTAATCCCAGACTATACTCGGAGCGAGGGAGGATAGCTTCAAAAACTCAGTTTGGAGAACATATCATAATTCCTTTTGCCGGAGTTGGTCCTTTTGTGCTTCCTGCCGCGGGAAAAGGGGCAAAAGTCTGTGCCATTGAAATAAATCCCGATGCTTGTACTTGTCTGCAGGAAAATATCCGAATTAACAGGCTCGAAGACCAAATAACCGTTATTCAGGAAGATTTTGAGAGCCTTTTTCGTATGCTTAATTCTGAAAAAAGCAATGAAGATCTAGGAAATATGGCTTTTTTTGATCGGTCAGTATGTTTGAGTCCTAAAAAAGATGAAGGTAAAAGTTTTAAGGTTCCGGAGGCTGGTTTTGATAGAGCCATTGTGCCTACGCCTTATGGTATGGACCATTTTCTTAGAGAAGTCTCAATACTTATCAGAAAAGGAGGATATATTCACTTCTATACCTTTAAAGCCGAATCTCAGATCCCAGGGCTGATTGATGAATACAAAAAAATGGGGCTTGAGTTAGAACTCTATAGACGAGTTGGAAATATTGCTCCGGGGATTAACAGATGGGTTTTTGATCTCATTAAAAGCTGACTTATACAAAATGAATTATTTTTCTAATATGGAAATCCTGAGAACTTATGGATCTTCTCCATTTGCTGTTGCTGTAATTCACGGTGGTCCGGGAGCACCGGGAGAAATGGCGCCAGTTGCAAGAGAACTTTCTGTTTTTGGAGGCGTACTTGAACCTATCCAAACCGGTGTGACTATTGAAGGGCAGATAGACGAACTCAGAGATGTTCTGGAAAAGCATGGCGATCTGCCAGTTACATTAATTGGTTTTTCCTGGGGTGCAATGCTTAGCTTTATATTTACTGCCCGGTATCCCAAATTAGTAAAAAAGCTCATAATTATTGGAAGCGGTCCCTACGAAGAAAAATATGCTGCAAATATAATGAAAACCAGGATAAATCGGTTCGGAAAAGATGATGAAGAAAACTTCATTCGCCTTACCGAAATCCTGAACAATCCTTCAACCAAAAACCGAAATGAAGCCCTATGTGACTTTGGGAAGTTAATGTCGAAAGTTGATACTTATGACCCTCTTCCCCATGAAGATGAAGTTCTTGAGTGCAACTACGAGAGCTTTAAAGGTGTATGGGAAGAAGCCAGCCAACTGAGAAAAAAAGGAAAATTACTTGAATTCGGAAAGGGAATTCACTGTCGGGTAGTTGCGATTCATGGAGACTATGATCTCCATCTTTTTGAAGGAGTTAAAGAACCTCTTTCCAGGGTTTTGAAGAATTTCAGGTTTTTTTTGCTGGGAAAATGTGGTCACCAACCGTGGATTGAGAGAGAGTCAAGGGATAAATTTTACAATTTATTGGAGAATGAGATTTAAACAAAAAAGAATTGTTAGAATAATGAATTGTTAAATAAAGGAAAAGTGAGAAATTTGGTTGAATATTCCCAGTTAATCTATTTTATTGCAGCCTCTGTAGCGCTTACACTTCTTCCGGGTCCTGATATTCTATTTGTAGTTACCCAGAGCATTTCGCAAGGCAAGAAAGCAGGAATTGCAACTGCATCAGGCCTCTGTACGGGTGTACTTGCTCATACAACTGCAGCAGCACTCGGAATTTCTGCCATTGTATATAAGTCCGCCCTTGCCTTTGAAATCGTAAAATATGCAGGTGCAGCTTATTTACTCTATCTTGCCTGGAGTTCCTTAAAAGAAAGTGGAGAACTGGTATCTTCTATTCCTGTTCAGGCCAATACTTTTGCCCTTTATAAACGCGGGATTTTTATGAATATATTAAATCCTAAAGTTGCCCTCTTCTTCTTAGCCTTCCTACCCCAGTTTGTAAATATAAATTCAGAAAATGTCCCAATGCAGATGATTTTTCTGGGAATTATTTTCATGGTTCAGGCCTGGCTAATCTTTTCTGCAATTTCTATTTTTGCTGGAACAGTTGGTGAGAGAACAATACAGAAGCCAGGAATTGGCAGATATATTAAATGGGGAAAGGCTGGCATTTATACATGTATCGGTATAAAACTTGCATTCTCTCATAAATGAAAAAAAGATCATGTGACAAAATATCTTCAAAAGTAGCAATAAAAGTAATATTTAGAGTTAAAAACACTAAAAAACTAGAACGATAGATTTTTGCTTATTACGGATAAATATCTGGACTATTATATTTTTTCATCTGGTATGCTGCAAATATTTTAAATTCCTCTGCATCTATTACAGGAAACACATCAACCTGACATAAATTAGGAAATGACAAATTATAAGCTAGATAATCTTTAACAGTTTCTACGTCAAATAGGGTAACCACACGCCCCCCACCTGCGTCAAACCACTGATTAATAATTTTCAAACCCTTTGGAGACTCAGTTTGATTCAACTGTTCCCACCGTTTAAATAGCTCCATGGTATCTTCAGAGTCAAATGTTGTTATACCTAGCAATAACATATTAATTTCCTGATTAATTTCCTTATCTAATCAAATGGTGTTTAATTTTTTTAGTATGTAGTATAAGAGGCAATACTTATTAAAATCTTCTGCACAGACGCGGCTTAAATTGAAAACATTCTTTACTTTTTTTCAAAATTTATAACAAAATTATAAAACAGAGTAACACGGTTGATAATATGCGAAGTTTTGGTGACAATTGTAATGTTTTAAGGCTTGATACTACTAGCTCGATAGTTTAAGTTTTCATGAGTTTACGAGCTTTTGGGAGTTTATTTTGGCACGAATATTTTGCATATGATCTCTCTATACATCCTTAAATTGAGTAAGGCAAATGTCTAAAAGCAAAGCCTAAATTAATATATAAATACCATCCAAACTATCTAATTAAAACAGGGGTTGATTCTTACGCCAAGAGTAATCCATTTTGAGATTTATGCAAAAGACGTCCCAAGGGCTAAAAAGTTCTATGAAAATGTGTTTGGCTGGAAGATAGAGAGATCGGAAAGTTCTATGGAATACTGGAATATAATCACAGGCAAACAATACGAATCAGGTATCGACGGCGGCTTAATCAAAAGGCAAGGAAAGGAACCTGGAGCCGACACTCCTATAAGTACTTATGTCTGCACAATAGATGTCCCGGATATTGATGAATACCTGAGTAAGGTACAGAAGCACGGCGGCAAAGTGACTATGGAAAAAAGTCCCATACGAGGTGTTGGCTGGTATGCATATTGCCTCGATACAGAAAGAAACATATTTGGGGTTATGCAGCAGGATATGAATATCCAATAATTTCTTTTTATTGTATTCCTCATACTGGCTCTGGGTCTTCATAGTTCCTTTCCATATTCTGTTTTTCACTTCATTTTACTACGAAAACCGATTAATAAAAATTGAATTGTTAACTAAACATAGTTAACTCTTTATTTCTTTATTTCATCAATAGAATAACCGAGTACTTTAGCATTTCAAGACTCTTCGTATAACACTTTGTTTTTCTTCTCAACCTTGCCAGAAAGTGCCTCAATATGCTGTTATATCTCCTTCAACAGTATACGTTTCTGCTTTTGATTGAGTATGGATCTTTTCTGGAAAAAACTCTGCATATGCTCTCCAGTGATCTGTCATCATTTCTCCAATTTATTTTTTCTTCAATTTTTCCCAGAGTAGTTTTCCAGTTTCTGTTCCTCTGATGCCAAAAGAGCAGTTGATGAACTTTTTCCCAACTCTATCAACAGCAATCCAGATCCAGCAATATTTTTTTTGTTACCAATGTAAGTGTTCATTTCATCCATTTCAACAATAGATATCTCATTTTCACTTTTTAGATCCTCTAACTCTTGACCAAATTTCTTTATCCATTTTTGGACAGAAACATGACTTACCCCTAAAACTCTTCCTATTGAGCGAAAACCCAATCCTTCAAGATAGAGTTGTAAAGCCTGTTTTTTAACAGAGGCGGAAAAAGCAGTTGATTTTAGCTCTACTGTATAGTTATAGCCACAATCAGAGCATTTGTACCGTTGACGCCCGCCAACTATACCATTCTTTTTGTGACTGGAACTATTACATTTTGGGCAGTTCATGAAGAAATATAGGTTCTCATAATAAATAACTATAGTTAATTATCAAAGCCTAACATATTTATACAATATTTGAATATAAATACTATAGTTAAACTTATCTATATTATTCTGTTGAAAATATCTCAACTTTCGACATAGGTTTTTTAGTTTACACATGAGCTATTTTTATAGATAGCTGATTCGACAATAAAACTTATATAATCCTAATGTCATGAATATTCACAATTGTGAAGGTGTAAGTGTGACAGTTCAAGACAAGACCATTTACATGGACAACTCGGCTACAACGCCTGTAAGAAAGGAAGTTGTTGAAGAGATGGTCCCTTACTTGACCGAGAATTTCGGAAACCCCTCTTCTATTTATGAGATAGGAAAAATCTCAAAACATGCAATAGACAATGCAAGAAAAAAGATTGCCGATGCTCTCGGGACTGAAGAAAACGAGATATATTTCACATCAGGAGGCACGGAATCCGATAATTGGGCAATTAAAGGGGTAGCTTTTGCAAAAAAGGAAAAAGGAAGGCACATAATTACCTCCTCCACAGAACACCACGCAGTACTACATACCTGTGCCTGGCTGGAAGGACAGGGATTTGAGATAACATACCTGCCTGTGGACAAGTACGGAATGGTATCTCCTGATGAACTGAAGAATGCGATTCGAGATGACACTATTCTTATTTCCATAATGCTTGCAAACAACGAAATAGGAACAATCCAGCCAGTAGAAGAAATCGGAAAAATTGCTAAAGAGAGAAAGATCTATTTCCATACGGATGCAGTACAGGCAATTGGTCATGTTCCTATTGATGTTAATAAAATGAATATTGATCTTCTTTCCCTTTCAGGACACAAATTCGGGGGTCCAAAAGGCTGTGGAGCCCTTTACATCCGAAAAGGAACAAAAATAGAAAACCTTCTACACGGCGGAGCCCAGGAAAGGAAGCGCAGGGCTGGAACAGAAAATGTACCTGCTATAGTAGGTCTTGGAAAAGCTATAGAGCTTGCAACAGCTGAAATTGAAGAATCGAATAAAAATCTTCTGGAGCTGAGAGAACGCCTTATCAAAGGACTTCTGAATATCTCAAAAACTCATCTTAACGGGCATCCCACAAAGAGGCTTGTAAATAACGTGAATATTACGTTTGAATACATAGAAGGTGAATCGCTTCTACTGCTGCTGAACGCAAAAGGAATTTTCGCATCTACCGGAAGTGCGTGCAATTCTTCTTCTCTTGAACCTTCCCACGTGCTTACAGCCTGTGGAGTCCCACATGAAATCGTTCACGGTTCACTCAGGCTTAGCCTTGGAAGTATGAATTCCGAAAAAGATGTAGACAGGGTACTTGAAATTCTGCCTGATATAGTTCAGAGACTGAGAAATATGTCTCCACTTACTCCAACAGAGTACAGAACTGTTTAAGCTAAATTTAAGAAAAGTAGCAGCGCACTATGTAAAAGGGATTCAAGAGCGTTTTAACGAAACTTGAACAAAATATATTCTAAAGATCTGTGTTGAAGCAATCTTAAAGAAATCCTATTATTGAAAAATAGAATTGGAGAGAAACTTATGGATTACAGCCTTAAAGTAATGGATCATTTTTCAAACCCAAGAAATATGGGAAGCATTGAAAACAGTGATGGCGTAGGAGAGGTTGGAAACCCTGCTTGTGGAGATATAATGAAAATCTATCTCAAGGTTGAGGACGACAAGATTGTGGATGTTAAGTTCCAGACTTTCGGATGTGGAGCTGCAATTGCCTCCAGCAGCATGGCAACTGAAATGATTAAAGGAAAAACCCTTGAAGAAGCCTGGAAACTTTCAAACAAAGCCGTTGCCGAAGCCCTTGACGGACTTCCTCCAATAAAAATGCATTGCTCAATGCTTGCTGAAGAGGCAATTCACGAAGCAATTAATGATTATCTCACGAAAAAAGGGCTTGAGCCATGGGAAAATTAATCCCGGATCTTATGAACAGCTTTTAAAATATATCTTAAAAATACATCTTAAAAATATACCTTAAAATAAGTATGAATCCCGGAGCATATAAATGGAGAAATATACAGAAGAAAAGTATATCAGACAGACAATGCTTTTTGGGGACGAAGGTCAGGAAAAATTAAAAAAAGCAAAAGTGTTTGTTGCCGGAGCAGGAGGACTAGGATCTCCTGTTTCCACTTACCTTGCAGTTGCAGGTATTGGAACACTAATAATTGCAGACTTTGATTCTGTAGAACTCAGCAACCTCAACAGGCAGTTTCTCCATCATGAAAAGGACGTTGGGAAAGAGAAGGTCAAATCAGCAGAGGAAAAGCTCCTCTCCTTGAATCCAGAAATAAAAGTCGAGATAATCAGGGAAAAAATTACCGATAAAAACGCAGATTTAGTCGTTCCTCCATGTGACCTGATAATAGATGCTCTGGACAATTTTGATACAAGGCATGTACTGAACAGACTTGCAGTGAAACGAAATATACCTTTAATTCATGGAGCAGTCTCAGGATACAGAGGCCAGGCAACAACAATAATTCCGGGAAAGACTCCATGTCTTTGTTGTATTTTCCCAACTTCCTTTAAAAAAGAAGTATTTCCAATAATTGGAACAACTCCAGGGGTAATTGGCTCGATACAGGCTAATGAAGCAATTAAATATCTAACAGGTCAGGGAAAGCTCTTGGAAAATCGCCTGTTATTATGGGATGGATTTTCATGCTCTTTCAGTGAACTGATGATTAATAAAACCGAAAATTGTCCGGTTTGTGGGAGTAATAAAAAATGAAGTGTCTATGAGAGTAATAAACGAAAATGAAGTAACTTGTGATTTTGTCTTTCATGTTTCTTTCATTTACTCCTGAATTTCTTATTTGTCGTTCATTTGTCTCTAAATTTGTAATTATTCTTTCAGGTATTCCCTGGAGTGATCCATTCACCATTAATTTTAAAAATTTTAAAACATCCTGTGTTTGTGGTAAGAACATAAATAGGTCCAGAAATAAGGATAATGTTTTTTGCAGGCTATTCCTTTAAGATGAACGAAATCCCTGCATTATGAGGAATAAGATCGTTATGAAAAACGAGTTAATTATCGAAGAAATAAAAAAACTCAAAGCTGAAAGGAATGCAGTAATTCTTTCTCACTTTTACACCCGAAACGAAGTACAGGAAGTTGCGGATTTCGTTGGGGATTCCCTTTCTCTTTGTAAAGCTGCAGTTAATTCAGAAGCTGATGTCATAGTTTTTGCAGGTGTTCATTTTATGGCGGAATCGGCAGCAATAATTTCTCCTCAAAAAACAGTCATCTTACCCGTACCAGATGCAGGCTGCCCAATGGCGGAAATGGTTACTGCTGAATCTCTGCGAGATGCAAAAGAAAAACATCCTGAAGCCGCAGTTGTATGTTACGTGAACAGCTCGGCAGCCGTAAAGGCAGAATCTGATATCTGCTGTACATCGGCAAATGCGATAAATGTGGTAAATTCAATTGAAGACCAGGAGATTATATTTATTCCGGACAAGAATCTTGGAGCTTTTGTATCCCTTCATACCGATAAGAAGATACATCTCTGGCCTGGATTTTGCCATGTTCATGATAACATTGGTGCTGAGGATATACAGGAACTAAAAAATCTGTACCCGAATGCTGAATTTCTTGCACATCCCGAATGCAGGCCTGAAGTCTTGAGTTTTGCAGATGGGATTTTCAGCACTTCAGGCATTATAAAAGATGTAGATAGTTCAGAGTCTACGGAATTTATAATAGGAACCGAGAGAGAAATAGTCCGAAGCATGAGAACGAAATATCCAGATAAGAAATTATATCCTGCATCGGAAAAGACTTTTTGCTATAATATGAAGAAAGTTACTCTTGAGTCTATTCTTAATAGTTTGCAGAACATGGAATATGAAATCCATGTTCCAGAATACATAAGGGTGAAAGCCGGAAAAGCTCTGGACAGGATGCTTGAGATTAGCGGAAACTGAAGTAATAAAGGGAAATACTTTATAGAGTCTTTTCCCTGACTTTTTTGTGAAACAGATATAAATATTACCATTGGTAATATTTATATATATAGTGGTTTTTTCAATTTATTAATAATAATTATATATACCGGAGTCACAATTGTGAATAAGTTATTTATTCAATTGTGTCCATATGAAAAACATTTCGAGTGTCAGGATGGCAGAGAGGATATGCCTCCGACTGCAACCAGAAGATGCATGAGTTTGATTCCCACTCCATAATTACCAAAACCATTGAAATAATCGAATAGAAGACCCTTAGATATAGGCGGCGGGATAGCAGGAAAATTTAGTATTGAGGTTAGATAAAATGACGAAAGAAAAAAGAAACCAGAATGAAGAAAAATGTGAAGAAAAATGTAAAGAAAAAAAGAAATGCAGTACAAAAAAGAAGTTTAAAAGCCCTGGAGCTTCTACCCTTGCCGTGCATGCAGGTGCAAAACCTGACCCGACCACAGGAGCAAGGTCAGTTCCGATTTATCAAACCGCAGCTTATGTATTTAAGGACGCTGAGGAAGCTGCCGACCTTTTCGGGCTCAGGAAAGAAGGCAATATTTATACACGCCTTATGAACCCCACAACCGACGTGTTTGAGAAAAGGATAGCTGCTCTCGATGGAGGTATAGGCGCCCTTGCAGTAGCCTCAGGAATGGCTGCAATTACAACTGCTTTGCTCACGTTTACAAGGCCTGGGGATGAGATCGTTTCAGGGGACAAGCTTTATGGAGGAACCTACGAGCTTTTCAATTACACTTTCCCAAAACTTGGAAGAAATGTAAAATTCGTAGATACCTGTAATCCGGAGGAATTCAAAAACGCAATTTCCGAAAAAACAAAAGCCATTTATGTGGAATCAATAGGAAATCCCGGGCTTGATATACCTGATTTTGAGAAACTAGCAAAGATTGCTCATGCCGCAGGAATTCCTCTTGTTGTGGACAATACGGTGTCTCCCCTAATCTTAAAGCCAATCGAACATGGAATTGATATTGTTGTGTATTCGGCAACCAAATTCATTGGCGGCCATGGAACTTCTATAGGTGGAGTTATTGTTGACTCTGGAAATTTTGACTGGAACCCTGAAAAATTCCCTGAAATCTGCGAGCCTGATTCAGGATATCACGGCATGAAATACAAGGAAACCTTTGGAAAAGCAGCCTTTATTACAAAAGCCAGAGTGCAGTTCGTCAGGGATACAGGAGCATGTATTTCTCCTTTCAACTCTTTCCTGTTTACCCTGGGGCTTGAAACTCTACCACTCAGAATGAAAAAACACTGTGATAACGCTCTTGAAATTGCAAAATTCCTGGAAAATCATCCTAAAGTTTCCTGGGTTTCCTATCCTGGACTTAAATCTCACGGCAGCCATAAACTTGCAAAGGAATACCTGAAATCAGGATATGGTGCACTAATAGGCTTTGGAATCAAAGGCGGAGAAAAAGAATGCAAAAAGTTTATTGAAGGACTTGAGATATTTTCCCATCTTGCAAATATAGGGGATGCAAAAAGCCTTGTAATCCATCCTTCTTCAACCACTCATGAACAGCTATCAAAAGACGAAAAGGCAGCCTGTGGAGTAACTGAGGACTTTATCAGGCTTTCTATAGGAATTGAGGATGAAAAAGACCTTATTGCCGATATTGAGCAGGCACTTTCAGGGGTTTGAGCATGGGAACTTCTATCCAGATTCCTTCCTTTAAAAACTTTTTTTCGGGAAAAAAAGGCCAGAATCTTGGGATAGTCCGTTCAATGAACTATGAAATCCCCGGAATTTTCAGGCTCGAAAGTGGAAAGACACTCTCCCACGTTAAGATCGAGTACGAGATGTATGGGAAGATGAACGTGGATAAGAGTAATGTTATCCTGATCTGCCATGCTCTTACAGGCGATTCCCATGCTGCCGGATTTCATGCAGGCGACAAAAAACCAGGCTGGTGGAACATCGTAATCGGCCCTAATAAAGCCTTTGATACAGAAAAATATTGTATCATTTGTTCAAATATAATCGGAAGCTGTAAAGGTTCTACAGGTCCTTCTTCAATTGACCCTGAAACAGGAAAACCCTACGGTATTTCTTTTCCCATACTTACTATCGCGGACATGGTAAATGCGCAGAAAAAGCTTGTTGAGCACCTGGAAATAAAACAGCTTTTTGCAGTTGCAGGCGGCTCAATGGGTGGAATGCAGGTGCTTCAATGGACGGTTAGTTATCCCAAAATGGTTAAAAAGGCTATTGCAATCGCAACAACTGCATCTTCAACTCCTCAGCAAATCGCATTCGGGGCAATTGGCAGAAAAGCTATAACTGACGATCCAAAATGGAACGGAGGAAATTATTACGGAAAGGAAATCCCTGCACAAGGCTTAGCGCTTGCCCGCATGATAGGCCACATTACATATCTGAGCGATGCTTCGATGCAGAAGAAGTTCGGAAGAGACCAGCAGGAAAAAGAAGATTCGAATCTGCCTGAAATTTCTTCAGAGACCTTTCCAGATCATTTCTCAAATTTTCAGGTTGAAAGCTATCTGAATCACCAGGGAAATACCTTTACTAAGCGTTTTGATGCAAATTCTTATCTTTATATTACAAAATCAGTTGATTTCTTTGACCTTTCAAAGAACGAGTCTCTTATAGAGGGTCTTTCAGGGGTTACTGCAAAATACCTTGTGATTTCCATAACCTCAGACTGGTTATACCCTCCATATCAATCCCAGGAAATCGTGTCTGCACTTACTGCAAACGGGGTTGATGCAAAATACGAGGAAATCAGATCCCAGTATGGACATGATGCTTTTCTGCTCGAAGAAGGGCAGCTTAACTACCTTATAAGGGGTTTTCTCTCTCAGATTCTTGTAGGGGACATCATGTACCAGAATTTCTATTCGGTTTCCAGAAATGAAACAATCGAAAATGCCTCAGTACTCATGGTAAAAAAGAAAGTAAATCATTTACCTGTAGTATCTGAGGACGGAAAGCTTGAAGGTATAGTCACTTCATGGGATATTACAAAAGCCGTTGCCTGCAAAATTACTGGATTAGATGAGATAATCACCCGTGACGTAAAATACGTATATGCAGGTGAAAAAATAGAAATTGCATCCTCTATAATGGAAGATTATTCGATTTCCGCGCTTCCTGTAATTGACTCTGAAAACCACGTAATAGGCATGGTTACGAGTGAAAGCATAAGCGCACTTATTGGAAGGTTCGGTTAACTAAGAAAAGTTCAATTAATTCAGGAAATTTCAGTTAACTTTCAGAAACTGGATTAAAATGCAGAATTTCCTCTTTCATCTATTTTTTTAAGTTTCAGTTTTAAGTTAAAGTTAATAGATTTTTGATTAATCAACTAATAGATTTTTGTTTGATCAACTTATACTATACAAAAGCAGCTTTGTTAATGCCTTTTTGTCGTTATTACCTCATATTCTCATATTATTAGCTCTTGCCTACACTATTTATTGCTGGGTTTATCCATATCTTTTGTGTCCTTGTTTAGATATTTTAATTAAGGTTATTACAAAGGTACATATGAATATTATAGCCAGTATTGTCAGGTTTACAGAACTGGTTAGATCTGAGTAATGATTGAAAAATGGACTGGTGACGGAATAATAACCAGCACTATTGATGGCAGACGTCTTAGCAGGATGTAATCCATAGTAAGCTGCCTCTATAATTACTACTATAATTGGTACTAAAATAGCTATCAAAAAACTGCGTATTAATGTGTCCAACCTCATTCTTGATCAGTTTTATAACTGTATTCCTAAATATAAATAAGTTTATTTCATTTGGATACATTCTCGACTTTCATGAAAATCCATGTTCTCCAGCATTCCTCCACGAACACCCTCGGCACTATTGAAGAATATGCAAAAATTAAAAACCACAGGCTTGAATCAATCCGTTTTTACGAAGCAAAATGCCCTCAAGAACTTGATTCATTTGACATTCTTATCATCATGGGCGGCTCTATAGGAATCTATGATTACGAAGAAAACCCCTGGCTGAGAGATGAAAAAGCGTTTATCAAACAGGCAATTGAAGCAGGAAAACCGATCCTGGGAATCTGCCTTGGTGCTCAATTGCTTGCCGATATTCTTGGGGCACGTGTTTATGAAAACAGATATACTGAGATGGGTTGGTTTCCTGTAAGGGCATCCGGGGGAGATAATAAGCCGGAATTTCTTGAAGGGCTCGGACGAAATAACAATTTTTCACTGGCATTCGCGGACTTTTGATCTTCCGGCAGAAGCTGTTCACCTTTATGAAAGCGAGAGCTGCAAGAATCAGGGGTTTATCTATAACGGCAGGGTTGTGGCGCTTCAATTCTATCCTGAAATTAATGAAGAAAGGATCATATCTTTGATCCAGCGATTTAAAGACCAAATGGCTAATGGACCTTTTGTCCAGAAAAAACAGGAAATGCTCGGGCAGAAAGAATATCTGACGGGTACAAAGGAATTGGCATTGATACTTAAACATAGTTATATACTATTAGAAAGTATATTTCTTCATGAACTGCCCCAGATGCAATAGTTCCAGTCACAAAAAGAACGGTATAGTTGGCGGGCGTCAACGGTACAAATGCTCTGATTGTGGCTATAACTATACAGTAGAGCTAAAATCAACTGCTTTTTCCGCTTCTGCAAAAAGACAGGCTTTACAACTCTATCTTGAAGGATTGGGTTTTCGCTCAATAGGAAGAGTTTTAGGGGTAAGTCATGTTTCTGTCCAAAAATGGATCAAGAAATTTGGTCAAGAGTGAGAGAACCTAAAAAGTGAAAATGAGATATCTATTGTTGAAATGGATGAGATGCACACTTACATCGGTAACAAAAAAAATATTGCTGGATCTGGATTGCTGTTGATAGAGTTGGGAAAAAGTTCATCAACTGCTCTTTTGGTAGCAGAGGAACAGAAACTGGAAAACTACTCTGGGAAAAAGTGAAGAAAAAAGAGATTGGAGAAGTGATGACAGATCACTGGAGAGCATATGCAGAGTTTCTTCCAGAAAAGATCCATACTCAATCAAAAGCAAAAACGTATACTGTTGAAGGATATAACAGCATATTGAGGCACTTTCTGGCAAGGTTGAGAAGAAAGACAAAGTGTTATACGAAGAGTCTTGAAATGCTAAAGTACTCGGTTATTCTATTGATGAAATAAAAAAATAAAGAACTAGATATATTTAAGTAACAATACCAGGAATTTATGTTTTTATTGCTGGAAAAACTTACGAAAATGACTGAAATAGTCTCTGGTCTGACATCACCAAAATGAAACTTAAGCTCGCAGTTGTACAATGAAATAAAATAAAAACAAAAGACTTATTACTATAAAATTTGATTAATTTTTATTATGTCATTTTTGGATGTTGAAACATTTCAGCAACTATTCACTTATTTCCAAAAAATTTCGTTACCAGAATCTTATTACTTGTATTTAGAAAAGTGGCATATTTATTTCATTGCGCTGATTGGCATTTTAATGTTAGGTATATTTTTGTACCTAGTTCACTTGCTGCTAAAATTGTTTTTCTTCAGGTATGTATTCAATTCTCAAGATATGATTCTACCTATTTTAAATTTGAGTTATTTCTTTTTTGTTTATGCCATTGTTTTTGTTTTATTTGGAGCCTTTTGGAGACTTTTAGGTTTTTCCATTCCTGATAAATTTGGTTCTATGAAGTTAATGGGCGCTTTCGCGATTTTAACTGTTGTATTGGGTTAATTTGTTTGTTTAAAGGCATGGATTACGATTCAGTGTTTCACGTTGAGAATGAATTAATACTTAAAGTGCTTAATGTTGTGACTATTATATGTTTATGTTTTACTTTATCTTTTATGGCGCTCTTGGATGCATATTCAATAGTACCTTCGGATACTAATGTAACTTATGGGCATATTTCAGCTAACGTTAAATCTGAGTACATTGTGGGTGATATGAATTCAATTCCTGTCAAAATAGGTGGTCCTGATACTGGATTGTCTGTTACTCTATTAAGTGATGATTTAAATGGTTTAAAGGAAATCTCCTCTGTTATATTATATTCTAATAATACTAGTACGCAGTTTAATGGTACTTTGATTGGTAATGCGTTAGAAACAGGAGATTATTTAATTTCTCTAAATAATACTACTTCTTTGCCTATTGGTCATTATAGACTTATCTTTGAAAACCCTAAATACAATTCGATTAACTTGAGTAGGCCATTTAATTTAAATTCTAAATAATAGACGTATCTACATCTTCTAACAAGTTTACAGCCTGATGGTTTCCCTAAGTTAGCTCTAAATTGAGTTGCCAGCTTAAGAGATAATTAAACGCCTACATGTGTTGAGAATGATATTTTATTTCTAATCTGAGTCCAGTGAGTAATTTTCGTGAAATTCTGTAACACTATAAAGTGGTATGTTGGAGAGCTCTTATAGTGCGCACTTCTACCTTATAGATGGAAAGAATACGTGTTATGTGGTATTTCCAACAGAACCTCCACTTCGAGATCGAATAACCAGACTCTCAAAACTTAAAATTTCTTTGAATCTCGTATTTTGAGTGAACAATTTAATTTTTGATTACAAACTAATTCCGAGATTCAGCCAACAGATTATTTAAAAACTCCATCCAGCAAAAACTTGAAAAATTACTCTGGAATTTTTTCCGGGACCTGATGACCTATATGACTTGCTGTACCCTTGCTTTCTTTTGAGAAAATCCCTTTCATTCCTCCTAAAATAAGAGTTGATATATCCTTTAAAGCAACGCCCTGCTTGAACCCTTTAGGAAGTGCAACATATTTAGGGCTCCATACAGGATTGAATTTCTCTTTAAAATCTCGCAGTCCTTTATAATTATAAAAGTGCTCTCCATGAGTAAAAATTAGAGACCCAATTTTATTCCATAGTGGGGCAAACTGTCGATTTTCAAGTCCTGAAAGGGGAGCCATTCCAAGGGAAAAACGTTTGTAACCTTGTTCTTTTCCCCAGAGCATAAGCTTGACAAAAAGGTATTCCATTGTCCTGTCAGGAGCAGCAGGACTATGACGCATGAGGTCCACGCTAAGTTCTTCTTTCTCTTCTGTGGTCCATATATTTGCAAAGGCAACGATTTCAGCTTCGTTTCTGACAAGGGCTACCGGGAAATTGCTCAAATATTTTTTATCAAAAGATCCAATTGAGAATCTTTTTTCCTTTCCAGCTTTTAATTCCAGCCAGGCATCTGAAATCCGTTTTAACTCAGGCATAAGTTCTATAACTTCTTCAGGAGAGACAATTTCAAACCTGTATCCTTTTTTTTCTACATTCCTGACTGTATAGCGGAAATCTTTGTTTGCACTTCCTTCCAGAGTAAAAGTCTCAAGGGGAACCTTTGCCTCTTCCCCGATTTTTATCAAGGTCAAGCCAAGGTCAAGATAGACAGGAATATATTTTTCACTCACTTCATAAAAAGCAGTCCATCCCTGGTTTAGTCTACTCATTTCATAAAAATCCCAAATAAGCTCTTTTGCCTGAGCACTGGCTCCAACTATATCTCCCATTGCAACCCATGTTTTTCCGGAAATACCATACATCAAAAAAGCTTTTTTGTCGTCATCGAAGAGCAGGTATTTATCCCCTGTAAAAACAAGATTTCCAGATGTTTCAGGACTTTGATTGAGAATTGTTTTTGCAAGTTCAATTTCTTCTTTTCCTGGTCTCTGAATATTTGAGAAGGGGCTTAGCATTTTTGCGGTTCCGAAAATCAGCAACATGAAGGAAACTCCAACTGTCGCTCTTAAAAAGCTGGATGCTTGAGAATTAATACCAAACTGCCACCATAATTCGTTTGAATATTCTACATTCCTGTATGAAAAAAAACCAAGCCAGACAAAGCTTACAAACACCAGAGTTATAGCAATTATATTCTTTATGCTAAACGACTGGTGCATAAGCGAGGATTTTCTGTAAAAGTATTTTCTGCACGGAAGCAAAAAGAAAAATATAGCAAAAAGAATAAGAGCTTCAGCATAATCAAAATCTTTGAGGAGAGCAAAAATTCCGCCCATGAAAAGAACGCCAAGAGAGATAATATAGGCTCCATCGATTCTTTTCCAGAGTCCATTTGAAAGGATCAGCAGTAATACACCCATTATGCTGCCAAAAAATCTGGAGACTTCTATAATGGGTAGAGGGACAAAGTAAGTAAGATCATGAAGATACCTGGGATTTGAAGGCAAGGCGCCGGAAAAAAGAAGAGAAATACCTCCAAGAAAAGTAAGGACAGAAAAGATTTGAGGTGCTAGTTCTGAGATATTTAAATACGTAGCTTTTCCAACTTTCTTAAGTAATTCTTCTCTCTCTTCATATTCATAGAAAATAAGAGCCAAAAACCCGATTAGGAAAGGAACAAAATAGTAGATTGCCCTAAAGAGAAGAAGCGGTCTTACTATGTCAACTACGGAAAAATAAGGGTCCAGCATAAACAACATGAGGGTTTCAAAGACTCCAAGCCCACCAGGTACAGTGCTTATAAGGCCTATGATCTGTGCCAGTGCAAAGAATACGAGTACATGTAGCAGGGTAAGCTGTGGATTTGATGGAAGAAGAAAATAGATAATGCTTCCTGAAAGCAGGTAATCTACTGAAGATAAAGCAAGCTGTAAAAAAGCTATTTTTGGTTCAGGAATCCTTATTTTATATTTTTTAATTTTTAGAGTTTGCTTCTTGAATGAGAAAACAAAATAAACAGCAACGAATAGCAGTAACAGAATTCCAACAACGTTTAGCTGGATAGGAATCTCGGGTGCATAGTTAGAGATCTTGACGGGATAAAATGTAAAAAGAAGTCCTCCAACAAAACAAAAACCTATCCAGAAGGTGGAAATGCAGAAAACTATAATTTCCCATATCGGACTCAATTCCAGTCCATATTTTGAATATAATCTGTATCTGAGAGAACTGCCTGTTAAGATATTAAATCCAATGCTATAACTTATCGACGTGCTTATAAAAGAAGCCTTAGCAGTCTGCTTATAAGGTAAAGAATAATTAATATGACGAAATGCCAGGTAATCGTAACCTGTTAAAGCAAAATAGCTTAAGAAAGTCAAAAAAAATGCAAGTTCTATATGTTTCAGGGGAGTATTAGAAATATGCTTGACAATATACATCGATTGCAAATGATGGACCTGTTTATCCAAGGTCCACAAAGCCAGGCAGAATATAGCTACTGGCAGAAGGTAGCTTACAAGCCTCTCTACTTTAAGGGTTTTTTCTCTCATACTTCCTTTGTTTGTCATTGAGATCAACGTTTTTCTTTATATTTTTCTTGTTAAGTTAGTGCTTTAACATACTAAATAATTATCTATATAATCGATACATCTTAGCTTCTAATTTCAGGAATATTTACCAAACAGTTGTTCTTTGAATGAGCTTTTCCCAATATGATTTTATCCTCTAGAGACATAAAAGTTCAAGAATTTAGTTCTGTAGAAATTCTCCAAGTTATTGTTTTACCCAAAAGTATCTAAAAATAAGATTTAAAATTGCTCCTTATTTTTTGTTTTCACGAAAATAAGGAGCAAACCAATTCCTATTGGTATAAAATAAGTATACTAAAGTTATTGATAAATTTATTAAGTTTTTTGCTTACAGCAATGGTTTTAGAGGTTCACCTGTTTTCTATACCCGAACTCAACGCTGTAATCCAGATAATAGATGACTTCTGGCTCAATTTTTATCATGATACCATCTGGGTCAGGTGGCATGTCTGCAGCAACCGGAAATTTGGCTACCAATATTTCCCCAATTTCTCGCATCTCTTTTTCATCCGTAATTATTGATGCTTTGCCTTCAATTTGGAGGGCTTGCATATTAAACCAGTCAGGATCATCTTCATCAACAGTATATGCCACATAAGGATTCTGCATAATATTCTGGACTTTTCGAGTATTCTTATTAGTTGCCATATACACAACATAACCTTTGGATACATATGCTAGGGTATGAGCCATTGGCCTTCCCTTCGGGCTTACTGTTGCAAGGTTCAGGTAGTAATGGGTTGAAAGGTACTCGTAAATCTTATCTTCAAGCTCTTCTGTCATAATTCCCACCAACAATTTTATAACTATAAGTTAAAACTCTTTTTGATTGGGTTTTACATCAGTGTTATAGGATACTTACTCCATAACAGTTTTTATAACCCCCTAAGATTATTACCCAATCCTTGATCAATTTTGTCTTTCCCTTTATAATTTAAAGGAACAAAATTTATAAATTTTACTTATATATGCATTCAGCTGGAATATAAATATAATAGTTACATAATTTATATTAGAAGTAGTTTGGAGGATGAAGATCTCAAAGGAGAAAATATCTAATAAAATCCTTGTTTTCATGAATTTTATATTTATTTTTTTCGGATTCTACTGAAAACTGTCTTCGTTCCTTAGAATTATTCAAAAGTAAACAATTTAAAAATAACTTAATAGAGTTAAAAATAATAGAAAGGGAAAAATATCGTTCTTCCTTATAACTAACTCTTCTTTTTATATTCTTTTATTTTATCTTCCAAGCGGATACGGGAAATGAAACCTCCAAAATGCGTTGAAATGGTTTCGATGGCAGTACGCACACTATCTGGAATTTCGTATTCCATATTCGAAGCAAGATAAAAAGCTGCAATAACCTCATTTCCTGATTTTACGGGGATAATTGCAGTAGCTCTGAGGCTTTCATGTCTGAGTGCTTCATCTCTTGATGTTAGGAGAAGATCGACATGTTGTTTGTAGACAGGTTGCCCTATCATAATTAGTCTTGTATTAGGAGAATTCACACTGTAATGTGAGGCGTACTTGACAAAATTAGGGGAAAAGCCGCGTTGAAAGGCAAGATCCATGTCTCCAGTTTCTTCATCCAGTATGTAAATGCCTCCGGCATCGATTTCATCTATTTGGAGACAGGAGTCCAGCAATATTTCAAGAGTTTCGATCAAGGAATTTGAAGAGCTTAGTGCAATACCAAGATCCCTCTGGATATAGAGCAACTTTTCTCTTCTCTTCCGCTCAGTAACATCCATGACTATTCCCATAAGGTACTTTACAACTCCATTCTTATCGGCTTCAATGAAAGTCCTTTCATCAACCCAGCGTATCTCTCCTGATTTTGTCAGAATTCGATACTCTTGAGAATAGTCCACATAATTTTCTTCTATTCTTCTTGAGAGTTCCCTTTCGACCATTTCCATGTCATCAGGGTGTATGATATTACCATAAAGAAGCTTCCCGGATGTAAATTCTTCAGTAGTATATCCAAATTGCTTTATGTTTTCAGAGACAAACTCAGCAGGCCAGTACTTTTCTGGTTTCCAGAGAAAAACCGTGACAGGAACTTTATTTATTACTGAGATAAGCTTCTTTGCCATCTCTAAAGCGTTGCATAAAGCTATCTCATTTAAGTATGTAGAAGCCTTGTACTTGCCGTTTCCATTCTTAACTGAGTTTGAGGTCATTTTAGACACTTTTATACTCCCTTAATCAAAAACTCTTACAGAAAGCTCGTAAAAAAGTTCCCATATTTACATTTTTTGCTTTGCAAACATAAAAGTATGCAATAAATGAAAAAGCTTTTGATCATGATTTTTTGGATACATCAGACATCATAGGCTTAAAAGTTAAAATCTATAAAAATAATCCTGTGAGCCAGAGATTGTTAAACAAAAAATTGAAAAGGAAAATATATATAAAAAATGAATCCTTTATATATAAAATTAGTAACATATGTATAGAATACTATATAAACATGTGAAAAATACTGGTTACGAATAGTATTAAATAATTGTCTAATTTTTACCTGCTAATTTATCGTAAGTTTGTAAATCTCAGACCATATTTTCTATTTTTGTATATGGAATGTTTCCATCCATTTCTTTTCAATAATAATGGCTTCTCCACTTTCATAAGAGCCAAGCTTGTATCCAATTATTTGACATATGTTTTTCTAGAGCAGAAAAGAGAAATATGAATCAAATTTTACAGGGCTGAAGAATGTAAAGAAATAAAGTATAGATTAGAGAATAAAAGTATAAGTAATAGCACCAATAATATTGGTTCAAATAGCTCAGTTGATAAAAGTAGTCAATATTCACTGGTAGTTTCGAATAATGGGTTGGGTTTTCCGGAAAGCTTTGATTCAGGAATACTAGTTCCTTTGAGTTGATAACTTTTAAAAATTTTTATAGAATAAGTTAAAGAATGATTGAACTTCAAAAAGGTGTATAGACTACTTTCAAAATATTGTGAGGAAATCCACTGATCATCCGGAGGCTTATCCTATACAAAAGGGGAGATTCAATGAAAAAAGCAAAAATTCTGGTTGTTGAAGATCAGAATATCGTGGCTCTTAATATAAGAAATAAACTAAAGAATCTTGGTTATACTGTACCAGGTACTGCATCTACAGGAGAAGAAGCCATAAGAAAAGCAGAGTTGACAAATGCAGATCTTGTTTTGATGGATATTATGTTAAAAGGAGAAATGGATGGAATTGAAGCTGCTCTTGAAATTAAAAACAAGCTCCAAATTCCAGTACTATATCTCACCGCATATACTGATGACGAGACCTTGGAAAGGGCAAAAACAACAGAACCTGCGGGATATATATCAAAACCCTTTAAAGAAGAAGACCTACACAGCAATATAGAAATGGCACTCCATAAGCATAGAGCCGAAAAGAAAAAAGCTGAAAAAGAAAGTGAGACTGATATTAAATAAATTTTTTAATATGTGAGAACATGTTCTATATTTCTATGAGTACTTTATAGTAAATCTTAAATGACAAAATGAATAACAAAATTTGAGAAATAAGAGCTAAAATTAAAGAAAAATAGAAAAATGCAATTATACATTTTTTGATAGTCATTGATATTAAAGAAATCCCCGATTATCACACCACTCTGGTAAAATATTTCATCTCCAAAAAAGATTGATTTTTCATCAAGGGCCATCTCTATAGAGAAATGAGAAGATATACAGCATTGAGATTTCAAGAATTATTTATATATAAAAATAAGGTATTGATACTTAAATATAGTTATATACTATTAGAAAGTATATTTCTGCATGAACTGCCCCAGATGTAATAGTTCCAGTCACAAAAAGAATGGTATAGTTGGCGGGCGTCAACGGTACAAATGCTCTGATTGTGGCTATAACTATATAGTAGAGTTAAAATCAACTGCTATCTCTGCTTCTGTCAAAAAACAGGCTTTACAACTCTATCTTGAAGGATTGGGTTTTCGTTCAATAGGGCGGTTTTTAGGGGTGAGTCATGTTTCTGTCCAAAGACGGATCAAGAAATTTGATCAAGAGTGAGAGGACCTAAAAAGCGAAAATGAGATATCTATTGTTGAAATGGATGAGATGCACACTTACATCGGTAACAAAAAAAATATTGCTGGATCTGGATTGCTGTTGATAGAGTTGGGAAAAAGTTCATCAACTGCTCTTTTGGTAGCAGAGGAACGGAAACTGGAAAACTACTCTGGGAAAAAGTGAAGAAAAAAGAGATTGGAGAAGTGATGACAGATCACTGGAGGGCATATGCAGAGTTTCTTCCTGAAAAGAGTCATACTCAATCAAAAGCAGAAACATTTACAGTTGAGGGATATAACAGCATATTGAGGCATTTTCTAGCAAGATTGAGAAGAAAGACAAAGTGTTATACAAAAAGTCTTGAAATGCTAAAGTACTCGGTTATTCTATTGATGAAATACAGAAATAAAGAACTAGATCTAGTTAAGTAACAATGCCGAATATTCTTTTGAACAACAGAAAGAAATTCGTAAGAATCATCATCTTCTTTCAGCAGCCTGGATTGACTATTTATATGAATGAAAAGATCCAGTGTTGTCTCATGGGATCAAAAGCATACCTTTTGATCTTGTGGACGATTTAATGGATGTATGTAAATTCCACTCTAAATTATCAATTAATGATTGTCCTGATTATTTCAGTGGTGATCCTAATAGTCGCAAAAAGCTGGTTGCTTCACTTCTACGTTTTGCTGATGAACTTGATATAAGCAGTACACGTGTAAAAATCAATACTGTAAAGATATTTTCTATAACCCGTGAGAATAGTGTTTACTGGTGGTTACATAACTATACCAAAATCAATTTTGTTGATTCTAACAAGGTCTGTTTAAAAGTTGATTTGTGTCCTGAGGACTTTAAATTATATGGTTCCTTTGTGCGTGAAGATTATGTTACTAATTTTATAAACAAGAATAAACCTGTTTTAGATGTCATTGTTGGAGAAAGAATTCCCATTATAATTGATAACAAATCTGATGTTGTGGTTCATCCCCGTGCTGAGAAGTTTCCACCTGAAATAACTGCTGTTCTTGATGAAAAAATGAAGAAAACTCTTCTTCTAATTCTAATATTTCATCTAAGCATGACCAGAAATCAAAAACCACAATTTCAAATGTTCCCTACTCAAGGAATACTCGTTTTACAGGGCGTGAAGACAAATTAAAACAAATCCATGAGACTCTTCTTTCAGATAATTCAGTTGCTGTATCTCAACCAATAGCAGTATGCGGACTTGGAGGTATTGGTAAAACACAAACTGCGGTTGAATACACTTATAGTTATTGTTCTGAATATGAATATATATTATGGGTAACAGCTGATTCGGAAGATTCAGTTATTTCAGGCTATGTGAGTATAGCAAATTTATTAGATCTGCCTGTGAAAAACGACTCTGACCAGAACCTTATAGTTTCTGCTGTATTAAACTGGCTTAAAACTAACGAAAACTGGTTGCTGGTTTTCGACAATGCAGATGAACCGTCAGTCCTAAAAAATTTAATGCTTTTTGATCCTAAAGGACATGTATTACTAACTTCAAGAGCACATTTTTTTGAAGAATTAGATATCACAAACCAGATTGAAATGGAAAAAATGACCCCTGACGAGGCTCGAGAGTTTTTTATAAAGCGTACTGGACGTAAAAACTTAAAGCCCTCAGAACTTAAAGCACTTGACGAACTTACATATGAACTTGATTACCTGCCATTGGCAATTGAGCAAGCTGGAGCCTATATTCGAAAAATAGAATGTAGTTTTGAAGATTATCTTTCAAGCTACAAAAAAAGAGGATTGAAGTTACTGGAAAAATATCAAATTGTACCAAATAAATATCCAAAATCAGTAGCTACAACATGGATTTTGAACTTTGAACAGGTAGAACACATTTCAAAGGCTTCAGCGGAAATATTATTTGTAAGTGCTTTTCTCAGTCCCTCTCAAATTCCAGTTGATATTTTTATAAAAGGTTCAAAAGAATTGGGACCTAAAATGTTTTCAGCTCTCGAAGATATTGAAAATGATCATCTAGTTTTAGATGAAATTCTTGAACCACTTATACAATATTCCTTAATTACTCGTGATATAGACAATTATACGTATGACATTCACCGCCTTGTACAAGCTGTTATTAGAGATAGAATAAATGAAAACACACAGAAACTCTGGGCTGAACGTGTTGTTAAAGCTTTGAACCGTGTATTTCCAGAAGCTGAGTATGAAAATTGGGAACTATGTAACAAGCTTCTTCCACATATTCAAACATGTGAAGAATATCTCAAAAAATGGGATATTGAGACTGAAGAGGCTGCAAAATTGCTAAATTCTACAGGTTGCTATCTGTATGAACGTGCAAGCTTCCAAGACTGTGAACAGTTTTTGAATCACGCTCTGGATATAAGAAAGAAAGTTCTTGGGCCTGAACACCCAGATGTTGCAACAATCCTAAACGATCTCGCAGGACTCTATCGTTTTATGGGCTCTTACGACAAAGCACTCCCACTTTATCAAAAGGCACTGGAAATAATTGAAAATGTTTGGGGACCTGAGCACTCATCTGTTGCAACAACCCTAAACAACCTTGCAGGACTCTATGACAATATGGGAGAATACGAAAAAGCACTCCCACTTTATCAAAGAGCACTGGAAATCTATGAAAATGTTTGGGGATCTGAACACCCATATGTTGCAACAACCTTAAACAATCTTGTGGGACTCTATGACAATATGGGAGAATACGAAAAAGCACTTCCACTTTATCAAAGAGCGCTGAATATAATAGAAAATTGTCTGGGACCTGAACACCCATATGTTGCAACAACTCTAGACAATCTTGCAGGACTCTATGACAATATGGGAGAATACGAAAAAGCACTTCCACTTTATCAAAAGGCTCTTGACATTAGTGAAAAAGTTCTGGGACCTGAACGCCCAAATGTTGCAACAACCCTAAACAATCTTGCATTACTTTATAACAATATGGGAGAATACGAAAAAGCACTCTCACTTTCTCAAAGAGCACTGGAAATCTATGAAAATGTTTGGGGACCTGAACACCCAGATGTTGCATCAACCCTAAACAATCTCGCATTACTTTATAACAATGTAGGAAAATACGAAAAAGCACTTCCACTTTCTCAAAGGGCACTGGAAATCTATGAAAATGTTTGGGGACCTGAACACCCAGATGTTGCAACAACCCTAAACAATCTTGCAGGACTCTATTATAATATTGGATCTTATGAGAAAGCACTTCCACTTTCTCAAAGGGCACTGGAAATCTATGAAAAGGTTTTAGGACCTGAACACCCAGATGTTGCAAATTCACTAAACAATCTCGCAGGACTCTATCGTTTTATGGGCTCTTACGACAAAGCACTCCCACTTTCTCAAAGAGCACTTAACATTCGTGAAAAGGTTCTGGGACCTGAACACCCAGATGTTGCAAATTCACTAAACAATCTCGCAGCACTCTATCGTTCTATGGGAGCTTACGACAAGGCCACACAATTAAAAGAGAAGTATCCTACAGTTTTTGAAAAAACTGGAGTAAATGGATATCACTGAGACTTTTACCCTAATTTTTAACGGTAAGTAATTCTAGCCTAATCCTTTAAAGAGTCATTTTGACAACTAAAAAATATAGATGTCGTTTTTCAAATAACCATACTAATGTAAAAATGTCAGAATTTTTTAGTCTGATAATAATTTATATGTATATAAGGTATATTCGTTCTCAATTGTAATATCTCAAAAAGTGATGATTATTGTGGAAACTCCATGTCAGAAGATTGTGTGGGATCTGGTCCCTGCAATAAGAGCCAGTCTTGCAATTGAACTTGTAAAAAAAGGGCAGTCGCAGGCAGCAGCCGCAAAATTGCTCGGAATTGCACCATCTGCAGTTTCTCAGTATATTTCGGGAAAAAGAGGATACAGAATCGAGTTTCAGGGCGAAACAAAAGAATTAGTTGAAAAACTCGCTCAGGACCTGATAGACAACAATGTCTCGGATTTTGTAGTAAGAATCTGTGATATCTGCGTAAGTGCAAGAGGTATTGAAAATAGATGCAATAGCAGCTGTGGTTCAAAAACCCAGGCCGATGATATAAAGGAAAATAAAATGACAGATAAAGTTGAAGATAACGAAAAATCTGGAGCATAAAGCCGAATTTTATCGGTTTCTCCTGCTTTTCTAAATTCTGTTAAACTCCATTGATTTTAAATTAGTTTCTGGACTTTTTTTGTTCTTTGTCATAGTTCCTCAATACAAAACTATATTAAACATAAAAGAAATTCACAATTGTGAATTTTCGGTATATTGCCTGCATATTGCAGCAGTACTGGAGATTCAAAGTAGTATTGGCTACTCAATTCTGGATTTCAGGCGAATAGAAATTTCCTCAGATAACTGTAAAACCGAACTAAAAACTAAATTAAAAATCACATAGAGCCTGGAGTAAAATAGACTGTAAAAGACGGTAGATAAAATGTCACGAATATATTCTGATATAACCTGGACAATTGGAAATACACCTCTTATCAGGTTAAACCGCTTAACAGAAGGTCTGCAAGCAGACGTATTGGTTAAGGTAGAGTCCTTCAATCCTATGGGAAGTGTGAAGGACAGAATAGGGCTGGCAATGATTGAAAAAGCCGAACTTGAAGGAAAAATAAAAAAGGGTACCACTATTATTGAAGCAACCAGCGGCAACACCGGCATTGGGCTCGCCTGCATCTCTGCTGCTCGTGGATATAAACTCATACTGGTTATGCCTGAAACAATGACAATAGAACGAAGAAAACTACTGAAAGCTCTTGGAGCAGAGCTAGTACTTACCTCCGGAGCAGAAGGAATGAAAGGTGCAGTAAATAAAGCCGAGCAGATGGTTGCTGACAACCCTTCGCTTTACTACGTAGCCCAACAGTTTCAGAACCCTGCAAACCCTGAGATCCACAGTAGAACAACAGCCGAAGAAATCTGGAGAGATACGGACGGAAAAGCAGATGTCATTGTAGCGGGTGTGGGAACAGGTGGAACTATTACAGGTATTGCCAGTGCAATCAAAAAACGGAAGCCTTCTTTTAAGGCAATTGCAGTCGAACCTGCTGAATCTCCAGTTCTAAGCGGTGGAAGCCCGGCTCCACATAAAATTCAGGGTATCGGTGCAGGTTTTGTTCCAGATGTACTTCAACTTAAACTGATCGATGAGATAATCAAAGTAACTGGAGACAATGCTGCTGCCACAGCCCGACGTCTGGCAAAGGAAGAAGGTATCCTTGCAGGAATATCTTCAGGTGCTGCTACTTATGCTGCTCTGCAAGTTGCATCCAGAGACGAAATGAAAGGGAAGACCATTATTGCGATCCTGCCTGATACAGGAGAGCGTTATCTGAGTACTGACCTGTTTGACTGATTTATCAGCAGCTTTTTGACTGATTTATCAGCAGCTTTTTGACTGATTTATCAGCAGCTTTTTGACTGATTTATCAGCAGCTTTTTGACTGATTTATCAGCAGCTTTTTGACTGATTTATCAGCAGCTTTTTGACTGATTTATCAGCAACTGTTTGACTTACTCATCAGTAACTGTTTAATTGATTTATTTAAAATGGCTGACAGACCGATTTAATAATTAATACCGGATGATTTCGAATGGGAATCAGGGAAGATATCAGGACTGTTTTTGAAAAAGACCCTGCAGCAAGGTCTAAGCTTGAAGTAATCTGCTGCTATCCGGGCCTGCATGCTGTCTGGATACATAGGATATCTCATTCACTATGGAATCGACACTTCTATTTTCTAGCCCGTCTGCTATCTCACATTTCAAGGATGTTAACAGGTATTGAAATACACCCAGGTGCAAAGCTTGGAAAACGAGTTTTCATAGATCATGGATCAGGAGTAGTGATCGGAGAAACCGCTGAGGTAGGTGACGACGTTTTGATATATATGGGAGTTGTGTTAGGGGGGACAGCTCTTGAAAAGACAAAACGTCATCCTACAATCGAAAATGACGTAGTCATTGGCTCAGGAGCATCTGTACTTGGACCAATTAAGGTTGGAAGAGGCGCTAAAATAGGCGCAGGTTCAGTTGTGATTCGGTCAGTTCCACCTGGAGCTACGGTCGTTGGAGTGCCTGCAAAGATAGCAGAGCCAGAACCCTCGGTTTCTGTAGGGCAACTTGATCATAACAAGCTTCCTGACCCTGTACTTACTGTTATGGGACAGCTTCTTGACCGGCTTAGTAGATTGGAAGAGCAATTTAAAGCTCATGAAGAACTAGTTTCTGGACACGGAAACACTACTACACAAGGAACTGTTCTTAAAGATGAGCAAATTTATTCTCTGCTAAAAGGTGTGGTTGACCCTGAAGTCGGTATGGATATAGTCAAACTGGGACTTGTAAAAGAAGTAGTAGTTAATGGGTCAAATGTAGATGTAAACCTTGTATTAACAACAAATGCCTGCCCTATGATTGATTACCTTAAAGACCAGGTAAGGCGAAAAATCCTTAGTATGAGCGGGATAGAAAAAGTCAATGTCAATATTCTTGATGAACCCTGGAAAGGGAATCTATTCAAAAGTCAAGCAGATTATTGAATACGATTTTTGGCTTTGATACTTAAACATAGTTATATACTATTAGAAAGTATATTTCTTCATGAACTGCCCCAGATGCAATAGTTCCAGTCACAAAAAGAACGGTATAGTTGGCGGGCGTCAACGGTACAAATGCTCTGATTGTGGCTATAACTATACAGTAGAGCTAAAATCAACTGCTTTTTCCGCTTTTGTAAAAAGACAGGCTTTACAACTCTATCTTGAAGGATTGGGCTTTCGTTCAATAGGACGATTTTTAGGGGTGAGTCATGTTTCTGTCCAAAGATGGATAAAGAAATTTGGTCAGGAGTTAGAGGACCTAAAAAGTGAAAATGAGATATCTATTGTTGAAATGGATGAAATGCACACTTACATCGGTAACAAAAAAAATATTGCTGGATCTGGATTGCTGTTGATAGAGTTGGGAAAAAGTTCATCAACTGCTCTTTTGGTAGCAGAGGAACAGAAACTGGAAAACTACTCTGGGAAAAAGTGAAGAAAAAAGAGATTGGAGAAGTAATGACAGATCACTGGAGAGCATATGCAGAGTTTCTTCCAGAAAAGAGTCATACTCAATCAAAAGCAGAAACATTTACAGTTGAGGGATATAACAGCATATTGAGGCATTTTCTAGCAAGATTGAGAAGAAAGACAAAGTGTTATACAAAAAGTCTTGAAATGCTAAAGTACTCGGTTATTCTATTGATGAAATACAGAAATAAAGAGTTAACTATGTTTAATTAACAATGCCCGATTTTTTAAAATTCTACCATTTTAAAAATCCTGGCTTAAAGGAGAAAGAAGAATATATCTTTTTTATGTCTTTTTAACTCAGTTTTCATTTTATAATATGATTCTTATGTTTAACTTTACTTTTATTTTTTAATCAAATGTTATCTTTTTGATTCTGTTTTTCTTATGCCTTTTTGATTTTTCGGATTATATCAATAAAGTATTTTGTTTCCCTTTTTACATCGTCACTGCATACAACTGCAGAAATTGCTACCAGGCTGTCAACTCCATTTTGAATAACATTTTCACAATTTTCCTTGTTTATTCCACCAATTGCAACTACAGGAATCTTTATCGCATCTTTAACTTCTCTTATTTTAAGGGGACCTATTCCTTCTCCAGCATCTTTTTTTGTAGCAGTATCAAATATGGGACCAAGGCCTATATAGTCAGCACCGGATTTTTCTGCCAAAACTGCTTCTTCCTTGTTATTTACACTGAGGCCGATTATCTTATTATCACCAAGTAGCTTTCGTGCTATTTCGATAGGCATATCATCCTGGCCGATATGAACCCCGTCAGCATCGACTGCCAGAGCAACATCGATCCTGTCATTTACTAGAAATATTGCTTTACCATTACATATTTTTTTAATTTCGGAAGCTTCTTCGACCATCTCTTTAGTACTCTTATTTTTTTCCCGATATTGCACAATCCTGCAGCCTGATTCAACTGCCTCCCTAACATCAGATAAAGTTCCTTTCTTTGAAAGCCCGGAATCTGTCACAAGATAGAAGTCTATTTCTTTAAGAAGGGAACTTTTCTGGCTGAAGCCTTTCTGGTTCATAATGCTTACTCCATTCGGCATGTATTTTTAAAAAAATTGTTTGTAAAAAATATATTAATTTATGTATGAAATTCACATATAGAATTGATACACAAGAATTGTTATATAAACTGAAATTCTTTGGAACTTACTGTTTTTCAAAATTCATCATATTTTCTACTATCTCATCCGACAGATTAAACACCTCATCGTACAGGTTAACCTTGAAACTTCCGGGACCATTTGACTTTCTGGCTGCAAGTTCCCCTGCAATTCCAAAGCAGCATAAAGCATCTCTGGACGCTTCGCAGTAATCCGGATTAACGGCAGCAAATGACCCTATTACCGATGCAGCCATACAACCTGTACCGACAATTGAGCCCATTAACTCATGCCCGTTCTTTACAATAAATATCCTTTCTCCATCACTTATAATGTCTTCTTTTCCTGTCATCACGACAATAGAAGAGCTCGATTTTGCAAGTTCTTTAGCAATTTTCACAGGATCCGCATCGATAGAAGTTGCTTCAACACCTCTTGTTTTAGCGCTTTCGCCTGCAAGTTTCGCAATTTCCGAGTAATTACCTTTTATAATATCGATACGGACAGAACCAAGAATTTTTGCAGCCATCTCGTCCCTGAATTTTGTAGCCCCAACCCCTACGGCATCGAGCACAACCGGAATTTTCTTTTCGTTTGCAGCGTCAGCAGAGAGAAGCATAGAATCAATGATTTCTGATGTCAGAGTACCGATGTTAAGAACAAGAGCCGATGAGATTCCTGTCATTTCAGCACATTCCTCAGGAGCATGTGCCATTACAGGTAGCGCGCCAAAAGCTCTTGTTATGTTTGCACATTCGTAAATAGTTACCCAATTCGTTATATGATGTATGAGTGGTTTTGTTTCTCTTACTGTTTTTAATGGATTCTTCATTTCATTTCCTCATAAACGTTTTGAATTCTATGTTTTTTAGTTAAGAGTAATTAAAATTATACATAGTCTATTGATTAGCAAATATTAATATGGGAAATATTAGGGCAAATTAAGCGTTAAAAATACGTAATAAGCATTAAAAACTTGTAATTATATTTTACTTTGGATTCTTGATCCTTTCTGCACCTGTATAAATGTTCATCTTCTGGCTTCGGACAAAGCCAATAATAGTAAGGCCGGCTTTCTCTCCCATGCTTATGGCAAGCGTCGTGGTTGCACCTCTGGATGCGATAACAGGAATATTAGCTACAAGACATTTCCTTACCATCTCTGAAGAAAGCCTTCCAGAACATGTCACAATTGTCCTTGAAAAATCTACGCCATGTTTCAGTCCGTAGCCTATTACCCTATCAAGAGCATTATGCCTACCAATATCTTCTATTACACAGATCTTTCCTTCAGGTCCGAAAAGCCCTACAATATGTATACCGCCTGTTCTGGTATGAAGATCTGAGACAAGTGTTTCTTTCATTATACTCTTAATTGTTGAAATATCGGTGACCAGATCTGACTGGATTTTGGGGATACGGTCTGAATCAATATATGAGGAATCTCCTCCACATCCTGAAAGGACAGTTTTTTCTGATAACATGATTGAAAATGGGTCTTTTGTCAGGACACTGGCACTTAGCGGGCTGATATCATCCATTTTTTCGCTGTTATCGATATTATTTTTATCTTTTTCTCTACTTTTTTCTATGTGAAGCGATTCAATATCCTCAAGTTTGCGGATAATCCTCTCTGTATATAAAAAACCTGTTATAAACTCTTCAAGCATTATCGGGCTTACCATAGCGGTTAAAGCATGTCGCCCATTAACAAAAACTGCAAGAGGAACTTCCATTACGACTTCGTGAAACGAAGAAACCATTGACCCGCTAGCATATTTAATGCAGGGAACCATGCTGTACATCCTCATAGCATACTCCTTATTATAACTCCTTATGCCATGCGTGCGATTTCTTCAATTGATTCAAGAAGAAGGTCAATTTCTTCCAGGGTATTATATATGTAAAGGCTTGCTCTGACACTACCGCTTTGGAGTCCCAGGTGTTTCATTAAAGGGATACAGCAATGATCTCCAGAACGGACAAGAATTGCTGCTCTTTCGTCAAGCAAATAGGCTACCTCATGGGGATGAATTCCTTCTATGGTAAATGAGACTACTCCTATTCTGTTTTTTGTAGTTTGAGGTCCATAGATAGTAACATTTTCGATTTCAGAAAGCCCTTTGAGAAGATGTTCAGTCAATTTCTGTTCATGCTTGAAGATAACGTCCATCTCAAGGCTTTCAAGATATTTCACAGCTTGTCCAAGTCCGATTGCACCTGAAATATTTGGGGTTCCTCCCTCAAATCTCTGGTAACCGTCAGTTAAGGTATATCCTTCAGTAGTGGCATCTTCAACTGTGCCTCCACCAAGAATAGATGGAGAAATAAGCTGATCTCGCATCCACAGTATTCCAGTGCCAGTCGGTCCGAGCATCTTGTGACCTGAAAAACATAAAAAATCGCATTTAATAGACCGAACATCTATAGGAAAATGGGGAACGGACTGTGCTCCATCAACCAGAAAATATGCTCCCTGCTCTTTACAAATCTCAGCAATCTTCCTGACAGGTTGCACAGTGCCAAGTATGTTTGAGGCATGGCTAACCGCAACAAGCTTTGTATTAGCTGTAATTGCTTCTCCAAATCTCTCAATATCAAAAATCCCGGTTTCATCAGGCTGGAGAATGATAACCTCAACACCTTTTTGGCGCAGTCGAAGCCAGGGAAGAAGGTTGGAATGATGCTCTACAACTGTTGTTACTATCCTGTTTCCTGGGTACCAGTCAAGCCCATAGGCAACCATGTTGATAGCTTCCGTCGTATTTTTTGTAAATACTGTAGTGCCCTTGTTCCCACCAATAAAACCGCTAACTAACTCATGTGCATCCTGATATTTCTGTGTTGCAACTCTTGTGAGCCTGTGCATTCCCCTGCCAACGTTGGCACGGTACTGGCGGTCATATTCATTCATTGCAGCTATAACAGGTTCAGGAACAAGGCTTGTTGCTGCACTATCCATATAATGGAGGTACCTGAGTATTTGAAAATCAGCAAGAAGGTCTTCTAAACTCATAACACTTCATCCATACTCCCGCTTCTGTATCCTTTAAGGTCAAGAGTAATATAAGAAAAGCCACATACCTGCAATGCCTCTACAATTTGATCTCGCATGTTTACTGCTTTTTCAATTTCCTCAGCTATCAACTCAACTCTTATAATTTTATCATACAGTCTTACACACAGATTTGAAAACCCCATATCATGCAACAAATTCTCTGCTTTTTCTATATTTTGCAGCTTTTCAATTGTTATTTCATCCCCATATGGAATTCGTGATGCAAGACATGAAGCTGACGGTTTATCCCAGAAATCAAAGCCACAGTCCTGAGCCATTTGCCTGATCTACTTCTTTTGAATTCCAAGTGACAGAAAAGGATGGAGAATTCTTTCTTCATTACTTGCTTGAAGTCCGGGTCGGTATTCATTGCTATCAGAAGCATTGATTCCATCAGCTATTTTTGAAATTCCCAGTTTTTCAGCCTGAGCTTTTAGCATCTTAGCAGATTGTTTTTTGCATATATAACAGCGATTGGGGCTGTTTTTTGTAAATTCTTTATTTTCCAGAATAGGAAAAGGGATTATAGAACAGGATAATCCAAACTTGCGTGCGGTTTCCTTTGCATCCTTGACAGCTTTTCTGGGGACAAGAGGCGTATCAAAAAGTATACATTTTACCTTGTCTTGGAGTGCTTTTTGTGCAAGTAACGCAAGTAAAGTACTGTCTATTCCTCCAGAATATGAAACAAGTAAGCAATCTAATCCTTCAAGTTCTTTGAGCAACGTACCCTGCACATTTTCTTTTTCCATGAAAAAATACCGCCCTTTTGGGTTTTATTTTGACTGAATTGAAAATATTAAATTTTTGAAGAGAATTCACGATTGTGAATGTGCTGAAATGAATATTATAGTAATTAATACTTTTTGTTCAGAATTAAAGAAATGAATAAGTGATCGAAACTTTTTGTGCCACAATTTTTGTGGGTGAAGTTGAGCTTTCTAATATTTAATGTCAAGTTTATCCTGCATGTACTTGGGTAAATCAGTTAATGATATAACCTTGTAACTTAATTAACTATGAAGATTAAGAACCAAAGCTCAGCTCAAAAGAAAACGTAGTTTAAGGTATTCTAATGGATAAAACAACAGTAAATGAAGCAAAGAAAAGCTTTGATAATAGCAAGAAGAAAAGCTTTGCTTTTGATGTGCTGACACTTACGGGAGGGACAACTTTTGCTCAAATTCTTACAATTTTATCAGTTCCTGTACTAACCCGCTTATACCAGCCTGATAATTTTGGGGTATGGGCGCTCTATAGCTCTATAACCAGCATTATTAGCGTTATAATTTGCATGCGATATGAGTACTCAATCATGTTGCCTGAATTGGATGAAGATGCCATAAATCTCTTAGGAGTGAGTTTTCTTGCAATAGGGGCTGTAACCGTTTGTACCCTGATCATAATGTGGTTTTTTAAAGATCTTATAGTTGAAGAACTTATAGTAGGGGTCTTAAATTCTCCTCAATTAGTAAATTACCTCTGGCTTGTACCTCCATTTGCATTTGTAAATGGAATATTTCTTGCCTTGAATAGCTGGAACTCAAGAACTAAACTTTTCAAACGATTGTCCTTTTCAAGGATATCAAGTTCTATTTCTACTACTACAACCCAGATGATTTTTGGAATATTTGGTAAAAAGAACCCAACTGGTCTAATAGCTGGCAGTCTTATTGGTCAGTCTGTAGCAACAGTTATACTTGCGGGGCAGATCTGGAGAGATGATGTAAACCTTATCAGAAAAAGCCTTAGTTGGAAAAAAATGTATGAGGGACTTAAGAGATACAGTAAATTTCCACTTGTAGATTCATTTTCAGCCCTCATGAATTCTATCTCCTGGCAACTTCCAGCCTTCCTTCTTGCAGTCTTTTTTTCTCCTACAGTAGTCGGTTTTTATTCTCTTGGATTTCGACTTCTTCAGATGCCAATGAGTTTAATTGGTAGTTCTATTTCACAGGTGTTTTTCCAGAGGGCATCAAGAGCCTCATCTGACGGGAATCTCCCAATACTTGTGGAAAATGTATTTAAAGTCCTTGTGATAATTGGTATGTTTCCTATACTAATCCTGACGATTGTAGGAAGTGATGTTTTTACTGTGGTTTTTGGAAAAGCCTGGGCAGAAGCAGGAATTTATACTCAAATCCTTGGATTTTGGGCTTTTGTCTGGTTTATCTCGTCTCCACTAACCGGAATATACCTTGTAGTTGAAGAATATAATTTTGGTTTTCGCTATAACTTTTTTAATTTAGTTACGCGGTTTCTTTCACTTTTTATCGGCGGATTGCTCGGAAACGCACGTATAGCACTGATCCTGTTTTCAATCTCAGGAATTGTGGTATATGGCTATCTTTGCCTGAAGATGATGTCTTATTCCGGAGTAAAAATTTCAAGAGCCTTAAACATCGTATTCTCAAATTTTATTCTTTTTGTTCCTGCAGGAATTATTCTTCTTGCTATGAAAATTACCAAAGTAAACCCGATTCTGTTAGTTATCTTTTCTGGCTTGTTTATCGGCATTTATTATCTGTATATTTTGAAAACCGATAAAAATGTGAATAAAATACTGAAAGAATTTCAAGCCTGATGAAATGGATAGGAACGATCAAAAATGTAAGCTTCCTAAACTCGAGAGGCTTTATGCAAAAAAATTATTTTGAAAAATTTATAAATTAAGAATTTTAAGCAAAGAAGAAATTAAGAACTTTAAGCAAAGGCGAAAAGTAATGGATTCTATGGTCTGCTCTTCATACTGAAGGTTAACTAAGATTTTTAATCATTTTTGAGCAGGATCTAATATATAGACTTCCTAAAACGTGCTTTTATACTCTCAAAATCTTGTATAATCCTTTTTTACCTAGTAAAAAGGGAAAATAATTGTTAATAATATAGATAACAGGCACTAAGAGAATAAGGCTCAGAACAGTTAAGCCCAGCGCAAACACAGCATTGTAATGAATATATTCAATGTCAACACCTAAAAAATGAGGCTTTGATACTTAAACATAGTTATATACTATTAGAAAGTATATTTCTTCATGAACTGCCCCAGATGCAATAGTTCCAGTCACAAAAAGAACGGTATAGTTGGCGGGCGTCAACGGTACAAATGCTCTGATTGTGGCTATAACTATACAGTAGAGCTAAAATCAACTGCTTTTTCCGCTTTTGTAAAAAGACAGGCTTTACAACTCTATCTTGAAGGATTGGGCTTTCGTTCAATAGGACGATTTTTAGGGGTGAGTCATGTTTCTGTCCAAAGATGGATAAAGAAATTTGGTCAGGAGTTAGAGGACCTAAAAAGTGAAAATGAGATATCTATTGTTGAAATGGATGAAATGCACACTTACATCGGTAACAAAAAAAATATTGCTGGATCTGGATTGCTGTTGATAGAGTTGGGAAAAAGTTCATCAATTGCTCTTTTGGTAGCAGAGGAACAGAAACTGGAAAACTACTCTGGGAAAAAGTGAAGAAAAAAGAGATTGGAGAAGTAATGACAGATCACTGGAGAGCATATGCAGAGTTTATTCCAAAAAAGATCCATACTCAATCAAAAGCAGAAACATTTACAGTTGAGGGATATAACAGCATATTGAGGCATTTTCTAGCAAGATTGAGAAGAAAGACAAAGTGTTATACAAAAAGTCTTGAAATGCTAAAGTACTCGGTTATTCTATTGATGAAATACAGAAATAAAGAGTTAACTATGTTTAATTAACAATGCCTAAAATGATTATTGCAAGCTTTATCAAGACATCTTTTAGAGGAAAATGAAATGCAAGTATTATCAAACTATTTCTCCCATAATACTCAAACTTTTGAGCTCACAATTCTCTTGGAAAGGTAGACAAAGGTAAATATTCCTGCGAAAGCCAACAGATAAAACGAAAAGAAAGCTCCATATTTCAGAACATTCATGTTAACTTTGTCAGCTGTTGGAAACTTCAGAAGGTATCCTAGATATAGCAGACTCAAAAGAACAGCAATAACAGGTAGATATTTTTCAACGCTAGAAAACTTCTCTATAAATCCAGAATTCAATTTCAAGCTGAAACTTGATTCTGTTTCTGATTCTGATTCCGATTCTGTAACCTGTCTGAATAGATTTCCAGCTCCATAAAAAACTATTGCAGCCAGAGCTACATCTACATTCCAGAGTCTCCTAAAAGACACGTAAACTGGGTAAAGGTACCCGATTACTCCGGCTATAATAAGCCAGAATACAAGTTTTTTTGGTTCTCCATAGTACTTCTTTGCCAGTCCATAAAAGAGAAGTTCAGTTACAAAAAGACAGGTCAGGAACCACAGAGGTGGATTATAAGAAATAGCAGGACCGAAAGCAACAAGAATATGAGAAATTCCATGAATTATGCTGTTTTCAAAAAACTTAATACTTGTGATTTCTGGCGTATATAATTCATCCAGCAAAAAGCAAAAAACACAGGTTATTACTGCAAAACAGAAATAAGGTACGATAAGAGACTTGAATCTTCCTTTCACAAAGGTTGAAGCTGATCCTGTGTATTTACCAAAATCAAATAGAAATTCTGAAATGAAAAAAAAGAGCGGCATATGAAATGAAAATATGTAAGTGTCAAATGCTATCTGTAAACTATAGTGTGCAAGCACCACTAGCATAATTCCAATTCCTTTTAAGGTGTCAATCCAATAAAGTCTCATATTTATCCAAAAAGTTAACGCTGTTAATTCATAAAAACTTTGACCTAGTTTTTTAATAATGTGGTTTTTTAGAAAAGCTAACTCTTATTTCTGATATTTTGGCTTTGTAAAAATCCTTGACCATAAATTATCCAGATTCTTTAAACTTGATACAGTGATCTCTTTTTATGTTTTAATTTTCGGCTTTTTGGATTGGTTTATACAATTTTTCTATAAATATTAAATAATCAATATTTATGTATGCAAACTATGTGAAATAATAATAGCCTTATAATAAATTTTGGCAAAAACAGACTAAAAAGATTGAAACTAATTGGTTAATTAAATTCAAGAAGGCTTAATATGGACAAAATTAAATTCAATAAAACACGAAGAGAACATGATCTCATTAAAGTCTTAGGAATAATGGCACTTGTACTTTTAGTGTTAGTAAATATTACAGATGCAACGCCATTTGCCTATATTTCCAATGGTTTAGATGACAGTATGTCTGTAATTGACACAGCTACAGGTAATGTTACAGCCACGATTTCTTCTGGCTTATACTCTCCTGATGGAGTTGCAGTCAACCCAAATGGAAAAAATGTGTATATAACAAGTAGTGGTTATAATGAATTCTATGTTCTTAACACCACTACATATAGTATTTCTAGATTTAGTAATGGATATCCTTCTGATGAGGTTCAAGAAGGTAATCATGGAGTTGCAGCTTCTCCAGATGGAACAAAAGTGTATATAGTAGACTCTAGAACTCAATCTGTCCATGTAATTGACACAGCCACGAATAATATTATATCCAATGTGACTGTTGGGAGTAATCCTCGGGGAGTAGTAGTTAACCCAAAGGGAACAAAGGTTTACGTGACAAACTTAATAAGCAATACTGTTTCTGTAATTGACACGGCAACAAACAAAGTTACAGCCACGGTAAATGTAGGACAGGGGCCTTATGGAGTTGCAGTAAGTCCGGATGGAACAAAGGTATATGTAGCAAACTGTGGAAATGATAGTGTTCTAGGAAACACTGTCTTTGTAATTGACACGGCAACAAACAAAGTTATAGCTACGGTGAACGTAGGACAGGGTCCTCACGGAGTTTCAGTCACGTTGGATGGAAAAAGGTATATGTGACAAACTCAGGCACCTACAATAATCCAGGAAACACTGTCTCTGTAATTGACACGGCAACAAATAAAGTTGTAGCTACGGTGAAAGTAGGCACAGAACCTTATGGAGTTTCAGTTACTCCAGATGGAACAAAAGCATATATAGTGAACTTTGATAGTAGCTCATTTTTACCTAGGTCCGCTAACGACAATGTTTCTGTTATTGATACAGCTACAAATAAAGTTATAGCCACGGTAAATGTAGGTCGCCGGCCGTCATCTTTCGGGCTGTTTATAGGCTCTCTTAACATACAACCAGTCCTTCCTGTTGCAAACTTTACCAGCAATGTAACATCAGGAAAAGCACCACTAACATTTTCTTTTAAAGACAAAAGTAATGGCTCTCCAACTTCTTGGAAATGGAGCTTTGGAGATGGATCAACGAAGACCTCACAAAATCCAGTTCATACATATTCAAAAGCAGGTAGTTATACTGTTAAACTGACAGTAACAAATGCTGCAGGTAGCAACACAACAACAAAAACAAATTATATAAAAGTAATAGGAAAACCAGTTGCTGTTTTTTCTGCAACCCCTACTTCCGGAAAAGCTCCATTGAGTGTGAAGTTTACTGACAAAAGTACAGGCTCACCTACTTCATGGAAATGGAGCTTTGGAGATGGAGCAGTAAAGACCTCACAAAATCCAACTCATATGTATTCAAAAGCAGGAAATTATACGGTCAAATTGACAGTAACCAATGTTGCTGGAAGTAATTCCAAAACAGTATCTAATTGTATTACAGTAAAATGAAGTTTTAAGCACAAAAGGAGAGTTCCTCTCCTTTGATTATTTTTTATATATAAATTTGATCCCAAAATTCAGAATAGTTCTCAAGAAAGGCTTAATAGAGTTTTATTCCTCAATTATGGGGCAAGAAAAATTTGAATATTCATTCAAAGTTTATGGATTTTTGCCTCTTTCATAGCATTTGAAACCATAGTTTCTATATCCATTTTTCGTTCCTCAAGCACAATAAGATCATATTTGGCTCCTATTTCAGGTTTCTCAGGAACAGCAGTGCAGCCTCCTGCTGCTCTATTTGATATATCATAGGTTCCAATTTTGCGGGCTATATCCATTATTTCAATTTTGTCTAAAGCAATCAAAGGGTGATATATGGGCATAGCAAGCTGATAGATTTCAGCATACATATTCGCAGCAGTCTGTGAAGCTACCTGTCCCAGAGAAGACCCGGTAATAATTCCAGTTGCGCCTTCTTTTTTCATAATTTCATAAGCTTCTCTGTACATAGTGCGTTTGCAGAGAAGACAGGTATTTTTCCGGTTACATATATCGATAAAAGTCTTAAGATTTGGTCCATGAGGAATCTCATAAGTTGTAAATTGATGTCCTGGAGCCCATTTCTGAAGTTGTCGGATACAGTCAAAAGCCCTCTCTCTTGCTGCATCTTCTGCATAAGGGGAATTATTGCAATAGACAGGAATAATCATAACTCCCCGTTTCATCATAAGCCAGGCTGCAACCGGCGAGTCAAGCCCACCAGACATTAAAACTATCATACTTCCCTGAGTGCCGAGGGGAAGGCCTCCTACTCCTTTAAATGTTTTAAGATAGATATAAGCCAGACTCTGCCTCATTTCAACATATATTTCCTTATCAGGGGAAGTCAGGTTTACTTTTGGATGTTTTCCTTCTTTTTCCAGGGCCTCCCATACAGCATCTCCACACGTTCTGCCGATGTCCGTTGAAGAAAATATGTGGTTTCCACTTCTTCTGGCCCTGATAGCAAATGATTCGCTTTCTAAAATAAGGTCCCTGGCAAGGGTAGCACACACACTTGCAGCGTTCTCAAGGGTTGACTCTGCTGTCAACGCAGGAGACGTTGAGACAATCCCAAAAACATCAGAAGCGGCTTCAGCTGCACGTTCATCCTTTGTCTCAATAAATATCCTGCCCCATTCCCGACGGATCTGCGAATATGGAATTTCTCTTGAGTCAAGCATTGATGATATATTCTTTATGAGGATTTTCTCATACCAATTTCGAACTCCTGTACTTTTAAGAGCAAGTTCGCCATACCGAACTATAACAACATCAGATTGAGTTTCAGACTCGGAAGAAGACTGACCTGAGCAATCACATTGTCCAGCATAATCTTTTTGGGTGCGTTTGTTTCCCTGACGGGTATGAATGCGAGATTCGATTTTTTCTTTTACCATGAAAAATACCAGCTATATTAATGAATTTTCCTAAAAATCCATTATTTCAAAAAAATAAAATGATTTTCCCAGAAAAATAAAATGTTTTTTCAGTCATATGAACTGGTATCACGTTAATCCAGAAGTTCCTTATAAGATTGTCCAGAAACTTTGAATATTTATTTAGTCTATATTCTATAATGATACATAATATAATGATACATAATATAATGATACGTAATATAATGATACGTAATATAATGATAAGTAATATAATGATAAGTAATATAATGATAAGTAATATAATGATAAGTAATATAATGATACATAACTAACGTGATACCATTAATCCATTTTCATAGAAAATCCACAAATTTGAAATTTGTTAGAGAGGCTCCAACATTTTTGTAGGTACAAACTTCTGCTTCAAAATCCGGTTTTTAAGCATAGTACAGAGTCTTTCTGCCCTTGCCCTGTCTGACTGCCTCAAAGATATGGGTAAAACTCCTTCAGCCAGCTTTATCGACCCAAGCTTTGCACGGAATACACCTTCAGAACATTGAAGTGTACAGGTTCCACAATTAATACAGAGATCTCTGTTGATAACACAATTATTTGAAATTGCTTCCATAGGACATGTGCGCATTGCGGCACAGTCTGGATGATGCAAGCACTTTTCTTTTTCAACACGGATAACCTTATCAGTACCTCCCCATACATTTCCGTAATTAACTTTTGCGTGTTCAGTGCGTCCGTTTATGTCTGATACGGATAATGAAACATTCTGGTCCAGGATTTTTAATCCCGAAAGAATCTCTTCATCAAGGACAGGGATAGGAACTGTAAGTGATGTCAGACATTCAGGCCCATGTGAGGTCTTCATTCCACCCATCAGGGTTGGGTCCATCTTTTTCATGTCTGCATAAGCAGATACATTCGGCTTATCAGGACTTGTTCTAGTTCCTTTTCCCATGATATAACCAGGTGCGCCATTTAATAGAACCCTTGTGCCCACTCCTATTGATCTATGAGAAGTATCATTTTGCAGCGGATTTATTTCACCGCATCCTGATACTGTTGTTTCTGTAAAAGGACCTGTTAAGCCTGTTACAGAAAATATAGTGCTAATTGTAGAGGAAGTAGGGTTAATCAGTGCGTGGTAATTTTTAAATGCAAGTCTTGTTGTAATAATCCTGGCAAATTCAATCTCGTCAAGCATAACCTGATTTTCATAACGCCTGCCATGAGCTTCCACAAGCACATCAATGGTTTTGCCTTTTACAAGGTCCCGGAAAAGGTGCCCTCCACCATATTGGTCATCGGCATGAGCAGTTCCATTTATCACGAGGTCTACAACCCCAAGTCTTTCGTTAGGACAGGGACCTGGTTGCGCAGGTACTCCATTTAGCCAGATGGCGTCTGCCCTTTCAAAACTGCACTTTTCGGCTACTGGCACCATCATAACTGCCATTGTGCCTGACATCACGCCAAATGTCCCGGTAGTGACCACATCCACATCATCAACAGTCACATCTTTTCCATCACGTACCATGGACTTAAGTTCAGAAGCAGTCAAGATTATCGCTTCTTTGGAAGCGATTTTCTTATTTATCTCTTCAATAGTTTTCATAGTATCTCGACTTCTAATAGTCGTTATATATCCAACTCAATAGTCGTTACAATATCCTGATATCCTCAAGCCTGACATGAAGTCCGGAAGGCTTTTGGAAACACATATTCACAAGAGCCGTATGTGCAAGTCCTATCATGCAATTGCCTGGCAGGAAATACTGGCGGGTTCCGAATATAGGAGGCTTTTTTATAGTACTGGCAATCCCTTCGAAAGCATGGACGTGATAAGCCTGAACATCATGGACATCTTCCTTTCTTGCGGCCATTGGACCTACAGTATGGCATTCAATTACACCTGTAACTGGATTTGCACTCAGAACTCTCAAAGCGTGACATACTGGACAACCTGGACCTGCTGGGCGACCAGTCACAAGATCTCCCTTTTTAATATTCCATTTTTCCACAAGATCTGCTCTGAAAGGTACTATGAACTTTCTGGCTGATGGTTCATCCGGAAATGGAAGGAGGACGAAGTCGTATTCTTTTCCAGCCACATATACACCGGAGTAAGTGATGTTTTTTGCCTGGATTTCTGGATATTTCCGGCTTGCAATTTTCTCCGGATTCACTGTCTTTTCTACGGTGTTTTCTATACTATAGAACGGACACATTTCCAACTCTGTTAATCCGGTTTCAAGCCTGGAAACAAAGTCCGAACATGTCTGAGAGCCACAAGCTCCGCAGTTTTTACTAGGGGGGCTCCATTTATTCATTATCAGTCGCCTCTGTATAAGGGTTCTGGCATATCCAGCGGCCGAATGACTCCAAAGTGGTTTTTCCATCCAATTTCTTTTTTCCCAATACATACAGTACATACACCAAGCGGAGGGGCACCTCTTAACACAATTGGGTCAAATCCTATATCTGGATGATCGGCGATCCGCCTCATCAGGTATCTTAAACCTGTTCCTTGAATTGCGTTTGTCTCTACAATGTCAATATTCGGGACCACTTTACGGATACTTTCCCTGAAAACCTCTTTTTCTGCCTGTGATACAAGGTCGGTCTTGGTAACAACCGCCACGTCTGCAAGAGCAAGTAAAGGTGCTGTTTTGAGTGGGGAATTAGTTCCTGAGATCGCACTGATAACCGCAATTCCAAGAGAGTAAGTCGTGTAAGGGGTACATCTTAGACAGAGTCCTGCGCTTTCAATTATCAAGATATTCCTTGAAATGCTCTCAGCCCACTGTAATGCTTCTTCAAGCACCAGAATTCCCATGTGGTCAGGACATACGTCTCCTGAATATATCTTTTTGACAGGAATGTCAAACTCTTCTGCAAGTTCCTGATCTTCTGTGGCGTGTACAACATCGATTTTCAGAAAGGCAGGAAGTGAACCTTCAGGGAGATTTTTTATAACCTGGCGGATCACAGCTGTTTTTCCTCCACTTGGAGGGCCGGCAATAATTAGAAGCTTCATTTTGACTCACACCCTATTCAACGGCATTTTTTGGCCTGATGAAATCATTGAAATCTTTGAAGAAGTTGATGAAAAAGCAGCTCCCTGTCTGAGTTTTTCCCGGATTTGATGGAGTTTGTCTTCTATTAAAGAAAGGTCTTCGATAAGATGCTGCTCTTCCCCGGCAGATTTGATTACGGACGTAACTCCTCCATTTTTCATCACGATACGCCTGTCTGCTGTAAGCGCAAGATAAGGATCATGGGTGACAAGGATAACTGCTTTATTTCCTCCTTGAAGAGACTGGATAACGCGGTCTTTAAAAATGCCTGCATTTTCAATTTCATCAAGCAAAAGTATTGGGGTGTCACCAATTACAAGAGCATCTGCAATCATAAGAGATCTAGTCTGCCCTCCCGACAAGCCACTCATCCTGCTTTTAAGGCTGATCGCTTCACCTGTAAAAGTATTTGCAAGATTCATTGTCTCTTCAACCAAATCTTCCCTGCCTGGTTTTCTTGCTTTTATATGCATGAGCAAGAATTCTTCAACTGAGAGATCTGCCAGACAACGTGTGTTTTGGGTTATCATGGCAATTGGTTTGAAGGCTGGCTCCCGTATAAAAGATTCAGGAGGTTCTTCACCATTGATAAGAATCCTTCGGCCTGTTATAGTATCTCCCTGTGCGAGGGTTTCAATATCATTAATTAAGGCTGTTTTTCCTGAACCAGTTGGGCCGACAATTGAGAGAGTATCTCTTGATCTTATTTCTATGCTTTCAAATCCTTCATTTTTTCCTAATCTGTTTTTTCCAGATTGAATGGTAAGAGTGAATTGTTCTGCCATGTACACAATTGTGATGATTTAATATTTATAAACATTTCCGTAAAATAAAACAAATTAACCTTTAAAGCCAAAATAGTCAAAAAGCATTTCCTTTTTGAGAAAATATAATATACATTTGGGGTATGCCTTACATTAAATCTATAATTTTTCCTTCAATAATAATTTGCCTGAATTCTTACAAGATAAAAATGGAGAAACAAATATTCTTCTCAAAAAGTTTTGTTGATATTAAATAGTTTCACTCAAATATCTTTATGAAGTGTTAAGTCACAGCCAGTGCAGAATAGGCACATTGTTTTGGATTTATCGACACAAAGTGACTCATGGTCAAGCGTATCTTTTAGCATGCCTCCAAGTTTTAAAAGCCGTGAAGCATCTGGCCTGGTTATCTTCACATCTTTCCTGAGGGAGCTAGGAGAAATAGGTCTGAGAATTGGAATTATACATCGACTTGTAAGTAGCTTGATACCCTTTTGAACGGTTTCATCACTTTCTCCAAGACCTATTATAAAGTTTGAAGAAACCTTGTTTCTGCCGAAAACATTAACTGCGTTGTCGAGAGCATCAAGAACTGTATAAAGCGAGAGATCCGGACAGAATCGGCGGAAAAGGTTTGAATCCATCGTTTCAACATTGTATTTTACCTCGCATGCACCCGCAGAATAAAGTTCTTCTGAAGAACCTGTTGTGGGATAAACTGAAACTCCTATTGGGAGATCATACTCACGCGTAAGTTGTTTTATTATATCTACTGCCCTCTCAACTTCTTTTTTTGGTGAAACAGCTACTCCACTGGTAAGAGAAATTGCTTTGAGTTCACCTGTTGCATAAGCTTCCTCAATCATCTTGAGTACTTTTGTACTGTCCTTTATTCCACCGTGCATTTTCGGCACAGGACAAAACTGGCAATCGTATATGCATTTTTCAGATAACGTAATATATGCCTGTTCCGGACAATGACAAAGTGGATGTTCAAGTATTCCTCTGGAAATCACTTTTTCGTCTTTAATGACTACTACATGTTCATCTTCCTGTATTACTTTCAAAGGAGAAGCATCATTGATTGTAAGCCTAACTCTCTGATTTCCGGACTTTAAAAAGATTGAGGAACCTCCTGCCCCTGGTCCGGCTGTAGCCTTGCTGGTATTCTGATCAGGAAGGAGGGATTTATCAACCTGAGCACTACCTATACTCAGCAGAGATGCCTTAATATTTGCATTAAGTTCTTTGTCCATAATTATGCACTTCAGAAAGCGAAATACTTGATGTATTTGCTCAGTACAGTTGTTGTGTACTGATGATGTAGTGTTTACAATTGTAAACTACTCAAATTGACAGTTGTGAACTGAATATTATTAACAATTGTGAATTATATAGGTTATGGCCGATTTCAATTAATAATAATAAGTGAATATTAAAAAAGGCATATTTTGCCTCAAAAACAGATTTTAGAACTCTTGGGCATTTACATGGTGGATGAGTCAGAGTTCTGACTCCTGCTGGCCTCTATTTTCACAGAGACTAAATAAGTTCACTGTTCTTTTTGTCTACGGGGCCAGATACCTTGGAGAAGCCCTCAGGAGAATGATGGATTAAAAGGTATTTCTTTGAATTTCTATTTGATAATATAAAATAATTAAAACTCTCATATGAGTTCAAAATTCTTGCTTCAAAATTAAAATGAAAAGAGTGGATAAAAGTGAAATCCACTCACAGAGGCCCTGCATATGTACTCATAACGTCTTCAACTAGAGTAAGCCCTCCACTGAACCCTGCATAATTGTGTTCGAGTATCACGCGGTTATATGAAGGGAATGAAATCGTCACGTACAGAGCGTTATATTCTGGACCTGATATATTAGCTTCAAGAGAACTTGCAAGCAGGAACAGGAAATTTCTATCTTTTAAATTTTCCCGGATCCGATATGCATCCACTTCGTATATAATCTCAGGCCATGCCGGGGTTTCAAGACCTGTCGTTAGTTCCTCATTTATCAGTTCACGGGCTTCTTCAGGTGGATTATCTGTTATCTGAACAACTTCAGGCAGATAACCCATCTCGTTTGCAAGGTATTTTGTAATGCTCACAGCTGAACTACTGTCAGCGACAACCGCAAAATAAGGATGCGGTCTGGTAATCAGAAGTATGTCGCCAACGTATTCTGCAAATCTATAAGCACGCTTTTCCTCTCTGGCAATAAGATCTTCAATGACATCGGCTGAAACATCTAGTCTTTTTCCTATAACTCTAAGGAATTCAGAGGTCTGTTTTGGACCTGTCGGTACTCCTGGGAAGGAAATATAAGGAATCTCGAACTTTTCTTCGAGTTTTTCTGCCGTTTTATGCCCGATCCAGCTTGAAAGAACAATGTTATATTCGGCAGCTGGGATTTTTTTTAGGTTTTCAAGAGCATCAAACTCTCCTACGATCAGATTTGCCTTCAAGCCTATTTTTTCGAGTAGTGTTTTTATTTCCCTTGCTGCTCCCTTCCAGAATATATGCTGGAAGGGAACTATCCCGAATACATTTACCAATCCTTTTTCTTTCGGAGTCTTTTCTAGGAGTTGATCGATTACAGAATCGAAAAAGTACTCATAGCCATCGTATGAGGTCCCTGCAAACCCTGAGGTATTTACATGTATTATTGGGACTTCACTGTAGAGTTCACGGTAGCCAAGTGCTGCAGACGAGCAGCCAACAGGTGCGTGATATATAGCCACAGCGTCACGGATTGTTCCGATCCTTACTGAAAGATAGAAGTTCAGAACACAACCACTCGACTGCTGAAAATTCCTTTCTCTTTGCCTCAAGCAGCCTGAACGAGCTTCTTTTACAAGATCGCTGGCTTTTCCATACCAGACGTTTATACCGTTTGCCCTCTGTTCTCTGTTAGGACATGTAGCCCGTGATAGGTCAATTCTTTCTTCAACTAGTTCATTTTCAGTAAGTTCTCTTTCTGACATTAATATTACTCCGTAAGAGATCTGTTTTTCTTAGTTAATTTGTCTCCAGTATTTTTTGCTCTTGGCATCATCTCTTCCATTGACATTAATGGATATATAAATCGGGAAATAAGCAAAATTGGGACCTAGTTTCTCATTATCCGAATTTTTGCGGCAATAGTTTAATAGAACGATTAAGCGGTGGAGCCTATTGAAAGATACAGATCTACAATTTTAAAAATCCCGGAGATTTTTGCCGCAAAATTAAGAAAAACAGAATTTCGATGTCAATTATTGCTGAAGTGTGAGCTTATAAATCAGATTTGTTTGTTTTCCTGTATGGTGATGACATGGCAAAAACAAGAAACATCGCAATATATGGAAAAGGCGGTATTGGAAAATCAACTACTTCATCAAATCTTTCAGCGGCTATTTCGGACCTGGGCCTTACAGTAATGCAAATCGGCTGTGATCCTAAAAGCGACTCCACAAATAACCTGAGGGGAGGAAAATCGATTCCTTCAGTTCTTGATGCTATGAGAAGCAGAAAAAGAATTGAGATCAGTGACGTTGTCTATGAAGGTTTCAATGGGATCCTCTGTGTGGAAGCAGGAGGTCCAGAACCTGGAGTCGGATGTGCAGGTAGGGGGATTATTACTGCAATCGAACTTCTGAGGCAAAAAAACGTCTTTGAGGAGTTTAAGCCTGATGTTGTAATTTATGACGTGCTTGGAGACGTCGTATGTGGAGGATTTTCAACTCCTATCCGTGAAGGTGTTGCAGAACAGGTTTACACTGTAGCATCCTCAGATTTCATGGCAATTTATGCAGCAAATAATCTCTTTAAAGGAATCAGAAAATACGCAAACAATGGTGGTGCACTTTTCAGCGGAATAATCGCAAACTCGATGAACCAGTCGATCCAAAAAGAGATAACAAATGACTTTGCAGCGCAGACAAAAACCAGAATCGTAGGGTATGTACCACGTTCACTGGATGTTACAAGAAGTGAGCTAAGGGGTCAGACTGTAGTTGAACATGCACCTGATTCTGAGCAGGCTGAGTTATATAGAGAGCTTGCAAGGAGTATCTTGAACAACGATAAAAAATACGTTCCTGCTCCTCTTGAGTCTGAAGAACTCAAAACCTGGGCAGAAAGCTGGTCAGATATACTTCTCAGAGAACGTGAACAAGTACATGGGCATGAAGAAAAAGTGAAAAGCAGTATCATTGAAGAAGGAGCGCAAATAAGTTCGGAAGCATGAGGTATTTAAAATTTGACTTTGGAAAAATCCCTTCAAATCGACAGAAGTATCTCAAATTCAATTATTGAAATCCAGATCAGTTCTTGAGTCACAGGCATTGAGATTCATTTAACAACAGGATTTCTGTAAAGTCTAAAATTTGTATCTAAAACTTTTGTAATTAGTTTTGAATTTATTGTAAATTCCAGACTCCTGTTGTAAATTACTCCGCAGGAGTTTTTGAACTTACAGCTCTTAACTCGATAAACTTGCTTTTCGGCGGAACATTGAAGCATTTCCCCCTCCTTTTCTCATTTTTTTTGCGAGGGGTAGTCTCTTCTTTCAAACAATTTAGCCTGCAAATTTTTCAGTAATTCATTTGAGTAAATGGACAAAACACTTTTATAACTTAAGAAATAACCCTATTCACAATTGTGAAGACTGTTTGTATTTCTAAAATTCACAATTGAAAAGTTAATAATTGCAAGATTGAAATAATATATTGCGGTAGAAATAATGGGGTTAAATGAGAGAAATCTAAAGCAAAACAAAAGTTACCGAATTATGATTGATTCGGAGGGGATAGGCCATATTAGAATAATTAGACGTATTAACCTGAAAACTCTAATTGAAGTTTTTAAGGAACTTTACTTTGAACTTAAAAAAGACCCTGACAAAAAACCGCATATGAGAATATACATTTCTCACTCAATTTACGAAGAGATGTCAGATAATATGAAGCATTTCCATGACTTTGCAGTCTCATGTCTGGATGGGACATTTGAGCTGATTGTTATTAGCTAATTGTTTATCTTAGTTAATTTTGTGTTTCTAGGATTTTCCTATTTAAACGGAAAACAGGCTTAATTTTTCAGATATTCCACAATTAAGATGCTGAATAATACAATTATATAAATAATCACTTTTAATTAGGTAGATATTGGAAAATTGTGGAAAAGGAAACTCTACATTATATAAATTAAGAAAAACTTGAAAAACGTTCTCTTCAGCAAAGCTGGTATTCAAATTCGATTCTAAATTCTAGCTTAGAAGCTCTCTTTTTCATATCCTGTTTGCTCTAAAGACATATTTTGCCTCAAAAACAGACTTAAATATTAGAAATGAACATAATGTGTTGTTAGTTCACAATTGTAAATATTTGTGCCAGGGTGTCGGAAGGGCTACGCAGTGGACTGCAGACCCATGTATTCTGGTTCGAATCCAGGCTCTGGCTTAGAGTTCTTCATAAACATAAATATCTATTATTGTTGACATCTATTGTTGTTGATTCTTTTTTATTCATGTAAAATGGGAGATAAAATCGATGAAAGTCGCAATTGTTTCGAGTGATGGCAAGGTTATCAACCAGCATTTTGGAAAAGCATCTAAATTTTTCATATTTGAGGTCGATTGTGGTAAAATACAGTTTTTAGAGGTAAGAGAAACTACTCCTTTATGTGGTTCAGCTGATTCAGGACATGCAGACGATCTTTTGAGTAGAATAATCGCTTTGATTTCTGATTGTGATGCTTTGCTTTGCTCTAGAATTGGTAGCAGGCCGCAAGAAGAGTTAAGGAAAAGAGGGATTAAGGCAATAGAAGCTCCATATTTTATTGATGAAGCTTTAAAAGATATATCTAAATATGAATAATTAGGATTTAGGAGTTATTAGGACTCAGGAGTTTCAAATCAACGATTGTTGACTATAAATCTAAAATTTTATAAATGTCATACGTTTTGTAAATTTAGTAATCCTTGTAAATGTAATACTTTTCTGATCTGAAAGGTTATAGATTCCAGGACATTAAAAACATATTTTTGAATCGTATAAACTTAAATAAGTTTTATAGGCACACAAAATAGTCCCAAAATTATATTTTTTAAGAAAAAAGGTTGTATAGCTGTTTTTATCCAAAAACCGGCAAATTTCATTCTTCATCTATGGATATGGATAATTTTTCAGTTACCATTTTTGAGTGAGATTTCATGTTCTGTTCGCTTTGAAGACATATTTTGCCTCAAAAAGCAGGTTTAAATATTAAAAACGAGTATGAAGTGTTGTTAGTTCACAATTGTGAATCTCCGTGCCAGAGTGGCGGAAGGGCTACGCAGTGGACTGCAGATCCATTTATCCTGGTTCAAATCCAGGCTCTGGCTTAAAGTTTTCTCACAAACTTTAGCAGAAAACTTTTAACAAGAAAATTCAGAGCTTTTGCCTTTCAGGAGGTTTAACATAAAACACTATTAATAAGACTGAAACGAAAATAAATACTTCACAATTGTAAAGTTGTGTATGTAAGAAGTCATGTATGCAGGTCATCAGGTAATTCAACTTAAAAATATGAAAAATTCCCAGTTGTGATGAACAGACCTAATTCAATCGATAAAACCCACAATAAGATCTATGCAATTCACTTTCCGCAGAAGTCCACAACAGAATGTCTGTATTGAAAAATGAGAATCGCTGTAAATCAATCTCGATTACATTGATGCCAGGTAAAGAACTTCTCAATTGTGTATCTGCGGAATTTGAGCATAAAATAAAAGAGAATAAAATATGCTGAGATGGCGGAAAGGCTACGCGATGGATTGCAACTCCATTATATCCCGGTTCGATTCCGGGTCTCAGCTTAGGAGTAATACATGGATATAAGAACACAAAAAACATTTGAGGCACTTTTTGCCCTTGAAGATATTAGGGAGACTCTTAGACAAAGACTTCCAAATGTCACAAACCCAGAAGAAGAACACACCATTAAAGAAAGTGTAAACAAAATCAGAAAAATACTGGATAATATCGAGAACAATACCGGAACTCCGAAAGTAAGGAAAATCGCTGATAATATCGATATCCGAGCCAGAGAAGAAACATACATCAATATACAGCCAATTCAGGCAGCAGGAAGGCTTACACCCGAAGCCAGAAAAGCTCTCATAGCTTATGGCGATGGCTACTCAACCTGTGATGCCTGCCGCAAACCTTTCAGGCTGGACAAAATAAGCAGTCCACCTGTAGCTTCATTTCATGAACAGCTCGCCAGCTTCGTTAACATGGATGTTGCTCGAGTAGTACCAGGTGCGAGAAGAGGGTTCCAAGCAGTTACATCCTCTTTAGTCAATAAAGGTAATTCTGTAATAGTCTCAGCTCTTGCCCATTACACAGAATTTCTTGCCGTAGAAGGAGCAGGAGGAATAGTTAGAGAAGTACCCTTAAATGAACACAATATTGTGACTGAAGATGCTACTGCTGAGAAAATTGAAGCTGTTAAACAGGAAACAGGCAAATTACCTGTACTTGTCATGATCGACCACTTTGATTACCAGTATGCAAACGAGCATGATGTGAAGGGCATTGCGAAAGTAGCTCACCAGTATGATATTCCTTTCCTATATAATGGAGCTTATACCGTAGGAGTAAGGCCAGTTGATGGAAAAGACATCGGTGCTGACTTTATCGTAGGTTCAGGCCACAAAAGCATGGCATCACCTGCACCTTCGGGGGTACTGGCAACAACCAATGAATGGGCTCCCAAGATATTCCGTACAACTCAGATGACGGGTGACTTAACCAAACGAAAGTTCGGTATAAAGGAAGTAGAGATGCTTGGCTGCACATTGATGGGTTCAACATTGCTGGGTATGATGGCTTCATTCCCTACAGTTAAGGAGAGAGTAAATAACTGGGAAGACGAGGTGAAAAAGTCGAACTATCTGATTGATGGTTTGCTTGCTATTGAAGGCAGTAAAGTCGTCTCAGAATATCCACGCAAACATACTCTATCCAAAGTTGACACCATCAAAAATTTTGATCTTATAGCACAGGAGCATAAACGCAGAGGTTTTTTCCTTTCAGATGAACTTTCACGCAAGGGTATTGTCGGAGAATTTGCAGGAGCGACACGCGTTTGGAAACTTAATACATATGGACTTTCATGGGATAAAGTTCGCTATGTAGTGGATACATTCCAGGAAATCGCTGAAAAATACAACCTTCAGGTAAACAAGGAGAAGAATTCCAATGACTAATAATTATAAATTAGGAACACTTGCCCTCCATGCTGGACAAATTCCAGATTCAACAACAGGAGCACGTGTTGTACCAATATATCAGACAACATCGTATGTTTTTAAGGATGCAGATCAGGCAGCCAATCGTTTTGGGCTCAAAGATCTTGGTAATATTTACACACGTATAATGAACCCCACTACTGATGTGTTCGAAAAGCGCATAGCTGCCATTGAAGGTGGGACTGGAGCCCTTGGAGTTGCATCGGGTTCAGCAGCAATAACCTATGCCCTGTTAACTATTACCAGAGTAGGAGACGAAATAGTATCCGGAAACAATCTTTACGGCGGAACTTATGAGCTTTTTAAATACACTTTCCCCAAGCTGGGAAGAAAAGTAATATTTGTAGATTCAACTGATGTAGAAGCGTACCGAAAAGCCATTAATGAGAAAACCAGGGCTGTTTATATTGAGTCACTGGGTAACCCGAAGCTTGATGTTCCAGATTTTGAGGCAATCGCAGACATTGCTCATAAAGCCGGGATTCCGGTTATCGTAGACAACACAAGTGCTGTAGGGCTTGTCCAACCTATTGAACATGGAGTTGATATCGTTGTGCATTCAGCAACCAAATACATTGGCGGGCATGGAAACTCAATTGCCGGTTCCATAGTTGATTCTGGAAAGTTCCCATGGAATAACGGTAAGTTCTCGGAATTCACGGATCCTGATCCAGAGTATCACGGCCTGAAATACTGGGACACATTTTCAGACTTCCCTGGGCTTGGAAACATAGCATTTGTCTACAAAGCAAGGCTGCAATATCTTCGAGATACAGGTGCTGCGATTTCACCTTTTAACTCTTTCCTGTTACTTCAAGGACTTGAAACCCTGCACCTGAGAATGCCAAGGCACTCGGAAAATGCCCTCAAGGTAGCAGAATATCTGTCTAATCATCCTAAGGTCTCCTGGGTCAATTATCCCGGTTTACCAGATCATCCAAGCCATGAACTTGCATCCAAGTACTTTAAAGGTGGTTATGGTGGATTAATAGGGTTCGGTGTGAAGGGTGGAGTGGAAGAAGGTAAAAAATTTATTAACTCTGTGAAGCTGCTTTCACACGTTGCGAATATAGGAGATTCCAAAAGTCTTATTATCCATCCAGCAAGTACCACACACCAGCAATTAACCCCGGTCGAACAGGAAGCAAATGGAGTTAAGCCAGATTATATACGCCTTTCTATAGGTACTGAGGATATCGAAGATATAATCTCAGATATAGAGCAGGCTCTTGATAAAGTGTAATTTTAACTGGTGATCTCTGGCATCTAATTTAGATTTAAATACGAGAAAAAGGCATTAAAAACGTACAATTTTATGAGGTAATCTCATCTATTTATTTTCAGTAATTTTGTTTTTTCAATTTAATTGTTAATTTAACTTTATTAGATCTCTTTTTTAAAAATATAACTGAAAAACAAGGATGACATTCATGGACTTTGAACAATTGAGACATGGTACAGAACTTATTAAGCGTGGATTTGCACGTATGCAGAAAGGGGGTGTGATCATGGATGTTACAACTCCAGAGCAGGCCCGCATCGCCGAAGAAGCCGGTGCAGTTGCTGTAATGGCCCTTCATGCTGTCCCTGCCGATATCAGAAAAACTGGTGGAGTTGCCCGAATGGCTGACCCTGAGATTGTCCAGCAGATAATTGATACTGTCACAATTCCTGTAATGGCAAAAGCCAGGATAGGGCACTTTGTTGAAGCCGAAATTTTAGAAGCTCTTGGTGTCGACATGGTGGACGAGTCCGAAGTTCTGACCCCTGCTGATCCTTACTTCCACATAGACAAAACACAGTTTACCGTTCCTTTTGTCTGTGGGGCCAGAAACCTTGGAGAAGCCCTCCGGAGAATTAACGAAGGGGCAGCTATGATCCGAACGAAAGGAGAAGCCGGAACCGGAGATGTCAGCCAGGCAGTCAAGCACATGAAGCAGATTCAGGGCGAAATCCGTGCTCTTGCCGGAAAGACTAAAGAAGAACTGATTATGGTTGCAAGGGAAATCGAAGCTCCGATCGAACTTGTAGTCGAAACCTCTAAAATGCAGCGTCTACCTGTGGTAAACTTTGCAGCCGGTGGAGTTGCAACTCCTGCAGATGCAGCGCTTATGATGCGCCTTGGAGCAGATGGGGTCTTTGTAGGCTCAGGAATTTTCAAAGCTGAAAACCCTGAAAAGATGGCAAAAGCAGTTGTTGAAGCCGTAAACAATTTTGATAATCCTGCAAAACTCGCAGAAATTTCAAAAGGCGTGGGCGCAGGGATGAAAGGTATCAGCGCAGATATGATTCCTAAAGAAGAAGCACTTCAGGAACGCGGATGGTAACACAAGACTTGAAAAAAATGCTTGACCGCAAACCTTTTGAGAAAAGGTTTGATCGAAAACGGCGTGACGGCGTGGTCAAGCGGCGCAACGCTTGTGGCTCAACGCTTGAGATTTAATTTTTAGTAATGGATTCTTTCCCATGAATAAGTGGCAAAAATCGAAGAGTAATTCGCAGTTCTTCTGATTTTGTTACCGCTTTTATATAATGGCGCGTTCTTGAGTTATTAAGGATAGGTGCTATATTTTTCCCCTTATTTCCACTATTTTTCCAGAAAGCCCCATGGTTGATAAGACCTGTAACGCCAGGGACTTTAGCCTAGTTCCAACGGCGTCTTGCGTAGCCCATATCTCGTACTTGATCCTGACCCCATCCCGCGCGCTTCAATAAAAAATCAATAGGAATGTTTTCTCTTAAGAAGACATTTCAAGTCAACCACAGGCAATTAGCTATTAATTCGCTCGCATGCAGTATATATGTGTGTTTTGTGGTCTCTGTTAATTTGTCAGGAGATACATATTGAAAGAATAATTAGATGAAACTATTAAGAAACATTATCATCTGTAAGGTTATTCATTAATAGAGATATTTTTATCCTTTTGATTCCATATAATATATTGAATACATAAAATAAACTAAAATCGAAAAGCTTTAATCTTATTGCTTAATCATGAATAAATATATCATATAAATTTTAGAATTTTTTATATGAAATGGGTATTAAGAGGAAGAGAATGTTCGAGGAAATATCATGAAAACATTGAAGATTGTAGTAATGCTCCTTGTCGTTGCTGCCGTTGTTTTTGCTGCAGGCTGTGCTGGAACTAATAAAGAGAAATACAACCAGCGTTAAGGAGGTTTCAAACCAAACGACATCTGCAGGAACACCAGCATCAACACCTGAAGTAGCAACAACACCTGCAGGAACACCATCAACAACACCTGTAGTAATAAGCAACGCCACTGGAAATACCACTGGAAACACCACAGATCAAAATGTTACTCACATGAGTAATGCTCAGCGCAAACTAGGTATAGCAAGGAGTCACACACAGAATTCTGGTACAGTCACAGCAAACAGTAGCCAGTAAAGGACCAACGAGTTTTGATCTCTCAATATATCTAAGGAAATATAAAGTAGCCTTTTAAAAGGCTACAAATCTTTTTTTAAATCACTAGATTAATCTTGCCCATCAACTGGTCGATATTAAATCTTGGTATTTTTTAATTCAGTGAGACACACTGTACCGACCGTAAAGATGGGGAACTATCTAATAACAATAGTAAAATTGTTTTTATTGAAAGTAGTGGGTGACTTTCATTAACAACTCAACAAATTTGATTCGAAAAAGTAAATTTATTTTTGAAAAAGGAAAAAATTTTTGGATAACAACAAATTCTATTTCTGGTTAACTTTTTTACTTTGCTTGTTTATTTTCCAATATATAAAAGATATTTTTTGTAGTTTAAGCATTTAGATATGTAGATTTTTCAGGAATGCAGAATATTCATGCATAGTTATCATGCTGACTAATTTTAACTCACTTATAAGTATTAGAACGTTGTATTTCCAACTGTGTAGTTTTTATTTAACTGTGTGAGCGCTAGCTTACCTCACTCAAAAATAAAGGGTTTTTGCACCCGAATTTGAGAAAATAAAGCTTTTTTAAATTCCGTATAAAAAAAATTGCTTTTATTGTTTTTATTAGAGAGGTCTAATACAATGAAGTTTCAAAATCTTAAAGCATGTGTAAAACATGGATTATTTATCATACTCATTCTAAGTCTGATAGGGACTGCGCATGCAGGTACAGGCCAACTCGTATATTATAACTGGTCTGAAAATGCTGGAAATACTATAGTTGATAATTCGGGACACGGAAACAATGGAATAAATGATGGCAGTAAAACCTTTATCCTCCCAACCGGAGAAACGGCAAGACATTTTAACGGGCAAAACCGGATAACAATACCTAATAATGAACAATTGCATTTACTGATCCCCATATAACGTTTGGAGTATTTTTCCGTTATAACTCCAGCAATCCGGCTCGTAATACATATTTAGTTTCCAAAGGAAATACGGCATTCAGAATCAGCATTGACCATACGAATTCAATGCTGACATATGATGTTTATGCAGATGGTCATGCTATTTATAACTACAGTGAAAGTTACATACAGCCCAACAAAGATTATGAAGCTATTGTGACATATGATGGTTCTCACGCTCAATTATACATCAATGGAGTTCCTGATGGAAACGGTGTAAATTACACAGCAGCTGCTTTAGATCCCAGCAATAACACAGATTGGACAATAGGATCATTCCCCGATAGTACGTATGGGCTAAATGGGACAATATATGCTTTTTATTTGTATGACAGAACATTAAGTCCATCTGAGATATTTAATTTATATGCGAGTGATATCCGCAGTATACAAAAATTAGATAACAAAGGATGGGGCATTGCCCTATCATGGGACGATTCCGCACATATTCAATCGTGTTATCAATATTTGCCAATCTTTCCAGAAGTATGATGCAACGTGCACTATAAATGTGAATATGTAATTACCCGACGACAGGCTGAATTGAAAAGATGAACTGAATGGATTGCATTCGGCTGGATGGGAAATAGCTTGTCATGGGTACAACCACCAGATTCAGTTTGATTTTCTGACTAACAACACTCCTGCAATGTGGCTAAACCAGGAAATATTTCCGAACATCGAGAAAATCACCGATTTGGTTATCCAGTTTATACCTTTGCATACCCCAAT
>CAVSHT010000017.1:0-43867 GCA_963727895.1 uncultured Methanosarcinaceae archaeon | reverse complement strand
ACAGAAAATGTGCAGATAATTAAAGCCTTTATATGGATGTCAATATTAACATTAATCGTTAGCAAAAGAATTTATTCTTTTGTAAGAAATTCACTAATTGATCCTGAAAAGAAGGTGCGATATACACAGTTGCGATGGAGCAAAATATTTGCAAGTAACGCATTGGATTTATTAAAACTACTGCTAAAATGTTGTGACGGAAACAGAATTTTCGAAACTTTGATGCATGTTTATATAAGTCAAGGTTTAGATCCACACGTCAATAAAAAAAGGTTTAGAACTCCATGGTTTGAATAATGGATTGGGCATAAATAGGAGAAACGATTGCATAAGACGGAAAGAGTTCCTTAACCGATGACCAATGAAGTAACACATTATTATTTTGGAACAAAATCTATGGGACTGCTTATTAAAATGGCAAAGTACAGTGTAAAAATGGACTTAGGTTATTCTGCCTCAGCCGTTGCTAAATTTAAACTGGTTTTGAAATATAGGCAATTATCGCAGCCTAACAAATCTCCGCATTGTTCACGGAGAGTTGCGCACAAAACAGATGATGAAATCTCTTCTAAGAACCTGGTGAACATAATAACTTGTTATTCCTCTATCAAAGTCTTCCTGCACGCTGAATGTCTCAATAATAGCTTTTTCGGGCATTCCAGAAAGATGCAATTCCCTTACGATTGCAACTCTAAGCTGATTACCGACATGACCAGTCAATTGTTTTTTAGTAGCTTCCAGAATGCAATTTCTAGGCTTACGCTGGACTTTGCCATTGACTCTAATAATAGGGTTAGGATTACTAAGTTTTTTCTTCGTAGCTACTTTCTTTGCTACAGGAGGAACGAATGAATAAATGTCTAAAACCCCAACTTCTAAAGAATCAAAGTCTTTTACAAAAGTACCATTTACTAGAATCTTGGAAAGAGTTTTATGTTTTTGATGTGTTGCAAATGGAAGTTTGATTAAATTACCATACCCTTTTCTATCAACCCTTTTTTGCTTTGGGAATACCTCAATGTCTGCCTCCTTCCATTTAAGAGATTCTCTTATCCAATTCCCTAACTCGTAGGCTTTCTCAGCATCTACAGGCTCTAGAAATATCCAAAAATGATACGAATGTGGACTTCCAGACGCTTCTAAAGTGTAAGGAATTCCATGATGAGAAAGAAAATTGGAAAGAATATCCTTTCGTTGTTCTGCAGCATTATCCCTTTTTAGAATATCTTCTTCTGATTCGATAGCATTTTTAGGAGCATGAGAATCAATATCAAAACAGAGAGTTTTAACTTTATTTTCCTTGTTTAAGTGGTAAGTTCCAATTGTGATATTTCCCTTTAGGTGTTCTCTTATAGTTGTTTCTGTTATAGGAACTTCAACTAACCTATAAGTTCCATCCTTTTGCTGTTGCCCATAAACATCATTTCTGTTAATAATTAAATTCAGCAATTTAACCGAACTGTCTAAACAAGTGCGTTTTGAAATGCTAAAACCGTCTATTATATTATTATATATAGACGGTTTGGAAGGTTTTGAACGCACTTGTTTAGGAAGTTGTCTAATGGAAGCTTCTTCTAGCATTTCGTCAAAACTTTTGCATTTGAGAACAGAGGGTTCTGTTATCTTTCTTTTTTCACAGATAACGTTTACTTTCTTTTTTGCATCATTCCGTGTTTCTTCAATTTCTACAGTCCTGTTAAATCCCCATTTAACTACGTTCCTGCAATCCTCGACGCAGCAACCTAGAGCAAAAACTAAAGAAGGTTGTTTCCCTTCCGGATCTTTTATACGACTCCATGCTTGCCATGTGTCACAGTGTACGGACTCTTCTAGTAGCCTTCTTGAGTTTTTTGCATCAATTGAAATTGCATCAAAAGCGTTCGAAGGTTTGTTAGCAAGCCCTATAGCTATCATAACTCGCTGTTTTGCTGAAACTCCCATCATTTCGGAAGCTTTGTAATATGTAACTGAATGAGGATGTCCAGCGTTACTTAAATCTGATTCTAAACTTTCAGCTTCTGGGATACCAAGGGCTATGATTATACAGTCCTGATCGCCGTAGCAATGCAGAATCTCAAGTATCCTGCTTATGATCTCCCCTTTCATTTTGTGTCGTGACCGGTCTCCAACTGCGTTATACTTTTTATTATCTGCTAGGATAGTCATCTTGGAATTAGTGTTAAGTGGATCTCCACCTGGTCCAAACATGATACTAACCGGCTTGACATGCCCCAAAAAAAGCTTGCTGTAATCGTAGCTGCAAATTGTAGCGGACGTTAAAATTATTCGTTTATCCTCACTTTGCATACTCATTACGAATGAATTTATCATGTTTTGGAGATTGTAATCAATGGCAGTCAAATTTATATTTATGATTCCGTGATCTTTTATTGCATTTACAGATATGACTTCACTTGTGACTATCTATAGCATTTTGTACAGTTCGAGGACATCTTTTATTGCCAAATTGTACTTGTTAAGTTGCTTTGTAAGTTCTATAATCTCACTGAAAACCCCAATGGTAAATTTTCCTTTTTCTTCAACATTCCCATATTTGAAGCAGGGGTTAATAACGGTTCGATTTAATTTATGTTTCCAATAATTTTCTCCTTCTGCACCTCCTAATACTTCATGAATTGCGCTGTTTACCCCTTCGTTTCGATCTATAATGCTCATTTTTTCAATTATACTTATGATGTATGGGAATTCTTGAGAAAGAGTATTAAATCGATCTAACCTTAATCGCCGCTGGAATTTACTATCGTATACGATAACATCATTACGTTTTCCATACTGCATTTCATGAACTTCATCCAGAATTATATTACACGATTTGGCAATCGTCTGTAATATTTTATGAGCAGTTGAATTGGGCCGGTTATTTGCCATCAGGAGCGCGGCTAGTTTTGAATAGGTTAAGACGTATCCATCAGCATTTGGTTTCCTGGATATAGCCGTAACTTCACATTTATCGTAGTATTCGCATTTATCACATTTCTCAGCTATCGGGAGAACAGGCAACGCGTTTAAATCTGGATATTCTTTACATAGCTCCTGATTATGGATACACTTGTGGTTTGAAGGGATGTGGATTATTTCAGTATTTTCTCGATCACAGAACTCTTTTGCATCGTTTATGATTGTATCATCCGCTATCTTATTCGTTGGAACCATTGCAAGAAACTTTTCGCCTCTGTTCATGGATTCGGTAATTAAAGACGTTGTTGCACCTGCTCTAGTGGTTTTGTGTAACAGATAATTTCCAGTGCCGAAGCTTTGATAATACCGTGATGCAGTTTTTGTTCTTGTATCAGTGTTTTCCCGGTTGAATGAGTACGAAGGTACCGTAAGCTGTATGCTTGACAATTAACTCACTCCTTCCGTGCGTTTTCCCTTCGTTGTCCTTATCTCTTTCCAAACATCCGCAAGATAACGAATTTCAGATTTTCGATATGTGGTTTCTCCCTGATTAGATCCATAGAACGATTCAAGTTCTAAAAGTGAAGGGGACATCAGTATTCACCCCCAAGACGATAAGCCCTTTTAAGATCTGCTCTGCTACAATCCTCAAATTCTTCAGGCCGTCTGAATGAGTATGGATCAATGGAAAAAGAGTACATTTTTCTTGCAGCTACAACGGTAATTTGAATTAAAATTGTGTTCCGTTTCCTGCGTTGATGTGCTTCGAGTTTCAGGAATTGAAGAGGTACTCGACAAGCTATCAAAATTGGAAATAAACGTCTGTACGGCGTTGTAATTATATTTTTTCATGTTTTCGCCCCTTGAGATTGAGTTCTAAGAAATATTAACTTCAAATAAATTTCAAAATCAAAGAGAACTCAAGAAGCAAGCTGTAACGGAAATCAGTTTTTGATTACATTTTTCACATGCAGTTGATGATAAAAATGCTCTTATACTTTCCAGCACGTTGTATACGTACGTGCATATTGCATGCAAATTGTTGCAATGTAGAAAAGTATAAAAAGTCGGAGCTCCTATTGAAACTAGGAAGCTGCAAAACATGATTTCCGCCTTTCTGTAGATGGTTCAGGTCTTCAGAAGGCTTGTTTCTAAATTCTCTCATCATTGGTCGTTCTTTTTATTCTATTCTTTTTTTAGCATCCTTTGACGTATGTAGGGAAATTTCGCTCTATTATTTCATCTACGACTTCATAGATGTATTTGTGCTGTTCTGCTGCAATAATTTTTAATACTTGTTCAGCTTTAGGGGAAACATTCGCTTTTGTATATCTTGGATCTGTAGGCATATATGTCACCATTATAATATTGTACAGTATAATTGTTCTTTTTATAATATAAACTTCCCCATAATCAATTCACTGAGGGTACTGATTGTTTTATTCTTTTTATTATATTAAAATATGTCTTCCTATGAACTTACCAATGTTCTAAAACTTGTATACTGTTATATTACCTCGTAATTGTTACAACACCCTTCCAACGTTACAGTACTCCCAACTGTTAAAAATCCCCTTTATACTGCGAACTGCAAATTATTTTGTAAGCACATGAGAATACATTAATTAATTCTTTTTTATGTTCATGTATATTTAATCATTTTGGCTTGAGAGTTTTAATTTTAAATAACCATTTTTATAAAAATATTTTCTGAAACGTTTCGTTAACGTTTCAATTTCAACCTCACTATCTGCGCTTACTGATGACGAAATTATAAGCAATGTTTTACCGAAACGGCCTATAATTTCGATTAAAAAGTATTCCCATAATGTGTTTATCCTATAATTAAAAAATATCCGTTATTATGCGAATTATTCGAATTGGGATTGCCTTTTTAATTTTGTAATGATGGCTATATATATATCGTTTTCTCTTTAATTTATGAAATAAATCAATTCGAATAATCTTGAAATACTCAATTCAGAAGTTCCCCTCTAATGTGTTCACCTTTTTATATAGTGTAAATGATTAGAAGGCCTTGTCAATACTCAATTTTAGTGCGGCTTCATTGCGATTTAGTTCTCATATGCCAACTTCTTAAACGTCACCCACTACAGAAGTCTTTTTTTAGAAATTGATTTTTTCGAATCATTGTGATGAAAATGTCGAATTGAGAAACGTTATCTTGTGGCGTGCTGGATGCAAAAAATTTGCGATATTTCCGTAAAAATTGTCAAAATAGTTTTTTAGTACTGCAATATCTCACATCTATTAATTCTTTTTTATGTTCCGTGTATTTTAACCCTGTGTGCCGCTTGATGCTGATTCATTCCTTAAATTTCGCGCTAAAACCTGAATATTCTTAAAATAACTTAAAATTCTTGGCACTTATTAAATTTGAGTAAAACCTGGTGAAACTCTCAGTTTAAACATGACAAATCAAATACAAGCGTCTCAAAAGTCCGTCAAAATTTGAATGTCATTTTTAACTAATTGCCTTCTGCTAGTGGTTTATTTGCGAAAATGTCCATATTTTGTCGGTTTTCATCAAAAAACTTAAAAAATGTAAGGTTAACTAAAAATACTTTAAGTGTATTTTAATAATTATGAATAAATTTAAGTGGACTCTTCGAAAACGCCGAGCAGCTTATCTTATGGCCTGCGAGCCTCTTAAGTATAGACAAATAGCAGCAAAACTAAATATCACAGTACAGACCCTCTGGAACTATAGGCAACATCCAGAGTTTAATCGGAAGGTGGGTCAATTAGCTGCTCGTGAATATAGATTACAAATGGAGACGCGGTTGGTAATTGAATTAAAGAGACTTGGACTTGTTAAATGAAATTTGCTTGACTCTCTTAAGTAATTCTAAAAACTCTTTTTCTATACTCTAAGAACTCTAAATATTGATCTTTTTTATACTCAACAAACTCAACATGATTTTCTATGTTTTTTATCTCTAGTGTCTAACGATGTCAATTTTCCCTAAAAACTCTGTGTAAAATCCGGCATGCTTTTTTTCAATCGCGTTGATGCATGGCGATATCATAAATTTATACTGGACTAAAATGCCGGATTTTGCCGGATTTTATATGCTGCAATAACTGTAAGTTGATACAAGAATTAAGAAACTCTTTTTATACTTCCAAAACTCCCAATGTACTTTTATATGCTCCAAAAACTCCAAAAACCTTTTTTATGCTCGAAGAACTCAAGATACTCTTTTTATATGCTCACCAGAACTCGCCAGTTCCTGGAGCTCTCTTAAAAATATTTAAAATTATAGTAATGGCAGTTATTGCCCTTAGGCTGATATTATCCAGAATTCTTAAAATCGTCAATTTTATAACAGTTCACGAGTTACCGTAGGGTATCATCAAAGTGTTGGTTATTCATGGCAAAAAATACAGCAGGCTCAAATGGTGCAAATCTAGGTTTTGAAGAAAAACTCTGGCAGGCAGCGGACAAACTCCGAAACAATATGGACGCAGCAGAGTATAAACATGTAGTACTCGGTCTCGTTTTCCTGAAATACATCTCGGACGCTTTTGAAGAGATGCACGAAAAACTCTTGTTGGAAATAGAGGAAGGCGCCGACCCAGAAGATCCAGAAGAATATCTAGCAGAGAATGTATTCTGGGTACCTCCTGAAGCCCGTTGGAACCATCTGGAGAGAAGTGCAAAGCAGCCTACTATAGGGAAAATTGTAGACGAAGCTATGACTTCAATTGAGCGGGATAATAATACCCTGAAAGGAGTGCTCCCAAAGAACTATGCAAGGGAAGGACTTGACAAGCAGCGCCTGGGTGAGTTGATTGACCTTGTAGGCACAATCGGCCTTGGAGATAAAGAAAGCCGGAGTAAAGACGTGCTTGGCCGAGTTTATGAGTACTTCCTCGGCAGTTTTGCAGACGCAGAGGGCAAGCGTGGCGGTCAGTTCTATACCCCAAGAAGTATAGTCCGAGTTCTAGTTGAGATGATTGAGCCCTATCGCGGCCGAATTTATGACCCCTGCTGTGGTTCAGGTGGGATGTTTGTCCAGAGCGAGAAATTCCTTGAAGCTCATGAAGGCCGTCTTGAAAATCTCTCCATTTTTGGCCAGGAATCAAACCAGACTACCTGGAGACTCTGCAAAATGAACCTTGCTATCCGGGGCATAGACAACGATGGCATCAAATGGGGTGATTTTTTCCATAATGACCTGCACAAAGACCTGAAAGCCGATTTTATTCTTTCAAATCCTCCTTTTAACGATTCAGACTGGAAAAGTGAACTTCTTACCGAAGATGCCCGCTGGAAATTCGGAGTCCCGCCAAAAGGCAATGCCAACTTCGCCTGGGTTCAACACTATATCCACCACCTTTCTCCAACTGGAATTGCAGGCTTTGTCCTTGCTAACGGTTCCATGTCCTCAAACACCTCTGGTGAAGGTGAGATCCGGAAAAATATAATTGAAAAAGATCTTGTAGACTGTATGATTGCCCTTCCAGGCCAGCTTTTCTACAATACTGGAATTCCAGCCTGCTTATGGTTCATTGTCCGCGACAAGCAAAACAGTGGTTTCCACGACAGGCGCGGTGAAGTTCTCTTTATTGATACCCGGAATATGGGAGTTTTGCGAGATCGTACCCACCGCGAACTTACTGATGAAGAAATCCAGAAGATTGCCGACACCTACCACGCCTGGCATGGAGAAAAGATTGAGAACGGGGAATATGAAGATGTCCCTGGCTTCTGTAAGGCTGCAACTCTTGACGAAATTAAGAAACACGATTATATACTTACTCCTGGTCGTTATGTAGGTTTTGAAGAGACCGAAGACGATGATGAAGAATTTAAAGAGAAAATGGGAAAATTGACTGCAGAACTTTCGGAGCAGTTCAGAAAATCAGAGGAGCTGGAGACGAAAATTAGAGAGAATCTGGCAGGGTTCGGGTATGAACTCTGATTCCCAATTGAAAGAATCCGAGATTCTGGAACTGAAGAAGTCTACTGCCCAATTGAAGCCAGGACTTATTTCCATAGTTTCGATTCTCAACAAGCATCAGGAAGGAAAACTGTATTTCGGGATAAAAGATGACGGCACTGTTATTGGCCAGGATATTGGGGATGACACTTTAAGAAGTATTTCTCAAGCTGTTTCTTCATATATAGAGCCCAGAATTTATCCAAATATTAGGCAGGTTACTCTGGAGGGAAAGACCTGCATAGAAATTGAATTTCAGGGTAATGATATTCCCTATTTTGCCTACGGTAGGGCTTACATCCGTACTTCTGATGAAGACAAGCTCCTGAGCAGAAAAGAACTTGAGAATATGATTCTCAGGAAAAACAAATCCCAGCTTAGATGGGATACTGCAATCTGCAAGGATGCAACTTTAGCAGACCTCAGTGAAGAAAAAGTGCAGGTTTTTGTAAAAGCAGCAGGAAAAGAGTATACAGGTTTTGAGAATTCCCTGAGAAAATTGAAACTCTTTCAGGACGGAAAATTAACCAATGCTGCAGTGATTCTTTTTGGCAAATCTCCTGAAACCTTTTTCCCGAATGCAAAGCTCAGGTGCGCGGTTTTTGCTACAGACGACACTTCCTATATTATAGATATGCAGGAGTTTACAGGCGATTTATTCTATCTGATTGAGGAAGCCCAGAAATACATCCTTAAAAATATTCATATTGGCATGAGGCTAGAAGGCCTCAAAAGGGTTGATGTCCCGGAAATAAATGAAGAAGCTATCAGGGAAGCTGTTGTAAATGCTTTTTGCCACCGTGACTACTATGAGTACGATTCTGTAAACGTGGCTGTTTTCAAAAACTGGGTGGAAATCCGGAACAAAGGCAGGCTTTACGGTGGTCTTACAATCGATCAGATCAAATCCGAAATGGTTTCTGAGCGAAGAAACGAACTGCTCGCCGAAACCCTGCATGAAATTCACCTGATCGAGAAATGGGGTAGAGGCATCAGCCTTATACTTTCACAAGAGCCCGAAACCGATTTTAAAGAAGTCGGGACTCAGTTTATTGTCACATTTAAGAGAAAACAGATGGAAGCAGAAGAAAAAGTTGGGGAAAAGGAAGCAACTGGGGAAACAACTAAGGAGAAAACTAGGGAGAAAACTAGGGAGAAAACTAGGGAGAAAATCATTTTCCTGATTAAAGAAAATCCTTCTATAACTACAAAAGAACTGGCAGAAAAACTGGATATTACTGACAAAGGTGTTGAATGGCAAATTAAAAACTTGAAGGATGAGAAAATTCTCAAAAGGGTAGGCCCTGCTAAAGGTGGCCATTGGGAAATTCTGGAGAAATGAAGTTCTGACCCGTACAAAACCGTATTCACCGTACCGGGTCTTTGGGAAGCTTTCGAATAGTTGTTCCAAATGATTCAATTCTTACCGCGTGGAATAAAGTGGCTTTATCACTCCATAATGAAAGGCTAGAAAGACAAAAACAAAATAGATTGTTATCCCAACTTCGCGACACTCTTCTTCCAAAACTCATGTCAGGAAGAGTTCGTGTTCAGATTTAATAAGGAGATTTCAATTGTGGATTCTCAAACTTATAAGATGATTGCGATACAGATCGGTGACAGTCTAAAATATTCTACTCCTATCAATGAAATAGACAGAGCTGCAAAATCTGTTTTCTCATTTAATTGCGAAGATTTTCCTAATAGCTCCATTACTTCTTTAAGAGCACAAAGAATCCACGACTGGATATTGACCTTAGCAAAACAGAAATTAATTATTGATGAGCGAAATAAATTATTGTGTAGTTTTTTAGATTTAATTGTTCCTTATGAAGATAAGAACCACATAGATGACATTCTAATTAAATCTGGTATCTCGGATATAAGAAAACAATCACGTGAATTTACTAGCAGAAATTTCCATCCAGAAATTATGAAAAATTGTAGTAAGTTATATTTTGATGGTCATTACTTCCATGCAGTTTTTGAAGCAGCTAAAATTTATCATCAGCTAGTTCAGAACAAATCTCAGAGTATAAAGGAAGGCCAATATCTGATGCTTCAGGCATGGAATCCAGATAGAGGAACTTTAAAAGTGACAAAATGTGTTTCAAGTACAGATAAAAACGTTCAGGAAGGTATAGCTTTTTTGTCTGCTGGCCTTATGAGAGCTATAAGGAATCCAACTGCTCATGAGCCTGCACATCTCTGGCCAATTACAAAAGAAGAATGTCTTGATATACTAAGTTTCATTTCTTTTCTGATGAAAAAACTAGATCAAGCAGTGTATTTTAATTAGAAAAGCAATAATTAAATTTAGTTTACAACAAACTTTCATTCCAAGATTGCAGATTATACAAAAATAAGCTAAAAAATTGAATTTGTGTGGAGTGAGGGATTCGAACCCTCATCTGGTCCATTGACATGGAAGCCAGAGATACTCATCCATTGCCACTTGCAACATCGGAGAGGGACCACCCTCCACGCCAAAGGCCATTCCGCATGATGCAAATGATGCAAATAAGATTATTTTGCTTTTCATTGTTATTTCACCAATTATTTTTATGACTATTGTTTCAATTAAAGCAAAGGATAAAGTACATCCGATTTCCATACATAGTAACTAACATACAGCTTTGTTCAGTATTAACTTTTCTTCACTCAATGTTGATTTTTTAATAAGATATTGATTTTTATATCAAATAATTTTGTCTAAGTACAAATCTTTGTTCTTAAATGATAAAAACTCTAAACTTGTTCTTCGTTCTTTAATTTTGTACACTAATATTCTCAAGGAATGGCCGCTTTCCTTCGTCGAGCGTAAAAAACGGCACAGGACGGTGAATAAGGTTGATCCCGAAAAGTTATAAAAAGCAGGGGAATTAAGAGCTATAAATGAAAAATAGTGATAATCCAAAATTTTTGCAAGCTCTGGATTCCCAATTTCTTTTATTGCCTTCCCTTTAGAGAAGTTTGCCATGCAATTGCCGCTTTACTCTATTGTTACATCCACTAATTTCTCTAAAGGTGCTTGATAAGGTACAGTGACCTTAAGCACGCCGTTTGAGTACTTAGCAACGGCTTTTTCCGGTTCTACCGGGCAGCCGATTGAATAACTGTCCAGATAGGTAACTCCTTCTTTTTTACCGCTTACATAAAAGCTGTCACTGGTGATCTTGAAAGAAACGTTTTTCTTTTCCACACCCGGAAGAATTACCTCAATTTCAAGGTTTTCGTATTCGTCGTCAGGATATACACTAATAACTGGTGATAGTCTCAATGTTCCCGCCATAATATTACCCCAGAATAATGTCACATATTAGGATATTTATACATTTGCATTGAAGTAATCAATTTGTTTACCTCATGGCAGGGTTGTTCCTTAACAGTCTATCCGGCAAAATAAAATTCGGTAACAAATAGCTACATTTAAATAAATTTACTGGGATACACACTTATAATTTTTCGATGTTTGTTTTAATGGCTGAAACTCTCTTTTGAACGGAAACCTGCCCTTATAGAGGCAAAAATAGATAAAACAGATACGGAAACAGACAAAAAGACACAACAAACAAAAAAGAAAGGAGAAATAACTATTCCAGCGTTCATTCCCAAATCCGAAGTTGAAGAAGCAGCTCTTGAAATCCTTTCAGAGCTCGATTACGACTACCTTTATGGCCCGGACATTGCACCGGAAACGGATGGAGCAGAAAGGAATGATTTCGGGACAGTTATTCTACCACGCCGACTTCGGGCTGCAGTTGACAAGCTGAACCCCGAAATTCCGGCAGAAGCAAGGGAAGAAGCAATAAAAAAGGTGCTTCGGGAAGAAAGCCAGGATCTTGTGCACAATAACCGTTCTTTTCACAATATGCTGGTAAACGGGGTTGATGTAGAATATCAGGGTCAGGATGGGGAAACTGTTTATGACAAAGTCTGGCTTTTTGACTTTACGGAACCTGAAGAAAATGAATTCCTTGCGGTCAACCAGTTTACCATTATAGAAGATGGAAATAACAGAAGGCCAGATATTATACTTATTATTAACAGGCTGCCGCTTGTAGTTATTGAGCTAAAGAGGCCGGATGAAGATTCCAGTTTTGAAGACGATGAGATTCTCTGGGACGCCTATAGTCAGTTTCAGACTTACAAAAAAGATATTCCCAGGCTTTTCCGGTATAATGCTTTCTTGCTGATAAGTGATGGGCAGGATGCAATGGCAGGAACACTTACCTCGAACAGTGAGTGGTTCGTACCCTGGAAAACGATTGACGGGGAAAAAGTTGCAGATTTTAAAGTTCCACCTATGAAGGTACTGCTTAGAGGGATGTGCAAGCCAGAAATTCTTCTTGACCTCATCAGGCACTTTATCGTTTTTGAAGATGACCACGGAAAGGTTATCAAGAAGCTTGCTCGCTATCACCAGTACCATGCAGTTAACAAGGCTGTAGAGAAAACTAAACTTGCCTGTATGCCAGACGGGGACAGGAAATGCGGGGTTGTCTGGCATACCCAGGGTTCAGGGAAAAGCCTTTCAATGGTCTTTTATGCGGGAAAACTAGCACTTGAACTCGACAACCCAATCATTGTAGTGCTTACGGACAGAAACGACCTTGATGGACAGCTCTTTGATAACTTTGCTCGATGCAGCGAAATCCTTCGCCAACAGCCTGTTCAGGCTGAAACCAGAGCCCACCTTAGAGAACTTCTCTCTGTGGCTTTGGGTGGGATTGTCTTTACAACGATCCAGAAATTTTCTCCCGAAGACGAAGAAGACCAGTTCCCGGTCCTTTCCGAAAGGAGAAATATTGTTGTAATTGCTGACGAAGCCCACCGCAGCCAGTACGGCTTTGATGCAAAGATCCGAGAAAGGGAGGTTGAAGGTGAAAAGGTTGCAGAGATATTCTATGGCTTTGCAAGATATATGAGAGATGCTCTCCCGAATGCATCTTTTATTGGATTTACCGGCACGCCTATTGAACTCGATGATAGGAGCACGCCTGCGGTCTTTGGGGATTATATTGATATTTATGACATTGAACAGGCTGTAAAAGATAGGGTTACAGTACCTGTTTCATATGAAAGCCGCCTATCAAAGATTGATTTGGCCAAAGAAGCAAGAGAAACACTGGATTCTGATTTCTCGAAAATAACCGGAGATTGGGACCCATACGAGGCAGAAAAATTCAAGTCTCGTTGGTCACGGCTTGAAGTCGTGGTTGGAAGTAAGGATAACCTGAGAAAGCTTGCAGATGATATCATCTTCCATTTTGAGAAAAGGCATGATTGTCTGTATGACCAGGCAGATCTGTGTTGATCTATACAATGAAATCATAGCCCTTCGCCCAGAATGGCATTCAGAAGATGATCTGAAAGGCCAGATAAAAGTAATCATGACCGGTAGTGCAGCCGATGATGAAACCTTGCAGCTACATATCAGGAACAAAAGCCGCAGGATGAAGATTCGTGATAGAATGCAGGACCCCAATGATCCTCTAAAGCTTGTTATAGTCTGTGATATGTGGCTTACCGGCTTTGATGCTCCTTGCCTACATACCATGTATTTTCTGAAATGGCTTCAGGGGCACAACCTCATGCAGGCAATTGCTCGCGTAAACCGTGTTTTCAGAGATAAGCCCGGAGGGCTTATTGTTGATTACGTGGACATTCTCTACGATCTGAAATATGCTATGGTAAATTACACTCGAAGTGGAGGTAGAGGTACCCCTGCGGAATATAAAGATGAAGCTGTTGCATTAATGCTCGAAAAGTATGAGATATTGCAGGACCTTTTCTATGGCTTTGACTATATGAAAATCTTCTCCGCTTCTCCAAAGGAAAAACTTGGAATCGTAAGGGAAGGAGCCGATTTTATTTTCTCACAGGGCCATACCGAAGATGAAATAACCCAGGAAAAGAAGCGTCTCATTCAGCATGTAACCGAGCTTTCCAAAGCCTTTGCTCTTTCAGTACCGCATCCAGAGGCTGATCGGATCAGGGATGAGCTTGCATATTTCCAGGCTGTAAGGTCAATTCTTGTGAAACTGAAAAGGAGACCTGCAAAATCAAAGTATGAAATGAACTCGGCAATAAAAGAGCTTGTTTCAAAATCAATTGCAACAGAGGAGATAATTGATATCTTTGATGTAGTCAGAATAAATAAACCGGATATCTCTATCCTTTCCGAAGACTTCCTTGCTGAAGTCCGGGACCTGCCACAAAAGAATCTTGCTTATGAAGTACTGAAAAAGTTACTTTACGACGAGATAAGGATCAGATCTCAGAGGAATTTGATTCAGGGTAAATCTTTTGCCGAAATGCTTGAGCGAGCAATAAACGAGTATAAGAATCGAGGCATTGACACTGTACAGGTTATAGAAGAACTTCTTGATCTGGCAAAGAAGATAAGTGAGGCCGACAAAAGAGGCGAAGGACTGGGCCTGAGTGATGAAGAAATTGCTTTTTATGATGCTCTTGTTGATAACGAAAGCGCCGTGGAAGTACTGGGCAATGAAACATTAAGATTTATTGCAGCTGAGCTTGTTAAGATTATTCGGCAAAATGCAGGCGTTGACTGGACTATCAGGAAAAATATACAGGCAAAAATAAGGATCAACGTAAAGCGATTGCTGAATAAATACGGATACCCTCCAGATAAACAAAAACTTGCTATTAATAATATTCTCAAACAGGCTGAACTTCTGTGCATAGGAACAGATCAGTTACATTTAGTTGTATTATGAAAAGGAAGTTGCTAAATCTTTAACCTTAACAAAAATGGATTTTTCATTTCTCCATGCTTCTATTGCATTCTGCATTTTTAAGTTGTTCGAACTCTCAAACTTATTGAATATAGAAATAATATTTAGAAGAATTTCTTCTGTAATTTTGATAAGATGGTAGGTTGTATTTAGATTGTACAATAAACAAGGTCGTAGATGCGCAGGGAGCTTTTGGGGGAGAGCTTCCTGAAATTCAAAATCATCTTTTCTAATTATGGTTTTCTGATAACGAGTCTTCTAGATTTGTATTTGAATATCTAATTAAAAAAAGAAAATCTCCGCTAGGTCTTTATGATTGAACTGTGTATTAGGAAATATTAGATTGTAAAAAAACAGACTTTGTGATTCTTTTGATTTCGTTAATAACAAGCATTATTTCAGTAATATTGTTTTTTGTCGTAATTTTCTTTATATTACTGCTAGGTTTAGGCATATGGCTGATAATTATCTGGACTACTTTAGTGATACTGTTGATCTTTTTATTCAAATTTGTTTTTGGATTTTTGTAATGGCACCTTGATTAATAGGCATAGCCGCTATGAAATCTACCAAAAACACAATATTCTTTTTACAACTTCTGAGAAGTTTTTCAACAATGAGCATGAGGTTGTCAATTGGATAATCGATAATCAGCTTTCTTGAAGGAATATTATAGATGATCAGGGAGGCTATTTGATTGGAAAGAGGTATAAGGAAGAGAAAAAAGCAGTAGGAGAGACTCAGTATACAATTTCTGTTAATACTCAAGAAATTGATTCTGAAACCACGGTATATAAAAGTGTAAAGAAATTTTCCAAACTATTCCTTCCCTCTTACCCCCTAAATATCTATTTTTTCTTTTTTCAGGAAACTTATCTTGTAATTGTCATGATCCGAGAGGATTTATAAGGAAGCCTAGACAAAAAAGTGATAATAATAAGGAATAAGAAGTAAACTGACGATTATATAAAATTGGAATTGATCGAGATGAAAGTTATCACATGGAATTGTAATATGGCTTTCAGGAAGAAATACAAAAACATCCTTTCCTATAAACCTGATCTGCTTATTGTTCCAGAATGTGAACATCCAAGTAACTTCAAAGATACCTTTTATTCAGATGTTGTGTGGATTGGAAATAATAATAAGAAGGGTTTAGGTGTCTTTAGCTTCAACGAGTTCAAAATATCATTGCATAAATCATATTGTGAAGACTTCAAATATATTTTACCAATTGAAGTAACTAAAAATAATGAAAAGATTATGAATCTTATTGCAGTATGGGCACAAGATAATATTGAAAATCCAAAAAGAAGGTATATAGGGAATATTTGGTGTGCATTGAATTATTATAAGGATTTATTCAAAGAACCTGTGATTATTGCTGGCGATTTCAATTGGAATGTTATCTGGGATAGGGGGAAATCTTCGTTATATGGGACACTTACCGATGTGATTAACTTACTAAAGCAATACGGTATATACAGCACATATCACAGTATACCGGATGCAATATTTGGAACAAACGCAGTCTTTGGCAGTGAAAAAGATCCAACTTTATTTTTATTAAAAAACAAAGAGAAAACATATCACATTGACTATATATTTACTTCTCAGAATTTTATTAATGATTTAGAATCATGCATTATCGGTAAACACAAGAATTGGATTGCGTTAAGTGATCATATGCCGGTATTTGCCGAATTTAAGGAGAATGAAATTAAATTCTAATGCTTGATTTCTGACGATTTGATTACCAAAACTTCCACCATTTTTTCTTTCCAGGTGCTTCTATAGCCTTCTGTTGAATTAAAGTCTGCATTTGTCGCATATAATTGTCATAGAGATTTTGGATATTATCTTTGTCCTGATGAGCTTTTTCAAGTTCTCTATGCAACGTTTGGTTATGCTTTTCTAAACCATCTGATTTAGTTTTCATTTGGGTAAGTTCTATAGGATCTGGAGCTTTTTCGAGTTCTTTATTCAGTGTCTCTATGTGTTTATCTTTTCCTTTCAACTGTTCGTCTAAAATTTCTATTCTCGAATTTAAGTCTCTAACATGGTCTTCTAAGCTCTTGATTAGGTTGTTATTGCCATTAGAATCTGCAGGCTCTATGTTCCTTTGTACGCCGCTATTCTCTTCTGCTGCAGGCTTCAAGACATACTCTAGTCCTTTGATTACAGCTTCTGTGATGTTACACTTCGATTGTACTAGCTGGCTGTACAGTTCATTGCTTATATAGCAGCTGATTCTCTGCTTTCCTTTAGTCATATTACACCAACATTACACCACTTATTACACTAATTTTACACTTGAATTTATCTGCGTTACACTAACTTTACACTTGAATTTATCTATTTTACACTGTACTTACACTTACTTTACACTATATTTACACTGCTTTACACCAAGCTTATAGGTGTACACAATGGATATATTTAAAATATTATCTTTACTTGTGTCAATGTTGGTGAATAATTTCTCATTTTATCTGAATTCAAATTCCCCAATTTCTAATCCATTCGAGTTCATTCCAGATAATATGGAATACAAAATACCATGCATATATGAAAATTAAATATCAGAAAGCCCATTTCATTTTTGGGTAAAAATTTTTTCCTATCGATAACTCATTCGTTAAGAGCTAAAAAAAGTAAGAAACACATAGTCAATTATGATTTACAAAACTGCCATCAAAATACCAGTAATCAATTAATTATTTGGAATAGTTCTGTAATATTGATACATTTAAAATATTTTGACTTTTGTTCATTCTCCATATATTTACATGCTTATTCTAAAATTTTTTGCACCAGAACCCGAATATTTTGTAAAATTGGTTTTATTGAGGACTTTCAGTATATTCAGTAAATATGTAACAATTTTACTATATTGAATATATCGAAAAGATATATAATTTTAAATTAAATCTATATTTAGAAGGTTCTAATGACTCGATTCTAAAACTACTCGAATCCTGATATAACCACAATAAATCTTATTTTCATCATAGCTTCTAAAAATCACGTCCTTGAAAAATCGAGTTGTGGAGCCTTCTCACAAACAGACAAGGCTGCAGGTTATATCTTGCAGCCACAAGATCAACTTTTTGATCAAAAGTATTTGCTTTTCTTATATTATTCCGAAAATTGATATACAAGCATATACGAACATAATAGAAAAAGGTTCGTTTTTATTGGTTATTCTTGTAGAATAGGATCGAAAAATCTGCAAAATTTCATCTAAAATCCGAACGTTTTAAGTCAAAAGGTTCGTATCCTCAAACATCCTGAAAAATTCGATTTTTTCAAAAATGTACAGGTTTCAACACTTGAACATGATAGAGATCTTTAAGTTTCAACATACACAAAGCTGAAAAAAGTTAACAGTTGGTAATTTGTTTTTTTGCAGCTACAAGCTTTATCAGGTACTGCGTAATCTAAAAGGGTTGACCTCTGAACTGACTCTAGAGCGTACCGAAAATTTATCTTAATTTCCTTGGACTGCACAGAACCGAAATAGAAAGAACCTTTATATTAGCCTGGCATTCGTATTATTGGTGGGTAGATGGCAGATCTGTTGAAATGGTGGGCTTGTTCAATCTCATATCTTGCAAATTTTTACAATACTAACATAAAAACTGGTCTTTCAGAAACACAGGTTCAAAAAAATGCTAAGAGATTTGGTAAAAATACCTTTGCAGAACTCAAACTTGCCAGTACTTTTTCTCTTCTTATTGAAGGAATTAAATCGCCCATGATGCTTCTTCTTTCTATAGCCGTTCTTTCCTTGATATTCTCTAAATTTTTAGAAGCTTCTGTAATGGTTTTTGTCGTCTTTGCATATGTTTTCATAGAATTGATTAATAAAGCAAGAACTGATCGTACCCTCAAACAACTAAAAGCACTGGCACAGCCAACAATAAGTGTTATCAGAGATGGAAAGAAATCGGAGATAACATCATCTGAGCTAGTAGTTGGGGATCTAATTGTCTTATCTTCAGGTGTTCGTGTTCCTGCTGATGGTCGAATCATTGAAAGCAAAGGTCTAGTTGTTGATGAATCCGCATTAACAGGCGAATCAAATCCTGTAAGAAAAGATGCTGAATCTGAGGTTCCGGAAGAAGCGCCACTTACAGAGAAAACTAACTCCGTATTTTCGGGCACTGTCGTTTTTGACGGTGAAGGAATTGTGCTTGTTACTGCTGTTGGAGAAAAAAGCGAATTTGGCAAAATTGCAAGAGAAGTACAAATAACAAAAAAAGAAAACACCTATCTGCAAACTGCCATGATAAACCTGGCAAAAATGCTTGCAGTCGTTGCAGTTGCAGTTAGTCTTATAGTGCCTGGTATAGGAATATTGAGAGGTCAGGATTTTCAACAAATGGTTATTACCTGGTTAGCTTTGACATTTCTGATGGTTCCAGGACAGCCACCAATTATGATTACGATGGCACTTGCACTGGCTTCCTTCGAACTTGCAAAAGAAAATATTGTGACAAAACGTTTGAGAGGTACGGAAACACTTGGTTTCGTAACTGGTGTAGTTACAGATAAAACGGGAACAGTAACAGAAAATAAAATAAGCCTTGAAAAATTTATTTCTGCTGAAGGGAATGAATTAGACAAATCATCAGAACAATCCGTTGTGAAAGAAAAAATACTTCTATCGCTTCCGGAGCATTCAAGGGATCCAACAGATGAAGCAGTTTTTGAAGCACTTGGTGGAATTCAAGGTAAAAAAACTCCTCCCGATATATTCATTGGTTTTGCTAGAGGTCAGCCTTGGCGTATACTTGTATACAGAAAAGACAACGGCTTTCTCTATGCAATAGCAGGAAAACCTGAAATACTTATCAACAGTTCGAATCTTCCCAAAAAAGAAAAGAAAAAATTGCTTGAGATTTTAGAAAAAGAAACTGCTGCTGGAAAACGTATAGTTGCTTATGCTGTGCGCATTTTAGACAAATCAGAGACTGACAGGCTAAAAGATCTGGATTTCGTTGCTCTTGCAATATTGACAGATCCAGTTCGGGAAGGCGTGAAAGAAGCCATAGTTTCACTCGAATTGGCTGGAGTAAAAACGGTTATTGTTACTGGGGATCATCCGGGTACTGCTAAAGCAGTCGCAGAAAAAATTGGATTAAGCGGAGAAGTAGTAACTGGCGATCAGATCGAACGCCTAAAGGACGAAGATCTTAGGAATATAGTAAGGAAAATTAGGGTATTTGCACGAGTTGCTCCACTCCAGAAGCTTCAGCTGATAAAAGCCTTCCAAGCTGATGGAGAAAAAGTTGCTATGATTGGAGATGGCATAAATGATGCCGCTGCAATTAAATCAGCTGATGTAGGCATAGCAATGGGGAAAATGGGTACTGATCTAGCAAAAGAAAGTGCCGATCTTGTGTTAACTGATGACAATTATGTTCACATTCCAAATGCAATAGCAATTGGTAGGAAATCTCTGGACAATTTCCAGAAAGGGCTTACATACTATCTTACCGCGAAAGCAATATTGCTTTCAATTTTCCTAATTCCTCTAATACTCGGAATCCCTTTTCCTCTTGCTCCAATTCACATAATTATAATTGAGCTGCTGATGGATCTTGCTTCTTCAACGATATTCGTTACTGAGCAGAAAGAACCTGATTTGCTCCAACGCATGCCAGAAAATGTTCAAGAATACTTGAAATCAACTATTTTGAATAAAATTTATGTAAATGGTATCGGACTCACATTAGGAATAACTGCTCTTTATATTTTCTTATATTTCCAAACAGGTAATCTTGTCCTTGCACAGACTGCAGCGTTTTCAACCTGGTTGCTTGGACATATTTGCCTTGCATTAAATATGAAGCAAAGAAAGCTTCCTCTCCTAAAACAGGGTTTATTTTCAAACCGTTTTGCAGCACTATGGCTTGCAGGAATGATTGTACTGACCGTAGCAATGACGAATATCCCCATTATTTTCCCATATTTAAAGACTACTTTTCTTCCGCTTTCGGTATGGAAAATTATTCTGATAGTGGCAATAATCACAACTTTTTGGATAGAAGTTAAGAAAATAATCAGAATGGAAGCATGTCGAGAAACGGATGAAATCATACATTAAGGATTTTAAATTGGTTGAGCACCTAGTTTTTTTAAACCGTTTACATTGTAGAATATATAAGCATCATAAAGTATGCGTAGAGATTTATAAATTTAGAGTTATATATTCATCAATTCTTTGTACTCTAATGGGGGATGTATGAGATGAGTAAAAAGACTATTAAATTAGCTACTGCATTCATCGTTTTATTACTGTGTGCAGCGATAGTTGGTGAAATTTCAACAAAAGCTCCGCATACTGAAACGGTAAACAGTTCGGATGACAAGAATATTAGTGACAGTTACTGGACATCAACAGAAAAGACCATGAGCGTAAAAGGCGAGTTTAAACCTGATGATGTCATTACATTTAGCATACCAATGAGTGAAAAGGTAACACTTGACGGAATACCACTTAATACTGCCTCTGACCGAACTCATGATTTCGATTTTATGAGAGCCGGAAACAAGACGATGATGGTGGGTGAAATCGGGCTTACGGAGACAGAAGTCAAAAACGTGACAAAGATGGTTCTTCAGTCAGGATTCCAGATAACTTCATTACATAACCACTTGCTACGACTGTCACCACATATATTGTGGATGCACATACATGGTTATGGTGATTCTACAGACATGGCTAAGAAGATCCGCAATATTACTGATTATGTTGACGGAAAATCTCCTGCTAAACGTGAAGAGAGCTTCCATAATGAAGGCATTAATACCACCAAACTCGATATGATTTTTGGGGAGAAAGGCTCTGCTGAAGGAGGAGATTACGGCTTCGATATACCTAAAGCCGATAAAATACGCATGAACGGCTATGTGCTATCCCCGGCTATGGACGTTTCAACCTTGATACATTTCCAGCCTCTCGGGAATGGCAATGCGGCAGTTATCGGCGAACTTGTACTAGAAGAAAACGAAGTGGAGCCTGTAATACGGACTCTATCAAATAACAGCATTGAGATCACAGCTCTGCACAACCATATGATAACCGAGCAGCCCAGATTATTCTATTTGCACTGCTGGGCGACGGGAAATGCTACAGAGATTGCAAGTATTATGCGTGAAGCTCTTAATGAGACAAATAGCACTATCGGAAGCTAAAACAGATCTTAAACTTCCTATTGGACACTTTATGGTAAATTGAGTTTAATCTTAAGGTGAATAACTGATAAGCTGTCTTGAAATTTAAAATTATTTCAAGACTTTTTATTATTTGGTAAACTCCTATTTGACCAATGGTTCCTATAGTTGCATAGCCTGTTCTTTATAATAGGCATTTATATTTATCATTTAGTAACACCTCCTTACGCTTCAAATCGGTATCATCAGACATCAAGAAAAGTGCCTATGCGTTTCTCATAATTTTTTTGCATTTGATGGCGCGTTAATCGAAGGAAACAGTGTATTCTTAGACCATATGTAACATTTGGGTTTGCATTCACATAGGTAAAATACGAACGTTGTACCTTCAAACGTTCGTAGATCAAAGTATCCTACAAAATGAGATTTTTTGCAACGGAATCGATCTCTTTAACATCTCTTTTTGATTAATATTAGTTCCGTAATTATATTTTTATATATATTTTATTGTTTTAATAATAATAATAATAATCAAGATAAAAATCAAAAAACTGGAGTTAAAGATATGGAAAAGTGTGGAGTTTGTGGTGGCGATGTACCTAAACAACCATCGATTGCCAAAAATGGAACATGCGATGCATGCCATAAAAAATTAGTTCCTGAAGAAGAAAAAAGAAGTGAAAGTAATAAATGAAGAGACTTTTTATTATTTTCTGGTCTTGTATTGATTGCAGTCAATTGCTAGTGAAATTAATGATAAATTTTGGCAATCCCAGAAGATATTAAAAAGTCTCTAGTTTTTAGATTATCTTTTATTCTTCACTATCAGGTTTTATCCTAAAACCTATGTATAACATGTATAGCAAATTTACAGAAAATATGATAATGATACGCTGCCGAAGAGAAGCTCATATTATGGCAAATCTTGGCAGTGTGCCGAAAGTTCTGTAAATTCAAAGTCAAATTTTTGTATACTGAACAAAATTCAGTTCTTTTGCTATGGGATTCTCAAACCATAAACTTTCTAAAATTTCTAATTTTACAGAAAAAGTGGCACACTGCCCAAATCTTTGATCAGAAACTTAACTTCCAAAAATAGATCCATACATATTCTTTAATTTTAGGACTTACACACTTGAAGTAAAAACAACCCAATGACAATTAACTACAAACTTCATCATAATTGCATAAGTCCTAATTCATTAGTATTCAGTGTATCAGGTGGTATTGTCGGTTGTAACTGTGTTATTCATCATTTCTGAGTTATTCATCATTTCTGAGTTATTCATCATTTCTGAGTTATTCATCATTTCTGAGTTATTCATCATTTCTGAGTTATTCATCATTTTTTTCAGTACTGCAGCACGTAGGAGTGGATGTGTAGTTCTTGGAGTAACAACTATGATGTTCCTTGCAATTATAAGGTTCCTTACGTATAAGATTTTTCTCTGGGATAATACTTTTACGTTTTTGGCAATAACATCAGCAGTGGCGTTGTTATTTATGTTGTCCGCAGTGGTGTTGTCATTTATGTTGTCCGCAGTGGTGTTGTCATTCATGTTGTCCGCAGTGGTGTTGTCATTCATGATATCAGAAATAACATCAGCAGTGGTGTTGTCATTCATGTTGTCAGTAGTGCCTGTATTGTTCCAATCATTGGTTGCCATTCTTTTGAATACAGCTGCACGTAGGAGTGGATGTGTAGTTCTGTCGTTAAAAATGATGATGTTCCTTGCGACTATTAAATTCCTTATGTATACATTTTCTCCCTGCATTCCCTGCATCAATTTGTTTTCATTTTTTTGTGTTGTTTTGGTAGATTTGGTATTATCAATGGGATCTGTGCTTATTGCTGCAGCTGTCACAGACAATAAGAAACAAACTGCCAGCAAAATACCAACTATCTTTATCATTCGTCTAGACATGTTTAGATCATCTCTTTATTTAGCTCTCTTAAAACGTATTAGTGGAAAATATTTCAGTTCTCAGCTATCGATTTCTTTTTTGAACATGAAATTCAATTTATCCAAAAATACGAATAAGGTATAAATATAAAATTAATATATATAATCATAAAAGAATAAAATGTTCTGAATATTAATCCTTCCTCAAAAAATAGCGAATTCTCTATGAAATCAAAGTTGCGCTGGCAGCTATTGATTTTGCACTAGAAGCCTGCCTTAAATCTTGGCTTATCTACATCAAATCGATACCCTGTTCCAGCTCAGGATCTATAAACATATTTAACAAATGTTAAAGAAATTGACACAATTTGTCACGATTCCTTACTTAACCGAAGACGCATGGAGACTTTTTCATATATTCATGTTGAACTAAAAAAGGTGCCTGCTCACACAGCCTGCAGATATCCATTCAGATAATAAAAATAAGAATATACCTAATAAAATGACATATCTAGATTCAGTAAATAATAGTAAACATTTTGTTGCTGTTGTTACTAACAATACAAGCTTCATTTCTAAGCTTTCTATAGATCCTACAGTAGCTCTTGTCACAAGCTTTTGCACATGTATATGAATTATCTTGATATCCAGAACATCTTAAAGCGTATTCACACTTGACATCAAACATATCCATCCCCTTTTAAACTTCAGTGCCCCCATTTTATTCTAAGCCTATCCCAAAACTCAAAATTACTTCTCTGATGCTCAAATCTTGAAAAGAAAACAGCACAACTGGATAATGTAAACACTTAAACACCAGCCAGTTAGGACTTATTTTTGTTAAATTTAACTTTCAACTATGGTTATACGTTTTTACTCTTAGTACCAATAGCCGGGGAACCAGTATCTGTCATTGCTATACCAAAAAGATTTGTGGTATCTATCTTTGTTGTGCCTTGTGTGCTTATATCCCCAGTAACCTTGCTTAAAGTGTTTACCCTTGTTTTGACCATAATGGTTGCCATAATTGTTCTGACCACCGTGGTTGTTGTAAATATTCTTACCATCATTATGGTTGTTGTAACTATTCTTATTATTGAAATTAGGAGTTGCACTTACTGCTGCAGTTGTCATTGACATTACAAAACACAATGTCAGCAAAATACCCAATGTCTTTTTCATTTTCAACATGTACCTCACTCCAAATATCTGTTGTTCGGAGAGCCTTACTTTATTTTCTTAATTATCTCGCTGATGATTCTTGGCTTGACAATCCTAACATAAACAAGATAAAATATAAACATACTTATAAATATAAATATATAAAAGACTAGCTATTAATTAAATAACCATTTTAAAACGATTAATATGAAAAATAATAATTTCTAAAGATTTAATGAATAAACAAATGTATTAAAATATCCAATTATTAAAATAAAAATTTTAAAACTTATATTTTAGTATAATTATTTATATAATAAATTTCTTGGTTCTGTTGCAAAAAATCTCAGAATAAGCATGTAAATCTATGGATAATGAACAAAAGTTAAAATATTCGAGAAGATGTATCAATATTGCAGAACTATTCAAAATAATTAATTGATTACTGGTATTTTGATGGCAGTTTTGTAAATCTCATAATTGACTATGTGTTTCTTACTTTTTTTAGCTCTTAACGAGTGGGTTATCGATCGGAAAAAATTTCTACCCAAAAATGGAATGAGCTCCCTGATATTTAATTTTCACATATGCATGGTATTTTGTATTCCATAGTCTTTGAAATGAGTTTTTACTAATTCACATAGCTTTTATCAGCCGATATCAAAAATTTTTGTTGAGTGAACAAAATTAGTTTGAAATCTAAAATTTTTTCTGATTTTTGGCACATGGACTATATAGTATTGCAACAAGAAAGTTAGTTGTAAAGGAATGCATTTTACAAAATGAGAAGATAACTATGATAATAACTCCATCTTATTATTGCAGGAATTGCAGGAAACTTTATCCAGGAAACAAGCTTGAGATTGCAAACATTCCAATAGAAAAGCTTGTATCTGCAGCATGTTATACCCTTGGGTCACATGATCACGTATTTAGGATAGGAGGAAAAGTTATTCAGCTTTCAGATCTGCATCATTGTAATGATCATGAAGTCGGATTAGCGAATTTTATAAAAATCCAGATTACTAAAGAAGAAAAAGAATAAGAGAAACAAAATTCATTGGTCATCGGTTAAGGAATTTTCTTGCCTGAAAGCTATCGATTTTGCACTAAAAGCCTGCCTCAATCTTGGCTTATTTACATGAAATCGATAACCTTTTCCAGCTCATAATCTATTAATATATGTAACAACTGTTAAATAAATTGACGTAATTTGTCACGATTCCTCACTTAACCGAAGACACATGAAACAAAATTAGGTTGTGTTGCAAAAATTTTCTTCTCATACTTCCAGGTTATAATTGTACCTTTATTGTACTATTTTTCCAGGTGATAAGATTGATTAACTTTTCTAATTGTGAAGGTTTTCACTTGTTTTGTAAAATAACAAGATTTTTTGCAACAAAACTGGAATTAGATAGCATGTCACTACCTTTGATTCCCTTTTTATTTTAATTATATCCTTAGCATATATTTATTGCAACGGAACCCTTTTAAGTCTTTTTTTGCATTTACTTGGAGGGTACTGTGAAGTCTATGAGGGATGGACATTTTATAGGTTCAACCAACAGTAGCTGATAAAAATTGTTATCCCTCGTAGACTTGACAGAACCTTTATTTAAGGATTAATTAGCCTCTGTATTTCACCTTTGATCTATGTAAAAAGAACATAACACATTAATGAGAAATGTGTTTTAAAGATATCTCTGCTAAAGAGGGATCTGGTGAAGTTGAATAAATAAAATCTGCTTTTGATTATTATTGCATTCTGAATTATATTTCTACCGACATTATATATGATACAATATTACCTCATTATGCAGTTTGAGATTTGATAGTTTGATATTTGATACAATTTCAATCTGGCTATTAAATTTAGGACATATATCTCAAATTGTATTAAGTTGTACTTTTTGGCGTTGTAAAAAATGATCAATAGTGGGAGTTTAAACAAATGGGAAAACATATTTTCAAGAGGATAAAGAAAACAACTGTTGTCTTAATAGCTATCCTTTTTGTAGTATCATTAACAGCTGCTTCAGTAAGCGCACAAAGTCCCGACGGATACGGAGGCCATGGTGGATACGGAGGCCATGGTGGATACGGAGGCCATGGTGGATACGGAGACCATGGTGGATATGGAGACCATGGTGGATATGGAGACCATGGTGGATATGGAGACCATGGTGGATATGGAGACCATGGTGGATATGGAGACCATGGTGGATATGGAGACCATGGTGGATATGGAGACCATGGTGGATATGGAGACCATGGTGGATATGGAGACCATGGTGGATATGGAAACCATGGTGGATATGGAGACCATGGTGAATACGGAGGCCATGGTGGATACGGAGGCCATGGTGGATACGGACATCGTTAATAAGGACATAATTGGCTATTGGTAAAGTAGTACAAGCCAAAAGCTACTGAATAATATAAAATTGGATCTTTAAAATCATGATCCAATATCTTTTTTACTATATGAACTAAGGAAGACTCATATCATTTGCGTTTCCATCAACCTTTATTATTGATGGTTCCGTTGCAAAAAAATCGGAATAAGCAAGTAAATTTATGTGCAATGAACAAAAGTAAAAATATTCAAGAATATCCATTACTATTATAGAACTATTCCAAATAATTAATTGATTATTGGTATTGTAATAGCAGTTTTGTAAATCAAAATTGCCTATGTATTTCTTACTTTTTTTAGCTCTTAACGATTGGGTTTATCGAAGGAAATAGGCATATTCCTATATAATATGTACTAGCTGGGTTTTGCACTCGCATAGGCAAAAATAGGTTATTTTCTTAGTTTCATAGGAAATAAAGGTAAAAGTCTAATTTATGCTATGTTTATGGGGTTCTGTAAAGTCTGCAGGAGATTTGTGTTATTTCCAGTGAACGTCGAGTCTATGAAATCGTCTAATATCTAGACTTTACAATTCCCGTATGATTATATAATTATATAATTATATAAAAATTTAAATATTATGTTTAACTTAGAGTAGTAGGTAACAGTATAAGAGTGAAATAAGACATTATGCCTCAATGAAAAAAGTATGAAAAGGACAGACAATAGAAATGGAACACTTTCCTGCAAAAAATTCGAATCCTTTGTTAAATGTGACAAAGTATGGTATTATTCTTTACTCCAATGAGGCAGGTAAGCCCTTGTTAAATGAATGGGGTGTAGGAGTTAGAGAAAAACTGCCTTCGAGTATCGTAGATATTGTGCAGAGAGTCATTTCTCAGAACAGCTCGGAAAGAATGGAAGCAAAGGTTGGAAAAAGAATGTATCTTATCGTTTTTCAACCTTTACCCGAAGAAGAACGCGTAAATATTTATGGATTCGACATAAGTAACCAGAAAGAGCTTGAAAAAAAATTCTATGAAAGCGATAGAAGTTATCACTTGCTCTTTGAGAACATACTGGATGGACTTACATACTGCAAGATGCTTTACGATGACTGTGGCTATCCTGTAGACTTCATATATCTTGATACTAACAAAGCATTTGAAAAGTTGACCGGCTTAAAAAAAGTGAAGGGTAAGAGAGCAACCGAATTATTTCCAGGAATAAAGGAATCTCATCGAGAGCTGTTCGACATTTACGGTCGGGTTGCATCGACAGGTCAGTCTGAGAGGTTTGAAATCGAGTTTAAGCCTTTGGAGATGTGGTTCTCAATCTCTGTTTATAGCATGGATAGAGAATACTTCGTAGTTGTTTTCAATAATATTACTGAGCGAAAGCGAACCGAGGCTGCTATTAAGAAGAGCCAATTCATCCTGGCTAAGTCTCAGGAAATGGCTAAAGTTGGAAATTGGGCATGGAACGTGCAGACTGGAGAGATGAACGGCTTCGATGAGAATTACCGTATTTACGGCTACGAGCCCGGAGACGTGCTTCCAGGCAAGGACTGGACCATGGCCCGAACTCACCCGGGTGACCGAGCGCTGCTGGCAGATTTCATCCACTCGGTCAAACAGGACGGGATGCATAAAAGCGTCGACTACCGAATCATCAGGCCGGACGGCGATATAAGGTACGTCACAACTGTCGCTGATAAGATCGTCAGGGACAAGGCGGGAGAGGTCAAGTGGGTCTATGGGATCACTCAGGACATTACGGAGCGCAAGTGGGCCGAGGAAGCGTTGAGGGTAAGTGAAACGTGTCAGAAGGTTGCCGAAGCTATTGAGATTGAACGTCAACGTCTTTATAATGTGCTAGACACGCTGCCGGCAATGATAATCTTATTAACCTCTGACTATCATGTTGCCTTTGCCAATCGCAGATTCCGCAAAAAATTCGGAGATCCAGGCGGTCGGCACTGTTATGAATATTATTTGGATTTACCCATCCTTGTGAATTCTGCGAATCACATAAAGTACTTGAAACCGGTCAATCTCATCATTGGGAGTAGAAGGGGTCGAGATGGAAGCGTTTATGATGCCTATAATTTGCCGTTCACTGACGTTGACGGTTCTCCTATGATCCTTGAGATCGGACATTGATGTCACCGAGCAAAAAAAGGCAGAAGAAGCCTTGGCAAAAATGAACTTACTCGTCAGAAAGAAATTCACCATAGAATCAAAAACAATTTACAGATAATATCATCGCTTCTCGATCTACAGGTTGAACAGTTCAATAATAGAGGGTACATAAAAGATTCAGAAGTCCTAAAAGCTCTTCAAAGAGAGCCAAAACAGAGTTATGTCAATGGCTCTCGATCCACGAAGAATTACATAAAGGTGAAGGGCTCGAGACGTTGAACTTTTCATCGTATATCGAGGATCTTGCTGATAATCTACTTTTGACATACAAACTAGGGAACAAAAGTATTAACTTAAATACGGATTTGGATCACAATATTTTCTTGGATATGGACAATGCTGTTCCACTTGGGATAATAATTAACGAGCTTGTTTCCAATTCTCTTAAATATGCATTTCCTGAGAAAAATGATGGAGAAATCAAAATCAAGCTCCATAGAGAAGAAGGCAGTAATAACAGTTTCATTTTGATAGTCTCAGACAACGGCATAGGTATTCCTGAAAACATTAACATTGATGAACTTAATAGTCTAGGACTTCAGCTTGTGACTACCCTAGTAGACCAGTTAGACGGAGAGCTTGAACTGAAAGAGGCAACAACGGTACTGAATTCATTATAAGGTTTACTGTATCAGAAAGCAATAATCCGAAGTCAACTGAATCATTACTGCAATTAGTTGATAATGATTAATTGATTTGTATTTGGTTCATTTTAAGGGAAACATGATCTTTAGATCTTAATCTCTTTTAGCCTGTATGCTATAATCTTTCTCTTCCCAATATGCTTATAGACCAAATCCCCGCCTACGTTTACATTGGTTTTTCGACAATCTCTGCATTTCGGCTTTTTTGAGCCAATTTCTATGGCGAATTGTAGGAAATTATTGAAAATATGCAGAGGTTCTATGACAAAACCTATGTATTGAATAAGACAACATTTTGTGCAATTTGTTGCTTTTTTTCGTAAAAATTCAGTAAAATCTCGGGTTTTGAAGCAGATATGCTCTAAAAAAGCAATATTTTTATGTGATTGTTGCTTTATTAGACATTATCAGAGCCTTTCTTTTACAGATTACGAAATCGAGATACATAGAAAAGAGGCTCATAGAATGGGGAATTCTTAGAAGGAGAATTTGAACAACTCAAAAAAATACTAGATTATTCCAAAAATATATAAGTAGAGTGTGACTTGCTAATATTGGATGGAGGTCACAAATGGAAAACAAGATAGAAGAAGTCGAGAGGGATTATATAGAATTCAGGAAAGAAATGGCGAAGCAAGAAATAAAGAGAGTAACAACCAGCAGAAACCAGATAAAATTATTAAATTAACAAACAAAGAGTAATATCCTTCCTTACAGTTCCCACCTTTTTTCACTAATACCTCAGATCATTTATAAATAAAATTTAGCGAATTCGTTGAATTTGTTTACTCAACAAATAAAAACGATATCGGTTAAAGCTTGCTATGTGTTTGAGTTAAAATCAATTCCAATGACTATGAGAATATAAGAGTTTTCTTCGATAACCCCAGTTAAGAGCTAAAAAAAGTAAGAAACACATAGTCAATTATGACAAAATTGGTATCCTCTTCAAATTGTATGGGTAAAAATAAATTTCATGTATTTACGGAAAGTTTAAAAATTTAACAAAATATAAAAAAACAACCTCAAGCAATGCATTCAACGCTATAACTGTATACTAAAATTATTGCACATTTTTCGAGTTGGAAACTTCTCCATTGAATTTGAAGAAAATACATATTTTCAAATAAATAATTCTCCTTCCAGCACTGTAACTGCCTTTCCTAAATCAAAACACGTTCATTAATAACTTTTACTTTCAGAATTCCTCCACCACGTTCCGATATCTGATATGCAACGAACTCGTCTTTCGTTCAAGCTTTTTTGCCAGTATGGACCCAAACAGCAGTGAGCTGATCCTGTAACCGGGTCTTCCCACACTCCAATTTGTGGCGCGAAAAATCTTGATACAAAGTCATATTCCTTGGATTTGCTTGTGATGATTACTCCCCTTGCTGGGATTTTCAACAGTTTCATGAAATCTGGTTTTATCGTTGTTACTGTTTCTTCTGACTCAACTTCTACTAAGTAATCAAATTTGTTCTTCCCAACTAGGTCGCTTTGACTCCCAACGCTTCTAATAGCTCTGATGGGGGTTCTGTTTTTTCTTCAAGTACTGCCGGAAAATTTAATTCAATCCAGCCTTCATTCATTTTTGCTGTCAATATACCACTTTTTGTACTGAATTTTGCCTCACGGTCTTCTCCTTAAATATCCTTTTTCCCACAGAATATAGGCACTTGCCAATGTTGCATGTCCACATAGATCAATTTCTGCATTTGGGGTAAACCACCTCAGATTATACCCTTCACCTTCTTTAACAAGAAATGCAGTTTCAGGTAAATTCATCTCACTGGCTATATTTTGCATTAATTTTTCGTTTAATTTTTCACTTAGAATACATACGCCTGCTGGATTTCCTGAAAGTGGCTTATCTGTAAACGCGTCTACTTGAAAAATTTTCATAACAAATCCTTCCACAATAGAAGTTACATTATCCAAAGCAATTTTAAAATACTACTATAATTTTTTCATATATCTGCTAAATCCAGACTGCAAATTGATACAAAATAAAGCTGATTATCTATTACTCAAATCTGTTTTATTATCTGTTATCTTATGCTCATTTCTTCGAGTAAGCTTCAATTTTCAGTCTTTTCATTTAGACATGGATATATCCTTCGTCGTCTAATGGGTAGTTCTTCACAAAAAGAGCTAAAAATTGATTTATAAAATCCTGCTTCATGCGTCTTCGGTTAAGTGAGGAATCGTGACAAATTGCGTCAATTTCTTTAACATTTGTTAAATATATTAATAGATCCTGAGCTGGAACAGGGTATAGATTTCATGTAGATAAGCCAAGATTTAAGGCAGGCTTCTAGTGCAAAATCGATAGTTTTCAGGCAAGAAAATTCCTTAACCGATGACCAATGAATCCTGCTTCAATTCTTTAGGCACCTGTTGTATATAAGGAAGCCAAATTGAAGCAATATAAGCGGAAAGTCCTTTTTCTTCTTCAAGAGCCGATGTTTTTTGAAATTAGTTCTAAGCACTTAATTGAAAAGCCCGCATCTTTCAACCATTTGCCATATTCTTCAGGTCCATAAAAGCCATATGGAAATATAAAATCCCTAAAATCAGAGCTCCATTTTTCATTTTCCAGCATAGAGTTAGTAACTTTGAGGATTTCTGCAACGTTTCCCTTTCCTCCAAACTGGGCTAGAAACATTCCATCAGGTTTGAGACTTTTCCTAAAGCATCTTAGAGCAGTTTCAGGAGCTTTTATCCAGTGAAGAACAGCATTGGAAAAAACAATATCAAATTCAGAATCAAAATTAAGTTCACTTGCATTCATCTGCATAAAAGCAAGGTTTGGGAATTTCTCAGGAGGGTAATGATTCCTAGCAAAAGTAATCATTTCCTCAGAAAGATCAATTCCTAGAACAGAGCCTATGGGTAGACTTTTCGTAACTTTAGCACTAAGCTTTCCATCACCACAGCCAACATTCAGAAACCTTTCATTTCCTTTAAAATGCAGTTTTGAAATAAGTTCAAATCCCCAGTTTTTCTGAGCTAAGGAATTCGAAAAATAAAGTTTTGGATCCCAGGAATACATAGGAACTATTAGTATTTTTTCTAAATATTTAACAGTTCCAGCTCCTTAAGTAAGGCAATTTGCCTAATTTTATGTAAACTCATAAATCTCACGTAATTATTGTATAAAAAAAGTCAATTGGACCTTTTTTTAACTATTCCTTAGCATGGGTTTTTTCGGAAATATTGGCGACACCTCTTCAAGCACCTGTATCTTGTCGCCAGAGTTAAGGAAAGCTTAGATGCCGGAAATAAGCTGGTGCGCTGCTTTTCCTAGACGCTTAATGCCCTCTTCTATCGTGGATTCGTCCATGCAGGAGAAATTCAAACGCATAGTGGAAACATCGTCCTTTCCTAAGTAAAAAGGATGTCCTGGAATAATACACACGCCATCTTTGAGAGCCATTTCAAAAAGCTCCATGGATGAAATGTTGTTTGGCAAAGTTGCCCAGAGAAACATGCCTCCGTCTGGATTCGTACACTTAACAGATTCCGGAAAATGCCGAGAGATAGCTTCAATCATGGCCTTTTTCTGCGAGGCATACTGCGCCACAATCTCAGCAATATGCGTGGTGAGATCATTGTCAATCAAATACTGGTAGAGGACCTGCTGCGAGAATGAATTTGTATGAAGATCAGCCGCTTGCTTGGCAATCACCATCTTGTCAATAATAGGTTTTGGAGCAACAATCCATCCTAAACGAAAAGCAGGAACAACCGTTTTTGAAAACGACCCCAATAAAATAGTGTTCTCAGGAGCAAGATTCATAAACGACGTATTTGGCTGCCCCGAAAAGCGTAATTCTCCATAAGGATCATCTTCCACAAGAAAAGTTTTAGTGCCACGGATAACTTCAGCAATCGCTCTGCGATTTTCTTCCGGATAAGAAATACCCGTGGGATTTTGAAAATTTGGGACGATGTACATCAGCTTCACTCTTTGTGAAAAAGCGTTCTTCAGACAATCCACATCCATTCCTTTCTCCGAAATAGGGATTGTGATAAAATGAGGGCAAAAAATAGAAAACGCCTGAATAACGCCAAGGTACGACGGCTCTTCTAAAACAACATTATCATTTTCATTAATTAGTACCTTCGCCAATAGGTCCATAGCTTGCTGCGATCCGCAGGTTATCAAAATGTTCTCGGGTGAAACATGAGGAACACCTCGCTCTTTATAGTGCTTGGCAATATATTCTCGAAGCTCAAATAATCCTTCCGTATTGCTGTACTGCAAGACATCAGAACCATGAATGCTGAAAACCTTATCACATGCCCTGCATAATTCTTCTACAGGAAAGAGATCTTTGTTGGGAAGACCTCCGGCAAAAGAGATCATTCCCGGAGAAATGGCAATCCCTAAAATCTCCCGAATAAAAGATCGGGGAGTTCCCATGATACGTTTGGCAAAGACATCATCAAAAATAAATTCCTGTGAATTCTTTTCGGTCATATAAGTCATTCTTTACCTTCTATTAGGCCCAATGGCATAGCTGTCACCAAGCGCAAAGTAACTTCCATTATTAGCTAACGAAATCTCAATCGAAATTCACTCTTCCATATAATAATTAAATGTCCAATATGAATACTCTGTTCTTTAACTTGGGTAGTTTGCCTTATCTACCCTAAGCGATTAATTTCGCATTTCTATTCTTGCTGAGTTAAGAAGGCAATAATTTCTTTACTTGGTGTGTTATATGCTAGAAATTGATGCACTTCCAGATTTAACACAACGTGCTTAATGTTATTGTTATTGTTCCTCTCAATCAAAGTACACATTTCTTTACTTGGCCAATAATGGTCTATTTCTGCAGAGAGCAATAACAACTTTCCTTTGTAATTATTAAGTTTAATAATCGCATTCTTATTTCTATTCATTTTTATTGATTCTTCATATATAGGCAAATATTCTTTTTTCATAGCATAGTTTATCAATTTTTCTGTCAAATGATATTCTATAAAAGGAATATCTTTGTTATTAAAAGTCCAACTGGATACTGGGGTAATATCTATTGAATTATTGTCAGGTATTGATTGCCATACGTAGCAACTTGGAACACAAGCAATCGCAACATGTGGATGCACATATTTTGAGATTAACAATAAAACAAGTTCTCCACCTTTTGAATTACCAATAAGAATAACATCGTTATCAGTAAGGTTTAACTTATTTTTAAAATAAGTAACTGCATTAATAAAATATTCTAAGGGAATTCTTTCTAATTTTTTAGGCAAATCTCCCATACCAAAATAAGCTAGTAATAAAACATTATATTTTGATTTTAAATATTCTAATAAGTCGCTCGAAATAATAGGAATTCCACTAGAACTTCCACCGATAATTACTACAAGAGGCTTATTGGGATTCTCATAAAAATTACCATATAATTCTTTAGTCCTAATTTCAATCACTGTATTCACTCCGTTTATAACTTTTTTTGCAATTTACTTTTACCTCGACTTTGTCAGATTAGACAGTTACTCAATTTGTTGTTATCGATTTCACTACAAATAAGGTTCCGTTGTAAAAAATCTCAGAATCAGCACGTAAATCCATAATCAATAAACAAAAGTACAAATATTCAAAAAGATGTGTCAATATTATAGAACTATTCCAAATAATTGATTAATATATTTAGCTTCATTAAAGCCAGAGTAATTTAGGTTTTTGATTTGTCCTTTTTTAATCATATTCATAGCTTCAATTCCTTTTAAAGTCTTAATAGCTGTGTTAAAAGACTGAAATCCTAACATTGGATTAACTATTCGTTTAATGGATCTATGATCTTGTTCTATAATGTTATTTAAATACTTGATTTGTCGAATGCCTACGTTTATAGGTAGTATTTTATCATTTTTCAGTTTATCTATAGCAGGTGGATAAGCTGGATTTTTATCAACTGTGATTACTCTTGGAATTTGATTATGATTAGAATTCAAAGCTTTCTTAAAGAAACGTTTTGCTGCTTTTTGATCTCGTTTTGCACTTAACATGAAATCAATTGTATCTCCATTTGAGTCAACTGCTCGGTAAAAATATTTCCATTTACTTTTAACTCTGATGTAAGTTTCATCAACTCTCCAAGAGTTATTAGTTGGTCTTAAATGCCTTCTTACCTTCTTTTCGATTTCAGGAGAGTATTGATGTACCCATCTCATGATAGTACTGTGATCAACTTCTACTCCCCTCTCTGCCATCATTTCCTCTAAATTTCGGTAACTTAATGGATATTTTAAGTACCATCTAACATTCAATAAGATAATTTCACCTACAAAGTGCTCCATTTAAAGGAATTAGATAGCATATCACTATCCTTTACTTCCCTTTTATTTTATTATATCCTTAGCAGATATTTTTTGCAACGGAACCTAAATTGTACTATTTCAATGAATTATTTCCATAATTTTTTTACAACGAAACCTCCTACAGGTACCTCACGTCTTTTTGTTGTAGAGATTGTTTTGACTACTTACAAAATATTTTTAAATATTTCGTAAAATTATCTCTTTTGCTGATAAAATTATATTGGGTAAATTTTGTCTGCAGTTTCTGATCCTATACCTATTTTTGAAGTGCCTTTATACTCTTTGAAAATTCTGTATAATCTAAAAAGAAGAAATCCAGAAAGCAGAAATGCTAGAGAGTCCGCTATAGGAAAAGCTGCCCAAATACCGGCAAGGCCGTACAAACGAGGAAGAATAATAACAAGAGGAATTAAAAAAATAATTTGCCTGCTCAAGGAAAGAATAAAAGCGGGTTTGGCTTTTCCTAAAGCCTGGAACAAGGTTGAAGTGATTATATTCAAACCTGTTAGAGGAGTTCCCAAGATCATAATCAACGTTGCTTCTTTTCCAATTGCTAGGTATTCAGGATCTGCACTAAATAGTCCAAGAAGTTGTACTCTTAAGAGATAAATAATAGCCAATCCAAAAATTCCAAAAATTGTTGCTGCAGCCAGAGTTGTTTTTACAGCTTCAACTATCCTTTCATATTTCTTTGCTCCGTAGTTAAACCCAACTATTGGTTGTAAACCAAAGCCCATGCCCATGATGGTCATGAAAATAAAGGCATTAATCTTCATTACGGTACCAAAAACTGCAATTGAAGCGTCTCCACCATAAACTGCAAGTGCGTTGTATACAAAAATCATCATGATACTCATAGCACTGTCCATCACAAAAGATGCAGCACCTACAGTTGTAATTTCTTTTACAATTTTTAGGTCTAGTTTTAAAGTTTCAGATCTGAATTTTACAGCTCCTTTTCCTTTTATGCAGTATAGTAGAAGCCAGACTGATGCTGTTCCCTGTGCAAGCAAAGTTGCAAGTGCAGTACCCTGCACGCCCATCCTGAAGCCAAAGACAAAAATAGGGGCAAGAATAACATTGAGGCCAACTGCTAGTAGCATCGCATTCATGGCAAGGCGAGTATTTCCTTGAGACCTAACAACATTCTGAATTGAAACTCCATATACAAAGACAATTCCTCCTGTGAGTATAATTTTTAGATATTCTCTAGCATAAGGTAGTACTCCAGCAGTTGCCCCAAAAATCCTTAAAATCGAGTCAAGATAATGAAGACAGAAAATAGCAATAAGTACACCAATGATGAGATTCAGAGTGAAAAGATTTCCAAGAACTTTTTCAGCTTTTTCGTTATTTTGTGCCCCTAGAGCACGTGAGATGATTGAAGCACCTCCTGTCCCAAGAAAAATTCCCACCGCTGTAACCATCATCTGAATTGGAAAAGCTATAGAAAGCCCACCTATGGCATCTACACTCTCTGCTCCGTAGGCCCTTCCTACGAATAAAGTATCTATAATATTATAGAGAGCTTGTGCTAGCATTCCAATGATTACAGGAGTTGAAAGCTTAACTAAAAGCTTGCTTATTTTCTCTTCACCGAGAAATGCACTTTTCTTGTCCATATTTTCACCTCCTTATTTTTTACTTCAGATGATCTTGTCCATTAGATGGAGGCTTGAATTCAGGCTCAAAAAGTTTAATCGAAGCTTTATGGATGAGTAGCCTGAAAATTTCTATTTCTTCAAGGGTAAAGTCTGAAAAGAGAATATCTATAAAAGCAGTCATTTTTTTTAAAAATAATATTTCTCATTTTCTTCCCTTTTTCAGTTAGGTAAACCCTATAAGCTCGAAGGTCACTTTCGTCTCTTTCCCTGTAAACATAACCTTCTTTTTCCAGATTCTGGATCGCTCTGGCACTTGTTGCTTTGCTAACTTTCAGAAGTTTTGCAAGAGTCTCCTGAGATACTCCATCTTTATGATACAAAACAATTAAAAACTCAAATTGTCCGCTTCTGATCCTATAAGCTTCGAGTCCCCTTGTCATGAATACCAGATTGCTACGGTATATTTGGGCAATTGGGCCTAATATTTCTCTTGGGTCAATTTCTCTTAGATTTTCCATATTTTTATCCTTCATATTTCTGAACTAGGTGTCTTGTTTTGACATTAAATACATTTAAAAAAATAGTTGTATATGAAACAGATTTAATGCCTTGGTGATAGAGGCTTTTTCTTTGTATATAATCACATTTCGAAATTGTAATAGCCTTGTATAAGATAAAATGATATATTAATTAATTTCAGATGCAACTATCTAGTGTTTGATATGTCTAGGATATATATAATAGTATTGCTTGAAACTAAACTTCAGATGATGATTGAACATTTATTTTTTAAAAAAGAGGAATTCATGATTGATTATACATAAAAACTCAAATTTTATTAGTTTATATTTCGTACTTTATGTAACTAATAGAATTTTTAATCATGGAAATAATTCTAATAATTGAAAAAAATGGTTTTTGAGATGAGCTCATTAATAATGAGTTTAGTGGTTCCGTTGCAAAAATAATTTTTCTGTACTTTGAGGTTATTTTTATTCCCTTTAAATATCATTTTAACCAAAATTTGCTCACTCAAATTGCTTTATTGTGAAGGTTTTCAATGATTTTGTAAAATGCTCTGATTTTTTACAACGGAACCCTTGATTTTATACCTCAAGTACATATAGTCACCTCTGTATTTACTGCAACATTATTATACCTAAAATTAGTATATAATTTTATATATGAGTTTGGAAATGTTTACAACTTTTGATATTTCTACAGCTATCATAAATTCCTGTAACAAAAACGAGCAGATTAAACTTCAAGCCTTATTATTGGTCAAAAATGATTTGAGTTCCGCTAAAGTTGCAGACGATTTTTCAGTTCACCGTTCAACTGTTCATCGCTGGATAAAACGAGCTGAAACCGACGGTTTGTTTAGTCTTAAATGTAAACCTGGTCGAGGAATCAAGTCTTTTTTAACTGCAGAACAATTATCTGAGTTAAACAAAGCACTTTCAGATCCAATACCAACAGATGACGGTTATTCTCGTGGTTGGCACACAAAAGACGTAATTCAATTTGTCAGAGAGAAATTTAAAGTCTCTTATTCAGAATCAAGAATGAGACCGATCATTAAAGCTTTAGGATTTAGTGAAATAACATGTAAACCTAAATCAAAAAGGTGGAATGAGGCACTTACAAACGAATTTATAGCTGAAATTCAAAAGGTCAAAACCTATTAAATTTACAAGTGGTTCAAAAGCCAAAATTAATATTGGGGGATTCTACACTGAAAGTGGAGAGTTTTATTGGTATGATTTAGGAATTACACAGAATACAGACTCTTACTTAAAATCATTAATCAAATTTCAGAGAGATAAATTAACTTTACTGTGGAAGGTCTCTGGACATGAACCTTAGGTATTTGAGATGGCTTCTTATTTTTAATTTACTAAATTATATATTTAGTAAATCTTGATATAATTTTTTGGGGAATTGTGCAGAAATACCCTAATAGCTTCATGGAATATAATAGTTTTGAATAAAACTAATCAATACTAAAAATATGCTTTATAAAAACTATATTAGTTTCACATTCTCCTATTTACTTAGCTAAAATAATTTACTAATTTTTTCATTATTAAATAATATCAACACATATTAAAATATAGAAAATAAGTCTATAGATGTTTATTTATTGTGCTTAAATATGATTTCAGATAGTTAATTTATATAATTTACTTAAGAAATATATTGTTTATAAAGTTTGGATTATTATGTGTAAATTGGTTAATTATTCATTTTTAATTTGGATTCATAAGAAACAGTTATATGGAATTAAACTTATTAAGCCTATAGGTATGTTTCACATGGAACTATTGCTTTGATGTTTCATTTTCAATTCGAGCCTTGTATATCCATAAAATGTTGGAACAAACGCAGAAAAAATAGTACTTTTTGGCATCAATTGTGTTTCATGTGTGACTATTCTTAGTATATTCAATTTCAAAAATGACAGGAGGAAAAACAAAGGAGATTTTCGTTAAAGAGAAAAAAGGATTCATTCTACTTGAAAAAGCAAGTTACTACTAAGAGGACACATATGACACTTATGAAAGTAATAGAGACATTTAAAACGAAGTTAAATCCTTCAAAAATTTCGAACTCGCTAGAAAAGACGGCGAGTTTTTCCGATGAATTAGAAAATGATTCAATGGATCTAAACAATAATCCATATAGCAATTTTGGAAATGATTCTGTTACAAGTTATAATTTAATAAGGACTACACAAAAAACTGATAAGCCTTTGATCAAACTGACCGATGTCTGGAAAATTTATCAAATGGGGGAAGTTGAGTTTGCAGCTCTCAAAGGGATAAATCTTGAAATTTATGAAGGGGAATTTTTAGTAGTTCTTGGACCCAGTGGAAGTGGAAAAAGTACTCTTATGAATCTATTGGGTTGTCTGGATTTGCCATCAAAAGGTAGAATTTCTCTTAATTCAAAAGATATATCAACACTTGATGAATCGGAACTTGCTGTTATTCGGGGACAGATGATAGGATTCATTTTTCAGAGTTTTAACCTTATTCCAACCTTGAATACCTATGAAAATGTGCTCTTACCTATGGAATTTCAGGAAGAAGATCCACAAATAACCCGACAAAAAGCCTCATACCTACTTGATATTGTAGGACTTTCGGAAAAGAAAGGAAATCTTCCTTCTCAACTCTCAGGAGGACAGAGGCAGAGAGTTGCAATAGCCCGCTCCCTTGCTGTAAATCCACCTATAATCCTAGCAGATGAACCTACAGGAAACCTGGATACTAAGACTGGGACCTATATTTTGGATTTTTTGAACGAGTTACATGAAAAAGAAGGAAAGACGATTATTATTGTGACCCACGACATCGAACTTGTAAGATATGCAACGAGAGTTGTATATATCAGAGACGGCGAGATCGAAAAAATTGAAACAAATACGAAAAGTAAACCAGCTACAGAAAACGAAACAAGTACAAAAAACGAATCAGATTCAAATTGAGGAATTAAAATGAAAAAGTTTTCATTACTAATATTTTTACTGTTGATGTCAACGTTCATATGCTTAGGGGCTGGTACAGCACTTGGTGTGTCAGTAACTAATCAAAATTCTACTCTCAGTACATCAAATGGGAATATACATTCTTCAGCTGTGCAAGTAAATGTAACTAATCAAAACCCCGACAATGCCAGGCCTGGAGAACCTCTTGAACTTACTCTCAGCGTGCAGGATATCGGAGACACTGACCTGGAAGACGTACAGGTTCAACTCAATCCTGAATATCCTTTCAGTAAACTTTCAGGAGAAGATCTTCAAAAGAGTATTTCTTATCTTAATGCAAGGCAGGAAGACGATGATGCTGGGGTTTTGAAGTTCAAACTCATGACAGATGCCAACGCTTCAGAAGGCACTTATAATCTTGATATCGTCACTACTTATAAGAGTGGATCCGGGTCTGATGAACAGATTTACGCTACTAAAAAAACAGTCCAGGTTCAAGTTCAGGGTAAAGAATATGCTCAGGTTGTGACTGTAAGCAAGGCTGATATTGATATAGCAAAGGAAGAACCTTTAGAGTTTATTGTTACAAATACAGGAAGTTCTCCATTGAAAAATCTGGTTTTCTCCTGGACTGATCCTAAAGGCGTTGTTTTGCCTGTATATTCAGATAACACAAAACATATCAAGTATCTGGTTGTAGGTCAATCTGTAAAAGTTGACTATACCGCAATGGCAGACATAAGTGCTACTCCAGGACTTTACACTTTAGATGTTAACCTTTCGTATGAAGATTCTGACTCCAATTCAAAAAATATTCAGACTACAGCAGGACTTTTTGTAGGAGGGGCAACGGATTTTGATGTGTCCTTCTCAGAAAGCAGTGCTGGAGCAACTTCTTTCTCAGTAGCAAACGTGGGTAACAATATAGCATATGCTGTAAAGGTTTCTATTCCAGATCAAGACGGGTACAAAGTGTCAGGAAGTTCGTCAACAATTGTAGGAAATCTGGAGAAAGGAGATTACACAATTGCTTCTTTCAATGTCACAAATACGCAGACTGGCGATGAAAATTCAGGAGCAACACCTGATACCGCAAACACCAATGCAGTAGGAGACAATGAAAGTTCATCTTCAATGAATTCAAATCCATTAAAAGTTCAGATTGAATATACAGATGCAAAAGGAGAAAGGTTAACAGTTGATAAAGAAGTCAAACTAGATAGAACCTCAAATAATATGACTTCACAGGGAGGAGCAGTAGGACAAAGAAGCAGTGGAATTAGTTCATATCTTCTATACATCGTGGTAATAGTGATGGCTGGAGGAGTATTTGCTTATCGCAACAAAATTCAGGAAACGATACGGGTAAGAAAGGAAAAGAAATCAGGTATTTCAAAGTCTGAAGATCAGAACAACTAACACCGCCTTAGAAATGGAAGGATGTAAAATGAGAAATTCAACATACCTTAGAATGGGCCTGAACATGCTTGTGCATAGTAAACTTCGAAGCTGGCTGACTATTATAGGGATTGTTATAGGAGTTGGATCTGTAATTGGTATTGTTTCTTTAGGTGATTCCATGCAGGCAAACGTACAGAGCAAGCTTGCCGAGATGGATCTAACAATAATATCCATAACTCCAGGATATTCCAAGGCATCATCCAACATGCCTGGTCCTCCTGGAATGGGCGGTTCGTCGACAGATGCCACTTTAACGGACAAGGATATGAGGGCACTTCAGGGTTTGGATAGTATACAGTACAAAGAAGGTGAGATTTCTGGTAGTGAAAAGGTTAAATATTTAGGACAAACTGCAACTCTCTCAATCACAGGTGTAGACCCTCAGGTCTGGAAGTACATGACTACTCTTAAAACGACATCAGGAAGGTTGCTTGAACCAGCTGACAAGTATGTAGCAGTCATAGGAAGTAAAGCTGCAAATGAAATTTTTGACCACAACATAGGAATAAATCAGGTAATAACAATCAATAACAAATCAGTGAGAGTTGTAGGAATTTTAAAGGAAGAAGGAATGGGGGGAGAAGATTCTAAAATATACATGCCAACAGATGGTGCAGTTAACCTTATTACAGATGCAAAAAAAAATGTTTATGACAGCATCACAGTAAAAGCCAAGAGTGAAGATCAAGTAGATGGATTGATGGAGGATATCAAAAAACGTCTTATGATCTCAAGACACATTAATCAGGAAAAAGACAGAGACTTTACCTTATCTGCCTCAAAATCTATGGCCAATTCTGTCACTAGTATGACAAGTACAATGACTCTTTTTCTTGGAGCCATCGCAGGTGTGTCTTTGCTTGTAGGAGCTGTTG
>CAVSHT010000016.1:0-22903 GCA_963727895.1 uncultured Methanosarcinaceae archaeon | reverse complement strand
AAAAATCAAGTAATTAGAATTGTGAATCGTACTTTAGGTAGTTGAAGGTTTAATATGTTATTTTAATTTCAATTAAGCCTGTGTTTTTTATTTCATAATTACTCATCAAGTTCTTTTTTCTTCCAAAATATAGTTCTGAATTGATCGCATCTTTTCTGTGTTTCTTTTTCCTGTGAATCACTTAATTTTACAAACAGGAATACCTTCGATATGCAGTTTTATGACCATATTAAGAGGCGGACTTTCCCGGAAGAAGTCGGAGTTGTTCGTCAGGCTTGTGCCGATGCCGAAACTGCAGATCGATTTTACCTTCGCAGTACTTTTTGAGCCCGAATCGCGGTAATCTGCATATTCGAGGGCGTCACTGAAAACGATTCTCGACTTTTTCATTGGCGATTTCAATACTCCATTTTTCGGTAGTGCTCTATCAACAGAATCTGACAAGGTCATAAGGGTCTCCACTATCGTGCTGAAATCCATCATAAATTTTTGATAACTTCAGATCCATGTCCTTAAAAAAGGCTTTAGAGCCAAATGTGTCTGTAAGAGCAATTCCCAGATCCCCATTATAGACTTCAACCCAGTTGTCAAAAGTGAAACGGTTTGCATATCTTAAACCAACAAGAGCCGAAGTGCCCATAATCCATTCATGTCCAAATGTTCCGATTCAGGTTTTACACCGTATTTTTTTCAAAAATATGAAATTAATTGAGTTCCACTAAGAGTCTTTATTGTTGGTTAGGCGTCCTTCCACCACACGATCATGGAGTTCGAAAACTTCTTCTCCTGCGAAATCCAAATTCCGAAAAAAAACAGTTATTTTCTTCAAGAGCTTTTCCTATTTCAAGGATCTTGTTTTCATAATCAGCCAGTACAGATTCCGAGTACATCCATTTTGAGTATTTCCTTTCCACTCATTTTCAATAGTTGCGAAATAGAGTTCGGAAACTACGGCCATAATGACAATTTCCCATAAAATAGTACTATGCCTATAACCCTTTTATTCGAATATCCAGGTCTTTTTCTTCAGTAAGGCAAATTTTTACTTCACCTGGTTTGAAACGGTAATTCTTAAGATATTCAAGATACACCTGGGTTTCAGGTAAGAGCAGTTATCGGAAAGCCAGTTGTATTCTTCTGTTAAGGCTAGTTTTGAGATCTCTTCTTCTATGATCCTCTTCAGTTCTTCTACAACTTGTAGCAGAAAGCGCTGAGAGCCACGGTTTGTAAACCGATACTCAGCTTCAGTTTTAGGAAAAAGTTCTAGTACTGCAAGTTGCATGGTGAATTTGTAAGAAAGATCTGTTATCAAGTATAGATTTAATCACGGAAGGTCTTCCTGTAGCGTTTTAAATTGCTTATACAGCAAACTATTTTTTAATCGCACATTTTGATCCACATATATAGTTACTATATTTTTAAAATTTCTGATACATGGGAATAAATCTCTAGTGGTAAAGTTAAGTTTTCTTATTGACCTTAGGAAAAAAAGAAGTCTTAGATTTCCAACAAAAGGAATCAGAAAAATAATTTACATAAAATTAATCTTTAGAAATAGCCAATTTTGTAATAAGATACAATTATATCCAATCCAGACTTATGACCTATGATAATTATGGAGAAAGCTGCTAAAGAAATCAAAGAAATAAAGGGTTTTTTGCCCAGATCTATTGCGTATGCCGGACAGATGAACGAAGAGTTTGCCGAAGGTTTAGCAGGCCTTTATAAAGCCGTCTGGGAGGAAAGGGAAGGCGGACTTTCTATGAAACATAAGCATCTAATGGTCTTTGCTATAGCCTGCTCAAGCAACAACACACAGAGCGCGGTTAAAATCCTTGAAAGACTTCATAAATTCGGAGCTACAAGAACGGAGATCAATGACGCCATGATGCTCGCGGCCTGGACAGGGGGAATCCAGTACTTCACGGATTTCAGTGCAGTAATACTTAAAGAGATGGAGAAATTAGGTTATTAAGATTATTAAAAACGCTCTTATTTAAATTACTTTTTTAATTTTCAGAAGATTTATCATTGTTTCCATTAAAATTAATTTTTTGTCAAAACTTTTTACCAGATAAGTGATATCTTTTATACAATATTTAGGACTGGTAAATATGGAGTGTTACATATAAGAAAAATGGAAGATACAGAGAAAAGGAGTTCTCCAGTTCAAGAGAAGTTCAAAAAATGAATCAGACATGGATCTGGATAATTGTTTCAAGATCCGCGTCATTCTTATCATGGTACAAGGCTTATCAGCAACTATTTCTCGGCAAACATGTAGGGACTAATCCCCTTTATTGGATAACGTTTATTTTATTTTTGATATTTGGAATTCTTTTCCCTCTTTTATTTTATTCCATAAAACTGGTTACTGAAGTAAGGAAAAATGGACTATATGTTCGCTTTTACCCTTTTCATCTCGCTTTCAAAACCTTTCCTTTTGAAAATCATTCAAAATTACGAAATCCAACTATAATCCTATAAGACATTATGGAGGTTGGGGGAGTACGTTATAGAGCAAAGGGAAAAGCCTATACTACTTCAGGTAACAAGAGCAAGTACGATTAAATATTTGGATGGGATAAAAGTGAAAAAACTAATGATTGGATCCCAAAACCCAGAAAAACTCTTTGAAGCTATTGGAATGGGTATTAAAAACTTATCCAAGAATTGATAATGTATTAAAATTAGTAATTTTAACTTAATTGTTTATGAAATCGAAAAATTCATGGAAATCATAGAATCTAGAGATATTTTAGAAACTAAATACTAGATCCATCTAAAAATTATAGTAACTATTCAGCCTATCAAAAAATGTCTGATGATATTGATTTTAGTGGAAACGAGAACTCTGAGAATTAACCTATAAAAGATGAATAAACGAAATCAATCGCCAACAGTTAAATAAAATCAATTTACAGAAATTTGTTTGTTGAATATTAGTAATGATGGCTATTGATGTTCTATTATATAGGTCAATAGTTACAAATTATATTCTGTTTTAATACTATACCATAGTTATTCAAAATTATTAAAAGTGTCTTTGATTATATATTACTTTCTTTCAGATTTGTCCAACTTTTTATAAATTTAATTATTATTACAAATGAAATTATTATAAAGTTATTATTTATTAAGTTATAAATTAATTAATATATTCAATTTTTATTTTTTTGAAGGTTTATTTACTAAGTTTTAATAGGAAAAATCAAGTATATTTTCCAAAAAAACTATTATTTTAGTACAGAATTTAGCTTGCTTTTGAATGAATTAAAAAAATACACTTTTACCATTCAAGATATAGTTTTTTTAAAATATACTAAAAATACCTATCTGTCAATAATCCAACATGTATTTTTAATGAGACAAGTGAAAGTAAGGAAAATTTCAAAGAAGAGATTTTTATGGAACAGCCGGAAACACGTATAATTTTTCGGGAGGTACAGGATCTGCGCAACAATTTTTTCCTGTTTTCTGTCCTTTATCCTGCGCTCCTGCTCTGGTATATCGAAATCCATAGCATAGTCTTCGGAAAACCTGCCGGAATCCATAACATTCCTGGAACATACCTGTTTGCGCTATGGATTATCTTCGGGTTATTTTTTCCTCTTGTATTTTACTGTACAAAGCACATAACTGAGGTAAGAAGTGATGGAATATACATTCGCTTGGTACCCCTGAATCTCTCCTTCAAGAAGATCCCTTTCCATATAGTAGAAGAGTGTAAAATTAAGGTTTATGACCCTCTCACAGGAAAAGAATCTGATGTATCACAGTCTTCCAAAAAAGTTAACCCGGTTGTAATCCTGAAACTTATCTCTGGAGAAAGAATGCTTATTAGCTCCAGGAAACCCGAAGAACTCTGCAGCGCAATCAAGCAGGCTGCAGCACAGTATTGAGAATTCCTGCTGTCCAGAACTCGGTATTGAGAATTCCTGCTTTTGTGCCTTGTTACAATTCGGCGGTTTTCTACTTTTGAAGAAAGCCTGCTGAATACTTTGTCTTCTGAAGGCTTCGTTATAATCTACTAGGCCGCCATGTGGGAGCCAGTATATACTTTTCTCTATGGCTGGTGGCTTATTGTGCATAAGTGCAACATTTACCAGAAAATCACTGGTATGGATGTATATATAGGAACAGGTTCGTCTGCAGGGGAGAAGAGTTCTACTACCGTTTTACCTCAAGAAAGTCGTCTTAACACATTTTCAGTTTGGCCTGATGTCGAAAGCGCAAAAAGCAAAGCCTTATATGGAACCTGAAAACTGTTGTAATTATGTTTAAGAGATTTTTATTTCAAAAACCTTAAAAGATGTTCTATAGAAGGTAGATAAAAGTGGTTTGGGGGATAGATTTTTCCCCGAAAGGGACAGAAGCCCTTTACAAGGAACGGGATGGAAAACTTCTAATCGAACTTGAGCTGAACAGCGTAATGCAGATTTTCAATTCTTTTGATCCTGCGCCTTTTCACGAAAAAGAGCTTGATCCGGAAGCGGAAGAATATATTTATAATACAGTTGGAGAGTTCCCTCTAAAAAAGCCCCTTGGAATTATAATATATGTCCCCTCTTCCGAATTTGATGGAGAAACAGAGCGTACCCTTAAAGAAGCAATCCGAAATCATTTTTCTTACAAAAAAGTTCTCACGAACATAGAGCTGAGGAGGCTTCTTCAGCGAGGAAGAAGAAACATGACAATTGCAATCGTCTTCCTCTTTCTCTGTCTGCTCATAATCCGGCTTCTTTCAACTCTTGAACAAGGCCTGATAAATACACATGTTTTCCGAAGGCCTGACAATCATCGGCTGGGTTGCAATGTGGGAGCCTGTTTATGTTTTCCTCTATGGGTGGTGGCCTATTGTGCAAAAAAGAAACATTTACAGAAAAATTCTCAGCATGGATATAAGTGTCATACCTGGCTCTCCAGGTAAGGTAAAACTGACAGACTGCCGTTTTTCACCGAATAAAAGCCAACTGCAGTTATAGTCAAAGAACCTGAAATGACTATTTTAAAATTTTATTCGAATATCCGCGCATCCACAACCACATGCAGGACACCTGGAGAGTATTTTTTTATCCTGTGGGTCTCCAGAATCTCCACCTTCTTTCCCAGCGCATAGGCAGCTTTTCTTATCCTTTCCTGAGGCCTGGTTCTGGCAAGACTCTCCGGGACTGTTTCGTGATAGTGTAAAATTCCCCCGCTTTTTTTCAGGGCTTTTATAGCTGGCTCAAGATAATGATGTGTTGTTCCCACATACCCCATAAGCACACGGTCAGCTGTTCCTTCTGGAGCAACCTTTGAACAATCTCCACAGATTGGAACAAAGATATCCTCTACCTTATTTAGCCTGATGTTTTCCTTCAGGTAGGCAAAAGACTCAGGATTAATTTCTATTCCCAGTAATTTTTTTCGGTCTGGAATGCACAGCCATAGGAATTGAAAAATACCCTATTCCTGCGAACATATCAACTATAACTTCCCCTTCTCCTAACCTGCTCATTCGCTTTCTTTCTTCAAGATTGCCTTTGGAGTACATTACCTTTGTTACATCCTGCTTAAAAAAGCAGCCATGCTCTTTGTGGATGGTTTCGGTTTCGCTGCCGAGAAGGAGTTCTCTTTTTGGCTGGCGGAACTGCCCTTCGATTCCAAAATCCCTTACAACGGTCCTGCACTTGGGGTACATCAGAGAGCAGAGCCTCAGCTATCCTTGTCTTTTTATCTTCCAGGATTTCAGGGATGCCAATTATTATTATATCTCCCAGAATCTGCCAGCCTGCCGGGACGGATGCAAGTTCAACTTCGGAAAGAAAGTCTTTGAGATATTCTTTTAGAGACCAGGTTTTTTCCAGAAATTCAGGATTTTTCTGTTCGGTTACCTGAAAATTTTCCACTTTTTCTCCTGCAGCTTCTGTGACAGGGATTTCCAGGAAATTTCCTTCATCAGTCCTAAGTTTTCGAATTTTTCTTTTAGTATCCAGAAATCTCTCGTTAATTGCTTTTTCCCTGATTTCTTCCCCTTTTTCTGGAGGTATCCTGATTGCTTCTGTACATTGGAATTGAAGGATAGCATACATAGGATTAATGTTTTTTGTTTAGGTCTATGAAAATCAGTTCATCCGGCAAATATAGATGAAACATAGTATTTCCGGATTCTACAATAGAATTGAGATATGTAGTTTAAGGTAGAGTTCTTAAAGTCGAGTTCTGTTGAGACTTGCTGTTTGCATGTGGGAAACTTAGAAGAATTCCTGCTGGCTAAATAAGGAGCATTTATTTACTAAGACTTTGAATTATTTTCAGCTTAATTCATTTCAATTTCAATTCAATTTCAGTTCAATTTCAATTCAAATTTCAATTCAATATAATTCCAGATTTCAATTTAACTTCCTGCTGCTCTGAGCTTCCTCATAACGCAAATCAAATTCTGAAACACCAATTAGGGATAGAAAAATGTCTGGCCACTACAATCTCGTCTCCTGGAATGTAAACGGCCTCCGGGCTGCAATAAAAAAAGACTTTCTTGAGCTTTTGCTGGAACAGAAATTTGATATTGTTTGCATTCAGGAAACTAAGGTTTCTCCTGATAAACTCCCGAGAGAAGCAAAGAATATTCCAGGCTATTACAATTACTTTGTTTCAGCAGAACAGAACGGCTACAGTGGAGTTGGAATCTTTTCGAAGAAAAAGCCTCTGAATCTCGAAACTGGCATGGGAATTGAAAAATTTGACAGAGAAGGCCGCTTTCTGCGGGCCGACTATGAGGACTTTATCTTAATGAATATCTACTTCCCTAACGGCAAAGCTTCTCAGGAGCGCCTGGAATACAAAATGGACTTTTACAATGCTTTTTTAGACTATGCAAACACCCTCAAAGCAGAAGGTAAAAAGCTTGTCATCTGCGGGGACGTAAACACAGCCCATAAAGAGATCGACCTTGCCCGTCCTAAGCAAAACGAAACGATATCCGGTTTTCTCCCTGAAGAGCGAGCATGGATGGACAAATTCCTTGCAGCCGGATATCTTGATACTTTTCGCATGTTCAATTCTGAAGGCGGAAATTATTCCTGGTGGTCAATGAGAACAGGTGCACGTAAAAGAAATGTCGGCTGGCGGCTGGACTATTTCTTTCGTAAGCGAAAACCTGCGGAAAAATGTAAAGTCTGCTCCAATTTACACTGATATAATGGGTTCGGATCACTGTCCTGTAGGGCTTGAACTTGAATTTTCAATTTGACTTATTTACAGTGGTAACCTTTGACTGAAAAAGGCAAATCAGTAGTTCGAGGTACACATTTAAAGATATTCAGGTGAGTAATTCAATGGATAACGTTATGAATAACTCAATGAAAGACTTAACCGAAAATTTATTCAGCCGTTCATTAACGAATTCCATTGGAATGGAGTTTGTCCTTATTTCTGCGGGAGAATTTGAGATGGGTTCTCAAGCATGTGAAAAAAGAAGAAAGCTTTGGGAAAGCCCTGTACATAAAGTGACAATTGAAAAACCTTTTTATTTATGTAGATATCCTGTGATCCAAGAACAGTGGCAGAAGGTCATGGGAAATTCTCCTTCATATTTCAAAGGCAAAAAGTATCCTGTTGAAAACATCTCCTGGGCTGAGGTTCAAGTTTTTTTCCAGAAACTAAGTGCTCTGGAAAAAGCTAATGGAAATAACCATGTATACAGACTCCCTACCGAAGCTGAATGGGAATATTCAGCTAGAGCAGGGACTACAACCACTTATTTTTTTGGAGACGACGAATCGAAACTTACAGAATATGCCTGGTTTCTGGGAAATTCCGGACTTGAAACCCATCCGGTTGGTCTGAAATATCCAAATCCCTGGGGACTTTATGATATATATGGAAATATAGGAGAATGGGTACAGGACGAGTATCACATTAACTATAAAGGCAGCTCCAGCAGATGGAAGAGCCTGGGAAAATCATTTTCCAAGCATATCCACTCCAGTGAGAGTCCGGAGAGGAGGGGGCTGGAACGGAAATGCCGGCTGTTGTCGGTCGGCTGAAAGACTTTTTGCGGCTCAAGACAACAGGTTAAATAGCCTTGGATTCAGGGCTGTCATGGAAGTATAGACAGGAACGGTTTAAAATAAAAGAGTAAGCGTATTTTCTAATACTATAAGGGTTGGCACCCCGCCAGGTGCCCGTTTTTAGGGTTTTCGGCGGCGTTTTTCACATAAAGGGTTGTGTTTGAACATTATAGTCCAATTATGCACATAGATATAATCCTTATTTTTATACATGTAACTTATGGTAAATTTAAAAGATAAGTTGAGAAGATATTTTTTATTATTATAAATGTTTAAGTCAATAATGTAGTAAAAAATATTAAAACCGTTACATGAAGAAACTAACTACACAATAATTTTTTCAGGAATAGTAACATAATAGAGAATAATAACTTTCTTAAGCTAGTTTTCCATTCATGATGAGGCCTTACTTACCATTGTATAATAAGTGATGTAAAGAGCAGAATTAATGATGGAACGCAATATCCCTGAAATTTCCCACCTGCCTGCACATACAGATGAGAAATTCAGGAGTTGTGCGTCCAATTCACAGATTTAGGAGGCGTTTATTTTTTTGTCTGTTCGCTTGGGCATTGGTATATACGAAGAACTTATATTTAGTACTGTTCTAACTTTTAATGTGAGTTCTTATTATTATATTTAAAATTAGTAATACCTACATTTTAAGACAAAATAAAGAAAAGAGAATATATTAGTGAAAATAGAAGAAAATAGAAGAAAAAGCATTTAAATCTCTTATTCAAATTTTTATTTTTTTTGTGTTCTGAAAATTCGCTATAAATCAAACCAATGTTTTCAAATTTTTTTGTTCTGTTCCTAATTTCTCAACGAACAAATAATAAAGAACACTGGCCACTATGTATAAAATACACGTTAGAAGAAATGGAAGAGTATAGTAATTGCGATCCATCATCAAACCACCTGCATAGGTACTCAATCCAACACAGGTATAGCAGCTCATCCAGATAAGGCTATTTACAGTTGCCCTTTGAGCCTCACTTACAATTTCCATATTAAAACTGCTCAGTATCGGGTTTGACATATTCATAATTGCTGTCCTCATTATGTATCCGAAGGCAGCAATCGCAAGTATGGATGTTGATGTGGAAAGCAGAAGAAACGGGATTGACGAAAGTTGGACAAGGGCTACGACCTTTACTTTTCCCAAACCTTCAGTAAGTATTGGAACAAACAGTAAGGTAAACATCATGACAACCTGAGAGAGAGAAAAAATAAGCCCAATTTGTCTTGAATTGGCTCCAAGGACAACGTCAAAATAAACATTGAAATAAGGAAGAGCTAATCCCCATCCAAGACCTATGAGTCCATTTACGAGAATCAATTTTCTGATCGTTTCTGACTTTAAAGTCAAAAAAGAAGTTATAGAAAAGCTTTGGTTCTGTTGCAAAAAATCATAATAAGGATTCAATTGAATAAGGAGAAAATCAATAGAACGATAATATGCTATCTAATTCCTTTAAGTGGAAACATTACGAAGGAGAAATCATTTTATTAAACGTCAGATGGTACCTAAAATATCCAGTAAGTTATAGAAATTTAGAGAAAATGATGGCAGAGAGGGGAGTAGAAGTTGATCACAGTACTATCATGAGATGGGTACATCAATACTCTCCTGAAATCGAAAAGAAGGTAAGAAGGCATTTAAGACCAACAAACGACTCTTGGAGAGTTGATGAAACTTACATCAGAGTTAAAGGTAAATGGAAATATTTTTACCGAGCAGTTGACTCAAATGGAGATACAATTGATTTCATGTTAAGTGCAAAACGAGATCAAAAAGCAGCAAAACGTTTCTTTAAGAAAGCTTTGAATTCTAATCATAATCAAATTCCAAGAGTAATCACAGTTGATAAAAATCCAGCTTATCCACCTGCTATAGATAAACTGAAAAATGATAAAATACTACCTATAAACGTAGGCATTCGACAAATCAAGTATTTGAATAACATTATAGAACAAGATCATAGATCCATTAAACGAATAGTTAATCCAATGTTAGGATTTCAGTCTTTTAACACAGCTATTAAGACTTTAAAAGGAATTGAAGCTATGAATATGATTAAAAAAGGACAAATCAAAAACCTAAATTACTCTGGCTTTAATGAAGCTAAATATATTAATCAATTATTTGGAATAGTTCTATAATATTGACACATCTTTTTGAATATTTGTACTTTTGGTTATTGATTATGGATTTACATGCTTATTCTGAGATTTTTTGCAACGGAACCAAAGCTTTGGTGTTCTTATCAACTTAGTTTTTTGATCCTTTATAAGCAGCAGGGGAAGTAGGGAAATTAAGACCGCAAATAGAGATGCATATAATGAGAGCTGATAGGCTCCCGAACCTGTGGGCTCAATATTCAGAGAATTTATAAAGACCTGAGGTAAAGTGCCTCCTGCCAGGTTTCCCATCATGACGCCTATAGTGTATAACAGAGTAGTACATCGAAAACAGGTGCATCCTTTCATAACTCGTGGAATTTTCAACCATGAATGTGGACGCTGTAACAATCTTGAGCGATGAGGATACACCATAGAGAATGCTGAAAAAAGCCAGCAGGAATGTTGAGGTGGTGGTGTAAAGGATTGCAAAAGGATAACAGAGAGAAGCAGGCAGGACAATAACAATGTGTTTTTTCTACCTGCCCTATCGCAGAACATGGCTGCAGGAATTGCAAACAGGCCAGTGGATATGGAAACAAGTGAGAGCATAAGTCCAAGAAAATCCTCCCTGAATCCAAGCCTTAAGATGTATAGATTGAAGATTACATCGTAGATTCCCAGGCTCAAAGAGATGAGAAAAATATATGCTAGAAACAAAGCACGCATTTCGGCTGAAGCCATTTATCTTTGACCTGTATCCGCTTGCAGCACTAATTGTCGCGGTCAGGAAATATTTGCAGCTAAATTTTTTGCTGTTTATTTGATCTACTGTTAAACGAGGGGTACTTTTTCATGGTATTTACTCTGGAAACTCTTTAACAATAGTTTGTTATTAAATGGTGTAATCTTTGGAAGCTGGTCATTCAAAATCTTTCTGCGTTCTTGGATCAATCAGGTCTCTTAATTCATCTCCAAGGTAGTTGAAAGCTAGAACTGCAAGCATAATAGCAATTCCGGGAAAAATCATAACATAAGGGGCAGATCTGATGTATATTTTTCCTTCACTAAGCATAGAACCCCATTCCGGAGTAGGTGGCTGAACCCCAAAACCCAGGAAACTGAGCCCTGCTGCAGACAGTATAACATACCCCATTCCCATGGTTGCCATTACTATAAGAGGAGATATTATATTTGGGATGACATGACGTAAAATCACATGCAAATCCCCTGCTCCAAGCCCTTTTGCAGCCTTGATATAATCCTGCTCTTTTATTGCTAGGACTGAACTTCTAGCCAGGCGAGCATAAGCTAGCCCAGTACACAACTATAAGGGCTATAGACCATATTCATGAATCCTGCACCGAAAAACCCTGCTATGCCAAGAGCCAGCAGCAGACTTGGGAACGCCAGAAAGGCATCTACAAATCGCATAAATATTTCATCCAGCCATCCTCCATAATATCCAGACAGAGTACCAACGGTAAGCCCCAAAAGCAATGAGGAACTTACTACTAAAAGTCCAACTGATAAAGATACTCTTGAACCGTAAATTATACGGCTTAATATGCAGCGGCCTAAATCATCGGTACCTAACGGGAATTCTTTACACGGTTCTTTAAGTCGGAGTTCTAGATTTGCTTTTTCGGGATTGTGGGGCGCAATATACCCTGCGAAAAGAGCTGCAATTATGAAAAAACCAAGAATTACTGCGCTAAGAAATACTCCCGGATTTTTGTTTTTAATTCTTAGTTTCATATCTGATCTTTGGGTTAAGGAAAGCATAGGAAATATCCACTGCAAAATTGATAAGTACAAATATCACAGCAATGAACAATACACAGCCCTGTATCATGGGGTAATCCTTGCTAAGTATGGATGAAACAATCAGGTTTCCGAACCCCGGCCATGAGAAAATCGTCTCAACTATGACGGAACCGTTTAGGAGATAGCCAAAATTCAGCCCTGCAACCGTTACCACAGGTATGAGAGAGTTTTTCAAAGCATGCTTGAGGATAACCATATATATTCCGGAACTCCTTTGGCTCTGGCTGCACGGATGTAATCCTGCTGCAACACGTCCAGCATACTAGCTCTCATTAATCTCATAGTTACAGCTGCATAACCCGTTCCAAGAGTAATTGCAGGCAGGAGGATATAGTTAAGATTCCCGTCGTCATATCCAGAAGAAGGCAAAACCTTCAGGATCAGAGCGAAGACTATGATCAGAAGGTATGCCTGCCAGAAATTAGGCATTGAGACTCCTGCAAGAGCCAATAGCCTGCAAGCATCATCGGCGATCTGTTCCTTTTTTCAGGGCTGAAAAGATACCAAGGGGAATTGCAATGATAAGAGAAATCAACATACTAATTACAGCAAGCCTGAGAGTGACTTTGAAGCATCTGACAATCTCACTTGAGACATTTTCACCTGTCATATATGACTGTCCAAGGTCTCCATGAAGGACTTTACTCATCCAGTTTATATACTGGATATGTATAGGCTCATCTAAGTCCTGTTCTTAGCTCTTAACTCTTCAACAGCTTTTTGATCAACCCCTTCACCGGGATTCATAAGGGCATTTTCTGCCGTATCCCCTGGGGAGATGTAGATTATGGCAAAGCTGATAACAGAGATTAAAAAAGAACAGGGAGAAGGTGTAAAAGCCTTCGAGTTATAAACCCTATCACCTGTCTGCCCTCTCCGTTATTTCACAAAATTTGCTTTCAGAATGGTTTAATTTTTCAGCTTTTATGAAGTAAACAGGATTGGAAAAGTAAATTTTGTCCATAAAATTGCTTTTCCCTCTTGTAAGCCCAGAAGGCTCATCCATGCGCTGTATGGTAACAGATTCAAATCCAGAGTCCTTTAAAATTTTAGATACATTTTCAGGTTTTAAACTAAATAAAGGAAGGTCTTTCTTGATAGGGTGATATTGTTTTTTATATATCTCCATATATTTTCCTTCCTTTACACCTTTCAAGAAATCTGAAGCTTTAATCCAGGTTATTCTTGACAGTTTTTGCTCATTCCAATCTCCATCTATAGCAATTACTGTTCCTCCATCCTCGAGGACTCTTTCCACTCTGTCAATGCCTTTCTAGGCTCAGGAAGAGTCCAAAGCAAATACCTGTTGACAACTACATCGAAATATCCATCCGGCAGCTGAAGATTTTCAGCATCTCCTCTAAGGAAATTTATATTAAGGAATCTTTTCAAGGCATTTTTCCTTGCTTGTTCCAGCATATTGTTAGACAGATCAACAGCTGTTACTTCATTTCCTATCTCTGCAAATAAAAGTGCCAAAAATCCAGGACCAGTTCCTACATCAAGAACCTTTAGACCTTTCTTTCCCTCCATGGATCTTGAAAGCATAACTTTCCAGGCATTGCGGGCTTCCTCTGATCGCTCTATACTTTCGTTATTATAACTCCTACTTCGATAATCCCAGTAATTCTCAATAACTTCTTTTGTATCTATTTTTGTTCCCCGCTTTAAAAGGTCCCGGAAAACCTCCGGGACCCCTTTGAGTTTATTTTTTGATATAGATGTCTTTTGTCAGGAAAGAGATCTCATTCGGGAACTGTTTAATCCCTCCTACTTTCTTGTTTGCTCCAACTATAGAGTTCTGGTAGAATACGAATATCTCGGGGCAGTCTACAAGCACCTGTTCCTGAACTTTGTCATAATATTCCTTTTTCTGAGTTTCGTTCATTGTCTGCTCACCTGCCTTTATCCATTCATCTACCTGAGCATTGGAGTAGCCTGTCTTTTGTGCTTCTTTTCCTGTAGATTCAAAGTGCTTTGATACAAAATCGTCTGGATCTCCGGTAGGAGCTACTGTCCATGCATAGAGAGCAAGATCATAGTTTCCTTTGTTCATGTCATCCTCTAATGCACCGCTTTCCAGAATCGTGACATTTGTCTTTATCCCAATTGATTCAAACTGGGTTTCAATTACCTCGGCAGCAGGTTTAAGCTGAGGACGGCCAGTATAGGTTTTTATATTCAATTCGAAAGGTTTACCATTGTATTCCAGCCAGCCATCCCCATTAGTGTCCTTAAAACCAGCCTCACTCAGAAGACTCTTAGCTTTTTGTTCGTCCCGAGTAACCATATTGATTTTATTGTTTATTGACCAGTTCATGACGGAAGGGAAAAAGCTCTTTGCCGGAGTTCCACCAACACCCTCGAGGGCTGTATCCACAATCTGCTGTCGATCAAGGGCATAGTCAAGTGCCTGTCTAACTTTTACATTATTTAGAGGCTCTTTCTTCATATTTACATACAGGAAATCTGTCCTTAAAGTCGAATTATGGTATAAGTTGTAGTCAGAATCGTTGCGTAGGTCTACGACTTCAGATTGAGAAATACCGTCAGCAATATCCACTTCATTGCTTTCCAGCTTGAAGAGTCTGGTCATATCATCTTTGACAAAATAGATAGTGACATTGTCTAACTTGGGTGTACCGTTCCAATAATCCTTGTTCTTCTCCAAAACAAGATCTACATCCTTAGTATAACTCTTAACTTTAAATGGACCCGTCCCTACTGGTGTGGTATTAAGGTCTTTTTCACTGGGACTGACTATTGAAGTTATAGGGTCCGTAAGGCTTGCTATGGTAGGAGCATATGTAGAATTTGTTTTTATTGTCACTGCGTTGTCGGAGTATTTGCTTATAGATTGAATGAAATCGTATTCTCCTTTTCTTGAGTTATTATCATCAAGCACCCTTTTGAGTGAATATACCACAGCATCTGCGTTCATGGGAGTGCCATCCTGAAACTTTACTCCATTTCTAAGGTTGATCCTCCATTCAGTGTCTGAGATTTTCTCATATCCTGTAGCAAGTTCGGGTTTTAAGTTCATATTCTCGTCATAACTGAAAAGTGTCTCATAGATACCGGCTTCTCGCATGTACCAGCCAGTCCATTTTACTGTTGGGTCAAGAGTATCTGTAGGATAAAAAGCAGTTGCATATCTTAGTGTGTCTCCCTGGCTTTGTATGTCTGTCTGGTTGGCACTGGCAGTTTTTTCATCATTATTCTGATCGATACATAGAGATCCAAGGACTGTTGCCATGATTAGCAGCATGACAAAAATTGTAATTTTGTATTTTTTACTCAAGTTCACAAACTCCTGATCTACACTTTACCTTTTCCTAGATTTTCACAATAAAAGTCCGAAAACAATGCCATCTTACAACTGTTTAAACACAATTGCTTTACTTAGTCTCCATCTGGATTGTGTTACCGGATATGTTTTTCATTATATGGTGACATGCCACAAGTTGATGGTTTGAAGCTTTCTTCAACTCAGGTTTTTCTGTTAAGCATACTTTTGATCTTGAAGAACATTCAAAATAATACGAGCATATTGGATTCTTGACCCCCTTAGATTCAATTGTCTCGATTTCGGGATCAGAATCCCCTTTCAGCAGCAATTTTGTGTAAGGGTGTAGAGGATACTGAAAAATATCATCAATATACCCAATCTCTAGGATCTTTCCTCTGTACATCACTGCTACTCTTTCGCACATGTGTTTCATCAACTCAAGATCATGAGAAATGAACAGCATGGTAAGGGAATACTCTTCTTTTAGGTCTTTTAGAAGAGTCAAAATTTGGGCCTGAACCGAGATGTCAAGGGAGGCAGTGGGCTCATCGGCAACAATAAAAACAGGTTCAAGGGCAAGTGCTCTTGCAATAACTGCCCTTTTATTCTGACCTCCGCTTAGTTGATGGGGAAAACGGTTGATATGTTCAGGACTTAACCCCATCTGTTTTATAAGCTCAAAAACCTTACTTTCAGTTTTTTTCCCTGTTATTCCCTTTAAGTTTTAACGGTTCTGCTATGCTCTGTCCAATAGTCATTTTAGGATCGAGAGAAGAATCAGGGTCCTGAAATATCATCTGCATTAAAGGTCGAATGCTGTTTAAAGCTCTGTTATCAAGAGCAGTAATATCCGTGCCATTGAACACGATCTTTCCTTCTGTTGGCTCAATAAGCCTCAAGATACACTGCCCTAAAGTTGATTTTCCACTCCCACTTTGTCCAACCAGCCCAAGAGTTTCCCCTTTTTCTATAGAAAAGGATACATCATCTACTGCTCTGGTTACATTTCTGGATATAATGCCGGAAGTAAACGTTTTTTTTAAACCGGTCACTTCAAGCATAGAGGAAACACCTCACAAACCTATTACCTTTGTTGATCATAGGAGGATGTTCTTTTCTACACCTGTCTGTGCAATTGGTACAGCGTGGATGGAACCTGCATCCATCAGGAAGATTGATTAAAGAAGGGCTGTTACCTTTTACAGGTTTTAGTCCCCTTGCAGGAAGAGAATTAAAAAAGCCTTTTGTATATGGATGTAGCTGACTTTCAAATATTGAGGTTGCTGGTGCGATTTCGACTAGTTCTCCTGCATACATCACGGCAATCCTGTCGCATAATTTCTCTGCCACCCCAAGGTCATGGGTGATTATCGGCATTGTTTTTTTTCAGAGATCTCGTTTAACAGTTTTACGATGTTCCTTTTTACAGTCACATCAAGACCTTTTGTTGGTTCATCAGCGATAATAAAACGTGGTTCACTGGCAATACCCATAGCGATTACTGCTCTTTCTTTCATTCCTCCACTGTACTGGTGGGGATATTCCTTAATTCTTATAGAGGGTTCTTTGATCTTTACACGTCCCAGAAGTTCCTTTGCCATTTCGATAGCCATGCTGCTTTTTACCTTCTTGTGCAGCATGAAGGACTCAGCAATCTGAGAGCCTACGGTAAGTACCGGATTAAGAGAACTTCCTGGGTTCTGAAGGATCATACCGATTTCTTTACCCCGTAGTTTTCTCATATCCTCTTTTTCAATTGAATATAGATTTTTTCCACGGTAGAGAATTTTTCCTTTAAAAATCACGTCATCCTGCAGCGGTCTCATGATAGAAAGCCCAAGGACGCTTTTGCCACATCCAGATTCCCCTATAAGACCCAGAACTTCATCTTCAGTGATAGAGAGGTCAACTCCATTTACCGCCTTGACCAAACCATCTTCTGTAGGGAAATCCACATACAAATTTGAAATTATGAGGAAGTTCAATTTAAAATCACTCTCTTTTTTTAGAACCACTCGTGAAATCACATAATATACATCAAAAAAATTCAATGCTCAATTTTGAGCTATGGGTATCCAGTATCTGATTATAGATATTTTCCAAAACATTGATTTTATAGCAAAGTAGAATTTTACACTTGCTACGGTATCTTTTTTGTACATGCAAATGTCATTTTTTCGTTCATATTCAATTTCTTTTTAATATAAGTTTCTCAAATAAAGTACAAATTTAATCAAATTAAGTATTAATTATGTCAAAATAGTTATGCAAAAAAGACAAATAAAATTAAACCATTATAAAACTTTAGAAATCCTTCTGCATCTAAAAATATATAGGTATTAAAATAAGTATATTAATATAAAACTTTTCATAATACATTAATAAAGATACGTAACAAAAAGGAATAATATTTTAGATATTAATCTAATAAAATAGTATGTTAATGAATGAATAGTAAAATCTCAAAGAAACACATTTTATTATTATAAGTAATCGAGCCCGTTACTTAATTTATATATTCCGAAAGTTACGTTATGGAAACAAAAGAAATGATAAGAAATTATTGGGACTACCGCAGTGAAGTTTATAGCACTGGAATTGTGAAACAATCCGAAAAGGAGCGTAATGCCTGGAAAAACATGCTTTCGTCAGCACTGAATAAAAGAGAACATCTTGAAATACTCGATGTAGGTACAGGACCAGGTCAACTTGCTCTAATGTTTGCAGAGATGGGACATCAAGTAACTGCTGTTGATCTGTCAATGAAGATGCTTGACAAAGCCAGAAAAAATGCATTGAAGAAATCCCTTGACATAAATTTTATCCAGGAAGATACCGAATATCTGCAGTTTTCGGATATGCAATTTGATATAGTGTCCAGTAAGTTCCTCTTATGGACTCTTCCTGATCCACAAAAAGCTCTTTCAGAATGGAAACGGGTGTTGAAGAAAAACGGGATAATTATCACCATTGACGGATACTGGTTCAGTTCAGGAATATTCTTGAAATCGATTCGTACCACATCGGATGGCATATGCTCCATAAAAGAAAGAAACTTTCATAACCCCTTTAAGCAAAATTATGACCTGATAAAAAACGACCTTCCTCTTTATAGTTTAAAACCTGACAGGGTATCCCGGTTCTTAAATGACGCAGGTTTTGATATGATAAATATTGAAAGTATGGATGCTCTATGCCGTTCTGCCAGGAAAAAAGGGAACTTACTTGATAAACTCGACTATGCACATCCCATATATTTTATAAAGGCTGTAAAAAAATAATTTTTACAAATAACAAATAATATCTTATTTGTTATTATATTTAGTATCAAAATTCAGCAATGAGTCAAGTCTAAAGCCTCAGAATTGGAGACTTTTTATGATTTTCTGGTCTTGTATTGATTGCAGTCAATTGTTAGTGAAATTAGTGATAAATTTTGGCAATCCCAGAAGATATTAAAAAGTCTCAGAATTTATGTATTCAATAGTTTTTGTAACTAACCACGTATTTCTCTTCGAGAAACTTTGTTCATATATTTATGTTGAACGAAAAAAGGTGCCTGCTCACACAGCCTGCAGATATCCATTAAGATAATAAAAATAAGAATATACCTAATAAAATGACATACCTAGATTCAGTAAATAATAGTAAACATTTTGTTGCTGTTGTTACTGACAATACAAGCTTCATTTCTAAGCTTTCTATAGATCCCACAGTAGCTTTTGTCACAAACTTTTGTACATATATATGAATTGTCTTGGTATCCAGAACATCTTAAAGCGTATTCACATTTGACATCAAACATATTCATTCCCCTTTAAACTTCAATGCCCCTATTTCATTCTAAGCCTATCCCAGAACTTAAAATTACTTCTCTGATGCTCAAATCTTGAAAAAAGAAAACAGCACAACTGGCTAATGTAAACACTTAAACACCAGCCAGTTAGGATTTATTTGACATGAAAGTGCTTTAAAGTATTTTCATATTTTGTGCCTGTTATTCGTAGAATTTCATGTTCGTTTAGTTAAATTCAACTTTCAACTATGGTTATACGTTTTTACTCTTAGTACCAGTAGCTGGGGAACCAGAATCTGTCATTGCTATACCAAAAAGATTTGTGGTATCTATCCTTGTTGTGCCTTGTGTGCTTATATCCCCAGTAACCTTGCTTAAAGTGTTTACCCTTGTTTTGATTATAATGGTTGCCATAATTATTTTGACCACCGTGGTTGTTGTAAATATTCTTACCATCATTATGGTTGTTGTAACCATTCTTATCATTGAAATTAGGAGCTGCACTTACTGCTGCAGCTGTCACTGAAACTACAAAACACAATGCCAGCAAAATACCCAATGTCTTTTTCATTTTCAACATGTACCTCACTCCAAATATCTGCTGTTCGGATAGCCTTACTTTATTTTCGTAATTATCTCGCTGATGATTATCGGCTTGACAATCCTAAAATAAACCGGCTAAAATATAAACATATTTATAAATAAAAATATATAAAAGACCAATTATTAATTAAATAACCATTTTAAAACTATTAATATAAAAAATAATAATTTTTAAAGATTTAATAAATAAAAAAATGCATTAAAATACCCAATTATTAAAATAAAGATTTTAAAACTTATATTTCGTTATAGTTATTTATATAATATATTTCTTGGTTCTGTTGCAAAAGAATCTCAGAATAAGCAAGTAAATCTACAGACAATGAACAAAAGTTAAAATATCCAAGAAGATTTATCAATATTATAGAACTATTTTAAATAATTGATTAATATATTTAGCTTCACTAAGACGAGAGTAATTTAGATTCTTGATTCGTCCTTTTTTAATCATATTCATAGCTTTAATTCCTTTTAAAGTCTTATTAGCAGATTGAAAATAACCCCGAAAAATAGTACATAAAGGTACCAATTATAGCCTCAAAGTGCGAGAAGAAAATTTTTGCAACACAGCCAGAAAAAGACCCATGAAAATCGGAAAAATGTATTTACGGAAAAAGTAAGCATTGCCTTATTTTATATCCCAAATAGAATAATGGGATTTTTTGGCAGTGTGCCACTTTTTCTGTAAAATCAGAAGTGTTATAAAGTTTGTGGTTTGAGAATCCCATAGCAAGAGAACTAAATTTTGTTTAGTATACAAAAATTTGACTTTGAATTTACAGAACTTTCGGCACACTGCCTATTTCAGAAACCAATAACTATCAGCAACATCTTATGAAAATTATGGCTCTGTAAAAATCCTCTGGTTTGAACTTTTTTGGCTTTGTTGAAAAACCATCGAAACCAATTTCAAAAGGCTGAAAGAATACAGCATTTTTCCAAATCACTACTAATATTCTTCAAAGCTCACTTAAGACCATTTTAGATACTTTTTTACCAGTTTCGTATCTTTTAATAACTTAAAACTCACAATTCCTCCGACTAAAATGTTCGTATAAAATGTTAAAGCTCTCCATGCTACCACTGCAATTCCGAGAATATTTGCCGGCATAAAGACTGAAAATAGATAAGTTGCAGCAAATTCCGCTACCCCACTTGACCCCGGGGTCAAAGGTGCAACTATAACTATTAGGAGCAGTGCCTGTGCTGCAAAACATGTCAGTACAGAAGGAGGCTGATTGAGGCCCATAAGAACTACAGGGAGAGAAGAAAAATCAACGATCCAATATATAACCGTATATATTATCCCATAGAATAAACCTGCACGTCCTTCTGTAGAAAAAAGATGTATACTCTCATGAAACTCATCAATTTCCCTATCAATTGACTCAGAGAATCTATACAGTTTGCCTCCTATTTTTCTACCACTCAGATGCTTAATCATCCACCCCACTAGATTATTAATGGCAAGTTTAACATAATGAGGTCGTAGCAACGCATAGAGTACGAGAGCAAGACTGACGACTGAAAGGAGTTCTCCTAATACTATCACTACATCCAGACGGGTATCTAGCAGCATACCACGAAATAGGTATAACGAAAACGGAACAACTAATAGCATCAGTACAGCATCAAGTATGCGTTCGCCCAGAATAACTGCACTAGCCCGTCCAATTGGCATCTTATCTTGCGTGAGAAGAAGAATCCTTAAAGGTTCCCCGCCTATGGAAGACGGAGTGAGAGCTGCAATGAAGGTGCCTGAGACCACGATTTCGTAAGATCTTCGAAGACTTATTTTGTGCCCGAGTGCGGACGTCATTGCTCTTATGCGTAGACCCCAAATAACAAAGGAAAGTATGTGTATACCAAACGCAGCTAATATGTATCCAGGCCGAATCTCCCTGACAACTTTAATTGTTGTCGTGTCAAGAGTGAAGATAAGGATGACTGCTATTGAAAGTATACTGATCAAAATTGAGCTTGTTACCCATTTAGTGTAGTTTTTCATGAAAGCACAATCCGTTATTAATCTCATAGGTTCTAGTGCAAAAATAATATTCCCGCAGTTTAATACTATAATTCTTACCTTTGTGTACCATTTTTTCTGGTGATGAGATTGATTAACTTTCCTAATTGGTATCCTCTTCAAATTCAATGGAGAATTTTCCAACTCGAAAAACGTGCAACAATTTTATCATACAGTTGTAAAGTTGAATGCATTGTTTGATGTTGTTTCTCATACTTGGTTAAATTCTTAAATTTTCCGCAAATACATGAAATTTACTTTTACCCATACAATTTGAAGAGGATACCTAGTAATATTTATGCTGATTTTGCAACAAAGCCAGATTTTTTGCAACAGAACCGATTATTCCGTTAGCAAAGCAGCTTTTAGCTGTGCAAATGAAGAAAATCCTCTTTGCATAAAATCCCTACTGAATCATCTATTAATTTTTCAAGGGATGGATTCCCGTTTTTTATTACGACATATGTAAAATGATCAATCATGTCTCCACAATCAAATAGCCTGCCATCTGCTATTGGAACGTGTGTATGACCCATAATCATGTACTTAAATCCCTGCTTTTTTAAAAACTCCTGTGCTTTTTCATGAGTCTTTTTACCGTGTTTTCTGTGTTCAATTTCCATAATTTTTAATTCAAAAGGAGCTTTAAATATCGACTTACATAATCTCGGGCTACGTACAATGCTTCCATAGAATACGTGTCCTATCTTCTGCCTTATATCAAACTGCCATCCATGACAAAAGTAGATATTGTTTGAAAAAAAAGAATCTGTAACTTTAACAGGAAAAGCTATTTTTTTCCATAAATTATAGTCATGATTTCCCCAGATAATAGTAGTTGGGATGTCCTTGATCGTAGATAGTAAAGTCTCATAAGTAGTTTTCATGGGGTCCCGGTTTAAAATTCTGTCAACCGAACACCGCCATAAATCGAAAATATCTCCACACAAAACTAATTCGTCTGCATCTTCTTTTACTAGCTCTAAAAACTCCTGGATCTTTGGATAGTTAGTACTATTAAAACCAATATGAAAATCTGATGCACAATAAATTTTCATTTTTATTCTTCCTATGTTTTTATAATACTTGATCAAATCATTTTTTCACGGCTTTCGTTCTCATATATGCTCTGCTTGATTGTTGCAAAAATTTTATTCTCACGCTTCAAGGCTATAATTGTACCT
>CAVSHT010000015.1:0-62522 GCA_963727895.1 uncultured Methanosarcinaceae archaeon | reverse complement strand
ACCATAACTCCGGCTCCTATTGTCAGGCTTATAAGCCCATGAACAGGTATTCCTCCTTCAAACAGAGTTCTTGTACTATCTATTGCATAACTTACCGGATTGAGTTTGGCCAGAGTCCTTAACCATGCAGGCATGACATCATAAGGCATAAGTGCACTGCTGGTAAAGAATAAAGGCATGCTGATCATGCTGTTCACAGCTGAATAGCTGTCATGATCACTTAAGTACAGTCCTATCATGGTTGAGAGCGCAGAAAAAAATACTGAAAACAAAAACAGTGTAAGATATATCAAAACTATCTTCATCGGGTTCAATATCCTTACTCCCAAGAAGAGTAGCTATCAGGAGTATCACAGTTGCCTGCAGCAGGCCTCTTACACTGATAAATAGAATTTTTCCATACAGCATGCTTTCTCGTGGTGAAGGCATGGCGAGGAATTTATTCAAAAAACCCAGTATTTTATCGAAAATCATAAGAGACCCTCCCTGCAAGTGAAGAAAAGAGCATAGTCATGACAAGAATACCAGGGGTGATATACTCGAAGATAATTATCCGTAAACTTTGTTGGCAGGGCAAGCCCTACAAATATCAGCCAGGCTGCAGGCATTACGAGAGAAGAAATTACAGAAACCTTTCCTCTTAGCCATTTTAGGAGGTCCCTTTCAAAATAATAGAGTACTGCTCTCATCATCTTCGCCTCAGAAGATTCCTAAATTGGGTTGAATTAAACCCTGCCTGTTCCTCAGGGGTTTTTACATTCTCAAGGAAGACGTCATTAAGTGAAGCATCTTCACCTATGGAACTTATCAGGTTTTCAGGAGAACCAACAACTGCAATTCTACCTTTATCAATAATAGCAACCCTGTTGCAATATTTCTCTGCCTCTTCAAGATAATGAGTAGTCATGAAAATAATCATTCCTTCTGCTTTAAGCATCCTGATATGCTCCCATATCTTCTTTCTGCCACTCACATCTAGTCCAATAGTAGGTTCATCAAGAAACAGAACTTCAGGTTCATGTACAAGGGCCTGAGCAAGTTCAAGGCGCCTCCTCATTCCTCCAGAGTATGTTGCTACAAGATCACCAGCACGATCTGAAAGCCCCATCATTTCAATCACCTCATCTACCCTTGAATTCCTATTAGGGATGCCATAGAGTTTCGCATAAAGCATTACATTTTCTCTGCCTGTGAGTTTCCGGTCAACTGCCATATCTTGAGGTACATAACTTATCTTTGACCTTACTTTTTTTGACTCTGTTACGACATCATACCCGCAGATTTTTGCAGTGCCACTGCTGGGTTTTAGCAGGGTTGTAAGCATCATAACTGTTGTACTTTTGCCTGCTCCGTTGGGGCCCAGAAGGCCAAAGATCTCGTTTCCAACATCAAGATTAAGATTATCCACAGCAACCAAGTTTCCGAAGTATCGGGATAATTTTCTTATTTCTATCACAGGTACCCTCCTGCAATTGCATAAACAGGCCTTAAACCTGAAGTATAATAAATCCCGCTTGTGTACATGTTGTAAATAAGCTTCACGATAACAATACTTATAGCTATAAAAATACAGACTGCAACCATTATTTTGTCAATGTTTGAAAACTCTAGCTTTTTGAGAGATGTCCGATTAGGATTTGCCCGAAAAGCTCTACTCTGAATTGAAACTGCAAGAGTTCCGGTTCTCCTTACGCAGTTTGCGAGAGTTGGGGTCAATATATTGAGTAATGTTTTTATGATTCCTGACCCAAGTTTTTTTGGATTAAATCCCCTGAGTCGTCTGGACTGTTATCACGGTAGCTACTTCGGTGATTATTATTGGCAGAAATCTGACTGCTGTGATCACCATAAAAGCCACGCTGTAAGGAACCTTGAGCCCAACCAGACCGTTTAACATATCCCTTGAGTCCGTGGTCCAGCACATCAATAGCCCCAGAGAAAGAATTGAAGCTGATCTAAGACCCTGAACTGCACCGTGATGGAGCCCTTCTTCATATACAAACAGCCCTCCGTCTGTCAACCGACCCAGAACCGGAAAATCAGGACTGATTATGGTAAAAATCACAGTCCTCGGAAGTTGAGAATAAAAGAGAGCCTGAGAGTAAATAGTTCCCCAGATCAAAAGTATGAGCAATAAAGCCAGGGTCTTGATCTTTATTGCCGGCATTCTTGCAAGTGCAAATCCGGAAAGTACGATCAGAAACAACAAAAACATTGTCTTCTGGTTATCCAGGGTCACAGCAACAAAAGCAGTTGATATCAGAATCAGAATCTTTGCCCTCGGATCCATCCTGTGAATAACCGTATCTTTAATTGTCGGTTCTGCAATTGATCTGGCACCTATCATCCATATATCATCCCCTTTAACACTTCATCCCTTCAACATTTCTGGAGGTCAGCGTTTCTCACAAGTTCTTTAACTGAAAAGGCGTCGATTCCCAGATGATTTGCAATCTCAACAACTGGAGGCTGGGTAAGCGAGGCCTTTCTGAGGATTTCGGTGTTCTTTATAACTTCTTTTCCCTTCCCATCTGCTATGATCTGCCCTTCATTCATCACAAGGATTCTTGTAGCATAGAGACATGGCTACCTCAATATCGTGTGTGCAGAAAATCAATGTCGAATTGTTATTTTTGAAAATAATCCATCATCTGTTCTATATTCACCCTATCCTGCCCTGTTGTGGGTTCATCAAGAAGAATAAGTTCGGGATTTATGGAAAGTACTGAAGCAACAGCTGTCCTGAGTCTCTGTCCCCTGCTCAAGAGCCTGAGGAAGGTCCTACCTTAAAGGTTCAGAATTGACATGGCTTCAAGAGAGGTTCTTGCTCTTTCCTCAATATTACTGTACTTTAACTGAACAGGTCCAAACCTTGACTTCTTCCTCAGCTGAATCACAGAAGAGCATAAGGTCAGGGTTCTGGAATACAAATCCAACTCTTGCCTGCAAATGAGTATGGATTTTTGGATTTTGTGTCCTCTCCAAAAACCTTTCACGCTTCCTTTATCTGGTTTTAGAATGGCTGCAAGGTGTAAAAGCAGAGTTGATTTTCCTGAGCCGTTTGTGCCCATAACTGCAACCCTTTCACCTTTACGGATTTCCAGATTTATGTCCTTTAAGTACCATTTTGTTTTTCTCATATCCAGACCACAGATCTTGAATAGAAATAATAGAGGCATTGTTTTCAGAAGCATCATTTCTATGAACATTGTTTTCCGAGCATTCTTTCTATGAGCATTTTTTTCCAATGCATTCTTTCTATGAACATTGTTTTCCGATGCATTATTCCATATACTTATTTTCAACGGATGCTTTCCTTGAACTGGTTATTATCGTATTTTCTGGATTCCGAAGAAGTTGAGGTATAGTATTTTCTTTAACGTTTTCTTTGTCCAGTACAGCAAGAGCCTCACTGACACTCAAAGGGCTGGCTTTGATTCCCAGGCTGTGGCAGAGTTCGACTGGTTCGGGAATTCTAAGTCCAAGCCTGTAAAATATCTCAAGATGATCAAAAGCTTTTGAGGCTGGCTGATCAAAGACTATTTTTCCGTCGTCCATTATGACAATTCTGTCTGCAAAAGGTGCAAGCTCGTGCAGCCTGTGCTCAACCAGCAGAATAGTTATTTTCATTTTCCTGTTGAGTTCTCTTACCGTATTCAGGACTTCGTGTGTACCTACGGGATCCATCTGGCTTACAGGTTCATCCATGGCAAGGATTTCAGGCATCATTGCAAGCATACTTGCAATGCAGATTCTCTGTTTCTGTCCACCGGAAAGTGAATTTGTCGAGTCCAGCCTGTGACCGGACATCCCTACTATTTGAAGGGCTTCTCCTACCTTTTTATCAATTTCTTTTTGCTCAAAGCAGAGGTTTTCAGGTCCAAAGGCTACTTCATCCTCAACGGTTGTAGAAAAAATCTGGTCATCTGGGTTCTGAAATACAAGACCTACTTCTTTCGAGATTTCCATCTGGTTTGAATCTGTTGTTTCTATCCCTTTGACTTTCACACTACCTGAAAATAGTCCTCCAGATTCATGAGGAATTATCCCGTTCAAGTGTTTTTAATAAAGTACTTTTTCCACAGCCAGTAGGCCCTGTGAGGAGAACAAATTCTCCTTTTTCGACTTTAAGGTTGACTCCTTTTAAAGTCGGCTCCGATCTTCCTGGATAAGTGTACCATAAATCTTTAATCTCTATCATTGTATCACAACCACATGTCTTTTCAAAAAGGGCTTGATCACAAACCTTTTCAAAAAATGTTTGATCGAAAACTCTGGCATCAGAGTAATGTCTTTCAAAGACCAGGAAAAGCTGACCAAAGTTGCTGTCATTCTACCACCTTTTTCAGTCTATTTCCAAGACTTATTCCAAACCAGGTTCCTATGAAAGTGTAGAGAAACCCGTCGATCAATATTTGCAGCTATGTACCAGTCGCTGTAAAAAAGTCTGTAGAGTACCATCCAGACACTGAAGGACACATACCCGCTGACCATATCAGCAAATCCGCAAACAATTCCCATTCTGAACCTGTTATCTGGAGCTGGATTTTTGCCGGTTATACCTGCAGCATACAACATAAGCTCCAGAATTATCGCGTTGACTGACAGTGTTATAAAAATTATAGGGGTGAAACTTCCTGTTATAAAACCTCCAAGCAGAAACCTGACCATCATAAAAAGGCTTATAGTTCCTGGTTTTGGGATCAGGACCACAAGAGAGGCAATGAGCATGTAAAGAAGAATCTCATTGAAGAGTCCTGTAAACAGGAAACTGAATGGTCCGAAAATTGCATGGGATAAGTCCCACAGGATGGTCATAGGCAGGTTTATCGCTGCAAAAGAAACTGTGCCGAAAAGGGCAATTAGTACAAGATTGCGGGTTTTAAACCTGTCCATTATCTTCTTGGATCTTGAGAAATAAAAGCCCAGAGCAGTAATTCCAAGTAAAGAAGCGGTAAACGTAGTTATTATAGGTCCCCAGTTCCTTGAAATTGCAGTTAATTTTCTGATCTTTTGTTACTGCAATCCAGTCGCTGCCTGTAAGTTTTACTTTAACTCTGAGAAGGTAGTCTCCTCCCATCGCATCTGGAGATATATATAGGGAAGGCTTATCAGTGAACTTGATCCTGGAGAAAGAGTTGCAGTGGCATAACACAACGTGTCTGCTTTCATTCCCATAATATCAGGTTTAAACGCTTTTACAGGTTCACCTGTTTTTATGTCTAGAATATCATATGTGACTATGACAGGAATTGTACTATTTCCGGTATTGGTAAGTTCTATTCCCATAAGGTTGAAGTGAGGTCATTTTCCTGTGATCTTCAGGTCCGTAACCTTCAGCAACTTTTTAAGTGCAGGGGAAGTTTCCTGAATGACTAGAGTATTGGAAGGATGACTTGGATCTCCATTTCCATCTTCATCTGATGGTACTATGAGTTGGGATACTGATACTTCATTTTCGACTTCTTTTTTTGAAGCAACTTTAAGCTGGGTTGTACGCACAATAGTATGTTTTGTTCCCTTAACATCAACAACCGCCTTTGCAGTTATATTGTAAGTTCCGCAGGGCGTATCTGAAGGTATATAAAAATCAACAAGCTTATACCAATCATCATAATCGGTATGAAGTGAAAATGAATTAACTGAAGGCTCATGAAGCACAAAACCTTTCGGTAAGTCAAGTTCCATTGTCACATTCATATTGCCGTCATAATAGCTTTCAAAGAAAAGATATGCAGAGAGTGTGCTGTCTCACAACTGCAAGACCATTTCCTTCTACTCCATGGGGAACCTGAATTGTGAATGTGGTCATATCTTCAGGTTTGAAATCCTCCTGCTGAACCTGTGCAGCTACGGGCTGTATAATTAACACGAGTACAAGGAGGAAAAAAGCTTATGTTTTTCATTCCACTACCTTTTTCTTATTTGAGGAGTTTTCGAATTTCCTGCATTTTCGCGTTCCAATCAGGTACGTCTTCAGAGCTAACTATGTCAACAGCTCCACCCTGAAATTCTCCTTCACCTGCAAGTTCTTCCATCCAGCTCTCTATCTCAAGGTAGGACTTTTTCAACTCTTCAAGAAGCTCAGGATCAGGATCCCATAGTCCTCTTGACTGAGCTTCAAGAAGCCTTCTGGACATTTCCTCCAGAGCATAGGGATTGTTTTCTTCAAAGAAGCGGCGCATTTCTTCATTGAGCACAAAGGTCTTTGTAATATCATCAAAAATCCAGTCGTCCACTTCCTGGGTAGAAGCCTCCCAACCATAGACCCTTCCAACTCTTTTTGAAATATCCTGTGCACCTTTATACCCATGCTGTTTCATTCCTTCGATCCACTTGGGATTTAACAGCTTGGCTCTTACAACTCTTCGAAGTTCATCAGCCATATCCCTGACTTCAACATGTTGAGGTTCTCTTGTATCTCCAAAGTAAACTCTTACATCTCTTCCTGAAGCCTGCCTGGCTGCAGCTGTAAAGCCTCCATGAACTCCAAAGTAGCAGCAGCATCCTAATAGGTCATACTCGTCACTTACCACTTTATTAAAGGTAGCATCAACAGTTTTAAGGTTTGAAGCAAGCTGGGTGTGGGCTTCTTTACCGTTTACATTTTTCCCATAAGCATATCCGTTCCAGTAAAGAAAAATATCTGCCAGATCTTTTTCATCTTTCCATGCACTTGCGTAGACTGCAAGCTGGACTCCGGCTGAATAAGTCCCGGGTTTGCTTGAAAAGATCTTTAAAGTAGCGTCTCTGGAATCCGCTCCTTCTTCAATCATCTGAAGACTGTGTTTTCTTGGATAATTCATATCTTCAGGTTCATCAAGAGATGCCACAGCCTGGATTGCTTCGTCTATGACTTCGAGGCAATTTGGAAAATTATCCCTCAGAATTCCTGAGACTCTTACAGTAACATCTATCCTGGGCCTACCTAACTCTTCAAGAGGAATTACAGAGAACCCTTTCAGATTGACCATTGCTTAGCCAGATCGGTTCAACTCCAAGCAAGCTCATAATCTGGGCCATTCCTTCTCCGTCTGCCCACATTACATCGTTTGCCATCCAGTAAAATGCCACATTCTCAGGACAACGTCCTTCATCTTTGAGGTGCTTTTCAATCAGAACCTTTGAAAGCTGCTGTCCCACTCTCCAGGCAGCTTTTGTTGGAATCTTTTTTGGGTCAAGTGAATAGAAATTCCTGCCTGTTGGCAGTACATCATCTCTCCCACGCATGATAAGACCTGAAGGACCGGCGGGAATGTATCCTCCTTCAAAACCGTGAAAAAGAGCTTCAATTTCCAGAGAATCATCTATTCTGGATTCAAGGTCAAGGATTCTGTTGCAGATAGAAGCAGCATCCTGAAGAAATGTGTAATTTATGCTCAAATCTTTGATTTCTTGCTTTTCAAAGCTTTTTTCTTTGATTCTCTGCTTTTCAAAGCTTTTTCCTTCAAAGATCTCTTTGATTATTCTTGCTGGTTCTATTTCTAGGTTATTTATTTCTCTATTGATATTTTGCTCTCCAAGGATTTTTCCTTCAAAAATCTCTTTGATTATCCAGGCTGGCTCTTTTTCAGGGTTATTTATGAATGTCCTTATAAAGTCTTTAGAAAGAGAATCAATCTCTTCAAGTCTCTGTCCGTTTGATTTTCCATTTTCTGGAAATCCGGCTCTGGTCAGAGATCATTTCATCAAGGTCAAGTTCCAGAAGTCCTGCAATCAACCTTCTAATCGAAACTTTGTTCTCCACACTTCCCTGGTCATCATACCTCAAAATTGAGTTTATGAACTCAACTTTTTTCTCGCCCTCTGGGATCTGTCCGAAGATATGCATTCCATTTTGGATCTGACTGTTCCTTATCCTTCCAAGAGCTTCATGTGCTTTTCTTATAATTTCTTCAAAAGGAGTCTGATGATCAGCTTTTATCTCGGAATCCAGATTCGATTTTTTAATCTCGTCAAGGATCAGGTGCTTGAGAGCATGTGCCCGTCCCTTATCGTGTTTTACCTGTTCGTATTCTCCAAGCAGCCTGTCAAGTTCTGCCAGGTTTTCATAAAGACCTCCTGAGGTCATGACAGTCTGCATATGGTCTATCAGACAAGCAAGGCTCCGGCGTTTGGCAACAGTGCCTTCTGGAGGATTGTCGGAGTTGTAAATATATAGATGAGGAATAGTCCCGATACTTATGTCAGGATAGCAGTCTTCTGAAAGCCCAACTCCTTTTCCCGGCAGGAACTCAAGGTTTCCGTGAGTTCCCACATGTACGAGTACATCGGCTCCAAAAGTGTTTTCAAGATACCTGTAAGTTGCAAGGTACTGATGGGTTGGTGGAACTTCCGGGTCGTGCAGGATCTTGCAGACTTTTCCATCACATCTGGCACCTGCACATCCTCTTTTTGGCTGCACGCAGACCACTGCATTTCCATACTGTATTCCTGTCACAACGATTTTGTTATCGTAGACCATGGCAGCAGGAATACCGTTTACTTCTTCTCCAGGAGGATTTCCCCAACTCTCAATCACTCTTTGTCTGACTTTAGGGCTCAGGGTATTGAAAAATTTCTCATATTCCTCTTTTTCCACAAAAGCCAGAACCCCTCCATTTTTCACAATCTCATTAATGGGAGTCCATCTGAACTCGGAAATTGCTTTTTTCTTGAGAATAGTCTCAATAAGAGCTTTTCCGTCTTCGGGAGGATTGACGTCATAACCTGCCTCTTGCATCCGGTTCAGTATTCTTGCCACGCTTTCAAGGGAATCAAGATTTGCAGCATCTCCTACCGAACCCTCAACCCCTGTGCAGGGTCTATTATGCAGGATAAAGGCAACTTTTCTCTGGTTGACTGGCTTTTTCCGAAGTTCGATCCATTTTGAAATTCTGGATGCAAGTTTTGAGCAGCGGTCTTCGATAGGAAAACGCCCCATGTAATTTCCTTCTTTTTTACCTGCTCCTATTATAATGGGTTCAATTCCACCCTCAAATTCAGGTAGAGCTACACTCCATCCAATCTCAGTGCTTAATCCCATTGACTCCTGCCATTCTTCAACAGTCATATAATGTGAAATCACAGGTTGGAATACGGGAACGTCAAGTTTTCTCAGGACTTCTATGCCTTTTGCTGCGCATGAGGTACTTCTCTCTTAGGTTTTACGGCTTGCAATAAAGAAAGGAGAAAGTTTTACAAGGCAATCTATGATAGGTCTGCCGTTTTCTATGAAATAGTCCTCTATGACCTCATCCATTCCCCTGCTTCCAAGTTCCTCGTCTTTCAAAGAATATGCAAAAACAGGAACAACAGATAAGTCCGAGATTTTCTAACTTTTTTATCAGGGCTTTCTCAATCTCAAGTTCATTGTTTACCCAGGAAGTCCTGGAGATAAGCAGACCCACGGTTTTATCTTTCAAAGGTCCGTACCAGTTGAGATACTCTTCAACATTTGAGAATATTTTCTCTGCATCCGGATGATATAACCCATCCCATGGTATCTTTTCTGGAGGTTTTGCTTCAACCTCACGTCCCAAAACTTCCTTTAAAATATAACGCAGCATATTGCCAAAGTTTTCCTGCCCTCCATATATGATGTAAGAAAAACATGTAGCTGCAATCTCAAGTTTCACCGAAGAAAGAGTCAATGAGGAAGGGTCACTCCCTACACAGATTACAGGTATCCTTGTTTTTAATGGTTCAAGTTTTTCATAGAACTCTTCCCAGAAAGGATTTGATATATAATATAGAAAGATAGCGTCTGCATGTTCACATGCAGATAGCACTTTCTCAGCTTCTTCCGGATTATCTTCCAGAATCTTTGAATAGTGGGCTTCAAGCTCTATACCAAGATCGTCGGCTGCTTTGAGGAGGGTGGGAATGTAGGAATTCCACGTTATTGAAACAATTTTCATTTTTTCTCCTCTCATGTAAGAATATGCACTTTATATTCTCCAAGCACTGTGCCGTCATCAAGTCTTGCAGGAGCTTCTAAGGCTGCAATATATTTGCCATCTGGAGAAATATCAGCAGCTACTGTGATTCCTTTGGTATTATAAATCTGGATCAAGTTTAGAGTTTGAACCTCCGCTTTTTGATAAGTCAAAAACATATACTCCGTGAACACTTCTATCCTCAGTCACCAGGTTTTGTGCTATCGGAATCACAAGATACCGGTCATTCATGTGCACATTCTCCTGCATAGCCGTCAAGTCTCCATTTCCACAGCAAGTTGCCATCAGTATCATAGGCAAAAAGACTGTTTCCGTTGGGATGTTCTATTGGAGCATCTTTGGTTCTTATCTTTGGAGAAAGTGCTCCCTATTGAGAAAATAAGGGTGTTGTTGACAATATATGCATAATTTGCACTGCCGTAAATAGGGACTCCACTTACTACAACCGGTGTTGAAATGTTTGTTTGCCATTCTATTTCCGGGAAACCAGTTTCCATGATCCTGGAATTATTAAATAAAAAGGCTCGTCCATCACTGGTCATGGTTATTATATCTTTGCCATCAGGAGTAATCTGGGTACTGTACCATATTGCAGTATAGTCAAAAAATGGTTCAAGTGGCTGGATTGAATAGTTCCAATATTCTTTTCCGGTATTTCCGTCCAGAACATGTACAGTTCCATCTTTCCATTTGTCTGCTTTTGCAAAGTTGGTAGTGCCGAAAACAGAGTATTTTCCGTCAGGGGTTGTATCAATCCATGTAACTCCAGAGTCCATTAGTTCTGATTCTGGGAATTCCCAGCGCATGTTGCCTTCAGGGTCAAAGGAATAAATTTTTCCCAGATACTTGTATTTCTCATCCGATGTAACCGCAAGCTCTACTGGCAGCAACATAGATATTCCCTTTTGAATCCAGTTTTATTTTTTTAATGGCTGGCATGTGGTCAAGATCTGAACCCAGATCCTTACCTGCTCCATATTTCCAGATTTCAGTGCCATTCGTATCAAAACAATAAATAAAAGCATCAGGACTCTCTTCTCCTACAATAAGACGTTTTCCATCCTTTGAAAACTCTATATCTGAAATTCTTGCATCAGCTATGCCTTTAACAAGCTGTTTTTTCCAAACTTTTTCACCTGTTGCAAGATCTATAAGTTTCAGAGAACCTCCTTGAGTTCCGATAGCAAGATACTTGCTGTCAGGAGATAATTTTACCAGACCTTCTACATTTTCTGTAGTTTTTTCAATAGATCCGGGATCTACATCCTCAAGTTTTATAGAATACTCCTCTTTCAAAGCGGGTTTTTCAGGAGCATACACTTCCAGAGAACTGGTTTTCCCATGGTCTGTTATCACTTCAAACTGGTATTGAACTTCAGGAGTCCAGTCAAAGGAGGCAAATGCTTGTTTTTCCGTTTTTTCAATATTTATTGATTCAGTTTAATTATTTTCAGAGCTAATTTTTATCTGTGAGATGTTTGCCTCATTTTTTAGAGTAATCAGAGCCCCAGTCCTGGAAAATACTACCGAGTCTATGGACACTCCGGCATCGGAACTATTTATTTCCTGTGTACTCTGTGCATCCTTCCGAACCCTGGGCTATTTTGCTGTTTCCGGAATCCTGAGCTTTTTCAGTACATCCAGCAGTGATTATAGTTAAGATAAGCAGAATTATCAAAATTTTCCATTTCATTCTCTCACCTGACAATTATTAACCTGTGTTTCCCAGTTACGTTTCCATTTTCAAGCTTTAGAGGAGCTTCAACTGCCGCTACTGTACAGTCGGAAGAAATCGCAGCATCCACAACAACACCTTCTGTATTAAATTTCCAGAGTAACTTTGAATTTCCAGAGTAACTTTGAATTTCCATCTCCCAATTTTTGGTTGTCAAAGACATAGATCCCTTGAAAATTAGTATTGCCTGAAGACGAGTCTTTTCCTACTGGCAGGACAAAGAATCTCATATCTGGAGAAAAGAAGATCCCTGCACAGCGTCCTCCAAGATTATAGGTCCAGGAAGTGTTTCCTTCTTCAACCCCACATGCTACAAGAGAATTTTCAAGAGGATGTGCCACTGGTATGTTATCGGGATAATAAGCAGGAAGTGTGGCTCCTGTAAGGTAGAGTATCTCATTTTTACTGGAAATTTTTGCAGCTTCTCCATAGGCATAGATATAACTTCCCTCTACTTTCTCTGGAGATGTAACATTGGATATCCAGTCTTTAGGGTTCCATTCAGAGCTGCCATCTCCAGATTTTTTCATCTTAGAGTCATTAAAAAGGTATTTTCTTCCATCACCTGTGTAGGCAGTTATCATAGATCCATCATCTGAAATATCAAGTCCGTGCCAGATGGCTGCAGAAACAAAATAAGGTTTAAGAGGAGGAATATCGTATTTCCAGCGCAGATTTCCATTTTCATCTACAGAATAAACCATTGCATCCATTTCAAGGGAATTTGTCCAGTCTCCTGTTGAAAAAACTACTTTTTTCCCATCCAGGCTTGAGTCAATCCAGTTTACACTACTGGCATAGTTTTCTGTTTTCGGGAGTTTCCAGGAAAGAGTGCCATTTGGACTAAATCTGTATACTCTTGAAGCCAGTCCATATCCTGTATCTTTCCAGTATCTTCCTGCTGCAACATATATGGAATCATTGGAAGCGGTTATTTTGTATATACAGGGTTGATATTTTGGGTTTGTACTGGTACCAAGGTCATCTGCACTTCTATACTGTTTGAATTTCTTCTCCTGTGCCAGCATCCAGAGAATAAATGTACCCATCAGTACTTTTTTCCCCTACAAGCAAGTATTTTCCGTCTCTTGAAAATGAAATGTCTGAAACATTTCCTTCCAAGTTCTTTTTCCAGAGTACTTTTTTGTCTGGAACATCAACAACTGTCAGGTTTTCTCCTGTTCCAACAGCTACAGATCTTCCATCCAGGGAATATGTAACATAATCCTGAACATTCGATTTTCCTTCACTGAGATTTTCTGGATTTGTATCTCCAAGGTCATACTCCCAGTAAATGTAAGGGGAAGACTTTTTCCGAAGAGCTTATATTTCCTTGATTCAATTAATCACTTGTCTGACCTATTTCTGTTTTTGAGATTTCTCCACTGCTATTTTCTTTTTGATCTGAATTCACGATGTGTGAAGATGTGCATCCTGAACATACTCAGACAAATTAATGAAAATATAATCACCAGTACGATACTGTTCTTTTTCATTTCCAAACTCCCATGATTACATTTTTATTATTTTTCATACATCTTCAGGTCTGAAATACACAAAATGTTCTGATGTAGCGTACTGTTGTCTCCAAACCCTGCACTTATTTTTTCAATCTTTATGTTTTCAGCAGACCCACAATATTTTTCGTAATCTTCAAAGAGATCTTTTTCAACCGTACTCATCGGAATTCCTGAAATTATAATAGATGGTGAAAAGCGTCTTCGATCTTCTTGATCCCGATAGTATTCACCTTCAGATTGTGGATTCCTGCTCCCGGCTGCAACATAGTAAATAGATTTATGATCACTGAATGTCACTTTTAACCATAGACTAAATTTATCAAGATCCTGTCCATCCCATTTCCAAGAAATTTTTTCTGGAGGCAGGCTCACGTTTTTACTCCAGATCCCTTCCCCTGTCTGTGCCGAATTTTTAGTATCAAGATAAAGTGTACCGTCTTTACATTTTAGAAGATCTCCTTCAAAATTACAATTTTCGAAATTTTCCTGATATACTACTTTTTTGTGGAGTGATTTGAAAATATATTATCAGGCCTATAAGAATCAGGGCAACAATTCCGAATATTGTAGCCTTTCTATATATCATAATTGACCAATATAGTAAGTAATTAATAACTATTTCGAAAATATTCTTTATTTTGCCATATATGGTAATAATAAAATTAAATTTGTGAATACTAAATTTTATCTAAATCTTTTATGATAACAATATATTGTCTTCTATTTTTTTCTTATAATTTATTGATTTTCAAAATTATCTTTCTCATATTATATTATTATTTCATTATCTACCTACTTATTTTACAATTATCTTTTATGCTTTATATTTGGAAAGATTATCCTTCATCTTGTCGTATTTTTTCAGTATCAAAGTTTCTCTACTATTATATAAATTCCTTTTCTATTTGTCAAAAACGAAATTGACATATATTGCTACATTATTTTTTTAATTTATGATTAAATATCTCAAAAATAACAAGTCTTTTATCCATTTTTGCATTATTTTTTTTATTTCAATGGTTTTAGTTGTTATCATTCCTGCTAATAGTGCTATTGAACAACGTGGCCCTCGGGTAAATATTTCAGCAGGACAACATACAATTCTCAATGGAGAAAATTGCCCTGGATTTTATTATTCAACTACTTCTGGTACGTACTATGAGTCGTTGGAACTTAATTTATCAGAAAATGGGCTTATTGATACTGGAAATGCAACATACACTTCGAAAATAACTTATGGCTCGACTGCGTTTTTTGGAAAAAAATATAAGGTTTTTTACAATGGTTTGCTTAGTGAGAGCCTGATTAGCTATGGAAGTCGGGATCTTCAGCAGGGAAATGATTACGATCTTGGAAATGGCTACAAATTGGTGCTTCAGGGAGTGAACAATAATTCTGCTCTCATTGAACTTCAAAAAAATTCCACTTCAATTACTACGAAGTCTCTTGAAGAAGGTTCAGATTTCAACTTCAATACAACAATAAACGGCACTAAATGTACAATTCTTGAAGGAACTCTTGGTCGGGTTCTTAATGGAACAGATCCCATTGTGAGTCTTACAAGCGTAAATCAGTATTCTAGTGAACCTATCAGTATTAATGTGGGAGATAAATATGGGAAGTTTGAGGTCACAGAAGTTACAGATAAAAAGATTGTATTGAAAAATAGAGTGCCTATACAGATGCAGCCTGGAGATTATGTCACTATTCTCGATGATTTAATCGATTTCAAAGTTGCTGATAATGTGTATCAGGCGTGTTCTTACAATATGACTAAAAATGAAATTAAATCGTATCAGATTAAAGGCACATCCCTTACTGTAAACCGTTCTGATTCGATTCCTGACTCCTGTGTCTGGACAGCAGATTCTTTTGGCATGTTATTTTATGATCCCAAATATAATATTAGCACAGAAAGGCTTGAACTTAATCTTGATGCCAACAATTCTTGGATTCCGGAAGGAGGTCTGGTTTATGAATCCTCTCCTGTCAAGGTTCCTTATAAAACTGGCAGGTTGCAGAGTCCGAGCTTTGCGGGCAGATTCTCCGGGCGCAGGAATTGCTTTCTAAAGTTAATATCTCAGATAATATGCTTGAATTGATTAGCCAGATCTGTGTTGATATGGGAGTCGATGGACACAGGGCGGACATCACAATGATGAAAACTTCAATCACACTTGCAGCTTTAAAAGGGAGGACTGAAGTCTTTGAGGAAGATGTAAAAGAAGCTGCAGAACTAGTTCTTTCACATCGTATGCGTAAAAAGCCATTTGATAATCCTTCTAATAATCAGGATAAGCTGAATGAGAGTATAGATAAACAAAGGGAAAAAGAGAAAGATCAGAAAAAAAATAAAAGAGAGCAGCAAAATAAAGAGAATAATGAGCATTCAGGAAAATCTCAAGCTCAGCCTGAAGATAAGAAATCTGATGATATAAATAATTCACAAGATAATAATGAGGAACAGTCAGATGCTTCCTCTGAAGCTCTTTTTTCAACAGGAGAAAGTTATCAGATAAAGCAGTTATCTACTGATTTTCGTAGGAATTACCGAAATGGATCAGGTCGGCGCAGCAAAACTCTAACAAAATCCAAACAGGGAAAGTATATAAAGAGTGAAATTCCCTATGAAAAAAACATTGATCTTGCTTTTGATGCCACATTGAGGGCAGCCGCACCTTACCAGCTCGTAAGGGAAAAAAATGGTAACTCCATAATAATTCATGAATCGGATTTTAGAACTAAAATACGGGAGAAAAAGATAGGCAATCTTGTACTTTTTGTTGTTGATGCCAGTGGTTCTATGGGGGCTCAGCAACGGATGGTAGCTTCTAAAGGTGCAGTTCTTTCAATGCTGATGGATGCTTATCAAAAAAGGGATAAAGTGGGACTTATTGCTTTTAGAGGTAATAGTGCAGAATTGGTTTTGCCTCCAACTTCCAGTGTAGAACTGGCACAAAAGTATTTACAGGAATTACCTACAGGTGGAAAGACTCCTCTTTCTCAAGGATTAATGAAAGGTTATGAAACTATAAAAACAGAGCTTCAACGTGATCCTGGTATTTGTCCTTTTATGGTTTTGATCTCTGATGGAAGGGCAAATGTCAGTATGAACGGGGAACCTCCTATTCAGGAAACAAAAACAATAGCTTCTATGTTCCGAAAAGAATACATACAATCTGCGGTTATTGATACTGAAAACAGCATGATTAAGTTTGGGCTTGCTCAGGAAATTTCCAGTGCACTCGGAGCCAGATATATTGCACTTGAGGATCTAAAGGCAGATCCAATAGTTGAAGCTGTTCGATCTTCGGCTCCTTTTGAACTTTCGTTTTCTTCAGGCAGCTTTTTGACTTGAAGAAACTTGTCAATGGAAGTTTCCAATATCTTAAATCATAGGGTTATAGCTGTCAATCTTTACTTTTTTTATCTTCCTTATCTCAATACTATGTCTTTCTATAGTTGATTCATCTTTTACTTTCAGTTCCGGAAACGTACATATACTTATAATATTACTCCTAATAATGATTATTTACAGAACCCAAATTAAGCATTTTACAGGAAGTCTCGGTAATGACTGATGATCTGAAATCTGTTTATCACTTGTTTAACCTCGATAAGGCGCTTTTTGACGAGGAACTGAAGAAATACTATGTTGAGATTGAAGAAATACTATGTTGAGATTGGGGAAAACGAGACATGGATTTCAAAGCTTAAGACACGCTTGGAGCTGGGACTGGAGACCGGAGAACCCATTAAAGTCCTGTTCACTGGTCACAGGGGTTCAGGAAAATCAACTGCTTTAAATCGGCTTGTTTCACATTTAAATGATAAGTTTTTCGTTGTAAACTATAATGTTCTGGACTTACTGGATCTGAATGATATCAATATCTGAATGATATCAATTATACTGATGTACTTCTTTCTATTCTCGCACAACTGATTGAAAGCTCTAAGGTAAATAAAATATTTCTCAGAAGCGATTTAGTTGAGCGAGCAAATAAATGGGGCCAGACAATAACTGAAAATCTAATTTCCAGTAAAAAGGCTGGTCTTGGTTTTGGAGTTGGCTTACCTGCTCTTATCAATATTTTCACATGGATGAAAAACGAAACGGAGACCCGAAAAGAAATTCGAAAAGAAATCGGTCCTCGAGTTTCAGAATTAATCAGCATCATCAATGATATTGTTATTGAAATTGAATATACCGGAAAGCAAGTGCTTGTAATTATTGATAATCTGTAAAAATCTGATCCTAATAAAGCCCTGGATTTATTTGGGAATCATGGTACACAGCTATCTCAGCCAATGTGCAAGATCATATATACCTTTCCGATCTCATTGAAAAGTTCGGATAGATTTACACAGATCCGTATGAATTTCAGCGACGATATCATGTATCCCAATATCAAAGTTCATGAACCAGATGGTAGTGTGAATCGGGAATCAAAAGAGCGTACGCTCATGAAAGAGATCGTCGCAAAAAGGGTGAATTCTAACCTTTTTGAACTTGAAGCCCTTGAATATATCATTGATATGAGTGGGGGAGTTCTGAGGGACTACATCAGAATTATTCGAGATTCGGCTGTCACTGCCCTTACGAGAGGAAAAACGGTTATTGATAAGGCTGTTGCAGAAGAAGTGGTAAATGATCTCAAAAATACCTATCAGGCTCAGCTCAGCGATGAAGACTATGAAGTTCTTCGTGAAGTTTCCCGTTCCAAAAATATAAAAAGGGATCGAGATCTTGTAGGCCTGCTTCACAATTTGAGCGTCCTGGAATATACAAACGGGAGAAGCTGGTGTGACCTGCGTCCTATTGTCCGTACCATTCTTGAAGAAAAACATTTGCTACAGCAGGATGCAAGCAGCGATTAATTCTATTTTTGTTAATTTATCCTCTGATGGGAAGGTAAATTGGATTTTGTATTATCCAAATTTTTTATCCAAATTTGCATTACACGAAATAAATGAAATCAATGTTGTAGGCCTTCAAAAGAGGTGTGAATGTGGAGCTTGAACCTGAACAACTTTACAAACTGGATAAACTAGTCACTCTCCTACGTATCTCAGAAGACCTTACAATTGTATTTGTGCGTTGCAACGAACCAGTTCTCTGCAATGCGCTCTATACGGAGACTATTAGAAGGTTGGAAGGCGAACTTTTTATTTATGATATCAACATGAGTAAGTCTTCTCTTGATCTTTTTAAGTTGCTAAACGAGGCGAAAGCATCGGAATTATATGCTCTAAATATGAAAGAAAATAGAAAAGTAGCATTCTTCGTTTTCGGGTTGGATAAAGCAATAGAGAAAAAGACCAGTGAGGGAAAATCTGAAGCGCTTCTACTTTTAAATATGATGCGAGAGCGCTTTCTGACTATTGAAAATCCTGTAATAATTTGGATTAATAGTCTTTCTTTTCAAAAACTTCTCAAGGAAGCTCCGGATTTTTTTTCGTGGCGTACCACCGTTCTTGAATTTGACATGAAAAAAGAAGAAGTTGTAAGAGCAGCTATTGATTTTGGTGACACGGAGCTTGAATCCTTAAGCAAAAAGGAACTTGAAGATAGGTGGGAGTATTACTCTCGCCTATTGAAAGAATATCACGAAAAAGGAACAACTGATTCTCAAAAGTTTGCTTACTGGAATTACAAGCTTGGAATGATTAAATTGCTCAGAGGCTATCCTAAAGAAGCGATAACCTATTTTCAAGAATCTCTTAAAATTTCCCGGCAGATAGGGGATCGGCGTAGAGAATGCGAAGTCCTTGGAAAACTTGGGAATGCCTGCTAGTGACGTTGGCGAAGTGAAGACAAGCAATTGAATATTATGAGCGTGCTCTTTTTATTTCACATGAAGTCGATGATCAACACAGCGATGAGAGTACTTCTTGGCAACCTTGGTAGTTCCTACCTGCATCTCGGTGAAGTTACTAAAGCTATTGACTATTATGAGCAGGCTCTTGTAGTTTCGCGAGAAATTGGTGATCGGCGCAATGAGGGTGGGCTCCTTAGCAACCTTGGTAGTTCCTACTTCTATCTAGGTGAGGTTACTAAAGCAATAAAATTTTATGAACAGGCTCTTTTAATTTCACGAGAAATTGGTGATAGGCGTGGAGAAGAAACTTACCTTGGCGACCTCGGTAATATCTATACATGATCTTGGTGAAATTGCTAAAGCTATTGAATGTTATGAGCAGGCTCTTTTAATTTCACGTGAAATTGGTGACCGACGCGGAGAAGGAAGTCATCTTGAATAACCTTGGTAACTCTTACTATCGTCTTGGTGAAATCAAGAAAGCTATTGAATATTATGAACAGGCTCTTTTAATTTCACGTGAAGTAAGTGATCGACATGGGGAAGCTAGTTGGCTTTTCAATCTTGGCATTATTTATCTGCAATTTGTTGATCTAACGAAAGCGATTGAGTTTCTCAAAATGTCTCTTCTTATAGGTAAAGAACTCAGAGATCCTATAATAATTGATTTTTGTGAACTCCAACTAAACTCTTTTCAAAAAGCAAATAAATAAGATTTAATTTCTTTTTCCAAAATTCTTCTCTCTTTCATATTTTGAACTTCTTTTTTTCTTTATTTCTGTACTGCTTTTTTCCAGCATACAACAAAAGTTATATGTCTATCTAAAAACCTAAACCATGCCTATGGATTTCCAGATTTTGGATGCAGATTATGACGTAATTAATAACAACCCCATAATCCGCCTCTTTGGAAGGGGAGCGGACGGGAAAAGTGTTTGCTGTTTTGTTCCCGATTTTGAGCCTTACTTTTATCTTAAGGCTTCTGGAGATCTTCATGCCGTATCCAGGCTTATAAAAGATACTTTTGAACAAGTTAAAAAAGTAGAAATCGTAGAAAAATTTGAGCCTATTGGGTATCAGAAAACAAAAACAAAGATGCTAAGGGTTACTACCCACCTGCCAAGAGAGGTTCCTGAGATCAGGGACGAGATTTTGAAACTCCAGGAAGTGATGAGGGCAGAAAGCAAATGGGAAATCTATGAAACTGATATCCTCTTCCGCAATCGTTTTTTAATTGACAACGATCTTGGAGGTATGGTCTGGGTATCTACAGAAAGTGAACCCGTTGATCCTGCAAGATATAGTCAGGCAAGTAATTCAGGTAGTTCTCGCTGCGAGAATTTTACATGTGATGCTTCAATCCTTGCGTCCAGATTCAATAAAGTTGAAAATCTCTCCCTTGCTCCATTGAAGTATCTCTCTTTTGACATAGAGTGCCTGCCTTTCGATGGGGGAATGCCATCTCCTGATGTTTCTCCTATAATCATGATCAGTTTCTCCTTCGAGCCAGAGTATAAAGGGCATAAAACTCTTGTGCTTCTGGCAAAACCTGTAGAAGGTCTGAATTCTGATGTTTTTTCCTTTAAGAACGAAACCGAAATGCTAAATCGTTTTTTCGAGATCTTCTGCGATTATGACCCTGACATTGTAATTGGATATAATCACCAGGATTTTGATATTCCTTACATAACGGACAGAGTCAAAACTCTGGTTGCGGAAGGGAAATCAGTAAACCCTGTTGTCGGTAGGGATGGCGGCAAAATAGGTTACAGAAAATTCGGACTCATTACCCGCACTGAAATGAAAGGCCGGGTGGTTGTAGACGCTCTTCCTCTTGTAAGAAGGGCTTTCAGTCTCAAGCAGTATACTCTGCGTGCAGTTTCAAAGGAACTCCTCAGCAGGGAAAAGCTGGATGTGCCTCCTCTTGAAATGGAAGAATACTGGCTCGATACAGGAGAAAAATTCAAAAAATTCGTTGATTACTCACGAAGGGATGCAGAGCTAGCTCTAGAACTTATCCTTAATTTGAGACTACTTGATAAATATGTCGCTCTTGCCCGGGTAAGCGGAAGCCTGCTTCAAGAAGTCGTTGATGGAGGCCAGACTTCTATGGTTGAAACGCTTCTTCTAAGAGAGTTTGGGCTTCACGATAGAGTTCTCCTTCCAAAACCTAATGACGGCGTTTCGGCTGAGAGGTATGAAATGAGCTCCGACCTCAAAGGAGGAGAAGTTCTGGAACCTCAGAAAGGGCTTTTGGAAAATGTGCTTATCCTTGACTACAAGTCTCTTTACCCAACTATAATGATGGCACACAACCTTTGTTATACTACAGTAGTTACAGGTGATAGGCCTGAGAATATGACTATCAGACCTCCGTCGGGAGGAGAGTTTGTGTCTCCTGACGTTTATAAAGGAATTGTACCCTCTATCCTTGAAGATCTGCTTAATAAGAGGACACAGACAAAAAAGAGGATGAGAGGATCTTCAGATGAAAATGAATATAGAGTACTTGATGCTACTCAGCTTGCTCTGAAAATCCTGTTGAATAGCTTTTATGGTTATTCCGGATATGCTCGGGCAAGGCTTTACAGCCTGACTCTTGCCAATGCGGTAACAAGTTTTGGACGAAGCAATATTCTCAATACTAGAGAAATTATCAACAGTACTATTGGAAAAATCGTTCTCCGGAATAAAACGGCTTTTCTCCTTAATGAAGCCGGAGAAATTTCTTCTTCAGACAGAATAATTGAACTGTCGGTTGCCTATGGCGATACAGATAGTGTCTTTGTTCATTGTATGTCCAAAGGAGATCTGTCTCTTGAGGATATTAGTCTTATAGGTAACAGGCTTTCAAATATCGTTTCTGCTTCCTTGCCTGATCCAATGGAACTTGAATTTGAATCTATCGCTAAACGTGCTCTTCTTATTGCAAAAAAACGTTATGCTCTCTGGCTTTTTGAGCCCAAAAATTCGGGCTGGGAAAATAAAATTAAGGTTAAAGGTATGGAGACTATCCGAAGGGACTGGTGCGAACTAACTTCTGTAACTCTCAATAGGGTGCTAGAGCTTGTGCTTATAAAAGGTGATGTTGACCAGGCTGTGGAGTATGTTCGTGATATCGTTAGTAAGGTTAGGAACCTTGACCCAAAAAAAGATTCCGACATTATTGAAAGTTTAATTCTCACGCGCACCCTTACAAAGAAGACAGAGAGTTATAAAAACAAGCAGCCTCACCTTACAGTTGTGGAAAATCTAAAAAAACGAACTGGTGTAGTGCCTTCTATAGGAACAAGGATACCTTTTGTTATTACTGCAGGAAAAGGTCTTTTTGTCGATCGGGCTGAAGATCCGGATTACGTCAGGGAACAAAATATTCCAATTGATGTCGATTACTATATTAAAAAGCAGATTCTGCCTCCTGTGGAGCGTATTCTGGAAGTTTTTGGGGTTAAGACCTCTTCTCTTGACTTTGATTCCAAGCAAAAAGGACTATTTGATTTTGAAGTTAAAAAACCTGAAGTAAAGAAGCAGCAAAAGTCTCTTTCCGAAAAAGAGGATAAAAAAAAGATTCAGGAACAGGATTTATGTAAGGAAAATGGACATGCAGAGCAGAGTTCACTCTTTGATTTCTGAGCCTGCATTTTTCTGTTTTGAGTTTCTGTCTCTTTTGAGTATTTGTTTATTCCTTATCTATTTATAAATTTGTTTGAATTTCTATCTCTTTTGTTCTAGGTTTTAGTAACTTTTTATCTGCTATTGATTTCTTATACTGACATTGTTAACTGAATATATCTAGTTCTTTATTTCTTTATTTCATCAATAGAATAACCGAGTACTTTAGCATTTCAAGACTCTTCGTATAACACTTTGTCTTTCTTCTCAACCTTGCCAGAAAGTGCCTCAATATGCTGTTATATCCTTCAACAGTATACGTTTCTGCTTTTGATTGAGTATGGATCTTTTCTGGAATAAACTCTGCATATGCTCTCCAGTGATCGGTCATCACTTCTCCGATCTATTTTTTCTTCAATTTTTCCATAGTCGTTTTCCAGTTTCCGTTCCTCTGATGCCAAAAGAGCAGTTGATGAACTTTTTCCCAACTCTATCAACAGCAATCCAGATCCAGCAATATTTTTTTTGTTACCGATGTAAGTGTGCATTTCATCCATTTCAACAATAGATATCTCACTTTCACTTTTTAGGTTCTCTCACTCCTGACCAAATTTCTTGATCCATCTTTGGACAGAAACATGACTCACCCCTAAAACTCTTCCTATTGAACGAAAGCCCAATCCTTCAAGATAGAGTTGTAAAGCCTGTCTTTTTACAGAAGCGGAAAAATCAGTTGATTTTAGCTCTACTATATAGTTATATCCACAATCAGAGCATTTGTACCGTTGACAACCACCAACTATACCATTATTTTTGTGACTGGAACTATTACATCTGGGGCAGTTCATGAAGAAATATACTTTCTAATAGCATATAACAATGTTTAATTACCAATGCCCTTATACTTTTTTCTAAATACTATTTCCTTCATAATCTATATTCTTTTTTCAATATCTATCTATTCTATGTTTTTATATATTCTTACTTTCTGGTATATTCTTCTCTATATTATATAACGCGAATCTTTATATATTTCTCACTTATTGTGCATAACTGAAAATAACTTCGACGAGTGTAACTTTGATCTATTATCTAGAGGAGTGTCTGTATATATGAAAATTAAGTTGAGATATACAATTCTCATATTATTAATGATTGGACTTGTGTTTCTGGGAATAGGATGTACAGGAACTAAAAATAGTGATGTATCTTCTTCTACAGAAAATGCCAGTGTCTCTTCAAATGCTAATGTTTCTGAAAATGCTAATCCTTCTGGATCTGGAAGTATTTCAGTGAAAGGTTCTGATACAATTTTACCTCTAGCACAAGCTGAAGCTGAGGAATTTATGAATCAGAATTCCGGAAAAAGTATATCAGTTGCTGGAGGAGGGTCCGGTGTTGGGCTTGCAGCTCTCATTGATGGGGAAGTAGACATTGCTGATGCATCTCGAGAAATCACTGATAATGAAACCCAAAATGCAAAACAGAATGGGATCAATCCTGTTGCGACTACTATTGCTCATGATGGGATTACAGTGGTTGTAAATCCCAAAAACCCTGTCTCTAATCTTACCTTTGCCCAATTACGCGGTATCTACAACGGAACTATCAGCAACTGGAAGGAAGTTGGTGGTCAAGATAGTCCAATTACAGTAGTTTCAAGAGACAGCAGTTCAGGAACTTACAAAGATTTCCAGGAACTTGCTATGAACAAGGATAATTACCGACCCGATGCCCTTGCCCAGTCTGCTACAGGAGGAATAGTTTCTGAAGTTTCTCAGAACACTAATGCAATTGGATACATAGGCTTTGCGTACCTTGATAACAGTACAAAGGCCTTAAGTCTAGACAAAGGGAATGGGTCTGTATCTCCGACTCCTCAGACCATCCTTGATGGTACATACCCACTTTCGAGGGCTCTCTACATGTACACCAATGGAGAACCTTCAGGCCTCACAAAAGAATTCATCAACTTTATCTTGAGTGATCAAGGGCAAAAAGTTGTAAGTAAAATTGGATATATCCCACTAAAGAAGTAATAGCCGCCAAAAATCTTTAAGGGGACAAAATGTTAAACAGAAATTATAAGGAAAAAACGATCGAATGGGCTCTGTTTACAGTCAGTATCCTTACGGTCATTATTCTCTTCCTTATATGTCTTTTTTTGTTTAGAGACAGTTTACTTCTTTTTAAAGATACGTCTCTAATGGACTTTCTTACAGGAAAGTTCTGGTATCCAGAATCTGTAAACAGGCAGTTCGGTTTGTTACCTCTGTTCTTGGGGTCTCTTATTGTTACTTTCGGAGCTATTCTTTTTGCTGTACCTATAGGAATTGCTTCTGCCATCTATATTTCTAAAATTGCTGACCCAAAGGTTGCAGATTTCCTGAAGCCATTTATTGAGATCCTGGCAGGAATTCCTTCTGTTGTGTTTGGGTTCTTCGGGCTTGTTGTACTGGTTCCAATTATACAGCATAGCTTTAACTTGCCAACCGGTCAAACTGCTCTTGCAGGTTCTATTATGTTGGGAATTATGGCACTCCCTACGATTATTACTATCTCAGAGGATGCTATTAGCTCTGTTCCCAGCACTCTTGAACACGGCTCCCTGGCTCTTGGAGCTACAAAATGGCAGACCATATATAGAGTCGTAGTTCCTGCAGCATTATCAGGAATCTCAGCGGCTGTGATGCTTGGCGTAGGAAGAGCTATAGGGGAGACTATGACCCTTATGATGGTAACTGGAAATACTGCAATAATTCCTTCTTTTCCAGGAGGGTTTTTCGCTTCTGTAAGGACAATGACTGCTACAATTGCACTTGAAATGGGAGAAGTCCCTCAGGGAAGTGCTCATTTCCATGCTCTCTTTGCTGTTGGGTCTGTACTTTTCATCGTAACTTTCCTGATTAACCTGATTGCTGATTCAATTAAAAAACGATACAGATTCAAGGTGGATTGAGCATGGAGCTAAATGCAAAAGCAAAAGAAACTGATCATAACGTTACTAAGGTTCAGGGGGGGCTGAGTATGGGATTTAGTGCAAAGACATGTGAAAAAATCGCCTTTGCACTGCTTGGTCTTTCAACTTTGACAGTAGTGGGATTTGTACTGGTTATCCTTGGTTATATTATTTACAATGGGTATAGTGTAATTAACATTGGGTTTCTTACTGAAATGCCCAGATTCATGATGACTGAAGGTGGAATCTATCCAGCAATTATAGGCACTATAGCTCTAATCATAGGATCCATGGCTGTAGCTCTTCCAATGGGAGTTATGGCTGCTATTTACCTGAATGAATATGCCGAAGAGAGCCGGACCACCTGGCTTATAGAGATGGCGGTCAATAATCTAGCAGGAATTCCGTCGGTAGTTTTTGGACTTTTTGGGCTAGCTTTGTTTGTAAAGTACTTTGATTTTGGTTCTTCCATACTTTCTGCATCCCTTACACTTGCGTTACTAATTATTCCCGTGATTATTCGCTCTACTGAAGAAGCACTGATTGCAGTTCCAAAAGAGTACCGAGACTCATCTCTTGCACTTGGTGCCGGTAAATGGCAGACGATAAGGCATGTAGTACTGCCTGCAGCTATACCGGGAATTGCTACAGGCTCAGTTCTGAGCATAGGGAGAGTTGCAGGAGAAACAGCTCCTATTCTTTTTACAGGGGTTGCTTACTATTTGCCAAGGATTCCAGATTCGCTCTCTTCTCAGTTTATGGCGCTTCCTTACCATCTTTTTGTGCTTGCAACGTCTGGGACAAATATTGAAAAAACCAGGCCTATTCAGTATGGAACAGCTCTGGTTCTGCTATTTATTGTTTTAATTTTGAATTTTGTAGCTGTTCTGATTCGCAGGCATTACAGAAATAAATTGAAAGTTTGACTAAAATTTTGCTAACCTAACTCGTTTATGTGATAATGAGGTTCCTAAATGACTGAGGATGTTCAAAACGTATCTCAACCCCAAATTAAAGTAGAAAACCTTAATCTGTGGTATGGGGAAAAACAGGCGCTTAAAAATATTTCTATGCAAATCCCCAAAAACAGCATAACTGCCCTTATAGGCCCTTCAGGCTGTGGCAAATCCACTTTTCTCCGTTGCTTAAACAGAATGAATGATCTTATTAAGAACTGCAGGATCAAAGGTAAAGTTACGATAGAAGAAAAGAATATTTACGCGCCAGATGTGGATGTTGTAGATCTTCGCAAAAAAGTTGGGATGGTTTTTCAGAAACCCAATCCTTTTCCTATGTCTATTTATGATAATGTTGCATACGGCCCGCGCATACATGGTGTAAACAAAAAAGATCTTGATGAAATTGTTGAGCAAGCCCTCCACTCTGGTGCGATCTGGGACGAAATTTCAGACAGACTTAAGTCTCCTGCTCTCTCTTTAAGTGGGGGACAACAACAGAGGCTTTGCATTGCCAGAACTCTGGCAGTAAAACCAAAAACAATTCTTTTCGATGAGCCTACAAGTGCTCTTGATCCTATTTCTACCTTAAGGATTGAAGATCTAATTATGAGTCTTAAAAAAGATTATACGATAGTAATTGTAACTCATAATATGCAGCAGGCAGCGAGGATTTCAGATTACACCGCTTTTTTCCTTATGGGGGAACTTATTGAGTTTGGGCAGACCAGACAGATTTTTCAAAATCCAAGGGAAAAGAGGACTGAGGATTATATTACAGGCAGGTTTGGGTGATTGAATGACTCGAGAACAATATGTAAAGCAGCTGGATCTGCTCAAGGAATCCGTTTTTTCTCTTGGAGAAACCGTTGAGTTGGCTTTCAAGGATTCAATGAATGCAGTTCTAGATCTTGATGTCAACCTTGCTGTAAAAACTCTTGCTTTTGAGGCAGAAGTAGATAAACTTGAAGAAGGAATTGAAACTTCTATTTTTGATCTTCTTGCACTTCAACAGCCTATGGCCAGTGATCTCCGGCTTGTCATATCTGCACTCAAAATCACATCAGATCTACGAAGAATTTTGGGGTTATCAATGAATATTGCCAAGATACCCGAAAGAATCGAAGGAGAGCATGTGAAACCTCTTATTGATACGAAAAAAATGGCAGATATTGCCTATTTTATGCTTGAAAATTCTCTAAGGGCTTTTGAGTCTCAGGACGTTAAGCTTGCAAGAGAAGTAGCAGAAAAGGATGAAGAAGTAGATAAACTCTTTTACGCAGTCTGGGTAGAGCTAATAGAAATGATGGCAAAAGATACCAGTATTATTTCCAAAGCTACATATTTGCTTTTCTTGATCCGCTACCTGGAAAGAATTGCAGACCATTGTTGCAACATCTGTGAAAGTGTAGTTTATCTTTCTACCGCTGAGAGAGTCAAACTGAATTGAAAGGAATTTTAGTTTTTCTCTTCTCATTCAGATTTTCATTTTTCTCATTTTATCGAGTTTGAATCTTCATTTTTTTCTTTCTATGTCTATTTATTTCTCATAAACGTCTATTTGTCTCTCACAGGTGCCTATTTATTTTTAATTCATGTTTTTAGTCATTTTTTCATATTTCCTTAAAGGATTTTTACTTTGTTGATTTTTAAGATAGTTTTTGACTTTTTCTTCTGTCTATTTCCTATTCTCTTTTATGTACATGTTTTAAGTACATTTATAAGCATATAGACGCCCATGCCTGATATTTTGATCAAAAATACACGGATTTATTATAATAATTCGCTTCAGCCTGCGGAGATCATTATTGATAATAGTAAAGTTACTAAGATAGGCAAAGATCTCAGAGTCTCAAGCTCGGATATGATAATTGATGCAGAAGGAGCTCTTACCCTGCCTGCTGGAATCGATGTACATGTTCATTTCAGAGAACCCGGTATGACCTCAAAGGAAAACTGGTATACGGGCTCGTGTGCGGCAGCTGCCGGAGGAATTACTACTGTAATCGACCAGCCTAATACAGTGCCTCCTACTACAGACAGGCGGACTTTCGAACAAAAACTTAAACTCGCCAGGGGGAAATCTATTGTTGATTTTGGAATTAATGGTGGGGTAACAGGAAATCTCGAGAAATTAGAAGAACTCTGGAATCTTGGTGTTACTGCTTTTGGAGAGATCTTCATGGCAGAGTCCACAGGTGGGCTGAATATCAATGAGGAATCCTTTGAAGAAGCATTGGCTGAAATCAAACGTCTTGGTGCAATTGCTACCATTCATGCCGAAGACGAGAAAATGCGTCTTGAGCTAGAAAAACTGTTAAAAGAAGATATTTCCTATGAGTCTCATTCAAGAGTACGTCCCAATGCTTGTGAGGCATCTGCTGTTCTAAAAGCCCTGGAACTTGTTTCCAAAATGAAAGTTAGGGCTCATCTTTGCCATATTAGTACGCTTGAAGCTACAGGTATCATAAGAAAGGAAAAATATCTTGCAAAAAGGGAAAATAAGGAACCTTTTTTTACCTGTGAAGTCACTCCTCATCACCTTTTTCTTTCTACACGAGATTGGGAAAAACTCAGATCTTTTGGAAAAATGAATCCTCCTCTCCGTGGAGGTCAGAGTATTAAAGCTCTCATTAATGGAATTAATGATGGCACTATTGACATGGTGGCTTCAGATCATGCCCCACATCTGGAATCCGAAAAAGATGTAAGTATCAGAGTTGCTCCTTCTGGAGTACCGGGGGTCGAGACACTTATGCCTCTTATGCTTGCTGCAGTAAGAAAAAACATTTTGCCGCTTTCACGAATGATTATGCTTACAAGCTGGAACCCTGCAAAAGCCTTTGGATTGGACCGCCAGTCTAAAGGCAGGCTTGAGGTAGGGTTTGATGCAGATCTAATTATTGCAGATCCTCGCGAGCTTCGTCCAATAAAGGCTGAACTTCTGCATAGTAAAGCAGGATGGACTCCTTTTGAAGGCATGGATGGCATTTTTCCTAAGTATACTCTTTCCAGGGGTGAAGTGATCTGGATTGAAGAGTCAATTAACGCAAAACCAGGACGAGGAAATTTCATCGAAGGAAATGGAAAAAAATCCAAAGAGGAAGACGAACTTGAAGATATTGATGAGGTTCACGACTTAAAAACATGATTTTGAGAAAGTTTAGCTGAATGGTTTAGCAAAAAAGGAGAATAAAAGCTAGTCTCCGAAATAATATCATGTGCCTTGAGATTGTATCAGATTCTAAGGCCATGGAAACTTGCTTTTTTCTTAATGATTTGGTTTTCTTAATAAAAGTCAACTGAGTCCATTTGAGATTGCAAAAGCTCTTGATGTTTTTTTTCCAAGAATTTATAGACTGCACCATGGGTAGCCCCATCAAGAAGCATTCTTATGGCTGTTCGGATTATAGTATTTTGCTCTGAATATCCAAGTATGGATACAGTTTTTCCATATATTGAAATATTAACGTTTATCAGAGTTTCTGCAAGCTCTCTGGTTCTTCCATTTCTTCCTATTATTCGACCCTTTATCCGTTGCAGCTCTTTTGGAGTATTAGCAATGTCTGAAAGGTCGATAATTTCAAGCATGAGCATATCATCGTCCAGAAGTTTGAGAGCTTTTTCAGGATTGAATCCTCTTCCTATTGCTTTGAGGGTTTCGAGTACTCTGAACTCTTTTAATGGGTCTTCCTCACAGGTGATATCTATTTTTCCACTATCGCTGTCAATTTCCAGCTGGCACGTAGTTTTGTCTTCAATAAGCTTTTTTGTTTCTCCTTTCGGACCTATAATTACTCCGATTCTTTCTTTAGGGATTTTGACATACTGGGTCATGTTATTCCACCTGTATTTTTTTTAATAGTTCTTCCGGTTTGTCCTTTATCCCATAGCGGCTAAAGAACCTGAGTATATTTTGCACGTCCCTGTAGAGGAACTCCCGGGCGTTGGGATGCTCCAAAGTCACAGATTGCCCCATATCAATGAATATGGGAGTAAGGTCATTTGGGTCGATCAGGATATTATATTCGCTCAGATCAGCATGTACAAGATTTGCTTTTTTATAGAGGAGACGCATGTATTCAGTAACTGTCTCATAAATATTTTTTGCCTCTTCATTTTCAAGATGCATGTTTTTAAGGAGCGGATAAGGTACCTGTTTTTCTCCCATAAATTCCATGATAAGAATGTTCTTTTCGGCAAGCATGGGCTCAGGAACCCGAACGCCTGCACTTTTAGCACGTTTCAGGTTCTGAAGTTCCTTGCGCGTCCATGCAAAAATAATGTCTCTTTTATTATTTCTAATGTTTGTGAAGCGAGGGTCCTTCATAATGTAAGCATCCATAGCTCTAAAGGTGCTGCTGGCAATTCTATATATCTTTATAGCCAGCTCTTTTTCCGAGCCTTCAGCATAGAATACATTTGCTTCTTTTCCAGTACTGATCGATCCACCCATTGCCTTTATTATGCCCTTATTAGATAAGGTATAAAGAATCTTAAGAGTAGGTATATCGAATACGTTTTCTTCTACCTTTAATCGCTCGGAGTCTTTATCTCTTGCCCGAGCTTTATCTTTGGCGCTATCAATACGCCGTATTTTTTCGTCTTGGTCCATTCCCATGTTATCCTTTCAGGTATCCTTTTCTCTCAAGCCAGTCTACCTGTGGCCTTGTGTATTTCCAGATCACATCTGCCTTTTCATTCTGGAATTCCCAGGGCACAACAATAACGACATCTCCTTCTCTAATCCAGGTTTTTTTCTTCATTGAACCTGGAATCCTTCCCATACGAACTACCCCATCCATGCAACGGAGCCTCAGTCGATTTGCGCCCAGCAAACTCTCAACAGTTGCTAGAATCTCGTTATTTTCTCTGCGTGGAGTGCGCACTCTTGTAAAGGTTTCTTCTGTCTGGGGTTTGGCTTTAGATGTTGGTTTCTTTAAGTCTACCAGTTTGATACCTCTTTATATCTAGCTTATTTTATTATTTCCCTTTTATCTTTTATCCTTTAATCCCTTATATATCGTTTTTTCGATTTTTAAGGTTATTTGTTCTGCAGCTTTCAACTTTCTGCTATTATTTTAATGCTATGCTTTTTTGCTTTATTTTATTTTTCTCTTATCCTTATTTTTTTAAGTGCCTGGGCAAGCAACAGATATTTATATCATATGTTCCTTTGTATGTCTCACACACGCAGCAAGTGTGGAGCGCTCTTGAATTTAAGATTCAAGGGTGAAACTCGGGGATTTTACAAAACAGATTTTCATCTATGTTTAATTTGTTTTTTTAGAATTTTCCTGAAGAATAAGCTTTATATATTAAAACTGATGTATGTGTATTCTCGTGTCAGCATGAGTTTTTTGTGCTGAGCGGTTTTTCTCATAGTCTTTGAGTTAAGGTTTCTTCCTTTTCTCACTTATATCCAATATCCTTAAATACTATGAACACATAACTATAATTTCCTGCATCATTAATGCAGCAATTACAAATTTCTTTCATCTTTTAATGGAGACAAGAGTTTTTTCTTGTCTGACGAGGATTTTTGTCGGTTCGGTTAATTCTGGGCGGTGAGAGTTTTTTCATACAACAATCATCGCGAAACGAATAATAACTGAATTGATAGTTGTTAGTGCAAGTTTCTGCGACCAAGACCTTTAATTTGAAGTGTGCGATACATTAACAATTCTGGTTGATCCTGCCAGAGGTTACTGCTATCGGTGTTCGTCTAAGCCATGCGAGTCATATGTAGCAATACATGGCATACTGCTCAGTAACACGTGGATAACCTGCCCTTGGGACTGGTATAACCCCGGGAAACTGGGGATAATTCCGGATACCGCATATATGCTGGAATGCTTTATGCGTCAAATGGATTCGTCCGCCCAAGGATGGGTCTGCGGCCTATCAGGTAGTAGTGGGTGTAATGTACCTACTAGCCTACAACGGGTACGGGTTGTGAGAGCAAGAGCCCGGAGATGGATTCTGAGACATGAATCCAGGCCCTACGGGGCGCAGCAGGCGCGAAAACTTTACAATGCGGGAAACCGTGATAAGGGGACACCGAGTGCTAGCATCATATGCTGGCTGTCCAGGTGTGTAAAATACACCTGTTAGCAAGGGCCGGGCAAGACCGGTGCCAGCCGCCGCGGTAACACCGGCGGCCCGAGTGGTGATCGTGATTATTGGGTCTAAAGGGTCCGTAGCCGGTTTGGTCAGTCCTCCGGGAAATCTGATAGCTTAACTATTAGGCTTTCGGGGGATACTGCCAGGCTTGGAACCGGGAGAGGTAAGAGGTACTACAGGGGTAGGAGTGAAATCTTGTAATCCCTGTGGGACCACCTGTGGCGAAGGCGTCTTACCAGAACGGGTTCGACGGTGAGGGACGAAAGCTGGGGGCACGAACCGGATTAGATACCCGGGTAGTCCCAGCCGTAAACGATGCTCGCTAGGTGTCAGGCATGGCGCGACCGTGTCTGGTGCCGCAGGGAAGCCGTGAAGCGAGCCACCTGGGAAGTACGGCCGCAAGGCTGAAACTTAAAGGAATTGGCGGGGGAGCACAACAACGGGTGGAGCCTGCGGTTTAATTGGACTCAACGCCGGACAACTCACCGGGGACGACAGCAATATGTAGGCCAGGCTGAAGACCTTGCCTGAATCGCTGAGAGGAGGTGCATGGCCGTCGCCAGTTCGTACTGTGAAGCATCCTGTTAAGTCAGGCAACGAGCGAGACCCGTGCCCACTGTTACCAGCATATCCTCCGGGATGATGGGTACACTGTGGGGACCGCCGGTGTTAAATCGGAGGAAGGTGCGGGCTACGGTAGGTCAGTATGCCCCGAATTTCCCGGGCTACACGCGGGCTACAATGAATGGGACAATGGGCCCCTCCCCTGAAAAGGGCTGGCAATCTCACAAACCCATCCTTAGTTCGGATCGAGGGCTGTAACTCGCCCTCGTGAAGCTGGAATCCGTAGTAATCGCGTTTCAATATAGCGCGGTGAATACGTCCCTGCTCCTTGCACACACCGCCCGTCAAACCACCCGAGTGAGGTATGGGTGAGGGCACGAACGTCGTGTCGTGTTCGAACCTGTGCTTTGCAAGGGGGGTTAAGTCGTAACAAGGTAGCCGTAGGGGAATCTGCGGCTGGATCACCTCCTAAGCAAAAAAACCGACTGCCCAGATGCCGATAAACCGATACAAAATCCTCAACCCATTAAACAATTGATCATCACAAATGATCAATTCATCATACTCATCAAATGCACCCGGAAAGTAAATTTTCGGGGAAGGGCTGATTGCCTGTGTTGACACTCAGGTACATGAAGTCATGTATAAGTGCTGTATATTGGACGCTTACTGGACCTGGTTAGGATACACAGGAATTATACTATCAGGTGGATGGCTCGGCTCAAGAGCTTATGAAGGACGTGCCAAGCTGCGATAAGCCCGGGGTAGGCGCAAGGAGCCTATGAACCCGGGATCTCCGAATGGGACCTCTCCATAGTGATCAGTAATGATCGGGAACGCTCCGAATTGAAACATCTTAGTAGGAGCAGGAAAAGAAATCAACCGAGATGCCGTAAGTAACGGCGAGTGAACACGGCACAGTTCAAACCGAATCCCTTCACAGGGAAATGTGGTGTTGAAGGGCTGTTCAAACGTCTGGCGGCTAAACAGAACTTGCCTGAAACGGCAGACCGTAGAGTGTGACAGTCACGTATGTATAAACCAATAGACTGGAACATGTCCCTGAGTACCGTGCGTTGGATATCGTGCGGGAATCTGGGGGGCACCAACCTCCAAAACTAAATACTCCTTGAGACCGATAGTGAAATAGTAGGGTGACCGAACGCTGAAAAGTACCCCGAGAAGGGAGGTGCAAAGTGCCTGAAACCTGATAGTGATAGAACGATACGGCATGAAAGGATCTTTGACATGAAGGAAACATTCGCGAGAATGCTGTACGAATGCCACTGCCAATGTTGTATCTTACGTTTTGAAGAACGGGCCAGGGAGTTTATCTCAGTGGCAATGGCTAACCTTTTATCTGGGCAGCCGAAGCGAAAGCAACATGTGCGCAACTCTCACGGGTGAGGCACGGCGTATTCAAGTGCGTGGAGTCACTGGGGTAAGACCCGAAGCCGGGTGATCTAGGCGTGGGCAGGTTGAAGCGTGGCGAAAGCTACGTGGAGGACCGCAAGCGGTATTGATCTGCAAATCATTCGTGTGACCTGCGTCTCGTAGTGAAATGCTAATCTAACCCGGCATCCGCTGGTTCCTTCCAAAACATGTCGCAGCATGACCTGACTGGAGATCGTCGGTGGAGTAGAGCACTGATTAGCGATTCCGGGGGGGAAACTCCTCGCCCGCGTGTCAAACTCCAAACCCACCGTCATCGAAGAAAGTCGGAGTCCGGACTGCTGGGGTAAGCTTGTAGTCCGTAAGGGAGACAACCCAGCCCGTGGTTAAGGTCCCCAAGTGTCGACTAAGTGTTAACACTAAAGGGCGTCCCAAGCCCCAGACAGCTGGAAGGTTAGCTTAGAAGCAGCTACCCTTTAAAGAGTGCGTAACAGCTCACCAGTCGAGGTTTGGGGCCCCGAAAATTGACGGGGCTCAAGTCGACCACCGATACCACGGAGTACCGTAAGGTAATCTCGTAGGAAGGCGTTGCGTTCGGATCGAAGCAGGGCTGTAAAGTCCTGTGGACCGTTCGCAAACGAAAATCCTGGTAATAGTAGCAGCAAAGCAGGGTGAGAATCCCTGCCGCCGAAGGGGCCAGGTTTCCTCGGCAATGATCGTCAGCCGAGGGTTAGTCGGTCCTAAGACGTACCGTAATTCGAGTACGCCGAAAGGGAAACAGGTTAATATTCCTGTACCATTTAGCAATCAGTCTGACGTCTCCGGGCAGGCCGAGCGGCGCCGTCGCGCCGTCTAAGCAGCGAATCCCGTGGAGAGCCGTAATGGCGAGAAGCGGGGGAATCTGTAATGGCTAAAGTCGGCTGCACCCAGGGACCCGTGAAAAGGCGCTAAATGTCCGTACCAAGATCTGACACTGGTGCCCCTAGCTGAAAAGGCTAAGGCGTGTCGGAGTACTTCAGTTAAGGGAATTCGGCAAATTAGCTCCGTAACTTCGGGAGAAGGAGTGCCTGCTGTGAAGACAGCAGGTCGCAGTGACCAGGGGGCTCTAACTGTCTAATACCAACATAGGAGATTGCAAACCTGTAAAGGCTAGTACAATCTCTGAATCCTGCTCAGTGCAGGTACCTGAAACCCCGGTTCAACGGGAAGAAGGGCCTGTAAACAGCGGGGGTAACTATGACCCTCTTAAGGTAGCGTAGTACCTTGTCGCTTAATTGGCGACTTGCATGAATGGATCAATGAGAGCCCTACTGTCCCTAACTGGAATCCGGTGAAGCTTACATTCTAGTGCACAGTCTAGAGACCTCTAGGGGGAAGTGAAGACCCCGTGGAGCTTTACTGCAGCCTGTCGCTGGGTTGTGGTTCTGGATGTACAGAGTAGGTAGGAGGCATCGAAGCGGGTGCGCCAGCATTCGTGGAGCCGCAATTGGGACACTACCCTTCTGGAACTACGACCCTAACTCTGAGAAGAGGACCCCGATAGGTGGGCAGTTTGCCTGGGGCGGGACGCCCTTGAAAAGATATCAAGGGCGCACAATGGTTGACTCAAGTGGGTCGGAAACTCACTGAAGAGTGCAAGAGCATAAGTCAGCCTGACGTCATTCAGCATAGCAGTGGATGGCGAGACGAAAGTCGGTTCTAGCGAACTTTTGAGCCTCCTTGGTGGGGGCCAAAAATGACAGAAAAGTTACCCCGGGGATAATTGAGTCGTTGCCGGCAAGAGTACATATCGACCCGGCAGCTTGCTACCTCGATGTCGGTTCTTTCCATCCTGGCCGTGCAGCAGCGGCCAAGGGTGAGGTTGTTCGCCTATTAAAGGAGATCGTGAGCTGGGTTTAGACCGTCGTGAGACAGGTCGGTTACTATCTACTAGAGGTGCACGAGGTCTGAGGGTAAGCTGCTTTTAGTACGAGAGGAACCAAGCAGCGGCGCCACTGGTGTACCGGTTGTCTGACAAGGCATCGCCGGGCAGCTACGCGCCAAGGAATAAGAGCTGAATGCATCTAAGCTCGAACTCTCACCTAAAAAGAGACCTCATTAAGGATTCCGGTAGAAGACCGGTTTGATAGAAACGGGATGTAAGCACCAAGGCAACGAGGTGTTCAGTCCGCGTTAACTAACCATCCGTTCCTTTCCTAATCAAGTCCAGGCGAAATCCATTATGCAGCACATCTATACATGACTTCATTTCCTCATCAATTCCGCAATCCCCTTCATATATTGAGTCTGGCGGCCATAGCGGCAGTGTCACTCCTGTACCCATCCCGAACACAGTAGATAAGCCTGCCCACGTTCCTTACTGTACTGAAGTACGCGAGTCTTCGGGAACTCTGGATCGCTGCCATTCTCACTATATTACTCTATTATTTCTCTATCTCGTTTTTACTTCTTTTCAATATCGTTTTCTGCTCATTTACTGTTGTTTTGCTTCTTTGTAATTTACTCTTAATTTTCAATATTTTCATTCTTTTCTTATTTCTTTACTTACTTGAATTCTCAAAGAAGTCTTAACTCACAAAATAAAAATTAGTTTTGAACTTAGATGAAGTTCAAAATATTTTCTCACCAATCTCAAGTTCTTGATATGTTTCTTTGGCATTGTTACTTAAATATATCTAGTTCTTTATTTCTTTATTTCATCAATAGAATAACCGAGTACTTTAGCATTTCAAGACTTTTTGTATAACACTTTGTCTTTCTTCTCAATCTTGCTAGAAAATGCCTCAATATGCTGTTATATCCCTCAACTGTAAATGTTTCTGCTTTTGATTGAGTATGAATCTTTTCTGGAAGAAACTCTGCATATGCTCTCCAGTGATCTGTCATCACTTCTCCAATGTCTTTTTTCTTCACTTTTTCCCAGAGTAGTTTTCCAGTTTCCGTTCCTCTGCTACCAAAAGAGCAGTTGATGAACTTTTTCCCAACTCTATCAACAGCAATCTAGATCCAGCAATATTTTTGTTATTACCGATGTAAGTGTGCATTTCATCCAGTTCAACAATAGATATCTCATTTTCGCTTTTTAGGTCCTCTAACTCCTGACCAAATTTCTTTATCCATCTTTGGACAGAAACATGACTTACCCCTAAAACTCTTCCTATTGAACGAAAGCCCAATCCTTCAAGATAGAGTTGTAAAGCCTGTTTTTTAACAGAGGCGGAAAAAGCAGTTGATTTTAGCTCTACTGTATAGTTATATCCACAATCATGGCATTTGTAGCGTTGACGCCCACCAACTATACCGTTCTTTTTGTGACTGGAACTATTGCATCTGGGGCAGTTAATGAAGAAATAGAGGTTCTCATAATAAATAACTATAGTTAATTAGCAAAGCCGTTTCTTTAAATTTTTCGTCTCCCATTTTTTCTTTTAATCTTTAAATGGATCTTGCGACAATCTCTTTGTCTGGTGAATTCAACTTTTCGAAGATTGACAAAGAAATTAAATAATTCCTGAGAGCACTGTCACATTCTCCCTCTTCTTCATCTATTCTTTCAATCTGGTGCAGTGTTCTTGCAATTCCGCTTTTGTCTCCCAGCTCTTCTTCAATTTTCATTGACTGGTTATACTTTTTGACTGCTTCTTCGTAGTTGCCCTGATCCTGATGAATGATTCCCAGATTAACACTTGTAGAAGAAATTCCGACATTTTCATGCTTTCTTGTGAATATCTCTTTAGCTTTTTCTAGGCATTTTCTGGCTTCACATGGTTTTGATATCTCTATAAGGAATATGCCCATATCCAGAAGATCGTTTCCGTCATCCAGAATTTCATAATTCGTCCAGAATTCTCCAAGTCTTTCTGTAACAAGGTTTAAGTTACCAAATCCGTCATAAACCATTGTTCCTGTTTTTATCCTTTTTTTCTTTTGTTCGATATCGGGTTCGAGATTGTCAACGATTTCCATCAGTTTTTCTACGGCTTTCTGGTATATTTCCCTGTTATCATTGATTTTTATTATAGAGTTGAGTATTTCTGGAATGTAAGCACCATTTTCTGCTTTGGCAAGTTCTTCAAAGCTGTGCTTCAGGATTGTTCCGGTCAAGAACTCGCGGTTAATGAGATATTCAGATAAGATGTCGGGAGTAAGGTGATATTTTGATTCTTGCGTGGAAATATGACCGCTTTTCTCCATTTCGATAATTATTTTTGGCATTGGTAATTAAACATTGTTATATACTATTAGAAAGTATATTTCTTCATTAACTGCCCCAGATGCAATAGTTCCAGTCACAAAAATAATGGTATAGTTGGCGGGCGTCAACGGTACAAATGCTCTGATTGTGGATATAACTATACAGTAGAGCTAAAATCAACTGCTTTTTCCGCTTCTGTAAAAAGACAGGCTTTACAACTCTATCTTGAAGGATTGGGCTTTCGTTCAATAGGAAGAGTTTTAGGGGTAAGTCATGTTTCTGTCCAAAGATGGATAAAGAAATTTGGTCAGGAGTTAGAGGACCTAAAAAGCGAAAATGAGATATCTATTGTTGAACTGGATGAAATGCACACTTACATCGGTAATAACAAAAATATTGCTGGATCTAGATTGCTGTTGATAGAGTTGGGAAAAAGTTCATCAACTGCTCTTTTGGTAGCAGAGGAACGGAAACTGGAAAACTACTCTGGGAAAAAGTGAAGAAAAAAGACATTGGAGAAGTGATGACAGATCACTGGAGAGCATATGCAGAGTTTCTTCCAGAAAAGATTCATACTCAATCAAAAGCAGAAACATTTACAGTTGAGGGATATAACAGCATATTGAGGCATTTTTTAGCAAGATTGAGAAGAAAGACAAAGTGTTATACAAAAAGTCTTGAAATGCTAAAGTACTCGGTTATTCTATTGATGAAATAAAGAAATAAAGAACTAGATATAGTTAAGTAACAATGCCTTATTTTTTCATACTTTTGTGGAATGTCTATGACTCCACCAGTAAGTTCTCCTCCTGCGAGGAATTCTATAAAATCTTCCCCGTATTCTTTCTGGAAATCTCTTATGATTTTGTCAAAGAATTCTTCACTTGTTATGATATCTTGAAAAATCTCTTTTGCATTTCTATCAGGGTATTCTCTTAAGTAATCAAGAACCAGAATAGCTATTGCAGGGTTTCCTTCTTATATTCTTTCAATTTTCTCTTTTAAATCTTCATCTTCTATATCTTGCAGTATTCCGGTTATATCCATTCTTCCCAATTTGATTTCTCTTATTGAAGCTGCTCCTATTCTTTCCTTCAAAGCTTCAACAAATATCGGTCTGGTAGTAATAATGAGTTTTGAATTTTTTTTGAATGCAGTATTTCTTATTTCGTTGAATAAACCCATATTATACTGATAATCATCAAAAATGAGTGCCGTTTTTTCAGAAAGTTCGGCATTTAACTTGTCTTCAATATCTTTTTGATTTTTATAGTGTCTTAAATTTACAAATAGGCACTTCTCTTTGAATTTGCAGTTCCCTGCAAGTTTCCCTTATTCATTAATTCTTTTGGATATTTCAATTGCAAGGTTTTTCCTATTCCGCTTTCCCCTGATATTATAAGGACTTGCTCTGAACTCTTTAAAAAATCGGTTGATTCTTTGATCACATTACCTTCAATATTATTTTCTATTCGTTGAACATAAGGAGTATCAAGTTTTTCCAGTTCCTTTTCTGTAAAATACTTGTTGTATTCTACAAGTGCCTCTGTATCCTTTGGAGTTAAGAATTTCTTATAACTAAATTTCAAAAAATTCAAAATGATGTTCCTAAATAAAAAGCCTATCAGTCCTGCCAGTATTAAATAGTACACCAAGTGTATTATTTATTAAAGAAATATCTTTTTCATATGGATAAACAATTGTTCTTATCTCCGATGAGTTTGTCAATATTGAAATCAAAATCAGGGTATACATTCAAAATCAATAAATGTTTAGAGTAACTTCTATTAATTAATTTTAATTTAATTGAAATTTTAAATAAGTAATCTATCAAAAAGTTGATATTTTTTCCAGAATATTATTTACCTGCAATATTTCAAGATTTTACGAAAAAGAGAATTATTAACCTAAATTTACATATGCCTAAGTTACAATACTGAAAAAAAACTTCAAATTTACTTCTTCAAATTTACTTCTTAAACTAAAATTTAATACTACTAAAATTTAATACTGATACTTCAAAGTGAAGTATTCTACATGAGTATTCCAGTGTATCTCTAAAAGTTGAAAATTAAAAAAAGATTCAGGCAGAAGAAAGTGCCACAATGGCTTCTGCCAGGTCTCCGTTTGAATTCGTTAAGGCTTGCCGGGCCTCTTCTTCAGAAACACCGGTTTGCTCCATTACGAGCTTTATATCTTCAGTTGAGATCTCCAGTTCTTTTGTGACTTCTTTAACGTCACCTACAATCTGGTATGTTTCCGAACCCTGGACTTTCATGATAGTAACATTTGCATTCTCTATTATGATATCAGAGTCTGCAGTCTTTATAACTACTTCCTGAACATCCTTTAGCTCTTTAACATCAATTCCCATCTGTTTCATCATCTGCTTCATCTTGGCCGGGTTCATTCCCCGACCTCCGACGCCTCCCATTCCTGGGAACATAGATTTACTTCTCCTTTATTTTTTTCTTTTATTTTTCAGGTTAAGGTTTAATACTTCAGCGCGATTTTACTTTTATTTAATGGCATCCGCCACAGGTACCACATCCGCCGCCGGCTGTAGGGTTGCGGATAAGGAATCCCTGTCCATTTTCATCTTCAACAAAGTCAATGCTGCCTTCAGAGAAGCTTCTTTCAATGTCTTTTGCCATAACGAGTTTGATCCCGTTACTTTCCATAGTCACATCGTCTTCTTTCAATTCATCATCAAAAGCTAATCCATATTGAACTCCACTGCAAGCAACCCCAGCAACAAAAATTCTGAGAGCAAGTTCAGGTTTTTCTTCCTGTTCAATCAGTGTTTTCAATTCTGCAGCAGCCCTGTCTGTTACTTCGATCATTTACGCACCTCTTTTTTAATTTCTATAATTATAAAATGTTTATATATTTTGTTCTAATAAAATGCCGTCAATTACAGCCCACAGATAATTTTTAAACGTTATATACTCTTGCATCGAGCGAATATAACGTTTATCGTAAAATTGCACTTTTTTCCTGAAAATGGATTTTCCCCAGGAATATGGGAGATTGAATTTTGATTCGTTTTCAATGAATCCTATTACTCTGCCATTATATCCTAATATATTTTATATTTTATATATTTTTTTTCTAATACTTTTTCATATTCCAATTCATAAAAATTCCGCATCTTCATCAACAGGCTCCTCAAGAACCTTCGCATTATAAGTATTAATTTCCAGAGAATTACGCTTTCCCTTTACTTCCCAAAAAGGAATATACACAAGCTCAATATCAAGTTGTATTTCTTCAGGTCTTGGGCTTATGCTCTTGTGTTCGTATATAACTGCCTGTCCTTCCGTGTTATTAAAGCGTAACTCACGTGTATTTTCTTCTATAATTAAACTTAAAAGAATCTTTTCTGCCTGATTTTTATCTATGTTCGGTCTTTTTAACTCATACTGCACAGCAGGAATCTTTATAGGTGCAGCAAACCCTTTTATTTCCATCTCTTCTTTTGATTTATTCAGAGCATTAAGAAATCCGTCTCCTTTTCCAATAATGCTCAGAACTTTTGACCTGAAGCGTTTTTCTGCTTCAACGCTATATTTATATCTCCAAAAAGGTACAAACTTCAAAATTGCATCTTTAGGGCTGCTTATATAGGGTTTTGCAATGATAATTGCCTGATCCTTAGATATCCTTGGCTCTACAGACATTATATTCAGCATTTCGTAAGATTCGGTCTCTGGAATTTCAACCTGCTCTTGATTCCTTAAATTTTTTCTTCCCTGAAAGTTCTGTGTTAAGCATCCGTTTTCAATAGATATTTTTTCTACTTCTGATTTTTGTTTCTTAAACTGCAATATATCTCCTTTAAAGTGAGGTCCCTCTTTAATCTCTTCCTTTAATTTCCATCTTTTTATAGGTACTTCTAATGCTGGTTGCCTACACGGATCTATTTTTTTATTTGCTGGTGGAATCTGTTGTTTAGAACATGAATTCTCTGGTACTTGTTCCATACTTACAAGAATTGCTCTTCCAATTTGAAGAGCCAGTTCATCCCTATCCCAAATATAGATGCCAAGCCCAGTTGCATAATCAATTAATTCCTCAGACCCTTTCTGGGTTATTACATAGATTCCTGTGCAGTCCCCAATATTTTCATAAAAGGCTTTTAATTCCTCACAATCTGGTTGGGATGCATATCTAACATAAGCCTTATGTCCGTTTTTTTCTACAAACATGTCACATTGACTGGATAGTGTGACATTGTATCCGGAGTATTTGAAGATATCAACAAGGATTTCTAAAAGGTCTTGCTTCATAATTCTCACTTTCTTATATCTTGCACAAATAAAATAGTTTATGTCCGCATCTTAAATATAATAATTAGAATCTTTTGCTATAATCTGGCTTTTCTCCATTTTTTATACTTTCTCAGCGCTTTTTCCAAAGGTACAAATATTTAAAAAATTAAACCCTAATCAGATATCTATGAGTGGTATCAGGTTTGAAGCAGATTCTTTTCTCACATACGAGGACGGAATTAAAAAAGAGTGGATAGTAGGAAATGGGCTTGGAGGATATGCCTCATCTACAGTCATAGGAGCAGGCACAAGGACCTATCACGGACTGCTTGTCGTAGCTCCAGAAAACTCTCCTGGAAGATTTGTACTGCTTTCATCTCTTGATGAGGAAATTTCGATTAATAAAGACGTTTATCGGCTTGCAACCCATAAATATCCAGGCACTGTTTTTCCTTCAGGCTTTAGTTACCTCTCCAAATTTATTCTTACACCTTTTCCTCTCTGGATTTACCGTCCAGACACTTTTACCGTGAAGAAAAAAGTTTTTACGATTCATAACAGCAACATAACATGCATTCTCTATGATATAAGATCTAGAAGAGAAGGATCTGTGCTAAGGATTTTTCCACTGGTAAATTCTAGAGATTTTCATAAAACTGTTCGCTCAGAAGATCTGTCTTTCTCTCAAAAAGCATCTCCTGCTGGAGTAAAACTGGAAAGTTCTAACGGCTTCACTTTTTCACTTTCATCCAATCTTCAGTATCACCCTGATCCTAAATGGTACTATAACTTTGAGTATGATGCTGAAAAACAAAGGGGACTCAATTTCCAGGAAGACAATTTCAATCCAGGTTATTTTGAAAGTAAACTCAAACCTGGAACTTCCCATTTTTTTATTGTTGCTTCAACAGAAGATACTTTTTCTCTAACACTCGAACAGGTAGAAGAGCTATATACAAGGGAAACCTATCGCCAAAATCTCCTGGTCTTTAATTCAAGATTAACCGAGTTCTTTGCTCTCAATCTTCTAAGGGCTACTGACCCATTTATAGTGAAAAATCCTTCTTCAGGTGAAAATACGGTCATTGCAGGATATCACTGGTTTTCTGATTGGGGACGTGATACCATGATTTCTATGGCTGGCCTGCTTTTAATCCCCCGTCGCTTTGAAGAAGCAAAGTCCATTCTCAAAAATTTTTCCAAATTTTGTAGAAGAGGACTAATTCCTAATGCTTTTATGGCATTTGGAGGAGAACCAATTTATAACACTGTGGACGCTTCTCTATGGTTTATTCATATGGTGGGTCGATATTTTGCATATACTAAAGACTTCTTTTTTGTTTCAGATGTCTGGGATACTGTAGATAGTATAATAGACAATTACTATAAGGGTACAGATTTTGGAATCGGAATAGACTCTGATTATCTTCTTCAACAGGGGTCTCAGCTAACCTGGATGGATGCTAAAGTCGGTAATATGGCAGTAACCCCGAGAGCAGGTAAAGCCTGTGAAATCAATGCTCTCTGGTATAATGCCCTGAAAACTGCCTCAAATCTGGGTATTCTTCTAGATAAAAATGTTTCATCATACGAGATGCTTGCAGATGGTGTTGCTTCCAATTTTGAGGACACTTTCTGGAACCCGGAAACTAATTGTCTTTTTGACCTCGTATCTCAGGATGAAGCCGGAAATGAAGTTAAAGACCCTGCAATCCGCCCAAATCAAATTTTTGCTGTATCACTTCCCTATACCATGCTTTCCTCTGAGAAAGAAAAAGCAATTGTGGATCGAGTTGAAAAAGACCTTTTAACTCCTTTTGGGCTTAGAACTCTTTCAACCGATCATCCATTATATAAAGGACATTATCATGGGAATACAGTAACCAGAGATACAGCTTATCATAACGGAACAGCTTGGCCCTGGCTTCTTGGAGCTTATGTCACAGCTTACCGAAAAGTTCACAATTATTCAAAAGAAAGCCTTGAAACCATGCGAACTCTTCTGCAGGGTTTTGATGTACACCTTGAAACTGCAGGTGTAGGCACCATTTCAGAAGTCTTTGATGGTGATTATCCTTACTTGCCTGGAGGCTGTATTGCTCAGGCATGGAGCGTTGCGGAAATTCTCAGAGCGTATGTTGAGGATGTTCTGGGAATCAAACCTTAAAAAGTATCAGGTTATCTGCTGTTTTTTTCTATACCTTTTATTTAATTTCCCTCTATTTTTTATACTTGTTTTTCAATTTATCTCCCATGATCGATTTTGATACCTTGAAATCCGAAAATGGTTTGGTCCTTGCTGTCGTTCAGGACCAACTTAGCAGGGAGGTGCTGATGTGCGCCTATATGAACCGAGAAGCTCTTGAGAAAACTGTAGAGACCGGAATCGCACATTTCTGGAGCCGAAGTAGGCAACAATTATGGAAAAAAGGAGAAACTTCGGGACATATACAGAAAGTAAAAGATATCAGAATCGACTGTGATATGGACTCTCTTCTTTTGCTGGTGGAACAAGTTGGAGGAGCCTGTCATATGGGGTACAGGTCCTGTTTTTATCGAAATCTTGAAGGAGAAATTGTAGGAGAAAAGGTTTTTGAACCTGATGATATATATAAAACCTTAAAATTTAAGAAATATTGAATTATTTATTTATCTATTTATTCATTTATTTATTTCTTATAATTAGTACTTACATGGTTAAATTGAAAAACGGAAGCATGAAACCCTAAATTTTCTTTCCCTAATGTTTTGTAGAAAACTACTCATGTTTTCTTTTTTATTGCATAAGTCTTATCGGGAAAATACTTCGATATATTTTGAGAGTCTCATTGCTTCTGTAATCTATGCGCAATTATACAAATAGGTTTATTTCTACTATTCACAGCTTATGTCTAGACTTGTCAACAATTAACAGTACCAACAATTGCTTCAATCGTTACTGAACCAGCATTCGGTACAATAGATATTACATCCATTGTCACAACTGGTTCCACAACCGCTGCCGCACCAGTTATTATCTAAAAAGTCTAACAAGTTATTTCCTATCTTTTTACTGACGGGTTTCTGAGCAACCACTGTCGGTTTAGCAATTTCTTTAACAGGCGTTGCTATTTTTTTACATATTTTCTCTTTAGTTATCTTTTCTTTATGACTGCTTGTACATTTACCATCCTTGTCTTTTGAAGTGCATGCACTTGCTGATGCAGCTGTCATGGCTACTACAAAAAAGACGGCTAACAAAATAATAATTGTCTTTTTTATTTTGTTAGAGTTTTGTTTCCTCATCTATATCGTCTCCATCATTTTACTTGATTCGATACAATTATACCTCTCTTGGTTCCAAAATTCACTGTTTATTGGCGAATATACTTGATTTAAGGATCAATAATCCATATACCTTTTTGGAAGACTACCAAATTGTTAAATTACGTTTTCTTATCATTTGCCGATAAAAGTGATTTTTTATTGTATCGTTAGTGTATTATTATCGAGCAAATATAATAATTAACGAAATATAAATTAGAAACCGATATTAACCAAAACCTGGTTTTGTATATGCCTATTCCTCATAAATATAACTGGTTATCATATATTTAACAAAATTATTCAAATAAAAAAGAAATTTTTACTTTTATCCTTAATTTCTTACTTTCTTTTTATAAATTTAATTCTATTTTTTATCATATATTTAACAAAATTATTCAAATAAAAAAGAAATTTTTACTTTTATCCTTAATTTCTTACTTTCTTTTTATAAATTTAATTCTATTTTTTATCATATATTTAACAAAATTATTCAAATAAAAAAGAAATTTTTACTTTTATCCTTAATTTCTTACTTTCTTTTTATATATTTAATCCTATTTTACATCTTTGATTTTAATTGTCTATCTTTTTTATTCTAATTTAGAGTTTTTAAGGCTCTCATTTTCATCCTCAAATATTCAATTGGTCTTGAAACTCTATATTTATATAAATTACGAACCTTGTATACCATAACAATAATTAATAATTAGTGATGAGTCTTGTCATTACAAAACTCAGAAACTTAATTATTCTTAATATTTTAATCCATCTTATGGGTATTTGATGTTAATGTGATACCAGCCTAATCTAATCGTTATCCTTTGTTATAAAACACAGATAAGTTTTTACTCTCAAGGAAAGAGGCTCTATGGCGGACAGCATCCGAATCCGGGTATAGAGTTTTCAAATTATTATCTGGTTGAGCCGTATAATTTTCAAGATAGTTAACCATGTTTTCTCTTTCAATTTTTAGCTCTTTGCCTTGCTCGATTCCCACCATTAAATGTGCTGTGATACCAATAAATAGTAAAGTCAATATCATACCTATTAACAAATAATTATGGTTTGATTTTTTCTGTAAACTTAGGGTTTCATGGAGTTTTATGTTATTTTTACAGCCTGGAATTTCTAAGTTCAAATAGTTTAGTTCTATTAAATATAGTGTAATTATACTCCAATAAGTAAGTAAATAGTACCTCTGTGACAGCATTGATTCAGTTCCAAATCCTGATCTTCCTATAGAGAGCTCTAGAGAAATGAGCAGAGAATATAACATTACAGAGTACCATTTTGCATTCTTATTTATCATAAGGCTCTTTCTATTCAAGAAGATTACACAAAATAATAGAATTAACATCAAAATGCCTATTACTCGAGAAGTATCTATATCTTGGACTATCGGGGAACCAAGTGAGCTAATAAAGTCCAGGATTCCACCTACAGGATTTTGAAGCGAGTATAAAAGAGATGGACTTTGACTGGGCTTTTCATAGTTATGATGATATAGTCCAATTACTGTTATTGCACTAAGACACCAAAATACTATTTTTTTTCTTTTTTGCTCTGAATTCTTTAAAAAAATCAACGGTAAACATACAGCCCATGTTGATATTCCAGCTACAAAAGAAAATGTAGAAACAATTGCTGCTATAATTGCGCCTAAAAACTTTATATCAAATTTTTTACTTTTATCCATCAGATACAATGCAGATATTAATCCAAATATTTCCATGGATTGTCCTATTCGGACACCAAAAAGCATATTGCTCATTTGAAACAAATTAAAAAAGAACCACGCAACTGGTATGAATTTTAAGCAGGAAGATTTGCTTATAGGGTGGTCGCTTATATACATCAAGTATAAAATAACAAATGAAACGCAATATAATCCGTACATAAAATACATTTCGTATAAGACGTTATAATGGGTAAGCATAGCCAATATAATCATAACTACATTGGGGAAAAAAGGTCGGCTTTCGTTATGTTGTGCCACCAGGTCAAAAAAAGTCAATTTTGAGTTATATAATTTCTCTAGAAAAACTGGCACTGTATCCCATTGATCCCAATAAGGAACGTTAACTCCATATGTACGAATATATACAGCTCCAATTATTACTGGAGCTATTAATAACGTAATAAGTATGCTCCATTCGAACGTGTTTTTAAACGTTCGATGTTTTATTTTTTTCAAACAGTCAATACAATTAATTTCCAAAATATCACCAACTGTTTTTAAGAATTTATCCTAATACTCAAAATTGTCTCTCCCAATTCTCGTATTTAAGGCAGTCAATCGGGTTTTCGATTATAAAAAGTTTCTGAATAATTCTGCTCACACTTTTTTTATATTTACTTTAGCTCTTAAAAATAAACTCTTTACTTCTAGTATTGTAAACAATGTTCTTATTATGCAGAATATCGTAAAAAACTTAAAAGTATGTGTTTCTTAATATTCCTTCTTTTTCCAATCCTTATTATCGAGGCCATCCCAAAACCAATTTTATTCTCAAAATCATAAAATTTTCAGTATTGTTTTCATTATCCGAAGCTCAATTAATGATTGCAAATTCAAGATCTAAATAAACGATTTTGAGTTTTGGGATCGGCTCATCTAGTGAATTGCAGAATAGGTAAACTTCTGTACTTCTTTTTTCTGGTTGTTAATCATGTGACTACTCCCATCACTGAAGTGACGGGCATCTACCAGAATTCTGGAGAGATTGTAATCCCAATCTCATAATGTTAATAGCGGCATTGTGATCCCTATCAAGAGTAAGACCACAGAAAGGACAACTGTGTATTCTCTCTGATAGTTCTTTTTTAACTATTTCACCGCATCCTGAACACATTTGGGATGTGTTACATGGATTCACAAGCTCTACACGTTTACCAGCCCATTCTGCCTTGTAAGACGTGATAGTTACAAGCTTATTCCATGCAACATCAACTATGTGTTTTGCTAGTTTGTGGTTTTTAATCATTCCTTTGATGTTCAAGTCTTCAAAAGTAATTAAATCGTAAGCTCTGACAAGATCAAGACTTACTTTTTGTACAAAATCTTCTCTCTTGTTTGCTATTCTTTCGTGAACACGTTGAACAGCTTTTAAAGCCTTTGCTCTTTCAAGTGTTCCTTTTTCAAGTTTGGAGAGCTTTCTTTGAACTTTTGCCATAAACTTTTCTTCTGTAACAAAGAATCTAGGATTAGGTACATAATTACCATCAGAAAGCGTTAAGAAACTCTTGACACCTACGTCTACACCTACAGATAATCCGGTATTTTGTAATACAATTGGAGCATCAGTTTCAACAAGAAAAGAAACGAACCATTTTCCTATAGGCATCTTACGAACATTGAGTCTTTTAATTTCTCCTTCTACTGGTCTGTGCAATTTGATCTTAATGTCACCTATTTTTGACAATGTTAATCTATCAGAATCAAGAGAAAAACCTGACTGAGTATGGGTGAAACTGTCATACCTTCCATATCCCCGGAATCTAGGATAACCTGCTTTTTCTCCTGTTTTCACTCTTCGGAAAAAGGCTTGAAATGCAAGGTCTACTCTCTTGACTACTTCCTATAGTACCTGTGAATGAACAGTTTTCAATTCAGGCTTTTCTTTCTTCCATTCAGGAATCATTTTCTTAGAATCATAGTAACCTATTTTCTTTTGTTCTGATTCCCATGCGTTTTTCCGGAGTGCAAGTGTTTCGTTATACGTCCACCTGCAAAGCTCAAGAGTATTATTCATATTTAATTTTTGAGCCTTTGTAGGATAGATTCTATACCGAAGCACTTTCAACATTCATTTCACCTTTTGGGTTTCAATATACATTTTTACAGTTTCTTTTGTTGTATCTCCGCACGTTCCAACATAATAAGAAGGATTCCATAGATGACCATTCCATAATCTGCTCCTTATTTCAGGATGTATTTCAAAGAGTTTCTTTGCAGTGATTCCTTTGAATATTTTCACAATATCAACAGGTGCAAACTTTGGATGCATGATGATGAAAAGATGCACATGATCCAAAGATGCACATGATCCGGCATTACTTCTTGAGTGACAAGAGTTACACTTTTTTCTTTTGCTATCTTTTCGTGAAGAGTTTTCAGGTCTTCAGCTATTTTTCCTGTTAAGACTTTTCGTCTATATTTTGTTGATCATACGAAATGGCAATTTGTGTTATACACACCCTCTTGCACTTATCCAGTGTTCTTTTCTTGCCATATTAGTATATACATATGGTAACCATGCATGTATTAATTCATTTGTATTCGGTTAAGATACGATCTATAAGGAATGTGTTATTTTTGTTGCTATTTCTGTAAACCTATAAATGTAAATCGAGATGTGCAGATTATTGCAGTAGTCATTGTAACGTTAACAGATTCCTTAACCGAATACAAATGTGTATTAATTTAACGATATTATGTTGGAGATGACGGGCTGTATCCCACCATTGAAATGGCGGGGATTAGCCTTTATTTGCTCCTAAAATGCTGAAGTATTCTGCACAGGTTTTCATCTTATTTAATTATTTGTGAGCTATAACCAAAATCAAAATTTGCTTTTTCGATTTTTAATTTTGAGTAATCAATAGAGCTTCAAATCCATGAAGTAATCCAGAATTATTCTAACAATCGAAAATGAAAATAGATTTTGTGATGAGCTCAGTAAATATTGCCGTAATATTAAGGTACTATCTTTTTTCCTTTATTAAACTATTTTATATTATATATTTAAAACTATTTTATATTATATACTTAATATGTTGAATAATTGAAGAGTTATATTATATACTTTCTGGCTCTATACCCCCTTATATGGCTGAAGACAAGCGGATATGGAGGATCGTTCCGGATACAAGTGTAATTATTGACGGGAGGCTTTCTTCTCGTATTAAACGCGGAGATTTCAAGGGTACTGAAATTATTGTTCCAGAAGCTGTGGTCTCGGAACTTGAAGCCCAGGCAAATAAAGGCAGAGAAATAGGGTTTAAAGGGCTTGAAGAACTTTTGGAACTACGCAGGCTGGCAGAAAGGGATGAAATTCTTCTTCAATTCAGCGGGGTTCAGCCTACACTTGAAGAAATCAAGCTCTCTAAAGAGGGTAGAGTAGATGCTCTTATCCGAAGGACGGCTATTGAGGTTGGTGGGCTATTTGTAAGCGAAGACAGGGTTCAGTCTCTAATAGCTAAAGCAAAAGGGATTAATGTTGAATACATACACCCCAAGACTCTGGATCAGTCAGAGTTTACTCATCTTAAAGTAGAACATTTTTTTACGGACGATACAATGTCCGTGCATCTAAAAAATGGAGTTTCTCCTATGGCCAAGAAAGGGCCTGTAGGGGATATACGCTATGTAAAAATTCGTGATGAACCTGTTACTTTTTCGGAACTGTCCAGCATATCAAGAGAACTAATTGAAAGGGCTAGGCTGGACGCCGAATCTTTTATAGAATTATCTTCAAGTGGAGCTACCGTCCTGCAAATTCGAAATATGAGAATCGCAATTACTCACCCACCTTTTTCCGATGACATGGAAATTACAATTGTCAGGCCAACTGTAATTGTGGATATTGAGCATTATCGACTGAGTGATAAACTCAAAGAACGAATTGTAAGCCAGCGTGGTATTCTTATTGCTGGATCTCCAGGAGCTGGGAAATCCACTTTTGCTGCTGGGGTTGCAAGATACCTTAATGACCATGGGCAAGTGGTCAAAACTATGGAGTCTCCAAGAGACCTTCAGGTACCTCCTGAAATTACTCAGTATTCACCTCTTAATGGTAAAATGGAAAACACTGCGGACCTTTTACTTCTGGTCAGGCCGGATTATACAATCTATGATGAAGTCCGGAAGACTAGAGATTTCCTCATTTTTGCCGATATGCGGCTTGCAGGTGTGGGAATGATTGGGGTAGTTCATGCAACCAGAGCAGTAGACGCAATTCAACGTCTGATTGGAAGGGTTGAACTTGGCGTAATTCCTCAAGTGGTAGATACCGTTATTTTTATTGATAAAGGAGAAGTCGCAAAGGTTCTTGTGCTTGAATTTACTGTTAAAGTTCCTCATGGAATGACTGAACAGGATCTTGCAAGACCCGTAATTGTTATTGCAGATTTTGAGACCCGAAAAGTAGAGTATGAAATCTATACTTATGGAGAGCAGGTTGTCGTTATGCCAATAGGAGCGCCGACCGAACTCAGAAAACCTGCTTGGAAACTTGCGGAAGAAGAAATAAGAAACGTCATTGGAAGGTATGCCTCTGGTCCTGTTGAAGTAGAAGTAACCTCTGACGATAGCGCAATCGTGAAAGTTCGGGAAGAAGAAGTACGAAAAGTTATTGGCAAGGGTGGAAATGTAATTGATAGGATAGAAAATATACTTGGACTCCATATTGATGTAAGAGAACTGGAAGTTGAATCTCCAAGAATCGAAAAAGGCCGGAAATACGGAGCTGAAAGTAAAGCTCTCAGAGAGAAACGAAAGACATCCAGCTTTGAAGAGATGCCTGGTGTTTCTTCAGTTCATCCTTTCATTGAAAAGGACAAAAAACACCTTATTCTTGTGGCACCGGAACTTTCAGGAAAGGACGTTGAAATATACATCGAAGATCAGTATCTTTTCAGTGCAACCGTAAGTCGGCATGGAGATGTGAAACTTCGGGCAAACTCGGATCTTGCATCAAATATTCTGGATGCTCAGGATAAGGGAGAATCAATTGAGATAAGGCTAATTTAACTTTCCTTTATTTTCTTTTTTGGATCTATTTTTCCTTTTTTGTTATTCGTCTCAACATTCAAAAAATTTTAAATACTGTTATGCCTGATTCTTATTAGACAACAATATGGGTTATGGTCTAATTGGAGAAACTATATCAGGTAGAGCCAGAAAACTTAGGAGATTTCCAAGGAGAGATTGGGATTTTTGATCAGAACGTAAGGAGTTTTGAAAAACGATTCGAGTTAGTCGAAAGATATCTTTCAATGGAAGTTCCCTTTGGATTACAAAATAATGGTGTTTTCTCTGGGTGTTCTTCAGTTTTTTTTCTTGAAGGAAATACCGAAAATATTGCTACAGGGTCTTCAATTTTTTGTCACATTCCCTCGGTTATTCCTGACTCTTCTATTCACAGAAGTTCTTTTCTTTCTGACTTAGTTCCTTCGATTTTAGAAGGAAATTTTTCAAATTTTACTTTCAATGCAATCTTGCCTTCTGATGAAACCTCAAATCTTTCTATAATTTCTGCTGATAACTCCCCTGAAGTTGCTGGAACTGGTTATAGTGTCCAAAGTGCTAACAAGGTTTTTTACAATCTCTCTGAAAGTCTTCGTTCTCTTCAAGCTGCTATCTTAGAGCTCTCAAATTTTACTCATAACGACCTTCAACCTAATATCAAAAAACTATACATGGAGCTGTATGATTTCAAGGCTCAACAGGATACAAAAAATGCATATATAAAGGAGCTTGAGTTCCGTCTAGAAATTCTCGAAAAGCAAAATAAGTGTACCATTGGTTCTCTGAAAATTCCGGTTGAAGTTTCAGGAGTTGTCAGTTCTTCAGTTCTTTTCCTTATTGGATTTCTTATATGGTCTAGTAGATGGGATATTATCACATCTCTTTATTTCTTAATTGGACTTGCCTTGTTGATGGCAGGAGTTATTTTTTATAATTTTTATATGGCTACCCTAAGAAAAAAAGTAATGAACAATAAATTCTAAAAGTTTTCTGGCGTTAGTTTATAATAAGTATACTTATTGACATCAAATTTTCAAAATACATGTTAATATATCTAAAAAATTGAATGTGTATTTACTAATTTTAACTTTGGGAGTGCGGAAGCACAGCGAGAAGTCCCCTTCCTCGGAGCGAAGCGACAGGTGGGGGATGAAAGCGAAGCCTCGCACAGTCAAAAAAATATTATCCAATTTTATTACAATTAACCTTTATTAATCCTGAATATCTATTTATTCTCAAACCCCCTATTTATATACGAATCTGCATCTAACAGCTAAAGTTAAGATATATCCAACAGAAGAACAGCAGGAAGTTCTTTGGGAACTTTCAGATAGATGTTGTTCTCTTTATAACTTAGCTTTAGCTGAAAGAAAAGATGTATGGAAAAATAATCGAAAAAGTATCAAGTATATTGATCAACAAAATAAGCTATCTGAATTCAAGAAAAAGAATCCTGAATACAAAATAGTTTACTCCAAAACTCTGCAAGGTATCCTGAAAAAACTTGATGCTAATTATAAGTCTTTTTTTGCTCTAAGGAAGAATGGAGATTTGACTGCAAAACCTCCAAATTATCGTAGTAGAAATTATTTCCGAACTATTCCATATAATCAAAGTGGATTCAAAATATGGAGAACATTATATAACAAATATGTTATTAGTTTTTCTCATAATGTTAATAATGTTCCTCTTGATTTTGAAATTGCTAAGGTATTTCCTAACATCAAACAAGTGGAAATCTATAATGATGATCCCTATCATGGAAAGGGAAATTTCTATATTTTTGTAACCTATGAGATAGCTGTTCCTGAATATGTTGATAATAATCAGTATCAAGCTATTGATGCGGGAGTAACAAAGATAGTAACCTGTATTAATCTCAAAGGAAAAATCCACGAAATACAATCTCCTAGACCTGATAAGTACTGGCAACCAAAAATGGATAAAATCAAATCTCGAAGGGATCATTGTATAGGAAAGAAAAAAGGGTCTAAAAGGAGTAGGAGATACCTGAAACTTCATAGCAATTATAGAAAAATGGAAAGAAAAAAATCCAATCAACTGAAAGATTTCCAACACAAATTAGCTAAAAAAATGGTAAATAATACTAAAGCTAATACTATTGTTATTGGAAAACTTGCAGTTAAGAAAATGGCTCAATCCAAAAAACTCAAAGGTAAACGAAAAAGAGCTATGAATAGATCTACTCAAAATCAAGGTTATTTATCTCGCTTCATCGAATTTTTGACCTATAAAGCAGAACTTATAGGTAAAAGAGTAATAAAAATTGATGAAAGCTATACTTCCAAAATGTGTTATGTTTGTGGAAAACTCCATGAAATGCCATTGTGGATGCAAAATATGGAATGTGATTGTGGTAATTATATTGATAGAGATCAAAATAGTGCAATCAATATCATGTATAATTTCCTATCACAAAATGCTTTGTGGACAAGCTTTCAGCAATTTGCTGAAAATCTTCGACAAACAGGTTTACCGATTTCGAAAAGGTTCTTAGAATCTTTTCCCCAAATGACGTAAATACTCGAAGGAAGCCCCTTCCTCGCCATCAGGCAAGGAGGGGTAGTTCACTAACTATAACTTGAAAGAAAACTTTTTTATACTATGGAGTTATTGTTATTTTAAAAACTGTAATATTATTTCAATGGTCTTTCAATATCAGTAAATATACTTCTTTATTAATCGAATAAGGTTTTATCGGTAGGGTGTTAATATGTTATTATCTAGTATAGTTTCAAGTACTGTTATCTCAAGTGCTGCTGCTTCGAGCGCAGTTACAATGATCACGACCCCTGGTCTTCCTCAATATGGGGCGGCAATAGTTGTTGGACTTATAGTTCTCCTCTCTCTAAAAGAGGTTCTTTCAGCATCTGAAAAATGGAACAGATATCTTAATAACTCTTTCAATGTGGCTATTCTTCCTTTGCTCATCTGCTTTGTATTATCTGTTGCTTTTAGAGTTAATGCCCTTACTTAATTGCAGTTTTTATTATAATTACTTCTGTTTTTCTTTTTTGTGAACTACCACTCAGCTAAAGACTGAGTGGCTTCTCGTTTCATACTCCGAACCATTGTTCGTAAGTCCCCGAGCTCTACCCTACGTCCCATAGGTGAATTAGATTACTACCAAATTTTGAGATTGTAATGCGAATTTCTTGATATTGATTGCAGCATTGACATCTCTATCGTGATTTGTTTTGCAATCTGGACAAGTCCATTCTCTATCTTTCAAGGTCAAATCACCATTATGATAACCGCAGAAATTACATATCTTTGAAGAAGGCTCAAATCTTCCAATCCTTAGAATAGTTTTTCCAAACCATTCAGTTTTATACTCTAACTTTGTTACAAAGCTCGACCATCCTGCATCTGAAATTGCCTGAGCTAAACAATGATTCTTTACCATACCTTTAACGTTTAGAGTTTCCAGAGATATTGCTTGGTTTTCGCTAACGAGTTTAAAAGAAAGTTTGTTCTGGAAATCATTACGTTGATTGGTAACTTTTTCATGGAGCTTTGCAAGTCTAATTATGGCTTTCCTTCTGCGGTTAGAGCCTTTTACCTTTCGACTTACTTGCTTCTGTAGTACTTTGAGTGTTTGTAAAGATGTTTTAAGATATTTTGGATTATCTATTTTTTCGCCATTAGAGAGAACTGCAAAATCCTTTATACCTACGTCAATACCTATAGTTGTATCTGCTGTAAATTCTTGTTTAGTTGGAATTTCTGTATTGTCTTCCACGAGAATTGATATGAAGTACTTTCCAGTACACGTTTTTGAAAAAGTTGCTACCCTTAGTGTACCTTCAAACTTCCTATGAATGACGGCTTTAACTTTCCCGATTTTAGGAAGTTTAATAATATTAGCATCAAAATCTACAGTATAATGTTGTGGTATAGGAAATGATTGGATTGGATTCTTTTTTGATTTGAAATTAGGGAATCCGGTCTTTTCTCTAAAGAATTTAGTGAACGCAGATTCAAGGTTTCTCGTCATTCCCTGCAACGATTGAGAATTAACTTCAGTTAACCACGTTTTATCTTCTTTAAGTGCAGTTATCTTCTTGTTTAAGTCAAACTGAGAAATGGAATAATTTGTCTGTTCGTAAGTTTTAATCTTCTCTGCTAAAGCCCAGTTATAGACAAACCTACAGCTACCGATGTGTTTTTCTATTAACGTTTTCTGTTCTGCTGTAGGATATAGCCTGAACTTAAAGGCTTTTAACATAGTACTTATTATATACTTACAGATACTTATACTTATCTGTAAACATGAAATACGATACACTAACTCATAGCAAATTTTTGTTAATGTATCATGTTATCTTTGTTTGCAAGTATCGGAAAACGATACTCGAACCAATCAGCGAAGAGCTTAAACAAATTATATATGATATTTCAAAAGAATCCGACTTTGAAATATTAGAGATGGAAACAGACAAAGATCACATCCATTTCGTGATTAAGAGCGAACCTAAAGTTAGTGTTCTTGCAATTGTTAGAAGGTTGAAACAAGAATCAACTATTAGGTTATGGAAAACTCAAAAAGAATACCTGTAAAAATATTATTGGGGTGAAAATACGTTATGGAGTGATGGATATTTTGTGTCTACTATCGAAAATGTTAGTAAAGAAGCCGCTGAATACTATATATGGAATCAGGGTTGAAATTGACGCTTATATCCGCTTGGCTAAATACCAACCGGTTTTACGCTTCTTCATATAAAGTTTTTAGAATTAATTTTATGAAATATCAGAAGCCTATTCCGCCTTTCAGATAATAATAGGGCAAAATTCCAAATAGGAACACATTGATTAAGCCGTGCAAAATAGCAACAAATGGTAGACTTTTTGTTTTGTTAAAAATTGAGCCTATGATAAATGCTACAAAGCCTGTGTAGAGCATTTCGTGAAAGGTTCCATATCCTGAGTGCATAAATCCGAATAAAATACATGTAACTATAAGTGCATCTCTTGCACCTATTGCCTCAGAAAGCCTGATCTGTAAGATTGATCTGAATATCAGTTCCTCAGTTAAGCCCACGAAAAAGACCATTATAATAGTAAGTTTAAGCATGTTTATGATGGAAAGATCAGGTATCAGGTTTTGGGGATGGATGATTGAGTATTCTCCAAGCCCAAGCAGAAAACCCAGTGGGATACTGAGAATCAAATAACCTGGGAGATGCTTTGAAGTAAGCCCTACTTTCTCATAAGAGTATTGTTGATGAGTTATTATAATCGCCAGGGAAATTAAAAGAGGAGCGTAGACAAAAACGAATGTATAAAGGGTAGTTGTAAAGAATATAGGCATAGAAAGATTTACCAATCTTAGAATCGGGAGAAGCATTAGTGCCTGATAAACCCTGTAGACTTTAAGATCTTTTACAAACGTGTTGGAAAGGGATAACACAATCAAAATTCCAATATGTATCCCGACAGCGTATTTCATTTTTCCTGCAAATATCAAAAACTCGGCTAGAGCTATGAACGCAGAAGGTACTAAAATGAAGAGCCAGGTTTTCTTAGCATCGAATTTTTCCTGACTTATTTCTTTGAGTTCTGTTATTTCTCTGGGTTGATATTGTTCTTTGGGGAGATTTTCTGCCAGTTCGTTTTCTTTTATTTCTTCGAACTCTGTTATTTCCCTGGGTTGATATAGTTCTTTGGGAGGCTTTTCTATCAGTTCTGTTTCTTTTATTTCTTCGAGTTCTGTTATTTCCCTGGGTTGATATAGTTTTTTGGAAGGCTTTTCTATCATTTCCTTTTCTTTTGAAGCCATATATCTATAAATCAAAATAATAAGAAGTGCTGCCCCGATGCCTCCAAAAGCGTATCTGGGATCTAAATATTGGCTTACTTCTTGTAGAGGTCCAGTATTCTCATCTGGTACTAATTCAAGTTTAGAAAATCCTGGTTCTCCTATATGGGTGTCATTTATTGGTTTTAGAATTAATCCTGTATGTGAAGAGGAGTAATTATTTGAATCACTAGCGCATGCAATGGAACTTGTCAATAAAGCCAGGCTTAAAACTGAAATAATTATTAGAAAATTCAGTTTTTTTTGTTTTTCACGAAAAATTCCTTTTTTCATCGAATTTACTCCTTTTCACTTTACCGATTAAGACCTATTTATTCAGACCTGCCTGATTTTCTACGAATTCTTATTGTGAATATTATATAAAGTTTTGTTTATAGTCTGATATTTTATAGAACAAAGCGTAAAACCCCTGGGTCTTTAGCCCAGGGAATGTAAGCGTAAACTTCACCCTTGATTCCTAATATATGCTTCAGCTATTTCTTTGCTCACGTTCCCTATTGTTGAGGCAAAATATCCATCACTCCATAATGTCTTTTCTCCCCAATAGAATCTTTTCAGGGGTACTTGCCTTGGCTTTCCCATAATCTAACTGTAGTTTCCTGTTTCAGTTTTCTAACAATAGATCGGATAGAAATTTTTGGCTCACTTTTCACAAGCAGGTGTATATGGTCTTTGTCTGTTTCCATCTCCAATACTTCAAAATCTGACTCTTTTTCAATATCTGATATAGTGAGCTTGAGCTCACTACTAATAGGTTCTAAGATCTTTTTTCGATACTTGCAAACAAAAATAATATGGTACATTAGCAAATATTTGCTGTGATTTTTGTGTTAATACTCCATATTTACTAAAAACTATATAAGTTGGTAAAACATATAATAGTATGTATGATGAAAGCGTACCGTTTTAGACTATATCCTACAGTAGAACAATCTAATAAATTAGATCAACACATTGGTAGCTGTAGGTTTGTCTACAACTGGGCACTTGACAAGAAAATTAAAACGTATGAACAAACTAAAAAATCTATATCAAGATTTGATTTAAACAAACTAATGCCTGCTCTAAAAACAGATAATCCTTGGTTAGCTGACGTTAACTCTCAGTCTTTGCAGGGCATGACAAAACAAGTTGAATCAGCATTCACTCGGTTTTTTAGAGAAAAGAAAGGCTTTCCTAAATTTAAATCTAAAAAGAATCCTGTTCAAGCTTTTCTAGTACCACAACACTATAACGTTAATTTTGAAGCTAATGCAGTGAGACTTCCAAAAATAGGAGAGATTAAAGCAAAACTCCATAGGAACTTCACTGGAGAGCTTAAGACTGCAACAGTTTCTAAGACCTGCACAGGAGAGTACTTCATTAGTATTCTTGTGGAAAATAATGAAGAGCTTCCGGTTAATCAAACTTTCTCAGAATCAACTACAATAGGTATAGACGTCGGTATCAAAGACTTTGCAGTACTCTCTACAGGAGAAAAGATTGAGAATCCTAAATACTTGAAAAACTCTCTTAAAAGACTTAAAGTCCTTCAGAAAAGAGTTTCAAGGAAACAGAAAGGTTCAAAGAATAGAGCAAAAGCAAAGCAAAGACTTGCTGTACTCCATGAAAAGATAACAAACCAGAGAAACGATTTTCAGAACAAACTCTCTTTTAAACTTATTAGCGAAAACCAAGCTATAGCTCTGGAAACTCTGAATGTTAAAGGTATGCAGAAGAACCACCACTTAGCACAGGCTATAGGAGATTCTGCTTGGAGTAGTTTTGTAACAAAATTAGAATATAAAGCTGAATGGTACGGAAAAACCATTCTAAGAATAGGTAGGTTTGAGCCTTCTTCAAAGCTTTGCAATGTGTGTGGATTCCACAACTCTGAGCTAACTTTGAAATATAGAGAGTGGACTTGTCCTGAGTGTAAAACAGAACACGATAGAGACATTAACGCAGCTATTAACATTAAGAAATTTGCTCTCATAGATCAAAACCTAATAGGGGTTTGAAACCTATTCAACACCTGCGGAACGTGGGGAAGAGCCTAGGGACTTGCTTTCAGTAGAAAGAGGAATGAACTAGGAAGCCACGAGGTCTTCAGCCTCGTGGTAGTTCACTCAATTGCAGAAAAAGTAAAATAACAAAAAGTAACTTGCAGTTGTTTCCAATAATTGAATTCTTAAGGTTGTTTCTAAAAACTGGATTTTTGGCATGAGAATATAACTGGTTGCTTGAAGTGAACTACCACTCAGCTAAAGACTGAGTGGCTTCTCGTTTCATACTCCGAACCATTGTTCGTAAGTCCACGAGCTCTACCCTACGTCCCATAGGTGAATTAGATTACTACCAAATTTTGAGATTGTAATGCGAATTTCTTGATATTGATTGCAGCATTGACATCTCTATCGTGATTTGTTTTGCAATCTGGACAAGTCCATTCTCTATCTTTCAAGGTCAAATCACCATTATGATAACCGCAGAAATTACATATCTTTGAAGAAGGCTCAAATCTTCCAATCCTTAGAATAGTTTTTCCAAACCATTCAGTTTTATACTCTAACTTTGTTACAAAGCTTGACCATCCTGCATCTGAAATTGCCTGAGCTAAACAATGATTCTTTACCATACCTTTAACGTTTAGAGTTTCCAGAGATATTGCTTGGTTTTCGCTAACAAGTTTAAAAGAAAGTTTGTTCTGGAAATCATTACGTTGATTGGTAACTTTTTCATGGAGCTTTGCAAGTCTAATTATGGCTTTCCTTCTGCGGTTAGAGCCTTTTACCTTTCGACTTACTTGCTTCTGTAGTACTTTGAGTGTTTGTAAAGATGTTTTAAGATATTTTGGATTATCTATTTTTTCGCCATTAGAGAGAACTGCAAAATCCTTTATACCTACGTCAATACCTATAGTTGTATCTGCTGTAAATCCGTGTTTAGTTGGAATTTCTGTATTGTCTTCCACGAGAATTGATATGAAGTACTTTCCAGTACACGTCTTTGAAAGAGTTGCTACCCTTAGTGCACCTTCAAACTTCCTATGAATGACGGCTTTAACTTTCCCGATTTTAGGAAGTTTAATAATATTAGCATTAAAATCTACAGTATAATGTTGTGGTATAGGAAATGATTGGATTGGATTCTTTTTTGATTTGAAATTAGGGAATCCGGTCTTTTCTCGAAAGAATTTAGTGAAAGCAGATTCAAGGTTTCTCGTCATTCCCTGCAACGATTGAGAATTAACTTCAGTTAACCACGTTTTATCTTCTTTAAGTGCAGTTATCTTCTTGTTTAAGTCAAACTGAGAAATGGAATGATTTGTCTGTTCGTAAGTTTTAATCTTCTCTGCTAAAGCCCAGTTATAGACAAACCTACAGCTACCGAGGTGTTTTTCTGTTAACGTTTTCTGTTCTGCTGTAGGATATAGCCTGAACTTAAAGGCTTTTAACATAGTACTTATTATATACTTACAGATACTTATATTTATCTGTAAACATGAAATACGATACACTAACTCATAGCAAATTTTTGTTAATGTATCATGTTATCTTTGT
>CAVSHT010000014.1:0-107433 GCA_963727895.1 uncultured Methanosarcinaceae archaeon | reverse complement strand
TCTCGCTCTGGACAAACATCCCACCTGAACCACAGCAGGGGTCATAAAATTCGGCCGCGATCCAGGCTCAATCATCAAACTAGAACTCGGACTATACTTCTTGGGGTATAGAACTGACCGCCACGCTTGCCCTCTGCGTCTGCAAAACTGCCGAGGAAGTACTGACGAGTAAACTCAGGCAGAAGCACGTTCTTACTCCGGCTTTCTTTATCTCCAAGGCCGATTGTGCCTAAGGTGAATCAACTCGCCCGAGGCGCTCGCCTTCTCAAGTCCTTCCCTTGCATAGTTCTTTGGGAGCACTCCTTTCAGGGTCTTATTATCCCGCTCAATTGAAGTCATAGCTTCGTCTACAATTTTCTAGGCTGCTTTTGCACTTCTCTCCAGAGTTTAAGCAGCAGGAGGATACCAGAATACATTCTCTGCTAGATATTCTTCTGGATCTTCTGGTCGGCGCCTTCCTCTATTTCCAACAAGAGTTTTTCGTGCATCTCTTCAAAAGCATCCGAGATGTATTTCAGGAAAACGAGACCGAGTACTACATGTTTATACTCTGCTGCGTCCCATATTGTTTCGGAGTTTGTCCGCTGCCTGCCAGAGTTTCATTTGCACCATTTGAGCCTGCTGTATTTTTTGCCATGAATAACCAACACTTTGATGATCCCTACGGTAACTCGTGAACTGTTATAAAATTGACGATTTAAGAATTCTGGATAATATCAGCCTAAGGGCAATAACTGCCATTACTATAATTTTAAATATTTTTAAGAGAGCTCCAGGAACTGGCGAGTTCTGGTGAGCATATAAAAAGAGTATCTTGAGTTCTTCGAGCATAAAAAAGGTTTTTGGAGTTTTTGGAGCATATAAAAGTACATTGGGAGTTTTGGAAGTATAAAAAGAGTTTCTTAATTCTTGTATCAACTTACAGTTATTGCAGCATATAAAATCCGGCAAAATCCGGCATTTTAGTCCAGTATAAATTTATGATATCGCCATGCATCAACGCGATTGAAAAAAAGCATGCAATTTACACAGAGTTTTTAGCGGAAAATTGACATCGTTAGACACTAGAGATAAAAAACATAGAAAATCATGTTGAGTTTGTTGAGTATAAAAAAGATCAATATTTAGAGTTTTTAGAGTATAGAAAAAAGAGTTTTTAGAATTTGCTCAAGAGAGTCAAGCAAATTTCATTTAACAAGTCCAAGTCTCTTTAATTCAATTACCAACCGCGTCTCCATTTGTAATCTATATTCACGAGCAGCTAATTGACCCACCTTCCGATTAAACTCTGGATGTTGCCTATAGTTCCAGAGGGTCTGTACTGTGATATTTAGTTTTGCTGCTATTTGTCTATACTTAAGAGGCTCGCAGGCCGATAAGATAAGCTGCTCGGCGTTTTCGAAGAGTCCACTTAAATTTATTCATAATTATTAAAATACACTTAAAGTATTTTTAGTTAACCTTACATTTTTTAAGTTTTTTGATGAAAACCGACAAAATATGGACATTTTCGCAAATAAACCACTAGCAGAAGGCAATTAGTTAAAAATGACATTCAAATTTTGACGGACTTTTGAGACGCTTGTATTTGATTTGTCATGTTTAAACTGAGAGTTTCACCAGGTTTTACTCAAATTTAATAAGTGCCAAGAATTTTAAGTTATTTTAAGAATATTCAGGTTTTAGCGCGAAATTTAAGGAATGAATCAGCATCAAGCGGCACACAGGGTTAAAATACACGGAACATAAAAAAGAATTAATAGATGTGAGATATTGCAGTACTAAAAAACTATTTTGACAATTTTTACGGAAATATCGCAAATTTTTTGCATCCAGCACGCCACAAGATAACGTTTCTCAATTCGACATTTTCATCACAATGATTCGAAAAAATCAATTTCTAAAAAAAGACTTCTGTAGTGGGTGACGTTTAAGAAGTTGGCATATGAGAACTAAATCGCAATGAAGCCGCACTAAAATTGAGTATTGACAAGGCCTTCTAATCATTTACACTATATAAAAAGGTGAACACATTAGAGGGGAACTTCTGAATTGAGTATTTCAAGATTATTCGAATTGATTTATTTCATAAATTAAAGAGAAAACGATATATATATAGCCATCATTACAAAATTAAAAAGGCAATCCCAATTCGAATAATTCGCATAATAACGGATATTTTTTAATTATAGGATAAACACATTATGGGAATACTTTTTAATCGAAATTATAGGCCGTTTCGGTAAAACATTGCTTATAATTTCGTCATCAGTAAGCGCAGATAGTGAGGTTGAAATTGAAACGTTAACGAAACGTTTCAGAAAATATTTTTATAAAAATGGTTATTTAAAATTAAAACTCTCAAGCCAAAATGATTAAATATACATGAACATAAAAAAGAATTAATTAATGTATTCTCATGTGCTTACAAAATAATTTGCAGTTCGCAGTATAAAGGGGATTTTTAACAGTTGGGAGTACTGTAACGTTGGAAGGGTGTTGTAACAATTACGAGGTAATATAACAGTATACAAGTTTTAGAACATTGGTAAGTTCATAGGAAGACATATTTTAATATAATAAAAAGAATAAAACAATCAGTACCCTCAGTGAATTGATTATGGGGAAGTTTATATTATAAAAAGAACAATTATACTGTACAATATTATAATGGTGACATATATGCCTACAGATCCAAGATATACAAAAGCGAATGTTTCCCCTAAAGCTGAACAAGTATTAAAAATTATTGCAGCAGAACAGCACAAATACATCTATGAAGTCGTAGATGAAATAATAGAGCGAAATTTCCCTACATACGTCAAAGGATGCTAAAAAAAGAATAGAATAAAAAGAACGACCAATGATGAGAGAATTTAGAAACAAGCCTTCTGAAGACCTGAACCATCTACAGAAAGGCGGAAATCATGTTTTGCAGCTTCCTAGTTTCAATAGGAGCTCCGACTTTTTATACTTTTCTACATTGCAACAATATGCATGCATATGCACGCACGTATACAACATGCTGGAAAGTATAAGAGCATTTTTATCATCAACTGCATGTGAAAAATGTAATCAAAAACTGATTTCCGTTACAGCTTGCTTCTTGAGTTCTCTTTGATTTTGAAATTTATTTGAAGTTAATATTTCTTAGAACTCAATCTCAAGAGACGAAAACATGAAAAAATATAATTACAACGCCGTACAGACGTTTATTTCCAATTTTGATAGCTTGTCGAGCACCTCTGCAATTCCTGAAACTCGAAGCACATCAACGCAGGAAACGGAACACAATTTTAATTCAAATTACCGTTGTAGCTGCAAGAAAAATTACTCTTTTTTCACTGATCCATATTCCTTCAGACGGCCTGAAGAATTTGAGGATTGTAGCAGAGCGGATCTTAAAAGGGATTATCGTCTTGGAAGGGATTACTAATGACCCCTTCACTTTTTAAACTTGAATCGTTCTATGGATCTAATCAGGGAGAAACCACATCTCGAAAATCTGAAATTCGTTATCTTACGAATGTTTGGAAAGAGATAAGAGAACGAAGGGAAAACGCACGGAAGGAGTGAGTTAATTGTCAAGCATACAGCTTACAGTACCTTCGTACTCATTCAACCGGGAAAACACTGATACAAGAACAAAAACTGCATCACAGTATTATCAAAGCTTCAATCATGGGAATTACCTATTACACAAAACCACTAGAGCAGGTGCAACCACATCTTTAATTACCGAATCCATGAACAGATATGAAAAGTTCCTGGCAATGGTTCCAACAAATAAAATAGCGGATGATACAATCGTAAACGATGCAAAAAAGTTATGTGATCGAGAAAATACTGAAATAATACACATCCCTTCAAACCACAAGTGTATCCATAATCAGGAGCTATGTAAAGAATATCCAGATTTAAACTCGTTGCCCGTTCTCCCAATAGCTGAGAAATGTGATGAGTGCAAGTACTATAACAAATGCGAAGTTACGGATATATCCAGGAAACCAAATGCTGATGGATATGTTTTAACCTATTCAAAAGTAGCCGCTCTTCTAATGGCAAATAACCGCCCCAATTCAACTGCTCATAAAATATTACAGACTATTGCCAAATCGTGTAATGTGATTCTGGATGAAGTTCACGAAATGCAGTATGGAAAACGGAATGATATTGTTGTCTATGATAGTAAATTCCAGCGGCGATTAAGGTTAGATCGATTCAATACTCTTTCTCAAGAATTCCCATACATCATAAATATAATTGAAAAAATGAACAGCATAGATCACAACGACGGGGTAAACACCGCAATTCATGAAATGTTGGGAGGGGCAGAAGGAAAAAATTATTGGAAACAGAAATTAAATCAAACCGTGATTAACCCCTGCTTCAAATATGGGAATGTTGAAGAAAAAGCAAAAATTACCATTGGGGTTTTCAGTGAGATTATAGAACTTACAAAGCAACTTAACAAGTACAATTTGGCAATAAAAGATGTCCTCGAACTGTACAAAATGCTATAGATAGTCACAAGTGAAGTCATATCTGTAAATGCAATAAAAGATCACGGAATCATAAATATAAATTTGACTGCCATTGATTACAATCTCCAAAACATGATAAATTCATTCGTAATGAGTATGCAAAGTGAGGATAAACGAATAATTTTAACGTCCGCTACAATTTGCAGCTACGATTACAGCAAGCTTTTTTTGGGGCATGTCAAGCCGGTTAGTATCATGTTTGGACCAGGTGGAGATCCACTTAACACTAATTCCAAGATGACTATCCTAGCAGATAATAAAAAGTATAACGCAGTTGGAGACCGGTCACGACACAAAATGAAAGGGGAGATCATAAGCAGGATACTTGAGATTCTGCATTGCTACGGCGATCAGGACTGTATAATCATAGCCCTTGGTATCCCAGAAGCTGAAAGTTTAGAATCAGATTTAAGTAACGCTGGACATCCTCATTCAGTTACATATTACAAAGCTTCCGAAATGATGGGAGTTTCAGCAAAACAGCGAGTTATGATAGCTATAGGGCTTGCTAACAAACCTTCGAACGCTTTTGATGCAATTTCAATTGATGCAAAAAACTCAAGAAGGCTACTAGAAGAGTCCGTACACTGTGACACATGGCAAGCATGGAGTCGTATAAAAGATCCGGAAGGGAAACAACCTTCTTTAGTTTTTGCTCTAGGTTGCTGCGTCGAGGATTGCAGGAACGTAGTTAAATGGGGATTTAACAGGACTGTAGAAATTGAAGAAACACGGAATGATGCAAAAAAGAAAGTAAACGTTATCTGTGAAAAAAGAAAGATAACAGAACCCTCTGTTCTCAAATGCAAAAGTTTTGACGAAATGCTAGAAGAAGCTTCCATTAGACAACTTCCTAAACAAGTGCGTTCAAAACCTTCCAAACCGTCTATATATAATAATATAATAGACGGTTTTAGCATTTCAAAACGCACTTGTTTAGACAGTTCGGTTAAATTGCTGAATTTAATTATTAACAGAAATGATGTTTATGGGCAACAGCAAAAGGATGGAACTTATAGGTTAGTTGAAGTTCCTATAACAGAAACAACTATAAGAGAACACCTAAAGGGAAATATCACAATTGGAACTTACCACTTAAACAAGGAAAATAAAGTTAAAACTCTCTGTTTTGATATTGATTCTCATGCTCCTAAAAATGCTATCGAATCAGAAGAAGATATTCTAAAAAGGGATAATGCTGCAGAACAACGAAAGGATATTCTTTCCAATTTTCTTTCTCATCATGGAATTCCTTACACTTTAGAAGCGTCTGGAAGTCCACATTCGTATCATTTTTGGATATTTCTAGAGCCTGTAGATGCTGAGAAAGCCTACGAGTTAGGGAATTGGATAAGAGAATCTCTTAAATGGAAGGAGGCAGACATTGAGGTATTCCCAAAGCAAAAAAGGGTTGATAGAAAAGGGTATGGTAATTTAATCAAACTTCCATTTGCAACACATCAAAAACATAAAACTCTTTCCAAGATTCTAGTAAATGGTACTTTTGTAAAAGACTTTGATTCTTTAGAAGTTGGGGTTTTAGACATTTATTCATTCGTTCCTCCTGTAGCAAAGAAAGTAGCTACGAAGAAAAAACTTAGTAATCCTAACCCTATTATTAGAGTCAATGGCAAAGTCCAGCGTAAGCCTAGAAATTGCATTCTGGAAGCTACTAAAAAACAATTGACTGGTCATGTCGGTAATCAGCTTAGAGTTGCAATCGTAAGGGAATTGCATCTTTCTGGAATGCCCGAAAAAGCTATTATTGAGACATTCAGCGTGCAGGAAGACTTTGATAGAGGAATAACAAGTTATTATGTTCACCAGGTTCTTAAGAAAGAGATTTCATCATCTGTTTTGTGCGCAACTCTCCGTGAACAATGCGGAGATTTGTTAGGCTGCGATAATTGCCTATATTTCAAAACCAGTTTAAATTTAGCAACGGCTGAGGCAGAATAACCTAAGTCCATTTTTACACTGTACTTTGCCATTTTCATAAGCAGTCCCATCGATTTTGCTCCAAAATAATAATGTGTTACTTCATTGGTCATCGGTTAAGGAACTCTTTCCGTCTTATGCAATCGTTTCTCCTATTTATGCCCAATCCATTATTCAAACCATGGAGTTCTAAACCTTTTTTTATTGACGTGTGGATCTAAACCTTGACTTATATAAACATGCATCAAAGTTTCGAAAATTCTGTTTCCGTCACAACATTTTAGCAGTAGTTTTAATAAATCCAATGCGTTACTTGCAAATATTTTGCTCCATCGCAACTGTGTATATCGCACCTTCTTTTCAGGATCAATTAGTGAATTTCTTACAAAAGAATAAATTCTTTTGCTAACGATTAATGTTAATATTGACATCCATATAAAGGCTTTAATTATCTGCACATTTTCTGTGAGTCTTTTTAATTTTTTCTGGTTTTTCTGCGATTCTATAATAACAATGGAATTCTATCCAAATTCATTAAACTCATTTCCTCATTTTGGGAAAGTTGATCCACTTATTTTTAACTTTTTCATACATATTTCTGATTTTTTCAAAATCATTCGATAGCTACCGCTGTAAAGTTGCATGTTTATAGTGGAAGTTTCCATTCACCCTTTATTATCCATACTGGAATCTCGCCCTCATCAAGGGCGAAAATCCTGCCCATTTTCCAGTGCGGAAACACCTTTTGTTGAAATAAGCAAACAAATTGTAGCAAAAATTAGTTAGACCACTATCAGTTTTGAATGATCTTGTCTTGTCTACGATGTCTCCTATCAGAGAAAATATCTGTTCCATTGTATTATCCGTCTCAGGTGTAAATCCTTTTTTCAAAAAGTTTATGCTCTTCATGAAAATTTCTTTTGCATAAGAAATCGCTTTTTGAGATGCTTTTGAAAGTTCAAGATTAGATGCCAGATTTAGGATATTTTGAAAACACACGACAGAATTAATGACCGTATCAGACTGTATTAATTGACAGATTTCATTGTACACAAGTTTATCATTGTCTGGAATACTTTTTATAGATCCAAAATCATCACTATATCTCTTGTTCACGCTTTTCAATTGATGAAACACACAAAAAGAATGAACCACTTCAGGAAAGACGCTTTTTACAGCTCCAATGATTGCTTTATCTTCATCAGAAACGATTTTTTGTATTTTGCCTTCTGGAAATCGGTTTTTTATTCGTAGGATAAGAGAAATTAGAGCTTCAATTGTTGGTAACCTGTCAGTTACCTCAAAATCCAAAATTACCTTTTCTTTTGTAGTGATAACGTAAACGGATTGATATCGCATCTTTTTCCATTTTTTTAATGTAATCTCTCGTCCTATCAGAGTCTCAAACTTCTTTTTCCATCCTTTCTTGACCCGATCTCCATCAATATACAAAGTTCCATCAAAATCAGGATTTTGATCTAAAAGTTCTTGCTTAGAAAATACAGATTGTTTTTGCTCATGCAACCATAATGAAGAGGCACAAGGAGCTCTGCCGCATATATCAGTCAAACCTTCTGTATATGTTTCGCCTACCCTACAGGAATTGTGAAGACTGCATCTGCTATCGTATCTGACAAGCATTTGTTTGTCATAGAACTCATCACTGTAATTTGCGGATCCAGAAACACCAACGATCTGATCATGAAAATGCTTTTTACAAGTAGGACAAATCCAGTATGTAGTATTGCAAGTTATGGTGCCATAACTTGTGAGAATTGAACGAGTATAGTGAGAGTTCACATTTAATTTAGCGCCACAAAAATCACAATGAGTAGGAGATATTAAAGAGAACAGAGAATGAAAGCGATTTTCAACTAGCAATTTCGGCAAAGGAATTAATACATTGCCTTCAAATATCGTTTTTACCATTGAATTCTCGATTGATTTATTTCCTCTTCCCATTAAAACGAATTTATCTCAATGAAATTAAAATTTTATTGTTTTGCACGATTGAGAAAAAAAGAGGTAGACCAGAAAATAATAAAAAGTCTCCAAAACTAAGGAGTCGCTACGAAATAACTTAGGTAACACATAATTATTCTGGAACAAAATCGATGGAGCTGCTTATGAAACTAATTAAGTACAGTATCAAAATATGCCTAAGTTATTTCACTGTGGGTCCTAATGGAAACCTTCCAAATTAGAAAAGTTAATCAATCTTATCACCTGGAAAAATGGTACAATAAAGGTACAATTATAGCCTTGAAGTGTGAGAAGAAAATTTTTGCAACACAACCCCTCTTTTTCCCATAATATAAACATATGATTTTCAAATATATAATATCAATCAGATACAAATTGACCATCGGTTTTTTGATCTTGAAATATATATTAATTTCTCCTTCTCTTAAACATAAACTCATAACTTTCCAATAAATCCTTTTTCATCTCATTATTGACCTTATATTTCCTCCTGATCACGAATTTAACACCAAGCATTAGGGTACATCCAGCACAGAAGGGTATAAAAGCAGTTGAGATTATCTGTTTAAAGAGTTCAATCATTTTGAGATATCCTTCTCTTTTTTTTGGCCGTTTAAATCCGGCTAAAATGAGGAATTATTCACCGGCCTTGACAATATAGGAATATGAGGTATTTGACCGATAACCGTTTCATCAAATGCAAAAATTCTATGATAAACATATAGATACTTTTCTAGGGGTCTATAGATGCCGATTTAAATAAGTGTTACTAAGAGCCTAGCCGAAAAGTGGGTTCCCACTATACTTTTCAATATGCAAAACAGGAACGGATACTCTTATTTTAGACCTATTTTGACTTTTCAGCATCTAATAAATCATTAATATCTACCTTTCTTTCCATTTTTTCCTTTAATTCCTTAATTTGTTTTTTCAAGTCTCTGATTTCTGTTTTCAATATTGTTAATTCAGCTTCGCATGCTTTATCCATATTTTAACCTCTTTTTCGAATTTAGGTTATGTATCTGAGTTATTGATCATTTCCGAAAAAACGAGTACATCTTTCACATTTAATAATAAATTAAATAGAGTTTTATGTTTACGGTTTTCTATAACTCGGACCCATGACCCAAATTTAAAGGTTATATTATCAATAATATTATTTTGTTATTTATAGTAAGAGGTTATAGGGTTCTGTTGCAAAAAATCATAATAAGGATTCAATTGAATAAGGAGAAAATCAATAGAACGATAATATGCTATCTAATCCCTTTAAATGGAAGCATTTTGTGGGTGAAATTATTTTATTGAATGTTAGATGGTACTTAAAATATCCATTAAGTTATCGAAATTTAAAGGAAATGATGGCAGAAAGGGGAGTAGAAGTTGATCACAGTACTATCATGAGATGGGTACATCAATATTCACCTGAAATTGAAAAGAAGGTCTGAAGGCATTTAAGACCAACAAACGACTCTTGGAGAGTTGATGAAACTTATATCAGAGTTAAAGGTAAATGGAAATATTTTTACCGAGCAGTTGACTCAAATGGAGATACAATTGATTTTATGTTAAGTGCAAAACGAGACCAAAAAGCAGCGAACAGATTCTTCAAAAAAGCTTTGAATTCTAATCAGAATCAAATTCCAAGAGTAATCACAGTTGATAAAAATCCAGCTTATCCACCTGCTATAAATAAACTAAAAAATGACAAAATACTACCTATAAACGTAGGCATTCGACAAATCAAGTATTTGAATAACATTATAGAACAAGATCATAGATCCATTAAACGAATAGTTAATCCAATGTTAGGATTTCAGTCTTTTAACACAGCTATTAAGACTTTAAAAGGAATTGAAGCGATGAATATGATTAAAAAAGGACAAGTCAAGAATCTAAATTACTCTGGTCTTAATGAAGCTAAATATATTAATCAATTATTTGGAATAGTTCTATAATATTGATACATCTTTTTGAATATTTTGACTTTTGTTTATTGATTATGGATTCACATGCTTATTCTGAGATTTTTTGCAACGGAACCCGTTTTCCTATGAACTCTTCACTCTTTTTTTCCAGAATTCCATTTTCTATAGAAACAATAAATGGATCCATATTCTTCTTTATTCTGGACACAAAATATCCCCCATTTTCTTCAACCCTTGCAAACATCTGAGTTTTGTAAAAACCAAGATCAACAAGAAGAATACGGTCTTTGATCCAGGGACCTATTTTTAATGTTTTTATTTCAGCTGTTTTTTCAGAATATAAAGCAAGGGTTTTAGGTCCGTTAGCAACTGCACTTACCATAACTCCTACTTTTACGCCTGAAGCTACTGTTTTAGCTCTTGCTGCTGGAAACTTATCTGCTAAAAAGGAATGAAGACGAACAATTGTGCTGTCCTGAATGACAACATCCTGGAAGTTTTCGAGTTTCTTGCTGAGTTTTATACCAGGTTCTTTTGCAAGTTCTTCTATACCATGAATTACACATTGATGAAGAAACTCAACAAGTTCTGGAGTGAAACGATAGTACCAGCTGCTATCGCTTATCGAGGTATTTGCTTCTATTTCATATAGACGCTTTAAACCTGCTATTGTACGCTGATTACGGATACAAAAGCCAAGAGTTAATACCCAAAAAATTACATCAGATTTAATTTTACGTTCACGTTTTATAAAATCTGTTTTTTTGGCAAGTTTATTTAACCATGTTTTAGGAAAAATATTACAGATCATACTTTCAAGAGTAAGGGAGGACTGGAGTACCATTGGACAAATTTAATATATTTGATTACTATAAAACCAGTGGCAAGAATTACAGTCTAAACCTTAACCGATGACCAATGAATGGATTCTCAATTGCGTGGAAAGAAAAGCTCAAATTTAAAGCGCTTTTTAGAGTTGTGAAACTTCTTTTGGCTTCTCGGCAGACTTTTGGATTTCATCGAGAAGCTGGTCGTCTGTCTTGTTCTCGACGTCAATTCCAAGCTTTTCAGCGGTCTCCTGTATCTTGCTCTTTGAAGCTATGGGTTCATTTATGGATTTCTCAAATTGTCTAAAATTTAGTTCAGATTCCCTCTGGGCTTTTTTAAATTCTCCCATCGAACTTCCCATGGAACGAGCCAACTCCGGAAGTTTGTTTGCCCCAAAAAGGAGTACAATTATTGCGAAAATCGGTATAAGTTCCTCTACGCCTATCATTAAATGACCTCATCTATGTTACATTTCTATAGTTTAAAGCATCATGCTACTCTTTCTTAGTTCAACTGTGAAAGTCTAGGTGGAATAAATTTTATTATATATCTCAAACAAATATAAAAAAGCATCTTTGAGCTTGGCTTTCTCCATCTGATTAATATCCTTTTAGGTTATGTTGAGAAAATTTTGGCTTTTTGCTGTTTTGTATGGATTGGAAAGAATGATTCTGTTACAAGAAACTGATTATTTCACAAAACAAGTGAAAACCTTCACAATTAGAAAAGTTAATCATCACGCTCACCTGAAAAAATAGTACAATAAAGGTACAATTATACTTTAAAGTGTGAGAAGAAAATTTTTGCAACGGAACCCATCAGGCACCAGTTATTATGCATAACTGATTTTGTGATCCTGGCTAACAGCCCACTAACAAATTGTCGGTAAGCCTCTTACCTATCGGTGTCGTTGAGCATCTTACCTTCATAGGTTTGTTTCCGTTCACACAAGAAAACACCATCAGTAAGTCAGCGTCCTTTCAGATCTAGGCAAAGTTTGAACCTCTATGCAATTAATTCCCTTCACAGAGTCTCTACCTTTTTTTATAAAAGGAGCATATTTGAGTCGGATTATGATTTATGGTATTTCTACAAAAAAGACAACTGAGATAGCTGATGGAATATCGTGGTGTCTTTCAATATATGGTAATCGGATAATGTATAATGATATGTTTACTGGGATACATACCTATCTCTATGATTTTAAAGCTAAGAAGAATATTGAATTACCATTTGATTATGTTGAAAATCCTGCAATGTATAGCAATAAAGTAGTGTATCAAGATAATCGGAACGGAAATTATGATATTTACATGGCTCAAATATGAGCCTTCTTACTTTTTATCTATCAAAATTTCAGCCTGGATAAAAAGGATTTCTTTTCGCCGGGTGCTTCAATTTTCTGGACCTCTACATTCTTGAAGTAACGGGCTACTACATTAAGCGTTTCTACTTTAATTTATCATTGTGACCCAAACATAAAGCTCTTCAAATGTTGCCATCGGGTCAACTTCGTTTCTTGTGTGCTCTTCGTTTCTTGTGATTCTGGTAATAACTTGAGGTTGAGCCTGCTATTTTCCTGAATAACAGACTGCAAAGAATATGCCTGTTTCTCAAGTTGAGAATCCTTTGCTCTCAATTGTTCCTCTAAGTTTCTTATTCTGTCACCCATTCGAGAATCAATACTCTCTAATTGAGAATCTTTTACTTTTAATTGGTTCTCCAAACTCTCTATCCTATCCTTCAAACTTATTACAAGCTCATCATTTGAGTTATCTTGTGTTTGTGGGCCCGCCCCGTTTATAAGTATCTCTAATCCCTGTACAACTGCTTCAGTAATTCCGTAAGACTGTACAACCCGACTGTACAATTCAATCGGGATTCTGACGTTTATTCTCTTACTTTTTTCCGTTAGCTCATCAGGCATGTACAGTCTATCTGCTGTACACAGTACATAATTTTTCCTGTTTTGTACAGGCACTTCTGTACATACAGACTGTGTACAGCTATGTACAGATAATGTACAGTTGGTTATCCTACCATCGAAAAGGAATATTACTAACGATCAGAGAACTTATTTTATAGGAAAGAGGTATAATTAAAAAATCTACTTCAATGGAATCAAAATCAAAAGATTCTAGTCATGTATCGTGATTTTAAATATATGAACATTTACCTAAAAAGTTCGTATTTTAAATTTTATATAAATAATTAGCTTGGAAAACTACGTCCAAATGAGTAAATATCCGAACGTTGTTTGTCAAAAAAGGTTCGTATTTGAAACACAGTAAAAATTATGAGACTAACTAATTTTAGGATAAAACATTTGGAATAGCTGCCTAAATCTGAATGTTATCTGAAAAATATTTTTCTTTTCCATGTTTTATGCTGTGAAACTCAAGTTTTACTCAAATTTTAGGATTTTTGCAACGGAGCCCTTTTTAGAGCTTAGCTGCATTCAAAGCAATCTTTCGAATTATCCCAATAACAGATTGTAGTTCATCTGATTCAAAATCCTTGAGCAAAAGTGAATTCAGCTCGGAACCTATTTTTCGCATTTCAGGCTTCATTTTTTTTCCTTTTTCAGTAAGGTAGAGCCTTTTGATTCTTTTGTCTTCTGGGTCTATTATACGGTAGACAATGCCTTCTTTTTTCATTTTTAGAATAGATTTTGCAATCATCGTTTTATCAAACCCTCTCGACCGTGCAAGGTCATCCTGACTCTGACCTTCCTGATGATACAGAGACATCAAGATAGAGAAATGGCCCCATCCTATATGGTATGGAACCAGTTCTTTCACAAAATGCTTCTGGACAGAGCGATATGTAAATGAGACAAGTGCAGCGACTTTGTCAATATCCTCAATCCACTGGATAGGTGTTTCTTCTTCATTCATTATTTTCACTCATGGCAATTCAGAATACTTCAAGTTCTTTGAGAAAATTAGTTGAATGGCATACTATTTATAATACATACACAGTAATAAAATTATTAATCAGTTAATGAGTCTTGGCATTACCATTACTTGGGTATTGGTGTGGTGATAGGGAAAGATCCTCTGCACTTGAGAAATCTAAAGAATCCGCACAGGGTCTTGGGAAGAAGGTAGTAAAGTCAATCAACGGAGAAATCGAATATTCCCATCAGGATGAAGCGCATTGCAAGCTTGAGGATTATTTTTGTCCACTGACAAAGTTCAATAAAGAACGTTTCGCCGATGGTTATGAGAGCAGTATGTCCAGAAGGAATTGATTAATATAAATCAAAAAGATGCTTAAGCTTGTACATCGATGAAAAATTGATAGACAAATTGAAAAGAGTAGAATAAACTAAGCCTTATTCTTTTTGATCAGCCCCACAAAGAAAGGTTCAGTTCAGAAACGGATAGCTTTTTAGGGGGTATATATGACACTTGGGGAAATAATTGATTTATTTAATACAAAAATGAATCCCTCAAAATTTATAGATTCATTCGAAAAAAAGGCGAATTTCTACGATGAATCAGAGAATGGTTCAGAGGGAAATGATTCAGAAGAGGATCTAAAAAATAATCCATATATCAATTCTGGAAATAATTTTACTGAAAGCTCTAATGTGTTAAAGATTTCCAAAAACAAAGACGAGCCTCTTATCAAACTGACAGATGTCTGGAAAATTTACCAGATGGGAGAGGTTGAGTTTGCAGCTCTTAAAGGAATAAACCTGGAAATCTACGAAGGGGAGTTTCTTGTTGTTCTTGGACCAAGCGGAAGCGGAAAAAGTACGCTTATGAACCTTCTGGGCTGCCTAGATTTGCCTTCAAGCGGTACTGTTTGCCTTAATTCAAAGGACATTTCAGAGCTTAATGAATCTGAGCTTGCTAAAATCAGAGGACAGATGATAGGATTCATTTTCCAGAGTTTTAACCTTATTCCAACCTTGAACACCTATGAAAATGTGCTTCTACCTATGGAATTTCAGGAAGAAAATCGACAATTAGCTCAACAAAAAGCTTTATATCTACTTGAAATTGTGGGACTGTCAAAAAAAAAAGAGAATCTTCCGTCTCAACTCTCAGGGGGACAGAGACAGAGAATTGCAATAGCTCGTTCTCTTGCTGTAAATCCACCCATTATTCTGGCAGATGAACCTACAGGAAACCTCGACACAAAGACTGGAAACTATATTTTAGATTTTTTAAACGAGCTGAATGAAAGAGAAGGAAAGACAATCATTATTGTGACTCATGATCTGGATATCATAAAATACGCTACAAGAGTTGTGTACATTAGGGATGGTGAGATCGAAAAAATAGAAAAACGAACGAAAATTGAATCTGAGGAATTAAAATGAGAAAGTTATCTTTATTAACATTTTTGCTGTTGTTTTCAATAGTCATATGCTTAGAGGCGGGTACAGCACTAGGTGAATTAAATGGTTTGAATTCTTCATCTGTGCAGGCAAATCTAATTAATCAAAACCTCAATACGGCTGTATCTGGAACAACAATCAGTGCATCAAATGGGAATATAAATTCTGCAGATGTGCAAGTGAGTGTGACTAATCAAAACCCTGACAATGCCAGGCCTGGGGAACCTGTCGAACTTACTCTCAGCGTGCAGGACATCGGAAACACTGACCTGAAAGACACACAAGTTACACTCAATCCTGAATATCCTTTCAGCAAACTTTCCGGAGAAGATCTTCAAAAGAGTATCGCGTATCTAAATGCAAGACAGAAGAATGATAATGCTGGGGTTCTGAAGTTCAAACTTATGACTGATTCTAACGCCTCAGAAGGCACTTATGATCTTGACATCGTTACTACTTATAAAAGCAGATCAGGATCTTCAGCAACTACTTACACTACTACAAAAACAATTCAGATTCAGGTTCAGGGTAAAGAATACGCTCAGGTTGTGACTGTAAGCAAGGCTGATATTGATATAGCAAAGGAAGAACCTTTAGAGTTTATTGTTACAAATACCGGAACTTCTCCTTTGAAAAACCTGGTTTTCTCCTGGACTGATCCGAAAGGAGTTATTTTGCCTGTATATTCAGATAACACAAAATATATCAAGTATCTGGCTGCAGGTCAATCTGTAAAAGTCGATTATACTGTAATGGCAGACGTAAGTGCTACTCCAGGACTTTACACTTTAGATGTGAACCTTTCGTATGAAAATTTGGACTCAAGCGCAAAAAGCATTAAGACAACAGCAGGACTTTTTGTAGGAGGAGCAACGGATTTTGATGTTTCTTTTTCAGAAAGTAGCGCAGGAGAGACTTCTCTCTCAGTAGCAAATGTGGGTAATAACATAGCATATGCTGTGAAAGTCTCTATACCGAATCAAGATGGATACAAGGTGTCAGGAAGTCCTTCAACGATTGTTGGGAATCTGGAGAAAGGGGACTATACAATAGCTTCTTTTAATCTCACAAATACACGGGTTGGAGATGACAATTCAGGAACATTACCCGATGCCGCAAATAACAGATATGCAACAGGAGATAATTCAAGTTCATCTTCAATGAACTCAAATCCATTAAAAGTTCAGATTGAATATACAGATGCAAAAGGAGAAAGAATAACAGTTGACAAAGATGTAATAATCCAGACGTCTGCATCTACAGAGTTTGGCACTGGAAGCAGGTCAGGAACACGAGGTAACAGAAGCAGTGGTTTCAGTTCAAATCTGCTATATATTTTGGGAATAGTAATTATAGGTGCGGGGGTCTACCTATACCATAGGCGAAAACAGGAAGCTAAAAAAAACAAAGGTGAAACATCCTCAGCTGACTCAAGTTCAGAAATTCCAAAGTATTAAAAAAGGAAAATACTGAGGAGGGGTGTCCAATTAGAAATGCAACTTACTTGAAGCTAGCCCTGAACATGCTCGTGCACAGCAAACTTAGAAGCTGGCTCACGATCATAGGAATCGTAATAGGAGTTGGTGCAGTAGTCGGAATAGTCTCTCTGGGGGATGCCATGCAGGCACAGGTGCAGAGCAGACTTTCCACTTTAGATTTAGCACATATTACTATATCTCCAGGATACTCAAGAGCTCAGTCTGGAGGATTTGGAGGATTTGGAAGAAGAGCTACTACAACTGATGTTCAGTTGACAGACAAAGATATTGATGCTCTTCGTGGTATAGCAGATCTAAAATATATTACTGGTGAGATTTCTGGTAGAGTAAATATAAGCTACAACTCAGAAAGTGCTTCTCTTTCCGTTACTGGCATAGACCCACAAGTTTGGAGGTACATGAATACTATTACCCTGGATTCAGGAAGGTTACTCGAACCAGCAGATAATTATGTTGCAGTTATAGGAAGTGGAGTAGCTACTGGAATCTACAAAAAAGACATTGGAATTAACCAGGTAATAGATGTCGGTGGGAAGTCCGTAAGAGTCATTGGAATTTTGACATCACAGGGTGGAGGTGAAGACAATCAAATATATATGCCTATAAATGCCGCAGTAAACGTGATTACAGATGCGCAAAAAAACGTGTATGATTCCATTCAAATAGAGGCTCAGAGTCCAGCTGTTGTAGATGCAGCAGACAGTGCAATTGTAAAAAAACTCTTGATCTCCAGGCATGATAATAAAGCAAGTGATCAGGATTTTACTGTAACCACCACAGCATCAATGGCTAGTACTGTTACCAGCATGATTGATTCAATGAGTCTCTTTTTGGGAGCAATTGCTGCTGTATCGCTTATTGTAGGAGCTGTAGGAATTGCAAACACCATGTTTACTTCTGTCCTTGAAAAGACGAAAGAAATAGGGACAATGAAAGCCATAGGGGCGAAAAATAGAGATATTCTTATGATTTTCCTCTTTAATTCTGCAATGGTAGGCTTTGTTGGCGGTGTTTTTGGAGTGATTTTAGGATCTCTTCTTTCAGCTGTATTTCCAATGATCGGTGTTACAATGATGAGAGGAGGAGGCGGGACAAGCATATCACTTTCTCCTAGACTAATGGTTTATGGGCTAGCACTTGCTGTCTTTATGGGTGTGATCTCTGGAGTGGTCCCTGCATACAGGGCATCGAAACTTAAACCTGTGGACGCTCTAAGATATGAATAAATGAAAAAGAAAGGGAACAGTTCCTTTCTTAATTTTTGGCGTTTAGAAGGTTGAATAAGAAAATTAGAACAATTTGACAGGTTGTTTAAAAAAAAGTCTATACTTATCGTAAAAATGGGCTTTGATAATTAACTATAGTTATTTATTATGAGAACCTCTATTTCTTCATGAACTGCCCCAGATGCAATAGTTCTAATCACAAAAAGAACGGTATAGTTGGCGGGCGTCAACGGTACAAATGCTCTGATTGTGGCTATAACTATACAGTAGAGCTAAAATCAACTGCCTTTTCCGCTTCTGTAAAAAGACAGGCTTTACAACTCTATCTTGAAGGATTGGGCTTTCGCTCAATAGGAAGAGTTTTAGGGGTAAGTCATGTTTCTGTCCAAAAATGGATGAGATGCACACTTACATCGGTAACAAAAAAAATATTGCTGGATCTGGATTGCTGTTGATAGAGTTGGGAAAAAGTTCATCAACTGCTCTTTTGGTAGCAGAGGAACATAAACTGGAAAACTACTATGGGAAAAATTGAAGAAAAAAGAGATTGGAGAAGTAATGACAGATCACTGGAGAGCATATAAAGAGTTTCTTCCAGAAAAGATTCATACTCAATCCAAAGCAGAAATGTATACTGTTGAAGGATATAACAGCATATTGAGGCACTTTCTGGCAAGGTTGAGAAGAAAGACAAAGTGTTATACGAAGAGTCTTGAAATGCTAAAGTACTCGGTTATTCTATTGATGAAATACAGAAATAAAGAATTAGGTATATTTAATTAACAATACCTAATTTTTTTTGCAACGGAACCATATAATTTGCTGGGATATGGGCAAGAACAAACAAGCAAACCCAAACAGTCATTATCAAACCAAGAAAATAATAAAAAGTTCAAAATTAAAAATGAATTAAAACTAAAAAATAATTAAATGTTAATATTTACTCCAAAACCATAAGACAATCTAAAATCATAAGACAGTCTTAGACTTTCTTAGTCACAGTGACCTTAGTAGCAGTAGCATTTTTGCCTGCTACTGTGGTCTTAGTTGCAGTAGCATTTTTGCCTGCTACTGTGGTCTTAGTTGCAGTAGCATTTTTGCCTGCTACTGTGGTCTTAGTTGCAGTAGCATTTTTGCCTGCTACTGTAGTCTTAGTTGCACTTTTGATTCCTGAATTACTTTTTTCCGTCTTCGCGTTTATCGTCGCAGCTGTTACTGATAGCACAAATAAGACTACCAACAAAATAGCTAGTGTCTTTTTTATTCTACCAAGTGTTTGTTTTCCCATCTGTTTTCACTCCCATTATTGTTTACAATGATACAATTTTAATCAGTTTTTCAATTTGATGACTCAATTTAAGGACAATACGGTTAGTCTGAGATATTTCTGATGTAAAATTTCACTACATAAAATACCAAGTTCATAATGTTTAATTTTGGATTCTTCAAAATGTAAGTCCTTAAATTGTCAATAAATTCTATTTTCATCGCATATTTAATGAAAACTGATTTAAAATTATATTATCAGGTTATTATCATCTAAATGATATAATATAATACGAATTATATCTCAGAATTTTATATTAATTGAAAAATTGAGCTATTTGTAAAAAGCCAGATTTTTTGCAACGGAACCAGATCATAGATCTATAAAGCGAATTGTTAATCCAATGTTAGGGTCCATGTCCATAGACCTCTTGCAGTAACACTCAATGAAACTCCCGAAGAATTCCATATTTCCACTGGACTTCGATAGTTGAATGATGAATGCTCACGTAAATTGTATCCATTTTTAGTAATCACAAGAAATTTCTGAAAATCATTAAACGTTGCATGGTATTGTAAATTTATGAATTCATATTGCAAAGTCTCTATTGCTCGTTCAATGAAAGCGTTCAACCACGGATGTGCCTTTGGAAGAATATGATGTATAATATTATTTCTATTACAATATTCACGCACAGTCGCATTATTAAACTCCAAACCTCCATCAGATCGAATCTCGATTACAACATCTTTTGGTACCATTTTGCGTAATTGGTGAAGAGATTCTACCACATTGGCACCTGATTTTGTCTTATGGGTATCAAGGATTACAATACCACTGTTAAAAATATCAAGTACACCAAAAACATACGCAGTCTCACCATTTCCAATTCTCCGTTGAGTATAGTCCATATTGAAAGAGCTCAATGGTTCTTGAGGGCGTTGAAGATGTTTGGAACTTATAGCCGTCTTCTGTTTTCCAGTAAGCCCAGCAATAGTAAGAATATGATGAACCCATGATTTGCCAACACAAACTGAGCTTTCTTTGTTCTCCTTTTTTCTATTGAATGAAGCTGCAATTCTTCGAATTCCCTTCACAGCTTTATCCATTAATCCCGTCAATTGCTGTACTCTCTCTGGTTTTAAGACATGGTCTGTTTTTTCCATTGCATCAACAAACGCATGTTTAGATGATTCGATTCTGTTTGTATCATTCAAATAGAGATTTATTATTTCAGCTTTATCTTCATCCGTTAGCTTTCGATATGGATTTTTAGGCTTCGAAGGCGTGTCCTTCAAGTCTTCTGCTCTACTTCCGTCTTTTGCTTTTTCAACAAGATAATAGAAAGTATGTTCGCTCATTCCATACATTTTCCACAGTTCTCTATCGGTCTATTTTCCAGATTTTCGCAGTTCAAGGATTTTGGCTCGAATTTCTGCCACTCTTTCAGGTGGAAAATATTTTCGGATATCCTCCCATTTATAAACATATATTTCAGACATATAGTAACGCCTATAATTGCTGCAAAAAATAACATTTTGTATCTCAACAAAGTTGCAGTATTTAGCCTATTGACTATAGATGTTGATTTGTTTTTACAAATATGTCAGAAGATTCAAATCAAATTTACTGCAAGAGGTCTGTGGACATGAACCCTAACTTATAATAGAGGCTTCTAATCCTCTTTTAAGTTGATATCAGTCGTTGAATATCAATTACTTTTACTTCACTTGTCTTAAAGAAGGTCCAAGTCCTTTGTGTTTCGTTTTTTCCAGTGGTCTGAATTTTTACTTGAGCCGTTGTACCTGGGAGACCACCTGCATAAAGGCTTGCCGTAGGGTCAAGCATCAGCCAGGAACCATATTTGTCGGTCAGGTAATTAACGTCGACGTTTCCATAGCAAGCTCTTATTCCCCTGACTACAGCTTCAGTTACCTTGGTTCTATTGCCGATATAAACGGCTGCGAAGGCATGGGTATCAGTCAGGTAAATCCGGGTTGTACCTCCCATAGCTTCAATCATGGAGGAAAGGAGAATTGCCTTGTCATCGCAATCTCCACCTTTTATTTTTAAAGTTTCATTAGCAGGTGCCCAATAATCATGGCTTCTTGGATCATTGACATATTCAATTTGATCTCTGACCTTGTCAAAGATTGCACAGATTTGATAAATATTATAAGCTCCTGAGTATGAACGGGCTATCTTGTTTGCAGTATTTCTGACACTAGGGTCAGCTGGTTCCACCAATTGATTTAGTTTTTTAAAGTAAAAAGCTGGATCATATTGGTAAACAAAGTCGACTTTTTTAGGCATGGTCTTCAAATCTACAGTAAATCCTCTAAGAAAATAGGGCTCGTATTCATGCCATTTACCTTGTGAAGTCTCGGCAAGTAGCCAAAGGACAATATTAAGACTGGCTGTTTCTTCCTCAGGCACTTTAACTGCAATTATTCCGAGACTTTTCTCTTCTTCTGGATAGATCAAAACTCCACAGTCCTTGGAATAAATTTGGTTTTTGGAGGCATTAACTGAAATCCCGTATCTCTCAATAAAGATTGAATTTCGTCCTTCGTTTTTGATGCTGATTTTCATATATCCCATCCCGCCCTGGAAAAACTCTGACATCCGATAATCGCTTCTCAGGAAAAAGCCAGGCTGGAGTCTGGTTCTAAAAACAGGAGTAAGTTCTTTTTTCTTAGATGAATATTCAGGAATTGAAGGAATGGTAAATGAAGTAGGGTCAGGTGTAAAGACTGTCTCTTGTTCTTGAGGTTCCATTTTTAAACCAAGATAACCACAAAAATGATTCGCGAAATTGTCAATAGAACCCGAAGACAAAAATCCACCAATTATAATGAGTACTATAATACATATGCACAAAAACCTTATTGAAACTATATTTTTTTCTGAAATCCCTTGGTTCTTCATTTGCGCTCCTCCCATAATAGAACACATGCAGAACCTCTTTTCAGTTGATTAAAAACTATCCAGTATTCTTTGCTCACTTCCGTTTTAGTGCAGACTTTTTGATATTTATAAGCAATTGCCCTCAAATAATTTTATCCTTTAACTCTTTTTTATCTCACGGGTCTAAAAAATAACATTTACAAATAAAATTTTGCTGTCTTTCTATTACATTTGTAGTTTTTGGATATAGATACCTTTCGCAAAATTTCTGTTATTTAAGAAATTGATTATACCCCTTGAAAAATGATTAGTTTTTTAAGAAATATTAAACCTTATTTTCCCAGTTAAATGTAGTATTAATCCTTCCCCAATCTCCTATTTATGCCCAATCCATTATTCAAACCATGGAGTTCTAAACCTTTTTCTATTGACGTGTGGGTCTAAACCTTGACTTATATAAACATGCATCAAAGTTTCGAAAATTCTGTTTCCGTCACAACATTTTAGCAGTAGTTTTAATAAATCCAATGCGTTACTTGCAAATATTTTGCTCCATCGCAACTGTGTATATCGCAACTTCTTTTCAGGATCGATTAGTGAATTTCTTACAAAAGAATAAATTCTTTTGCTAACGATTAATGTTAATATTGACATCCATATAAAGGCTTTAATTATCTGCACATTTTTTGTATTGAGTTCATTAAGTGCATATCCACTTTTCAACTCCTTGAAAAGCAATTCAATTTTCCACCTTGCCCCATATAATTTTACAATGTCATTTGCATCCAAAACATCGTTATGGATGTTTGTTATGTATATATGGTACTTTTCTTCCTCAAAGTTATATGTCGCAACAAGACGTACAAGCATCTCATCTTTTCTTTGCTTGCCTTTATATGCTCTTCTCTTGAATGCTATTTTTACAACTGCATCAAGGTCCTCACCTGAGTATTGCTTGGTAAATTCACTGACACGTTTTCCTATGAACTCTTCACTCTTTTTTTCCAGAATTCCATTTTCTATAGAAACAATAAATGGATCCATATTCTTCCTTATTCTGGACACAAAATATCCCCCATTTTCTTCAACCCTTGCAAACATCTGAGTTTTGTAAAAACCAAGATCAACAAGAAGAATACGGTCTTTGATCCAGGGACCTATTTTTAATGTTTTTATTTCAGCTGTTTTTTCAGAATATAAAGCAAGGGTTTTAGGTCCGTTAGCAACTGCACTTACCACAACTCCTACTTTTACGCCTGAAGCTACTGTTTTAGCTCTTGCTGCTGGAAACTTATCTGCTAAAAAGGAATGAAGACGAACAATTGTGCTGTCCTGAATGACAACATCCTGGAAGTTTTCGAGTTTCTTGCTGAGTTTTATACCAGGTTCTTTTGCAAGTTCTTCTATACCATGAATTACACATTGATGAAGAAACTCAACAAGTTCTGGAGTGAAACGATAGTACCAGCTGCTATCGCTTATCGAGGTATTTGCTTCTATTTCATATAGACGCTTTAAACCTGCTATTGTACTCTGATTACGGATATAAAAGCCAAGAGTTAATACCCAAAAAATTACATCAGATTTAATTTTACGTTCACGTTTTATAAAATCTGTTTTTTTGGCAAGTTTATTTAACCATGTTTTAGGAAAAATATTACAGATCATACTTTCAAGAGTAAGGGAGGACTGGAGTACCATTGGACAAATTTAATATATTTGATTACTATAAAACCAGTGGCAAGAATTACAGTCTAAACCTTAACCGATGACCAATGGGGTTATTATATACTTTTTGAATCTCGTTTACTGTGAATATATGCAATAATACCTGGAAGTAGTGAAACCAAAATTATCCCAAGTATCACAAAGCTGAAGTTATCCTTTACAATTGGCAAGTTTCCAAAAAAGTATCCTCCAAAAAGGAATAACATTACCCATGCAATTCCTCCAATGACATTGTAGCTGATGAATGTTGAATAGGGCATTATTCCAATTCCTGCTACAAATGGTGCAAAAGTACGGATAACAGGGGCAAAGCGAGCTATAATTATTGTTTTTGCCCCATACTTTTCAAAGAATTCATGTGTACGATCAAGATATTCCTGTTTAATAAACCATATATTTTCACGGCTTGCTACTCTATTTCTTAATAAATGACCTATTTGATAATTGACAGTATCTCCTGCAACGGCTGCAAGACATAAAACAACTAAAATAGTAAATAAATTGAATGAATCACTGGCAGCCAGAGCTCCAGTTTCAAAGACAAGAGAATCACCTGGTAAAAAAGGAGTAATTACCAGACCTGTCTCACAAAAGATAATAGCAAACAATAGTAAATATGCTAATAGACCATATTGATGTGTTATTGCACTTAAATGTGTGTCAAGATGCATAAATAGGTCTACAAAATAGGTTAAATTTTCCATATGAACACTTCTACAACATATTTGTTATAGTTATAGCTGACAAAAATTATTCAATTTGGTATTTTCCTGTTCAAACAGCATAGATGAATATGCTATTCCAACTCCTTATTCGCGTCCATCTGTTTTTATGAAAAATTCATTGAACAGCTTTGATTTTTAAACTCAATTTTAGATCCATAATTTGGAATCTATGAACTAGTCAAAAATTAGGACTTTCCAAAGTTATTTATAGCCATATTTCCGGTTTAATTTAAAACTGTGCTCAATATATAATTGCAGATCATGTTGTTGGATTAATCTTTACTCCACAATATGGCTTTTATCTTTTTCAGTCTTGGTAAGATAAATAACTAAGCTCAAAATAGTTACGAGAAAAATTGCACTTATTCCCATTGTATTAAGAGCAAGACCACCAGCATTAAGAGGCTGCGACAGATAATCACCAATAGAAGCACCGAGAGGACGTGTCAAGATATAAGCTATCCAAAAAGCTACCACTGGATTCAATTTGGAGCGATAGTAAGATACGGTTACTATTCCAATAAGTGTAGCAAACATGATTGCTGCCTTCCAATAACCTACATCGAGACCTTCTGATGTGAGGTCACCAGCAGCGGTACCTAGGGCAAATGTAAACAAGATAGCTAACCAGTAAAATGCCTCTCTCTTGGTAGTGTAGATGGAGTGAATTGACAGTGTTTTTTCACTTGCATACCAAGCTGCAAATGTAGCCACCATTGCAAAGGCGAAAATAATGGTGGTTGTCTCTAGGGCTACTCCATAGTTGTCTACAAGATTGTCAGTAATCAATGTACCAACAATGCTGATCATTACAACAGATAGCCAGTAGATCCCTGGCACGTATTTTCTTGATCTAAACTGAAAGAATAGTGCGATAATCAAGAGACTGCTTATTATAATGGTTGTGAGGGTCAAGCCAAAATTTAGATTAAAAGTAAGGAAGTCTGCAGCTGTTTCACCCACGGTTGTTGCCATGATTTTAATGATCCAGAAGAAAATTGTAACTTCTGGAACCTTACTCAACATCTGTCGACTTCATGATAAAGAGGAAGCGACTTCATAAGAATTAGATGAATTTTTCTCATCGTTGTTAGATATCATTTTTGAATCATCTTTTTTTAATTATTTGAAAAAATATTCATTGATTCATATACTTTTAATAAATACTTACAAATAGATAGATTCTGGTACAGTATTCGAATATTGGTACAGTATTCAAATTATCAGAAAAATAAACCGACTATTAATAAAGAACTTTACCTGAAGTTTTTATTTTGTATAAGCGTTATCAGTAGCATGATACATATTTCAAGTTATCTCATTAAAGTATGATAAACTATTTTAGCTAAATACAAAAAATAATAATCGCCTCAATATTCAAAAATTTATATTTGTGATTATATGATGAATAAATATCGATTACTTCCTTAAAACAGAGGGAAAACAATTAGTACAATATATTTATTTGAAACACTTAAATGCAGTTCAAAAATTACTCTTAATCTGATAAGAAGTGCCGGAGATAAGTTAAAACCATGACCCTTGATCTAGATTCAATGCTTCAATTAGCATCAAGTTTTTTAGCGTTCTTTCTTTTTATCATTTCTTTTCTTGCATATATGCGAGATAGGAGAAAAAAACTGTTTCTGTTATCTGCAGCATTTTTTTTCTATTCACTAATGGAGTTTTTAGATGTAGGTAATATATTTTCTCCGAAAATAAGTGAATATTTTGAAATATTTGGGACCTCCCTGAATTTTATTATCCTAGCACTGTTTTGTCTTTCTATATTTATAAAAGATTAAGGTTGAAATGGAAATTGAACTCGATACAAGAAGGAGAATTTACGAACAAATAACAAAATCTCCTGGAATCCACTTCAGAGAACTCGAGCGAAGGTTGAACGTGGTAGTGGGAAACTTGCAGTATCACCTTCAGTATCTGGAAAAGAAAAAACTGATAGTAGCTTCAAATGATGATGATTACGTCCGCTATTTTGCAATAGATAAGAACTTAAACGAAAAAGAGAGAAAAATACTGTCTTTGTTAAGAAGATTCAGCTGCAGGCACATTCTTATTCAACTACTTAATAATCCTGATCTTAATAATAAAGATCTTTCTTCAGCTATTAGCCTCTCACCTTCGACCATTTCCTGGAATTTGAACAAACTTGTTGAAGCCGGAGTAATTGAAAGAAAAAAAACCGGAAGGATAAGTAACTTTACAATCATTGATCCTACCATAGTTGTCGAACTGCTTATATGCTACAAAGAAAGCTTTCTTGATACTCTCGTTGATGGTTTTATTGAAATGTGGGAATTCAAGAACTCTAAGTAGTTTAGTCATCTATAGTTTGGTTGATATTATTTCAACATGATCGTAATACAGCTTCTATCTATTCTTTTTCAGTAAACTTAGCACTTATTAAAGAAACCTTCAGTATGACATTTAAACTGAATCCATTGGTCATCGGTTAAGGGATTTTCTTGCCTGAAAGCTATTGATTTTGCTCCTTAATTCCGATTAAACTTTGAACCTTTTACATGAAACCGATACATTGTTCCAGTCCACAATATGTTAAAATTTATAACAACTGTTGTGTAAATGGAGGCAATTTATCATGATTCCTCACTTAACCGAAGACGCATGAAACTGAATCACAAGCCATGTTGTAGGTAACCTAAGGAAAAACATCAATTAGGTATTGCTGGAAGATCAGCGTTTTGTGTTAGTCTCATTCTCTAAGTCCTGTTTCACTGGTTTTTTACTCTATTGAAACATATTTAGGGTCCTTAAAAATGGGTCCACTTTTTAAGGAATAATGAGTCTTATTTTTTAGATTAGATATTGTGCCAGTGTTTCCCAAATAAAAATACAGCTGGAGAATAAGTTTTTTTGAATATAAATAACTAGATATTCTAAATTTTCTATTTAGAAGCATATTAATCCTTTTTCAATATTAGAATTTATATAAAGGAAAAATGTGGTCTAATGACATAATTGTAAATAAATATGATCTGTCAAAATATAAAGTTATTATCACATTCATATCTGACATAGTCGAGATAAACTAAATTCAAAATACGCTTGCAAGAGAATGTTGAATTGCGAGCTAAAATCCCATTAAGAGATCAGCTGAATTATACGTTCTTAAAAATAAACCGAATAAAATGGATAAAAACTTTTATGCTTACTGAACAAAAGTTTAAATTATTTATTGTGGCGGGAAACATGGAAGAAACTTGGAAAAACCCGCCACAGTCTCACATGGAAGAAATCCGCCATAGTCTTACATGAGGAAGGTCTAGATGTAGTGTTGATCCCGATTTATTAACACAATAACCTTCGATTTTCAGTTCTCACCTGTCATGATATAGATTCTGGTACATTAGTCGAAGATTAGTACAATTGTCGAACAATAATACAATATTCGAATAGTCAATATTTTAAATAGTTAACATGTTCAATCCGATAATACTGGCAAAACATATCGAAAACATATTTCGTGCACTTGAATTACATAAATCAAGGACCACAAAAGATTTAAAAGGCACTATTTTATAAGACAGCGTAAACTAATTTTCGGGATGACGAGACACGAGATATTCTTCGACAATTGACGGAATACAAGATTTGATTGATGACGAATGGTGAAAGCCCTTCATTATTGATCCCGATAATTCTTTTTACATATAATAACTCTTAACAAATATGGAGGAAACAATAAAATGAAGAGATTTGTAGCAGTTACACTGGCTACTCTCATGCTTCTAACTGTATTTTCATCCGCTGCAATGGCTGGTGATAATAATACAACCTCAGCAGTGAGTACAGTTGAGATCCGTGGTCCAGTGTATAATGGCTCTAATATTGTTGACATTCTTAACCAGAGTGGCGGTAATGTTACAATGGATGCTAATAAATTTGCAGCATTCTATTACGACCTTAACAGCAATGTGACAACCGAGTCTCTTTCTATTAAGAAAGTTGCTGGTAATTCTGGCAGGACTATAGGAGAGAACGGTTTAGTATATACGACAACGATTGGTCAAACCGATTACAAGTACGGAGATTGGGGCAACTACAGTGTGCTCGGTTTCTTCGCAGACAAGTATATCCCACTCAAATCTAACGATGCTAGCAAGCTTGCAAAGCTCGTTCTTGACAGCGACGACAAGTACACCCTGAAGACCGGAGATAAACTTGACCTTGGTCAGGGCTACACTCTCGAGGCAAAACAGGTAGATGTTGACGGTAAGAAAGTCTGGCTTGAATTCGACAAGGACGGACAGTATGTGGATGACCAGATCGTTTCAACTGACTCTGGAGATAGCACCTGGACCTGTAAAGTTGACAACGTGCAGGGAGAAGACAAAGTTCCTGTCCTGAAAGTTCATGTTAACCAGGTCTTCCAAGGTGCAGTCGACAGCATTGCACAGATTGATGGTCTCTGGCTCATTGACTACGCAAACGCTATGAAGATCGATACTAGCAATGAATTCGGTAAACTAAACAATGTAGCCATCAATGGTCCCACAATTACCATCAACAACAAAGATACATTCAGTCTGACTAGAGACTCTGATCAAGAAATTGGACAGGGATTATATTTCAGAGTTGCTGACTCCGATGTGCTCAGATTCTATGCCTTTAAGCAGCAAACAACTTCTGGAACCTATGATATAAGAGGAACCGTTGTTTCCGGCGAACAGTCTTACAATTGGACTTCAAACAACTTTGCTGGTTTCTTCTACGATCTGAATAAGAATGTTGGAACCGAAACTTTGAGCGTTTCTGGTGTTAGCGGAAGAACTATTCCGAAATATGGCCTCAACTACAGCACCACTATAAAAAGTGTTGATTATAAGGCCAGTGATGTTTTCAATGGAACTTACCCAGTTCTCGGCTTCTTTGCGCAGAAGTATGTTCCTCTGAAATCCAACGATGCTAGCAAGCTTGCCAAACTCATTCTTGACAGCGACGACAAGTACACCCTGAAGACCGGAGATAAACTTGACCTTGGTCAGGGCTACACTCTCGAGGCAAAACAGGTAGATGTTGACGGTAAGAAAGTCTGGCTTGAATTCGATAAGGACGGACAGTATGTGGATGACCAAATTGTCTCAACTGACTCTGGAGATGGAGTCTGGACCTCTAAAATTGACAATGTACAGGGCGAAGACAATGTTCCTGTCCTGAAAGTCCATGTCGACCAGGTATTCCAGGGCGCAGTCGACAGCATTGCACAGATTGATGGTATCTGGCTTATTGATTACGCAAACGCTATTAAGATCGATACTAGCAATGAATTCGGCAAACTCGATAATGTAGCCATTAATGGACCTACCATTACCATCAACAACAAAGATACATTCAGTCTGACTAGAGATTCTGATCAGGAAATTGGACAGGGAATGTACTTCAAGGTCGCCGACTCAGATGCACTCAGATACTACCCATACGTTCAGCAAACCCTCAACAATGGAACAGTTGCAACCACGTCGGATAACACAACAAGTATCAATAACACAACAAGTATCAATAACACAACAAGTATCAATAACACAACGTGTTACTCCAACTCCAGGTGTAAACGCAAGTACTCCTACAAACACGGAGACCCCAGTTACAACAACTTCAGCTACATCAGCTGCAAACAATACCACAACAAAAAAGAATACTCCTGGCTTTGAGGGTATTCCAGCAATCTTTGGACTGCTGTTAGTTGTCTACATTGTCAGGAAGAACAAATAAATTTTCAGAATGAAGGATTTTCTCAATCCTTCTTTCTTTTACTTTTTTACTAAAATTCCAATTAACCGATAGAATTCTACATTTGCCATAGTTTTTTCTTCACTCTAAAAATAGGGCATTGGTAATCAAAAATAGATATATATGCTTATAACATATATTTCTGCATGAACTGCCCCAGATGCAATAGTTCCAGTCACAAAAAAATGATATAGTTGACGGGCGTCAACGGTACAAATGTTCTGATTGTGGCTATATTGAAGGATTGGGTTTTCGCTCAATAGGACGATTTTTAGGGGTAAGTCATGTTTCTGTCCAAAGATGGATACAGAAATTTGGTCAAGAGTGAGAGAATCTAAAAAGTGAAAATGAGATATTTATTGTTGAAATGGATGAAATGCACACGTACATCGGTAACAAAAAAAGTATTGCTGGATCTGGATTGCTGTTGATAGAGTTAGGAAAAAGTTCATCAACTGCTCTTTTGGCAGCAGAGGAACGGAAACTGGAAAACTACTCTGGGAAAAATTGAAGAAAAAAGAGATTGGAGAAGTGATGACAGATCACTGGAGGTCATATGCAGAGTTTCTTCAGAAAAGATCCATACCAATCAAAAGCAGAAACGTATACTGTTGAAGGATATAACAGCATATTGAAGCATTTTCTGGCAAGATTGAGAAGAAAGACAAAGTGTTATAAAAAAGTCTTGAAATGCTAAAGTACTCGGTTATTCTATTGATGAAATACAGAAATAAAGAACTAGATATATTTAGGTAACAATACCGCCAAAATTAATAATAGGAATATTCATTTTGGCAATTCTCCTAACTCCGTTAGCATTGGCAGATGAAAATAGCAATACCGTGACAAAGAATAATAAGCCTTTAAAATCATATCAATTTTTTTCAAATAATAGTACAGTTTTATCTCAGGTCTGGGGAAAAAATATAACAACTGCAGAATTTATGGAAAAGGTGTATCCAGGATCATTAGAAGTGCTTCCTAACGATATTGTAGAGCGTATAAAGACAGAACCAATGGTTTGGCCAGATTCAAGTAATACACAACTAGGCAAAAAAACAGTGAGTGCAAGTAAAAGTTCGGAATCAAATAATATAAATAGTCAAATAACCCCTCAAGATATAATTGGCGTCGGCACGTACAAAGTAGAAGATGACTCTTTTATAACAGCAAAGGTTCAAGGTCAGATAGATTTTGCATCAAGTTCAAAAGTGGTTTATCCAACTACCTCTACAACAATTCCATATATCTCTATATCTTCATACCTGCATAAAGACAATGGTGCAAGTCCCATAGCATCGACAAGTACTTGGGGAGCAAATACAAAGTATAAAATTGCAGACAGTTATACAAATCTAGCTTCTGGAACCCATAGTTATTATACATCAGGTACTCACACAGTAGTATGGCCTGTTAGGTGTAACCCATGGGAGACAATAGACAAAACAGTATCACCAGTTTTACATATCACACGTTAAGCACAGACGTTTAGCTATATGAAAAGTGGTTTTTAGATTGAATAGTAGAGCAATATAAGGATTTTAGGCACAGAATTTGCTATGCTCAACAGAATTTAAGTTTAAAAAGTCGAGCTCTGAGAATAAGTACAGATTTATTTTCAGGCTCATGTTTAAATTTTATTTCAGTCGAAGGTTCCGTTGCAAAAAATCTGAGAATAAGCCTGTAAATCTATGGATAATGAACAAAAGTTAAAGTATTCAGGAAAAGAAAGTATATTGGAAAAAATTTATATCTCTTATTCTTTTTCTTCTTTAGTAATATGGATTGTTATAAAGTTCGCTAATCCGACTTCATGATCGTTGCAATGATGCAAATCTGAAAGCTGAATAACTTTTCCTCCGATCCTAAATACGTGATCTTGCGACCCCAGAGTATAACGTGCTGCATATGCAAGTTTTTCTATTGGAATGTTTGCAATCTCAAGCTTGTTTCCTGGGTAAAGTTTTCTGCAATTCCTGCAATAATAAAACGGAGTTATTATCATACTTATCTTCTCATTTTGTAAAAGACATTCTTTTGTAGTTATCTCTTCTTTTTCGCAGACAGCCTTTAACCTGTTATGGCTGTATAAACAATATGCGTCTACTTATTATATACATTTATACTTATTATCTCATTTTAGTGTCTGCTCTGCCAAAATCAGCATCAATAGAAAAACATGTCTTGTTATCTATTATTAGCTAGACATGTGTCTGAGAGAACCAGACAGACAGACAAAATTTGTCCTTTTTAGAGTAAAACAAAAACTTGTAAAGAGAACAATTGATAAGTTACCGGCTACATTTCCCTATCTCTTCAAGGCTTTTCTAGAAAGCAAGAAACCACCAGCACGTAATACTTGGTTTGAGGACCTTGAAAGATGGAGCTACAAAGCCGGTATTACTCCAAAGGTCAATCCAAAAACTCCCAGGAAGACTATTGAAAGTTGGATGCTGAAATCAGGGATACCAGAGATTGAAATATACAGAAAGCAAAGACACGATCCTATTACCAGTCTTAGACATTACCAGAGCCTTTCTTTTACAAATTATGAAATGAAGGATATCGAAAAGAGGCTCATAGAATAGGGAATTCTTACAAGATGATTCCTAAACATTTATAATAAATATATTCATGTTACAAAAATTAAATTAATGCACATAGCTTTTTATGTTAAAAATAGGCATCAATTAAAAACAAATCGGAGAAAATGACAAATAGATATTATGCATATTCTCATTAATGAGGTATTCACTATTTTACCACGTTTGTGAGAAGATACTTGGAGGATTCTATATAAAATGCTTTCTCAAGAACTAAAAGATTCAGAATATTTTATCAAGATATTAAGGCAACATATACCTGAATTAAAAGAAAAATATAGCGTAAGCTATATAGGAGTTTTTGGGTCTTACATCCGTGGAGAGCAAACAAAGAATAGTGATCTTGATGTTCTAGTAGAATTTGATAAAATACCCGGTCTTTTGAAATACATTGAACTTGAATACTATCTAAGTGACCTCTTGGGAATAAAAGTAGATCTAGTAACTAGAACAGGTCTCAAACAGAATGTTGGAAAACATATTCTTAATGAGGTTATATCTTTATGACTTACAGGCGGGATTCTACCCAATTTTTACTTGATATTATAGAATCTGTTGCCGATATAGAGGAATTCATTAAAGGAATTGAATTTGATGAATTTTCTAGTGATAAAAAAACAGTATATGCTGTAATGAAAGCCTTGGAAATCATTGGAGAAGCATCAAAGAATATTCCTGAGTCCCTAAAAAATGAACATTCAGAAGTTCCATGGAAACTCATGGCTGGAATCCGTGACAAAGTAGTTCATGGATATTTTGTAGTAGATCTTCCCATCATTTGGAGCACTGTAAAGAAAGATATCCCTTCTCTGAAAGAGCCACTAGAAGAGATACTGGAAGAAATCAAAAAAAGTTAATTTAGTCCAAATTTCACCAGCTTCGTTTTTTCTACAAAGATCTATCTACTTTATCCGTTTTTCTTGCTTAGGCAAACTAATTTTCGCTAAATGAAAAATACATAGATTTTAGAAAAAGTTATGCTTCTGAAATTCAGTTTTTTCCAAAAAATGCTAATTTTGTTTATCTTATTCTTTCTTTTCTTTAGTAATCTGGAATTTTATAAAATTCGCTAATCCTACCTCATGATCATTGCAATGATGCAAATCTGATAGCTGGATAGTCTTGCCTCCAATTCTAAATATATGATCCTGTGATCCAAGGGTATAACGTGCTGCAGATACAAGTTTGTCTATTGGAGCATTTGCAATTTCAACCTTGTTTCCTGGGTAAAGTTTCCTGCAATTTCTGCAATAATAAAATGGAGTTATTATCATAGTTATCTTCTCATTTTGTAAAATGTATTCCTTTACAACTAACTTTCTTGTTACAATACTATATAGTCCATGTGCCAAAAATCAGAAAAAATTTTAGATTTCAAACTAATTTTGTTCACTCAACAAAAATTTTCGATATTGGCTGATAAAAGCGATGTGAATTTGTAAAAATTCATTCTACATACTATGAACTGCAAGAACCAATACATATGCGAAAATTAAATATAAGGAAGCTCATTCCATTTGTGGATAGAAAATTAATTCTATCAATAACATACTTTAACTCAAAAATGGTAAGAAACACATAGGTATTTATCAAATATGTGAAAATGGATCTTAAATATATATATTTAAATACTTTTGAAATTCAATTATTTCATGCTCATAAGATAGACTATATTTTTAAAATATTACACCATAATACGCCAGTATGACCGGCGAAATACGTGTTCCTATTAATGCTAAAATCCCTAAAAGCCTGCATGACTTGTTAGTCACAGCTGTGGAGGCAGAAGAATATAACGATAAAACAGCTTGTATTACAAAAGCTTTAGAAAATTTATTAAATAATACGTAAGAAAAGACACTAAATAATACAAAGGTATTACACGAACAAGAAAGCGAAATACAAAAACTAAAAAAAGAATTACAAGAAAAATACACCATAATACAAAGTAATAAGGACGAAATACATAAACTAAAAAGCATAATACAAGCTGCTCCGAACCCTTTAGAATTTGCAGAATTAAAAGGAAGATTTACTGGTATAGAAAAGCTTCTTGAAGAAAAAGATAAGCGAATAGAAGATCTTACAAAAGAAGTAGAAACGCTTAATGTATTTGCTCACTACTTCAAGAATGTTGAGGTTAAGCAGATTGAAGCGCCTGCAGCTGAGAAGGGTAAACCGTGGTGGAAATTATGGTAACAATATTCAGGCACACTATTTTTTTGGATTATGTATCACTACAACGAGAGCACTTAATATACCCATTAAAACAGCAATACCAATTGACACCATAAAACGAATTGTCCCACCCTTATTCATAAACACAACAGATGCTGAACAACTATAATAAATAGAGTTCCTTTGTATATAGCATGTGCATTGCTAAAGTGGAAAACAGATTCTATAAAATTCTGAGTAAATTCTATTTTTGACTGTAGTATATAGCATGTGCATTGCTAAAGTGGAAAACAGATTCTATAAAATTCTGAGTAAATTCTATTTTTGACTGTAGTATATAGCATGTGCATTGCTAAAGTGGAAAACAGATTCTATAAAATTCTGAGTAAATTCTATTTTTGACTGTAGTATATAGCATGTGCATTGCTAAAGTGGAAAACAGATTCTATAAAATTCTGAGTAAATTCTATTTTTGACTGTAGTATATAGCATGTGCATTGCTAAAGTGGAAAACAGATTCTATAAAATTCTGAGTAAATTCTATTTTTGACTGTAGTATATAGCATGTGCATTGCTAAAGTGGAAAACAGATTCTATAAAATTCTGAGTAAATTCTATTTTTGACTGTAGTAGGTTCCGTTGCAAAAAATCTCAGAATAAGCATGTAAATCTATAGACAATGAACAGAAGTTAAAATATTCAAGAAGATGTATCAATATTATAGAACTATTCCAAATAATTGATTAATATATTTAGCTTCATTAAGACCAGAGTAATTTAGATTCTTGACTTGTCCTTTTTTAATCATATTCATCGCTTCAATTCCTTTTAAAGTTTTAATAGCTGTGTTAAAAGACTGAAATCCTAACATTGGATTAACTATTCGTTTAATGGATCTATGATCTTGTTCTATAATGTTATTCAAATACTTGATTTGTCTAATGCCTACGTTTATAGGTAGTATTTTGTCATTTTTTAGTTTATTTATAGCAGGTGGATAAGCTGGATTTTTATCAACTGTGATTACTCTTGGAATTTGATTCTGATTAGAATTCAAAGCTTTTTTGAAGAATCTGTTCGCTGCTTTTTGGTCTCGTTTTGCACTTAACATAAAATCAATTGTATCTCCATTTGAGTCAACTGCTCGGTAAAAATATTTCCATTTACCTTTAACTCTGATATAAGTTTCATCAACTCTCCAAGAGTCGTTTGTTGGTCTTAAATGCCTTCGGACCTTCTTTTCAATTTCAGGTGAATATTGATGTATCCATCTCATAATGGTTGTATGGTTGACTATTATCCCTCTTTCTGCCATCATTTCCTTTAAATTTCGATAACTTAATGGATATTTTAAGTACCATCTAACATTCAATAAAATAATTTCACCCACAAAATGCTTCCATTTAAAGGGATTAGATAGCATGTCATTATCCTTTACTTCCCTTTTATTTGATTATATCCTTAACAGATATTTTTTGCAACAGAACCTCTTTTTCGGCTTAATGTCAAGAAAAACGTTTCCACTTTACCAGCGCACACACTGTCTTGTTTTGAGATATTATCAAAAAAATCCTTTTGATCATGTTTTTCATTTTATTGGTACTATTAGAGCCTATCCCAAAAGCTACTTTATTCCTAATTGTTGGGAATTTTCGGAATTGTTTTCACAATCAAAAGCTTGGTTGAATATATGAAATTGAATACCTAATAAGCAAATTTTGAGTTTTAGGATAGGCTCTTATACAAAATCAAAATCATTAAATATCTTCTTGTGCTTTATATAGTTTTATTAAAGTGGAGATGTTTGAATGGAATTAGATTCTACTGTTCCCAAAAAACTTTTTGATTTCAAAAAAGTAAAAATATTTAAGGATTCTTATGTTCTTGAAAGCGACTACATTCCAAGTGTTCTAGTAGGCCGAGATGAGGAAATAAATTCTATAGCTGAAATTTTTTATCCTCTCTTCAGAAATGGAAAGCCTGGACATGCTTTTATATATGGCCCTCCTGGATCAGGAAAGACAGTTGTAATTAAGCATGTACTTAGACAACTGTATTCAGAAGCAGGAGGCTCAGTCAATTTAAAACATATCACTGTTCCATGTAAAAAACATAACACAACAACTAAAATTCTAAGTTTTCTGCTTCGTGAATTGGGCTATTCTGAACCATTACCAAAAAGTGGAGTATCTTGTGGGTATTACTATGACTTATTTTATTCATATCTCAAAAAACAAGGTCATTCTTTAACGGTTATTTTTGACGAAATTGATTTTCTGAAAGACGACAATGTCCTTTACAATTTCAGCCGTTCAGGAGAATTCAAAGAATTGAATGAAAGACAGTTCATTCATATTATCGGTGTTTCCAATACGGGTGAATTTGTTAATTCTCTTGATCCAAGAGTTGATTCTTCTATGCAAAGAGAAACAATTGTATTTCCTCCATATAACAAGAGACAATTAATTGACATCTTAAATATGAGGATTCCTCTAGCTTTTTACCCAAATGTAATTTGTGAAGGTACTGTAGAACTCTGTGCTGAAGAATCTGCAAAGGACGAAGGAGATGCAAGAAGAGCAATTTTCCTTTTACAAGCTGCAGGTAATTTTGCAATTAAAACAGAATGTTCAAATGTTCAACCAGGACACGTAATGATGGCTTCTATAAAAGTTAAGGAGGACATCAACTTGCAGTTTGTTTTAAACATGGCTTTCCATGAAAAGTTTGCTTTATTAGCAATGATTTATGCTGAGAAATATCTGAAGACCGGAAAATTCATTGTCACTGGTGATGTTTATCGAATATATCGTGATATGTGTAAATTTGCAGAAGAAGAACCATTATCATTAGCTGCAATTTCTCAAAAAATATCTAAATTTAAAATGATGGGAATTATCAATGCAAACGTTTCAAGTCGTGGGCGTGGAGGCCTTACGAGTGAGATTGTTTTTATTGGAGACCCAGATATGTTAGCGGATGCCATTTATCGAGATGGAGCATTTGTTAGATTTATGACCTACCGTCCAGATATACGAAGAATCTGTTCTGTACAGATATGGTGACTTTTCATTTCTTGGTATTCTTATCTAAATATATCGGTTCTGTTGCAAAAAATCAGAGCATTTTATAAAATCTTCGAAAACCTTCACAATAAGATAATTTCACCTACAAAGTGCTTCCATTTAAAGGAATTAGATAGCATGTCACTACTTTTGATTTCCTTTTTATTTTAATTATATCCTTAGCAGATATTTTTTGCAACGGAACCCATTATTTTATTGTATTTTCGGCAGTTGCTTTATAGGCGGTATTGAAAAGTTCGTAGAACCGAAAAACGGATTAATGTTTATGAGATCAGAAGATGGAGCAGAACCATTTGTTGAACTCCATGTTGTATTGCTCCATGTTGCATTCTCCGTGGTTTTGTTCCCAAATGGTGTATTCCAGTCCCAATTTTTGATATTGAATGCCGCAAATGAAGTCTGTATTGATGCCATGAAAAGCAGAATTCCAACAAGCAGAGATACTGCCCTTATTCCTTTATGTTTATTCATATTTTGAACTCCTATATGGTTGGATTATGTTCTAAACCAAACGATTTAGAGAGCTAGATCTTTTGTTGCTATATACATAGTCTAATATGATATCTCATTAGATAGTTTGAATATAATAGTTTAAATTATTTATCAAATAAAAAAAAGAATTCTAAAAAAAAGTTCTATCTTAATATGCATGATATTTTCTTTAACTAATCCTGCTATATAAAAGAATGTAAATATCTTTTAATAAAATCCAATGTCTTTAATCAAAATAGTCCTATCTGATATTGTATAGATACCTATTTCTTATAAGTTCTTCTATAAATTTATTACCACATATAATAATACCCGATTCTGTTATTGTAAAAACCTTGGTTCTATCAAGGGTTACAAGTACATCATTCATGAAAAATCTTTACGAAGTAAATATTAAAAGGTTCGCAGTTGGTGAAGAATATTCTAAATTTTGATTGAAAAATAAGTAATTTTTTCTAAAAATCCGAACGTTGTATGTATTAAAGTTCTTATCTCGAAATATCCGCAAAATCTAAAGATAAACTTATCAGCGTAATCCGTAAATATGTTCCATCTCACAATTTATTAAAATATTTGATAAATATTGAGGGGCTAGACACAATTTCTCATTTAACGAAAAACACATGGAATCTATTTTAATGAATAGAAAAGATGATTAATTAGAGACTTAGATTCTATGCCCACAAGCTTCTTATTTTCTTTTTGTTTTTAATAGTAAGCTGTGGAAGGTAGAGTATTTTATAATCATATTTGAGGGGTTAAAAAGTCATGATTTCTAGAAAAGTAAACCTGGAACATTTAGATGAGTCTAAAAAGTATCGTGTTGGAGCATACAGTGCTAGATATCTTCCAAAAGCAGTAGAAAAAGGAATTCCAAAATATGAATTTCCCAATGAAGGAATGAGTCCAAGAGTTGCTTATCAACTGGTACACGATGAACAGAGCCTCGATGGCAATCCTTTTTTGAATCTAGCAAGTTTTGTTAACACATGGATGGGACCTGAAGCCGATAAGCTTGTCATGGAAAACATTAACAAAAATATAATAGATATTTTTGAATATCCTCAAACTGACAAGGTTATTCACAAAAATCTTGTAAATATGCTTGGACGCCTTTTTAATGGTCATGATAAAGAATTTATGGGCACAGCAACTGTAGGTTCATCAGAAGCCATAATGCTAGGTTTACTGGCTCACAAATGGAGCTGGAAAAACTCAGGAAGAGGCACAGGTAAACCAAACATAATTTTTGGAAATGATGCTCACGTTTGCTGGGATAAATTTGCCAAATACTTTGACGTCGATGCTAGAAAAATTCCTATAAACAAAGATGAGCGTACAATTACAGCAGCTGCTGTTTCAGAGCAGATTGATGAGAACACAATTTGTGTTGGTTGTGTTCTGGGAACAACTTTTACTGGAGAAATTGATCCTATAAAGGACATTAACGATTTGCTTATGGAATATAAGAAGGAAAAAGATTGGGATATACCCATCCACATAGATGCTGCAAGTGGTGGCTTTATATTACCATTTACCGAGCCTGATTTTAAATGGGATTTCAGATTGGAAAGAGTAAAATCAATAAATGTTTCAGGGCATAAATACGGATTGACTTATCCAGGTCTTGGATGGTTGATTTTCCGCGACGAAAGTGATCTTTCCCAAGATCTTATTTTCCATGTAAATTACCTTGGAGAAATGGAAGATTCGTACACCCTGAACTTTTCGGGAGGGAGTGCAATGGTTGTGGCCCAATATTACAATATATTGAGATTCGGCAGAGCTGGTTATACTGGAATTATGAAGAATATCCTTGAGATTTCCCAAAATCTCGCCGAGAGAATTGACAGTTTGGGCCGTTTCAAAATGCTAAACAATGGAGAAAGACTTCCCATAATTGCTTTCAGACAAAAAGAGGAAACTAGCTATTCTCTGCAGCAGCTCTCGTATAAGCTAAGGGAAAGGGGTTGGATAGTTCCCGCCTACTGTCTTCCGAAAAATGCTGAGAATATTGAGATAATGCGCATTGTTGTAAGAGAAAACTTCACATCGGACATGGTGACTATTCTTGTCAACGATATTGAAAATGCATGTAAGTTTCTTGAAAACGGTAAAGAATCTGGAACAAAAAAACTCTGCCCACCTGAAGATGGTCTGGCTCGTATTTGCTAAGAATTTAGGTTCCATTGCAAAAAATCAGAGCATTTTACAAAATCACTAAAAACTTTTATAATTAGGGAAATCAATCAATTATATCAGCCAAAAATAATACATAAAAGCACTAATTATAGCCTCAAAATGAGATAAGGAATTTTTTGCAATGGAACCAATCTCACAACAAAAAAATATCAGGTCTAAAGCCTGCCTTAAAGCTGACCTGAAAATCCGGGAGAAACAGTTATATCTGCTTTAACTCTTATAATCTTCCTTATTTAAATCTCCTGACATATTTGTAAACACAAATCAATATCTATAGTCAAGAGGCTAAATGATGCAACTTTTAATGATTTTCAGAACTTTCTTGTGATTGTGAAAAATAGATACAATTTACGTGAGCATTCATTATTCAACTATCGAAGTCCAATGGAAATATGGAATTCCTCGGTAGTTTCATTGAGTGTTACTGCAGGAGGTCTGTGGACATGAAAATTAGGTAATTTTATGAAAAGAGATGTGATGTAAATATGGATACGGAAAACTTTAACCCGAAAAATATATTGTTAGATGAAATTATAAATGATCGTAGGACTCACCGTAAATTCAAGCAGGAGTTTCCTCCAGAAAAGGACATCATAAGTATAATTAATGCAGGTCTTCATGCTCCATTTGCTGCTGCGACTGTTGGCGACGCAAAAGATTATTTCCGCAGGTTTTTCGTCATGAAAAGGGATTCAAACAGCATGATAAGAGTATCTTCTCTCATCTTTCAAGAAGTTGGGGCAATGTCTTCAAATCTTGAGCTAGCTATGAAGAGCGACCCAGAGCTCCGAAAACAAGCCATAGGGTTTGCAAAAAGACTTGGTATGATCAAAAAGAGTGGAAAGGTTCCGGGTATTGAATCAGCTCCTTACTTTATTGTTGTTGCCGAAAAGAAGGGATTTCCGGCAGTAGAGCAGCAATCGCTTGCGCACTGTATGGAAAATATGTGGTTGAAAGCAACTGCACTTGGTCTTGGATTCCAGTTAGTTTCTGCAACAGCTCAGATGGATGACAATCCTGAATTCAGTGCATTGCTTGGGATTAATCCAGGTAAATGGGCTTTTAATGGCTGTGCAATTGGTTACTCTGCTGAAGAACTTACTTCTTCAGTTCGTCCACCAGTTGAAGAGGTCACTAGCTGGCTTGAATAAATATAAAAAGAAATCTTAGGACTGTGCATATATATTAATCATAGGTATATGCATATCTTTTACGAAAGAGTTTTTTTCTTTATGAAATAATAGGTTCTGTTAGTGACAGGGTTTGACCTATTGAATGAAGTCGAAGCTTATTGAGTATTTATCCCATACCTTGTAATCTACACAGTACCCCATTAAAACCATAAAGATATGTTCTTAATCCAACTACTTACTAACCAAGTAATTATTTTGACCAATAAAACAGAAAAGGCTCGGATTAAAATGATGAAAAAGTGATTTGATGGTAGAAATAAAAGATTACAGATTTACACTTATCAATGATGTGTTTGTTCATCATAGTGCAATCACTCGCATTGTTTTTAACTTCACCGATTCACTCTTTTATAACTTCAAACGACTTGCAGTATACAACTGACCCTAATTCTATATTCAACGCCACTCAAATCATTTTCATGATAATATTTGTCACTATTAGTTGTTTTGCTTGCAATCAAATTGAAAATTCAATGGTTTATTGCATTAATTCAGTATCCGTTTACAGCACTTATTATTGGAATAATTTTTTTAGTACTTCTAGGTTTTATATCGTTCACAGGCGACCAAGCCATAATTATCGCCACTCTATTATCAATTATTGTAACAGCGTTGCTTTTTTTGTTTCCAGAATGGTATGTCATTGACCTTACAGGAATTTTAGAAATTAGTGCAATCGTTGTGTATTTAGGGTCTAACTTTTCGATATATCCTGTCTTAACAATTTTAGCGTTCACAGCAGTTGAAGATTATATTGCCGTCTACAAAACAAAACACATGCAAGTAATGGTAAACGGAATGGACATAATAAAGTACTCAGATGTGAAAGCTGTAACAGGTCAATTAGAGCACCATCCAAAAGAGATTACCCTAATGATAATCATCCAAAGAAGTACTATCCAGAGAATTATCATCCAAAGGAGTATCACCTAAATAATAATCATCCAAAAAAGAATCACCCAAGAGAAAATAAATCCTCTTTTTTGAAGTCAATAAGAATACCACTGTCTTTTATTATCCCAAAGCAGTTACCATACTCAGTTTTCGATGCACAGATAAATCCTGATGGTACTGGTAAAGCAATCTACATAGGTTTTGGTGATCTAACTTTTCCATCACTACTTGTGGTCTCAGCTAAGACATTCATGAATGTTCATTATGCAGTGGCTGGCGCAATGATAGGTACGTCTGGTTCGGTGTCATAGGACTTATGCATTTCACATCTCGTAGAAGAATGCATGCAGGTTTACCTTTTCTTAATACTGGCGCAATAATTGGATTTTTGATTGGGTTAATGATATAAAACTCGCTGAAAAAATCTATTCACTTCAATATCACTAAAACAATTTAATTTGCTTTAGTAAGTCAATTGTTTTTTTTCAGAAAAAGCTGTAAAAGGATTCAAAAATGCGTCTTCGTTTTTAATCATTTACTTATAACATAGTTTTAAATGTGTTAGGTTTTAAGGGTTGCATTAAAGAAGTTAAAGAAGTGAGGCTAAAAGTCTAATCTATTTTTAAAAGTGTCATAATTTGTAATACAGGTATTGTTAAGCTATTAGGATACGAATTTTTTATAGCAAGACAAACTTAAAAAAGTTCATCTCTCATAGATTTGATTGAACAGAATTGTAATAGTATCTAAAGTCATGAAAAAAGTACCATAAGGTATTTACCTTACAAGTTAATATAAAGATAAACTGACTAATCAGTCAACATAGAGATATTACATGAGCGAACAGGTAAAAGACAAAAAACAGCTATTATGGAAGCAGCCCTGAAACTCTTCACTGAAAGAGGCTTTCATGGTACATCCACTGCTCAGATTTCAAAAGAAGCAGGTGTAGCCACAGGCACGCTTTTCAATTATTTTCCCATAAAGGAATACCTTATAAACAGCCTGTATTTTGAGGTTAAAGGAGACTTAAGTCACGCTATGGAGAAAGATATCGAAGCTGAGAACACCTTTCCTGGCAAATTAAGAAAAATATGGTCAAATTTGGTCAAATGGGGAGTAGACAATCAGGAAGAATTTCTTTTTGTCGGGCAGTTCTGCTATTCTCCCTATATCACAAAATTTACGCGTGAAGAAGTGATGAAAGAGTATGTCTTTTTCCATGATCTTGTGAATGAAGGAGTAATAATGAGAAAAATCAGAGATTTTTCTGTGGAGCTGACCATTGCAATGTTTTATCAGGCTAGCAGAACGGTAGTGAATCTTATCCTTGATTCAGATTCATCACTGGATGAAAATAAGGTTTTAGAGGATGGATTTCAGATTATCTGGAGAGGGCTAGCTAAAAATTAATTTTTTTACCCCCTTTATGAGTGATCAGTCAATCCTAATATGGGTAAACGTTTATATAATAATAATCACATTGATGATTGACTAATCAGTCATATATTCTACTAACGAGCTTATCTCGAAAACCAAAATTGCGAATTTGAATCTCGAAAGTAAGAGAATTTAGCTTATGATCATGAAAAATTTACTTAAGAAAATATTGGTTTTGGGATGGCTCATGAATTGAATTCATCAAATGCATAAGAAGTACAAGACTTACGATTGAGGATTTGATATGAGTTTTAACATGTATGTACCTACTAGAACTTTATTTGGGGCAGGTCAATTAAACAATCTGCACACCCAGAAAATTCCTGGCAAAAAAGCTATGATCGTTATTTCAAAAGGAAAATCCACAAGAGCAAACGGTTATCTTGCAAGAACAGAAGAACAATTGAAATTAGCAGAAGTCGAAACCGTGGTGTTTGACAAAGTTCAATCCAATCCATTGAAATCAACAGTTATGGCAGGTAGTGTTTTTGCAAAAGAAAATAGCTGTGATTTTATTGTCGCTTTAGGTGGAGGAAGCTGTATGGATGCGGCAAAAGCAATTGCTGTAATGACCACTAACGATGGCGATTATTGGGATTATGTGTTTGGTGGAACAGGAAAAGGAAAGGCAATGGAACATAAACCACTCCCTGTTATAGCCATTACAACAACAGCAGGAACAGGTTCCGAAACTGATCCAGGAACAGTAGTTACCAATGAAGAAAAGCATGAGAAAACCGGATTTGTACATGACGATCTGTTTCCAGTTTTGGTAATTGTCGATCCGGAACTTATGCTTTCTGTGCCGCCCAAATACACGGCTTATCAAGGATTCGATGCGTTGTTTCATAGTGTAGAAGGCTATGTTTCGAATGGTGTCAACCTTATGAGTAATATGCATGCTATCACAGCAATTGAAAATGTAGGACAAAATCTTACAAAAGCGGTGAAATACGGAAATGATTTGGATATACGTGAAAAGGTTGCGTTTGGTAATACGCTTTCAGGGACTGTAATGTGTGTGGGGCGTTGCACAAGTCAACATTCCCTGGAACATGCAATGTCGGCTTATCATCAGGAACTTCCACACGGTGCAGGCCTGATCATGATTAGCAAAGCTTATTTTACACATCTTATTGACAGGCATGTATGTGATTAAAGTACTCGGTTATTCTATTGATGAAATACAGAAATAAAGAACTAGGTATATTAAAGTAACAATGCCCTTTTTAGTGCAGATTTTTTGACATTTGTAAGCAATCGTTCTTAAATAATTATATATGTCAGCTCTTTTTTCCTAACTGGTCTAAAAAATAACTTTTACAAATAAAATTTTGTCATCTTTTAATTACATTTATAGTTTTTTGATATAGATGTATTTCGCAAAATTCCTGTTTTTTTATGAATATTGATATATTGATTTCGCTTAAGGGTCTTATAGCAAATTTGATATATATTTGAAGTCAAAATTCGATATGGTAAGAACTAAGTCCTTAAAAACATTTGTTTTTTAAAAACTAAAAAATAGTTGCAGAACTGTAGCTTCTAATATTTTTTCAACAGAAATTAACTAAAACATAGAGGTAATAGTTAGCATGCGGGATTTTCTGGCCTGTATGCCATAACCTTCCTCTTTCAAATATGTTCCATAGGGCCAGATGCATGCCTGTCTTTGTAATTAGGTTAAAATACAGTAGGTCGTTTTCGGAGGAAAAATACTGCATTTTCTGGCCTGCTTCCTATAACATTTGTTTACTCACTTTGTGTTATCAGATGCAGAAGTTCTCAGATTTTAACCCACTCGCTAGTTATATTTTCAGATGCCATATTATCCCCCGATGCCTGTACATATACCCTGAATTTTCTTCCCAAAGGAACAGTAAGACCTGTAGCAGTGTAATTGTAAATTCCTTCTGGCTCAATTGTAACTGGAGAACTTTCAATTTCGTTCCAAACATTAGTTTCATCTGCAGTCTGAAGGATAACGTACACAGTTGTATTTTTGGCTACCTCAGAACCCACACTTCTTACAGTTACGTTAACATCTACATCTCCTTCTTTTCCTGAGTATTCACATTGAGCTTTGAAATCAAGATTAATTGCAGGCCTTTTGTAGACAGGAATGATCTTTACAGGCTGGTTTGCATATTCTTCGGGAATTTCCCCTATCTGCCAATCACTACTTGTGGTCTCCACATAATAGTAATTGTTGCCTTTGTACTCGAAACTCTTGCCTTTTTGCCCAGGGCTACACTTTATTCCAATAGCCATATGCCCCGGATGTTCCGGGTGTCCTGGAAACTCCAAAAGGACAACATCATAACCCATCTTTTGAAGAATTGCGACGGCTAGAATTGAGGTGTCCTCACAGTCCCCGCCATTATCATAGAGAGTCTCATAAGGAAAACGAGGATACTCTTCATAACCCGTACTTTCAAGATCCGAAGTATAGTTTAAGGACTGAACAAACGAGATACAAAGACCTGGAACTTCGCTCTCTTCAAGCCCACAATCTTTTGAGAGAGAATATAAATTCTCTGAGATATTTGTGATTAACCAGTCGTCATATGAATCTGAAGCAAACAAATCGTAGTCCCTATCTCTAGTCCTGGACTTATATTCATGATAGAGCTTATTGTCAAGAGGCAAAGTAAGGTGACAACAGTGACCTTCATAGTTCCATGAGTAAGTTCGGATTATTTGTCCAGAAGTAATTGACTCTTCTGTAGTCAAGGAATTACAAGGCTCAGAATTCACGATATCTGTTCCGACAAAATTCTCTCCTATGTCTGCTATATCTGATATACTGGAATCCTCGTAAGTTTTAGTATAAGGCCAGGAGATAAAAAATTTGGTTAGATAAATGAGTAATAAAAAACAAAGCAAATTGCCTAGATTTTTCATAAATTACCCCACCCAGAATTTCATAGTCTATGAGTTTATTCCCAGGAGTCTTCCTAGAGGTGGAATTTATAGAGTACAATCCCACCAGGCTTTTTGGATAAGGTTCAAAAATAGTCTGATTCATAGATTACTGGTCTTCAAAACTGCCCATGATCTAATGGTATTAATCACAGAGTAAAAAGTAGCTTTTCTTTCCTCTAATTTCAGAGAAGTTCTACAACGCCAAAAAAGGAGACTTTTTAATATCTTCTGAGACTACCAATTACCAGTTCCACTTATGCTTGACTGCAATAAATCAAAGACTCAGAAGATGATAAAGTCTCAAGATTCAACACTTCTTTGTAAAGATTAATCTTCAGTGAAGTATTTGCTTACTTACTTGCTGATATTTTTACCCTGCTTAAATTTAGGCAGAAGTTTCCTTGTTCATGATATAGGCAACCATTTTAGGATTAAGCCTATATTCCCTTGAAACTTTTGCTTCAATATCCTCATTGAGTTTTCCTTCGGATTTCATATCCTTTATTTTTTCAGTGACTGAGGACGGGACAGTGTAATACTCGTTTATATCTTTTCTATGACCCCAAACATCGCCTTCGATAGGCTGGATCCTTCTGCATTTCAAGGAACATTTCCATGGATTTTGAAATCGTAGCCATGTAAGACTTATGGTAACTGAACTACCTCAATCTTTGGTCAAGTCTCAACCAGTGCAAAGACGTCCTTATTTGACGGTCTAAAGGCCAGGTGAACAATACGCTCATTAGGATTTAATGTAAAGACTTCTTCTCTTGAACTAACCACTCGAATTCTCATACTCTTTCCCCACTACACACTTTTTTTCGACTGTACTCTGATATACACTACATATACTGATTATAAATAATTATCTCATTGAACCAACATTATTTAGATAGTATTTCAGAGATAAGGATTTTATTAAATCTAAGAATTTGATCCAAAAAATCAAAAAAGGAACAAAAAAGAAGTTTTCGAGTTGGTTACATTACAAAAAAATTATGAAAAGGATTTTGCTGAAATAAGTAGAAATTTAAAGGTTCTGTTGCAAAAATTATATGGTAGAAGTAAACTCTACGATGAAGCAAACAATCTAAAATTCTAATTTTTAGGGCACTTCATTATACGAACCTTTTGACTTAAACGTTCGGATTTTGGATGAAATTTTGCAGATTTTTCGATCCTATTCTACAAGAATAAACAATAAAAACGAACCTTTTTCTATTATGTTCATATATGCTTGTATATCAATTTTAGGAATAATATAAGAAAAGCAAATACTTTTGATCAAAAAGTTGATCTTGTGGCTGCAAGATATAACCTGCAGCCTTGTCTGTCTGTAAGAGGGCTCCACAACTCGATTTTTCAAGGAAGTGGTTTTTAGAAGCTATGATGAAAATAAGATTTATTGTGGTTATATCAGGATTCAAGTAGTTTTAGAATCGAGTCATTAGAACCTTCTAAATATAGATTTAATTTTAAGATTATATATCTTTTCGATATATTCAATATAGTGAAATTGTCATATATTTATTGAATATACTGAAAGTCCTCAATAAAACCAATTTTACAAAATATTCGGGTTCTGGTGCAAAAAATTTCAGAATAAGCATGTAAATATATGGAGAATGAACAAAAGTCAAAATATTTTAAATTTATCAATATTACAGAACTATTCCAAATAATTAATTGATTACTGGTATTTTGATGGCAGTTTTGTAAATCATAATTGACTATGTGTTTCTTACTTTTTTTAGCTCTTAACGATACGGTTATCGAAGGCAAAATATAGCCCTTCGAAATATCAAGTCTCTAACTAACGTTTTTTCAAAACCGTTACATAGTCATTGGAATAGATATTAACAAAAACACATAGGCCATGTCAGCCGATTCTGGTAACTTTTGGCGAGTGAACAAAATCGCCTGGAAACTTCAGTTTAATTTGTCATTTTAGAAGGCTTGCCTAAATTTTATTTTCCCACACGAAACAAAGGTAAAAGTGAAATCAGTATATAAATAGAGTATTACAAATTATTAATTATTTCTTACTAATAGTGTTAATGAGATGAAATGTAATTCCAATTGAAGTTTTCAAGATTTTAATCCATTTTTGAATTGGTGCATTTCCATTGCATCCACTGTATCCTGTGCAAAAAAGTTAATTTGTCTGTGGATACCAATATTCACTGGATATATTACCTGGACTTAATCTGACTATATCAGATTAGACAGTTATTCCAATTGCAGTTATCGATTTCACTACGAACAATATACTTTTGATATGAGATCTAATAATAACGTTTTACCTTGTAATGTGACATAGTCAAGTTAAATGTCGTGAAATAAACTTTTCACGACATTTTATAAAAACATTTGCTGATTAAGTTAACTGTGAAATGGATGTTGGTAACGCTATCATATTCGTAGCCTTTATAATCTCCTCAGGTGCTCCCTTTGGTGGCCAAATTCCTTTTTGATATAATTCTTGTCTCACGTTAAGTCGGAATTCAAAACTTTCATACGCTATGATATGCACTATACGAGCCGGTCCGTCCAAGGCATACATTGCTATTACTACAGGTGATATTTTTTGCCGTGCTGGCAAAGCTTTTTCCCATGCATCTATGCTTTTTTTAATACCACCTACAGCAAGTTGATACTCTCTGAATTCGTATATTGGCCCCAATTGACCACTTTTTATCGGAGGCATAAAATGAAATGGCATAAAGGACTCCACCTTAAATCCTTTTAACACATCGCCTATATCGAAAGGATTATTATTTAATAAGAATTTTTCCCTTTCTTCCAATAGATCTTCTGAATTATCAAACTCCCGTAATATAAGCAAACAATCAGGCCCAATAGGACCAACTTCAACTTTCCAGCATCCCAGTAATCTTCCATTACTTTGTGATGTATTTTTATAGTTTAAAATACCTTCCACAGCTTTTTTGTTCCCCAAAGATGTAGATGCATAGTCATCAGTTCATAAATCATCTTTTTTACCTCCCGATAATTTTTTTACGTCTTATAGACAGTATATAAGCTCATCCCAAAACCAATTTGATTTTCACATAAATAAAAGTATCAGAATCATTTTCCTTATCGGAAACTCGATTGGTTATTTATAATTTGAAATTTAGAGACACAATTTTGAGTTTTGGGATAGGCTCTTATTAAGCAGAACTTCTTTTCAAGATCTGAAGCGTTTAAGTGGATCATAGATAATCAACTTACTAGAATAAATTAGCTATAAATATGTTTTAATTTTATATAACATATTCAAAATATATATATATATACATTCAGTTGTATTACATATTTTAGAGGTTTGTGTGCGTCCCTGCGTAGTTGATTTAAAGAATCCCAACCATATTAAAATCCTAACACCTTTCTAATGACGCACAACTTCACATATAATTCAAAAAATGATTAGTCAACATTTTGGCCAAAGTATTAACTTTTTTGATATTATTTTAAAATTGGTATACGAACATAATATAGAGAAGTTCGTTTTTAATGCTTATTCCTGAGGTATAGGATGGCAAAACTTGCAAAATTTTACTTAAAATACGAACGTTCTATATCAAAAAAGTTCGTATATCAAAGCATTCTGCAGAATTAGATTTTTCCTAAAATGTACAGCTTTTACTTTAAAACCTCTATATCAGAATTAGCATACTACCTAAATCTATAAAGCGAATCGTTAATCCAATGTTAGGATTTCATTCTTTTCAATCTGCTAATAAAACTTTAACAGGAATTGAAGTTATAAATATGATTAAAAAATAAAAAATCAAGAATCTAAACTACTCTGTTCTTAATGAAGCTAAATATATTAATCAATTATTTGGAATAGTTCTATGATATTGATACATCTTCTAGAATATTTTAACTTTTGTTCATTGTCCGCAGATTTACGTGCTTATTCTGAGATTTTTTGCAACGGAACCTTTTCTACTCAATAACTTATTTAAATTTATGATATCACACAAAATAAGAATTGATATTTTGTACAAATGCCAATTTGAGAGGATTAACATTATTGTTAATTGTGTAAAGGGTATCAATATATATCATTTGTAATAAAATCACATAAGATTATTATCTTTAGAATCCATAACTGTGTAATGACATCACATGCTAAGGTTCAGAGAAAACTACCGGAGCATGTTTTTAATGACTTAATTAGATTTATCCATGAAAAATATCAAAAACAATTGCCAAATACTTTACTTATTGCTCAAGCATTTATTTTAGAATATCAAGAGTGTGGAAGAGAATATGGTCTTCCTGCTATAAACAAAGCTATAGAAGATGGAATAAATCAAGGCCTCTTCTAATTTAGCAGATCTTAGGCGAATAGGCGCGAATAGGCAATGCACTAGAAGGTCTGTAATTCCAATTGATTCTTTAAGTTTTAGAAACTCAATGGATATTTTAGGTACCATCTGACATTTAATAAGATGATTTCACCTCCAAAGTGCTTCCATTTAAAGAAATTAGATAGCATGTCACTACCTTTGATTTCCTTTTTATTTTAATTATATCCTTAGCAGATATTTTTTGCAACGGAACCGCTCCAAATCGCTAGGGTTCATGTCTACAGACCTCCTGCAGTAACACTCAATTAAACTCCAAAGGAATTCCATATTTTCACTGTACTGTGTCAAAAAATTTAAATCAAATTTACTGTGGAAGGTCTCTGGACATGAACCTCAGGGCACATTAACTTTCGATAAGTTTCATATTAATAAATAATTTAGAAGAATTATTCTGTTAAGATAAAATTTATGGAAACTAAGTCTAAATAATTCTAATTTTAACTTTTTATAGGTTTCTTAATTATATTTCTATATCTATTATATTCTTTAAATAATAATAATAATACCCATGTGTTATAATTTTAAAATCGCCCTCATCAACATGTAAATCACGGCATATAAAAATAGTATTTTACCGACAATGTTTTCTTTCCAAAATTGTCGTGGATTATTAATTAATAGAATAGTATTTACTACTAAACGTATCTGCAGACTGAATCTGAATTGAAAAGGGGTGTTTTGAAATTGTATCAACTTAAGTAAAAATATGGGGAGTGAACTACATGGGAAAAAAAACATTTAACACAACAAAAAAAGCAGTAGCTGTCTTGCTAGCAGTTTTCTTTGTAGTAACATTAACAGCTGCGACAGTAAGCGCACAGCCTTATCACCACGGTGGCTACTACCATCCATACTACCATCCATACTACCATCCATACTACCATCCATACTACCATCCATACTACCATCCATACTACCATCCATACTACCATCCATACTACCATCCATACTACCATCCATACTACCATCCATACTACCATCCATACCACCATCCGTACTACCACAGGTACTAATTCCTGATTTAAATCCAGAGTCTTTTTAATTTTTTCTGGTTTTTCTCCGATTCTATAAGAACAATGGAATTCCATTCAAATTCATTAAACTCATTTCCTCATTTTGGAAAAGTTGATCCACTTATTTCTAACTTTGGTTTTGATAATTAACTATAGTTATTTATTATGAGAACCTCTATTTCTGCATGAACTGCCCCAGATGCAATAGTTCCAGTCATAAAAAAATGATATAGTTGACGGGCGTCAACGGTACAAATGTTCTGATTGTGGCTATCTTGAAGGATTGGGTTTTCGCTCAATAGAACGATTTTTAGGGGTAAGTCATGTTTCTGTCCAAAAATGAATCAAGAAATTTGGTCAAGAGTGAGAGAATCTAAAAAGTGAAAATGAGATATCTATTGTTGAAATGGATGAGATGCACACTTACATCGGTAACAAAAAAAATATTGCTGGATCTGGATTGCTGTTGATAGAGTTGGGAAAAAGTTCATCAACTGCTCTTTTGGTAGCAGAGGAACAGAAGCTGGAAAACTACTCAGGGAAAAATTGAAGAAAAAAGAGATTGGAGAAGTGATTGACCGATCACTGGAGAGCATATGCAGAGTTTATTCCAGAAAAGATCCATACTCAATCCAAAGCAGAAACGTATACTGTTGAAGGATATAACAGCATATTGAGGCACTTTTTGGCAAGGTTGAGAAGAAAGACAAAGTGTTATACGAAGAGTCTTGAAATGCTAAAGTACTCGGTAATTCCATTGATGAAATAAAGAAATAAAGAACTAGATATAGTTAAGTAACAATACCCTCTTTTTGTTTTTACTGCTTTGATGATAATTGGTATTTATTCAATGCTATATGCATTTGAAAATTCGTCGTCGTTTATCTTAATTTTCGGGTTTATATGTCTGGGCATTGGTATTGGCATTGCCATAGAATTATTTCATAGTAAATAACATCACGTAGAAACAGCTTCTAGAACCAAAAAAGAAATGGTATATATTCTGGAGCAAAAAATAATTTCCTGTAAAATATCAAAGAGGACTTGGAGAATTTTTCTATAAAGGAACAACTTTTATTTTTTTTAGTACCATTGATAGTCAGCATATTATTAGAATACTTATTTCACGATTTAACGCGAGGGGTTGCTAACGGAGTTATTATAGGTATAATATTTGCTATTGGAAATACAATAAAAAAAGACAATAGTTATAAGAAAAAATTACTGTATTTTTCTAACTCGTTTATACCCCTTGAAAAATGATTAGTTTTTTAAGAAATATTAAACCTTATTTTTCCAGTTAAATGTAGTATCAATCCTTCCCCAAGTAAATTACATTCATTAAAAGATTTATTTTTTATTTAAAGGACTTAAATACTTCTATTGGTACATTAAACGTTGTTTTTTCCTTACTTTTAACATTGAATTTTGTAAGGACAAAAATGATATCAGATGCCTTATTTATGAATAAACATAAATTGTGAACAAATAAAGGTTTTATATTAATTATTTGTTCCTTTTAAAGATTATTATGAATTATTTTTTCTAAAAAATTGGTTTTTAGAGTGTACTTTATCTTGGGGGATTCTACCCGTTATATAGTTTCTGACATGTTTTTCGATGGGAGTTAACTGATTACAGAAGTAATAGTTGTCATGCGGGATTTTCTGGTTTATATGCCATAACTTTCCTCTTCCCAATGTGCTTATAGACCAGATACCCGCCTACTTTCTACTTTATTACAACGGGAGCGCAGAGGGTCACGAATACTCCATTCTTTAGATTGGAGATGAAGTGGACCCTCGCCTCTTCTTATTTCTCTTTGAATATCTAAACCATAGCTTCCTTTTATGTAGATCGTAAATCGGATAGGAAACCGAGGTCAAAATTTCAATCACTTATAGTAAGGAAACCTTGTTAAAGGATGCTTAATTATCTGTCTCCAATTAACCGGGCAGGCGGCCCGAAGCATACCCCATCCTTTAGGGTGGGGTGGCCGCACGCAATTTATTTTCATAAAATCTATGTATTTTAGTCCTTTTTGCTTCAATCCCAGCAGCAAATTATACAGAATATTTAGAAAATACAGAAGTTTGAGACTTTTTCATTGGTCATCGGTTAAAGAATTTTCTTGCCTGAAAGCTATTGATTTTGCACTAGAAGCCTGCCTTAAATCTTTGCTTATCTATATGAAATCGATACCTTGTTCCAGCTCATGATCTATTAACAGATTTAACAAATGTTATAGGAATTGATGCAATTTGTCACGATTCTTCACTTAACCGAAGACGCATGAAAATGATTTTAATTCTTCACGTTTTTGAGCTGAACCGATATCAATCTCCAAATAGAAACCATAAACTGATCTCAAGTTCGTAAGACTCATATATGTATAGATATGTGTAAAATAACTAAAGAATAATAAAAATAACTAAAAAAATAGAGTGGAGGAGCAAATAATGAAACTGAGCGCACGCAATGTAATGAAGGGCAAGGTTAAAAAAATTGTTACTGGTATGGTAAACGCTGAAATTGTAATAGCAGTACCTGGAGGAGCAGAAATCACTTCCATCATCACAAAAACATCAGCTGAAAGTCTGAACTTAAAAGAAGGAAGCGATGTATACGCTGTAGTCAAAGCTTCAGATGTGATAATAGCAACAGACTAATTACTTTATTTTACGTTTTTCCATTGAAATAAGAGTTACCCCATATGTTTTAATGGAGTGTTACTTATTTTACATAACTTTTTTCTAATGCAAAATATAAAAAATGTAGCGAAAATTTCGTTGTAAAACCTATACATTTTCCTAAAAAACTACTTTTTCAGAAAGTGTTAATATGCGAACCTTTTGACCTACAAAGTTCGTATTTGAACAGAACGAAAAAGAATTTAACCTATTTCAATTAATGATGTCTTGCAGGTCAGCAATCCATATCACCTCGTTAAATTGTATTCGTTGGCCTGTTACAACTATACAGTTTTGAGGTAAGTCACAGTATACTGAAAAAAGTTGTTTTAAGGTCATGTTGCCTAACTTAGTTTTCTAGGGTAAAAATTGAAAAAGAAGATTTTTATTTACTCGATTGTTTCGATTTTCTCTTTCTTGACAAAGGGCTTATCTATTTTCTCAGGCATCCAGCTAGGCCTATTTTCGGGAGCTTTTACAGTTTCTTTCCATCCCTTGAAAACGTGTACTTTCTTTGTTCCGCGTTCTCTAAGACGAATAATCTCCGGTTTGGATTTTGTCCCAGCACCCCGATTTGCAGCTTTCAAAGCAGCCTGACGAGGCTGTTTCCCTGTGAAGACTCCATGCTCATTGCCATTCTCATCTCGTAAAACAAAATTTCTCGCATCGGCTATAATAGTCACCTCGAAAATTAATCGCTAGATACTGTATAAATTTCTAACTATATAAAGCCATTCCACAAATATTGGCGATAGCTATTGGTTTTCGAGAGCTAATAAAGTATGGCAAATTTCAAAAAGCTATGCATAAATTACAGTGGTTACGTTGCAAAAAATCTCAGGATAAGCATGTAAATTTACGATATCAAAGAAAAGTTAAAATATTCTAGAAGATGTATCAATATTATAGAACTATTCCAAATAATTGATTGATTATTAGTATTGTAATGGCAGTTTTGTAAATCATAATTGACTATGCGTTTCTTAAAGTAATCAAAACAACGGATGAAGTACCAAAACTTGAATATGAAATTGAAAATTGGGAAAATAAATTAATTGTCTGTAGAGAAATATATAAAGGAAATCAGAAAGGTGAAGCATTCATACAGTCTCTTGATAAATTAATGGATTGCATAAAAAATATATAAATATAAACATTCTAGAATGCGAAAGGACGAAAGAGCTTTTGAGGAATGTGTCAGGGAGTTGTGGGAAGTTGGTAATAGTATAGAAGGTCCTCTACAGAAAATAATCGAAAATTCAGCTAAAAAAATGGACATATGCCGGCTTAAGTACATTCCATACACATCTATCAGGACTGAATTTAATCATGTAGATACATCGAAACAAAACATATTTTCTAAAGCACTCAAATGGCTATCAAATTTGGATAAAAGCACAATAATTTCAGGATTTATTGTTGGAGTAGCTTTACTCTGGAAAAATATTTCACTTGACGGCATTGTTAACTAAACATGGCCAGTTCTTTATTTCTGTATTTCATCAATAGAATAACCGAGTACTTTAGCATTTCAATACTCTTCGTATAACACTCTGTCTTTCTTCTCAACCTTGCCAGAAAATGCCTCAATATGCTGTTTCAATATGCTGTTATATCCTTCAACAGTATACGTTTTTGCTTTGGATTGAGTATGGATCTTTTCTGGAAGAAACTCTGCATATGCTCTCCAGTGATCTGTCATCACTTCTCCAATCTCTTTTTTCTTCAATTTTTCCCAGAGTAGTTTTCCAGTTTCCGTTCCTCTACCACCAAAAGAGCAGTTGATGAACTTTTTCCCAACTCTATCAATAGCAATCCAGATCCAGCAATATTTTTTTTGTTACCGATGTAAGTGTGCATCTCATCCATTTCAACAATAGATATCTCATTTTCACTTTTTAGGTCCTCTAACTCCTGACCAAATTTCTTGATCCATCTTTGGACAGAAACATGACTCACCCCTAAAACTCTTCCTATTGAACGAAAGCCTAATCCTTCAAGGTAAAGTTGTAAAGCCTGTCTTTTAACAGAGGCGGAAAAAGCAGTTGATTTTAGCTCTACTGTATAGTTATATCCACAATTATGGCATTTGTGGCGTTGACGACCACCAACTATACCGTTCTTTTTGTGACTGGAACTATTGCATCTGGGGCAGTTCATGAAGAAATATACTTTCTAATAGTATATAACTATGTTTAAGTATCAATGCCAAAAATAGTTTTATATATTTTACCCAAACCTTTCACCATTTACATCACATATTACGTTACTCTTTTACTTTATTTATACAATTCTTTAATTCAATTATTATAATTGAAATATTGATAACCTATTTCTTTCGTTCAATTTCTTAATATGGTTATGGAGCAAACTAATTTCTTCTTTTTTGCCTTCCTGTAAAAATATGTATTACATAACAGTTTAAAGAGCAATTTTACCCATTTGATTACAGAAAAATTTTAAATAAGATACAAAGCTGGAGTTTTTGATAAAGATATTTTCTTGTGAAGCCTATAAATTAGTTAATTCCTGCTGAAAAAAATGAATTCAAAAAAAAATCAATTGTTTGGAAGCATAAGCCTGTTATTAGAGCCTATCCGAAAAGTCGATAATGCATATCGAAAAGTTGCAATAGGTCTAAATATCCGGGCATCCGTTACGGTTTTGCATATTGCATATTGTAAAAGTTATAGCCGGTAACCACTTTTTGGATAGGCTCTAATCAGAAAAAAAAGTGCATTGAATTGAAAGTGAAGACCTTTCCACTTAATTTGAAGAGATACGATTTTTCCAAGAAATAAGGAATTGATTTTGGAATCGAAGCACTAGTGTCATGGCAATTTAATTATTGAGCATAATCTTCAGTAGCTTCTTGTCAGAGCACAATGATTCTGAGCTTTAGATGACCAATAACTAAATCTTCGTGACACTGTTTTTGAGACGGCCTGGATCTCAAAATTTTACTTTTTTATAAAACATTTTCTTTATTATCTCAGCCGTAAGAATGTATAGTCCTACTATGACTCCGAGTATTAAAATCATGGAAATGGAGAGAGATTTGAAGCCAAAAGGAGCTGCAAAAGGAGTCAGCGGTAGACAAAGTGTCAAGACTCCAACAAGCAGGGTAACTGCCAGCAAGTATTTTCCGGGTTTGCTTTTGAAGAAAGGTTTTCTGCTTCGAATTACCAGGACTATCATAGATGCTGAAATAACGGATTCCACAAACCATCCGGTTCTGAATTGCTCTATCTTACCAGGGAGGATAAGAAGCAAAACGCCGAAAGTCAGATAGTCAAATACAGAGCTGGTAAGACCAAATACTATCATAAACTTGCGGATAAAACCTATATCCCAGCGACGGGGTTTTTCGATCAACTCCCTGTCCACAGAATCCGTTGCTATGGTCATCTCCGGAAAGTCGGTCAATAAATTGGTTAGTAGGATCTGTGTGGGCAGCAGGGGAAGGAAAGGCAAGAAAAGGGACGCTCCCGCCATGCTGAACATGTTCCCGAAATTGGCGCTTGTAGCCATGAAGACGTACTTCAGGGTGTTGGCAAAGGTTTTCCGCCCACCCTTTATCCCCTCAACAAGTGCGTCCAGATTCTTTTCCATCAGCACAATGTCTGCAGCGTCTTTGGCAACATCTGCAGCGCTGTCAACTGAAATTCCCACATCTGCAGCATGAAGAGCAGACGCATCATTAATGCCGTCTCCTATATAGCCAACGACGTTTCCACTCTTTTTGAATGCAAGGATGATACGTTCTTTCTGGTTCGGTTCTATCTCTGCAAAAAAATCAGTATCATTTACCTGCTTAACCAGGGCTTCGTTACTCATCTTATCAAGTTCGATCCCGGTTATAACCTTGGAGTTCTTAAGTCCGATCTCCCGGCTGATACTGGCAGCCACAAACTTGTTGTCTCCAGTAATAATCTTCAGAGAAATTCCGAGCTGTCCCATGCTTTCTATCGTTTTTATAATGTCTGGCTTTGGTGGGTCAAAAAGAAGAGTAACCCTAGAAAAGTCATTCCTTTTTCCTTTTCTTTTTTGATAGTTTTCTGCTGCCCCATTTCCCTGTATGCAACTCCAAGCGTTCGAAGCCCTTTTTCGCTGAATTCTTCAAACTGTTGCTCTATTTGTTTCTTTACCTCAGAAATGTCTACAGTTTTTCCAGGTTCAGCCTCTGCTATGGAACAGATTTCAAGAATATTCGGAAGCGCACCTTTGGTAATCATCAGGTTAGTGCCACTTTTTGAGACAAGGATACTTAACCGTTTACGTATGAAGTCATAAGGGATTTCGTCTAGTTTTTCATACTGGGCCAAATCAAGTTTATTCTGTACAACTATTGCTTTGTCGATAGGATTTTCAAAACCTTTCTGGTAATAGGCATTGAGACTGGCATAAAGGAGGACTTTTTCATTTTGATCTCCTTTGAGGTCCTGAAAAGAGTGAAGTTGCAGTTCTCCTTTAGTCAGAGTACCAGTCTTGTTGGAGCAAAGTAGGTTCATACTGCCCAGATTCTCAATTGAAGCTAGTCTCTTGACAATCACCTTATTTTGCGCCATCTCTCTTGCGCCGTGGGAAAGGTTAACACTAATGATTGCAGGCAGAAGCTGAGGAGTCAGCCCAACTGCAAGAGCAAGGGAGAAAAGAAACGAGTCAAGTACCGGACGCTGGAGATAAACGTTGATCACGAAGATAGCTAGCACCATAAGCATCGTAACTTCCATCAGAAAATGGCCAAAGTTTGCAACGCCTCTTTCAAACTCAGTTTCCGGAGGCCTGAGTTTCAGCGTTTCTGAAATTTTCCCAAACTCGGTTTTCTTCCCTGTAAACACTACCAGTGCTTTTTCACTTCCACTAACCACACTTGTTCCCATCCAGAGAGAATTTATACGCTGTCCGATAGGGATTTCTGCCTTCAATGCACCGATTGATTTTTCTACAGGATAACTCTCTCCTGTGAGAGTAGCTTCGCTAACAAAAAGGTCATTTGAGTCAAGAATCAAGCAGTCTGCAGGAATCATGTCTCCTGGGTGGAGGATTATTATATCTCCAGGCACGATCTCTTTGACTGGAACTTCTGTTTCCCTGCCGTCTCTGATAACTGCCGCCTTTATCTGCACTACAGAAAGCAGTTTTTCAAAGGCATCTGCAGATTCTTTTTCCTGCCAGAATCCCAGCAAACTGCTGATCAAGACAATAGTTACAATAATTATGGTATCTGTTTGTTCATGAAGAAAAAAGGCAATTCCGGCTGCAAAAAGGAGAATAAGCGTAATCGGACTTTTGAATTGGGAAAGCAGAATCTTAAGGGCATCTGACCTTTTCTTTGGTCTAAGAATATTAGCCCCATATCTCTTAAGACGCTCACCGCTTTCGGAACTTTTTAGGCCTTCATCCGTTGTTTGGAGTTCCTGCAATATCTCGGATGTAGGAATACTCCAGAATACAAGCTTTTTTTCACTATGAGTCTTCATGTCCACAGACCTCCTGCAGTAACACTCAATGAAACTCCCGAGGAATTCCATATTTCCACTAGACTTCGATAGTTAAATGATGAATGCTCACGTAAATTGTATATATTTTCGCAATCACAAGAAAGTTCTGAAAATCATTAAAAGTTGCATCATTTAGCCTCTTGACTATAGATATTGATTTGTGTTTACAAGTATGTCAGAAGATTTAAATCAAATTTACTGCGGAAGGTCTCTGGACATGAACCCTAGTTCTACAGAATACGGTTCCGTTGCAAAAAATCTCAGAATAAGCATGTAAATCTATAGACAATGAACAAAAGTTAAAATATTCGAGAAGATGTATCAATATTATAGAACTATTCCAAATAATTGATTAATATATTTAGCTTCATTAAGACCAGAGTAATTTAGATTCTTGACTTGTCCTTTTTTAATCATATTCATCGCTTCAATTCCTTTTAAAGTCTTAATAGCTGTGTTAAAAGACTGAAATCCTAACATTGGATTAACTATTCGTTTAATGGATCTATGATCTTGTTCTATAATGTTATTCAAATACTTGATTTGTCGAATGCCTACGTTTATAGGTAGTATTTTGTCATTTTTTAGTTTATTTATAGCAGGTGGATAAGCTGGATTTTTATCAACTGTGATTACTCTTGGAATTTGATTCTGATTAGAATTCAAAGCTTTTTTGAAGAATCTGTTCGCTGCTTTTTGGTCTCGTTTTGCACTTAACATAAAATCAATTGTATCTCCATTTGAGTCAACTGCTCGGTAAAAATATTTCCATTTACCTTTAACTCTGATATAAGTTTCATCAACTCTCCAAGAGTCGTTTGTTGGTCTTAAATGCCTTCAGACCTTCTTTTCAATTTCAGGTGAATATTGATGTACCCATCTCATGATAGTACTGTGATCAACTTCTACTCCCCTTTCTGCCATCATTTCCTTTAAATTTCGATAACTTAATGGATATTTTAAGTACCATCTAACATTCAATAAAATAATTTCACCCACAAAATGCTTCCATTTAAAGGGATTAGATAGCATGTCATTATCCTTTACTTCCCTTTTATTTGATTAAATCCTTAACAGATATTTTTTGCAACAGAACCCAGAATACTCCAAAACCCGAACTTTTTTTGATATGCAAGGTTCGTATTTTTAAAGAAAATCGCTTATTTTTCTATCAATTTTTAAAATATTCTTTTCCAAAAACGAACGTTTTATTATTTTGTTCGTATCGCGTGTTGCAAAAATGTTTTCCTCGCACTTTAAGACTATAATTGGTCTTTTATGTGCTTTTTTTGCGTTATAAAAATGGTCAACGTTTCTAATTGTAAAGGTTTTCACTTTTTTTGTAAAAAAACCAGATTTTTTTCAATGGAACCAGTAGCTTTAATTAGAAATTCAGAGTCAAAACCACTATGAAGAGACAGACCAAAAAGGTACTTAGTATTTTGCTGACTATCTGTTTTTTAATGTCAGCGATGACTATAGTTGTAAGCGCATCTCTGAATTCGAGTTGGGGATCAAAGGATAAGCAGCACTACGTGGATGGATATGATGAAGGATATAAAATTGGACTAATAAATGGATATGACAAAGGATATGATATAGGAATTAAAGGAATTAAATATACAGGAACTGGTCTTATTGACTTCGCGCCAAAGAGCACCACTTCTCAAGATATAGGATATGCTGATGGATACACTGTTGGATACAATCTGAAATTCCTCTCAGGGTATAATGTTGGAATAAAAATTTATGAGCAAAAATCTACCCCTACTACAACATCTAATCAGACAACAACCACCCCTACTACAACATCTAATCAGACAACAACCACCCCTACTACAACATCTAATCAGACAACAACTACCCCTACTACAACATCTAATCAGACAACAACTACCCCTACTACAACATCTAATCAGACAACAACTACCCCTACTACAACATTTAATCAAACAATAACTACCTCTACTACAACATCTAATCAGACAACAACTACCCCTACTATAACATCTAATCAGACAACAAATAACACGGATACTACTAAACTTATCCAAAGTCAGAGCAGCTCTAGCTCAAGTTCTAGCTCTAGTGACGTGAGAAGCAGTTTTTCCAAAGAGCCAGCCAAAAATGTTGCTTCAGTAGAGCTTGCTACCAGAAATATCATGAGTGGCAATCATATAAGATACGATTTTTTGCAAAACAGTACATGCATTATGTATATAGAGTACGATGCAAAAAGAACATTTCAAAAGACGACCACAACTGTAGAAGAACTCAAGAGCAAGTCCAACTTTGTCCCAGAACGTGCTTCCGGAAGTGTATATAAATATGTGAATATCTGGGTAGGAGATAACGGAGGAGGGCTTCCTACATCCCTTGCAAATGGGGTAATTGGATTCAGAGTTGAAAAATCATGGATTAAAAATAATAGTGTTAATGAATCCCTTATAACCCTTCAATGGTATAATCAAAGTTGGGAGCCGCTTTATACCAAAAAGGTCAGAGAAGATAATAATTATTCATATTTTACTTCGAAAGCGCCTGGTTTTTCTTGCTTTGCTATTACCTATCCTGGAGAAGCAAACAAAAACAATACCCAAATAGAAGCAAAACTGCAGGATACTACAGAAAGCCTGGTAGGTGCAGGAAATGCCTTAAACAAGAGTGAAAATAATAGTAAAGCAGAGGAAGTGCAGGGAGCAGCTGAAGTACTAGTGACAATTGCTTTACCCCTATTTTTGATCTTAGTAGGATACTTAGTGCTTAAGAAAAAGATCTAAAAGATTTTTTTTCTCCTACTTCACGAAGATGTTTTCCAGGAAGTGATATTTTTCCATTAGTTATCGATTAATATTCATGTCCAGAGACCTTCTGCGGTAACACTCAATGAAATTCCCGGAAAATTCCATATTTCCATTGGACTATGTCAGAAGATTTAAATCAAATTTACTGCGGAAGGTCTCTGGACATGAACACTAGTGTCATGGCAATTTAATTATTGAGCATGATCTTTAGTAGCTTCTTGTCAGTGCACAATGATTTTGAGCTTTAGATGATCAATAACTAAATTTTCTTGACACTAGTCTTAGACATTATCAGAGCCTATCTTTTACAGATTACGAAATTAGGGACATCGAAAAGAGGCTCATAAAAGGGGGAATTATTAAAAGGAGAATTTGAGATAATATTGTCCAATAATAATAAAGATTAGAGGCTACGCCAAAATATTACAATGGAAACATACCTTTTGAGCTTATTACTAGAAATTTGGGATTAATGTAAGTGTCCAAAAGTCAAGGATTTTCTTCAAATTTTATCCAATTTTGTTTACTCGAAGAAAATTTTCGACATCGGCTAATCAGAGCTAAGCGAATTAGTAAAAAGTCATTCTAAAGACTATGGAATACAAAATACCATGCATATGTGAAAATTAAATATCAGGAAGCCCATTTCATTTTTGGGTAAAAATTTTTTCCTATCGATAACCGTATCGTTAAGAGCTAAAAAAGGTAAGAAACGCATAGTCAATTATGATTTACAAAACTGCCATCACAATAACAGTAATCAATTAATTATTTGGAATAGCTCTATAATACTGATAAATCTTTTATAATATTTTAACTTTTGTTCATTGTCTATAGATTTACATGCTTATTCTGAGATTTTTTGCAACGGAACCGTCATAATTATCTCATCCATATCGGTCCCAACATTGCAATCATCATGACTACCATCAAGATAACTATTAAGATAGCAATCAGCTTTTTTATGTTATTTGTTATTTCCATCCACCCATACACCCACTAATATCCTTTGATAATTGAGTTCTTAGTTTTTCTGTAATTCATCTGTATATCAACCAAATATTTCCCAGCTATAGTTATCCTTACTAAAAGATATATATGGAATTATATAAATCAAAAAGAAACTTTGGTTCCATTGTAAAATTATGAGTTAGACGCTACGAAGTGTTGAATAAGAAAGAGCGATTACTCGCTCTCCCTTTTCTAAGAACCGGACTTGAAAGTTTCCCTTTATCCTGATCAAGCGTTCTATAACCCTTTCTGTATCAGGCAGCAGTTTTATTTCAAATAGAGTGACTTTTCCTAGAGTTCATGTCCAGAACATCTGCCAAGACTTTTTATTTTCTGTATTATCGAAAAGCAGCTTAATATTTAACCTGCTGTTTAATTTTCACCTTGTCTTCTTTAGTGGGCACATTGTGATACAAAGAGCATATGCATAAAAAATCATTCATTATAAACACTGAACAATAAAACCAAAAAGACTACAACGATGACTCCAATTGAAAATAAAATTCCACTCATAATTACCGGAGGTATTGCTGAAACGCCTTTTTCAACACAGTAAAATGATCCTATAATTGACAAAACTGCAAACGTACCAATAAAATAAGCACCATTGGACGTTCCGTAATTACGTCTATGGTATAATATGAGATATATGAAATAAGCAATAAATATCAACGCTATTACGAGACAGATAAAAGAGAGTACAAAATAATCCATATATCCATATTTGGGAATAGAAAAACATGCCATCCCAACAAAGACAATTGTCATGACAATAAAAAGCAAAAAAGCAAAAGTACTAATAAAACCAAAAATTAGAAGACCTTCCTTCAAAGCAAAATTTAGGGTTATATTTTAGATTCAAACCAGCTATAATAGCGAGTATTAAAAAACACATGCATATAGAATGTTAACCTTAAAATCTGCTGATAACGCAAATGAAAAATTAGGTAAAAAATATCCTAATCCTAAACCATTACTCTACAATCTCCTTTATTTTGTTAGATAATTTAAGGAGCAAATTAATTAACATTTCGATTTTATTCAAAATTTTATATAGCGGATTATAAAACAAAGTTACCGATTAAAAACATTACTTTTCTAAATCGAGTAATTTCAGAGTATATAGGAACATGGCAGTTATGACCTATCAATACGGTACTTTAACAAAAAAAGGTAAGAAACACATAGTTATTGTAAAATATACAAATATAAAATGTATTTACTTAAAATTTACACAATTGTCTTAACAATTTAAAAATTAGGTTCTCCTAAATATGCCAAGATTTGTATTAATTCATACTTTTACCGGTTTCAAAAGATTACAGTTCGAAAACGTTACATACTCCTTTTTACATTTTTGTTTCATGGTCGAGGGCAAGAAACGGATAGGTGACCCCAACAGAAAAAAAGTTGGGGCATGGATTTCCCCAGAATTATATGATAAGGTTGAATCAATATTAGGATCAAAAACATGGACTGAGACAATAATAACAGGATAAGAGTTAGTTTTAGAAGGGCAAGGGCAAGGGCAAGCAAAGGGTAGCAATGGGGCAAATAGAGATCCATTAGGGCAAGGGAGGGTAACGGGACAAGAAGGGGCAAGTGAGGAATAAAAATGGGGCATTATCAGGAGAACTGAGGGTAAAAGTTGGGGCATTAGAGGCTAAAAATACTGAATTAGAAAAATATAATCTTGCCCTCGTGGGGGAACTTGAACAAGCTCATAGAGATAAGGATGATATCAAAAATCTCTATGATAATTATATGAGGCAAATGCAGACACTTATCCAGCAAAAAGCCATTAAAGCACCTGGAGAAGGAAATAAGAAGTGGTGGAAGTTTTGGTAATCTTGGAAAATGTAGGTTAAAATCGACATCATGCAGAGTTATAAAAGAAAAGAGGACATAGAGGGGATAAACTTCTCTTTTCTAGCGAATACCATTAAAGATGCAGTAGTTTAAAAAACTTTTGAAGTTGTGCATTATATTACCAAGAAACTCTATAAATTCAAAAGATGGATAAAAAACTGGAAGGTCAAAAGCCTATTGCCAAGGATCAATTTACTATTATAAGTTGCAGGAAGCTTACCCCACAAAGCCCCCTGCGCATCGACAACACGAGATTTTTTACAATTTAAATACAACTTACTAACCTATCAAACTTGCAGAAGAAACTCTTCTGAATATTAGTTCAATATGAAAAAAGTAATAAAGATGAAAGAGTTAAAAAGACTTAATAATCTTCTATGATCTCTCATCCATTATTTGAAGAAACTAACTTCCCCTGAGCATTGTATAAGTAGGCAGTATCTCCTTCATTGTTCCATATGAAAATATTTTTGTTCCAGTATAGCGTGCTCCCAGAGTTTTTACCACTTCCACTTCTAAGAGTTACTGTAGATTTGGATTTCAACGTATATGAAGGAAAAGTATAAGTGTGCTTCGCATCCTGATCTTTAATTTTCCAACCTTTCAGATTTACTGACGTTGTTCCTTTATTCTTAATTTGAACATATTCTTGATTTTGCGTTTGATGAGGTGCTCCAACGTATAAAGTGCTGATATAAACATTCGTGTTTGCTGTAGTTGTAGCACCTAGAGCAAACGGAACCGTGCCCAAAATTAGACATGTTACCATAATAACCATCGCTAAACGATTTTTCAACATTTGTAATTCTCCTTTTATTTTATTACAATTTTTCAAAATAAAATCAGTTTAGGTAAGTGTATATTTATTTCGTTTTTATAACAAAAGAAAAAACTTATATCATGAATATTAAAAATTTTATATATAGAGTCTTATGTTCTAGTTAACGAGAGAGTAACGATGTTAAATTAGGATTTTGGACTCTATCTATGTTATCAATATTTAAAATATTAAAATATTAGTCGATTAATACAAAAATTTTTAGAAAAACTGAAATATTTCCTTTTTTAACTTAATAAGTGTAGGGTGAATTTTATAAAAGATGTATCAATATGGAAATTACATTTTCAAAAATAATAAGATGGATTGTAGGCTTGTTGTTCCTATTACTTGCTTTTGGATCGTTATTACAAAGTCAAATTGCAGGGGCTATAATTAGTATATTGATTGCTATAGTTTGTATCCCTGCAATTGCTGACCCAATCGAGAAAAGCATAAATCTTAAGATGTCTGGAGCTATTCGCTTCGTCCTTGTATTTGTTCTTATATTAGGAATAGCAGCAGTAACACCACACACAACCCAAAATACAGGAGTTGCTGCTGATTCTTCTACAGGAATAAGTGGGCAGTCGGCTGTAAATAGTACTCCGTCTGAAACTCAAAATACTACTTCCTCCACTCCAGTGACTACTCCAACTCCAGCAAAGAATACTCAAAAATCTACTTCTACATCTGCAGCAACTTCAACTCCTATCAACGGAGGAACATTAAACATAGTAACAAATCCTGAAGGTGCTACTATCACAGTTGATGGAGTTTCTGAAGGTGTTTCGCCAATCGAGGGGTTGTCTGTGAAATCCGGAACTCGTTCTGTGACCGCGTACCTCTCAGGATATGAGCCACAACATGAAAAAGTAAAAGTGGAAAATTCCGAGACAAAGGAACTGGCATATACTCTAAATCCATTGGAAGAACAAAGTTCCACATCAACGTCCGATAGTGAAATAACTTCAAACGATACAGAAAGCACTTCATCAAATTCAGCGGACCCATCTAACACTACTGAGAACAGCAAGCCTCAGGTTGTAGCGGAATGGTCGGGAAGTTCAATAAAAAATACTGAAACTTTCCATATCACCTCTGATAAATGGACGATAGCATGGGCAACTAAACCAGGGAAATATGGGGATATGAATTTTATAATAAATATATACAACGCTGACGGAACTTATAAAGACAGTGCAGCGAATATAATAGGTGCCGGAAACGATACAACAATAGAAAGAGGAGCTGGAGACTACTATCTTCAAATTAACACAGCACAGCCTTATAAAATAGAAATAGTACAGTGATAGTCAAATTTCTTTTAGTCAAATTTCTTTTTTTCATTTTTATTTGCGAGGTAGAGCATAGTATCAAAAACAACTATGAATATAGTAGGACTCACGCAGTTGGACTGCAAAATCAATAGCATTAGACTATTAACTGTCTAAAACGCCAAATTATTCACAAGGTCGATTGTTCTTGATTTTAGACTTCAAGTGCGTAAGTCCTAATAATATATAGACAAGCGTCTGTGCGTCCGAGACTACAGACAAGACAAAACCCTTAAGAAAAATCGTAAATTTACTGAGTTTTTTAGGTTCCTTCAAAATCATTGAGCCTTTAATAATTCCTCAATTGAAACTTATTGTGACCAAGTCACGTACTTTACAAGATTTATCTCAAGATTAGTTTTCTTAATTTCTTTTTTTACTTATTTATTTTTTATATTCTATACTAACCGTATCAAATTTAGACTATTTTTAGTTAATTCTTAACTTTTATCTTTTAATGCTTTTCTTTTTATTATCAGGATTTCATGAGATCCTTGTTTTTGCTTTCAACCTTCTTTTTGGCTTGTCCGTTACGCAGTTACGGTTGCTCCCGTTACTCTTGTCATCCATGCAGGCAGTTCTTCATCTGGAATTTGTCTTGCAAAAATCAATCTGAGTTCCTTCACTCCATGATCTGCTTTATCGATGAATATATTATTAGTAGAACATTTTTTTTCAGCTGCCGTGAAAACATCTCGTTTTAGCTTTCTAAGATTCTTTGTAGACTCAGGCTGGTACTCCTCAGGCAGATAATTTTCAACGAATTTTTTAAAATCCCTTGAATCCAGTATTCTAGTATCAATGTTTGCAAAAGGAGATGCAGCTTTGGGGAGGTCAGTATTGTTTTTCATGTACTCAATGAGAAAATCAGCGCGAATTTCTGTGATATTTTTAGAAGGAGAAATTAGAGATCTATCAATAAATTCAGGCTTTAATGTAGTGTTTATTTTAGACACCATATTGTTTAGCCTTGTAATTTGTTCAGGAATGGTAGGTTCATGGTCTTCATCATCGTAAGAAAAGTCCTCAATTCCTAAAACAGTTTCAATTTCTGCAAGTCTCTGAACTGGTCTTATCTCTGAAGTTGCTAGTCTCGCGTCAAAAGAGGTGTTTACAAATTTATCCATATAAGGAGCAATCAAATCCACAAATTCTATCCTTTCCGGTTCAGATGCGTTTTTAAAGGCTTGATTGATATCTGACAGGGAAATCATAGATATCTTACCCCCATTCCTAGGATCTTGAGAAATTCTGGATCAGAAAATAGAGGGATATACTTTATATGTACATAATCAGCGAGGCTCATTTTAAGCCTCCTGTATAAAAACAGTATTCATCATACAGTGCGCAAAATATATATGCAATGCTATCTCTATTACAACTACTGATCATTACGATATTCTCCTATATTCAGGGGAGTCAGGGTTCTTCGTTGGCAGCTTGGAACCCTACCAAAATAATCTTTTTTACAACTAATGTTTCGATAATATAAAAAAGTCTCCGTATTTTATTGTTCTTTTCTTTTATTATTTATATATCCAAAACGTGTTTAATTATTTATATATCCAAAACGTGTTTATTTTTTCGCAGTTGAAACCTGCCCTCAAAAATGTAGGCTAAATTCTTGAAAATTTCTATGGAAAAAAGAGATTTTAGCCAAAGATTTTAGCCAAACTTCTCTTGAGGATTGGAAATTGGGGAATTTAAATCCGGCTAAAATGAGGAATTATTCACCGGCCTTGACATAATACATTTTTTTCTGTGATTGAAAACCCATAAAATTTGAAGAGGATACGTAAATACAACTCTGTATCTCAGACAGCCTTTAACCTGTTATGGCTGTATAAACAATACGCGTCTACTTATTTTATACATTTATACATATTATCTCATTTTAGTGTCTGCTCTGCCAAAATCAGCATCAGTAGAAAAACATGTCTTGTTACCTATTATTAGCTAGACATGCGTCTGAGAGAACCAGACAGACAGACAAAATTTGCCCTTTTTAGAGTAAAACATCTTAGTTTAAAAAATAGAAAACAGGAAAAAGCCTGTTTAATTTATTATGCCTAAAAATATTAAATGTTCTTTAAACGTATCCTCTTCAAATTCAATGGAGAATTTTCAAACTCGAAAAATACGCAACAATTTTATTGTACAGTTGTAAAGTTGAATGCATTGCTTGAGGTTGTTTCTCAGACTTGGTTAAATTTTTAAATTTTCACCAAATACATAAAATTTACTTTTACCCATACAATTTTAAGAGGATACATAATTTAGAATAATTTTGATTCCACAACAAATCACTATATAAATAGGGGAACGCTATAGGGGGAAACTTTTCTATCGAAAATTGAAGACAGTTGCGAAACAAAAAAGCTGTTTTCATATAAAGTAACGAGAAGAAAACAGTATATTGAGACATTATCATAATGTTATAGAATGAAAATTAAAGCGAAACGAACCGCAACGATTTGAAAAATATTTTTGTAAAAATGGAACACTATAGAGGGGAACTTCTGAATTGAAAAATTGAGGATTATTCGAATTGATTTTTCCAGAAATTGAAGAGAAAATGTTATATATAGCCATCATTACAAAGTTAAAAAGTGGAAATAAATCGAATGATAATGAATATTTTTCGATTATAGATAGACCCTTTCCAACCATTTACACTATACAAAGAGGGGGAACACTATAGGGGGGAACTTTTTATTGAAATTTAAGGATCGTTTCGAGTGGTTGAATAGGCATATTTCTATAAAGAAACGGTATGAAGAGCCCATAATATAAAGTAAGGAGATGATGTTAAACTGAAACAGAACCGAAACGTTTCATAAAATATTTTTATAAAAATGGTTGAAAAGGGAAACTTTTGATTTGACATAAAAAGTACGTGAGGATATTTTTCTCATGTACTCTCATGGCAAAATCGGCACACTGCCCTTTTTTGAAAAATGTTAATACTTTCATTCTACTTTCTCAAGCCTTATTTACATGTTCTATGCTATTTTACAATAATGCCTGCCTCCAATCTTGAAATAAATAATTTTGATAGGCGGATAATCCTCCATGTAGACATGGACAGCTTTTTTGCGTCCGTAGAGATAAGAGAACGACCAGAACTGAAGGGATTACCAGTTATTGTTGGTTCTGACCCTAAGGACGGATTAGGCAGGGGAGTTGTAAGTACTTGTTCGTACGAGGCAAGAAAATATGGAATACATTCTGCAATGCCAATATCCCAGGCTTATAGACTCTTTCCTGGTGCTGCATTCTTGCCTGTGAACATGAAACTCTACACAGGAGTTTCTTCAAGGATAATGGAACTTTTGAGAGGTTTTGCAGAAAAGTTCCAGCAAGTTAGTGTGGATAAAGCTTATATTGTGCCAGGACCTGAAATCAAGAATTTTGAAGAGGCTTCAATTTGCGCCCTTCGAATCAAGGATGAAGTTCATAAACAGGAAGGTATTACCTGTTCGATAGGTGTTGGGCCTAATAAGCCCATTGCAAAAATTGCTTCTGGCTTTCAGAAACCTGATGGGCTTACAGTTGTCAGATTTGAAGATGCAAGAGAGTTTCTTTTTCCTCTAAAAGTTTCAAAAATTCCGGGGATAGGAGATAAAACCGCAGAAACCTTGAACGAGATGGGAATAACTAAAGTAGAAGAACTTGCAAGCTATAATGTTCAACTGCTTTCGAAAAGATTCGGAAAAATGGGTCTTAGGATGAAGCAGATGGCTAATGGACTCGATTTTGGAGATGTTCAAGAAAGAGAAAGCATAAAGTCCATAAGCAGGCATGGGACTTTTGAGAAAGATACTAACGATCTGGTTAAGATTACTAAATCTCTGGAAATGCTTACTGAAAGTGTGCATAGCTCCCTCATGAAACATCGTTTCCTTTTTAAAACCGTCACCCTTATAGTTCGTTTTGAGGACTTTACCACGTATACACGCTCAAAAACTATCCCGATTTGGACGTCAGATCTTTTTGTTATTAAAAGGACAGCTACACAGCTCTTATCGGAATTTCAGGGAAGGAAAAAATTCAGACTTTTGGGTGTAGGGGTTGCAAAACTTAAGGAAATAGACGAGAGGCAGACGCTTATTCTGGATTTTTCATAACTACTCTTTATTTGTATTGGGTTAAGATTTGATCTATAAGAAATGTGTCATTTTCGTTGTATCATTAATAGTTGTCTTTTTAAAAAATATTATCTAGCTGGCAGACGAAGACTTTATAGTACTCACTGAATAATTTGATAAAATTTGTGAAGATCAATGTAATGATAACGATTTCACCTAAAATAATAACCAATGAATAGAAATTACGTCACAGAATAGCTTACATAAATGCTTCTGCCTTGAGAAAAAAATACTCTAATTCAGCTTTCCCTAGCTTTATATCCTGTGTAATCATAATATAAATTGTCTCTCTTTAAAAATAAACAAGAGGCTTGAGGTAGAATAATGAAGCAAACTGCAAACCTTATTAAAGAACGATTTTTAAAGCTTGGCATCGATGTGTCTTTAGAAGACATCGAAAGCAGACTCGACGAAATGATTACAAAATTCAAGGTTCCCAAAAACGAAGCCCAGCGTAGTGTGACCAATTACTTTTTAAAGAAATATTCAATTCCGAAAAATGAATTCTATACTCGACAGGCTGAACCCCAACTTACCAAAATAATAGATCTCTTGGAAAATGGAAAGTGGGCCAACCTTAAGGCAAAGGTAATCCAACTTTGGGAAAACACTCACGAGTCCATCTCTCAGGTAGGTCTTCTGGGAGATGAAACTGGAATTATAAAGTTTACGGGATGGAAAAACGCTGAATTGCCTAATCTTGAGCAAGGAGAAAGTTATCTCTTTAAGAGCATTGTCATTGGAGAGTACAAAGATAGGTTTCAAGTTCAGCTTAACAAGAATAGTTCAATAGAAAAGTTAGCTGAAGACATAGAAGTCGGAGGCGGTGAATTTACACCTACTTCAAGGGAATCCGAACTTAGAAACATTGTTGACCTGGTAGGGGGTCAATGGGTTACCATCAAAGGAAAAGTGGTTCAGCTCTGGGAGAACTCCCATAAAACTATTGAGCAAGCCGGCCTTATTGGGGATCCCACAGGTGTTATAAAATTCACTAACTGGGCCAGTGCCGATCTTTTGGACATGGAAGAAGGTAAAAATTATTTGTTGAAGAATGTTGTTGTCAATGAATATGGTGGTAAAGTCCAGATTCAGCTTAACAGGTCAAGTTCTATAGAAGAGCTCAATGAAGACATTGAAGTCGGTACATCTACTTTCACATATACTGGAGCAATGGTGGACATCCAGACAGGCTCAGGCCTTATAAAACGCTGTCCTGAATGTAAGAGGGCTCTGCTTAAGGGGGCATCATGCCCTGAACATGGGAAAATAAAGGGAGAATATGACCTAAGGATAAAAGCTGTCCTTGACTCTGGAACTACCACTCAGGACATTCTTATCAATCGAGAAATCACCGAAGAGCTTGTCGGGCTTTCTCTTGAAAGTGCAATTGCGATGGCAGCAGATGCACTTGATCCAGAAGTAGTATTGGATAAATTAAAACATGAACTAATAGGCAGATACTATACTGCTAGCGGGCACAAGCTTGACCGTTATATTCTTACAGATTTGATTACTCCCATAACCTCCTTGGATAATGGATTACTCGAGGAAATACTTACTGAACTGAAAATGAGCAACGAAACAGAGGTGGAGTAAATGGCAGTAAACTTTTACAGGGAAGTTGCTCGCAGGGTCTTTGCCCAGGAGCTTAAAGATTCGAATTTAGTCTCAAAGGATGAAAGTGATCAGTATGCCCCACAGTATATCCTGACCCCTACAGGCACTAAAGTAAATCGCATCTTTCTTGTAGGCACACTTATAGAAAAGGAAGATATCGGCACCGATTCTGAATACTGGAAAGGAAGGGTTTCAGATCCTACAGGTTCTTTCACAATCTATGCCGGACAGTATCATCCAGAAGCAGCTCAGTTCCTTTCCAACTGCGAAATGCCAGTTTTTGTAGCAGTTGTAGGTAAGACCAGCACCTACACAACAGATGATGGAAATATCCTGACCTCGATTCGTCCTGAATCCATTGAGAAGGTGAACGAAGCAACTCGAGACCTTTGGATATTGGACACTGCAAAGCAAACTCTTGAAAGAATTAAAGAAATTGAAGCCGATAAAGATCCTAACTCAAAACTGGCAAAGGAACATTATTCTACTAATATGGATTACTATCGCTCAATGGTTAAGAAAGCTATTGAGTCTATCTAATAGATTATCTCAGGTTCGGTTGCAAAAAATCTGGTTATTTTACAAAACTAAGGAGTCGCTACGAAATAACTTAGGTAATACATAATTATTTTGGAACAAAATCGATGTAGATGCTTATGAAACTAATTAAGTACAGTATCAAAATTTGCCCAAGTTATTTCGCTGTGGGTACTAATGGAAACTTTCCAAATTCGAAAAGTTAATCAATCTTATAACATGGAAAAATAGTACAATAAAGGTACAATTATAGCCTTGAAGCGTGAGAAGAAAATTTTTGCAACACAACCTAATTTTGTTTCTCTTATTCTTTTTCTTCTTTAGTAATCTGGATTTTTATAAAATTTGCTAATCCTACCTCATGAGGTTCCGTTGCAAAAAATCTCAGAATAAGCATGTAAATCTATGGATAATGAACAAAGGTTAAAATATTCACAAAGATTAATTAATTTATATAACTATTCCAAATAATTGATTAACATATTTAACTTCATTAAGACTAGAGTAATTTAGATTCTTGACTTGTTCTTTTTTAATCATATTCATCGCTTCAATTCCTTTTAAAGTCTTAATAGCTGTGTTAAAAGACTGAAATCCTAACATTGGATTAACTATTCGTTTAATGGATCTATGATCTTGTTCTATAATGTTATTCAAATACTTGATTTGTCTAATGCCTACGTTTATAGGTAGTATTTTGTCATTTTTTAGTTTATCTATAGCAGGTGGATAAGCTGGATTTTTATCAACTGTGATTACTCTTGGAATTTGATTATGATTAGAGTTCAAAGCTTTTTTGAAGAATCTGTTCGCTGCTTTTTGGTCTCGTTTTGCACTTAACATGAAATCAATTGTATCTCCATTTGAGTCAACTGCTCGGTAAAAATATTTCCATTTACCTTTAACTCTGATGTAAGTTTCATCAACTCTCCAAAAGTTATTAGTTGGTCTTAAATGCCTTCGGACCTTCTTTTCAATTTCAGGTGAATATTGATGTATCCATCTCATAATGGTTGTATGGTTGACTATTATCCCTCTTTCTGCCATCATTTCCTTTAAATTTCGATAACTTAATGGATATTTTAAGTACCATCTAACATTCAATAAAATAATTTCACCCACAAAATGCTTCCATTTAAAGGGATTAGATAGCATGTCATTATCCTTTACTTCCCTTTTATTTGATTATATCCTTAACAGATATTTTTTGCAACAGAACCAACAAAACAGTTATGTATTATCTTAATTATTTACTTTCTTATAATTATTACATTATCTATGCAAAGGAGACACAAATGCTGGATTCATTTAGTCGAATAACTAAGGCGCTACTCACTGGTTTTTTATTCATAATTTATTTCTTCTTAGCTTTAATTTTAATTCCGTATTTTTCAAGTAAAATTTTTCATAGTCATCTTTTGCCCTTATCTACTATAAAAAATATTGGAATATGTTTTTTATTGATACTGCCATCCCTTGTTACTTATTATCTTTGCTATTCAACGTGGCAGTTGGCTTTTATTGAGGTGTTTGGATTTTCTGTAATAAACATGCTCGTATCTGGGAGATTCTTGAGTTCTATAGTTTTATTTTTCGTGTACGTGCTGTGGGCTGTAATATCTGGAGTACTGAATAAAGATCAGCGTGTTTTCTTTTTTTGTCTTGGTAATAAATAGTCACATGTTATACCTTAAACAAGATGTTTATTTTTTTGCGTATGTTCTAATGATACTTTTCTAAACTCCATTATTCTGCATCATATAGGAATATGGAAGTTATAACCGATTACCTGATTATCAAATGCAAAAAAACTTTTTTTCTCGTATAGCAAACAGAAAAACGTGCCTCTTGATAACCATCACGAAGCTATCTGTTTTCAAAGTTACTTATAAAAGATTTTACTGATTAGTTACTTTAATTTTTTGCATAAGTAAGAGTACACCAAGACACTAGGTTATATTTCCTATATCTCTTTTAGCATATTTAGTGTGGATTCTTTGCGTAATAATTTGTGTTGTTACTCTATCTAAAAACAGGCGCTGAATTATTATAAAAAAGATATAATTATATAATTTTAAATTAATATAAACGGATGGAAAAACTAATGCTGAAATCTCAAACACTCTACAAAACTTATAAATGGTTTCTAAACAATGTGTCAGATGATGCATTAAAAGTTCGGGGATGTGACGTTAACACAATAGCGCTTATGCACACTATACATGAAGAAATAGTGACTGGACAATCACATCAAAATACTGTAACGACAAGAAAAATAACCATTCCACAAATAAAATTTATGGAAAATTTATATAATGGAACACCCAAACGTATTTCTAAAGTTGTTAAAGTATATGAGCTCTTGTTACAGGGTGTCCCAGAACCTAGTCTGCGACTTTGTAACTTTTCAAACAATGATATACAAACAGCAATGCTCTTTCGGGACGAATACGCGCATCGAGATATGTTTCCAAAACTGATAGCCCAAGAGTTGGAAATCACAGTAGGTTCAGCCAAACAAATGCAAAAAGTTACTCAAAATTATTTTTTGGGGCAGTAAGAAAAATCGAGTAAATTCATTATCTTGAAATAATTATTGGTAGTGTAACGAAATTTCTGTAAAATTTGCTCTCTCTTCCTTAGTCTTCTTTTCTGATTACTGTTCGATTACTATATACTTATTTCCTGTGATCCAATCTTCATTTATATCGATTAGAATTGAGACTGAGAGTCTTAATACTGATTCCTGATTTGGAAATGCACCAACAACTCTGCTTCTTCTTTTTAGTTCCTTGTTGGTTCTCTCCATCATGTTTGTTGTCCTTATTTTTTTCCAATGCTTTTCTGGAAACTGCATATAGTTCATAACATCATACTAGAAATTTTCAAGGGTATCAGCTGCACCTTTATATCCCATATGATCCAGTTCACTAATCAAGTTAGTGTACTTCTGACGGTCTACCAACGCTTCTTTTATCTTTTCAGCCACTTCTTTCTGTTTCTTTTTTGGCACCTTTTTCAGAGCTTGCCTCATCAGATGCACATGACACATCTGCCAGCTTGATCCAATGAAGGATTCCCTTACTGCTTTTTGTATTCCGTTATGGCCATCAGAAACAATTAACTTGACTCCTCTTAATCCTCTTTCTTCGAGATCATCGAAAAGATCTTCCCAGAACAAAGAGTCTTCACTGTCTGCTAGTTTTACCCCAAGTATTTCACGGTAACCGTCATCCCTTATCCCTGCAGCTACAAAAAGAGCTTTGTTTTCGTAATGAAGGCCATCTCTGACCTTGAAGTAAGTAGCATCAATAAGTAAATAAGGAATTTTGTGTTCTATTGGCTTTGAGAGGAATTCTTCCACTTTCTCATCTAGTTCTTTGGTAATCCTGGAAACTGAAAAAGCTGAAATTTCCCCCACGCCTAAAGCATTCATAATTTTTTCATCCTTCGGGTAGAAACACCTTGTAGATAAGATTCACTTACAGCGGTTAGTATAGCCCTCTCAACTCTTGAATACTTATCAAATACCTGAGTTTCAAAGGGAAATTCACGGAATTGAGGCTTTAATAATTCGAGTTCTCCATACTTAGTCAAAAGAGTTCGGGGTTTGTAGTCGTTTCTACTAGTGTCATGGCAATTTAATTATTGAGCATAATATTTAGTAGCTTCTTGTCAGAGCACAATGATTCTGAGCTTTAGATGACCAATAACTAAATATTCTTGACAGCTAGCTTTACGTAAATCAGTCCGTTCATAACACTGTGCACCAGCTTGAAGAAGGGCTTCTTCTTCCATTACAACATTTAAAAACCACGTTATTAGCTGGCGAATTCCATCTTCTTTATTAACAAGATAATCTTTTATGAGTGAGAATAAATTTATCATTGGCTCTGCATCCTTTTGCGTGAGTGTTGAAGAATAAGGATACAGAGTCAATTCAATTTTACAGAAAACTCGCTACACTGCCAGAAAATGACAGCTGATAGATAGGACAAAAGGAAAGAAAAACGGAAATTAGATTAAGAAAAAGAAATACACTTGATTGCTTCATCTATGCTGAGATTGTGTTCCATTGCAATTATAGCAACTTCTATCGCTTTGCACCATTGATCTTCAGTTAAGCTCCACGTTTTCATATCGGTTTCGTCTTCTTTTCCCGCAAGAGCGTTTTTAAGCTCTTTTAAGCTGTTCTGATCGCAGCAAGCTTCGGCAAAGCCTTTTACATTTCCCGTTATATTACTTTCTTCCTCCATTCCTTCCAGCTCTACAAAGTCCTTTATAATGTACTCACATGTAGAAGAGGGACACATCCAGCCAGATCCAATATAAGCCCGGTTACTTTCTATATTTCCTCTTATGTACACACGTACCATGATTTCACCACATTTCGGGCAGACAGGCTTAGGAACTGCCTGTTTACCACCCGGCTTTATCTGTCCTTGCCTTCTCTTCTTTTCAGTCATTTTACTCCCCGAAATTGATGTTTTTCTCACAGCCTATACACTTTACATCCGCCATTGTTCTAGGGTTCTTAATACACATTCCTCCACTTTTACACGCTACGGTAAACGTTGCTCCATTATGTATGAGGTTGCTTTTATTTCTCTTCCTTTTTATCACGATCTTTTCATCTCTTCTTTGCTATAGTAAGGAGCACAACTTAATACACTTTCGGAAAAGGGAGAATTTAGAAATAAGAGAGATATTCATTTTCATATTCCTCTCTGAAGTTTGCACAAGTTCCACAGGAAAACGTCCTTGAAAAAACAGGGCAAAATGACATAGATTCCCATTGGAATATTAATTCAGACTCTAAATACAATTAGTATGAAATTTAAACTAATTTGTAACACTTGTTTATATATCATTATGATTTGTATCTATATTTCCAATAGAAATATAAAATTTAGGCAAGCCTTCTAAAATGACAAATTAAACTAAGATTTTCAGGCAATTTTGTTCACTCGTATCAATTTACCCGCATCGCTTGACGTTGCCTATGTGTTTTTGTTAATCTCCATTCCAAATACTATGTAACGGCTTTGAAAAAACGTTAGTTATAGGCTTGATATTTCGAAGGGCTGTATTTTGCCTTCGATAACTGTATTATGTAATCATCCACATTTGTCAGATACGTACATGATTCAGATTTCAATTATCTTAAAATTCTCTATTCTACCGTCAGTTATAATACTTCTATTTAAAGGAATTTACTGGCATAACACATACTCCTAAATTTCTATTTGTTTCAGTGAACTCCTCTAATAATTTTTTTGCAACGGAACCAATATTTGTGACGAAATCACTAAAAGCAGCATTTATATCTACAGACCAAGGCATTTCTTTATCGCTTAATTTCAAGAATGGAACATACGACTCCTAGAGAAGATTTGATGGGGTCAGATCCAGCTGCTATAAAGCGGATGAAAGATCTTTCTGAATATTATAAAGAAACGCTATTGAGGTAAGAAATATACTGCATATGAATGAGGCAGTCACACCAGAATCATGTTCGCAACCTCTCTTAATATAATCGAAATCGCAGCCTCTCCGTCTTTAAAAAACGCCTTCCATATCAAATTATTATCGCTTTTTGTATAAATCTGGATGCATATCATCCCACAAATAAAACTGCAAATAATAATTAAGGGTTCAAAAGCGATCAATCCTGTAAATAGAGCAATAATCATTATCAAGTGAGAAAGCAGGTGCATTCCTAAAAGGAACCTATGAGTTTTAAGTTCTCCAAAACAGATAGGAAGAGTTTTTATGCCTGCTTGTGTATCTCCCCTTATATCCTTAAAATCGTCAAGTACGGAGTTTATGAAAGTTTTCATTCCATATAAAATAAAGGCATTGATACTTAAACATAGTTATATATTATTAGAAAGTATATTTCTTCATGAACTGCCCAAAATGTAATAGTTACAGTCACAAAAAGAATGGTATAGTTGGCGGGCGTCAACGGTACAAATGCTCTGATTGTGGCTATAACTATACAGTAGAGCTAAAATCAACTGCTTTTTCCGCCTCTGTAAAAAGACAGGCATTACAACTTTACCTTGAAGGATTAGGCTTTCGTTCAATAGGACGATTTTTAGGGGTGAGTCATGTTTCTGTCCAAAGATGGATCAAGAAATTTGGTCAGGAGTTAGAGAACCTAAAAAGTGAAAGTGAGATATCTATTGTTGAAATGGATGAGATGCACACTTACATCGGTAACAAAAAAAATATTGCTGGATCTGGATTGCTGTTGATAGAGTTGGGAAAAAGTTCATCAACTGCTCTTTTGGTAGCAGAGGAACATAAACTGGAAAACTACTATGGGAAAAATTGAAGAAAAAAGAGATTGGAGAAGTAATGACAGATCACTGGAGAGCATATGCAGAGTTTCTTCCAGAAAAGATCCATACTCAATCCAAAGCAGAAACGTATACTGTTGAAGGATATAACGGCATATTGAGGCACTTTCTGGCAAGGTTGAGAAGAAAAACAAAGTGTTATACGAAGAGTCTTGAAATGCTAAAGTACTCGGTTATTCTATTGATGAGATACAGAAATAAAGAGTTAACTATGTTTAGTTAACAATACCAAAATAAATACTATGATTAAAGGGACTATTTTTCCATAGTTAATACATGCAGCTCCCGCAATAGACAAACCCCATGTCAGGCCTACAACAATGTTTTTAACTCCAAGCCCTCCTTTAAGTCTCAAAGCAAACTTTCCAATTTTTACACCTTTGCTGTAAAGATAGCCGGTTATGAAAGGCAAGAACGCAAGTGCCAGTATTCCTCTTTTTGCAAAAACATAACTTCCTATGAGAAATGTAATTAATGTGACTGCGAGTCCTATATCTCTTCTTGAGCCGTTTAACTCCTTTCTGTTTATCATATCCTCTTTGGAATCAAGGGACCTATCGAGTGTATACACGCTGTAAATTATTAGACCTCCTGCGAGGCAGGTTAATAGATCAGGGCTTGTTTGAAGCAAGAGGGCAGTAACGTAAACCCTAGATGCTCCAGAAAACGCAACTAAAACGGAGCTTGTTAAGAGCTTAATTGTTGGATCGAAATGCTTAAAAATAGTATTTATTTTTGATGAACATTCTGAACTGTACGAAACATGATTAAATATCCTGAATTTGTATCAACAAATATATAAAAATAATGTATCATATCTATTATTATTCAAGTTAGTCAAGATATTGTGAGTTGATTAATGTTATATCAGTGAAATTCAATGCTTGAAAAATGAGATATCTATATTGAGTGAATATAGGTATCATTTTAACAGTTGCTAGGAAAAACTCCTATCCTCGTAGACTTGACAGAACCCATGAACAAAATATTAAAAGGTTCGTACTTAGTGAAGAATATTCTGAATCTTGATAGAAAAATGAGAGATTTTCTCTTAAAATACAAACGTTGTTTGTCAAAAAGGTTCGTATTAAACTATCCTGTAAAATTAAAGTTCTAGATATTTGCTATATGACAGAGTTTTACTTTTGCTATCTAATTTTTGCAATGGAACCGTATTTCTTATAACTAACTCTTTTTATTGTATCCAGATGTACCATTAGTTATCTTAAAGTAACTATGAATATATTTTAATTTTATATCACACATTCAACAGATATATATGATTTATAGATCATATTATATTTTTGAGGTTCACGCACGTAAAAGTGTTAAAAATTCCCAATATTAATACACTAAATTGTCTTTTAAATAGTAACTGTCTTTCCCATATGTGCGGGTACCTCTCATAACTCATTTTCCTGTTGGCTTTTAGGGCAATCACTAATTAAAGATTAAACTCAAGCTTGATATCAATATTTTGACAATTATGTTGCCGTTTTGGTTTCCTGAAAAAAATCTCAGAATAAGCACGTAAATTTATAAGTAATGAGTAAAAATCAAAATATTTATGGAAAATGTATCAGTATTACAGAATAATTCCAAATAATTGGGCTCTGTAGAAAAACTATCAAATCAACCATCAGTATGTTGAAACCGGCAATCTATCCAACAAGGATACTTTTTGAATTATTATTTGCTCTGATTTTTAACAGTTTGCCTGAATATTGAGGATTTCTACATAGCCTAAAATCCTATCATTTTTATGACGAATGTTCTACCAGTTTTAGAGTATAGGCAATGATATCGGCAAGCTTGCAACAAAGGCGGCATCTTTTAGTCTTTTCCTTACAGATTTCACTATAGATGGTTTCACTCTTGCCATGCTGGCAATATCTTCATTACTAAGCCCACTCTTCATGATTCCACAAAGGATGTCATCCAACTTTAGATAAGACAGACCAATTAACCTTTCGTTAGGCATGCCCATTCCAAAAAGGTCAGCGGAAGATGTTTTGTTTACTATGTGATCAGGTATCCCAATATGTTTTGCTAGCTGTTTTATCTGTGTTTTATATAAATGGGACAAGATCGAAATGTCACAGGCACCATCACCATACCGGTCATACACGCCAAGACTTAATTCAGACCTGTCGTCGGTGCCCACCAGCAAGTAATTTTTGAGGGTGGCATGGAAATACAATACTGTCATCCTTACGTGTGTTTTTGCTTCCCCCACAGCCATAAAGTCTTTAGTAGATAAGGATGATGCACCGACGGTCGCCGTTGGGTTAAAGTGCTCGGTGGAAGGCAATTCCCTTTCAGTAATTATTGAATTGTGCGCAGCCATCTGTTCTAAGGCTTCCCTATCTGATGCCTCTTCTTGAGAAATGACGTTGTATGCACCCAGCTCTTTTAAAAATAGTGAAATAACGATCTTCTCATGGGGTATGCCAAGGCTCTTAGCCAAGTTCATACCGTCATCAGTGTTCTGTGGTTTAGTGTCCCGATCGGGTAGTATAAGGCCATAAACCTTATCCTTGCCTAGTGCCTCTACACACAGATACGCAACTGTTGAAGAGTCTAGCCCACCAGAAATGCCAAGCACCACACCGTTCTTCCCAAATTTTAGTATATTAGTTTTCATAAACTCTACGATGTCCTTACGGGCCTTTTCTGTATCAAATTCAAGATATTCTGCAAAGCCTAATTTTTCCTTTTCTGTTTCTGTTATAGAAACATCTCATAAATTTTTCATATTGTACAATTAATATGAATAATAACATAACATTCACTTATATAAGATTGAATGAATAATTAATTCGTAATATCATAGGACTTATGCGATTGAACTGAAAAATAGTATGCTTTATACCTTCAACTCTTTAAGAGCATATCTTAAAATTAAATTTAACTCCACAATTAGAACAGAACTTACGCGTTTGAACTAAAAAACAGTAGCTTTAACCCATTGAAGGTTTGAAGTATAAATTTTAACAATAATGTCTGATGTATTTATGTCTTAATTTTTTCCACAGTTTAGTATAATTTATAAATAAAAGTTTAAAACACCTTCTTTTCTTATAGGTTTTAATATTCATTTATTCCTTTAAGACTTAAGACTTTAGGGTCCTTCAAAATTAGTGTGTGAAATAAGATTCTAAAATGCTTATTTCAATCAATATGTATATAATCAGAGTTTCCCAAGAAAAAATACACCATAAAAACGTAGACTTTAAGATAATAAATGAAATTAAACTTTAAAATTGATAACTGAATGTAATAATAGCTTTATATTTTGACAGATTACATTTATTTATAATTATGTCATTAGACCACAATAATAGATAAACCATTAGGAATGATTGTCTTTGTTTCTTCCATTTCAAATGGACGCATGATAAGTCATACACTCATATTTTTTTTAACTCTCTTTATAATAGGTCTATGTTTATACGAAAAAAGGAGCAATATCTTAATTATTACTCTTGCTACTGGTTCTTTTTTTCACCTAATGGAAAACCAAATGTGGGGAACTCCAAAAACCTTATTCTGGCCTTTTCTTGGATGGAGTTTTCCAAAAGACAATATTGACAACGGAATCTCATTTTTATTGATGTTATTCAAAGAATCTTTTATACCTAAATTTTCACAAAGTTTTATTCCTGAAATAATAGGAATTATAGTAATAATAATTTTGATCTTAGGTTGGTTGAAAAACACATTAAATAAAACAAGCTCCAAAGATGATAAAGTAAAAAAAGAAACTGCTATAAAACCAACAATAGAAACGACTGTATTATATCTGACGGGATTCCTAATATTTGGACTATTTTTTGTAAGAGCCACTGAATTACTTTAAGATTACCAAACTATTTTTTAGTAAAAATTTTGGTTCTGTTAAGTTGACAGATGTTAAGGAATTTGTCCAGCTACAGTAAAGTCTATATGGTGTCTAACGCCCATCAACTTGACAGAACCATAAAACAAATAGTTTTTATATTCTTGTTAGCATAGAAAAATTTGGTACTTTTTAGTCTTCTTTCTAAGCCAGTTAATTTGTTTTCATAATTTTTATTTCACTGTTACTAATCTAACTCCACTATAACTATGTACAAATTCTTCAAGCTTATCTATAATTATATTACATGGAATTATAAAGGGTTTATCTGTTATTGTAAGAGTGAGATTATCTGCTCCATCCCACTTGAAATGACCTTTAACTCCATGTCCTTCCATTTCACCTTCATTTCCTGGGGGTACATGAATTCCATAATCTACAAGCTTTTGTTTCATGCTGTTAAATACGTTTGAATTAACATTGCGAAATGTTAGTGGATCACATCCCATATTTTCTCCTCCTTAAACTTACTCACTTTAGGCATAAAATTGATTATAAACACAGCTAATGAATTTACTATTAAACTATTTTTAAACTAATGTCATATATTATTTGATTAAATAATATTATCTTGATCCTTATATCATTTGTAGAACTTAATGTAAGGATCTCAAAATATTTGTACTCTTATTCTTTAAGATCCCATTGCAGAAATATTTAATAAGTTTGTATTTATAAAAATTTAATTAAAATTATAAATGATACTTATTAAATTTTATATATAACATATAAATACTTTATATATAGTTAAACCATCGATTATTTAGTATGAAATTTTGGAAATTTCCGCTAGTAATTTGGGTGGTTTTATGTGTTGTTTTTATTATTGGATTATTAGGTGAGCTTGTAAATATCACAATAACACTATCTAAAAAAACTAAAAATGTTAAAACAGTCCTGGATAAAAAATACAGAAGATGATATCTAAGCATTTTCTACATGGTTCAGTTGCAAAAAATTTCAGAATAAGCATGTAAATTATGGATGATAAATAAAAGTCAAAATATTTGAGAAATATATCAATATTACAGAACTATTTCAAATAATTAATGAACAGATTTAGCCTCATTAAGACTAAAGTAATTTAGATTCTCGAGTTGTCCTTTTTTAATCATATTCATTTTGGCCCCAGTAATCAAGTTTATGCGGATCTCTTAAAGTCTAGTCAACATTTTAGACAATATGTTGCCTTTTTCTGAACATTTTCAGTAAAATCTCGGGTTTTGAAGCAGATATTCTCTTAAAAAGCAACATTTTTATGTTATTGTTGCTTTATTTATGAAACGAATTATTATGGGATATAACAAAAAATGGCTAAATGAGGGCGAAATTAAAAACTCCTTCATAAACTTTAAATAGTTTTAAATTAATTATATATTTGAACCCAATCAGTTGGGATCTTCAACCACATCTGGACAGGTCTAATCATTCATCCTGTTCACTCAAGCCTGGGCGGATTAATCTCTCCCGCCCTTTACCTCCTGCAGTAACACTCAATTAAACTCCCAAGAAATTCCATATTTTCACTGAACTTCGATAGTTGAATAATGAATGCTCAAGTAAATTGTATCTATTTTTCGCAATCAAAAGAAGGTCTCTGGATATGAACCTTAATACTCTTATATTTGACCTATTATAATAAACACTTTTTCATTTTCGCTATCTTAAGACACTTTTCACTGTGCTCTATTATACTATATAGTCATGTGCGTGTGCATTGCAGCCACCACCACAGCCAAAATAGTTTAGTTGTAAAAAATTAGGAGAGAGGTTTATTGAAATAAGTAGAAAGTTAAGGATTCTGTTACAAAAATGATATGACATAAGTAAACTCTGTTATGCAATAAATAATATAAAAATCTAATTTTCAAGGATAATTCAAGATACGAACCTTTTTTTGAGTTACAAGGTTCGTATTTTAAGCTAAAATCTCTCATTTTTCCATCAATTTTTAGGATATTCTTTCTCAAATACGAACGTTTTAATATTTTATTCATATCTATTTTTCATAGATAATGAACTTATAACCTCTAGCAAACTAAGGTTCGTAAAGTAGCAGAATATAAGGCAGTGTAGAGACTTTTTATTTTAGTATATTCTTAGTGGATATTTTTTGCAATGGGATGAAAACTGTTGAAAATATTTGTATCAAAAAATAATTATTAATTCATATAATTAAATTCATATGTTAAAAAGTCAATCTAATAAGCTGGTCCTACATTATCACCAACGGTGAAAACAAAAAAATCCTATGCATGGAGGTTGGTTTTGGGATTGAATTCCAACCTCATATAATTTTTATCAATACGTGGAAAAATAAAGAATATTACTTTTGGTTCTGTGTAGTTAATAAGGTTTTTTCTCCCAATAGATGCCACTAAATGCTGTAACTTTTCCTCATATCTCTTAGACTACACAGAACCTTATCATTTAATTATTTCAACAATAACTTTGCATCACCATTTAATTCAATTATTTCATACGAGTCATCTTGTCCAATATGATATTCAGGACCAATGGAACCAGCTTTTCTAGTTGTTTTAATACAGAATGTTGTTACTGACTCTGCATCTTGTGGACCATTCAGATTAACTTTTGGTAGTAGAAGAGATAAACAAACAAGAGGAGCACCGGGCATATTTTTAGATAGATCAACAGTTACTATATCTAGTTCTTGCACTTTGCTCTCAGTAATTTCATTACCTTCAAAAGTACGCTTGCAGTTTTGATATTCAAGTGTAAGATTTGAGGGTATACCATTAGGACCTTCACGAGTATAAAATATATTTAGTACCTTTTTAGGGTTACTCATGTCATAAGTGTTAGCATCAATTAATTGAACAACATTCATAGTCATCTAGATTCCTCCAAGACATTTTTTCTTATAATCTTGCTTTATTCAATGTATAATCCTTATTTTAAGGCAAATTAGTTATAGAATAAACAAAACTCATAATACAAAAGTCTTTTTAAATAATTACAATAAGTTAAAAGTGTTAAAAATGCGTATATAATTATATATACAATACGGATATTTTTTGCAATGTTAACTTATAAGCAAGTATAAAACGTTCAGTTTCTGTTGCAAAAATTATATGGTAAAAGCAAACTATGTTATGTAGTAAATAATCTAAATTATGCTTTAGTGAAACATGAAAAACAGAAAACTTTGTCAGCATAACTGGTAACTTTTCATTCTCTTATTTTCAACATAACTTTTGAGACACTGTTAAATATGTTTGATTTTTTCCAAAATTTATAAAAGCTCTGTAATTCTTTCTGCATTATGAATCCCAAATAACACTGCACCAACGCCATGTTCTGACAAACGGATAAATCCAGGTAATAAAACACTTTTTTCCACAAGTTTAGCACTATATAATCTCTCAACTGCGTTTTCATCTAAATTTGATTGCCTTTCCCAACCTCCATGGAGATTAAGTACTCCCAATTCATACAGATGAGCAAGTATTTTAATTTCCATAGCTTCTAACGTACACATTTCTATTAACTCCCCTTTTATTATCCCTATTCTATTGTCTTTAAATACAGTTAATCCATAAGGAAAATCAGATTAGAAGCTATCAAAGAGCAAACAAAATCATACAAAAAAAGATAATAAAGTTCGATGACTTATATCAAAATATGAACCGAAAAGAGTGTATAAATTAGTTATTAGAATACTTGGCTGGGTGCATTATCATAGTAGTAATAGTCAAATTAGGCTTTACAATATTTTCGAAACTCTTTAAGTAAATGCAGAAGCACTTAACAAACTTATAATATCACATATACTGTAAAGTTTTTCATTTATTTTAAAAATGACCAGTTTTTTTGCAACAGAACCGAATGGTGAACGTATCAAATCTTAATTTATCTTCATTTACTACGTGAAGATCTCTTTTTACAATCATAAAATGTTTTTTCTGAAGATATATTTATATGTTTTTTAGCAGGAAAAATATCAGCATATAAAAGTATCTGATTTTTAAAAAACCAATTTTTCCAATAATTGGAATAATATCGTCATGTATTTATTATAACGTCGTTAAGTAGTTATAATTTTATAAATAAATTTATTCGAATATATTCTAAACAATCATTGACAATAAATATAGTAGAATTTATATAATAAAAAAGATTGATGCTTTTTTAATAAATGTATGTTTATCAAATAATAATGAGCCTATCCGAAAAGTCAGTAATGCATGTTGAAAATGTCACAATAGGTCTATAGTATCAAAGTATCCGTTCCGGTTTTTGAATATTGCATATTGTAAAAGTCATAGCAAGTAACCACTTTTCGGATAGGTTCTTAGAGGACTTCTTCAGAGCCGTATTTTTGGTACTGTGTAGTCTATGGGGTCTGAGAAAACTTTTGGCATCCAGTAACATCTGTCAAAAGGGCAAATTCCATTAACTACACAGAACCTTAATTTCTCTATGTAGTTTTAGTACCAGGATGGTCCCATGTAGACTGTTTTGTATACATAGATAATAGTCCACTGGTTGTTCCTGAACTCTCTGTGGCCTACTCTGTGTTTTTCCCAGTGACCTGGATGAAAGTGTTTACCTGATTTGTGGACGATTTTAACAACTTTTACTGGTTGGGGATGAACTGGTTTCTTAACGATAATAATATTCTTGACATCTTTATGTTCGACGATTTTATTTTCTTGTGCGCTTGCTGCTGCAGCTGTCACTGACATTACAAAACAGAGTGCCAGCAAAATACCGAGTATTTTTTTTATTTTTAACATTTTATTCCTCCGACTTCGAAATATTTCAAAAAAACCTTCTTTTCTGCTGGTTGTTTATAAAGAGTGTATAAACAATTTGTTGAAATCAAAGATTTATCGAAATTCGTTTTGTTGATCAATTTAGAACTACACAGTTGAAGTAAAAAAGCGAACAGCCACCAATACTTTTGTTAGTTTCATTGCATAAATTCTATTTTGATCAATTTAGTCTTGTTGATTCTATGTCAACAGTTCCTAAAGCAGTTAGATAAAATATAATATTACTTATATACTCAAAAAAATATAATTTATGTTTAAATACGCTATTTGAGCTTTAATTTCAAAAAAATCAGTAAATACTAAAATTAATACTTTTTAGGGCAATTTTAGGTATTATTTACAAAAGAGGACGCAAATTTGCCTCTTATTTTTTACATATTACTCCTCAACTAATTAAAAACCAAGCTATAAAAATTGAAAGTCTGAGGAATGAAATTACAAAACTTAAAGGATTGCAATTAAACCAAGATGACGAGTTAAATATAGAGCCTGCAAAGCATTACATGTAAGTTTCTACATAAAAGTTTAGTCGAGCCTAAATTCAATAGCTACATACTTTTTTTGGTTCATTTACAAAACAAGTGAAAAAATTTGCAATTATGAAAGTTAATCATTATCATTACTTAGAAAAGTGGTAAATAAAGATGCCAATTATAGCCTCAAAGTGCGAGAAGAAAATTTTTGTAACACAACCTTCATGCTTTCATAGAGTTTTGGTGAAAAATCGAAATTTTTTTCAAATTTTTAATCAATTTTGTTTTGCAGATTGACACAAAGATTATGTCTCAAAATTCATAGTTAACCAAATTATTAAATAATTTAGTCATCAGCCTGCAAATATCCTTTTTTATAGTGTTTTCTAGTCTTTATTTTGTTTAATTTACGCTAAGATTCTCGCATGACTTCAGCTGAGGCATTTCTACTCTTTGACACAAATAGAAAGAGACTTTATTTTAATAAATGACGAAAAACAGGATGTGATACCTCATAAATAGAATATTTTATTATGTTGTTTAAATATAATACTATTTAAATTTAGAATTACGGGATCGTTTTTGAGCTAGGAGGTTCGGATTTTAGGAAAAATTTTGCAGGTTTTACTATCGTTTTTCTCAGAAATAAGCAATAAACACGAACTTTTTACTATTACGTTCTTATGTCTCTTTTTAAAGTAATATCATAAAAAATAAATAGTTTGTTCAAACCATTGACTAAGTTTTAGAATCTCCACATAAACTTGATTACTGGGGCCAAAACAAATACGGTTAAAAAGGACAAATCAAAAACCTAAATTACTCTGGCTTTAATGAAGCTAAATATATTAATCAATTATTTGTTACTAATTGTGTTAATGACTTGAAATGTAATTCCAATTGAAGTTTTCAGGATTTTAGTCCGTTTTTGAGAAGGTATATTTCCACTATAATATTTTGACAGGTTTAAAAAAGAAAAATTTCCTTGAAGGAAAATCTCATACTTTTAATTTATCGTTTGTAATGTTATTATCAAGATCGTAGTAGAAAACTGCAAACTGGGTTGCGTCCATTGAAACGGTACCACCATTCATGCTGATAATATTGTTAATATCTGAGCCATTATACACGGGACCACGGATCTCAACGGTACTATAAATCCGTACCTGCAGTGGTACTATTATTCCCACTATCTGCAGCAGCAGACCCCATAGTTAGAAAAAGAACCGCTAGTAATAAGCACAGTGCAATTCCAGTTTTATAAAATGCTTTCATTTACATTCCTCCTTATTTTATTGTATTTTACAAGATTTTTGAGATTTTAAATGTTATTATGTAGAACTATGCAGTTTTGAACAGGCTGAACTTCCAGAAGAGTGCACATGCTTATTCTCCGCCTCTCTATTCGTTTTTCCTTTAAGGGTATGACCAATTAGTTCAGAATTATTTTTGATAGGCTTAAAATAGTTTAGAATAAGGATAATTGCAGCTGCAAAAAGGAGTGAATATTGAAGTAAGGTAGTGCTTAGGGTCTGAATCCCCACGCATTACCTTTCATTTTCTTTTCTATTTTCTTTTGATCTGCTAACAGTATAAGTCTATCTTTCGCATACCGCGGGCTACATCCTACTTTTTCAGCTACTTCGGAAGCTGAACTTGTCGACTCCTCTTGACATTCTTTTAATGCTTTTATAAAATCATCATCTGTATACTCTTTTGCGAATCTTGCTTTATTTTCAGTTCTTGGTTTTTCCTTATTTTCTTTCATATGATCACATATTGCAGATGTCTTTCTATCTATTTATAGCTTTTAGTTGCTAATAGCGTTAAGTATTTATAAAAGTAGATTATATTACTTATAGTTAATAGCAACTAAAAGCCAAAAGATAGAAGATAATGGAGCGCAACAAAATGAAAATGGGAACATCACAAAAACAAAATATAGCAATCCAGCATAAAACCTGGAACATGAATGAAAAACCACAAGTCATGACCTGTCTTGAATGGAGAAATCACATCTTCAAACAAATGCTCAGGGACGGTGCAAGAATCCAATACAGCAAAGATCCTGAATTGTTTGTAATAACCTGGCCTGGTAAAGAATCTATGATTGCCACACCTGAGATTATTGAAGCTGAATGGAGAAGAGTTCACTTAAGGCAGAAAGTTTCTGCCTGATTTTGTTTTTGCTTTTCCTATTATCTTTTGTTGCGCTCAAAATTTAGTAGGTGTTTGAAATAACAAGAAGAGCAAGAAAAGTAACTACAGTGATTGAAATTGAATTCCAAAATTACGTGATGCATAAAGTCGAATAACTCATTGCAAGCGGTAGCTTTCCCGATGAGTCTTCTTTGGTCAACTATGCCATTATGTATTCAATCAGCAGCGGTAAACTGCGATTCCTTAATGAATACCACGCAGAAATAATGAATGACGAACTTATTAAAAAATCATAAGTCACTAAAAATTCATAAGTCACTTTTTAATTTAAAATATGGAGTTCAAGATTGATTCAGAACTTCCATGTTTTGAATTTTACATTCATGATTTTTCTCTTTTTCTTTTGTGATCCATTTTTAGCAAGAGCATCAAATTATATAAATTTCTTTTTTGTAATAGTTTTACTTTATAGTATACCACAAAAGATCTAAAGTATACTACTTAGTACAAATACCATTGACTGCATCGTATACTATGAAGATTATAAATTGAGACTAACTAAAATGACTTATACAACTATTGATGATCCAGTTCTTATCCAAAAAGCATTGAAAATGAGAGAATCTAGCATGTATGTTTCAGATATAGCAAAAACACTATCTGAAGAAACCGGAAAAAGAATTACTCAAATGGCTCTGTGGAGAACATTTAAAAAACAAAAAGAACAACATGCCCTTGAAAAGAATAGAAAAAATAAAAAGCGTCGACAGGGGCAAAACGGTGCAACTCCAAAACTATTATGTCCAAAATGTGGAGAATACTTAAAGAGAAATTATATTCGAGAAATAATAGATGGTAAGCAACGTTTTGTTAAATCTGGATGGACTTGTCCTTCTTCAACCTGCGATTATATCATCAAAGATCGAACATAGAAAAAAACCTAACCCATAAACGAACTAGAAAAATGAAGCAGAATAACTAAGTTTTATAGTAATATCATCATATATAATAGCTAGGTGAACCAAAATGTGGACAGCCGAATTCAAGAATTTACATGGGGAAATACAAACAAAGGAATTCCACAGCAGGGCGGAATTGGATTTTTTTGTGAGAGGTCTCGCTGTTTGCGGTCATAAAGCAAAAGTTGCATTTCAAAATTAATTTTTCCTTTTTTTGATCCATTTAAAGAGTACTTAAGCGAGAGTTCAAGCACATCTGAAATATAACTTCAGCTTAAACCAACGCAACCACGTGAAAATACGTAAATCTTTACTAATAATCGATTGAAGATTATTGATAGATAAGTACCGTTTGGAAAGACGGGTTTTTAGACCTTAAACTCGGCCAAACTACCCTTACACCGGATTAGTTTGTCGGTGTTCCGGTTCTCCTGCCTCCTTTTTTTCGAAGCCATTTTTGGGCATCCTGATGTCGTTTTCTTTTATTCACATCTCTATTTTAATATCACGCTCTGCGCTATTCGTGTTACTCTCTTCAATCATCGGTCTCCCGCTATCGATGTTTCGATGTCAAAACCGATGTAAAATTAAAAAAATGGGAAATTATTCCCTTTTCATATCTATCCACATCCCTAAAAATCCTCTCATAGCACATACTTTTATGAAATCTTCAGTTGTCGAGTTTGATTCCTTTGCTAATAATTCAAATTTTGCATAATCCTCTTGGGAAAATTCTTGCATGGCTGTTACGTTTTTAGCGTCTTCTGTGCTTGATATTATCCCTTGGTTTGGTTCTGCTTCTGCGTTTTCTTCCAGAGTCTTTTCTTTTATTTGCTCAAGCTCGGGTTGGGATTCTTCCATCGGTCTCCCGCTATTGATGTTCCGTTGATAATTGTCGATGTTTTGATCCAGCCAAGCTTTAACCTGATCTCCACGTTGGAACGCATGATCACCTACAGCGTGCTTGAGTTGTACCATATTAGCTCTTGACCCGATGAACACGACGTGGTCATATTTAGCCATGTCACGCTTCAATTTCTCCACAAGCTCTACGTGGTCGTGACTTTCTGGATGTTCATACTCAAAACCATAACTTTCATTCCCAAGCATGGCAGATACATCCACGTCATTGTTATGGTGGACTTTAATATCTGTAAATTCTGGTGCAGCTGTTAACATTCCCGCCCATTGAACAACTGAGAAGTAATGGTCCTGTGTTTGGTTCCCAAAGTTTCCATCATATTTCTTTGCCTGAATCTTAATAGATCCATCCTCAGCAATTAAACTCTCATGCGCCCAACAAATGGCGTTTCCACGGCTTAACATGTTCTGAGGATTGTATTTTTGGTATCCCAATCTTTGAAGAGTGAAATCCACATCTTCACCTTCGATCCAATCAAGGAATATAACTTTATTCATTTTTGCAAGTTTAACATAGGCCTCTTTGATTTCTCCACCGGTAGCAGTTGCCGATGTATCAGTCGATGTATTTGATGTGTCTGTCTCAATTTCTTCTTTGTATTTACCTTTAATTATCGCGTCTTCTTTTGGTGTAGCATGAAACGCAAGTGGAGCGTGAACATCACCAATTTTTACAATACCTTGACCTTTGGAATCCGTTCTAAGCTCCTTTACAGCCGAATCCTCAAGCATTAGGAAATCTTTAATGTAAGATACAGACTTCTGGTCTAATTCATAGCCTAGAACAATCTTAATAGGTGTGTTTGTCATGAATTCTTCTGAAAGTTTCGCTTTTTCCAAATCAGAAAATTGCTGAGTTGCAAAAATCATGCCTATATCATAGCTTCTTCCCTGGGTGAGAATTTTAAGAACCATGCTAGAAAGTTGGGGATCTCGTAGAAACGCACCGCCTTCATCAATGGCGATATTTACACCTTTCTTATTATTAGTCGAAAAATAAGTTGTAATCATTCCAGTGACCAAAGCGTTCATGGCTTCCTTGATCATGTCTGGAACGTTGACAAGATCGATAACGGTAAATCCTTTTGACAGGTCTATATCAGTTTGCCTGTTCATGTATGATAGAGTCCCATCTTCCTCAAAGTAGTAAGTCTTCCTTAGAAGTGCCTGGGCTGCTTCTGAAACTTCCGGATCTTTAGATTCTTTGTCTTCTCTCCAAACTCTAACAAGGTCTTTCATTAATGGAAAATCCTTATCCATCCATGATTTTGGATCATTTCTAAAGATGTCAAAGCGTTTGTAAGTCCGATTGAGAGATTTATCAAGGTACGCCTCCATATTGGGACTAAATGCATCCTTAAACCACATTTTGAAGAAGTTATACACGAATACCTTTTGACGATCATATATTGCTGCAGCTTCTAGGACAGTTAATCCCTTTCCTGTGTGTAAGATTTGCAGCGGGTTAATATTTTTTCCACCTGGACCAACATTTATTATACACGAATAGGGAGAAAAATAATTAGCCATGTCAAGGTAACGTGTTTTCCCATCATCCTTCACTGTAATATATACTACATTTCTACCCGATGTATAGAGCCTCCCAAGAATCCCAAGAGTAAAATACGTTTTCCCAGATCCAGAATTTCCAATAAGACACATATGCTGATTTGCTCTTGCTTCTAATTCTACCACTATTGGTTTACCTGTTTTCCGATTATCCCCAATATACAACCCCTTCGTGCCTTCTGTTAAGCTGTTGTCAGGGTTTTTACAAGGGCAAAGACTACCTGCAAAGCTTGAAACCATTGGCACGAATGTGAATTCTTCATAATTTGGATATCCCTGTGCAGCCCTGTACGTTTCTAACATCTTCCTTGAAGGGTATGAGCCATATACTCTATGTGAGTTCAGGACAACCTTTACACGGCTTTTTGCTTGTCTCATCGCCCTTGCGTCCTCAGCCCAGATAGTAATTATGTATGCTGTGTTGCAAAGTTTCTCATCATTATTGTGGAGTTTTTCAATGGTAACGGCTATGTCTCTTGCATCTAATTGCTGAACGATAGCACTCATACCTAACTCGTTGCCTTTTTTCACATTATTCTGATTAACTGTATTTCGAAACATGGAGTCTTGTAGCAATAGCTGTGCCTCGTGGGTAGGAATAGGAACAACTCCAAAAGATATTGAAATCACAACGCCATCGATACCAATTTTCATCAACTTTTCTAGGAAATCAGGTTTGATAGAACCTGGATATCCATCTGTGGAAAGCTGGGGGAGCCCTACAATAATACACTCAACTAGCATACCATCCACTTCTAGATAATCCTCTGAAACGACTATCTTATCTGGAGATATAAGCCGGGAATAGTTATTCCACCAAAGCTGATTTTCAGCGTTTATCTTCGCATCTTCAACACGTCTGTTTAAATAAGTGAATTTTGTTCGTATTGGATTTACAAGTCGGTTGTTAATAGTTCCTGCAACACTCATTTAAATCACCACTGGTAAAGCCATCTGTCTGTATTCCTGTGCAATTTTCATCCTGTCGGTAAGCTTTGAAACCTGCTTCATTCCTGCATCTGTGAGGCTATCAACTAGACCTGGGAATTCCGAATCCATCTGATCAACTGCATCTTGCAAATTATCATAAACTCCAAGCCCAAAGAAGGCACAGAACGTCCATTCAATATCTTTCGTGTCCTTATCTCGAATCATTTCATAGATCGAATACAGGTACTCATACACTTTTTTGTTAACGCCTCTCTTGTTCATCATTTTCAGTAGCTTTTCCAGCAGCGGTTTTCTAAGAGTCTGCCTTGAAGTAGCAATAAATTTGATAGATGTATCTCCTGCGAGTCCGTCAATAACTTCCTGCATCCTCAGACCATGCGCGTCTTCGTCTTCATCTTGAACTTGTGGAGGGACGAACTTGATCAAAAGACCGTAATGGTTGTCAAGAAACTGGATCAGTCCATCTTCGTGGATATTCTTGAGAGGAAACACGTCTTCCAAAAATTTAAGCTCTGTATCATATCTGGCTATTGTGTGAAGTCCTGAATATCCATCAAAGAAGAATTTCAAAAACAGAATGGACTCTTCGAGCTTGCTTTCAGTTGATGTATATTTGTAATACAGACCCCACCAGCCAATTAAAACAGCAACTACTAAGCACTCTATTATAGCAGATTCAAAGAAGGCCAGAGGGAGAACAATGAATACGCTAACAAAGACCCACCCCACGACAACCCCGACGGATTTTAAAGTAGCTCCGCCGTATGCTTTATCCTTAACCTTCCTAATTACTTTTGGAGCATTTGCGCTATAAACACTTAATCCAGTTTGTGAACTTGTAGATTCCATTATAATGCACCCCTTGCCAACTTTTTGCCTGTACTGAACGCTTTCGTGAATCCGAGCATAATAACAAGACTGATTCCGAATAGAATAATCAATAATCCAAGATATTCCGGAACTTGAAGCCAGCCTGGACTTTCATTAACAATGGCTAACCCAAACGCAGAGAAACTTACCAGTATGCACTGAAGAAGAGTGATTTTGCAAAAGTACCAGACCATTGATTTAGAAAATTTCAAGCCTGGCCTGGTTCCTGCGATTGCTCCTAGAAGAATGTCACAACCTGCAATTAGATCCATTGCTAAAATTCGCATTCCAATAAAAAGCGATTCAATCCAGCAACCGACATCCATTATGCAATATAGTACCCACTGATGCTTTGTGACCTGGACAGCGTTAAGAACATCTCCCATACTCACAAGGGTTAAACCACTGTTCAATAAAATAACGAACTTGAAAAAATAGTGAATAAACAGTATCCCTATGAATGCACGAATAAGACCATGTATGTACTCGGAAATCGGCGTATTAGTGTAAACATAGTGAGCCCTTTCTGCAAGACTGATATGAGCACCGCAAGAGAAATTAACAACCGCTGCACCCCAAAACACATACAGCACGAATAAGAACAATCCAATTAAAGCCGTTTTTAGTCGCATAGCTTTGACAGTTGGGCTTTGGTAAGGATCGTGATTGTAAGCCGACATCATATAAATGGTACTTACACTTGGTCCATATTTTTCGTTGACCGCGGCTACCTGTTCAGAATAGTTATCTACAGGGGTACTGTTGGAAGTTGATTTTCCTGTGTCATAGGAATAATTATTAGGGCTCTGCTCTGTTAAAGAGTCTGCACCGCTTACGAATACATCAATAAACCCATTTTTTACCGCCTGTTCTACTGCTTGTACTGGATCAGCTGCCATCACCGGCATAACCGTACTTGAGAGCAATAGGAGCACGATGAGTACTTTGGCAAGCTTCATTTTCCCTCCGCTCCTGTATTGCCTTGTGTGCTTCCTTTACTAAGTATACGAAGAGGTCCAGAAGCTCTTCTAGCATTGCAAGTGCCATCTTAAACATCACACAGGTAACCCACCACAAAAACTTGGCAAATAGAAGGGTTATAGTTAAAAACGGAGCTACCAGTAGCCCGATTATCCAGATGATTATATTCATCTGAAAGCCTCCAGGTTCCTATAACTGCCATAAACGAAGATTCCAACAATCAAGGCAAATGAAATAGTCTGTGGAGGTAGGAGCTTCCAAAAACTAAGTGGTGCGTCCTCCGTGATCTCATAATTTGTAATAGGTATTTAATTACCATAAACATCATATTGAACAATCTGAACCTTGGATTTTATATCTCCAGGGCTGATATATTCAGGAATCACAAGTTGATTGCCTGAAACATTGTCCTCAGGTTCCCAATAATCCAATGATGAGATGTTTACAAATTTCACACCTTTTGAAGTTGTGTTTGTAGTTCCTGTATGGAGATAATGCCATGTTTCAGAATTATTGAACTTGAAACAAACCTTCATTACATCGGGATTTTCAGGGACATAAACAACAGTTTGCTTGCTAAAAGAATTGTTTAAAATGGTCACATAAGCAACATTGTTTATAGCCGAACTGAAAGTCTTAGGCATCTTTTCAGTATCAAAATAGTGAGACACCTCTGTTTTTGTCTTATTTGCAATACTATATGTTGTTAAGACCTCAAGATCAACTGTCGCATTTCCGTTGCTCTGTGATACTGTGAGATGCATTTGTGTTGAACCGGTTAGTTCCATAGATACTGCACCGTATTTTACAATCGGCTGTTCATCTGCAGGAATATAGAAAACGCCATTTATTTGGGTAAGATTATTCCAGCCTACGATATCCACCCAGGCTTTGGAATGACCTTTCGTTTGCCAATTCATTTCCGGCTGAACGTCGTGATTATCAACAAATCCAGTATCCGAAAAGGTCATATTCAAAATATCAAAGATTGAATTGAAAACCTGTTCACTCTGTTGTATAGTTGGAGTTGATCCTGAAACATCCACTGGAACTCCAAGAGTTTCAAGTTCAGATTTCCCAATGAACTTGTTATCGTGAATGAAAATATTAGTCAAACCGGATGCTGAATTAATTTGTACGTTTGCAAAAGTATTATTATAAACCTCAATGTTCTGCGTTGAATCAGGTTTAGGACTTCCAGTTCCAAAAGACCTTCCTTGATTGGCAATTTGCAAAGCATTCGCTCCACCTTCGTATGCACCATTATTATGAGTTCCGTTATACGAAAAAAATAAATTATCGTGGACGGTAACATTCTGACTGTTCTCTACCCTCATACAATCCGAGGTCATGCCAGCAATTTCACAGCCTGATATCTCACCTTGCAGAACCTCACAGAAGTATATTCCCTCATGCTGGCAGTTGCTTTCCTCAATATTAGAGACACGTACACCATTGCAGAATCTAACGTGTATACCGTCTGAGAAACAGTCATAGATTTTCATATTGTGAATGTATACATTGGTCCCACGTGGATTCGTGCTTCCTATTATGAAAATTGCTCTCTCGCAATCATGAGGGTCTTAGTCATTTGAATCATAAGAAGAGGGTAAATTCTCGCAATTGCCGTCTATCTGGAAACCTGAGATTTCTACGTTTTCAACTGGACTATGAGCACTTATAATGCCAGTTGTGCCGGTAAACCACTTAGAAGAAGAACTGGAAACTCTAATTATTGCGTTATAATCTCCTGTTAACGTTACATTGGATTCCATTTCAATTGGTCCAGTTACTTCATAAGTCCCTGCGTTTAGAAACACTGTACCGCCTCCCGCCTGTTCAATTGCTTGATTGATAACGTTTTGATCATTCGTACCTGTTGGACTCACTGTAACTTCGGTTCCTGCTTTCCCTAATCCTATAGAAAACACTAAAAAAAGGATTAAAAAGAAAGCAGGAATTTTCCGCATTTACATTCCCACAAGATAGGCGTTGTAGAAGTGGAAAACCAGAATTAATGATAGTATCACTAGAAAATAATTCCAACCACCAAGATAATTCCCGTTATTCCCCGGCTCCGAAGTGAAGCATTGTGCATGAAATTACCCGCGTTAGCAACTGATCCAGAACCAAATACACCAATCAAGCATGATACAACAAAAACCCCAATCACAAGAAGCAGAACTTCAACCATGATTGGTTTTGCATCGCCTAGACCATCCAACGGGTTTGACATCCCATTTGTAAAACTTGATAGGCCAAGCGAACCACTCGCGGCAAGTGCGTTTTGCGCTGAAAGGGCAAGTCCAGCAAGGGAAAGTAAAGTTCGTTTAGTGTTTAACTTCATACTCAAGCTCTCCTGTAAGCGCATTTGATCAAAGGGCAATCTGAAAAACAACCGGTAATTCTGCCCAGACATTGACCCGGAACGATCACGGCAGCTTGCCCCCAATAATCGACGTAAGATTTTGAAGTATCTCAGAATCCCGCCCCCGGAGATCCACCGAGTTTCTCTTCAACTGCCATTTTGAGGCAATCTTTTTTGATGTAGGGAGTTCAGTCCGAAGTCAATACATGTCTCAAAAACGTCAACGACTTCGTTAACGGTTTTAAGGGATTCCCAAACATATTGTACAGTTATCATGTTTGATATCTCCGATTTATCAGATAAATTCTATATATTAGAGATATCAAACTAATCAAACTTATCGGGTATATTAAGAATAACTGAAATATTCGAAATCTTTAAGTAATTTAATGCGTTAATATAAATCATGACTTTAGAAACAGGAGTCGCTAATTTAACCGTGGCTAAATCGGGAGCATTGAACTTGTACATCAAGAAAAGCATAGCTGAGAAAATAGGACTAAAAGAAGGAGACGTTAAGGTAACATGGGACACTGAGAAAGAAGAACTTGTTGTAAAAGCATTATGAGAATGTGAAAAATCACAATGAAAGAACTTAAAAACCGTATATACGATGAAAAGATAATAGTAATAGGGCCCTGCCTGGCAAGAAAGAGCCCCATTGACCCCTTCATTAGGAGTGTACTAGACATGATAAATTCAGACATTTTACCATATATACTTAACCCTAGCATCGCTGTTGACTGTTTTTATTTGCAGGAGTGATTATATGAGCCTCGCCGACTACATCCCTGCAAAATTCAAGAGCTTTTTTCTGATTGATGACTTCTCAAATGCAATCAAGGGATACAATTTATACCTCCTGAAAGAGACAAGAGTACAGAAAAGAAGTTCAAACTGTTTTTAAAGAAGAACTTGGATATTTCGTTCGACGCAAGGCTTGCAACTACCGAAATCAGACCAGTTCAAAGGCTTGCAGAAATTGAAACTGTTTTAGGAATTGATGACTATTCTTATGACGATGACGAGAGAGAAGCTACAATTCCTGAACAAATAACCATGCTATACGACATGGTCTCTAAAATAAACACAACATTAAAGCCTGAACTTATTGATAGATCACTTGTAGCACCTTCTAAAAATATCACAGAAATTCGCGCTGATTTTCTCATTGAGTACATGAAAAACAATACTGACCTTCCTAAAGTAGTTTCACCTTTTGCTAATATTGATACTAGAATACTAGATTCAAGGGATTTTAAAAAATTTGTTGAGAATTATCTGCCTGATGAGTACCAGCCGGAATCCATGAAGAATCTGAGAAAACTAAAACGTGACGTGTTTGAAGCTGCTGAGAAGAGATGCCAAGCCAATGATATATTCATCGACAAAGCAGACCATGGAAGAAAAGAACTAAGATTAATTTTTGCAAGACAAATCCCAGATGAAGAACTGCCTGCATGGATGACAGGAATACCGGAACAGACCGTAACTGCGTAACGAACAAGCCCGAAAGAAGGTTGAAAGCAAAAACAAGGATCTCATGAAATCCTGACGATAAAAAGAAAAGTCGTCTAAGATTAAAGTTAAGAATTAACTAAAAATAGTCTAAATTTAATACGGTTAGCGTAGAATATATAAAATAAAATAATTAAAAATGAAAAAAAGAAAATGAATTTTGAAATTAATTTAGTAAAGTACGTGACTTGGTCACAATAAGTTTCAATTGAGGAATTATAACTTTTTCCTTGTAATTACAGCAAGTAAAAAAGGTTTTTTGAGTATATAAAAAGTAAATTTCAACAATATGAGACACTTTTAATTGATAAATAAGCGATTTTAACGAAATCTTAACGAAATATTTTAAAAAATTATTCGAATTTATTCATAAATTGTGGCTGAAATTGTGTTTTTCTAAACGTCTCCTTATGTAGAATGTGTATATTTTCCATTTCGAATAATTTTTAAAAAAACCTTTGTTCAGACTTGATTGAAAAAAGATTTTCCTTAAAAAAATTCGAATTTATTTCGAATTGTATCGGGTCTGGATTGGTCGGATTTACATGTTTTAAACTTTGAATAGTTCTTCCGAGGTCGATACTTTCTAATTTATTGTATATTTGGCATATCGAAATGCTCACACATTCTTTAACTCTTGTAACGAAAAATAACGAAAATAAAAGTAAATAATTTGAGGTATGATGTCTTCAGCCGGTTGTGTTTTTAATCAAACGTTGTAATACGATTTTTCGATAAGATTCGAAACAAAAAGCGGAACGTTTCATAAAATATTTTTATAAAAATGGTTGAAAAGGGAAACTTTTGATTTGACATGAAAGTACGTGAGGATATTTTTCTCATGTACTCTCATAGCAAAATCGGCACACTGCCCTTTTTTGAAAAAATGTTAATACTTTCATCCTACTTTCTCAAGCCTTATTTACATGTTCTATACTATTTTACAATAATGCCTGCCTCCAATCTTGAAATAAATAATTTTGATAGGCGGATAATCCTCCATGTAGATATGGACAGCTTTTTTGCGTCCGTGGAGATAAGAGAACGACCAGAACTGAAGGGATTACCAGTTATTGTTGGTTCTGACCCTAAGGACGGATCAGGCAGGGGGGTTGTAAGTACTTGTTCGTACGAGGCAAGAAAATATGGAATACATTCTGCAATGCCAATATCCCAGGCTTATAGACTCTGTCCTGGTGCTGCATTCTTGCCTGTGAACGTGAAACTCTACACAGGAGTTTCTTCAAGGATGAAGTTCAGAAACAGGAAGGTATTACCTGTTCGGTAGGTGTGGGGCCTAATAAGCTCATTGCAAAAATCGCTTCTGGTTTTCAGAAACCTGATGGGCTTACAGTTGTCATACCTGAAGATGCAAGAGAGTTTCTTTTTCCTCTAAAAGTTTCAAAAATTCCGGGGATAGGAGATAAAACAGCAGAAACCTTGAAAGAAATGGGAATAACCAAAGTAGAAGAACTTGCAAGCTATAACGTTCAACTGCTTTCGAAAAGATTCGGAAAAATGAGTCTCAGGATGAAGCAGATGGCTAATGGACTCAATTTTGGAGATGTTCAAGAAAGAGAGAGCATAAAGTCCATAAGCAGACATGGGACTTTTGAAGAAGATACTAACGATCTGGTTAAGATTACTAAATCTCTGGAAATGCTTACTGAAAGTGTGCATAGCTCCCTCATGAAACATCGTTTCCTTTTTAAAACCGTCACCCTTATAGTTCGTTTTGAGGACTTTACCACGTATACACGCTCAAAAACTATCCCGATTTGGACGTCAGATCTTTTTGTTATTAAAAGGACAGCTACACAGCTCTTATCGGAATTTCAGGGAAGGAAAAAATTCAGACTTTTGGGTGTAGGGGTTGCAAAACTTAAGGAAATAGACGAGAGGCAGACGCTTATTCTGGATTTTTCATAACTACTCTTTATTTGTATTGGGTTAAGATTTGATCTATAAGAAATGTGTCATTTTCGTTGTATCATTAATAGTTGTCTTTTTAAAAAATATTATCTAGCTGGCAGACGAAGACTTTATAGTACTCACTGAATAATTTGATAAAATTTGTGAAGATCAATGTAATGATAACGATTTCACCTAAAATAATAACCAATGAATAGAAATTACGTCACAGAATAGCTTACATAAATGCTTCTGCCTTGAGAAAAAAATACTCTAATTCAGCTTTCCCTAGCTTTATATCCTGTGTAATCATAATATAAATTGTCTCTCTTTAAAAATAAACAAGAGGCTTGAGGTAGAATAATGAAGCAAACTGCAAACCTTATTAAAGAACGATTTTTAAAGCTTGGCATCGATGTGTCTTTAGAAGACATCGAAAGCAGACTCGACGAAATGATTACAAAATTCAAGGTTCCCAAAAACGAAGCCCAGCGTAGTGTGACCAATTACTTTTTAAAGAAATATTCAATTCCGAAAAATGAATTCTATACTCGACAGGCTGAACCCCAACTTACCAAAATAATAGATCTCTTGGAAAATGGAAAGTGGGCCAACCTTAAGGCAAAGGTAATCCAACTTTGGGAAAACACTCACGAGTCCATCTCTCAGGTAGGTCTTCTGGGAGATGAAACTGGAATTATAAAGTTTACGGGATGGAAAAACGCTGAATTGCCTAATCTTGAGCAAGGAGAAAGTTATCTCTTTAAGAGCATTGTCATTGGAGAGTACAAAGATAGGTTTCAAGTTCAGCTTAACAAGAATAGTTCAATAGAAAAGTTAGCTGAAGACATAGAAGTCGGAGGCGGTGAATTTACACCTACTTCAAGGGAATCCGAACTTAGAAACATTGTTGACCTGGTAGGGGGTCAATGGGTTACCATCAAAGGAAAAGTGGTTCAGCTCTGGGAGAACTCCCATAAAACTATTGAGCAAGCCGGCCTTATTGGGGATCCCACAGGTGTTATAAAATTCACTAACTGGGCCAGTGCCGATCTTTTGGACATGGAAGAAGGTAAAAATTATTTGTTGAAGAATGTTGTTGTCAATGAATATGGTGGTAAAGTCCAGATTCAGCTTAACAGGTCAAGTTCTATAGAAGAGCTCAATGAAGACATTGAAGTCGGTACATCTACTTTCACATATACTGGAGCAATGGTGGACATCCAGACAGGCTCAGGCCTTATAAAACGCTGTCCTGAATGTAAGAGGGCTCTGCTTAAGGGGGCATCATGCCCTGAACATGGGAAAATAAAGGGAGAATATGACCTAAGGATAAAAGCTGTCCTTGACTCTGGAACTACCACTCAGGACATTCTTATCAATCGAGAAATCACCGAAGAGCTTGTCGGGCTTTCTCTTGAAAGTGCAATTGCGATGGCAGCAGATGCACTTGATCCAGAAGTAGTATTGGATAAATTAAAACATGAACTAATAGGCAGATACTATACTGCTAGCGGGCACAAGCTTGACCGTTATATTCTTACAGATTTGATTACTCCCATAACCTCCTTGGATAATGGATTACTCGAGGAAATACTTACTGAACTGAAAATGAGCAACGAAACAGAGGTGGAGTAAATGGCAGTAAACTTTTACAGGGAAGTTGCTCGCAGGGTCTTTGCCCAGGAGCTTAAAGATTCGAATTTAGTCTCAAAGGATGAAAGTGATCAGTATGCCCCACAGTATATCCTGACCCCTACAGGCACTAAAGTAAATCGCATCTTTCTTGTAGGCACACTTATAGAAAAGGAAGATATCGGCACCGATTCTGAATACTGGAAAGGAAGGGTTTCAGATCCTACAGGTTCTTTCACAATCTATGCCGGACAGTATCATCCAGAAGCAGCTCAGTTCCTTTCCAACTGCGAAATGCCAGTTTTTGTAGCAGTTGTAGGTAGACCAGCACCTACACAACAGATGATGGAAATATCCTGACCTCGATTCGTCCTGAATCCATTGAGGAGGTGGACGAAGCAACTCGAGACCTTTGGATATTGGACACTGCAAAGCAAACTCTTGAAAGAATTAAAGAAATTGAAGCTGATAAAGATCCTAACTCAAAACTGGCAAAGGAACATTACTCTACTGATACGGATTACTATCGCTCAATGATTAAGAAAGCTATTGAGTCTATCTAATAGATTATCTCAGGTTCGGTTGCAAAAAATCTGGTTATTTTACAAAACTAG
>CAVSHT010000013.1:0-185279 GCA_963727895.1 uncultured Methanosarcinaceae archaeon | reverse complement strand
ATAGCCACGTATTGCTGTTCTAAATTAAACTCCTCAGGAATACCAATCTCATAAAGTAAAATCAGTGACATTATCTTCTTTTGTGTTTTTCTGCTCTTTGTTTATTTGTTCTGAAGAGTCTTCCCTACGAAGTTTGATTTGAATTTTTCCAGCATCTCTGCCTAAAACTAAGTATTAAAGCTGAATTATTAATAAGTTCAAATCAAATTTTCTAAAAACGTACACGTTTATATAACTCCAAATTTACCTTCTACCATGAATAATGGTACTATTAGAGCAAATATCAAAGAAGGAATGAATGTAGGGATTGTCTTAAAAGAAGACCAGAGAACCGGAAAAATTACTAAGGGAATTGTAAAAAGAATTTTAACCAATTCTTCAACTCATCCACACGGAATAAAAGTCCAACTAACGAGTGGTCAGGTTGGAAGAGTTAAGGAAATCTACTAAAACTTGCAGGTAATATAGTTTAAAAGATAATAATAATAATAATAATAATAATAATAATAATAATAATAATAATAATAATAATAATAATAATGGTATTGTTACTTAACTATATCTAGTTCTTTATTTCTGTATTTCATCAATAGAATCACCGAGTACTTTAGCATTTCAAGACTCTTCGTATAACACTTTGTCTTTCTTCTCAACCTTGCCAAAAAGTGCCTCAATATGCTATTATATCCCTCAACTGTAAATGTTTCTGCTTTTGATTGAGTATGAATCGTTTCAGGAAGAAACTCTGCATATGCCCTCCAGTGATCTGTCATCACTTCTCCAATGTCTTTTTTCTTCAATTTTTCCCAGAGTAGTTTTCCAGTTTCCGTTCCTCTGATGCCAAAAGAGCAGTTGATGAACTTTTTCCCAACTCCATCAACAGCAATCTAGATCCAGCAATATTTTTTTTGCTACCTATGTAAGTGTGCATCTCATCCATTTCAACAATAGATATCTCATTTTCACTTTTTAGGTTCTCTAACTCCTGACCAAATTTCTTGATCCGTTTTTGGACAGAAACATGACTCACCCCTAAAATCTTCCTATTGAACGAAAGCCCAATCCTTCAAGATAGAGTTGTAAAGCCTGTCTTTTTACAGAAGCGGAAAAAGCAGTTGATTTTAGCTCTACTGTATAGTTATAGCCACAATCAGAGCATTTGTACCGTTGACGCCCGCCAACTATACCATTATTTTTGTGACTGGAACTATTACATTTTGGGTAGTTCATGAAGAAATATACTTTCTAATAGTATACAACTATGTTTAAGTATCAATGCCTTCTTTTTATATTACTGGTTAATCAACTAGGTCCTTGCACAAAAAATGAGTTTCTATCCTCAAAACTAATTTTCAAATTCTTAGTTGATTCTAATTTTTAGAACGCCTGTTTATTATGATTCTTTTAAAAATATTATAAAGCCGACAGGGACAAAAAAACAAAATTAATTCTTAGTTTTTCACTTTAAAAGGGTAGACACACTTTTTTTCATATCTTCAATTTCTCTGACAGCTACATTTACTCCATATAGTAAAGACATCGTTTTGCTGGTCACTACAGTTTCAACCTCTCCTATGGCAACCAGTCTACCTCCAGCTAGTGCTGCAGTCTTGTCACCTAAAAGGAAAGCATGGTCTGGCATATGAGTATTCATTATAATAGACATCCCAAGTAAAGCAAGTTTTTTGACAGTTTCCAGTACAAGGATCTGGTTTCCAAAATCAAGGTGAGAAGTTGGTTCATCCAGCAAAAGCAAAGAAGGCTTCTGGACAAGAGCTCTAGCAATAAGCACCATTTGGCTCTGTCCTCCACTGAGGTTGGAAACCGGTCTTTCTGCAAGATCGGAAATTCCTACCATTGCAAGCGATTCTTTTGCAAGTTTAATATCGTCGGCGCCAGGGGATTCAAACATGGAAAGATGCGGAACACGTCCCATAACTACAAAATCCAGTACGGTAAATGGAAAAACCACTTCATTCTGCTGCGGTACATATCCTATCTGCCTGGCAATACCTCTTACCCCAAGAAAAGCTGTATCTTCTCCTTGAATATAGATAGAGCCGACATTGGGTTTGAGAATCCCTGCAATACATTTGATAAGTGTAGATTTTCCTGCTCCGTTTGGGCCCAGAATGCACATGATCTCACCTTTTTTAGCGAAAAAGATACATTTTCAAAGACTGGCTTGTTTCCGTAAGAGAAAGAAAGGGATTTTACTTCCAACATCAATTCCATCCCATCCTCCTCTTCTTAACAAGATATGCAAACAGCGGAGCTCCTACCAGGGAAGTAAGGATTCCCAGGGGAATTTCTGTAGCTATAATAGTTCTTGAAAGGTCATCCACAATCAGCATAAACGATGCCCCAATAACCATGCTCATAGGCAAAAGGCGGCTATAATTGGGTCCTACTATCATTCTAGAGATATGAGGAACAACCAGTCCGACCCATCCAATGACACCACTGATACTGACTGCTGCTGAAGTGACAAGGGTTGCGCAAATGAATTATGATTAGGCGCATTTTTTCCACATCCATCCCAAGAGCTTTAGCTTCCTCATCTCCTAGAGATAAAATGTTGATACGCCACCTGAGAAGAAGCAGTACGATAGTGCCAATAAATATTGGCAATAATATGTAGAGTAAATCAGTATATCTGACAGTGGAAAGGCTTCCCATAAGCCAGAAAACTATTGCAGGAAGTTGATCATAAGGATCTGCCACGTACTTTGCCAGTGATGTAAGAGCCATGAAAATCGAACCAACAATAATTCCTGAAAGCACAAATACCAGAGTTCCAGTACCTTTGCTGGCTTTACCCATACTTATAGCAATAAAAATCGCTAAGAGCCCGAAAGCAAAAGCCATCAGTTGTATAAACAGATAACTGTTCCAGAGCAGGATTGCAAGGCACGCTCCAAAACCTGCTCCTGCTCCTACTCCAAGTATATAAGGAGACACAAGAGGATTACGAAATATTCCCTGAAAAGAAGCTCCAGCTATTGAAAGAGCTGATCCTACCAGTAAAGCTGCAAGTATCCTTGGCAACCTTACATTGAAAAGTACTGTATGTTGATCGGAAACTGAAACAGGAGTGCCAAAAAAAGAGATGAGAAAGCTTTTCCACTCTCGCTTACAACATCTGACAGAGGAGTCTGATATCTTCCTATAAAAAGAGATATTATGAGTAATACAAAGAGTAACAGGTACACCAGAGTAATGCGACTACATCTGTAATCACGCATCAGAATACTTCACTACGTTTTTGGGCCAGATACCTGAAGAAAGTCTGTGAAAAGATCTGTTAGGTTTTACTTCCTCAAACAGTATGCCATAAAACCGTAGATAAAATTCATCTGCTTCCTTTTTCAGGTCAATTGCTGAGTTTTCTGGATTCAATTTGTTGGCTATGTACATCAGTCCAAGTATCCAGCGTGGATTTCCAAAATCCCAGGAAGGTGGAATTTCATAGACCCTATGTTCTTTTACCGCATCTGCACATATACCGTATTTCTGGCACAGATCATAGAACTCATCGAGAGGACGGGAAAGGAACCCCGAAATAAAAATAGTTTTCGGATTCTGCTCATTTATAAACAAGGGAGAAACATTTACACCTGGTTTGCCTTCTTTTTGAATCTGTTTATTAATACTTACTCCCCCAGAAAACGCCACAAGATTATTTTCCATTCTTCCAGCATTCAGAGCAAAAAGAGGAGAGCCCATACAATAATAAACTTTATGACCACTATTTTCCTCTGCAAGAGATTCGACAATTTCCAGACGTTTGCGGATATATGAAATAAGTTCTTCACCTTTTTCCGGTACATTTGCTTTTTCAGCAATAAGCCTGATGAACTCAAGATAGGAATATGGCTGTTGTACTACCTGGTGTATTTGCCTCAGGGTTTCGGGATTGGAGACTTTCTCTCAGATTTCAATTAACCTTTGATCGTCCAGTATACCCAGGCATATGAGTATTGCATGAACCATACTGAAAGCTCGGCTTATCCTGTAACCACCCATAAAACCTTCTTCGTTAAAGATTTCAGTCGCAGTTGTTCCTTTGACCGGAATACTTTTTCCGCAAGTGCAGGAGTAATTTATCCAAGGTTTTAAAGGCTTGGCACCCATAGGCCCGTAAAACTCCCTTTCTGTAAGAAGACTACCACACTCGGGACAGTACGTATTTAATGATTCCGTACCTGGAGAGTTGAAGAGATAAACATAATCTACATATTTACGCAGAGCAGTACACAGGCTCTCCGCCTCTCCTACAGAGGGTTCAAGTTCAATCGGAGCATCCCCAAAAGGAATAAATCTCATTACTTGAACCGGAATTGTAGGGGAAATATCAGACAATGCTTTGACAACCTTTATCACGTCGTCTTCATTTCCTTTTAAGTAAACGACCGATGTTTCAACATGGACACCCATATCGAAAAGCCTGGAAATATTACGAAAAACAGGCTCTGAGGACGGAACTCCGCAATTTATGTAACTCTTATCAGAGTAACCTTTAATTCCTACATTCATGAAATCTACAAACTTTCCAAGCTCTTCCATGGTTTCATCTGTGAAATAGCAGTTTGTGGAACAGCCTACTAGTAAACATCTTTCTTTTGCCTTTATCGCAAGATCTTTAAACAGATAATAGTTTGCAGCAGGTTCATTGAGTGTAGAAACTACTCCCAGACACTTTTGTTGCACTGCTCTTTCCACTACCTGAGATGGGGTAAGGACAGGAAGATCGAGTGATTTCCCTGATGCGAGCAGGCGAGCTACACAACCTGAACACTGAAAATTGCATCCTGTACTGAAAACCTGAAGGAATTTACCTGAGGGATAGTAATGGAGTAAGGGAACAGTTTCTATAGAAACAGGATATGATCCAAGATCTCCGAGGTCAGGATCCTGGATAATAGTATTGCCTTCACATATGTAGTTCCCACATCTTCCCCTGCTGTATTTATCGATTTCACACCCGAATTCGCATACATTACACTTCATTTTTAACCTTCCTTGCTTAATACCATCCAGAACCCTGATTCATCCTGTACTACATGACAGGGAATCTATGTCTGCCTTCCAGCTTCCTGTATAGCCGGAAGGTTTTTTGGACTGAGACGTTCTTTTGAACTGGCATGCCAGTCCGGATCTATTTCAACCATCTGTTCTGAAATCTGTGCTCTCAATTCTTTTGTGCCGAAGCCGCCTCCTACCCATGCCTGCCCGCCAGGAGCAAGCACACGAGAAATTTCTTTAAAGGCAACAGGCAGGTCATTCCAGAAAAATACGGATCCCCGACTTACTATCAGGTCTGCACAGTTATTCCTGAAAGGGAGCAGGTGCACATCAGACTGCACAGGAACAACTTTGTCTGAAAGACCGTGGCGCAAGGCTTTGTTTTTTGAAAACCGGCACATTTTAGTTGAGATATCGATACCATATACCTGCATATCTGTGATTTCCGCAACAGAAATTCCAAGGGATGCTATACCGCATCCCAGGTCAAGACATATTCCTTTCTCGATTCCGCTTTGTTTGACAATATTAGCGGCTATTACAGGGTAAATGGGAGCAAAGATATTCTCTGCAATATAGGGAAAATCCGGTGATTTGTCTTTCTCACTCACGTCTTAGCCTCTGTTGAAGAGTTAAGTAGTGAATTCAGTTCTTTATCTGTGAGGTTATAGTGGAAGAATTCCGAGTAGAACTCACGGGTCAGATTGGGAAGATCCATATCTTTGAAGCGGTCTGGATACAGCATTTTTGCAGTCCAGGCAGTTCCGATTATGAGATGAGGACCCTGTGGTCTGTCAATCCAGCAAAAAGGATTTTGAGGAGCAAGATATATTCGTTTGTTTTTTACAGCATCTATACTTGCCCAGGTAGAGTCAGAGTACACTGTTGAATAGAATTGTGGATTTGATGTGAGAATTACCTGAGGATTCCACTTTAGGATCTGTTCTATTGAAACCTGTGTCATTCCATTTCCTGGTGTAAGCTGACAGTCTGCAACATTGATACCACCACAGATATCAATAACCTGGGAATGCTGAGAACCTGAAGGGTCGGTCATTAGTCCCTTTGGACCTTCAGCATAATAAACATGTATTTTCTGGTCTTCTGGAATGTCTTTTACAGTGCTATTTATCTCTTTAAGGATTGAACTGCGGAATTCTATCAGTTTTTTCGCCTGGTCTTCACAATTAAGCAGTTTACCCACATACTGTATTGTGGTATCAGACTGATTTACGAATATAATAGAGTCATTGATACCCACAACAGGAATGCTTCCAAAATTCTCCTGTCTGCGCTCTATAGCTTCATGGATTTCTCCATCTGTGGTGTACCCTTCAATTACAACGTCAGGATGCATGTTGATTATGGTTTCATAGCTCCCGGTCTGTGTTCCAAACCAGCCTCCTATTACAGGCAGATTTGAGTAATTTTTATCCATAAAAGGTTGAGTGAAATTGTTTTTTGAATTCCAGCCTGCAAGTTTTTCCGGAGCAAGCATGTAAACTAGAATAGTTGAAGGCGGAGAAGTGGCTACAACTGAAGAGATATTTGCCGGCACAGTCAACTGCCTACCCAGCATGTCAGTGATCTGTGTAGTGCTGGCGTTCTGGGCAGTTTGTTGATTCGTATTTTCTGTGCATCCGCAGGATGCAACAGCCAGAATCAAAATAGAAAGAAGTAATATCGTACCTATTTTTCTACGCATAGATATACCTGCAAGACTTTTTATGGATTAATCGTTATGTTTGCATGAACATAATGATATAAATATATATTCGGCATTGATACTTAAACATAGTTATATACTATTAGAAAGTATATTTCTTCATTAACTGCCCCAGATGCAATAGTTCCAGTCACAAAAAGAATGGTATAGTTGGCGGGCGTCAACGCTACAAATGCCATGATTGTGGCTATAACTATACAGTAGAGCTAAAATCAACTGCTTTTTCCGCTTCTGTAAAAAGACAGGCTTTACAACTCTATCTTGAAGGATTGGGCTTTCGCTCAATAGGAAGAGTTTTAGGGGTAAGTCATGTTTCTGTCCAAAAATGGATCAAGAAATTTGGTCAGGAGTTAGAGAACCTAAAAAGTGAAAATGAGATATCTATTGTTGAAATGGATGAAATGCACACTTACATCGGTAACAAAAAAAATATTGCTGGATCTAGATTGCTGTTGATGGAGTTGGGAAAAAGTTCATCAACTGCTCTTTTGGCATCAGAGGAACGGAAACTGGAAAACTACTCTGGGAAAAATTGAAGAAAAAAGACATTGGAGAAGTGATGACAGATCACTGGAGGGCATATGCAGAGTTTCTTCCTGAAACGATTCATACTCAATCAAAAGCAGAAACATTTACAGTTGAGGGATATAACAGCATATTGAGGCACTTTTTGGCAAGGTTGAGAAGAAAGACAAAGTGTTATACGAAGAGTCTTGAAATGCTAAAGTACTCGGTGATTCTATTGATGAAATACAGAAATAAAGAACTAGATATAGTTAAGTAACAATACCAAGAATAAATATTCAAAAAAACAGTATCTTGAGGAAAGGACTAGAATATATCAATAAAATACTAAGATATCAATTATACATCGATATCAGGATGGAAAAGGTCAACTAGTAAAAAGACTGAGGATTACAAGTACTGGCAGGACTAAATATCCAAATTATAATGAAATAACATATAAATAAATTCATCAAAAATCTGGGAATCGAGTAGGTAAAAATAATTTTTTCGTTTTCTTCTTTAAGCTATATTTAATATCTTCCTCTTCCAATTCAACTTTCTATGCTAATTTTTGTGATTCGAAAACAAGATATACAATTCTAGCATTAATATATATGGTAATTCGGATGTTTGGAATGGGGACCTTTCATCCAAGAATTAACCAGATCATCCTCAACCTTTTGGTTTTGATTTTTATTTTAGTGTTTGGTTTTATCGTTGTTGGGGTTGTTCTTAAAAGTTTGATGATATATAGCCAGATATGAAACTTTTGGCTTTCTTTTTATTTTCCTTCATTTTTATGCTAACTTAAGATTCTAACATTCAACATTCTAACCGATTGTATCTTTTTCTCTACATTATTTCATAAATATCAAAGGATTATTCAAAGAGACTTTTAGCATTAAATAACCTAAGATTTTCATGATATGCCGATCAGATATCAAAATTGATCTTTAATATTTCACATTGTGGTAGATTTTTAATCTGTACGCCCTCCAATGTTCCTGTTATTTCCATACTATCAAATTCGTTTGAACCGCAAAGTACGTCCTGATTAGGATGCGTGCCAGGTGTAATGTTACAGCTTAGAACAGTTTTTCCACCTGCTGACACTACGATTGGAAGCCGAGGAGATGCAGGATGGTTATTTGGAAGCACTATTAATGGTGACCTTATTTCCCGGATCATGTAGAGAATACATTTAAGTCCTTTTTCAGTTTTCTCATTTACAGACAGAGAAGACGCAGCAATCAGGTCATGGGACTCAAGTCCTAGTACAATCTCTTCGTTTTCAGTTTCCAGAAAAAACTGTCCATTCGGGCCGACTTTCACAATAGCCACTATTCCTGCCGTGCCACGCAGGAAAAGAATCTCACTTTCCTTCAGTGAAATGTTTTTGGAATAGGTCAATTTCTTCATATTAAAAAAAGATATAGCTAAAAATTTTAGTTAATTTTCAGGATTCTGCTACATTTTTAGATTGACATGAAGGGCATGTCACATTTTTACCAATACCTTTAAATTTATTTCCGCAATCCTTACAAACATAATCTTTAACTGGTAAGTTTCCTTCCATATCAAGATCAAATGCATCTCCAACACTACACACTATTAATACCTCCTTGATTTATCAAATGGCTTACTAATAGTTATATTCCCTCATATAACTACTCATATTTTTCTAATTAATACCTTTCCATATCTGTATCCCTTTACAATTTTTGACCTTGCTTTTCTCTTCCAAAAACCGTTTCTACAAAACTGTTTGAAATGTAAAATAGGTTTTTTATTTCTCTGATAGTTGGCACAGGTTATGAACTGAATTAACTTGAACCTAGTAAAAACTCAGAAAAAACTCAGGAAAAAATAATTAATTCTTATTTTCCCCCAAACACATCATCATAATATATAATAAGTAATTCGGAGATTATTTAGAAGGAATTCGTCCATATTGAGATAAAATTTCTTTTATACAGAGACATTCTAAAAGTTATAATGACATAAAATCTGAAGAATTTCTTTTTCAGCTTTTCAATAACCTTAAACATTTTTTTTCTTTCCGGATATAGTTCAAAAAGGATGAATAAAGGTTTTATGTTTTGATAAATTGTACATAAAGGACAAAATAATAAAGGACAAAATAATAATCATCATATTAAAGGTTAAATAAGAGAAATGTTTAAATATAATAAAAATTAGGTCCATTAATCGTATCACTAATTAATATTTTATTACCAATTTTAATAATAAATTTATTTACGTAACGCTGTTATTTATTTATAATATATATTATTTTATTTAGGCAGTTTCTAAAATTATATAAACAAAGTTGTCTATATATCTGAAATGATGAAACGAACAGCAACTTTCTTTGCATTTATTTTATTAGTTTTAACTTTATGTACAGCCACCGCAGGAGCTTCATCTAGTTCTGCGTGCAATTTAAGTATTACTAAATTTGTAATTCATCCTTCAACCGGAACAGCACCGGCTAAAATTGGATTTACAACTTATATGACAGGTAATGTTACACGTGTTCGATATCAGGTATTGAACAAAACTGGAATAGTAGTTGCTTCCTGCAGTTCCTACTGTGCACACTGTACACAAAAACATATCTGTACTTGTTCTCTTATTATAAAACAGGCTGGAACTTATGACGTAAAAGTAATTGCATATGGTACTGGAAGCTGTTCTGTAACACAACTTCATAAATCAGCCGTTACGATAAAGGCTCCTACACTCACTCCACGTTTTTCATGTGCAATGTCCAGTAAGAAAGTAACCTTCACAGACTCATCTATAGGAGAGACAACAAGGACCTGGAATTTCGGTGACGGTTCCAAATCAACTGCAAAAACCATAACCCATACATATAAGAAAGCCGGAACCTATAAAGTTTGTTTGACAGCATGTAACTCAGCAGGCACTTGTAAGTCAATCTGCAAGACTGTAACTGTAAAGTAATTAAAGGATAACTCCTTTCTACTTTTTTAATAAATATTCTATTTTTACTTTCTTATCACACCTTTGCCTTCAGTGCTACTTGCTTTAAGTCTTTTTTCCTGGTTCTCTGATCTCATTTAGTTCTTTTAATATGAATCCATTGTTTTGCATCTGCGCGGTGGCTTAAAAAAGATACTTATCACTGAAACAACTATATTTATAAGGCATTGGTAATAAAAAATAGATATATATGCTTATAACATATATTTCTTCATCAACTGCCCAGATGCAATAGTTCTAATTACAAAAAGAACGGTATAGTTGGTGGTCGTCAACGGTACAAATGCTCTGATTGTGGATATAACTATACAGTAGAGCTAAAATCAACTGCTTTTTCCGCCTCTGTAAAAAGACAGGCTTTACAACTTTACCTTGAAGGATTAGGCTTTCGTTCAATAGGACGATTTTTAGGGGTGAGTCATGTTTCTGTCCAAAAATTGATCAAGAAATTTGGTCAGGATTTAGAGGACCTAAAAAGTGAAAATGAGATATCTATTGTTGAAATGGATGAGATGCACACTTACATCGGTAACAAAAAAAATATTGCTGGATCTGGATTGCTGTTGATAGAGTTGGGAAAAAGTTCATCAACTGCTCTTTTGGTAGCAGAGGAATGGAAACTGGAAAACTACTCTGGAAAAATTGAAGAAAAAAGAGATTGGAGAAGTGATGACAGATCACTGGAGAGCATATGCAGAGTTTCTTCCAGAAAAGAGTCATACTCCAATCAAAAGCAGAAACATTTACAGTTGAGGGATATAACAGCATATTGAGGCATTTTCTAGCAAGATTGAGAAGAAAGACAAAGTGTTATACGAAGAGTCTTGAAATGCTAAAGTACTCGGTTATTCTATTGATGAAATACAGAAATAAAGAAATAGATATATTTAGGTAACAATACCCGAATTTTTACTATCTGCATATACAATCTTATCTTTATAGATAGATGGCCAAAAGCACTGGTACTGGTTGTTATGCGGATTGTCTTGGCAGTAGATATAGATATCTCCACTGACAATTCCACGTGGATCATATGTATATACTATCCGATTACCGTAGATTGCAGGCTCATAAGCATTTCCACTATTGGTAACCTGAGTTATTTTATGGGTGGCAATATCATACATATACACGTTGTGTGATTCTGTCCATACTACGACATTTCCATAGACATCGAGTTCTTCGGGGTAGAAGTTTGAACTATTTGTAGTTGTTAGCCTGAGACCATACAACTGTCTTATCATATATGGCAGGGTAGCCGTGAACAGTGGCTATTTTATTTCACTGAGATTATTGAGATCGTACAGATAAATCCCATCGTTTTTGTGATCTTGACTATAATATTTAGTATATACTATGTAGCTTCCGTAAATATCAGGGGAATTCCCATCCGATGATATCTTTGTTACGCTATTGATAGGAACCTCATAAACTCTAATATTTTGGTCCATGTCCCCCCATACGATTTTATTGCCATATATAGGAATCTTACCTGCCCATGAAGCTCCTACATCTATTTTTTTCCCAGTAGCTAGATCATATACGTGTACACCATTTCCAGCAGTTTCGGACCATGTAATTATATTACCGTAGATTGATGTTCTCTGTGTTAATAGTGCGTCATTTGTGAGTCCAGTTTCTGTTCCAGCCGATGATACAGATGAGCCAAGAATTAAAAAAAATAAGACTAATAATGCTAAAGATATTGAATACAACTTTCCCTTATTGTTCATTATTTTCCTTTGCCACCCAACAAATAAAATATATAAATAAAGATTACATTCCGATATTTTTTAAGTTTTCCCCTTTAAATTTTAACCTGTAATTCGGTGGGTACCCAAAATATGACTATAATTTAGAGTTATCAAAAACGCAACTTATATCACATAAAAAAATCAGAAGCTAACAGTTTAAATGAAATAATTACAAGTAATATGGAAAAAACCAGCAATAATTACTGATACAGATTTGAAATATGTTCAGGTTACCAAAAGAGAATTTATTGTACAAAGTACATCTGTTGCAGAAAGCATACAATGTTAAAAAACTAAATAAATGGAATTTTTGGAAAAGAAAACACCTTCATAAGAGTGTAGAATTACTAATTAAAAATGGAAATTAACAGAGTTGTTAAACTACAGAATTCTCATAAATATTAACTGAATTAAATAGATAGCGCCAAATTTTAAGACACTCTCTAATTTCAAGATACCTCATGTTTTATAGGAATGATTGTAATTGGCATCAACAGATTGAATTTCAACAGACTGAACTAAACAATGAAAGTTCTTTGTGACAGTTCGTTGAGGTTATTCAATCAAAAGACGAAGTCTTAAATTTATACACAAACTTCATACCACATGAGAACAATGCCAAACCAATCCCAACATAAAAGAATCCTATGTCAAAAGCTGGCAAAAGACTAAGTTTCCGAATAGTAATTCCGCCTAATACCATTACCACCATAATCATGTATGACTTTTTATCAAAAAATTCCATAACAAACATTTTCTCTCTATTATCTTTACTTATTCGAGTCGTGTGCTTCTCAACTAATTTAGAGAAAATGAAAATATAAAATATAAAAAATACTGAAGCAGCTAATATTACACTATATAAATATCCTCCTTGAGTTATAAACAGAGGGAATCCAGTTTTTATTACCATTAGTCCAGCGAACATCCAAACGATGCCTGCGATCAAAATCAAATATTTATTAGGAATCGATGATTTCTGTCTGAAGTTGTTGTTCATATTCGCTACCTAACCTTGCATTCATGACATAAAAACTTATAGATGGCTCTGTAGAAAACTTACATTTTAAAACTGAAACTGCAGATGAACACATGTGCACATGGATAATTCATAGTGGTGCATCATACCTTTCTAATGAATAAATAAAACCAGAAATAAAAATAAAACCAAAAATAGTAATTTGAATAACTAATAACTTTTTATATTATTGTATTTTACAGGATTTTTTGTATTTCATACTTGTTTTAGTATATCTTGCTCTTGAATCTCTAAAGCATAATCTGTCAATACGACCCCATAAAACAACCCGTAAAAATTTAGCATAAGAAAAAGGATAATTCACCCAAAAAACCAATTTTTTGAAAAGCGATAGATTTCCATAGTCCTCTACCCACATAGATTCTCTTAGAAATCCTTTCCAGACAACAGATTTTTGCATTTTTTTCCATCGCTTGAACATATGACTTATTATGAATAAAAAGGTACAAGTGACTGCAAATAGTCTTTTAGTCATATTTTCCACCCTCAATGACTTAATAAACTTAATAATAAGTTAAAAAGAAAATGGATTAAAAGCAAAACGTTTCTTACAGATCTTATATTAACCTAATACAGATAGAGATCTTTTCAAAATTATACTTTCTTTCTTCCCATTTTCTTTCTTACATACCGTAAAACTCCATAAGAACAACCTACCAGCAGCATAATCTTAAAGGGTTTCTCACCTGCTTTGAGAAGTTCTTCTATTTTTTCATGATCGAATTTTGGTTTCTGACCTCTTCTTTTTTGAGGAACTTGGTGACTCAAAAGATTTCACCTCTTCATATAATTTGCTGTACTTTCAAGTTAACAAGGGCTGGTCATTTTATAGGTCCAACTGTAACTGAAACCATTCCATAGCTTCCATGTACTTGACAGAACGTCAAGAAAATTGAAAAACCGCGTAGTAACCCATATTATCTTTCCCCACAATATAAGGGTATTATAACAAAAATATAAAAACCTTTCATGTTAATTATTAATCTAAACTATTAATAGTTCTTGTCTCTTTTGTGTCTGTCGAAAATCTGTCAAAATTAGTTTCAAAATATTGAAATTACCTATGCAATTCAGAACTAACGAAATTCATAACTACGGAAATTCTGAAATATAGAAGTTCAGAACTATTGATATTCTAAAAGGGGGTTTTAGATATGAGGGGACGTACAAAGACTTTTCTGAAAATTTTTGGTTTTTTTGTTTTATTGCAGGTTGCATTAAGAATTATTAAAAGATTTTATGCACTTTCACCACCAGCATTCATGGGACCTTTTTTAGATAGTGATTTTAGAAGAAAATTGCAGCCTCCTGATAAAGTGATAAAGCGAAGCGGGATAAAAGAAGGAATGCGTATTCTTGAGGTTGGGTGCGGAAGTGGAGCGTTTACAACCTTTGCTGCAAGGGCTAGTGGAATTAAAGGAGAAGTATACGCTCTTGACATCCAACCAAAAATGTTAATCCAGCTAAAGAAGAAACTATCCAGACCAGAATATAGGGATATCAAAAATATCAGTCTTGTAGAAGGAGATGTGCATAAACTACCTTTTAATGATAATTTCTTCGATCTGGTGTATACAGTAACAGTCCTTCAGGAACTTCCAGACAGAAATAGGGCTTTAAAAGAGATGAAAAGAGTTCTGAAGCCTGGCGGAATTCTTGCAGTAACAGAATTTTTACCTGATCCAGATTACCCTTTAAAATCTACTACTATTAAGTTAGGAGAAGAAGCTGGTTTTATCCTGGATAAAGTTGAAGGAAATCTCTGGAATTAGACTGTAAGATTTAAGCCACATAAATCTATGTGAAAAAGTTTGTTTATTTGTCAAGACTTATTAATACAATTAGATAATGGACATTAATCTTAAGATATGCTCTGATATTACCTCTTAGCACTAAATTACGGTGGTATACAACGCTAAGAATTTGTACGCAACTATTATATTTAAACAGTAAAACTCTTAGAAATAGCCTTGAAAAAATATATTTTTACAAAATTGTTTGACTAAATAACTTTTAGTCTGCATATAACCTAAAAAATCTAATATTATAAATATACACTAATATATAAATACTTTTTATAATTATTTTCTCAAAGAGATAGTTTTATATTTAAATAAGAGTTGTCTCTCAAAATTCAAACTAGTCAATTTTTAAACCAATTATTTAAATGTTTTCACTGTTAAATTTAACACTCTCTTACAAAAGTATTAACCCAGCTTTTCTATAATTATGCCTTTTTCTCCAGAAATATATTATTTAAATGATAACTCATGAATACACATTCCATCTTTAGTGTATTTCAAAAAATGGCCTTTAGAATTGGGTCCTGCTTTTTTTAAGTATGTTAAAAATATTTTTTTTAAGGTCTGAAATAAAATAAGATATAAATCATTGACATCTTTTTTAATGTCCCTTTCAATATCTTCTAAGCCTGTTTGTGAGGTGCGGAAAGATAAATTTATATTTTGGTATTTGAAAACCCATTCTCCATATTTTGTTTTTTTGATATCGTAGTCACCAATTAAAAAATGGTTCATATTACTTCGGATTAAATGAACCTCATTATACCAATTCATTTCGTTCTTAATAATGTTAGTATATTCAGAAGGAACATTATATTTTCCCTCTATTATTTTTTTGCATTGATCCGAGAAATTATGCGCCATATTCTTATTTAAATAAAACAAATTAAACCTTGAAATATTTTGGATGGTTAATTTGTATCTGATTGATATTATATATTTGAAAATCATATATTTATACTATGGATAAACGAGGCCCAAAACCACGATTTATTGACGTTGCTTGTCCAAATAAAAACTGCAAACTCTATGGTCTTACTAACCAAGACAATAAAGTAAATGACAGCATGATGAAAAACATGGATGAACTATGGGTAATAATTCAAAAAAAAAGTTCCTAAAATGAAAGATTATGAAGATGATGGACCATGGATGTGGATAGCTTTTGCACCAGGTTGTAGGCTAATACTTGACTTTGTAATCGGACCAAGAAAACAGTATGTTGCGGACAAGTTAGTTGAGTCAGTTAAAAAACATCTTTCTGATAAAATCCCTCTTTTTGTCACAGATGGGTTGAATTTTTATAGAGAAGCTTTTTTGAAACATTTTGGAGTTTTGATTGAGTTTCCAAGGACTGGGAAAAGAGGAAGACCAAAGAAACCAAAAATTTTTCCCTCTGATGATTTGAAATATGCACAGGTAGTCAAAATAAGAATAAATGGGTTACTTAAGAAAGTAGAGAAGAAGACTATCTTTGGAAAAGACATTGAACAAAGCGAAATCTCAACAACTTTACTTGAAAGACAAAACCTGACTTTTAGGCAGGATAACAACAGAGTTTCAAGAAAAACAATAGGATTTTCAAAAGCGAAAGAATGGTTAGAGTATCAAATGAGGTTATATTGTACCCATTTTAACTTCTGTAGAGGTCATGGAGGATTAAAGTACAAAGATGAAAGAGGGGTTGAATGTAAAAATACACCTGCAAGAGAGGCAGGAATTGTGGACTCAATATGGACTTTAAAGGAACTGCTAACATTCAGGTGTTTTAAAACATCAATCAAATAAAAATGGACCATCGATATTTTTATGGTTTAAAATAGTATACCATATTCTTGAAATTAGTATAAGTAACTATCATTTGCCATCGGCTAATGATTTTTCTACGCGACTTTGAATACAATATGTAGTATTTTTGTTTACCAATGCCAAAGCTTAAAATATAGAAACAAGAATTTTCTTGCCGGGACTTTCGCTTTTGTCCGGGCAATTTGCAGGAAATGGGCATTCTTGTAAAAGATGATAATTATTTACGATCGATATAAAGTAAAAATAACTTCATCTGCTTATTTTCAAGCAAGTGTGCAAATATTAAATGTGTTGCGGTCAACCAATACCGATTCAATCGATAATCGTTAATAGTGTAAATTTTATTGTACTATTCTTAAGATCGGCAGTAACCTTACAGATCCCCAAAAAGCTTATTAAAGGCAGAGTTCTATAGCGTGAAACACATTACGCTGAATTAGATAACAATGAATAATTTTCTTGCTTATCATATTAGTTAATTTAATAAAAGAGTTGAAAATTATGGCAATCCAGAAAGGCGATTTCATAAAATTGAATTACACAGGTAAATTCGAAGACGATAGGGTTTTCGATACAACAGATGAAGAACTTGCACAAAAAGAAGAGATCTTTAGTCCCAGCGGGCTTTACGGCGGAGACGTTGTTATCGTTGGAGCTGGTCATACAATTGAGGGCCTTGAAGAAGATCTTGAAGGAAAAGATGTCGGTTACAGTGGAACTGTTGCAATCCCTCCAGAAAAAGCTTTTGGCCTGAGCAACCCCAAACTTGTAGAGACTGTTTCCATTACGAAACTTAAAGATAGAAATGTTCACCCTGGCCTTGCTGTTGAGGTAGACGGCAGAAGGGGAATTGTCAGTAGAGTTATAGGCAGAAGAGTTACAATTGATTTTAACAGCCCTCTTGCAGGCAAGACCGTTAAATATGAGTACACAATTGAAAAATTCCTTGATACCGATGTTGAGAAAATCCAGGGCTTGCTAGCTCTATACACCGGTCTCAGAGATATGGAAATTGAGCTCGAGGACGGTGTTGCAAAGATCTATACTCCTACTGGATTGACCTTCAATCAACGCTGGCTCATGGCAAAGAACAGAGTCGCGTCCGAGCTCTTTAAGTATTCTGGCTTTAAAGAAGTTCAGTTCGTCGAAAAACTTACAGCCGAACCAGAAGTTGAAGCTGAACCTGAAGCAGAGTCTGAAGCAAAACCTGCATCAGAAGAAACCTCAGAGCCAGAAGCTTGAGTTAAATCTAATAATCTTTAAAACTGCGAAGAGCTTTTTTCTCTTCGCAAATTTTATATACCATAATTGGGTTTCTTGTATACGCTTCCCGGAATACGATGTAATTTGCAGCATTTCTTTTCTGGAAGGAAAAAGTTATTCATTCAACCTGCTGAGGTAGCCCAGCGGACCACGGCGCCGGTCTTGAAAACCGGTAGCGCCTCGCGCTACGGGAGTTCGAATCTCCCCCTCAGCGTTCATTTTTCTAGCTTTTTTGTGAAAAATAGAATCGTTTTTATTTCTTAAATGAAAATTAATTTTCTCTATTTGTTGCGGCATTTTTTCAAAATAAGAGCATAACGAGTTTTACATACTACAAGAATTAGTTAATTTGTTTTGTATAAACTGTCTAACATATTAAAATTTTTATAACTCTATTATTATTAATAGGACTTACACGGTTGAACTGAAAAATTAGTGTGCTTTAGACCTTTAATTCTCTAAAATATACATTTAGCCACAGTGTTTATTGTGCTTGATTATTCACCTCAAGTGCGTAAGTCCTAATTAATTCATTTTTCTCTACTCAGTATTTATTTACTTTTTTGTCTGCTTTTTAGTACTCCATTCAATTTTGGATCTACATATCAATATTTTAGATATGTTGGTTTTTTCTTAAAATTTTCAGTAAAATATTTGTTTTTGAGGGGCTATTCTTTTAAAACGTAACATTTATAATAATTATTGACTAGGAGTTTTCAGTCGAATCATTTCATCAATCAAACTTTTATTTACTCTTAAAGAAGCATCTTCTCTTAATTCATTTAAAGAAGTAACATCTTCTTGTAAATATTTGTAACACATATTAATTTCAGAATAACTATGCTTTGAAAAATGAAACATAAAAAACTCAAATAACTTTTCTACATAACCTTTCATAACGTTTCTATCAAACTGTGTGATCTCAGAATAGCTTCCAGTGTGTACCAAGTTATTTCTTAATTTGTATAGTCTTTCAATCTGGTATTCATGAATATCATTCATTTTAATAACTGATTTCAATCTGTTCTTTACTTCATTATGTGATAAACTCTTTTTTTTAAAGTTAATATCTCTAGTGATGTCCAAAAACTCAAAAATGAACTACTTATAACTTTTTCCTTTAAGCCTAAATGATATTGCTTCATTGAGTTGTTGATTATATCTTGAGTTTTTAGATAAGCACTATTGAACTGGGTCAACATTAACTTTAAATTCTTAATGTTGTAATCATCTAAATCGTAAAATTCAGTAGCTATACTAGTGTCTTCAAAGTAACAATTTGTAGAATAAACGTTATTTTTAAAAATAAAAATATAAATTAGCTCGAGTTCAAATAGTGGTTTAGATGGACCCCATAATCTATTCGTGGGTCTTTTAAATGTTTTATCATAAGAAATAAAATCTAATAATAAATTAACATACCGAGTTGCTTTTCTTTTTGCATATTCTTTGTTTCGACTCCAAACAGAAACTTTAGCATACTGGTATTTAGTTTTATCAATATCTTTAGGTTTGAACACCTCGTTTTCTAAAGTTTTATCATCTATATCATTTTTAACATTAGAGTAATTTAAAATGTTAATAGCTATATCTCTAATACGGAATTCAGTAATTTTGTTTTCTAATGCGGTTATATTTATTGGATAATATAGAGCCTATCCCAAAACTCATTTTTGTTCTCAAATCTCAGAAATATTAAAGATTGGCCTCATAGTCATAAGTTTAATTGGTCGCTTAAAATACGAGATCCAGATAAGTAAATTTGAGTTTTGGGATGGGCTCATAGAGTATATTTTTCTATATCAGATTCTTTTTGAATATTATCAAGTTTTTTATATAATAGTTCTATAAATAATTCATAATCTGGCTTATTTTGTTTTTTAATAAAACAAGAATATCATTAGCTTCAGCAAAAAACAGTTGGTTTTCACAATCAAAATAATACCGCATAAATTCAAGTTTCGTTTTGATTCTATTTTCTTTTAGTGACACTGACTTTAAGAGTGTTAAATATTTAACGTGCGATGCAAATTCCCCTATTTCTGTGGATCTTAACCTATTATTTTCATCTATGGTACTAATTTCAAATAATATTTTTAATATAATATCATTTTCATTTGGCATGCAATTGTTTTATGAGATAATAATATATAAAACTATTAAAAAACTATTAAGGTGACAAAAATACCAGATGCTTTAACTCACTCGTCGTTTATGTCCCAACAGGCCCCTCTATAGGTACATGAAAGTATATAATTTCTGCAACAAGAATTATCATCAGTAAGAAAATTATACAACCAAGAATCAACATAATATTTTCTTTAAAGTTACCAATAGTATCCTTGTCATTAGCTACTAATTCTCAATTTTTCGGACATTCTGCAATTTTCATTTCAATTATATTACTATATACTCCTAAAGCTTCTAATATATATTTAAATGAATAAATAATGAAATAAGGAACCATTACAAATATAATCATAACTGGTGTACTTAATGCTACCAATTCAAAAGACTGAGGGTTGAAAATAGCTGTAATTACTGGAATAAGACAAATAATCATAATTAATTCTGCATAAATAAAAGCATAAAACTTCATATGATCAATTATATCACCAAAAGTGACTTGCCGTTTCTTAATCAACTTACATATTATTTTGTCCAACACAGCCTCTATCCTCATTATACTTGACTTGTCCAACGAATAACTCGTCAGAACAGTATCAGATTGCAGTACATTAAAAAATTAAAAATACGGAAACATTCTCCTTGGAATTCCTGGATTATGGATCTTGGACAGCCAGAGCGACGCATCCAGGTTGTAAAAAAGTGCCAGAAAATGTGGCGTAAATTTCTCGTTTAACTTGCCTCTGGGATTATGGAAGCCTGAACGCTGAGCGTGTTCTGTTGTAGCGTCATAGACTACGCTTCTGGAGATGAATCCATAAGATCCTTCATTTGCTTCAGGTTGACTAATTAGCGCTCTTCGTGCCGTTGTTCTTTATATTATCTTTTGTCTCTTTTTGAAGCTAAGATTAATTTTTTTCTTGAAGGCACGGCATTTTCAGATTATTTTGTGATTTCCTGGAATTCTATTGAAAACGTGTACTATATTTTGAACTGCTTTTTTTAACTCAATAGTTAGCTTACAGAAATATGTCAATTACTCGTTATTTTTCAAATTGAAGACACGTACAAAATAACCGACTAGTTTAAACAAAACTATAAACACAACCCAGGTTGCAAGACAGATAACTACAAAATCTAAAATTAACATAACTATATTCAGAATATCATCAACCTGAAAGAATATCCCCGTACTTTTTACACACTATTTTCATCTCAGAAATGCTTGATATTTTTTTCATTTTGTGTTCCTCTGGATTTCGTATAAATTAATATTTTCTTTATATATAAAAAAATTGTTATTTATTATTTAGTATTCTTCTTAATATATATAAAGGATAGATTTTAGTTCATATATTTTTATCCTTGTAAATATCTCTTTTTATTTAATGAAACATTTTAAGATCTGTTGAAAGTAGGAAATTTCTATAATTATGCATGACCAAAAAATAAACAGGAGGTCATAAATATTTAATATAGTATTCATTGAGTTGCCCCTAAACTCAAAATTGGTTTTCTAAACTTAAATTTTGAGAGATCAATCAGGTTTACCAATCAGTTTTCTTTTCATTGAATATGTATCTGAATCTTTTATTGATTTAACAAGAAAAGAGGTTTTGGGGATTCTCTTATTGTATATTTTACTGGTATTAACTCTCAGTAAAACAACTAAATTAGTGAAAATTTGAAAAATATGAAATTCTCTAAAAATTTGATTGAAAGTGAGGAACGTATTTCAGATAGCGCTTTCTTTCAGTTCTGTTTGGATTGTATGATCGTATATGTATCTCGCTTCTTTTTTAAATTTAATCTTAGTTACTGGATTATAAATCTTAATTAATTAACATTCTTCATGCCGTTTTTATATAGTACCTTCTACATCTTTATCTTGAATTGAGAAATTGTGTTTTTAGTGATTACTTTTTATTCAAGGAAGCCATAGAAATAGATAGATGCAAATTTAATCTAAATGGTAGAAGAATTACTTTTAATTTAAGTTCATGAATCTTTATATAATGAAGATTAGATAATTTATTATTCATAAAATTAGATAATATCTACGTAGTCTCTTTACTGATTAATCACATATTTTTGGACAAATAGTCTAATTCTGGATTAAAGTCTGGATTAATGTGACTTTGGTAATAGATGAAGATATTATTACGGAACCTGAAAATAGGACTATATACCGTACATTAACTTTGAAAATAATGATATTGGGGGGAAATTAATGAAAAATAAGGGGAAGCTATTTTCAATATCTCTAGCTTCAGTATTCCTATGTTTTGTTTTTTTGATTTTAATATCAGCCGCAGCTTCAGCGGTTCAAATCACGAAAATTGGTACCGGATACGATCCTGCTATTCATGGTGACAAAGTAGTATGGACAAATGGAGTTGTTATTCATTTATACAACCTGACCGACAAAACAGACACTACGGTTAGTTCTTCTGGAGCGTCATCTCCTGCTATTTATGATAACAAGTTAGTGTGGCATGATGACAGCAGCGGAATACCAAGGCTTGTTGTGTATGATATACCAACAGCTGCAAAAAGTTACATCACGCGGAATGTTGACCAATATAGCAAACCTGCTATTTACGGCAGCAGGATCGTCTGGAGTGCAAATGATAGTGTGTATTTCAGGGACATATCTAAATCCAAACAAACTAAAATAGGAGACGGTAGTAATCCCGATATATATGGCACAAAAGTTGTGTATTACTCTTATTCAGAAGATCCAGAAGTGGATATGTCTATTAGAATGTATGACATCAATACGACTAAAAAAATAACTGTCACATCATCTGGAGATCCAAATGGACCGCGTATATGGTGTAATAAAGTCATTTGGTCTGATACATATAACCATCAGGGATTTATTGCGATGTATGATGCATCAACAAATGAAACCATAAATATCACACATCAACTTGACACCGATCCAAATGGAAATGAATACGGTGCCAGCACAGGGACTCATGTCGCCATACAAAATAATAAAATTGTATACAATAAATGCGTTGATGATTATGAAGGCAAGCCTGGAGTATATGTATATAACATATCAACAGGAAATAGCACACTGGTATATGAGTATCCTGAAGAAGCTTATACGACGCCAGAAGTCTACAATAACACGGTTGTATGGGGAATAGACAAGAACTATGTTAATAGTGCGGATAATGATGGTATATATTTATGTAACCTTGAAGACCAAACCGAAAAACCGACAGAAACTCCGATACCAACATAAAATCTGATGTAGCTTCTCTTGATGTTCAGTTTACGAGTACGACGCCTGAATTCAAGAAAGAAGAATGAGCGACAATCAGAACCAGGGCAGCATATATTGACATCAGGTGAGTGGTGGATATCCACCACAACATTTTATTGAAAAACATATGAATTTTTGGATTTGTCGATGATACAAAGAATATCAAGAATATTCTTTAATTATATCCTGTTTATCGATTCATGGATTTTGGTTTGTTAATAAAAGACTACTTTTTCCATGGAACATCTTCAACTTGGTTTGTGAAACGATTGTAATATGTCCAAGAGTAATCACACAGTTTAAGCAATGAAAGTTCAATGAACCATAGATATAAGTTCTGAGTTTCATTAAAAGCGCGACTGTTTATTTTACCTTGGTATTTAGGTTTGGGATGTACAAGTTCATTACGTATTTCAGTCATAGCATGTGGTGTATTATTGAAGTTTAATGATTTTGCTAGCTTTTCTAATTCAGGTGTTTTATTAGTTATATCAGTCGGGATTTCCCATTTATCAAAAATGAAGGAAAATTTTTTAGAAGCGCTCCATTCTTTTCCATTGGGTTTTATAAAATCTTTTATTTCGTAAGGCCTTTTCTCTACGTCATTATAAAGGACTTTCTTTACTATAGACTCGTAAAATAAGAGACTTTTTATTATTTTCTAGTCTACCTCTTTTTTCTCAATCGTGCAAAACAATAAAATTTTAATTTCATTGAGATAAATTCGTTTTAATGGGAAGAGGAAATAAATCAATCGAGAATTCAATGGTAAAAACGATATTTGAAGGCAATGTATTAATTCCTTTGCCGAAATTGCTAGTTGAAAATCGCTTTCATTCTCTGTTCTCTTTAATATCTCCTACTCATTGTGATTTTTGTGGCGCTAAATTAAATGTGAACTCTCACTATACTCGTTCAATTCTCACAAGTTATGGCACCATAACTTGCAATACTACATACTGGATTTGTCCTACTTGTAAAAAGCATTTTCATGATCAGATCGTTGGTGTTTCTGGATCCGCAAATTACAGTGATGAGTTCTATGACAAACAAATGCTTGTCAGATACGATAGCAGATGCAGTCTTCACAATTCCTGTAGGGTAGGCGAAACATATACAGAAGGTTTGACTGATATATGCAGCAGAGCTCCTTGTGCCTCTTCATTATGGTTGCATGAGCAAAAACAATCTGTGTTTTCTAAGCAAGAACTTTTAGATCAAAATCCTGATTTTGATGGAACTTTGTATATTGATGGAGATCGGGTCAAGAAAGGATGGAAAAAGAAGTTTGAGACTCTGATAGGACGAGAGATTACATTAAAAGAATGGAAAAAGATGCGATATCAATCCGTTTACGTATAGTGATGATTTTGGATCTGTAAAAAGTATTCCAGACAATGATAAACTTGTGTACAATGAAATCTGTCAATTAATACAGTCTGATACGGTCATTAATTCTGTCGTGTGTTTTCAAAATATCCTAAACCTGGCATCTAATCTTGAACTTTCAAAAGCATCTCAAAAAGCGATTTCTTATGCAAAAGAAATTTTCATGAAGAACATAAACTTTTTGAAAAAAGGATTTACACCTGAGACGGATAATACAATGGAACAGATATTTTCTTTGATAGGAGACATCGTAGACAAGACAAGATCATTCAAAACTGATAGTGGTCTAACTAATTTTTGCTACAATTTGTTTGCTTATTTCAACAAAAGGTGTTTCCGCACTGGAAAATGGGCAGGATTTTCGCCCTTGATGAGGGCGAGATTCCAGTATGGATAATAAAGGGTGAATGGAAACTTCCACTATAAACATGCAACTTTACAGCGGTAGCTATCGAATGATTTTGAAAAAATCAGAAATATGTATAAAAAAGTTAAAAATAAGTGGATCAACTTTTCCAAAATGAGGAAATGAGTTTAATGAATTTGGATAGAATTCCATTGTTATTATAGAATCGCAGAAAAACCAGAAAAAATTAAAAAGACTCTAAATTCTACATCACCAGCATTCGACAGAAAGTGCACCTTCTGGGCAGATGCCGACGCAAAATCCCATTCCATCACAAAATTCTTCAGATACGACTTTTTTGCCTTTCCGTTGATAATTTTAAGGGCACCTTCGGCACAGGGCGCAATACATTTTCCGCAGCCTGTACACTTTTTTCATCAACTTTTACTATCATTCGTTTTACCATTTGACAGACCTCTTTCAAGATCTTCCTGTAAAAAATGTTTTATTTTGTTGTTTTGGGAAAATGCCAAAAATCAGAAATACCTCAGCGAGGTTTCATCAAATATCAGGCAAACATCCTTCCTTGTATAGTATTATCTTATACTCTTTTATTAATTTGCACATCTTACGAGTATAATTTACAAAATCTGTGTCTGTTTTTCCCTTAAATAAAAGCTTTTCAGCTTTTTCCATAAAATCTGGATAAACAAGTACTAGCTCTTCTTTGGTGTGCAATAATAGAGCTGAAAAATCCCTGTGGATGCTCATGCTTTTTTTGAGCAATTCCATATCCAGTGTTTTATCAGATATATAGTCTTTGAACTTCGTGTAAGCATAAAAGTTTGCAATATTATTGTTTAAGGAATTTAAAATTGAATATAGTATATTGTCCGTGTTTGGAATGGATATGTCACGAAGCTCAAGTTCCGCCCCTTCATAATTTTCTATTTCTTCACTCTTTCTGTCCCGATTTGTATCATGGTTCATAGTATCAACCTTTTATGTTTTTTGACTAATGCCCACAAAATACACCACATGATATATGTGGTATATAAATCCTTTTTTTATTCAGGAACTTTGTAGAAATCTTCGATTTTTTGGTTATTCAATCAACTTTACACTATTTATAAAAGTGCTCTTATTTTTTGTCCCCACTAAAAATAAAGAACAATTCCTATGTAATCAAATAAGTATATTAAATTTATTGATATAATTCTTAAAACTGAGAAGTCTTCCAGATTGGCTCTTTATAAGAGAGCAGAAAAACTTTACTGCACAGATATTTTTAAAAAGTCGATTATCATGCTACAGATTTTCTGTCTGAAGAAAATGGTTCAATAACTATCGTGCTGAGCGATGAGAGATCAGTATGTTAAATACTGGGTTTATTTCAAAACGGTTTGCAGGTTCTTTTTTGATAAGGAGAGCAGGGAATTGTTGCATATGCCATCAGGAAAAGGAAAAGGGAGGAGGGATTGGAGGATAATCGGTTTGAATAAACTAGGATTATTTCAAAATTGTTTTTAACATTTGATTAGTTTTATTTATATGTACTTTCTATGAATTTCTATGAATTTCGATTAGTCTTTTTACTTTGATATCAGATTAAGATATAGGCAAATAATGTCACAATTTATTTCAGAGGATTAGAGAATAAAGGAGATGAAATTTTGGAGGATGTACTATTAAGTAAAGAGGATTTTGAAAAAGCCAACTGTCAGGATGTTATTTTAAGCTGTGATAAAAAAGAATGCTCTCAATATAGAACAAAATTCTCTAATCAAGCAAAAGAAGCAGAATTAAGAGGAGACCTAATAAACAAAAAAATATTTCAAATCTTAGAGTTCATCACCATTCCGGTTTTTGACGAAAGGCGGGGAAATGCCATTTATTTTATGTGAGCAACTGGATAACATCAGTGAGCAGTACCTTGAAATTTTAAAAAAAATAATACCAGATATTTCAGATGCAGAGATGAGAGCAAGAGTTTCAGATGTATTTTGGATAAAAAAGAAGGATTACAAATGTGCGTTAGTTGCGATTGATTCTTATATAGATTCATCGAAGATATTGGAAGATCCTGAACACTGGATATCATCTTTTTATCGAATCAAAAGAGCAGTTGATTTAGCTGCAACTATCGGGAAGAAGGCACAACCGTTCGAAAATACTATTAAGCATGTTGAAGTGGTTCTTGAAAAATATAAAGGAGATGATCCAAAATTCCTATCTATAGAGCTGATGAAGCTTCTTCAAGAATATAAAAAGGGAGATATTGAAAAGTATGCATTGCTTTCAGAGAAAATAGCACTAGAAGCGGAAAAAGATCACAACTGGTGGAAAGCCGAAAGTGCATGGAGAACAAAGACAAAATGGCATCGTATGGGAGGAAATAAAAATGAAGAGAGAGAAGCTTTAAAAAATATAGCAGAAACTTATGTAAAAAACGCAGAGAATGATATTCTCAAAAATCCTTCTGATTACTTGAACGCTTGCGGGCATATCGAAAATGCGATCCAAGAATACAGAAAAATAGGAAATGAAAAAACCCGTATTGAAAATTTGCATCACCTTCTCCTTGAGTATCAACCTAAATCCGTGTTACAAATGTGTCAAATTCCGTTCGAAATATCAATTCATGAGAACTAAATTATGAAAGTAAAGGAACTTGTTCAGGGGAAAACACTCCAAGAAGCTATTTTTACACTTGCATCAATAACACACCCGCCTAAAATTTCTAAATTGAAAGATGAAGTTAAAAAAATGGCAACTGATTATCCAATGGCTCACCTTTTTTCGACTAAAATCTTGAATGAAGACGGTAAACAAATAGTTAGTGGGGGGTCAGCACTTTCAAGCGATCCAGAAGAAAGAGATAAAGCTATTAAGAATAACATGTTCAAACATGCAAAGATTTATCATCACTATTCCTTCTTGGGTACAATTGAACCTACGAGACAACAAATAACTCAAGATCAGGATATAATTACAGCCCAGGATTTTCTTCCACTAGTTTTAAATAGTCCCTTTGTTCCTATAGGAAGAGAATTTATATATGCTTCTGGTCTTTTTGCTGGATTAGATGGAGATTACTTAACAAGCATACATTTACTTATTCCTCAACTGGAGAATTCCATTAGATACATTCTTACCAATAATGGGATAATTGCATTAGGTTTGGATCAAAATGGAATTCAAAACGAGTATGATCTTAACGTCACTTTAAAAATGAGAGAACTTAACGAAATCGTGTCCGAAGACATTGTCTTTGATTTAAGAGGTTTACTAATTGAACGTTATGGCTCAAACTTGAGAAATAGAATGGCACACGGACTGATTGATTATAATGAGTATAAATTTTCTTTTGAGATTAGATACCTGTGGTGGCTTGCATTGAGTCTATGTTATCTCTGGAAAGTGGCTTCTAAATGTTCAAGTGAAAAAGCCGATAAATAAAAACTGATTTTTAAAACCTATTTTTATTTACTTACTTTCTTTTAAAATATCTTACAACATTGTTAAACGAGATTATATAAAATAGAAACTCCTGATGACTACGATTCATTAGGAAAGTCTCATAAATCATTTCATAATTTTCTCACTTCGCCGCCTACTTTGCAGTCCTATGGTACCCTGTTTTAAGATTCATCGAAAATCAAAACGACCCTGAGTATGAAAAATCTGCAAAAAAATGTTGAGGATAGGTTATTGAATAATAATCAGAGTAAAATAGAATGAATAGTTATGTCAAAAAATGAAAAAATAAATGGAAAAAATAAAGCCATTTTACTACTCGACTTTAACAAATCTTTGTTGCATAGGTGTAGGGTCCAATATATCAAGAGGATGAGAGAATTTCACGCTGTGGAAATTAATTTTGCCTTCGCCTTTTTTTACTGCAACAAATTTAAACTTGCTAGTTCCACCTTTTCCTGGCATAGTGGGCTGGTCGGGTACAAAGCTTGATTCTACAAAATAAACACAACCTGGCATCTCTGACAGTAAACAATTGTAGCCGGTTGAAGCGGGGTTTGATGGTATCGAAATTTCAAATGTCTCTCCAACTTTTGCATTAATAGGTGGCAATAACTCTACTTTTTGCATTCTTTTTCCTCCTTTTGTGCTAACCCCCCCCCCACCATTAGTCGGACTATATTTTTTATAAACATACTTTCTTTAATTTCGTTTAATGGTGAGTTATAAGTTAAAAGGCGGTTCAAGTATATACAACTTTTTCACATCGGCTAATATTTTATATAAAAAATATTTTATTTTGGCAATCTTTATTTATATAATTTTTTATAAATGTTACTTTATATCCAATCTTTCAGAATTTTCTTTATTCATTCTGTAAACTTAGCTGCTATTGAATTGGTTTTTAAAAAGTAACAAAACTAAATCATCTTTAAAAACAATAATCCATATAATCAACAGGTAATCAGAAAATATCTAAATTTTTCTATAAATAATATTCTAGTTTAGCTTTTATTCATAAAACTTAAAAATGCCAACAAAAATTGCCTAAACAAATTTTCAGATTCGCAGAATAAGATCTGATGATAAATCTGATAATTCTAAGAACTATACCTTCTAGCACTAAATATAAAAAAGTTCAAAAACTCGTCCCAAAAACTAAGCTCACTTACTGGTTTCCTTTTGGACAAAAAGTCCGCTGCCGAAAAATAATTCCAAAAAAAAGCTTTACTCCGGCAGCACTTTGAGTGAAGAATTATTTTTCTTCACTCGTGTGTGTTATTCAGTCTTATTCAATTTTATTCTCTTTTATTAAATTTCGTTTTCGTCTTTATTTTTCTTTGTCGTCATCCTTTTCTAATTCTTCGGTTTCCTCGGCTTCGTCGGCAGCTTCAATGTCTTCTAACTCGTCAAACTCATCGAGTTCTTCAGCTTCTCCTTCAAAAACCTCTACTTCATCCTCGGTTTCAATTGCTTCTGCGATCTCTTTACCGTTAAAAGCTGTGAGTTTCAGGTTTTTATCGTCTTTTTCACTTTCGATCCTCGCTATACCTGCTACTTTGTCACCGGATTTCAGATTCATAATTCTTACACCCTGGGTGTTTCTGCCCTGGATCGAGATCTCTTTTGCAGGAATACGGATAATGATACCGTCAGCGCTGGTGAAAATAAGTTCATCGTCATCGGCTACGGATCTAACTCTTGAGACCGGCCCGTTCCTCGAATTCGTAATAATTGTTATCACGCCTTTTCCGCCGCGGTGGTGCGGGGGATACTGGGAGTATCTGGTTCGCTTGCCGAAGCCGTTTTCAGTCACGGTCAGGAGGGTTGTAGTTTCGTCAACAAGGTCAAGGCTGACAACTTCATCATCAGAGCTTTCAAGAGTCATACCACGGACACCTTTTGCGGTTCTGCCCATGGGACGGACCTCCTCTTCAGGGAAGCGGATAGCTTTGCCTTTCTTTGAAACCATCAAAACTTCTCTTTTTCCATCGGTAAGGAGCACTCTCACAAGCTCGTCACCCTCTTCTAGGGTAACTGCAATTATGCCAGCTTTCCTCGGGTTCTTGAATTCCGACAGAGCGGTCTTTTTAATAGTACCTGACCTTGTTGCCATAAGCAGATAGTGGTTTTCATCAAACTCTTTGATAGTGATCATGGCGCTGATCGTTTCGCCTTCCTGAAGCTCCAGAAGGTTTACTATGGCTTTACCTTTTGACTGCCTGGAACCTTCAGGGATTTCATAGACTTTCTGCCAGTAAAGCCTGCCAAGATTTGTAAAGAAAAGAATATAATTGTGGGTTGAAGAAATGAAGAGATTTTCCACAAAGTCTTCTTCCTTCATCTCCATACCTATTATGCCCTTTCCTCCACGGCGCTGCATGCTGTAAGTTTTGAGTGGGATGCGTTTTATGTAGCCTCCATTTGTAATCGTGACAACAACATCCTCTTCATGAATAAGATCCTCTTCCCTGACCTCAGACGTATCTTGCACGATTTTTGTCCTGCGGGCATCCCCATATTTTTCCTTGAGCTCCAGAAGTTCGTTTTTAATTATTTGGTACTTGATCTCATCGCTTTCAAGGATTTTATTAAGCTCGCCAATTAGTTTTACAAGGCCTTCAAGCTCCTCAATCACCTTTTGGGTTTCAAGCCCTGTTAAGCGTTGCAGACGCATATCAAGAATGGCTTTCGACTGAATCTCATCAAGGGAATAATTCTCAATTAGCCCCTGCTTTGCTTCTTCAGCATTTGCTGATCCCTTTATAAGAGTCACTATCTCATCTATATTATCCAGGGCAATCTTGAGCCCGTCAAGGATATGGGCCCTTTCCTCACTTTTCCTGAGGTCATAAAGCGTCCGCTTCTGGATAATTTCGATCCTATATTCCAGGTAAATCTCAATAAGTTCCTTCAGGTTCAGCTCTCTTGGTTTTCCATCAATGATAGCCAGATTGATTATCCCAAAAGTAGTCGCCATTTGAGTGTGCTTATAAAGCTGGTTTAAAACAACTTTTGGATTTGTACCCCGAGAAAGCTCGATAACAACCCTGATTCCGTCCCTGTCAGACTCATCTCGAAGGTCTGAGATTCCAACGATTGTCTTTTCCCGAACTAGCTGGGCAATATTTTCAATCATCCTGGCTTTGTTTACCTGGTAGGGAAGCTCGGTTACGATAATCTGCTGTTTGTCTTTCTTTATCTCCTGGATCTCAGCAACTGCTCGAATCTTTAAAGATCCTCGTCCGGTCATGTATGCTGATTTCATGCCTGAAGTTCCGATAATATGTGCACCTGTAGGGAAATCAGGCCCTTTGATTACAGTCATAAGATCTGGAATCGTAGTTTCAGGGTTCTCGATAAGCATGAGGGTTCCGTCAATTACCTCGCCTATATTATGGGTAGGCATGTTTGTTGCCATTCCCACTGCAATACCTGTGGATCCATTGACAAGAAGGTTCGGAAGTTTTGCAGGAAGAACCTCGGGCTCTTCTAGTGACCCATCATAATTTGGCATGAAGGGAACGGTTTCCTTATCAATATCTACCAGCATTTCTTCTGCGATTCTGTCCATGCGGACTTCAGTGTAACGCATGGCAGCAGCCGAATCTCCATCAATAGACCCAAAGTTTCCCTGTCCATCAATTAAAGGATAACGAAGTGAGAACGTCTGAACCATACGCACAATACTGTCATAAACCGCAGTATCTCCATGTGGGTGGTATTTACCGAGCACATCTCCCACCACACGGGCTGATTTTTTGTAAGCCTTGTCATGGGTAATCCCTGCCTCTTTCATTGCAAAAAGGATTCTGCGGTGAACTGGTTTTAAACCGTCACGGGCATCTGGAAGCGCTCTTCCAACGATTACGCTCATTGCGTAGTTGATGTAAGAACGTTTCATCTCGTTTTCGAGAAGGGTGGTAGTAACTCCACTTCTTTCTGGCTCTGGATCTTCATCCTCAGGCTCATCCGAAGAAGGGTCAGATACATTTAATTCCAGTTTTTTGCCCGAATCTTTCTGTGTAAGGGCGGCTGAACCGTTCTCATTTTCCGCCTCATCATCTTTATCTTCGGGGATTAGGGTAGCCTGATAAGATTTATTCAATTCATCTTCGGATTTCTTCTCATCTTCATATTTTGCCATTTTTCGCCACCTCATATATCCAGATTTACGACCTCTTTTGCATGCGTTTCTATGAAGTTCCGGCGTGGTTCAACCTCATCTCCCATGAGAATTCTGAAGATCTCATCAGCCCGAATCGCATCTTCTAGGGTCACCTGTAAAAGGATCCGGCTCTCTGGGTTCATGGTGGTTCCCCATAGCTGGTCGGGGTTCATTTCGCCAAGTCCTTTATAGCGCTGAATTCCAAGCCCTTTTTCTCCAAGTTCCTTCTTTTTTGCTTCAAGTTCTCTGTCAGAGTGTATGTAGTATTCAGCTTTGCCTTTCTTTACGCGGTATAGAGGAGGCTGGGCAATGTACACGTATCCTTCGTCAATCAGCGGTCTCATATAGCGGAAGAACAGTGTGAGAAGAAGTGTCCTGATATGTTCTCCATCCACATCGGCATCAGTCATGATAATGACTTTGTGGTAGCGGGCACTTTCTAGGGTGAAATCCTCGCTGATTCCTGTTCCAATGGCAGTGATCAGAGAAATAATCTCTTCATTCTTCAGGATCTTTGCAAGTCTGGATTTTTCCACGTTCAGGATCTTACCTCTTAGAGGTAAAATAGCCTGGAAACTTCTGTCTCTACCCTGTTTTGCCGAACCCCCTGCCGAATTACCTTCCACAATATAAATCTCACAGGCTGCGGGATTCTTTTCCGAGCAGTCCGCAAGTTTTCCGGGAAGAGTGCTGACTTCAAGAGCACTTTTTCTTCTGGTCAGCTCTCTTGCCTTTTTTGCAGCTTCTCTGGCTTTCTGGGCAAGAAGTGCTTTTTCAAGAATAATATTTGCAACCTTGGGGTTTTCCTCAAAGTATTCTGCGAGCCCATCAGTTACAAGGGAATCTACAATTCCTTTAACATCGCTGTTTCCAAGTCTTGTTTTAGTTTGCCCCTCAAATTGGGGTTCCATGAGTTTGACGCTTATTATTGCGGTCAGCCCTTCTCTTACATCATCGCCTGTGAGCTTTGCATCTTCTTTGGAGAGTTTGTTAGCTTTAATATAGTCATTTGCGACTCTTGTCAGTGCGGTTTTAAAACCAATAATATGGGTTCCGCCTTCATGGGTATTAATATTGTTTGCAAAAGAGTATACGTTTTCTGTATAAGCGTTCGTGTACTGCATTGCAATTTCTACTACCATGTCGTCCCTTTGCCGCTCAAAATAAATTGGATCGTGAAGGGGTTGTTTTTTATTATTCAGGTACTTGACAAACTCCACAATTCCGCCTTCATACGTGAAGGTCTCAACATGTCCTTCTGGAATTCTTGAGTCCCTGAAGCTAATAGTAAGGCCTTTGTTCAGGAAAGCGAGTTCTTTTAATCGGTTTGAAATAATTTCGTAATCGAAATCAAGGGTCTCAAAAATTTGTGCATCAGGTTTAAAAGTAGTTTTTGTGCCTGTAATTTCTGAAGTTCCAATTTCCTGGACATCAGCCTCAGGCTTTCCACGGATATAGCGCTGGAAATACTTCTTCCCGTTTCTCGATATCTCAACTTCCAGCCATTCCGAAAGCCCATTTACAACAGAAACCCCTACCCCATGCAGTCCCCCTGAAACTTTGTAAGTATTCTTATCAAATTTTCCTCCTGCATGCAAAATAGTCATTACAACCTCAAGGGCGGATTTCTTGTGGATCGGATGAGGGTCTATGGGGATACCTCTACCATTATCTTCGACTGTTACACTCCCATCTGGGTTGATTGTGACATTCACCTTATTACAGAAGCCTGCAAGAGCTTCATCAATGCTGTTGTCTACTACTTCATAGACTAGGTGGTGGAGCCCGCGACTATCCGTGCTCCCTATATACATGCTGGGACGTTTCCGGACAGCTTCCAGGCCTTCCAGAACCTGGATGTGCGAAGCGTCGTAAACCTGTTTATCACTCATTGTAATTTATTCTCCATAAAAATCTAGTAGATTAGCTAAATCATGTGACATTATTCTTTTTTTTAAAAATTAACGGGGAAACTTTTGTTAAAATAGATCTTAGAAATCATATCAATTCTATAAGCCTACAATTTTTATTTTCAGCTTTTTATACTTTTACATCATCTTTTCTGCCACGAATAAAATTCAATATGCGCTCATACATTTTAAGCCTTTAGATTCCCTGAAAATTATATAAGATTTTTCAGAATTCATCCTCTCAAAACAGATGTTTTTAGCATAATTTTGAACCAAATTATACCCCTTTCATATTAATTTTTTAGTACGTCTTTAGTTTAAATTAATATTCGCTGTTTCGCCAGGAAAAATTCGTCTTCCACAGTAGGTCCAAAGTACAAGTCACGGCAGTTAAATATTTTTTAACAGACCTTTACGTATTAAGTTCTCAGGGTATATTTTTCTATAATTCAAAAGTAATTTCTAAACTAATGGGTCAACTAAAATACACTTATAATGTCTTAATATATAAACAAAGTTTTTTTACATCATAACTCACTAAAAATTTAACTGGGACTTTTATTAAAACACGATTCTTTTGTCCATAACTTAGCCCTCTTGAGCGAAGCGAAAAGGGCTTCGTGCTCCCGAAGCGAAATTCGGGTAGCGAAAAGGGCACCGTCCTCCCGAGACGGGACTCGGGCGTTATAGCATACCCATTTCTCTGAGCCTATTTGGCAGGTATACTTCAGTTACGAAATCAAGACCTTTGCCTGCAAAAGCCTGCTGTTCAGCCTTTTTTCCTATATCAAGCTGGAGCTGGATTTGTTCTTTCCAGTAGTCAGATTCAAAACGCGGGTCGGAAAGTTCACTCCTCAGTGCGTTAATATCCTGATCGGTAAGTTTGTCAGTCGATAGTTCGTATTCGACTATATCTGAAGGTTGAAGACCAAGGAATTTCGCTGCAGGAGTTGCCATATATTCCGATAGATGGGCACTTTTTATAGCCCCGTAGGCAACAGAGGCATAGATTCTATAAGACCAGGGGTCGCCGTCTGTAAAAACAGCTACAGGGATACCTAATTCCTCGTTCATACGTTTGATAATCCTGCGGGTTGACCTTGCAGGCTGGCCTTTGAGATGAACAAGAATCGCATTGTAAGCTTCATCAAACCCGTTTTCCATCAAACGTGCGTACATACCACCAGTCTCTATAGCAATTATCATGCTTGCATCATGGACTTTAAATTCGATGTTTTCAACGTTAAAAGGGATCTGATATCCTCCTTCTCCCACGTCCTTCTGACAATGGATATTCCGTTCTCCCCTTTTTGTCTTTTCTATGATTTCAATAGGTCCAAACATGGTAGCCCCGTCTTCTTCAGGGCGCATATGGAAAAACTCTCTTTGAAGGGTTGTAAGGAGTTCAAGGTCTTCGATCAGGCGATCACTTTCAGCCTGCTCTTTGAATTTCGCAGCTTCCCAGCCTTCTGAAATATAGTAAAGTTCTCGAAGTGTTGAGCCGCGGTTATGGGATAAATGCTCATTTATAAGAAAATCTGTCACATAAGTGGTTTTCAGAAGCTGAAATGCTCCTTTTACGGTTTTTGCGCTTCTTTCGCTTTCTCTGTTTCCGTAAACCCAGACATCACTCTCATCGGAATATTCTATGTTTGCCTTTGTCCGGCTCGGAAGAACAACACTCGGGACAACCTCATCTTCAAACTGGTTGTATATTTTCTCTGCAAGTTCAAGCAGCTTTTCTTTTGCAAGAGCGTCTCCCTGGGCTGTTTTGCTATTTGTTTCGCTGGCCATTTTATACCCTCTTAAAGGCTTTTGCGCCGGTTACAAGCTCTTCCTCTAGCCCTTCCACAATCAGGTCAGGAAGCTTTCCAAGTTCGTAATCCGTTACAGATTCTATTCTATAGCTAAGAATCTTTGAAGACTCGACTGCTGCTGAAATATCCCATACATAATCGTAATCATTGCCCAGAGTCACAACTTTTGGCTCTGGACTTGCTTTGATTACTGTCCAGGGCAGCATCTCATGAACTTTAAAAGCGCACGTAGAAGTTCCAAAATTCTTAACTTTTATTCTGACATCTGCAGTTCCATCCTCGTTTTTCTTTACTTTCCTGTGTACAAGCAAATTTCCCATAATCCTTGCAACAACAGGGTTGATGTCAGGAACATCTTTTTCTAAGATATTTGCAACTTTTACTGCCATTTTAGGAAGTACCTTTGTAATGATAATTTCTTTTTCCCTTCGCTTTTTAAGGTTGCTCTGTTTGCTCAAATAATGTTTGAGTTTCCTTGCAACTTCTTTTACTGCAAGGTCTACTTCGTCCTTTATTACAGGGATATCAGCAATTGCATCTTTTGATTCCGAGGTAAATGGAACGTTAATAGAAGCAACATGAATAAGAAGGATAGCAGGACCAACAGGAATTCCTCCTCCTGGTTGGTTTAAGCCGTATTGCTTCCATTTAATGTCTTCTATTGCATGTGTAGTCACGCAACCTCCCTGTTGGTACAGCAAAGGTACACGGTTGGCAAAACGCATTATGCTTATTTTGTCTTCTTTCGGAAGGTTTCCACCATAGGCAAGCCCAACTTCCACTACAAAAGGATTTCCGGAATATACCGCAGGTTTTCGAGTGCTTGTGGCAATAAAATCCACATTTATTTCTTTTTCAAGTCCTCTATAAATAAGTTCTTCTCCAATTGGGGAAAGGCAATCAGTAGGAGGAGCCATGATCTTTACTTTTTCAAAAGCTTCAATTAACTTTCTGGCCTCGTGGCGGCCCAGAGAATGAGGGTCGATTTCAGGGTCAAGCCCTGCAGCTTTGCAGATTTCATCGGCAGTAAACAGACCTATTTTGCAGAAAGAATAACGAAGGAATGGAGCAAGCTTCTGGCGTTCAGTGTAATGAAGCATCTTCATAAGAGTTCCAAGCTCTATGCCTTCAGGATGGGGAAGTATTTCCTCTGCCGGCTTGGGCATTTTATCCGTGGCTCTTTCAAAGACCTCTTCAATGCCATCTGGATCTATTAAGGTAATTCTCGCATGGGGATTTACAATTGCTGTGGCTTTGAGGTACTCGTAAATGGATTGTCTCCTTCCTTTTACATAAGCAGCCTTCATTTCCAGCTCGATCTGAGTTCCATGCGGGCGGAACCAGTCCTTTATATCGTCTTTCAGGATATCTGGTTCATTCGTGCTGGTATTGATCATAAGCTCATAATAGTGTGCAGGGGCGTTGGAACTGGTTTTAGAAAGAATCTTCGTATGCCTGCCTGCAGTCATCTGGGCATAGAGTACGGCTGCGGAAATCCCTATTCCTTGCTGTCCTCTGCTTTGTTTGAGGGCATGAAACCTGGAACCATAGAGAAGCTTGGCAAAGACTTTAGGAATTTGCTCTTTTACAATTCCAGGACCGTTATCTTCTATAATTACAGTGACATAATCCTGTCCAGTTCTTTCTATCTGGACAAGAATATCAGGCAGAATACCTGCTTCTTCGCAGGCATCCAGTGAATTATCAACAGCTTCTTTTACAGTTGTTATTAGGCTTCGAGGAGCCGAGTCAAAACCAAGGATTTGCCTGTTTTTTTCAAAAAATTCTGCGACACTTATTGATTTTTGATTTTTGGCAAGTTCTTCTGCAATAGGGATTTCCATGAAATTTTACCTCATGTTGAAAAATCGATCTAAATTTCTAATTTGCAAATATCCAGAGTAAGATTTCTGCTTTACTATAATTGTTTATATTCGGACTTTTTGGAGATATGTATTGAAGTTAATGATAACCTTCTAAATGAGTATAAAAACTTTCTGGGATTGTGAAATTTGAAGTTCTTAACAATTGGTTTAAGGCGATTAGTAATTAAAACTTTTATTCAGGTACTTAAAATCATGAGCTTAATCTTAAACTTACAATTTGATTTTTGAATCTCGTTTTTATGGAAGTGGAGTCTAATATAAAATTCTAATAACTAAAAATATTTAGAGTCCGCAAAAAGCCTATCCGAAAAGTAGAATTAATAAATTTTGGGGTAATTTCGGTTATGAAAACACGAAAAAACTGGTACTATTACAATATTTCTACCGAATTCTGGAATGTCATCAAACTTGAGAACTTCCAGCAGACATTTTTCTAAGTGCCAATAGAGGATAACTGCAATTTATAGCATCAGGACTTATCGAATAGCTCTCAAATGTGTCTAAAATATTATTAAGTTTTTGATTTGGAAAGAGGTTTGCAATTTTTGCTGTGAAAATAAATCGTTTTAAAATAAACTTAGCTTTTATTTATCATAAAAATTATTTAGAGCTATATAAATAGATACCCCTATATTTTTTCAATAACTTTGTATTGTTTTTTAACCATTGAGATGCATCTCCCTCAGGATTTGCCGCATTAAGATGGGCTATGCCCACTACATAATATATTTGGTGACCTTTATTATGACTATATATTTTCTGGAGCTGTACGGAATTTGATGTTTTATATTCATAAGTTTGATCACTCTTATTATCGTAATAATAATTAAGAGGCTTTGCCATGTATTTTGGAAGTACAACGACGACATCATTCTCATATGTCATCTGCTGAATATTTTTTGAAAACCCTCGCCAGTCGTTTTTATGAAAACCCGAATAATAATGACTTAAATAAGGGAAGCTAGTCACAATTGTGAGAATAATTACTAAATAAATTACACTTTTAGTATTAACTTTTAAATTAAATGCATTATAAGAAGAAGCAATTCCCAGGGAAAAAATTGGAAAAAGATAAATCAGGTAACGAGGTTCCATAGACATCTTTGGTGAGATAATATAGCTAATCAATAAGGAGAAAAACATCAAGTATATCAAGAGCAGGGATTTGTTGATATTTGTAGTAATATTAAAAGCAATCCCAGCAATGAATAAAAGCAAAAATATGATGCAAACTATTTTATTGTAATCAGAAAATTGTATAAAAGTTTGTGATATTATTCTTGTTCCTTCCATTCCCCAGGTTGGAGCTGAAGAAGTCTTTACAAGAAAGAGACTGATTACTTTAATAATTAACGGAAAACTCAACAAAATGAATGTGAAAAAAGATATCCCTATATAACTAACGCTTTTAATATTCTCCTTTCTTTTTCTTGAATTAATAATTAAGGAATGAAAATAAAGTAACCCTATAGGAATTAAAGCTTAGTAGTGTATCCAAAGAGTGAGCGAAGAAAATATTCCAAACAATATCCAATTCCTTACATTGGTTGATTTCAAGGTCTTGAGATAGAATAAAAGTGAAATTGAAAAAAGAAGCATAAATAGAGTATAAGATCTTGCTTCTTGAGAATAATATATGTTAAAAGGCGAAAAAGTTAGCAGGGTTGCTGATAATAAACCAGTGTTTCTGTCTATATATTCTACTCCAATAAGATAAAATATAGGAATTGTGAGCACACCTACGATAGCAGGAATAAAACGAAGAACAACTTCATTATCTCCACAATAAAGCATTATGTGTTCAAGCCAGTAAAATACAGGGGGATGAAATTCTGTTCCCATGAGGGTTGATTGCAATATTCCTAAAAATGACTCTTTTGCGTAGCTATGGGTGGCTGCCTCATCCAGCCATAAAGAATCGAAGCCAAGGTGATAAAATCTTAATATAAATCCGGATAATACCAGAAATATAAGAAATAGAGAATATTTTCGATTTTCCACATATCCATTTACAAGGGTAATATTTTTCATGATCTTTTCCATCAATATTAATCTTGTTTCTTTTTTCCATTTGATAATTAATTTGGTATTGTTAACTAAATATATCTAGTTCTTTATTTCTTTATTTCATCAATAGAATAACCGAGTACTTTAGCATTTCAAGACTTTTTGTATAACACTTTGTCTTTCTTCTCAATCTTGCTAGAAAGTGCCTCAATATGCTGTTATATCCCTCAACTGTAAATGTTTCTGCTTTTGATTGAGTATGGATCTTTTCTGGAAGAAACTCTGCATATGCTCTCCAGTGATCGGTCATCACTTCTCCAATCTATTTTTTCTTCAATTTTTCCCAGAGTAGTTTTCCAGTTTCCGTTCCTCTGCTATCAAAAGAGCAGTTGATGAACTTTTTTCCAACTCTATCAATAGCAATCCAGATCCAGCAATATTTTTTTTGTTACCGATGTAAGTGTGCATTTCATCCATTTCAACAATAGATATCTCATTTTCACTTTTTAGGTCCTCTAACTCCTGACCAAATTTCGTTATCCATCTTTGGACAGAAACATGACTCACCCCTAAAAATCGTCCTATTGAACGAAAGCCTAATCCTTCAAGGTAAAGTTGTAAAGCCTGTTTTTTAACAGAGGCGGAAAAAGCAGTTGATTTTAGCTCTACTGTATAGTTATAGCCACAATCATGGCATTTGTAGCGTTGACGCCCGCCAACTATACCATTCTTTTTGTAATTAGAACTATTGCATCTGGGGCAGTTAATGAAGAAATAGAGGTTCTCATAATAAATAACTATAGTTAATTAGGAAATCCTTAATTTTTTATTATTAGGCTATGTAGAAAGCCTCTAAAATTAAGAATGCTATTAATTCGAAAAAAATTAACTTGGTACATATTCTCGTTTCATTTCAATTTATTGAAGCTGATTTATATATGTTTTCGACAAACATATTTTTCATTTATTTAATCTGTCCTTATATACTACAATAGAATACTTAATATATAACGTTAATCTGATTAGAGGAAGATAGTTTTAGGCAGAGACATACATGAGCTTACACTAACACCCACACTTTTCTACTAAACTGGTCGTGAATTATTAAGTGGTTGATATTTTATCTTTTAATATTTTTGCTTAATTATATCTTATTTAAGCTTGCCAGAATATAGGAAATTGATTAGGTATAGAGTAAAAATAAGAGCGGAATAAAAGTTAATTCAAAAGCCAAAAATTAATAAAATATATAATTCACTATATATCATTTTACATAACTTGCACTAATTTAAAAGAGTGTAAAGGAACTTAAAGATCTGCCCCTACAATTGTCTTGGTAGCTGTGACGGTTTCACTTTCTCTTATCATATCTACCACGTCGTTAAGGTTATTCAGATCCTCAACATCTATGATTATTACAAAATCATATTCCCCAAAAACGTGGTAAACGTCTTTAATCCCTTCAATATTCCTTCATTCTCTGTATGCTGCCTTTTCATAACCTGGCATCACATTTATCATTGTTACTCCTATTACCATAAATACCTTTTATCAGGTAACGGCTGCAAGTTATTTATCTTTTTTCCGGGGGTCAAAAAACTTTCTAAATTGGGATAGTTTTGTACTCTTTACTTTATTCACTAAACAATTCAAAGCCCAGATTTTAATATTTTATAAACATATATGATGTTCTTCAATCGGCGATTATTTTATAATATCAGTGTATAATACATGCACATGTCTTCAGAGTCACGCAAGGATGAAAATACTTTAGAATCTCAGTATATTGATAAATATCTTGGTGAGTATGCAAGTATTTCATCAATAGTACGCGAGGCTCTGCCTTTTGAACTTATTGCTACTGTTGGGGGAGTAGCTGCAGGAATTATATTTTCGGGAATGACAAATGAACTTGAAATGATCCCGGGATTGATTGTCATTTATCCAGGTGTGCTCGGACTTAGGGGAAATATTTCATCTACTCTTGGCTCAAGGCTTGGCAGTGCAATTCATCTTGGGCTAATTACAGATCTTGATAGGCATAATCCCGAACTCATGAATAATATTTCCGGTTCTCTTATCCTTAGTATTATTGCTGCTGTAATGCTTGGAATTCTCGGGCACTTTGTAACCCTTGCTCTGGGCTTCGAAAGTGCCGGTATAATTAAACTTGTTCTTATCTGTGTGATTGCATCCTTTACGTCCGGAATAATTCTCTCTTTTATTGCAGCTCTACTAGCTATAGGAATGTTCAAATTTGGTTTTGATCCTGATAATGTTGTCACGCCTTCTATTGCAACTCTTGGAGATATTATCTCCATGTTTATGCTTTTCCTCTCGGCAAAACTGGTGGTGATGTTTTGAGAAAAACAGGGCATCTAACCCCTTACTATACAGTAAACGGAATCATCCAACGAGGGCTTCCAGTACTCTTTATTACATGTATAATGGGAATTCTTGTCGGACAAATTTTAAACTCAAGAGAAAAAAACCTTATCTCTATGCCAGCGATATTGATTCTTATCCCCTCCCTCATTAAAATTGGAGGCGATACCGGCAGTATGCTTGGAGCCAGGCTTTCATCGGCTTTCCATATGGGGCTCGGAGATAACATCAAGAGTAACCCAGTTGCACACAACAGCGTTATTGCAGCTTCAATTGTAGGATTTGTCTCATCAATTTCTGTCACTATACTGGTTTTTCTGGCAAGCAGTTTCTTGGGCTTTGAGATGCCGTTTTTTACGCTTTTAAAAATTAGTTCTATAGCCATGGTCATAGAACTTTCTGTTGTCTACTGCGCAACAATTGCCATTGCCTTTATCTCTCATAGGTTCGGGATCGATCCAGACGATACAGTAATCCCTTTCATAGCAAGCCTTGGAGATCTCGTAGGGGTTACAGGAATTTTTATAGCTTTGCATGTATTAAATATTTTATAAAATATTTTATAACCAGTTTTATTTTATTAAATGTCAGTTTTATTATTATTTAGTTTTATTATATTTTAACAAGGCTTTGAAAAGCCTATATAATTCAAAAATTAATAATTACTATGAAGTATAAATCATATACACCAACATAAGGTAGAGTTGATATAGAGACTATGTTCCCTAAAGAATTCAGATACAGTCCAAAGAATCTTAAAGACCTTTTGACTGAGATGAAGGATACTTCCGAACTCATGGTAGATCTTGCGTACTCTGCAATGATTTATAATGACGAGGACATTGCAGAAGAGGTGCTTAATCTTGAAGATAAGATGGACACCCTCGATTATCATATGAAAATGGCTGCGATGTTAAGTACGCGCAGGGTTGATGAGGCAGAAGGACTTCTTGGAGTTTTACAGGTTGCTGCATGTTTGGAAAATATTGCAAATGCCGCAGGCGACATTGCCAAAATAGTGCTCATGAATATGGGAATTCCGATGGAATTGAAGGTAGCCTTAAGGGAAGCTGAAGAAACAATAGTCAGGGCAACAGTCGCAGCAGAATCTTCAATGGCAGGACGTACTCTCGGTGACCTTGAGCTCGATTTAGAAACCGGTATGTGGATAATTGCTATCCGGAGAAATGAAGACTGGATTTATGACCCTGACAAGGAAACTCGTCTCAGGCAAGGGGATGTTTTAATTGCTAGAGGGCATGATGAAGGAGTTCCACTATTTTTTGAGATGGTCACGACAAAGAAATTCGTCCCAAAAGAAATAGAGCATAATAAGCTTTTAAAAGACCTTGAACATGCTTTGGACATTATTGTGGATATGAAAAATATGTCCGAATTGTCCGTAGGGCTTGCATATTCTGCTATTCTTTTTGATAACGAGGACATTGCATATGAGGTAAATGCCCTCGAATCTGAAATGGATTCAATGAAATACGAACTTCAGCACTGGGTTCTTGAAACTGCAAAACATGTTGAGGATGTAAACCAGCTCAGGGGAATTCTGCACCTTGCAAGTGCTTCTGAAAGTATTTCCGATGCTGCTTACGGAATTGCGGATACTGTGCTCAGGGATATAGAGCTTCATCCTATCATCACTCTCGCAGTAAGGAATTCCGAAGAGGTTATCACCCGGCTTCAGGTAGAAAAATGCTCTCCTATAGTTGGAAAGACCTTCTTTGAATTGAAGCTTGAGACTGAAACCGGGCTGCATGTAATGGCAATCAAAAGAGCTGACCGCTGGGTCTATGCTCCAAAAGGTAATACGGTTGTCCAGGCAGGAGATATGCTCATTGCACGCGGTTCAAGGATTGGGGAAGGAGCACTTATAGAAATGTGTGAGTGCAAATTAAATCCATAATTCCTTTTTATTAATTTCTCCTATCATCTCAAATATTTGCCAAAGTACTTTTATCTCTGTTTGCTTCGTAGTTTTCCCTTTGCCTATGTTTTATCACTACTGTGTAAATATGCTCACGTATTACCATAATTTATTTATTTTCTACGTTCCCATAGATTATGGAGGGATTTTTATGAAATGCGAATCTTGTGGAGCAGAGAGTGAAGGAAGATATTGCAAGACATGTGGAGAAATAATGGATGAAGTTGTAAGAAGAGTCGGGGAAGCACGGTGGGCTGCTATGGATGATTGTTCATTTATCTATCCGCTTGTCCAGCGCGTAGCTAAAGGAGAACTTACAGTTCACGATATTATTCAATCTCTTGATGTAGAGGACTGATTCTTTGTATAAGGGTTTCAGTCTAGAGTTTTCAGAGGTCGATTAAAAGGTCTTTTCTTTTGATATCATCCGATATACATCAAATTAGATGAGGAATTTGTGTTGGTACCTGCTGGATTTTCAGGTAAGATCTTCACACATCCGATAAAGTAAACCTTAATTCGACTTTAAATGCACTGTAAAGTTCAGTCTTTGAACAATATTTTAGCGTACGCCATGTAACTGAGCCTTAAAGTTATATCTCTTTAGCTTTAATATTTCATTGTCAAGCAGTTCTCCTGCTGTCAGGAGTTGCTATATATGAATATAAAAACCAGTGCAGTTGTTCTGATATTCTTGTTTGCATTAATGGTTTTCATTTCTGGATGTGTTCAAAATGAAAAAGCAGAGGCACCTGTAAATAAGGAGTCTCTCGATACCGGTAAAGGATATGAGACTATGAACATTCAAACTATAAAGGTTTTTAGCAGCGCATTTGTAGCTAACGGTAGTATTCCACGAAAATATACCTGTGATGGTCAGGACATAAATCCGCCTCTGGAATTCGAAGGCATTCCTGAAAAAGCTGAAAGCTTAGTCCTTATAGTAGACGATCCTGATGCTCCAACGAAGACATTTACACACTGGCTTGTCTGGAACATAGAGCCTGTGGCGAAAATAGAAAAAGATAGTATACCTGGGGTCGAAGGACTAAACGATTTCAAAAAAATAGGATATGGAGGGCCATGTCCACCTTCAGGTACACACAGGTATTTCTTCCGTGTTTATGCTCTGGATAAGAAGCTAGAACTTAAAGCAGGGACAGGACGAAAAGATCTCGAAAATGCAATGATAGGACATATTATTGCCGAAGGAGAATTGATGGGAAAATACAGCAGAAAATAATATGGCATTGGTAAACAAAAATAGATATATATGCTTATAACATATATTTCTTCATGAACTGCCCAAAATGCAATAGTTCCAGTCACAAAAAGAATGGTATAGTTGGTGGGCGTCAACGCTACAAATGCCATGATTGTGGATAACTATACAGTAGAGCTAAAATCGACTGCTTTTTCCGCCTCTGTTAAAAAACAGGCTTTACAACTTTACCTTGAAGGATTGGGCTTTCGTTCAATAGGAAGAATTTTAGGGGTAAGTCATGTTTCTGTCCAAAGATGGATAAAGAAATTTGGTCAGGAGTTAGAGGCTCTAAAAAGTGAAAATGAGATATCTATTGTTGAAATGGATGAAATGCACACTTACATCGGTAACAAAAAAAATATTGCTGGATCTGGATTGCTGTTGATAGAGTTGGGAAAAAGTTCATCAACTGCTCTTTTGGTAGCAGAGGAACAGAAACTGGAAAACTACTCTGGGAAAAATTGAAGAAAAAAGAGATTGGAGAAGTGATGACCGATCACTGGAGAGCATATGCAGAGTTTCTTCCAGAAAAGATCCATACTCAATCAAAAGCAGAAACGTATACTGTTGAAGGATATAACAGCACATTGAGGCACTTTCTGGCAAGATTGAGAAGAAAGATGCGGAAGCCAAATATCCCATAAAAAACTAATTATAATACAAAAGTCATACCAACAGTAGACTTTAATTCTTTTTATAATGGGGTATTGGTAAACAAAAATAGATATATATGCTTATAACATATATTTCTTCAAACTGCCCCAGATGCAATAGTTCTAATTACAAAAAGAATGGTATGGTTGGTGGTCGTCAACGCTACAAATGTCATGATTGTGGCTATAACTATACAGTAGAGCTAAAATCAACTGCTTTTTCCGCCTCTGTTAAAAGACAGGCTTTACAACTCTATCTTGAAGGATTGGGCTTTCGCTTAATAGGAAGAGTTTTAGGGGTAAGTCATGTTTCTGTCCAAAAATGGATCAAGAAATTTGGTCAAGAGTGAGAGAACCTAAAAAGTGAAAGTGAGATATCTATTGTTGAAATGGATGAGATGCACACTTACATCGGTAACAACAAAAATATTGCTGGATCTGGATTGCTGTTGATAGAGTTGGGAAAAAGTTCATCAACTGCTCTTTTGGCATCAGAGGAACGGAAACTGGAAAACTACTCTGGGAAAAAGTGAAGAAAAAAAAGATTGGAGAAGTAATGACAGATCACTGGAGAGCATATGCAGAGTTTCTTCCAGAAAAGATCCATACTCAATCCAAAGCAGAAACGTATACTGTTGAAGGATATAACAGCATATTGAGGCATTTTCTAGCAAGATTGAGAAGAAAGACAAAGTGTTATACGAAGAGTCTTGAAATGCTAAAGTACTAGGTTATTCTATTGATAAAATACAGAAATAAAGAGTTAATTATGTTTAGTTAACAATACCTAATTTTGAAAAGATATAGCTTTCATTGAAAATATCAAAAAAAGTTTTAGAGAAACTGAAAACAGTCAGTATGCAGATTCATCAAGTATGCAGATTAGATCTATAGACCTGTTCTATTATTTCATATAAAATTACTTATGTTTCAGAATTAATCAATTTTCAACTAATTTTCCAAGGAAATAACCAGGTTTTGCTGCAACAATTTCCACATTAGCATACTGACCAGGTTTCAGATTCGAACCACTTATAACAACCGGGCGATAAGAATCTGTACGGGTGAGAACGTCTCCCATTTCAGTGTATTTTGAGACAAAAGCTCTGCCTTTCCAGCCGATCATTGCCTGCTTTGATTCAAGCTTGATGTGCTCGCATACTTTATGCAGTTCATGTGAACGCTGTGCGGGAATTCGAGAGTCCAGGTTTCGGAAGGAAAAAGCTTTCGTGTGTGGACGAGGAGAATATCTTGAAATGTTAATTTTTTCAGGGCGGTGTTTTTTTACCCATTCAACAGTTTCTTTGAAATCATCATCAGTTTCATCGCAGAAGCCAACAATTATATCAGTGAAAAGGGAGAGGTCATCGAAACGAGCACAGAATGTATTAATTATCGTATCTACTGAATCCATTTTGTGTGGACGATTCATCCTCTTCAAGACAGAATAGGAAGCAGACTGGATGGGGATGTGAAGAAGTTTGAAAATCTTGTCAGAATCAAAAGCCTCTGCCAGGTCGTCAAGGATTGGAAGAACAGAAAAGGGGTTCATCATTCCAACCCTCACTTTAAAGTCCCCAGGAATTTCCGAAATCATTCGCAGGAGTTCAGGGAGTTTGATGCCGGTATCCATTCCATACTGGCTATCATCCTGAGAAGTGAGCCAGATTTCCCTGCATCCTTCTGCAACAGATGTGCGGATATCTTCAATAATCTCGTCTGGAGGAAATGAATGCAGTTTACCTCTTACATTTTTTACAATACAGTATGAACAGGCAAAATTACAGCCCTGAGAGATCTGACAGATGTGAATATTCGGGTTGGAACGTTCACGCGGAACATTGAGAAAACCCAGAGGCTCAGAAGTCTTAAGTTCAAAGTGTGCTCCTTTTGACAACCCTTTCTTTTTTCTTTGTTCGATTAGTGAAAGAAGTTCACCAACCCTAGAAATTGCATTTACTCCCAGGATATTGGCTTCGGGATTTGCGTGAAGAATATCCTCAAGCTGCACCTCTGGCATGCATCCAGAAACTATGACCTGCACACCCAGCTCCCCCATTCTGCGGATCTTATAAAGGATCTTTTGTTCTGTAGTGTACTTTACGGTACAGGAATTGCAGATATAAACATCTGCCTGATCGGCGGTCTCGAGACCTAATAGTTTGTGCCCGAGCCTTTCGACGCTTGCCCTCATGATTTCAGCTGATGCCTGGTTTGCCGAACAGCCAAAACTTTCAAGATATACTTTCATATTCTAACTCTAAATTTTTATATTATTTAATTATAAATTTTTAAAAATTATACTTTTTAATTCCGTGAATTTTAGTGCTCTAATTAATAGTTCAATCTAGTTTTTATTAAATTTAATTTTATATGTATCTTAAAAATCCATTTTTAAAAAAAAGAAAAAATAGAAAGAAGTAAAATGGAATTTACAGGTAGAGAGGGGTCTCTCTCTTGTCCTTTATATAAATACTGTCAGTAAACCTGATAGCTCCGGATGCACCCATAGAAATTGTGTGCACTCTGGCATCTCCGCCACCAAAAAGATTAACTTCTCGCAGGAAATGGCCTGGAGTTACAGCTGATGCTGAAAAGATCACGTCGCTTCCTGGCACAAGCTTGTTGGTATCAAGAACATCATTGATGTTTTGAAGAGTGATTCCCATTTTTTCGAGCCTTGGCATTTTTTCTTCGATTTCTGCATCGATTTTATCCTGGCTCTTTCCATTTGCAATTGTTGGAAGCACAAGTCTTGCAAGGACTTTTCCTCCAAGGATTTTAATTGCAGCTGCTGTGAGTACGGCTTCACCTGAACCGCCTGCACCCATTACCATATGAACGCCTGACCCGCGGATTGCAGTTGAAACTCCTGGCATAAGGTCTCCATCAGTTATCAGCTTCACACGAGCTCCTGCTTCTCGGATCTCGGTTATTTTCTGGAAGTGTCTTGGCCGGTCAAGAATTACAACGACAAGCTCTTCAATACTTCTGTCTAGAGCCTTTGCGACGATCTCAAGATTGTGCTTTACAGGAGCATCCAGGTCAATCTTTTCGTCAGGATGTTCCTCTTCATATCTTACTACATCTGGACCGACAACGATCTTGTCCATATAGATATCTGGTCCATGGAAAACTCCGCCTCTTTCTGCCATTGCCATAACGGCAACTGAACCAGGACCTCCATCAGCGGTAAGGTTTGTTCCCTCAAGAGGATCTACTGCAATATCGACTTCAAGGTTTCCCTTTTCCGTCCCTACCTGCTCCCCAATATAAAGCATGGGAGCTTCATCTCTTTCTCCTTCTCCTATCTTGATTATGCCCTTCATATCAAGCTTGTTCAGCATTCTTCGCATGGAGGCGACTGCGACCTGATCGGCAAAACTTTTGTTTCCACGTCCCATCTGGTAGGCTGCGGCAATGGCAGCAGATTCGGTCACCTGAATAAGTTTGGGCAATAACTCACACTCAATGGGCCCTGCACAATCAATCATTTCTTCTACGGTTTTTGGATGAGATATAATAATCAACTCCCATAATCTGTTTTGGATAATATGCTTCCTGATTATGAAATCTTTTTCAGGTAATTACTCTTGATATTTAATTGATCTCATAACACAAATAGTATATTAATGAATCTTTTGGCTAAAATGGAATCATATATTTATGTTATGAAACGTTCATCAAAGAGAGCCCCTTGAATAGAGAGGGCTTTTAGGCTTCAAAATAAAGCATACAGATAGGAAGTATAAAAAAGTGGCTAAAAAAGTCCTGAATTAATATTAGTAAAAAAGCTTTATTTATAAATTTGCCTTCATAACTTAAAACTTGGCCGGAATCAGAATTTGAAAAGTAGTTAAAAGTAGTTTAAAAGTAGTTTAAAAGTAGCATTTTCTGTTCAGTTTACTTAAAGAGGAAACATCCGTGAGAATTTACTGTATTCAACATCTGAAAAACGATACCTTAGGAAATATAGGTGCCTTGATAGCCAGAAAAGGACATAAACTTACGAAAACCATGCTTTTTGAAGATTCTCATTTTCCTGACCCTGATGAATTCGATTCGCTCCTTATAATGGGGGGAACCATGAGTGTTTATCAGGAAGAAGAATATCCCTGGTTAAAGCCTGAAAAAAATTCGTAAGAACAGTACTCGAATCAGGAAATCCCGTGTTTGGCAGCTGTTTAGGGGGACAGATTATTGCTGACGTACTGGGTGGAAAAGTTACGAGGAATCAATATAAGGAAATCGGATGGCATAAAGTAAGATCTGTGGAAGGAAAAGACCAGAAAGATGTAAGAAATTTGAGACTTCCATCCTGTATGTATCCTGAATTTACCGGTTTTATGTTGCATGGGGACACTTTTGAAATTCCAACCGGCGCAATAAAGCTTTTTGCAAGTGAAGCATGTCCAAATCAGGGATTCATCTACAATGGAAACGTTCTGGGGCTGCAGTTCCATCCTGAGGCTGATAGACAATGGATAAGAAATCTTATCAAGACGTCTGGGCACGAACTTGTTCCAGGAAAATATATTCAATCTGAAAAAGAGATCTATAACCAGGAAAACTATTTTGAGAATTCCATGAATCTGGCTTTTTCTCTTATGGACTGGTTTGAAGAAAAATGTAAGTCTGAAAATGACTGAAAAAGGATTTTTTAGTCTCGAAAAATACCTGGGATTAGTCTCAGATTATTTTTATTTTGCAAAATCTGCCAGTGCTACTCTCTCAATCACAAACTCTGGAATGTGTTCTTCGCCAGAAGCTTCAATTTCAGTGTCCGTAATTCCAAAAATAGAAAGAATTCCCTTCTTTTTGAACTCAGAATAAGCAAGAATCTCAGAACAGGGTCTTTCGTGGATTAATTTTTTGATTTCAGAAATAGCCAGAATCAGATTGTCCATTTTTCCAAGCAGTACGAAGACAGCATTGTTTTCTCCTTCACGCAGCCCTATCGAGAAACTTCTTTCAATCTGCCTTTCTCCTGAAGCATATCGCATAATCTCGATCCCAGGATCTTTTGCTATATTCTTGCCCGCAGCAATTGCACGAAGAGCTTTTCCCACTGCAAAATGTAAATGCCTTTCTCCTGCGATCAAGTCTGCATTCAAACCCTGAATAGTTACTTCATTTTCTGAAGCAATCGAATTTATTGTTTTAAGGAAGTCAGAAAGCTTCGGAATACTTACGTTCCCGCAAATTACCTGGATTTCCCTTTGCATTTCCATACTTCTGCCATAACGCAAGCTTTACAATAAGGATTTCGGTTGTATGAGATATAAAATGGAAGGCATGTGTTCTTAATCACTAACTGGTTGATATTTTTTATATAGTATCTTGATAATTGCATCTATCACCCCAATTGTATTAACTATTGTAATTGTATTAACTATTATGAATTATAAACAGTAACAGATTCTATGATCTTATTCAAAAAACTTTTTTATATTTTCACCTGATTATTGCTACTGCTTTGAAATAAAAAGTTCATTTAATCTTTGAGAACTTGTAAATTCACGATTATGGTTTTAAAAATGAGTGATATTAAGTTCAAAAACTTGCATTTTTTATCTAAAAAAAGAAAATGATTTAAGCAGGAAAATAACGCATGAATACAATCTCATTGTCTAAATATAGGTTTCAGATTCCTAAAATAAAATATATCCTGTTGATGTTCTTCACTACGCGAATAATTTTGAGTATAATCGGTGTACTATCCCGTAAAGTTTTAGCAGGTATATCTTTTTATGGACTGCCTCAATTTATCTGCCAACCTAAATGGACACATCACAGCTGGCTTGATATATGGGGTGTTTGGGATACAGGATGGTATATGGGAATTTCTAAAGCAGGTTACACTCCATTTTCCCCAGAACAGATAATTTCACATCAGGCTAATATTGCGTTTTTTCCACTCTATCCATTAATTATGAGATTTTTAGGTTTGATTATAGGAAATGATTACATCTCTGGCTTACTCATATCAAATTTTTGTTTAATAGTTTCCTGTATTTATTTATATCAACTAGTAAAGCTCGATTATGATGAAGATACATCAACTAAAGCGATAAAATACCTGTTTCTCTTTCCGGTTTCTTTTATCCTTTCGGGAGTTTTCACCGAATCTCTTTATCTTGCTCTTACTTTGATGTGTTTCTATTATGCCAGAACTGGTAAATGGCGTCTGGTTGGTATCATAGGATTCTTTTTGTCCTTAACAAGGTCTACTGGTGTTTTTGTTGTGTTACCTTTGCTTTACGAAGGTCTTATGCCCTTGATAATAGAAAATAAAAGCTTAAAAAATCTTAAAAATTCTAAAAATGAGATATTACCCTTGTTTTATCTTTCATTAATTCCCCTGGGCACAATTTTATTTATGATTTATAATTATCATCTAACTGGGGATTTCATGGCTTTTGCACACGCCCAAGTAATGTGGAACAGACATCCTGGAAATCCTATGGATATTCTAATTAGAGGTTATCATGGAGATATCTACACAGCTTTTAACGCCGCTTTTGCCTCCATTGCTCTCTTTATTTTTATATTTTTTTACAAAAAAATCCGGTTCTCTTACTGGCTATTTTGTATGTATTCTATTTTAGTTCCACTTTCTACAGGAATCTGGTCAATGCCTAGATTTATTCTTGTAATTTTTCCAATTTACATTCTTTTTGCGGACATTACTAAAAACCGCATTTCAGAAGATCTTGTTCTGCTATCCTTTGCTCTTTTACAAGGTTTTCTGATGGTGTTCTGGACTAATAGTTTTCAGCTGGTGATATGATTTTTGAGTTTCATGGCTTTATATAAATCCTTAATTTATACAATTTTTTATAATTTTTTGGTTTTTATTATAGGTAATATAAATTTAATTTTTATTTCTTTGACCCGATTAAAGAATTTCCTTTCCTTTTATTGGTTTTTAATTTCTTCTTTAAGTTGACTATGAATTTTTTCAGAATCATACTCATCGTCAGTTACTACATTGTACTATATTCGATACACTATCAATACTGATTCCAACTTTGCAAACAATGCTTGTTCAGGCTGCTGGTGGCCAGAATTTAGGACGTATGATGTCATTTGTCAGCATACCTGCATTGCTGGGACCAATTCTGGGTCCAGTCCTGGGTGGGATTATTGTAAATAGTTTAAACTGGCGTTGGATTTTTTATGTAAATATTCCAGTCACTATTATAGCTTTATTTCTGGCTTGGTGGGGATTACCGACTGAGAAGCCTTACAACAGTAAGCAATCTCTTGATATTATCGGCATTTTTCTGTTGTCTCCAGCTTTTGCTATACTCATTTATGCTATTTCTCAGGTAAGCTCTCATGGCAGCTTTAATTGTAATGAGGTAGTTGTTCCATTGGTTATTGGCTTGCTTCTTATGGCCATATATATTGTCTATGCCTTACATAAGAAAACGTCTCCAGCACTTGACGTTCATCTATTTAAATCGCGTAATTTTTCCGCTTCAACTGCTTCGCTCTTTCTGTCAGGCATCATCATGAATGGATCTATGCTTCTTCTACCTCTATACTACCAGCAAGTACGTGGCGAAAGCGTTCTATTTGCCGGTCTTTTATTAATTCCCCAAGGAGTTGGTATGTTATTGACCAGAAGCTGGATTGGAAGGCTAGTCGACCGTATAGGCTCTCGTATAATAGTTGTCATAAGCCTTATTGTTACGGCTATCGGTACATTACCATTTGCCTTTGCTACTTCGAATACAAATCAAATTTTATTGATAGCGGCACTGCTTCTAAGAGGAGCAGGTCTAGGAGGATTATTAATTCCAATAATGGCTTCAGCATATATTGGATTAAACAGAGATCAAATTTCTCATACCAGTACTGCAACAAGAATTTTAAATACAATTGGGGGAGCTTTCGGATCGGCTATACTTGCAACAATTGTCGAGAACCAACTTTCTTATAGCTCAGTATCCGGTACTCAAACTGTTGCAAGTGCATACAACGTTGCCTTTTGGTTGTTGATTGTTTTTACAATAATTACAATTATTCCCGCACTATTACTGTCAAAAAGTAACAATGAGCCAGTTACAAGGCCAGATTCAGCGGTGCAGATAAATGTTCAGAAAGATTCAATTAGATGATGGAAATAATTGTCAAAAGGCTCGTGAAAAATTTCTTTATTATTTTTTGTCAAAATGATTGAAAATATAAACAATCTTATTCAATCTTACAGTCTTCGATTGCGCTATAACAGTAGATTTGGTTATGGGATTAGTGGTGAAGATTTAATACAAAACATACTAAAGTCTAAGTATAAGTTCCATATGAAATAATAGATCTTAACAGATCTAGGGAATACAACAATTTTATAATATTTTATAACAAAAATGTCGATAAGCATGGATAATAACTACAATGAAAATCTATCACAGTCTCGTCAATCTGAAAGTGATAAAAATATCCACAAAGAAACACGACGCCGTGGAAAAATACTTGAAGATGCTATACTTGAAGCCGCATGGGAAGAACTTTGTGATGTCGGTTACAACCGTCTTACGATGGAAGGAGTAGCCTCACGAGCAAAAACCAATAAAGCGGTCGTTTATCGTCGTTGGGCTAACAAACCAACACTAGTTTTGTCAATTTTACGCAAATTCGTGCTTCCGCTTTATCCTAAAGAAGTACCAAATACTGGAGACCTGCGTAATGATATTTTTTTATTTCTTCATGGAATAGCAAAGCCTCTGCAAACTATTGGTGCTGAAACCATACATGGTCTCATGATCGAAGACATTGTTAAAGATAAAATTTCTTCAATTCCACAAATTATAGGTCCAAAAAACGAAAGTAAATTAACAACATCCATGATAACAATTCTGAAAAACGCTGAGATGCGAGGAGAGATCAAACTTGAAAAAATCAGTCCTCGAACTATCTCACTACCTGTAGATTTACTACGATATGAACTGCTTACAACTCATGAACCTGTATCTGATAAAATAATCTATGAGGTCGTTGATGATATCTTTATTCCACTTCTTTATTATCACCAACCATAAAATATATTTTTAGAGCCTCTTCGACAAATTTAATGATTACTGCTTCAAAAATGAGTAGATGAATATCATCGTTTGAATCTTCATATTCTTTTATAATATTTTTATTTGCGGTTAATTTTCGCCTGCTACTCCTTTGTGTTCTTCCTCCTCAATTACTTTGACAAAGTGCTTGTCTGAGAGATCTTCTTTTCCAGACCAGAAGATTGCCTTATGATATTTCCATGCGTATGGATCAAATTCAATAATTCCTACATGGACCACAAGTTCAAAAACGAACCAGTAGGCTGCAATCAGATGTAACAAGCGAAGTAGCCCCAGAGCATTGATGTTGAAAAAAGATGTAAAATACCAGGTTATAGAAAGTATCCATTCTGAAATAGGGATTCCTAAAGGAGCCCAGTTAAGATTGTAAAGCACTACTCCTGTAATTGCTACAATGACAATAGCTATACTCTCAAGGACAATCAGAATTTTAAGTAAAGGATGAAGCTTGGTTACATAATGTCCTTTATGTTCATCATAGATAGTAAAAGCCGGATATCTTCCCTTTCCAAAAAAGTTTTTTGTTATGTCGCTGAGACGTTCTGCATCAGTTTTTCCAAAAATGTAAGAGTCTTTAATATGAACTATCCTGTCTCTGACACTGCATCTTTCCTCTTTACAGGAAAAAAGGTTGTATGGGACTAGAATCCAGTTTGCAACTAGGAAAAAAGGCACAGCAATCATATGCCAGGTTCTAGCGGTTTGAAAAGCCATAAAGTCCCAGCCAGAATAGATTTTGAATCCTGTAATAAGCAGGACAAACAAGGTAATAAGATGCACCAGATGAGTAACCCTCTCAAGCCAGGTATAGCGTTCAACAACCATTCTTGTAGAGACAGATTTTTCAGCAGATTTTACCATATTTTAGCCTCCTTTAAATCACTTTGATTATGTGATCCGGCTGCTTTCCGGTTTTATCAATTGTATGCACTGCACATGCCAGGCATGGATCATAAGAACGAGCAGTATGCAGAATTCCAAGAGGATTTGAATAATCCACTCCAAGTGCATTTTCGGCAGCTGAAATTTTGGTACCTATCAGAGCTTGCTCAACAGGACTTGGAATATCCTTTGAATTCCTGGGGGCAAGGTTCCAGGTACTCGGAACCACAGCCTGGTAAAGGGTAACCATAGAATCCGACCCCGTGGCAATCCAATGTCCAAGTGCCCCTCGCGGAGCTTCCCATAAACCCATTCCTGTGGAATTTTTTGCCATAGAAAGATCTGTATACACAGCAACTTTTCCGCCTGCTTGAAGATCCTGTGTGAGCCATTTTATAAGTTCTGGAACCACTACAAGAATTTCCTGCATTCTTGCAATCATACGGGTGTAGTTGTTTACAGGATAGTAACCGTTGTCCTGGAAAGTTTTTACCAATCCCGTAACAAGCGGTTCTCTCATAATTATCATACGAGAAATAGGCCCGACCTCACACGGAATTCCATTATAATGGGGAGCTTTTGCCCATGAGTAACGACTTTTTGATCCTTTTGTATAATCGATTTTTTCAGGGTCTCCTTCTGGAACTGTAACCCCTTTCCAGGGAGGACGGTCTTCTACGTTGTCAATATAAAAGGAATGGCTAACGCTTTCTGATATCTTCTTATAGTCAAATTTTTCAAGCTTGAAATGTCCATTCATATAGCCAGAAGGGATAACCCTACTGTCTGCAGGACTTGTTGGATCGTATCCATCTCCTTTTTCCGGTTTAAAGAAAACTCCATTAGAAAGAAAACCGATTTTATCAGGATCTTTGTAAGTCCCTGCAAGATCCATTTTCATACTGATAGGCAGACCTAGAAGTTTCTCTCCTATTAACTCCGAGCCAAAAGCTGCAAATAGCGGAACGTCTCCCCAGCCTGCAGAGTGCGAAAAGTCCTTGTTTGTAAGGGATTTGTTCAGAAGTTCTTTCAGGTGTTCGATTACAAAATTAACAGCCTTTTCTGGGGAAGAAGCCCTGTATGTATTTTCAATCCACGTATCTGGAGATACTCCAAGGGTAAATGCTTCAATAAATTCCATCGTTTTCGAGACGTAACTATAAATTTGCCCAATATCAGCAACTGTTGGAGAATAAACTACTCCTCCAACATGCTGAAGAACCGGATGGGGCATTTTGCTAGCTATCAAAGAAATAGCTTCATGCAGGCGACGAAACTCTTCTATAGCACCTATATAGGACGAGCCAGCCGGATAACTGGTACCATCAATCTGATAAATCAAAGGTGCAAAACGCCCTTGAAGCTCTTTCCATACTGCATTTCCAACATCTCCATATTTTGCCAGGATGTCACGGTAAGCCGGGTTTGCAAGATCAGGACCCCAGAGAACGTAGATATGTGCTGCATGGCTGGCTATAAAATTCAAAGCTTGCTGAACATTTCGCATTAAAAGACCGTCTTTTGGGACTTCACCTGCAACCCCAAAAAGTTCATCAAGAGCATTTGCTGCAGCTATTCCGTGACTAACCGGACAAACCCCACAGATTCTTTGGGACAGAAGTGCTGCATCCCTGGGATCCTGATGCTGTAGAAAACGTTCAAAACCTCTTAATTGCAAGCCATTACTCTGAGCGTCAGTAATTACGCCTTCCCCATCTACTTCAGTATTGATCCTGTAGTGTCCTTCTATTCTCGAAACAGGATCAACAGTGACCTGTACCATTATTGTTCACCTCCTGTTTCTTCTCCTGTTTCCTCTCCCGTTTCTTCTGGAATGCTTTCTTTTGCAATCTCCCCCTCGTCCTCAGGTCTTTTCATGACAGTTCTTCTTACAGCGTGAGCACCTGCGGCAAGTAATGCACCTCCTATTGCCACTCCAGCTACAGTAGTGATATTCGTGCCCACAATTCCTGTTTTTTCAATTTCCACAAAAAAAGGTCTGGTGCTATCTGGGAAGCCTGGTTGAACGCAGCCAATACATGGAGAACCCGCCTGAGGACAGAAATTAAGATGACCGTTCCAGTGGCGAGTAGCACAGTCTGCATGGGTATAAGGCCCCTTACATCCCAATTTCCAGAGGCATTTGGGTCCGCCCACTGTCAGCTCAAATTCTCCACGGTCATAGTATCCGCGACGGGAACAGTTATCATGAATAACGTGGTCAGGCGGGAAGAAAACTTTTGGCCGTTTCCAGTGATCCAGCACAGAAGACAAATCATCTGGTACCTTTATCTTTCCCAGAACAACTGCACCTATTGTCAAAAAAACCCAGTCTGGATGAGTGGGGCAACCACTAAGATTAATTACAGGTTTTTTGATGTCAAGGATACCTAAAATTCCCTTTGAATAATCTTCCATAGTAAAAGCAATTCCACGTGGATCCAGGAGTTCAGCTATCTCGCTCTTAGCAGCGTTCACTCCACCATTAGTCGCACAATTTCCAATTGCAATAATTACTGAGGCATTTTTTGCAGCTTTTGCATAAATATCCTTGTAGGGTTTTCCCCCAAGCATAAGATATTTACCGGAACCTTGAGGTCCATTTGAAACTGCTCCTTCAGAGACCAGTACATAACTCTGATCTTTTTCCAATATCTCATCCAGCAGAATTTCAGAATTAAGGTCACTGGTATTTGCAAGTTTCCCGTCTACGAAAATTCCCTGCTGCATCATCAAGACTTCGTGATAGAGAAGTTTGAGGTTATACTCCTGAAGGAATTCTATGATATCAGGAGATCCTCCATCCAGCATTGATATAGTACAGCCACTATCCATTACCCCATGAAGCCATAACACTTTAGTTTCTGAAAGTTGAAGGGCTTTTGCTATATCACTTTTATATGTTTGTAAAAAAAACGAGGCTCCTAACATCCCAACAGCTTTTATAAAAGTCCGTCTATCCATTTTCATAAAATCGAGATTTTGAAACTTTTCAAGTAAGTTTTCATTATCCGTTCCACTCCCCCCATGTTACATATAATATTTATCTAATTATTTATAAAAAAATAGACTCCAATATATTAAAGGCTATCACATCTTTATGATTACATTTAATAAACATTATTTTCTAAAAACTTATATATTTTAATATTACTATTTTATTTATTGAAATTTTAAGGTTAGTAACATTATAGTGTTTTATCTAAGGGAAGAACTATGCAGCACATATGGGGGATAAAATATGACTATTGGGGATGGTCACGACTTAAGGTCGTCGAGATTTGCAAGCGATGAAGTTCTGGAGGCATGTTATGACAATGAAAGAGTTCTCCAAAAAGGAGATCATGGCTCTGCAATGAGGAAAATTCAGCAGGCACTGATATTTCTTGATTTTCCTGTACCCGGGGTTGGTGCTAATGGCATCTTTGGTGATGAAACCGAGCTGGCTTTTAGAAGTTACCAAGAGTCGCGAGGACTAAAGGTTGATGGAGTAATAAGGTCAGAGACTATAGAAAGTTTGGATGAGGAATTTATCACTGGAGTACCCGAACCTTCGGCTTTACCAACAACTGAACCATATATTTCAGAGGTTCCAACTCCATTATCTTCGGAATCTCCGGTTCAGACACCAAGGGCATCTCCAGTAGGACCTTGTAAGGGCATCTCCAGTAGAACCTTGTAAGGGCATCTCCAGTAGGACCTTGTAAGGGCATCTCCAGTAGGACCTTGTAAGGGCATCTCCAGTAGGACCTTGTAAGGGCATCTCCAGTAGGACCTTGTAAGGGCATCTCCAGTAGGACCTTGTAAGGGCATCTCCAGTAGAGGACCTTGTAAGGGCACCTGAAATCCAGTCGTTAAAGGCACCTAAGGCTCCAAGGGTAAGGGTAGAAGCACCTACAATCAAAATACCTGAAGTACCGGTGGCAAGACCTCCAATTCTGGCGACACAGGCTGTTCCGCTTGAACAAACTCCGGTTCACGTGACCAAACCCATAACTCCACCTATAACTCGACTACCTCATACTGTTGATAGTCAGGGACGCAAATTCCATGCTGCAGGAACTGGAGTGGGAGTGATTCTTCTTTTGAAGCTGAGGCTGGAACATCCGTGCGTCTTGAAGTACGTAACCTTAATGTCAAGGAGTCAAGCATTACAATAAAAACAAATACAGGAGAAGCAAAAGAATCTGTACTTTTACCTGATACACTTGTAGATTTTGAATTCTCAGCAATAGAAGAACCCTTTATATGGAGATTTTACATCGAAACCGACAGTGAAAACTCTTTAATTGAGTGGAAAACTCTATAGCAACTGGGTGCCGGGAAAATCCGAATAATCATTAAAAGAAAAAAAGCCTTAGTAACAGCATTATCTTTCTTTATTTTTTCGCTCGAATTCATGATATCGATTAATTGGAAAAACGAAAAAATAGACCGAAACCAAAGTACATTTAATAAAATTAAAGTATATTTAATAAAAATAATTATAATGATTGAGAAATCTCTTCCCTTATGAGCTTTATGGCTTTATTCATACCTTTAAGGACATCTGGACTGATTTCTTGCGTAGCTTCCGTGACAATTGATCCTATCTCAATCCCAATGACCACAATTTCCGGAAGCGACTGTACATGTTCCCCTATTTTCAATACATCTGTAACTGTAAGGTCATGTACCGAAATCAGAGGGTGAAATTCAGTGCCAGCCAGTAGATCTTTTCCTTCTATACGATGGACTGAACCGAGAGAGCTGTTAGCTAAAATTGCGTCAACTATAATGACCTTCCTGGCGCCATCGAGAAGATTCAAAAGGTCAAGTCCACATACCCCTGCGTCTACAATATCAAGATCTTTGAGGTCTTTCAGTTCGGTTTTTTGAAGAGCTTCAATGACTTTAAGCCCAACACCATCATTTCCCATTAATGGACTTCCAAAGCCAAGAATGCGAACAGGAGTATTTAGTATAGACATATTTTCACTCAAACAAAAAAAGAAGTTAAAAGGTGTGTACAGGCTTTTCAACATGCCTATACTACCTTAAATTTAATATTTTCTTTAGAGATTTTCAGGGCCTTTCCTCTGTAGGGAAATACTTTGTCATACTCTCGGAGTAATGAGTATCTGAGAAATCTTCTTTTCCTGTCAGGAAGATAGCTTTGTAATACTTCCAAACATGAGGATCAAATTCCAGAATACCAACATGCACTACCAATTCAAAGATAAACCAGTAAGTCATTAACAGGTGAACAGTCCTGAGGAACTCCAAGGAATTCATATTGAATATCGGTGCAATAATATTTCCTACAGACAGGATCCATGAAGCTATTGGAAGGCCAAAGAGCGACCAGTCAAGCTTGTACAGAACAATACCCGAAAGCGCAATTAAGAAGAGGGCCAGACCTTCAATTGGGATTAAGACCTTCATTAAAGGGTGAAGTTTGTTTTTGTAGTGGCCTGTTTCTTCATCATAGATACTAAACGCTGGATACTTGCTACCCTTGCTGAAAATTCCCTTAGCCAGACGCACTGCATCTTTAGGCAAAAAAATATAAGTATCTATGAAGTGGGATATTTTTCCCATTAACCCATGGCCTTCAGAGAAGATGTTGTAAGGGATAAGGATCCAGTTCACTGCAAGCAGGAACGGGACCATTATCATGTGAAGACCACGAGCAGTATGGAAACTCATAAAGCTCCATCCCATATAGATTTTTAACCCGGTGATGATGAGCACCAGCATCGTTATGACATGTACAGTATGAGCTATCCTGTCAGGAACGGTATAGCGCTCAACAACCATTGACTGGTTGTTATTTGATTTCATTATGGGTCATCTCCCTTGTATTATACTTAAAGTATTCTTAGAGTATTTGGAGCGTTCTTTCCAGTCAGGTCAATGGTGTGGACTGCACATGAAATGCAAGGATCATAGGACCTGCCCATATGGAAGATACCAACTGGATTGGTATAATCGACATTTCCAACTGGGTTAATTTTTGAACCAATGAGAGACTGTTCTAGTGGACCAGGAATGCCTTTGCTGTCTCTTGGAGACATTAACCAGCTACCTGGAACTATAGCCTGATAGTTGGAAACCTTTCCATCGCTGCCAGCAGAGATCCAGTGACCAAGGGCTCCACGAGGTGCTTCCCAGAGACCCAGTCCCTGATTATTTTTAGCGGCATTAAGGTCTATAGGCACGGAAATTTTGCCTCCCGGTGTATAGTCAACTGTCACCCAGTTGAGAAGTTCATATGCGAGAATTGCCATTTCCTGCATACGAGCTAACATTCTGGTGTAAACATTAGCTGCAGAGTAACCTTTCTCAGCAAAGGTTTGAGCCAGACCAGTTACAAGTGGTTCTTTTATATTTAACATGCGTGCAAGAGGTCCAACTTCACCTGGGATTCCATTGTATCTTGGAGCTTTATCCCAGCTGTACTGGCTATTTGAACCTCCTGTGAAGGCGATTTTATTTGCATCCGTATATGGAACGGTTTCACCTTTTGCTGGTGCGAGGTCGTTAGCACTGTTCTGGTAGAAGGAGTGAGCAGTACTCTCCGTAACTTTATCTGGATCAAATTTCTGATATTCGAGATTTCCTGTTACCACACCTGAAGTGAAAATGCGGTCTCCTGCAGGACTCCTTGGGTCGTATCCGTCTTTGTATTTGTAATATCCACCGTATGCAACGAAACAGATCTTTGAGGGGTCTTTGTACCCACCGATTGTATCATGTTTAAGGCTTGCTGGAAGACCAAGAAGTTTTTCTCCTACGAGTTCTGAACCAAACGCTGCATAGAATTCCACATCTCCCCAACCTGCATCTTTGGAGAAGTCATTGTTCTTTGATTTGTTAACGAGGTCAGTCAGGTGTTCAGTAACAAAGCTTACTGCTTTTTGAGGAGAAGTTGCCTTATAGGTATTTTGGATCCAGGTATCGAAATCAACTTTCAGAGTGTGTTTGGATACGAAGTCCATGACCTGCAGATAATAAGAGGCAAGTTTGGTCACATCTGCAACAGTAGCCGGGTAGGCATATCCACCTGGGTAAAGAGTTGATGGACCGGGCATTCTACCGGCAATGAGTGCAATAGCTTCCTGAAGGCGTTTCTTCTCAGGAATTGCTGCAAGATAGGAGCTTCCCACAGGTACAGCCACACCATCCATCTTGTAGCTGATTGGGGCAAACCTTCCGACCAGCTCTTTCCAGACTGCGTTTCCGGTGTCTCCCAGCGTTGTAAGGACATTTTTGTATGCTGGGTTTGCAAGGTCAGGACCAAAGAGAACATATATGTGAGTTGCATGGCTTGCAACCATGTTCAGACCCTGGAAAATGTTCCTCATCATCAGGGCGTCTTTTGGAACTTGATCAGCCACGCCATAAAGATCGTCAAGAGCATTTGTGGCTGTTAATCCATGAGCAAGAGGACATACACCACAAATTCTCTGCGTAAGAAAAGCCGCATCTCTTGGGTCCTGTTTCTGCAGAATGCGTTCAAAACCCCTGAATATAAGGGAAGATGACTGTGCATCGGTAATCTTACCGTCAGCATCAACTTCAGCGGATATGCGTTGGTGGCCTTCAATTCTGGTTAAGGGATCTACTGTAACGTTTACCATTTTTCACTCACTCTCCTTTTCCCATTCTCCTAACGGCATGTACACCCGCAGCAACTACAGATGCACCGATTGCGACCTTGGCCACGGTATCAATGTTCGCTCCGAGAACTACGCCTTTATCTTCAGCTTCTACAAACAGAGGCCTTGAACCGTCAGGGAATTCAGGATCCACACAATTAATACAGGGACCTCCTGCCTGTGTACACATACTTACTGAACCATTCCATCTGCGGATTGCACAGTCTGCATGGGCATAAGGAGCTTTACATCCAAGTTTCCACAGACATCCTGGCCCACCAATCTCTTCATCAAGCTCTCCACGGTCATAGTATCCGCGGCGAGGACAGTTGTCATGGACAACATGGTCTGGAGGGAAGAAAACTTTTGGCCTGTTGTACTCGTCCAGAACGGATGAGAGATCGTTTAGCTTGATCTTTCCAAGGATAACTGCACCCAGGGTAAGAAGTACCCAATCAGGATGAGAAGGACAACCCGGAATGTTAATTACGGGCTTATCGATGCCAAGTTCTTTAAGCATGCCTTTTGATGCATCGGTTTTTGCAAATGCTACTCCTCTATAGTCCGTATCTTTGGCAATATCGCTGTCTGCACTGGTAATTCCTCCCCAGCAAGCACAGGCTCCAACTGCAATGACAGCAGTAGCATTCTTTGCAGCCTCTCCAAGGGTTTGTTTGAAAGGTTTGTTTCCAATAACCAGGTATCGTCCTGAACCATCCGGACCATTTGGAATTGAGCCTTCAACGACCAGGATATACTTTCCTTCTTTATAGATTTCTTCCTGGAGAATTTCGGAGTTAAGCTCAGAGGTGTTTACAAGCTTACCATCATTCCAGATTCCCTGCTGTGCACAAAGAGTCTCATGGTAGGCAAGATTGACATTAAGCTTTTGTAGTGCCTGTACTATGTCAGGATTGCCAGCATTTAAGACTGATTCGGAACAGCCGGTACATTCGGAACCGTGGATCCAAAGAACCTTTGTCTCTGCGAACTCAATCGCACTTGCCATTTGAGCTCCATAAGTGTCCAAGAATAGAGCTGCACCCATTGCACCTACAGCTTTCATGAAAGTGCGTCGGTCCATTTTTAAAAAGTCCACACTGTCCAGTGTATGGACAAGATTTTTGATTCCAGTACTCATCTCTACCACATCTTGATTTTACCCAAATTTATACATTTGAAAGAGTGTTAATAATTGTCCATCGTAATTATATAAATGTATACATAAATTTACAACTAATGTTTTTCAATGAGGGAATAGTATTTAAGGTTTTTTACACAAGTCGATAAATATATTTATTGGCTGCGTTGAAGATAAACAGTTTGACGAGATATATAAAAAACTAATTAAATAAATAATGTAGTTGAATGCCCAATCATGTACTTTATAGTACTTAAACGCTACACAAACTCATTTTGAAAGAATAAATAAAATCACACTGATATATATAATTTAAAATGTCATATGTTTCCGATAAAGTTATATCATAATTATATATTTTTGGTATTATGACTATTGACCTCGTTTGAAGTCTCATGAAACGTGGATTATTTGGTCCTTTTAATCTATGAGGAATTTTTATGTCGAATTTGCTTTATCAACTTTAATCTGTAGTGCCTGGAAAAGAGCGCTTTTTAAAAACTCAATATGAAAAAGAATGCTAATAAGTCTGTTTATTTGTCTAAAATCGTAGAACAAGTGATATTATTATAGAATATGATTAAAAGAAAAATTTAGAACTTTTTCTAAAGCACTTCTACAGCAAGTTCAATATAATACAAAAACATTTTTAAATAATTGGTGCAAAATAAAAAAACAAAAAGATTATAATATAGAACTATAAAACCTCAAAAAACAATTTTTGACAATATGTTTGCCCAAAATGTAGAATCCAGTTCTTGTTCACTATATCTTCATTTTTCTATTTGCGGCAAGTGAAGTAATAAAAAATAGATAGTCAGGATCAGCAGTAGGAAAGTATAAACAGGTAAGGCAATAGAAGCTGTTTAACTAGTTAAAAATATAACTGAGGGTTTTTGTCAGTTGAAACCTGTAAATTTATATACCCTGCAAATATATATCTGTTATAAAATAATTCTTGTGAAAACTTTAATACAGGGATTTATCTCATGGAAAAAAGGATTATAAATAATTGAGAAAAAAAAGAGTTAGAGGAAACATGTGTATAGCTATTCCTGGAAAAGTAATATCCATAGTAAATGAGAATACTGCAAAGATCGACATGGGTGGAGTCTGCAGAGACGTCAATATGGACCTCATGGGCGGTGCCAATGAATCCATAATCGGAAAACATTTTCTTGTCCATGTTGGATATGCGATAACGGAAATCTCAGAAGAAGAAAGTGAAGAAACAATGCACCTTCTCAGACAGATTGCGGGACTTGAAGAAATAGATAACTGCGAAAGTGAATCTCCATAAAAACGGATGATGATAAAAAATGGAAAATGGGAATCTCTCTTCAAAGCCATTGGTCCCTGAGTTTGAAAAAAAGCTTCTGGAAAGAATAAACGGTTCGAAGATACCTCTCCGTATAATGCATGTTTGCGGAACTCATGAGCGAACTATAGCAAAATATGGATTAAGGAGTATCCTTCCGAAAAACATCGAGGTAATAAGCGGGCCAGGATGCCCTGTATGTGTTACGCCTGAAGAAGATATAAATGTTGCAATCGCCCTTGCGAAAAGTGGAGTAACTGTTGTCACCTTTGGAGATATGATGCGAGTTCCCGGTTCGGCAGAAAGTTTGCTGGACGCTAAGTCTGAAGGGGCAGATGTAAGGATGGTCTACAGCATTGACGATGCAATTGCCCTTGCAGAGAAGAAACCCGAACTTGAAGTTGCCTTTTTTGGAATAGGCTTTGAGACAACAGTTCCTTCAAATGCTGCCGCTCTTTTAAGATACACATCCGAAAACTTCAGCCTCCTTGTTTCGCAGAAGAAAACTCCTCCTGCAGTCGAGCTCCTTGCCAGAGATACAGAAGTTGATGCCTTTATAGCTCCAGGGCATGTGGCAACCATAATAGGCACAAAACCGTTTGAACCTCTTGCAGAAAAAGGTTTTCCTGTAGTTGTAAGCGGATTTGAACCCGCAGATATACTCCTTGGGATATATCTATTGCAGATGCAGGCAGAGGAAGGTAGTCCGAGAATAGAAAATGGTTATCCAAGAGCTGTAAAACCCGAAGGAAACCAGATTGCTCTAAAAATCATGGACAAGGTGTTCGAAACTTCTGATTCTGAGTGGCGAGGCATAGGAAGAATAGAGAATTCAGGACTTGCACTTAGGAAAGAGTTTGAGGAAAAAAACGCCGCAATAAAGTACGAAGACCTTTATATCTCTGCTCTTGAAGAAGTTCGAACGAAAACAGGAAGTAAAGACAAAAAGAATTGTATCTGCGCAGCTATCCTTACGGGAAAAGCAAAGCCTTCACAATGCCTTAATTTTGGGAAATACTGTACCCCCAAAAACCCTGCGGGCCCCTGTATGGTAAGTCAGGAAGGCATGTGTTACAACTGGTTCAGGTACTCAAGAGAAGGAGGTAACAGGTTTGCATGAGCTTTCCATTGCGTGTGAAATTTATGAGCAGGTTATGGCCACGGCCAATGCACATGGAGCTACTGAAGTCAAGCATGTGACCCTTCAAATGGGTAAATTATCGCATACTAATCCCGAACAATTGAGTTTCTGTTTTAAAGTCCTTGCAGATGAAAGTATTGCCAAAGATGCGGATCTTATTGTGGAAATGGTGCCTCCCTCACTTGAATGCGAATGCGGGTACAAGGGAACAATAGATGAAAAACAGATCCGAGAAAGTTGTCAGTTCCAAAGCGAACTTCTAGCTTATGTAGCAGCCATGGAATGCCCAATCTGTGGAAAGGAAGCAAGTATTACTGGTGGCCGAGAGTTGATTATTAAAAGTATAGAGATAGAAACCGAAAAACAGGATTAACCAAGCAGGTATGATTAAAAAGAATTTTCCAAGTGATGTTTATGTTAATGCATGTAATCCATATGGAACACGATGTCTACAAAGCAAATGACAAACTTGCTGAAAAAAACCAAAACAAACTTGACAAAAATCAAGTTTTTTCAGTAAATGTAATGGGAGCAATTGGCTCAGGAAAAACAACCCTTATTGAAGAAGCAATCAGGCAACTCAAAGATAAGTATAGAATAGCCGTGATCGCAGGGGATGTAATCGCAGAGATGGATTCTTCCCGTTTCAGGAAACTCGATGTCCCTACTATTCCAGTGAATACCGGTAAAGAATGCCATCTAGATGCAAAGCTTGTGGAAAAAGCTCTGGATGAAATTGATCTTGCTAATACTGATCTCCTGTTTATTGAGAACGTAGGGAATTTGATCTGTCCTGTGGACTTCAAACTTGGAGAGCATCTTAGGGTTGTAGTCGTTAGTGTGACCGAAGGAGACGACATTATCCTGAAGCACCCTATGATTTTCAAGACTGCAGATCTTGCGGTTATAAATAAAGTTGACATTGCACATGCAGTGGATGTTGAAGCTGAGAAAATGCGAGATGACATCCTTTCTTTAAACCCGAAAGTGCCGGTAATCCTGACTTCGAAGCATGATTGGGAAAGCCTGGAAACCTGGATTAGTTTTATCGAGCTTGGAGTTAAAGAAGCTCAGAATAAATAAGGTAGGTTAAAAAAGAATTTAAAAAGGCAGGTTAAAGAGAATTAAAGTCGGTTGAGATGATCCAGAGGGTTTAGAAAACGGAAAAAGGAGACTCATATGAAATCTAATACCATTTCTCTTGAACACGGTGCAGGCGGAGAAGTAATGCAAGCACTGATAGGAGAAATAATTCTAAAAAACTTTCACAATAAAAGCGCAGGCTCGATAGGGCTTGAATGTCTTGATGATGGATCCACAGTAAAGCTTGAAGGTTTTGAAAAGGGATGTGAACTCGTACTGACTACTGACAGTCACGTGATAACACCTGCTTTTTTTCCAAATACCAATATAGGAAGGCTTGCAGTTTCAGGCACCGTCAATGACCTTACTGTTATGGGAGCTAAACCCCTTGCTCTCACCTGTGCAGTCATAGTTCCGGAAGGATTTTCACTTCAGGAGTTTGAGGAAATTATTAAAACAATGGATGAAACGGCGGCAGAGGTTGGAGTTCCCATAATAACAGGTGATACGAAGACCGTGGAGAAAACAGCACTTGATTCGATTATCCTGAACACCGCAGGTTTGGGGGTTACGGATAGTCCTGTAAGAGATTCAGGGCTTCAGCTGGGAGATAAAATTTTGGTGACAGGAACTATTGGTGATCATGGAATCTCGCTCATGGCTCACAGGGAAGGTTTTGATTTTGATACTGACCTTGCCTCAGATTCAGCTCCACTCTGGAAACTCATCGAACCCCTCCTAAAACTAAGAACTCCAGATGGCGAGCCCGTGATTACGGCAATGAAAGATCCTACGCGTGGGGGACTTGCAAATGCCCTGAACGAGATGGCAGCAAAATCTGGAGCAGGTATTCTTATTGAAGAAGACTTGATCCCTTTCAAACCAGCCGTTTCCGCAGCCTGTGAAATGCTGGGCCTGGATCCCCTTGAGGTTGCAAATGAAGGAAAAGCAGTTATCGGGGTCAAATCCGGTTTTGAAGATGAAGTTCTTTCAATTTTGAGGCAACATCCTTACGGCAAGGACGCAGCTGTTATAGGAGAAGTTACTCCAGATAAAAAAGAAGTAGTTCTGAAAAATCGCTTTGGAGGTATGCGTTTTGTAGATGTACCTGCAGGAGACCCGATTCCCAGAGTATGCTAAAGAAGAAAGTCTAATTATTTTTGGTTTCACATTTCTTTCAACTTTTTTCTTATATTTTCTTTAAATTTTAATTTTTAAATTTTTGTTCTTTTTCAATTATAATTACTTTTATAATTACTTTTAAGTTGTTATTTCCAGCTCAGTTATAATTTTATATCTTCCAATACTCTTTCAATAGATTTTTATAAGTTTGTTGGCACCTGGAGATTTATATTAATGGGGCATAACGGAAAATAAAAACAAAATTCTGGGATTGACAAGGAAACAAACAAAGTTTCTGTATAGTTATTTACATATGAGTTGCTTAAACTGAAAGAAAATCAGCTTTTTTCTTTAATACTTTAAGTATAAGATGTGATTAGGTATCTAAAATGTAATATTACTTCAAGGGAGATAGGACAGGAATGAGAAATCTAAACATATTGTATTATGGAAAAGTAAAATCAGTGGATGTATATGAAAGCATGTTTGAGTATGTAAAAACTAATGGTACTGCGGATTTTGAGATAGAGTACATTGAAGGGCAGCCCGAATATTTTGTAGAGGAATGGCAAGCAGCACTGGACAGCGAAATATTTTTTGGATATGATCCAATGAAAGATGCAGGCGAAATTGAGATTGACGGACAAGATTATACCCGTATAGGCAAGGAAATTACCGAGTTAAGTTATGTCCCCACTGACAACCTTTCCGATATTTTGTATATTATTTGTCATTGCAACTCTAGCACGCGAAAATGTAACTGTACCGATGAGATATTCCAGACAAAAGAAGAAGCAGAAACGAGAGCAAATGGACTTATAAGAAAAAATAGTTGTTGAATACAGTTTTATTATGTTGCACTTACTAATTATATCTATTTTTTAAAAAATACTTAAACAATTAATCCTTCTTGACAGTCGTTGAATTACCTTTTTTAAAATAACTATTTTGAATTATTGCCTCATAAAACTTAATAATTCAGAAATTTCGTCTGGCGTTAGAGCCAGATTAGAACGAATTTATGTGAAAATACCTACGTATGGATACAAAAAATTAAGGCCATGTCCCCCAAAACTGTCAAATATTTATTTATATGTTAAGAGTGTATTATCTAGCGGGTTTAGTTTTTATGCGATTAGTTTCGCAGTTAAACTGTATACATTAAATAGAGAGGTTAGTCGCATGCATAAAAATCATAAACTAAAAGAGGGAGCTGGCAAAGCAGTTAAGAAAACAAAAACAGAAGCTAAAAAATCTTCAAGACTAAATGAAAATTTTGCCTCCATACCTCATTACATTCCCGGCTCCTGGAAAGGAACTAAACAGAATTCAAAGATTGAAAACATAAAAAACAGAACGCGTTACATTCCTGGCCTCTGGAATGGAACCAATGATTTTTTTAAGATAGAAAAGACAAATAATAAGCCAAAATACATACCTGGATTCTGGAAATCTGGAAAGGAAAATCCAAAAATAGAGACTATCAGGTATATGCAGCATTATATTCCTGGATTCTGGACAGGAACAAAAGAGAATAAGAAAACAAGTAAAAATATTAGTTCCAAGCCAAAATATATCCCTGGGTTCTGGAAAGGAACAAAAGAGAATCCAAAAATAAGTGATATCGGGTACAAACCGCGTTATATTTCTGGGCTCTGGAAAGAAACTAAGGAAAAAGCTGGTTACAAACCTCGATATGTTCCAGGTTCATGGAAAGGAATTAAAGAAACTCCAAAGAGGGATGGGAATAGTAGTTACAAGCATCGTTATATACCAGGATCCTGGAAAGGAAATGATTTAAATCTCAAGGGATTGCGTACCTGAAGAATTCAAGCAATTTTATTGAAAAAAATCAATAAGAATCATGGCTAAATATTAGTGGGGGTTTTGGCCAGGTCTAAAATGTGTCAATTCACTTTGTTTGATTGGATTATGAGCCTTCCTACTGCATAATATTTCACAGGAATCGACTCCCACTATCTAATTTTCACAAATTTTACAATTATTGTTTTTCTGTTTTTCTTTATAAACTTATCTAAGTTTCTGATAAATATCTAACTTGAAAATTGTCCTTGATTTGTGATTTCAATTCTTATCTTTAATACAAGGACGTGATTTGACACAAAGACACAAAATACCTCCATAAAATTAGATATGTGCCCATCTCAGAATTTCAGACAATGAGAAGGCTCTTTCAGTAATAGTTTTGCAGAATAAAACTTGAAAAATACCCGCGAGGTCACAGATTTCTAAGCAGACTTTAAAAAATTATACGTTTTCAGAAACTGCGTTCCGCAGGCAGGTTTCCCAGTCTTCCGGGTTGTCTGTATTGTCGCACTGCCACTCAAATTCACGTCTTGCAAGCCTGATAGTTGCACGTGCTTTTTTGAGCGGAACCAGCTCTTTTCCAAAGTCGTAAATACCACCCACTTCCAGACAGCTTACGATATCAATCATAAACGTTTCCAGGATTTCTGGCGGTATTGACTCGTTCCTAGCATGGATTTCTGCGCATCTTGCGAGATATTCTGCAAGTACCTTGATCAGTCTTGTGTCATGCATGCCTTTTACTCCTTCTAGATAATAAGTGGGACAATTCACCTCTTTACACTAAGATTTAGATTTGATAATCACACAAATGTAGTATTACATAAAAACGCAGATACATCTTCCCGAAGTCAGCTTAAAATAACCTCAAGTCCCAGAGTAGTAATTTAAACAGCAATTAAAATATGTGTTTTCGGAGCTTAAAGTTTTCTAAATAATCGTATTTGAGAGAATCGATTAATCATCAAACGCTGCGAATAATTTACAGGAGTTGGAGTTTAAAGGATTTATTCAGATACAAAAGCAATAAAAACACGAAAAATGAAATTCAGGTGAGAAAATCCGATACCTTTAATACTTTATAATACTGCTTTCTTCTGATGTCTACAGGCGTACGCACATATTTGGAATTAATGAGATACAAAAACTGTCTTATGGCAGGTTTTGCATCTATAATCGGAACATTGATAGCTTTTAATATCCTGACCTCGGATGCCTTTATTTCCTATAACTCTGATATATTTCCTTTCTTTTATGCAGGCCTTGTTTTTCTGGCTGTATTTTTAATTTCAGGTGCCGGAAATACCATTAACGACTATTTTGATGTCAGAATAGATTCCATCAATCGTCCTGAGAGGCCTATTCCTTCAGGCAGGATAAAGTTAAAGGAAGCTCTTTACTTCTCTTATATCTTGTTTGCTTTTGGAACGTTTATGGCTTTCTCTATAAATCTAATGTGTGGACTTATTGCGCTGTTTAATTCATTACTGCTTATATTCTATGCAAAAACTCTCAAAAGTACTCCTCTATTAGGAAATCTGAGCATAGGCTACCTGACAGGCTCAAGTTTTCTATTTGGAGCTTCTGTTTTTGGGTTTGAAGGTCTTAAAGCCCTCTTTATACTATTCCTGCTAGCAGCCCTTGCAATCACTGCCAGAGAAATTGTGAAGGACCTAGAGGACATGGAAGGAGATAAAAAAGAAGGAGCAGATACCTTACCTCTCAGGATTGGAGCGAAAAAAGCAAGTTACCTTGCAGTTTTTATTGGGTTTCTAGCTGTATTTTTGAGTCCTCTTCCTTACCTTATGTCAATACTTGGTCTTCGTTATCTTTATCTTGTTCTTCTGGCAGATCTTGGATTTCTTGCAGCTATCTATCAGCTTATATCTCGCGACAATCTTACTAAATCTTCAAAAATGTTCAAGATTGCAATGTTTTTTGCTCTTATTGCTTTTATTGCCGGGGTATGAGCTAGCTCTCCCCGAACAATTCATTCTCAGCAGATAGGACATTTTCCTGCAACAAGTTCCATTGAGAAAGCCCGTATATTCTCCAACTCCTTTTCCATTATTTCGGCAACATCTTTTTCTACGTCACTCATAGATCCTTTTTTCATTATCATCTGAGCAGTTGCAATCTGAGGCTGGTCTATTGGAGTTCCTATTTCACTAAGAAGCCAGACATAAACCTCGGAAATATCAGGTACTTCTCTATAGATCCTTGCTGCAATCCTGTGGGAGAGAAGGTTGTAGATCTTTCCTATGTGGCTTACGGGATTTTTACCTGCTGCAGCTTCACTGCTAACAGGGCGATTTAAAGGAATTAACCCATTTACGCGGTTTCCTCTTCCAACTTCCCCACCATCTGCGTCTTCTGTAGAAGTGCCCGTTACAGTGGTATAAATTCCTTGCAGCCCTCTCCCCGGAGCGTCCAGAGTATTCAAAGAAGCAGTTGGTTTCAGACACATACAGGCTTCTATTTCGGCTCTTGCTTTCTCTGCAAATTCGGCAGTAAATTCTTCAATTCGTTCGTGAAGTTCGATTTTTTTCTTAAAATATTCTTCTTCAGATTCAACGAACTTGTCTACAAGAGGCATTGCAACAGTAAGATGCACATCTTCTCTGTGCCTTAGCCCCATAACTTTTATATCTTCTCCAGATTCAGGATATTCTTTTTTGAACTTTCTTGAGTTCAGATACCTTTCGCATTCAAAAACAAGTATTTCAGTGGGACTAAGAGGTGCATATCCAACTGCTGCGGAGGTATCATTTGCTCCAAGAATCCCACTTTTTCTACTGAATATATCTGTAAGCTCTGCAGAACCTTTTTTTAGCTCTACCTGGTAGATAAGATTTTCAGGATCTACGAAGCGAAGATTATCCTGGAACCATTTTTGTGCTGTACTTATTGCAAGTTCAGGAACGTCAATTTCTATTCCCTGTGCTTTAAAAGTCGCCCTATCGCCTATTATAAGCCTCATTGGGCTTAAGATTCTGCCTCCCCCAAATTTTCCTTCAACTTCTCCTGCAACGAGCATGCCCTTGTCTATATTATAGTGCAGGATAGTCCCAAAGGTTTCAAGGTACTTCTGATTGAGGCTTAATGAGATTTGTTCCATTATGGCATCACAGATATAATCAGGATGTCCCAGTCCTTTCCTCTCAACAACCTCAACCCTTTGACGGTAAACTTCAGATGCTTTTAATTCTTCTATTACTATGTTTCTCAAACTCTTACCCCCCAAGATTATCTAAAGAAACATTTTTCTATGAGTGTACAGATTTCTTTAAGAAACAAATTCTTTAAGAAACAAATTCTTTAAAGGTTAATTTCTTAAAAGACGTTAATTCCTTAAAAGATATTAATTTCCTTAAGGCTTGATAATTAGTAATTAAGATTTAATTTTTCCTTGATATTCACAGCTCAGTTAGCATCTGAAGACACTTCTCCAACTATCCAAAGTTTCGTCTCCAACTTAACTCGTACCCTAATCTAAAATTAAATCTTGAGACTAAAGCTTGTAGACTTATCAGGTTTTGAAGCTGAAGCTGTTAAATAAATTCTATTTCATTAGATGATTCTTTTTTGATTTTTTCTCTGCTTTCGGACTCGGACTCTTTACTTCGTGGAAGATGTTTCAGGTACTCTTTTATCATCATGGGAAAAGTATTTGCAGGCACAAAGCGGACTCCAAGCTGCTCTGCCCATTTTTCAATCCCATAATCACTCGCAACAACTGCGGCATCAAGCTCTTTGGCAAGAATTAGCACATCGATATCAGGAGCACTATCAAGAATTCCATATCTCAGGGCAGCACGATACTTATTCCGGAATTTGCCAATAATCCCCCCGATAACTTCCCTCTCAATTTCTTCCTTGTACTCTTTTTCCTTGTTTTGAGGATTTTCCATAAAGAGGCATTCAGTAGCTACCTCCCATATCGCATCTTCGGCAACTCCCATTCCCCGGTTGATCCTTTCTCGCATATAAGCTACATATTCTTGGAAGATTTGAGAGGTTACGTTAACTCTATACCTGTCAGGAGATTTCTTCACAAGCCATGTATCTATTTTAGCCATAACTTCACTGTCACAGCCATTGCGGCTTGCAAACTCGTACATTTCCTTATATACCGATGGGTAAGGTATATAACAACTTATATCTAATCGCAGACGAGCCTCAGCTATAAGATCAAGAATCTTTTTCATCCCTTCGCAAAGGGACGCATAACCCATTACTTCTCGCGTCTGCAGATCCGTTAATGCCGTAGTGTCCAGCACAAATCTCTGCTTAAGCATTCTTTTTAACCCTTTTGAATGTTCTTCTTTCCCATCTTATATATTGATCAAGGATCAATAAAATTCTTTGTTTTATCCCTTCTATTTACTGACCTTTTATTTTTTTGTTTTTTATAACTCTCATTTATTTCTTTATTCTATTGCTTTTTGATTAAAATCAATAACTGTTTATAGTTTTAATATGTATGTTTACCTACTAACTTTTTATTTTTTTATAATATTATAGTTTTCATTTATTTCTTTATTCTATTGCTTTTTGATTAAAATCAATAACTGTATATAGTTTTAATACGTATATTTTCATAGGGAAGCTATTACCAGAGGCTAGAAAGCTATTTAAAAATTATATTATAAAGTGTTTTTTATGTTGTTTTAATTCAAGATGAAAACGATATTTCTTAAACAACACCACTAAAAAAAGTATTCATCGGTTCCGATCTGCTGTTCCAACTCTGGACCAATCTTCTCGAGATTATGTACTATCAACTAACACTGGTAGGCAAAACATAAATTAACAGTGTTAAGAACTACGGATTGGAAACCTCGAAATAGGCCAATTCGAGTGAATATAGGGTAATAAAGTAAAAGGGGAATAAGATTTGAGTGCAAGCATGGAGACATTGGAATCTTGTGTAGGCTCAACACAAGAATTGGCGAAAAATCCTCTGAACAAAGGAGGTAACGCAATGAAAGATTACTGCAATATTTGTGGTAGGGAGTTGCTGGAAGATGTACTGGTTGTGGATACCAGTTTGGATATGAAGCCAATAAAGTTCAAAGAAGTTCACGGGGATAAGTCCGATCTGATATGCATTGAATGTGCAATTGATTCTATTAAAAATCCACCTTTCGTATGTTCGAGATGTGGTCAGCCAATAGAATTTAATGAAAAGTTCTATGTTTTCAGGGATGCAACCACAAAACCAGGCGGTCCTAAAGTGGACTTTAACGAAAAATGTCTTGACGACAGATATGTCTGTAGCACATGTTTTTCCGAAATAATGATTTCTGAGAATGCAGACAAAAAAATCTAAATGGGACCCATATCTGTAAACTTAACTCCCTATTTTTGAATTTTTTAATATTGAGTACTAATTTATAATATTAAGTACTAATTTATAATATTAAGTACTAATTTATAATATTAAGTACTAATTTATAATATTAAGTACTAATTGAGGCCATCCCAAAACCAACTTTATTCTCTAAATCATAAAATTTTCAGTATTGCTGTCATAATCCAAAGCTCAAGTGATGATTGCAAATTCAAGATCTAAATACGCAATTTTGAGTTTTGGGATCGGCTCATTTATAATATTAATTACTAATCTATTTTTTATCTATCGAAGTATTCTCTTTTTTAAAAAATAATCCTTTCAGGATATTTTTCAAAATGGACTTTTTTAGAATATTTTTAAAATTCATTCTTTTAGAATATTTTTAATCTATTTATCATATAGAAGAATTCCATCAATTTATGAGGCATAAACATTAATATTATAAAAGTAAAGAATATTAATTTAATAAACAGAGATTGGTATCTCTGAGGAGTAAATAGATATATAAATCAAATAGAATTATCAATTCAACAGGCTTAATTTTTTAGTAACTCATTCTATTTATTTACTACCTTTGGGGGTAATTGGTTGAACGAAAGCAATGTGATCGAAATTGAAGATAGTACGTGGGGAGAATTGGTTGAAACCTCTAAAAAACCAGTAATAGTAATGTTCTACAGCTCTACCTGTCCCTATTGCAAAGTTATGGAACCTTATTTTATGAACTATGCGGGAGAATTCCAGAATTCTGTAGTTTTTGCTCGTATTAACATTGAAACAAATCCCTGGACTACTGAAAGGTACGGAGTTCAGGGCACGCCAACCTTTAAGTTTTTCTGTGATGGAAAACCTGTATGGGAACAAGTGGGCCAGATCTATCCTTCAATACTGAAAAAAGCACTAAAAGATATGATTAATTATGGGGAAGAGTGTATAAGAAAAAGCACGCCAATAGGACAGGATATTACAGGATACGTGTAAATTGCCTTCACTTCAGTGAAGGTATCCTTAGCCTTTTGTTTTTTGGCTCATGTAGAATCCTCTAACGAAATCTATTAATTTGAAATAAGTAGCTTTATACTAGTACTCTTTTTATTTCAGTCTCTTGGACCCGATTATGATAGTTTTTTACGAAAGCCTATTAAGGTTTAATATAAAGTTAAGAATATCTGTAAATAAGGTAATTGTATCAAATCTGACACTATAAGTTACCGTGTATGTAATATTTTGGCAGGCAGGTACAAAGAGAAAGTTTATCATATACTATGTATTTCAGGTAATCCAATATCGGATCAAAATAATCTAAAATTGATACTTTTCAATATAGGTCCTATCATACCTTTTTATGAGGGAAACTGAATGGATTGTAATACTCCAAACAAAAAACTTTCAACCCCAATAAAATCTGCAAAGATCAATCCCAATATGAGTGTTGACGAGCTTGTAAGGGAATACAAAGGCTGTGCCTTTGGAGCTGGCAGGCTGGCTAAAGCCGTGGATATCTACCATGAAATGCTGGCTTCAGAGAAAACTACTAAATTTTTTGGGCTTGCAGGGGCAATGACTCCTGCAGGCATGAGAAATATTGTTGCTGATTTGATTCGTGATGGTTATATCGATGTTCTTGTGACAACCGGTGCCAATATGGTACACGATACTGTTGAAGCTCTGGGCCTTCACCATTATAAGGGAACAGACTGTGCAAACGACATTCAGCTAAGGGATGAATGCATTGACAGAATTTACGATGTTTATCTTCCTGATCAGCATTTTACAGACCTTGAGGAATTTTTGCAGAGTGTATATTCCGGGCTTCCTAAAGAAAAACTTTCTATCCGGCAGGTGCTTACCGAAATAGGAAAGAACCTCAATGATGATTCCTCAATCCTGAAAACGGCAGCTGAGGTGGGTGTACCTGTGTATTGCCCTGCTCTTCAGGATTCAGTTATAGGGCTTCAGGCCTGGCTCTACAAGGAAGGAAATCCTCTTCATGTTGACGCATTTGCTGATATGCATGAGTTTATGGAAATCTGCTATGCCGCTGAAAGTGCAGGGGCTCTGCTGCTTGGTGGCGGTGTTCCCAAAAACTATATCCTGCAGTCCATGCTTGTGACTCCCAAATCTTTCGACTATGCAATTCAGTTAACAATGGATCATCCTGAAACCGGCGGCCTGAGTGGAGCAACCCTTGATGAAGCTCAATCCTGGGGAAAGGTAGGAGAAAATGCAAAAGCTGTAACTGTATACGCAGACGCAACAATAACTCTCCCCCTTATGGTTGCGGCTGTACGTACGCGCCTTTCAAAGAGGTGATTTTATGGAAAGAAAAAACTGTATGATTCTTGCTCTGGATGTTACCGATAGAAAAGAAGCACTTAGAATTGCAGAAGATGTCTCGGAATTTGTAGATGCCATTAAAGTGGGCTATCCTCTTGTCCTTGCTACCGGACTTGGAATTGTCAGGGAACTTGCTAAATTCGCTCCAATAATAGCTGATTTCAAGATTGCAGATATCCCCAATACCAACCGCCTCATTTGCGAGCAGGTCTTTAAGGCAGGAGCTGATGCCATCATTGCCCAGGGCTTTACAGGCCGTGACAGTCTTGATGCCTGTATTGAGGTTGCTTCCGAGTACAAGAAAAGTGTTTTCGTAGTAAGTGAAATGAGCCACCCTGGAGGATCTGAATTCCTTCAGCCTGTCGGAGAAGTAATTACAAGGATGGCAGTCGACGCAGGATCTTTCGGCCTGGTAGCCCCTGCGACCAGACCGGAAAGAGTAAAAAATATTCGGAAAATTATCGGTGACAAACTTACTATAATCTCGCCTGGAGTCGGTGTGCAGGGAGGAAAAGCATCTGATGTTATTGCTGCAGGTGCAGACTGGGTAATCGTGGGAAGAAGCATTTACAAAGCAGAGTCCCCCAGAGAAGCTGCCCGCAAAATTGCTGCTGAAATTGAGGCAGAAATCAAGGGAAAAAATTGAATAGCCTTGTTAAGACAGGTTTTTAAGACCTTTTTATTATAGAGATACTTCTTAGGTACTTCTTATATTGATTGTGTACATTGTGTAAATATCAATTGAGTGCCTGTGATGAAAAATTTTGCTGATTTCATGATGAGCCCTATGAGTTCTGAGGCACAAAGATTGTTCTTTTTAATCAGGTTGTAAACTCATTAAAGGAAAGAAGAGCCCAAATACACGAATTGCCATAAAAATCAAAACATATTCAATTATATACTGAAAACCTATAATTCTTTATGGGGATTCGCTCACCCCTTAAATTTCCAACCTGCCATCTGGAAAGAAGTTTTCATATCTTTTGCTTTTCCATGGCTATTTGTTAATCTCCATTTAAAAACGGTAATTTTTTTCAGTGCCTATATTCATTCTTGATTTCCAGTCTCATATTTATCTGGCTATCATTTTGTTGTCCTTTCTATTAGTATATTTTTTATGGAGACTATTTTTCTCTTTTCTTTGATCCGATTTTTCAGAAAAGATTTCAGAAAAGAAGATGTTAAAAGGAAGCGTTTTTAATTCAGCAGAATAAATTACTGAGGTAGGTGAACTGGACATGAAAATAGCAGTGTGCGGGAAAGGAGGAAGCGGAAAAAGTACTATCTCGGCTCTCCTCGCAAAAGAAATGGCAAAAACTAAAAATGTGCTTGTGCTTGATATTGACGAGTCCAATTACGGGCTGCACAGTCAGTTAGGAATGGCTGCTCCAAAAGATCTTATGGGATATTTTGGAGGAAAAAAAGGCTTTAAGGAAAAACAAAGGGCTTCCCCGAAAAAAACGCAATTTTTGGGGCTTGCAGCCAATGGAAGTACTTCAAAGCCGGCACAACAATCCCGCTTTTTTAATAAGAGAGGGAATTTTTCCGACATTCCAGCGGAATCTGTTGAAGAAAAGAATGGAGTCAAGCTGATGGCTGTTGGAAAAATCCATGACTTTGGAGAGGGCTGTGCGTGTCCTATGGGAGTTCTGACAAGGGAGTTTCTTGAGAATCTTGATCTGGGAAAAGAAGATATTGTAATCGTGGATACAGAGGCTGGCACTGAACACTTTGGGCGCGGAGTTGATAAAGACTTTGACCTAATTCTGGTGGTTGTTGATCCTTCCTACGAATCTCTCAGGCTATCAAATAAGTTCCATGAGTTCGGTGCACAGTGTGGATGCAAGGTTTATTTTGTGCTTAATAAAGTTGAACCGGATATAAGAGATGAAATGCTGGCTTCAGTGAACTCTGAGAATATAGTAGCTGAAATTCCAGAAGAAAGAGAAGTTTTTAAAGCGTCTCTTAAAGGCAAAGAACTTAATTTTGAACTGAGTGAAATCAAAAAGCTTGCAAACTTCCTTGAAAAAATTAAATTATTATAATGATTTTGGCATTGAGTGCTTTCTTTGAGAATTTTCTTTGATTAAACTATATTTTCTTTGATTATACTATACTTCTTTCATTCATTCCTTATTTAAGTCAAAATTTTTTGTTTTTCATTTATTTCTCTGCCTGTTTTCCTATCATGCAGTAGAATCACCCTAAACTATCCGAAAGTATATTATTGATCATGTTATTTGAATAATGTAAAAGTTTTGAGTGATCTCTGACAACAGCTTTTGCTTGTTGAATTCCCTATCTTGAACGTCAATTTATGATGTTACTTGACAAAACTCAAGTTTACTGGCTTCAATCAATAATAATATACTTAATCTGTTACCATAACAGTATTTTTTCCTTTTAATAATGGAGATGCTAATTATGACAATTCATGATTACATGCTTGGAAACGTTGCAATTGCGCGTGGTCTTCTCGAAGGCGGTGTTCAGGTTCTTTCAGGCTATCCCGGAACTCCATCTTCTGAGATTATAGATACGCTTGCAGCTCGAGAAAACCGCGATTACCATGTAGAATGGTCTGTTAATGAAAAGGTTGCAATGGAAGTTGCAGTTGGAGCTGCCTGGGCAGGAGTTCGTTCTGTAGTGACAATGAAACATGTCGGGCTAAACGTTGCAGCTGATCCCTTTATGACTCTTGCATACGCAGGTACAAAAGGCGGGCTGATAGCAATCGTTGCCGATGACCCTTCGTGCCACTCTTCCCAGAATGAACAGGATACTCGGCGTTATGCCCAGTTTGCGCTTGTACCCTGTTTTGATCCTTCAACTCCTCAGGAAGCAAAGGACATGCTTCCCTATGCTTTCGAATTTTCCGAAAAATTCGAGGTTCCTGTAATCTTCAGGCCTACAACCAGAATTTCACACGGGAAATCTGATATTGAACTTGGAGAAATCCCTGTAGAGAAATCTGTTCCACATTTTGAAAAGCTTCTTGATCGCTGGGTTATGCTTCCAAAAAATGCCCGTCCACGTCATACTCACGTCCTTTCGATTCAGCAGCCTATTGAGGATGCCCTTGCCGAATCTCCCTGGAACTCTCTTGAGTTGAAAACCGATGCTAAATTTGGAGTAATAGGTGCAGGTATTGCTTCAGTATATGCAAAAGAAGCACTTGTAGAGCTAGGACTAGAGGTTTCTTTCCTTAAAATTGGAGCTTATCCAGTACCAAGAAAGCTTATTCTTGAGCTACTTAAAAACGTCGATACCGTGCTTGTGTTCGAGGAACTTGAACCTATTGTGGAAGAACAGGTAAAAATAATTGCACAGGAAGTCGGCATTGAAGTATCTATTCTCGGGAAAACCAACGGTTTTGTGCCAAGAGAAGGAGAACTCAATGTAAGTTCTTTCCTTGAAGCGCTTAAGAAAACTTTTGAGATGGATACAAAACCCACATCATCAGAGGCTACCCTTGAGCTTGCTCCCCGCCCTCCTTCCCTTTGCGCAGGCTGCTCTCACAGGGCAACGTTTTACTCAATGAAAAAGGTCTTTGGAAATGATGCAATTTACCCAAGCGACATTGGCTGCTATACTCTAGGAATTCAGAGCGGAACTGTTGAGACAACACTCTGCATGGGTTCAAGCATAAGCATTGCTTCAGGGCTTTACCATTCCGGGGAAAAGCGTCCAATATGCTGTTCTATAGGAGACTCAACCTTTTTCCACTCAGGCATGAATTCGCTTCTGAATGCCATTGTCAATAAAGCGAATATTACGGTTACTATTCTAGACAACCGCATTACAGCCATGACTGGTCACCAGCCAAATCCTGGTGTTGGTTATACTGCAACAGGAGAACAAACAGTACAGGTTTCACTTTCCGAACTTTGCAAAGCAATGGGTGCTGAATTTGTCTCGATTGTTGATCCTTACAAGCTTGAAGAGACTCAGGAAGCTTTTAAAGCGGCAAAGGAGTTTAATGGTACAGCTGTGGTTATTACCAGGCAGCCCTGTGTGATTTCAAGGAAAAGAGCAGGTGTACGTTTAACTCCGTATTTTATAGATCCTGAAAAATGCGAAGGCTGTAAGCAGTGCGTTAAATTCGGTTGCCCTGCAATAGAATTTAATGAGGAAAAGAAGTATGCTTTAATAACAAATCTTTGCAGTGGGTGTGGTGTCTGTGCCCAGATCTGTAAGTGTGATGCTATTAAGGAGGTGAAGAAATGAGTCAAGATAATGCAAAGAAACTTGACCTCCTTATTACAGGAGTAGGAGGTCAGGGAGCAATCCTTGCCTCTGACATTATTGGAAAGGCTGCAGTTACTGAAGGTCTTCCTATCAGGGCTGCTGAAACCCACGGCATGGCTCAGCGTGGAGGTTCGGTTGTGAACCACATCCGTGTCGGAAATGATTACGGTTCCATGATCCCGAAAAAAGGTGCAGACATTCTGCTTGCTCTTGAGCCTATGGAAGCGGTCAGATATCTCGATTTTCTGAAGGATGGCGGAATTGTAATAGTAAACACGCAGCCAATAATTCCTGTAACTGTTACCTCAGGCATTACGAAATACCCGGAAGTCCCAGATATTCTTGATTTTCTTTCTCAAAAATACATAGTTAAAGCTTTTAATGCCGATGAGGTGGCGTTTGAGGCAGGAAACAGGCTTGCGATGAATGTTGTGATGGTCGGGGCAGTCTCAGGCCATCTTCCAATTTCAAAAGAAATTATGCTTGAGAGTGTTAAGGCTCTTGTGCCACAGAAAACAGTTGAAGTGAATCTTAGGGCTTTTGAAATGGGAAGACAAAAGGTAGAGGAAAGCTGAAACTGAGAATATCTAAAAGTTTCCTTTTTTATCTTTTTTTATATGAAGCTCATCCCAAAGCCTTGTTTCTTCTTAAATCAATAAAAATTTCAGACCCATATTTGATGAAAAGAAATTGAGTGAGTGATTTCTCAATATTTGAAACTCAGAAAACCAATTTTCAGTTTTGGGATAAGCTTATACACTTAGTTGATTAAATAAAAAATGCTCCTTTTTTTGTAGGAACAAAAAATAAAGAGTAATTTTAAACCCTTGTTTTTTATATATTTTTTGGGTAAAAATAGAATTTAGTGGATTTCTACAAAGCCTTTTAATGAAAACTTTTATTTGAAGACATAGACATCCAGATTTAGCAGTGTGAAAGTATTTGTTCAAATACAAATAATTCTAATTTTTTATAAATTAAATACGAGGCAAGAATAAGGTATTATCTGAGATTACTAATGTTAGTTAGTGCTAATTTATATACCTTTTATTGAGTTAATTAATCCAAATCAAGTTCATTACAAAACTCTATTTGGCATTGATACTTAAACATAGTTATATACTATTAGAAAGTATATTTCTTCATGAACTGCCCCAGATGCAATAGTTCCAGTCACAAAAATAATGGTATAGTTGGCGGGCGTCAACGGTACAAATGCTCTGATTGTGGTTATAACTATACAGTAGAGCTAAAATCAACTGCTTTTTCCGTCTCTGTTAAAAAACAGGCTTTACAACTTTATCTTGAAGGATTGGGCTTTCGTTCAATAGGAAGAGTTTTAGGGGTGAGTCATGTTTCTGTCCAAAGATGGATCAAGAAATTTGGTCAGGAGTTAGAGGACCTAAAAAGCGAAAATGAGATATCTATTGTTGAAATGGATGAGATGCACACTTACATCGGTAACAACAAAAATATTGCTGGATCTGGATTGCTGTTGATAGAGTTGGGAAAAAGTTTATCAACTGCTCTTTTGGTAGCAGAGGAACGGAAACTGGAAAACTACTCTGGGAAAAATTGAAGAAAAAAGAGATTGGAGAAGTGATGACAGATCACTGGAGGGCATATGCAGAGTTTCTTCCAGAAAAGATCCATACTCAATCAAAAGCAGAAACATTTACAGTTGAGGGATATAACAGCATATTGAGACATTTTCTAGCAAGATTAAGAAGAAAGACAAAGTGTTATACAAAAAGTCTTGAAATGCTAAAGTACTCGGTTATTCTATTGATGAAATACAGAAATAAAGAACTAGATATAGTTAAGTAACAATACCTAAAATTTTATATAAGTTTGAATGAGTGATTTTATGGACGAAAATGATAAAAAAGATCTTCGAGGGTCAAATCTCGAAGGAACCAACTTTATAGAAGCTAATCTTGAAAAAGCAAATTTTATGGGTTCAAATCTCAAAGGTACTAACTTTAAAGGAGCTAACCTTGAGAAAGCGAATTTTCAGGTAACTGACCTTCAAGGAGCTAATTTTAAAGACGCTAATCTTAAGGGGGCTAAACTTCAAGAAGCTAATCTTAAGGGAGCTGACCTTCAAGGGGTCAATCTTAAAAAAGCTAATCTGCAAGGAGCTAATCTGCAAGGAGCTAATCTACAAGATGCTGATATGCAAGAAACGAATCTGCAAAGGACTGAATTTATAGAAGCAAACCTTGAAAGAGCTAAACTTCAAGGAGCTACATTTTGTGGAGTTGATCTTCAAGAGGCAAATCTTCAAGAGGCGAATCTTCAAGAGGCAAATCTTCAAGGAGCAGATCTTGAAAAAGTTAATCTGCAAGGGGCTAACCTTAAAGGGGCTAACCTTGAAAAAACTGGTCTTGAAAAAGCTAACCTCCAGGGAGCTAACCTTCAAGGATCTGAACTTGAAGAAGCTAACTTTCAAAGAGCAGTACTTCAAGGAGCTAATCTTCAGGGAGCTAACCTTAAGGAAGCAGATCTTAGAAAGGCTAACCTTAAGGAAGCTGATCTTAGAAAAGCTAACCTTGAAAAAGCTAACCTTAAAGAAGCAAATCTAAGGGAGGCTAAATGTGAGGAAGCTAACTTTGAAGAGGCAAAACTCAAAGGAGCTAAACTTATAAAAGCTAAACTTGTGAAAGCCAAACTTATAAGAGCCAAGCTTCAAAAAGCTAATCTACAGGGAGCTAACCTTCAAGAAGCTAATCTTATAAAAGCTAAACTTGAAGGTGTTAACTTTCAAAGAGCTAACCTTAATGGGGCTAATTTTAATGGAGCTGACCTTCAAAGGGTTAACTTTAGAAATGCTAATCTTCAAGGGGTTAAATTTAAGGACGCAAATCTTGAAGGGGCTCAACATTTATTAATTGACCAGTTTTCTAATGTAAAAACGCTTTATAATGCAAAATTAGATGAAAAACTATTCATAAAGTTAAAAGAAAGGTATCCTGCCTTATTTGAAAAACTTGATTAAAAAACCTATTAAATGTTTTATGACTTAATTTAATTTACAGTAGATATTTACAATCAATTGGATATTCTATATCGATATTTACAATTTTTCCCAACATTCTTTTCTGCTTGTCCTTTATAATAATCTTACTTTTTTATTTATTTTAAGGTATAAACTGTTACTTGATAGCTACATTAATCAAGATCCACAGCAATTAATGTATGGAGGAGGGGGTTTTGTAGCATCTTTTGAATATGTTAGCACAATGAAGCAAGGTGATACTTTTAGGGACTGGCTTGTAGAGGTGCTTGGGGATAGAATACATAATAAGAGTTGTGAAGTTCGAATTTTTAAACTCAGTCATGCATCTCATCAGATCTGTAAATATGAGTTTAAAGAGGAAAAACTAACAGTTATAGCCAAATTTTTTGCAATACCTACAGGAATAATCAAAAAATATGATAGTTATAGTTTGATGAAGAAAGAATTTGAAGATTTTAAAAAAGCCAGAAAACTAATTGATGTCCCGGAACCTATTGCAATAAATAAAAAGTTTAATTGTGTTCTGGTTAGTAAATATGTGCCTGGAAAACCTTTATTCTGGAATTTCAAACACAGGAAAGATCTTATGAAAAAGTTAGAACTTATAGCAGATATGCTTAGAAAGCTTCACGAAAATACTAAGACATATTATGATAAAGAAAACGAATTTTCAAAAATTCATTATGTTTTGAATCACCTCAAAATCAGCCGATGTATGAAAAAAGAATATAAACGCCTGCTTGGAAAATGGTGGCATAGTTCCCTTCTGAATATAAAAAACGGCTGTATGATTCATAACGATTCTACTCCTATAAACTTTGTATTTCACAAGGGAAAACCATTTTTACTGGATTTCGAACTTTCATCTCAACATGGAAATTTTGTATGTGATCTGGGGATATTTTGTGCTGAACTTAAATATTATTTTGCAAGGAAAGGATCGAGTCAGAGAGCAGAACCTTATATTCATCATTTTCTGAAACACTACAGTAAAGATGAAAACGAATTCTACAAAATAACTAAAATTCTTCCTTTTTATATGGCTTATGGCATGCTGAGAATTGCAATGTTTAAATCTAATAAAAACTACAGAGATTATCCTTTGAGAGAAGCAAAGAACTGTCTGGAAGCCATAGGAAAAATTTGAGAGTATATAAGGGCTCTTTGTATCCTTATTATAATGTCTCAATACAAACTCTCATATTTTTTCCATCGTTATTTTGCTCAAATTATGCTGTCTACAACTTTCTCTTTTTCTCCTTGAGAAAACACTCTATAAACCTGTATATGCCAGCATTTGCAATCGGATTCTGGCGCATCAATCTCGATTAAGTTATAACACTGAGACATTTTTCCACGAATTTTGGAAGAGCAGACAGTTCCAGCACTGATTACAAGCATGTCATTTAATCTCCAGACCCAGGGAATGTGCCAGTGTCCACATAGCACAAGGTTCACACCTGAGTGGTCAAGAAGTTCCAGAACATCTCCTGCATCTACAAGTACGTTATTTCCTCTTCCAGTTCTGGGTATTGGAATAAGGTGGTGATGCAGGGCAAAAACTTTGAAACAATTTACTGAAAAAGTATTCTCTATCCAGCTGTAATTTTCTCTTCCTATGTGTCCTTCGTCAAGTTCCGGTTGGGAAGAATCAAGCCCCACAACAGTAACTTCACCAAATTGTCCAAATGTCGATCTGGTTTTAAAAAGGTCTTCAAAAAAGAGGTAACCGGCGTTTCTTGAATCGTGGTTACCAGGAACTATTATCTTATTTTTGCAGTCAATCCTATCAATGAAATTTTTTGCCCCATTATATTCAGCTGCAAGTCCATTTTCTGTCAGATCGCCAGTAACTACTACAATATCTGGAGAATTTTTATTTATATTTGCAATCATTGAATCTGCAATCTCAGGCATATAATATGCTTCTGAGAAATGAATATCTGAAATATGTACTATTTTTTTAATATTTATTCCTCTATCTCACTCATTTTCTTTTCAACTATTGGAATTAGAATTCAGAGAGCTCTATATATAGTTATTCGATTTAGTCACAATATAAAAAAGAAAAAATTAGTTTACTAACTTAAATATATTTACTATATAGGTCAGTTATGATTTTTTGTTGATTGAGACTTTTCTTTGAATATATTTTGGCTAATCTATGTTTCAAACTAATCTACGAGAAGACAAAAATGTATATTCTGAAAATTGAGATATAAACTTGAATGATTGAACGTCTAGAAATGTCAGATTATTAAATTATGGGTATTGTTAACTAAACATATTTAACTCTTTATTTCTTTATTTCATCAATAGAATAACCGAGTACTTTAGCATTTCAAGACTCTTCGTATAACACTTTGTCTTTCTTCTCAATCTTGCCAGAAAGTGCCTCAATGTGCTGTTATATCCTTCAACAGTATACGTTTCTGCTTTTGATTGAGTATGGATCTTTTCTGGAAGAAACTCTGCATATGCTCTCCAGTGATCGGTCATCACTTCTCCAATCTCTTTTTTCTTCAATTTTTCCCAGAGTAGTTTTCCAGTTTCCGTTCCTCTGCTATCAAAAGAGCAGTTGATAAACTTTTTCCCAACTCTATCAACAGCAATCCAGATCCAGCAATATTTTTGTTGTTACCGATGTAAGTGTGCATCTCATCCATTTCAACAATAGATATCTCATTTTCGCTTTTTAGGTCCTCTAACTCCTGACCAAATTTCTTGATCCATCTTTGGACAGAAACATGACTCACCCCTAAAACTCTTCCTATTGAACGAAAGCCCAATCCTTCAAGATAAAGTTGTAAAGCCTGTTTTTTAACAGAGACGGAAAAAGCAGTTGATTTTAGCTCTACTGTATAGTTATATCCACAATCATGGCATTTGTAGCGTTGACGACCACCAACTATACCGTTTTTTTTGTGACTGGAACTATTACATTTTGGGCAGTTCATGAAGAAATATATGTTATAAGCATATATATCTATTTTTTAGTACCAATGCCTAGCTCTACTGTATAGTTGTTATAGCCACAATCATGACATTTGTAGCGTTGACGACCACCAACTATACCATTCTTTTTGTGACTGGCACTCTTACATCTTGGACAATTCATAAAGAAATATAGTGGCTCATAATATATCACTATAGTTAAATACCAGTTATTCCTAACAAAAAAGAAAATGAAGAGATTTTGAGATACGGGCTTAATCTAAATAAGTAACATGGGATAGTTAAGTAAATCTGACTGATAGCATATCTTTGGTTTTGTTCGTATATTTCTCTGGTTTAGTGTGTGTTCTGTTCCCACGCTACAAAAGAAGTATACACTTTTTTGTATATATATTTTTCTTTTTTATGGCATATTCTCAATTAAATATATTTTTTGGACCTGAATATATACTTTATTAGTGTAATTTAATTTTCTAAAGTGGTTGGAAAATATTAGTTAAAGTTATTAGTGTTAAAAAGAATATTTTAATCACCTTCATAAGGAATTAATTGTTTTTATGAATGAAACTGTACCGATCAAAAATATCACTAAAGCCTATTTTTGAAGGCTGGTTTTCCTTCGTCACAGAGATATAATGCTCTTTTGGTTCTGCTGGAGAATATTTTATAGCTAGAACTCTTATTATACCCAGTACGAGCAGTAGCATTGCCAAACTTAAAACAAATTCGTATCCGAATTTTTGCGAATAAAGTCCAACAGCAATTTCACGCAAGACTATTAGAATTGTGGCATCTGTTATATCTGTAAGCTTAATCCTATCATTCTGTTGATACTCCACAAAAGCCTTGAAAAGGTCAATGACAACAAAAACTGTCAGTATACTTGTCACCATACTATTGAATCCACTTTCAAGGGAATCAAACAAAATAAAACGCATATCCACTAAAGTTTTTGCCATTCCCAAAACTAATGCAACTAGTAACATGTAAAGAAAAATTGTACTTATTATATCTGTCGTTTTTTTAAACAACTTTATACTATCCATTTTTTATCTCCTAACTGTAACTAGTATATCCATATTTTTTAAGTTATATGAATTTTTTTTCAGTATCTATTATTAATCTCTTATTTATGTACTATCCTATTTATTTTTTGATTCGTTCTTTGTTATTTGTTATATGTGAATATTTTAGTTTTCCCATAATATGATTATACTTTAATCAACTTATGTGCAGGGACACTCTAAAGGAGATATATGATTCAGGCCCCAGTCCGAGTTCTTGAAAACGAATTGAAAATATTCACAAAAGTCATTATATATTCTAAATATTTTTATAAATCGCTGGTACTACAAAATAGAGTTCATAGTTACTTTTTTTAAATGTTGAATATGAAGTTGCATATAGAATAGATAAGGAAGATTCAAATACAGATGGCTTCTTTTTTAAAATTGGAATTTGTATTTTTATCAAATGTTAAAATCAATACTCAAAAAAAATTATTGTTGAGGAAATTCTATGGATATTGAGGAAAAAGATACGTTACTAATTATTTCTATAATAGGACTTTTGCTGCTGGGAAATGTTAGTTCTGCAGCAGCTGTCCAATTTGACTTGAACAATGACATCGATTTTACGAACTCCACTAACTGCAACTTTTCTTTAACGTCGGAAGCTAAAATAAAAAATGTAATTGTCCTGATTCCTGATGGTTGTTCGCAAAGTGTTGAAACTTTAGCTCGCTGGTATAGCGGAAAACCTTTCAAGCTTGACAATATAGTGACTGGAACAGTGTCTACTTATAGCACTGATTCAGTTATTACCGATTCTTCTTCAGCTGCAACCGCATTTGCTTCAGGATATAAAACTACTAACGGTTTTTTAAGCGTAGGGCCGAGCAATAGTTCTTGTTAAGTACACTGGAAATTCCACCTGAAGAATTGCAGTACAGACCGCTTGCAACAGTACTTGAAGGTTCAAAACTCGAAGGTAAGGCTACAGGACTTGTAGCAACCTCTCGTGTTACCCATGCCACACCTGCGGCTTTTGCTGCTCACGTTGATAACAGAGATAACGAAACCGAAATCATGAAACAGATGATTTATGAGAATATTGATGTAGTATTTGGGGGCGGTTCCAGTTATCTTACACCTGTATCTGAGGGAGGAGAAAGAACTGACGGAGAAAACCTGACAAAAATACTTATTGAAAGAGGCTACCAGTATGTTGACAGCAGAGACAAAATGATGAACCTGACTACTGGCAAGGTATGGGGTCTTTTTGCCAGTAGCCACATGATGTCAGATATTGATCGTTCTTCACTTGCACCTGAACAGCCTTCTCTTGCAGAAATGACCAACAAGTCCATCGAACTGTTATCCCAAAACAAGAGTGGTTTCTTCTTAATGGTCGAAGGCAATCAGGTTGATTGGGCAAACCATGCCAATGATCCTATCTATGCTGTAACTGATTTCCTGGCTTTTGATAAAGCTGTTAAGACTGCAGTTGATTTTGCTAAAAAAGATGGGCATACTCTAGTTTTGGTTTTCCCTGACCATAATACAGGCAGCATGACTATTGGCAGTAACTCTGACTCCAATTACACATCCACAACCTTAGAAGATGTAATTGAGCCACTCAAAGGTATGAAACTTAGTTCTACAGGTCTTGAGACAAAAATAGGAACTAATCTATCATCCACAAACATCAAAAAACAGCTGAAAACCTGGTGGGGAATTGATGCTACTGATGAAGATATAACTGAAATTCTTAAGCTTTACAACAATGGAAAAGGTCTCTCACTTGACTATGCCATAAGTGAGGTAATCAGCCGTAATCACACAATCATTGGCTGGACTACTCACGGACACATTGGAGACGATGTCCCTCTCTGGGCTTATGGTTCTGAATATCTGACAGGTCATGTAGATAATACCTACATTGCGAAATATATAGCTAAAGAACTTGGCTTTGATCTTAACAAAACTAACTCGAATCTCTTTATTGAAGTGGGTAAGGTTTTCTCCAAAGACAATGGGGATGGAAAACTGGATAAAAATGAATATTTGCTAAATATGACAGTTTCCTCAAATCCTGTACTGGAAATTGGAGATGTCAAAATGCCAGTGAACACAAATATTCTTATTAAAAATGGCGTAGCTCATGAACTCGAAGGAATAGTTGTTTACGCTCAAGTAACTGGTAAGGTCTATATTCCCACTGAAGCACTTTCACTAATAAGTGGAACAAAAATTGATGGAATTCAAAGAGCGGCTGAAACTGCCTGAAAATAGGAATTAACTGAAAGGGATTATTTCCCTTTTCTTATTTTTGATATGTTTGTGAGTTGTAAATATACATCCTCCTAGTATAGATTTTGCCCATATCTTTCTATATATGTCCCATATGTTCTCCATGTATACCCCAAATACATCTCTAAATTAGATAAGGACAGCATAGGTCTTAATTTAAAAACTGACATACTTCCCACGCAAACTGTGAAAAAGTTTTTTTTCTGGATGTACGTTTACTGAAGATTGTACGGTCCAGGACCCGTCGAGGGGTATCAGTGCTCCCTTTCCCTGCATCTCTTTCTGCAGAGAATTGACCGTTGCCTTTTGGCGTCAACACTATATTAAAGGCGGCATTGACATCGGCATGGTCAACGTGCCCGCAGTGTGGACACTCAAATTGCTTGCTGTGTCGGTTGCCTATATGTCCGCAGTGGCTGCATTTTTTGCTAGTTGCATGGGGATCAATATAAACTACCTCTACTCCTTGCAGCCTGGCTTTATATTCAATAAATTGCTGAAGCTGCTGAAATGACCAGCTGTTCAGGGAGTATTCATAAGACCATAATTGCTTTTTAGATTTTCTTTTATTATTGAATAAATTGTTATCGATTTCTTTATTTCTGTTTTTGTCGCTATTTTGTTCCTTTTTTTTGTTTTTAATTTTATTTTTCGTGCCTTTTTCTGCATCTCCAGTTTTGCTGTTGAATTTTCGGATTCCTTTAAGATTTTCTAGTTTGATCCCGCATCCATTATACAGGGAGATGTCCACAATCTTTCAGCTGATTTTATGATTCAAGTCCTTAACAATATTTTTTTCCCTAATTACTACCGCTTTTAATTCTTTACTTCTGCCTTCATTATAGAGCCGTTTTTTTATGTTATCGTATTTTTTATACGTATGGTAGCGCATTTTTCCTAACTTCCAGGTTTTTCCGGATTCGGGGTCCGCTACAACTGCAATATGTCCTTTAGTATTGCGATCAACTCCTATATAGCGTTCTGAATTTTTGAGTTAATCATCAGGGAAGACAATTGCTACATAAGCATAAACGCTGTCTATTTCTATTTGGGATATTTTTTTGAAGTCGTTGGAAAAGCGATATTTCAACGTAAGTTTAAGGCAGGGAATTGTAAGAGTTTGCTCCTTCCTATCGACACTGACTGCCCGTGAAGGAATAATCAATTTCACATTCTTTACGGATCTGAATTCTCGGTTTCTATAATATTTTTTGAGAATTTGACTAGAAATTGTTGACTTCAACCCTATATGCTTAACATCCATAGGAGAAAGAGATTCAGATGCCATATATGAATCAGAAGCAGGCAGATAGCCAGGCGAAGGGGTAGAGGAAATAATCGGAAAGTCATGAGAAAACTCAGAAAGAGTAGAAAATGAGGATGAAGGGGAAAATGAAAAAGAAGAAACAGGTTTTTTTATGGGAGATAAATTGAGGTTTCGTTTTTGAGTCTGATGTTTAATACAGAGCCCAGCAACCTTTCGAGCTTTTTTGAGTTCCTCTGAAAAATTCCGATTATGTTTTATTTTATAGGTCAGTAACATCCAGGTTATTGCTCCACGGTTAATGTCCATTTTATTTTTCGTTAATATACATATTTGTGAAGAAACCTATACGTTATATATACTTTCTATATATAATTGGCATAAAGATACTTAAACGTTTTGCCAAAGTATATAATGAGATTTTCCTGCAACAAAATGCCGATTATGACGTTAAAAGTAAAACTAGAATGGGTACTTATAGCAGTTACTTAGTTAAATATATATTTAATTTTAAGGACTATAGATAATATTTGAAAAATATATTTTTTAGCGAAATTTCTTTATATCCTTTATTCATTCTTTTGACTGATTAAGAATTCATAAACTTTTATAATGCACAGAATTTTTGAATATAATGGTTGTGCTTGTTTATGCAAGGAAAAACCAAAACCGATGCTAAAATAAACGTAAGCGTTGAGGTTGCAGAAAATCTTCTTCAGGAAGGATGGAAGAAAGTGGATCTGCATGTGCACTCTTCCTGTTCCTACGATGTCCCTCCTGTTCAGACAATGCATCCTGTAGTTCCTTTTGAGAAAGCAAAATCTCAAGGCCTTGATTATGTGATTTTTATCGACCATGATACTGTCAAAGCTTACGATCTACTTGGTTGGGATAGGGAAGGATTGGTTCCAGGGGTTGAGATTTCAATTAAAGATGCTGATCATATAGGACACACTTTACACGTTAACGTTTTTGAACTTGATTCAGAAGAGTTCAATGAACTTGAGTTAATTGCAAATCAGGAGCATAATTTCAAAAGCTTATCCGTTATCTTAGAATTCATGGCCTTCCACATATGTATAATCATCCTTTTTGGTTTGCTATCGGAGACCGTCCGAATCTGTGGACGATACCTGAACTTATAAAACAGTTTCCTGTTGTTGAATATAACATACAAAACGTAATGGAAAAAAACCTTGTGACTTCAGCACTCGCCAGAAAATACGGAATAGGACTTGCTGCGACTACAGATAGTCATACCGGAGGTATGTGGGCTATCTACACTCTTGCAAAAGGAGAATCATTTAGAGAATATTTTGAAAATATTAAAAATGGAAAGTCATAGATTGTAGTTGAAGGAGGAACCCGAAGACATCTTACAAAAGAATTGAGTTCCTGGATTGAACTTGTTTTTTCCACGGATAGACAGCCAAGAGAAGATCTGGACTTCACTACACAGGTTTGTAGCTTTGACAGGATAATAAGTCTTTTGCAATGGTAGAATTCGAGAATTTCCAAAAATTAATAGTCTGACAATGAAATTTTTCAAGAATTTTACGAGGTATAGACTCCCCGCTTATATGTATATATGGGCTGAAAAACCTTTGGTTTCTAGAATAGAAGATATCTTGAATCAGATAGCATAAATTATAGGCTAAATTTGAATAAAATCAAAAAGATGGTGGAAAATCACACTCATTTATAACCAAGAAATAAGGAATTTTTAACACTTCTCGAATTTGTAATACTTTTCGCTCCCGAAGTAATTAAAATTGAACTAATAATGTACAACATATGTATAAATTGTAGAAATTTTCTACCCCGAAATTAAGGATTTCTACATAGTCGTATATTCATAACTTTAATACAAAAAAGAATTGTAAAAATTTAATTTTAATGAGATAAATATGTTAAAAACAATTTTTAATTATTTTCTTATTTTCTTGAAGCATTTGTCTATTTCTTCCCAGTTAACTATATTCCAGAAGGCTTCTATGAATTTTGCTCGATCATTTCGGTAATCAATATAGTAAGCATGTTCCCAGGTATCCAGATCCATGATAATTGGAAAATCAGGTACCAGATTTACATTATGTTTTTCAATCTGCATAATCATGAGCCTTTCTGTGTCTTTACAGTAGGTCAATGCAGCCCACCCTGATCCTTCCACACTTGAAGCTACCTGAGAAAATTCTTTTTTAAATCTATCAAAGCTTCCAAAATTTTCCTTGATTACTTCAGATAATTCCCCGACTGGCTCTTTGCTTGAATTACTTGCAGGTGTCATTTCCTTCCAGAAATAATCGTGAAGAATATGCCCGGCTAGATTAAAAGACAGAGCTTTTGCATTTGCCTTGTAATCAAAGTCAGTTCCTTCTTTCCTTGCTTTATCCATCATTTCGAGGGCTGCGTTTGCATTAGTCACATAGGCCCGATGGTGTTTGTCATGATGTAGCCGTAGCTGCTCTTCCGAAATATAAGGTGCCAGATCTTCATATCCATATTTTAAAGGTGGTAGTTTGTATAATTCTTTTGCCATATTATCTACACTCTCTTGAACAGATTTTATTTAATATACTTTAATATATATAATATTATAATAATATCTCTATTTTACGGGTTAAGTATAAATCTACACTTTCCAGTCAAAGAGATTTCACTGCAAATCCTACCCTGCTAAGCAATTTTCCCCTTAATATGTTAACAGGAATCTATCTCAAATTACTATTTCATAAACAGTTTTATTCCTAAACATTTTTCGCTGCAAAGCATTCTGCTTTGAGTCTCTTCAAACACATATCGAATTGCGTTTGACAATTCAAAATGCAAAACATAATTATCTTCAACCTATTTAAAGGTAAAAGATACAAACTATAGATATTTTTAAAGAAATGTATTCAGGATCTCAAAAAATATTTTACTTATCAAAAATAAAATCATAACTAACAATTAAAATAAAAGTATAGTAGAGGCAGCATCGAAATTTAAGACTAAATAAAGGTTAAAAATTAGTGGAGGAAGAATAAATAGTAAATATACTTTTCACTTATAAATCTGTTTTTTAATCGCCCTGGCTCCCATTTTCAGAGAAAAAAGCAAAAAGCTCTGGCGGTTCTGACAATTATTTCTGACCTAAGTTGTCTTTCTACATAAAACCTGTTATAACTACATACTAAATTCTATTCGTTAATTTCCTTAATCTAGTTTTAAAACAAAGAATAAATGCCTTAAAAAGATATTCTTTATCATATCGTAATGTGGGGGTAATTGAATGAGTGGAAATATTTTCAAAAGAATTCTTGTTGCAACTGATGGGTCGGAAAATGCAGAAAAAACTGCTTCATATGGAATAAACATTGCAAAGATAACAGGTGCTGAAGTGCATACTCTTTATGTGATATCTACTCAGAATTCAGTGACTACGCGAACGGTTACGGGTTGGAGTGAAGCAGTTGAAGAATACCTCGAGAATAAAGGGAAAGTGGCAATTGAAGAAGTGGAAAAGATGGGAAAAGATGCTGGAGTCAAAATTGAGTCTGTATTTTTGAAAGGCATTCCTGCCGAAAAGATCCTTGAATATACTGAGGAAAACAATATTGATCTTATAGTAATGGGTACACAGGGACTGACAGGCATCAAAAGATTTCTGATTGGCAACGTAGCTGAAAATGTCGTTAGACATTCAAAGATACCAGTTATGGTTATTCGATGATTATAGTAATAATATGAAAAAAACTCTAGAGTTCTAAAAAGCTTTATTTTATCAAATAGGAACAAATCTTAAATTGATTCCAGAGTATATAATCACTATAATGAGACCATCAAATTAGAATTTTAATTTAAAAACTTACCTCTTTTTTCACTATCTACGAACGTACCTATTTTCTTAGGTTGGATTGATTGATAGAATAGCATAGAACTGATTGGAGTCAAGAATACATATGGGAGATACCTCACAAAAAACAATTGTCAAATTAGATATGGATTTTTTAGATCTAATTTGATAACCTCTATGAAGCTAAATATATTAACCAATTATTTTAAATACTTTTATACTATTGATATATTTTCTTTGAATATTTTGATCTTTATCCATTAATTCTAGATTTACATGTTTTTTTGAATTTTTACAAAGGAACTTTTTTATTGTCTCTTATTACTGAGCATATTACTCGTGTTGGTAATCACTTAAATAAACATCAAAAAATTTTAAAAAATCAAAAATTTCAATCTTGTGACGGATTTTCCTCAACAATTTCGCCATTAGATTCCTTTTCCTTGAAAATCTGCCCTTCAAAACAGGAGACTTCAGCTCCTTTGAGCCAGGCGTCAGGAGAAAGACCTGCCTTCAAACATGTATGGTTTAGAAACTCAATCGAATCCATGTCATGCTCAGGAGCAACTTGAGGAAGCAACAGTCCCTGGCAGTATCCCTGCTTTACAATAAGGCCATGTTTTCCAATTTTTATACGCTCTGGGAGTTCTTCGGCAGGAGCATTAATCTTTTCAGGTAGAGTAAGAATTGTTACTTCAATAACCAGATGATCAAGTTCATCTTCTCCTACCGGTAGAAAACGAGGATCGCGAGTCGCCGCAGAAATTGCGGAATCCATTATTGCATCCTCAAGTGTAGAATCTGGAAACGGGTGACCTATACATCCTCTTAGTAATTCGTTTTCCGTGAGAGTAACAAAAACTCCTCTCTTTTCCCCGAAAATCGGTGGAAGATCAAGACCCAGCTCATGAGGTTCCGGAAACCTTTCTTCAGATAAAAACAACTCAATTGTTTTCCTTGCAAGTTTGACTGCAGCCACGCCTTCGGTATATGTGAGCATATTAGAACCAACACCTCAATTTTGTTTTAATATTCTGGCCTGCAACTCTTAACAAGTATCAGTTGTAAATATTCAGTGTTACCAGTATTAGCTGCAAATGCCAGCTATACTTCTATTTTTACAGTTACTATGATCACGTTTTATTTAGAAGCTAGTATCAGTATGTTTATCAGGGAAGATTAAAGTAAATTTTTGAGCTTCGCTTTTAAGGAGCCAAACTATAAGAAAGCTTGTTTAAAAAGAAAAAGTGTGGTGGTTTAACAGAAAAACTCCGAGATATAAAAGATTGTTACAAAAGTAATAACTGCATATTAATAAATTAAAGTTTCTTAGCTTCTTCATATCTTTTGGCTGCAGTCTTCAGAGCCTCAACACCTGGAAGCTTTACCCCTGCAAGGTAATCAATACATGCTCCTCCACCTGTACTTATGTGGGAAAAACGATGTTCAAGACCGAGATGAGCAACTTCTGCCGAGATATGTCCACCACCAATAATTGAAAACTCGGATTTAATAGCAGCTTTTATAATTTCATGGGTACCAAGAGCAAAATCTTCAATTTCAGAAACTCCTGCCGGGCCGTTTAAGACAACTGTTTTTGCGTTCTCGATTTCACCGGTAAAATCTACAATAGTTTCAAGCCCAATGTCATTTATAGGAAGGGAATTGAAATTCAGCTCTGAAACAGGTAACTCAACCCGTTTCTTATTATCATTTAAAGCTACGTCCTTGGGAAGACCGATTTTGTCGTTGAATTTCGCAAGAATACCTTTTGCTTTTTCTATCTGGTCTTCATATCCCTGTGATTTGATGAAATCAAGATTTGCTTTCCCTATGTTTACACCAGATGCCGCAAGCGCTACATTTGCTACTACCCCTGTCAGGAGTACCTTATCAGCTCCTCCGTTTGTAAGTACATTTTCAGCCACACGGAGCGAATCGTCCACTTTTGCCCCTCCAAGCACGAAAATTGTTGGCCTTTCTCCTCCTTTGATCCCCCTGTCCAGAGATATTAGCTCCTTTTCCATAACTCTCCCGGCTCCGGTTGGGAGGACTTCAGTAAATCCTACTACCGAAAGGTGGGATCTATGAGACACGGCAAAAGCGTCATTAAGGAATATATCCACAAAAGGTGCTAACTTTTTAACCGGATAGGTTTTTGCCTGTTCTTCAGGGGTTCTTTCAAGGCTCTCTTCGGAATAGAACCTTACATTTTCGAGCAGGATAACATCTCCATTTTCCATTGAAGCAATCCTGGTCTTTGCATAAGTTCCGAAGATATCATCCACATAAAAAACCTGCTTGCCCAGATATTTGGACATCAGTTGAGCATGAGGCTTCATTGTGGTGAAGTCTTTTTTTCCGGGCCTGCTCTGGTGCGCAAGCAAAACAACTTTTGCATCTTCAAGATCCTTCAAGGTGGCAATATGGCTTCGAATCCGCATATCATCCAGAATATTACCTTGCGGATCCATAGGAGAATTCAGGTCAACCCTTACAAGAATTGTCTTTCCGCGTGTGTCAAAGTCATCGATTGTGAGAAAGTTTCTAGAAGTCATTCCCTCAGCGCACCTTTTTGAGTGAGATTTTATATATAAAAGAATAAAATTTAAAGATAAATTTTAGAAAATTTATTGTCATTAATAGTGATTATACCTTTGTCATGGAATTTTTTCCATAAATAGGTTTGTTTTAAGGTCTAATGAAATGGATACTGAATTTTGTATCAAAGCAATAAAAAACAAGCTATATAATTTAAGAATACTTCGGATTACAGGATACAATAATAAAGAAGGTAGAAAGTGACTACATATGAAAAAGATAACTGTAGAGATTCTGAAGAAAGAATCAAAATGATGATTGAAGCTGGATATCCAACTGTAGGAAAAGAGATAATTAAATGTACACGCTGTCAGCTCCATAAAAGTACAATAAAACGGGTAATTGGAAAAGGATCATCTCATCCAAAAGTATTTTTCATAGGAGAAGCCCCAGGTAAACGCGAAAATGAAACTGGGATTCCGTTTTACGGAAGGGCAGGAAAAAAGCTCGATAAGATGATCGAATATATGGGACTTTCTGAAGAGGACTGGATGGTTACTAATACTGTCAAATGTCACCCCCCGGAAAATAGAAAACCAAAAATTAATGAAATAAAATGCTGTAAACCCTTTCTTCTTGCACAGATAATTCTTCTTGACCCTAAAATTATAATACTTCTTGGTAATACAGCAGAAGAGTCCTTTTGTCCAGGACGAAAACTAGAATGGGGAATTCCTGTAGAACACGAAGGAAGAACGATCCTGAAACTCTATCATCCAGCAGCCCTGATTTACACAGCTTCCAGGATAGAAACCCAGCGTGCTTTCATTGACAAAAATAGGACTCTTTGGGAATAAAAGAGTGGATACAAGGTCATGGATCGATTCTAACTACAAATACGCTGTACCATAAATACACTGTTTTTGACTTTTTGGATAGGCTCGTAATCTCTTAACCAAATACAAAATGGATTAATCATTATCAACTAATTGAAGTTGAGAGACTGGCACTGATGTCTGAGTATCTTTTTCTGTTACATTGAACTTTATAGTGAATTCTGTTCCATTTTCTCTATTCAGTTGAAGTTCTCCATTTAACTGGTCGACAAGAGAAGTTACAATCTGAAGCCCCAGGCTGTCAAGGTCTTCAATCTTAAGGTCTTCGGGTATACCGATGCCATTGTCTAAGACGGATAGAACATAAGTGGTACTCGCAAATTCCTCACTCTTGCTCTCTCCTTTTTCCTCTATGTGAAGTCTAATTCTGATTTCTCCTTTATCCCTGCCGGAAAATGCATATTTAAAGGAGTTTGAAACAATTTCGTTGATAACTATCCCTAATGGAATAGCAGTATCTATAGTCACCTCTGTATTTACTGCAACATTATTATACCTGAAATTAGTATATAATATTATATATGAGTTTGGAAATGTTTACAACTTTTGATATTTCTACAGCTATCATAAATTCCTGTAACAAAAACGAGCAGATTAAACTTCAAGCCTTATTATTGGTCAAAAATGGTTTGAGTCCCGCTAAAGTTGCCGACGATTTTTCAGTTCACCGTTCAACTGTTCATCGCTGGATAAAACGAGCTGAAACCGACGGTTTGTTTAGCCTAAAATGTAAACCTGGTCGAGGAATCAAGTCTTTTTTAACTACAGAACAATTATCTGAGTTAAGAGAGGCATTTTTAGAACCTATACCAACAGATGATGTTTATTCTCGTGGTTGGCAAACAAAAGATGCAGTTCAATTTGTCAAGGAAAAATTTGGAGTATCTTATTCCAAATCAAGAATGAGACAAATTTTAAAAAATTTAGGGTTGAGAAAAATCACATATCGACCTCAATCTAAAAGAAGAAATGAAGTGCTTAAAAAATAATTTATAAGAGAAGTCCAAAAAACAGATCACTAAACCCTAATCATTTATTCGTTACTCATGATGAAAGTAATTTTTGTGTGGATTCAAATAGATCAAGATGTTGGGCAATAAAGGGCTCAAAACCTATTAAATTTACAAGTGGTTCAAAAGCAAAAATCAATATTGGAGGATTGTACACTGAAAATGGAGAGTTTTATTGGTATGATTTAGGAATTACACAGAATACAGACTCTTACTTAAAATCATTAATCAAGTTTCAAAGAGATATAGGGGCAAGGATATTTCTTTTACTGGACAGAGCTACATGGCATAGATCAGCAAAGGCAAAGGAATTTTATCAAAATAATAAGCATTGGTTGAAAATAATATTTTTCCCTCCAGCTACTCCAGATAGGAACCCAACAAAATACTGTTGGAAAGTGACAAGAGAAAACTTAACGTCAATAAAATCATTTAAAAATATTGAAGCATTAAAGGAAGAAATGAATGAATTTTGGGAGAAACATACATTTAAACATAAAATGTCGCATTATTTAAAGTGGTGACTATATTACATTTTGGGCAGTTCATGCAGAAATATACTTTCTAATAATATATAACTATGTTTAAGTATCAATGCCAAGTAATTTAATTGACTTTATTTGTATTACAACCATTTACTGTTTTTCAACTATTTATGTTTTTAGATCAAAAGCAAATATTTTCATAAAATTTCGCTTTTTTGTTCTTTCGCTCTAACCATTAGTTTAGGATGTTTGGAGGTAGTTTTGAAACGAGTTTATCCCAAAAGAAATCATGAAGAGAGATGTTGTTAATTAGTGTTTCCATTTCATTTCCGTTAGCTTCATTTGATAGAATATTTTTTACTTGAAAGTAACCCGAAATACCATTAAATATAGTTATAGTATCTTCCGATTTTTTAAGTCTTTTAGATAATTCTTCTTTAAACTCTTGTGGTGGTTTTGGTGAAAGAATATATATCTCTAATCCATATTTAACTGCTCTAGCAAGTTCCCTATTAATATGCGAATCTCCAAAAACAGATCCTACTATAATAAGACAGGTTTGTCCATGCGAAATTGGTGTCTTAAAAAGTTCAAAATAAAGGTTTAATAGGGGTTCTTTCTGAATTTGAGATTATTTATCTTTCCCAATAATCATTGCTCTTGAACCATTGGGATAGATACAGTCATATGAACCATGAAGTTTTAGTAGGAGATGCTTTCCTTTTGATAAACTTTCTTTGTCATATAGTTCGTTTTTATTAGGTAGCTCACATAAGTTATAATCTGTTAATTTTTTATTATTTCCGTCTCCAGCCCAATTTTCATTCTTAACCCATGGGCGATAAAGTTTGACATTGTTATATTTTGAAAAAGCTCGTTCAAAAAACAAATCTTGATTGAGCGAAAAGATAAAAGCTATTTTATTTTTGTCTGGAGCAACCACAAAATTTTTATTATCAGAAGTTTTAAAGACTTTATCGTCAGAAGGTAGAAAGATTTCATTATTTAGAAAACTAGAAGTGAAACGAGAAACATTTGTAAGTTCATTTTTATGGCTTTGTTCCTCTATATATGTGATAAGTATTTCATCAATATATTCATATGCAAAGAGAAGAGCTTTTTCCATAGCTTCTTTTTCTTCACTTGTAAATATTATATATTTATTATTGGCAGTGGTAAACAAAAATAGATATATATGCTTATAACTTATATTTCTTCAAATAGATATATATGCTTATAACTTATATTTCTTCATGAACTGCCCCAGATGCAATAGTTCTAATTACAAAAAGAATGGTATAGTTGGCGGGCGTCAACGTTACAAATGCCATGATTGTGGATATAACTATACAGTAGAGCTAAAATCAACTGCTTTTTCCGCTTCTGTAAAAAGACAGGCTTTACAACTCTATCTTGAAGGATTGGGCTTTCGCTTAATAGGACGATTTTTAGGGGTGAGTCATGTTTCTGTCCAAAGATGGATAAAGAAATTTGGTCAGGAGTTAGAGAACCTAAAAAGTGAAAATGAGATATCTATTGTTGAAATGGATGAGATGCACACTTACATCGGTAACAAAAAAAATATTGCTGGATCTGGATTGCTGTTGATAGAGTTGGGAAAAAGTTCATCAACTGCTCTTTTGGTAGCAGAGGAACGGAAACTGGAAAACTACTCTGGGAAAAATTGAAGAAAAAAGAGATTGGAGAAGTGATGACAGATCACTGGAGAGCATATGCAAAGTTTCTTCCAGAAAAGATCCATACTCAATCAAAAGCAGAAACGTATACTGTTGAAGGATATAACAGCATATTGAGGCATTTTCTAGCAAGGTTGAGACGAAAGACAAAGTGTTATAAAAAAGTCTTGAAATGCTAAAGTACTCGGTTCTTCTATTGATGAAATAAAGAAATAAAGAACTAGATATAGTTAAGTAACAATGCCTTATTTTTTTCACCAAATAATCCATTTTTATCTTCAAAACCTTCTATCACAAAATGATAGAGTGACTCAAAGCTATGACCACTATCGTCATACTGTATTAATTTTAGTATCCTTTTTTGATATTGGAGTATTTCATTATTAGCTATCAGGTTCCACATTTCAGAAGCAATCGGCGCTCCAAAATTTTTAGTAAACCCCGCTCCTACTAATAAGGTGTATCTACTGATTTTGAGATCCATATTTTACCATCTAAATATAGTATTGGTAATATATACTACTTTTTAAATTTGACAGTGTTCCAAATTTGATGTAAATTTGAAGTCAAGTTTTTGCGTACTATTGAGAAAATTGATCTGCCAATGTGAGATTTTCTACCTAATAACTCTTGAGATTTGCAATTTTACAGAACTTTTGGCACAATAGTCACAAAAAGCATTGCTCATTAGCCTGTTCAGAAACCACATAATTTATTTCCAGCATTATATCCAGCACCATATCCGTCTGTAAACTCGGCACTGTAATTTTTAAAATTCAGGATTTATGAAACAGTTTTTTCTTAATTTTTCGCTTAGCACTGCCTGACATCTGTTTAAGAATTATGGATGTAGGAGTATTTTTTCCCGCAGGGGCAACTTTTCCTTCACGGATCGCATTCAGTACTGCTTCGAGAGTATTTTCCGACACATCGATCTCTGTGTATGCCTGACCTACCATTTCAGGAATATGGGAATCACTTCCTGCAACACCTGGAAATCCAAGTCTCTTTGCCTCAGTTGCAGCTTTCCGGTTAGGTTTATTGAAAAGGCAGCGCGAATTAAATACTTCAACGGCATCAATATCAAGCCCTTCGAAGCTTCCAATTCCGTGAGAACTTTTCTTGAATGGGTGAGGAATAATAACCGTGCCCCCAAGCTCTCTGGCTCTCCTGATCGTTTCTTCTGGACTCAGAAAAGGTTCAATATTCTGGTCAATTCCGAGAACGAGGATATGCCCTTTTGAACACGTAACCTCCACACCTGGAATGACTGTAATTCCAAGTCCAAGCTCCATAGCTCTTTTTTCACAGGCAAGCCCACCTTCTACGGTGTCGTGGTCACAGATAGCAAATCCATCGAGACCTCTTTTAATTGCGATTTTAAGGATATCATCGTGACTTGACTTACTGTCTTTTGAATACTCGGAATGTACGTGTAGATCAAATTTCATGATAACAGGAGAAGGAGAAATGGATTTATATAAATTTTGAAATGAAAAAGAAATGAGCTGAAAAAAATTAGAAAAATATTTTCAGAATCTGTCTGTAATTGCATATGTAATAGAATACAGAATAATAATCAGTTCATTTTTTACGAAAAATATCATTATTGAAATTAAAAAATTAAAAGAAGGAGGACTTACGAACGGGCAGAAACATAGCAAAAATCTAGTTTTAAGGGTATAGTTTAGGATATTAGGAGGGTCTGATGTCTTCAGCAGACGCCCGTTCGCATGTAAACAAACAACTTTTGGATAGAATCTTTCGTACTCATACGAACAATATTGAGATCATGCAAAAACCCTCTGATAAAAAGATATTAGAAAATGCTCTGTTAATAATCCAGTAGTTTTTATAAAATTAAAAAAGCTTTTTACTCTTAAGAAAGAGTTTCTGGAGTTTCAAGTAAATCATATAACGAATTTCATGAAAATAACCAGATAGTTGTTTTTAAACTTCTTAAGGCTCAAAAAGGGCGTGAAACAAACTTTAAAAAAGTGTGATCAAAAGAAACTTTTTTAAGCTTCTTGAGGTTCAAGGAGGGCGTATACACGATTAATAATTTCGGTCCTAGCTTCATAATCCACAAAGATTTGTTCTCCGAATTCAACCCTGTGTACGATTCCTTCTTCATACAACCAGGAGAGAACCGACATTCCTTTTTCCGAATTAGGAAGAGAAAGGGAACAAAAACACCAAGGAGGAAGATTTTTGATTATTTCGGCTTTTAGAGCATCCATACCTGTACCTTTTTTTGCCGAAACAAATACAGGATTCGGAGCCATGTAACCTATTTTCCCCATAATACCTTCAAATTCAGATTCCTCAACCATATCGACCTTGTTAAGCACAGTAATGATAGGAACTCCCTGAATACGATCCCATAAAGTGTCATGAGATGTTGAAAGTTTCTGCAGGATCATCTCTGGTTTTTCACTTACATCCACGACCAGTAATATAAGATCCGAGAGAAAAATCTCGTCCAGAGTAGACTTGAAGGCATCAACCAACCAGTGAGGAAGATCTTCTATAAACCCTACGGTATCGGTGAGAAGAGCTTTTCTCCCTCCAAGATCCAGAGCGCGAGTAAGAGGAACAAGTGTTGTAAAAAGCATATCCTTTGCTTCAACACTTTCATTTACAATAGCGTTGAAAAAAGTGCTTTTTCCGGCGTTTGTATATCCTGCAAGGGAAATTAAAGAAAAACCTTTCCTGTGCCTTAAAGCCCTTAGAGACTCATCATCTTTTTCTGCAGATTCAAGTTCATTCTGAATTCTTGTGATCCTCTTTTTCAGGTCCTGTTCATAAGAATCTTCGTAGTCTCCAAGACCCATGAATCCTGCTCTTTCTTCTTTTGTAAAAAGAGAAACGACAGCTCTTGCCCTTGGAACCTCATACCTCAATTTTGCCAGTTCTACCTGGAGTTTTGAACGGTGGGTAGTTGCCCTTTTTGCAAAAATCTCGAGGATAAGCTGAAATTTATCTATAATCGTACATCTGCAAATTTCCGAAATATTGAAAAGCTGGGTTGTAGAAAGTCTGTTATAGAAAATTACTTTTTCTACACCCTTATTACTCACAAGTTCGGCAAGTTCTTCGATTTTCCCCCGGCCGAGCTGGTATTTTGAATCTGGATACTTGGTTTGCTCAAGCTCACCAACCGGCAAGTAACCTGCAGCTTTTGTAAGTTCTCGGAGTTCCTGAAAGAGATACTCCTCACGTTCAGAATCAGAATTGGGAACTGTTCTTTTAACGAGAATTACTTTACTCCCGTTACCAAATTTTTTTTCTGCTGAAATTTTCATGCCTCGATTTGAAGTTCTTTTATCAATAAATTACGGGAACTCAGGGAAATATGATGCACAAGCTCAATCGACCGCCTCTCAGCAATTGATTCCTGATACTTGAAAGCTCTGGAAAACATGCTTTCAGTCACCCATATGGGTTTATTATACATATCACCCTTTTCTGCCACAATCGTACCCTCAAAGGAAAGCTGGTCAGCCGTATCTTCAATTAACTGTACAATATCCAGCAGACCAGGAGACCTTTTTAACCAGAAAGGCAAGATTTTGACTTGGTTGATCTTTTCAATATAATTAGCTGAAACCGTAAGTGCTGCTGCTGCACATACCATATAGTAACCTCCTTTAATCCTGTGCCTGCCAGAAATATCTACTGCAATAATGTCCCACATATACTTACCCTCGGCTGAAAATTCAATTTTATGAAATTAAAAAATGTTAACAGCAAGGAAAGATGCCTTCTAGATACTTGATTAGAATACCAGTTAGAATATTAGACTAATAACCTCATCAGGATCTCACATTTTCGTTCGGCTAGACTAATAACCTCATCAGGATCTCACATTTTCGTTCGGCTAGACTAATAACCTCATCAGGATCTCACATTTTCGTTCGGCTGATGTCCAGGTATTCGATTTTTTCCCCTTTCTCGACTGCAAAAATCATTGTTTTTCTTACGCTGTTTGCAAGTCTGACAGCTCCAGACATAACTGGAAGCCTGAACTCGAAATCCTCAGGGATGACATTTACAAGGTATTCCGAGTGAGGAATTTTTTCAAGAGACTCAACTTTTCTGTATACTCTGAAGTTAGTCCCAAATTTGAAACCGGTTTTGACTACATGCCTTGAATCTCTGAGATTTTTATATGCATTGTATTTTCTCAGGAAAGAACTTTCAATCTCCGAGGCTTTTTCAATAAACGCGTCAAATGAAAAAACTTTACCTTTCCTGTCCTTAACCGTTATTATTCCTCGTGAAAAAAGGTAAAGAGATTCTACTAGAGAGAGCTGCAGCCTTTCAGAATCCAGCATTTTTCCATAAAAGCCGTTAGAATACAGAGTTTCCGAAGCCTGATCATCCCAAACTATTACTCTGTCTTCAAGAAAAGTGGCATCAGTTTTGATTGCAGGATAAAGCTCAGACATGGCGCCTTCAGGAAATACAGTTTTAACCTCATAGAAAGTAAGGTCACTTTCCTCATCTACTACAGCAAGGATAAATTGTTTATGAACGTTTTCTGCCGAGGCGACCGACTCCTGAAGAAGCTTTAAAGGTAAAAGCTGCCTTTCAGACTGAACATGGACAAAAATTTTTGCTGAACTTTTGCCGGGATGACTGCCTCTGGGATATACACGGAAATCCGTAGCTGATGGCTGAACATAATAGCCCCTTTCTTTAAGGTCCTTATAAACTATGTATTTTAGTTCAAAATTCGGCTGCCTCAAAGAAGCCTGCTCGAAAAAGTCTTTGAAATTAAGCAGTTTGCCTTCGAGTTCGATCTCGAGCTTTCCCCTGGAAAGAAGAAAAGCAGCTTCAACAAGTGAAAATTCAAGCCCTTCCCGTTTGAGGCGCCCGAAATAACCAGTTTTGTAAAGTTCAGCTACCGCTTCCTTTCCACCAAGGACCCGGTCTTCTTTAAGTTGCGTTTTCAATAGATTCACCTTAAAAGAAAATAAATAAAAACAAGTTGTTTTAATGATCTGGCTTAACTATAACTATGATCTGTTATAAGTTGATTTGTTATCTAGTTTATTGGTTATAAGTCGATTTGTTATCTAGTTTATTGGTTATAAGTTGATTTGTTATCTAGTTTATTGTGACTTAATTTTTTATAGCATGCTTTCTGAATTGAAATTTTCATAAAATAGTTCTTTATAATCAAGTTTATTGTAACTTAACCTATTATAATTTGATTTAATATAATATTGCTTTTTCGACCTTCAAAGACCTAAGCTCGTAGTCTAAAACGTATCTTAAAGGTTGATTGTAGAATGCTAAATCTTTGTTTGTGTATCAGCATTTATTAAGAAAGCATCTCACGTTATAAAAATGACTGGATATATTAAAAAAGTAGTAAAGAAAAAACAAGAAAAAAATCACATACGTCACGGACGAATTCTGGAATCCCGAAACGTTCTTGCAGCCTTCACAAATGAACTTGCAAGTTCCCTGTATGCAACTCCATGAAGGTGAGCATAAGAGCCAAGGGTATTTCCAGAGATAAGGCCGTCCTTATCGTTCTTTATACCTGTTCCTCTCGAAAGAGTGATTGCAAACTCAGCATCTTCAGGAATACCTCTTATTTCAGAATGATGGAATTCATGTCCCTTGAAACTGTTGCCTTTTTTTCCTAGAAGACAGTCCTGATTAAGGGTGCCGATGTTGTAACTTACTACTCTTGTATGTCCCATAATAGTATGCCCTGGGAGAGCTCCAACCATTTCATATGTAGCTTCCGGCATTGAAGCATCGTGATAAGTGCCTTTTCCAGAAACGCCTGTACTTATTTTTTCTGTAAGGTACATAAGCCCACCGCACTCGGCATAAATAGGCATGCCAGCAGTGGAAGCCTTTTTGATGTTCTGACGCATTGACTCATTAGCTTCAAGTTCGGCTGCAAAAATTTCAGGATAACCGCCTCCGATATAGAGTCCATCAACCTCAGGGAGAACAGAGTCTTTAACAGGACTGAAGTAAACTATTTCTGCCCCTGCAAGTTTAAGAAGATCAATGTTATCGCGATAGTAGAAGTTAAAAGCCTCATCAAAGGCGACACCTATTTTTGGTTTATCTACCGCATCAGAGGTAATCGAAAAAACGCTATTTTCAGGACTTTTCAGGGGTTTTACGTTGTTTGCAATTTGCAGAAAGTGATCAATATCGATTCCTTTGTTGATAATTTCTTCAATGACATGAAGGCGGGCTTCAAAGTCTCCGTCTCCAAGCCTTCTGCGACCTTCAAGAGCTGGCATAAGCCCGAGATGACGCATAGAAATCTGCATAGAAGGATCTCTCGGAACGATTCCTATGATCGGAACGCCTGTATAATATTCGATAGCCTCTTTTGCTTTTTCGGCATGGCGACGGCTTCCGATGTTATTAAGGATAATTCCCGCAATGTCCACATCTGGATCGAAGTTTTTGTATCCGTTGACGAGTGCAGCACTTGAACGAGTAATGCTCCGAGCATTGATTACGAAAATTACAGGGCAATTGAGAATCTTTGCAATCTGAGCAGTGCTTCCGATATCACTTAAGCTTTCAAAACCTTCGTAAAGCCCCCTAACTCCTTCGATAATTGCAATGTCTGCTTTATCACCGGTTTCGCAGGCATGGGTATAAACATCCAGAATTCCATTTTCATCCATCAGATAACCGTCAAGGTTCCGGCAGAACCTGCCAGTTATCTCAGTGTGATAACTAGGGTCGATATAGTCCAAAGCGACCTTAAAGGGCTGGACTTTATATCCTCTTGAAACGAGAACAGCCATCAAACCCATAGAAATTGTTGTCTTGCCTGAAGAAGAACGGTCTGCGGAAATGAGAATCCTTGGAATATTCCCTGCCGAGGATTGCTTTTCATTAAGCATTTTTCGATACCCCTGATCAATTTTTTGCGGCAATTATACGGCTAATTTACTTTGCAGTTTATTGCCATCGTAACTTCTATCGCAACTTGACCGCCAATATTTGTTTATCCGGCCAATTTCCTTATTGTCTGTGATTTTAGTTTATTTTGTCAATTCCCTTAACCTTTCATCACTTAGAAAACCTGCTGTGACTTTGTTATTGTTTTCAAGGATCGCTTTTCCAAGCTGGCGGTAGATTTCCGCAATATCAGATTCAGGTGCTTTTTCCATTACAGAGTAACCTTCTCTCTCACAATCCTGAACTGACTGCCTCTTTGGAATAAAAACCATTAGTTGACTGCCGATTTCCTCAGAAAACTTTGCAACAATTTCTTCTTCCCTGCTCACGTTTCTGGAATTACAGATTACTCCACTGAGAGGCATTCCTATCTTCAAAAGACCTTTGCAGATATTATTTGCTGCATAAAGAGGCATGTACTCTCCAGAAGTAAGGACATAAATCTCATTTACAAAACCTTTCCTTACAGGGGCAACGAATCCTCCGCAGACTATGTCTCCAGGTACATCGTAAATGATTAAGTCCTGCTCTTTTAAGAGATCTCCTGAGATACGTTTCAATTTCTGGATGGCAACAATAATTCCTCGCCCTGCACACCCTATTCCTGGTTCCGGACCCCCTGCTTCCACACATTTGACACCTGCATATCCTTCAAAGACTACATCTTTTTCCTGTATATCTACACCTTCACGCTGAAGGTCGAGAATAGTTGGAATTCTCCTGCCTCCAAGCAGAGTGATTGATGAGTCACTTTTAGGATCACAGCCTATGATCATGACTTTTTTTCCTGCCTCAGCGCAAGCGGCGGCAACATTTGAAGCTGTACTCGATTTGCCAATCCCGCCTTTTCCATAGATTGCGATGATCTTTTGCTTTGTCAAAGGATCTTCCTCCTGATTTCCCCGTTCTTATTTTTTAGTTTTCCTTTGCAACTTCCCTTAAAGTAGCCCCAAACTCGGATTCCACGATTTCACTAACTCCTAGAGTTTTTGGGTGGAGGTCAATTTCAACCAACACATACTTGTGACCCATTTCCTTTAAAGGTAAAACCTGTCTAGGACCATTGGTAATCGAAATAAGTTCCATATTTTTTATGTGTTCCATAGGAATTGCATGAGGAACGCCCGAAATTACCGCAAAGTCGAAGTCACTATATTTTTCCTTAATCAATTCGCTGACCTTTTCTCCTGCAATTGGATATTCATCCATGCCGCCAATGATTTCATGCATTTCAACCCCATTTGCTTTGAAGTCTCTCATTATATATTCGGCATGCTGCCTTACTCTGGGAAGTCCGAGCATTGGGTCGATATTTGCCATATTAATAAGGTTTTCTTTTTTTCCGAGACTTTCTGCAACCTCGTTTACTGCAAGGGTGATGTCTGCAAACATGTATCCGGTTTCTTTTTTAGCGTTCATGATGACAAGACCCTTCTTGCCTTCCTTGAGGAGCTGAATAACACGCTTTGCAGCTTTATATTTGACATCTCCGCGAGATGGAGCCAGGTATTCTCTGCTTGCAGCCCCAAATCTTTTTTCCACATCTGTAGCCTTTTCAAGGAGGTATTCCTGACGTTCGAACTCTTTATGGTCAATAATTCCAGCATCAAGTGCTGACTCCAGAGCAAAGAGCACTCCTTTTGTATTATTGTGATAACCTGCATGCACTTCAACTTCAATTACCGGGACATCGGGATTTGCTTCAAGTACAGCGTCATGCATTTCTTCACCAATAATCATACTGGCACAAGTTCCTACTACCCCTATAAGTTTAGGGTTAAAAAGTTCCACTGACTTGTTTATCAGTTCTACAAGCCTGTCGTGCCCTCCGAAAACGAAATTATTTTCATCAAGGCCTGTGGTAACGACATGTATACCGTCTTCTTCAAGCAGCCTTGCATGTTTAAAGGAACAACCAGGAGGTCCATGCAGAATAGCGACATCAACATTTAAGTCTCTTAGAGTGTAAAGAGCCGCGACTATAGAACTTGGGCGGGGGTGAATGATTGAAATCTCTTTTCCAGCCATGATAAATCCTCTTATTTAGATAATATAAGAATGATAAATTGAATTTCGTTTAGAATTTTTAAATCCTTTAAGTATATCGATTGAGATAAAGAAACACGATCAGTTGAAATTAAAGCAAGTAATGGGCAAGTAATGAAAACGAATACAGATTGAAAGAGCCTGTATAAAATTGTATCATAAATCCGGGCAGAAACCTGAAGACTGAATTTAACCTGTTAATATTGGTAAAGCCTTATCCGAATTTTAGATCTCGGTCAAAAGCTCCTAGATAATTATTGAATTTCCGGGTATTTTTTGATTAATTTCGTAGTAATTTGTACTTATCTGATTCCCCATTAATCCCTCATTAATCATCAACATCTTCAAAGAACACTAAGTAGAGAGAGGTATTTAACGGAAGCATTTTACAGAAGAAATTATTATGTCGTGGACTCCTGCCAATTCAGATGCTTTAGAGAGCCCATCAGGGAGATTCCGTGCATAAGAAAGGTTTTTTCCAATTACTTTTCCCATCCGTTCTCCAACCAGTATAATTTGTCTGCATTTAGTACCAAATTTATCTACAAAGCACTGCACAGATTGAGGAGGAAGTCCTTCACAGACCTGAGAAGCTTCTTCTCCTAAAACGAGGATGACACCATCTTTTTTTTCGTCCTTTTTCTTAAGTAAGGCATAGTCAAGAGCTTTTTCAGCCGAGAGAATATCCATACCGGAATTGGAATTGTCTATAAGGAAGATCCCGTCCACTTCCTTTTCCTGCATCCTGCCGGAAAGTCCCCTGAAATCCTCAATTGCCGAAATAACAGCTTCACGTTTAATTCCAAGTTCGAGGGCAGCTGCTGAAGCTGCAACAAAGGCAGTTCTGTAAGCCGAAATATTATATCCTGGACACAGGAAAGCTGAAAAAATTTTATTTCCACTATGTATAAAGTGAATCTTATAACCTGAAGATGTAGGAGAAGCTCTGAGATCTGGTAAGCTTGATGGAATTGATGAGTCTGATAAGCTGGTTGACATTGATGAATCTGATGATCCTAAAGAAATTGGTGATCCTGAAGAAATTGGTGATCCTGAAGAAATTGGTAATTCTGAAGAGACTGATAGAGATGAAGGCTCAGACCTTGTTTCCAGCACAAAATCGGCTGTTTTGGTTGAAGTTCCGGAAACATCTTCATTGAACGGATCTTTGAAAGTTAGACTTTTCACCTGAATCTCTTTTGCAGCTTTAAGTGCTTTTTCGGCCTGTGAATTAATTAAAAGCGTACTACCAGACTTTGCGTTTCTGATGAGTTGGAGCTTTGCTTCACTTGCAAGGGCTTTATTGTTTGCAATCCCATAATCTGGAGAAAGAGTTGTAAGAATCCCTAAATCAGCAGTACCAGTGCCGCCGATTGATATTTCAAAGATAAAAAAATCGGGTCTTAATCCGGCTTCGAAAGTTTTCTCAACTGCAACCAGAATACTTCCGGGAGTTATGCTCAAGCCCTTATAAATAAGAGAAGAAATACCTGCTTTCCAGTATTCGAGTCCCCGTGAAGTATGCAACACTACTTCAAATTGTCTGGAGAGCATATCGGCAAGGAGGGATGCAGTGCTTGTTTTTGCTTTTACTCCTGTAACTTCAACCGTTTTTATACCTGAAAGCCTTGGATCGGCTTTGAGAATTTCTCCAACAATTTCGTGATGCGAAAGGATAGTTTTTTCCTGTGATCTGGCTTCAACAAGCATTGGATAAGCAAAATCAAGGTGTACAGGTGCAATAATGAAGTCGAATCCTGATTCAGAGATAGGGATTTTTGAACAGTGCATCCCATACTTCTCTTTAAGTTCAAGCAGTTTTTCAGGCTTGACTGTCCCATAGACGTCTATCCCCGTTACTTTATTTCCAGAAACTGCAAGTTTTTTTGCTATGGGAATACCGCCGTGAGTTAGGTCTAGCACGACGATATTTTTCTGAGATAGGCCCATGAAAAACCGGACCTCGCTATGAATTTAAAGGGCTTCCTCAACCCTTTTGAACACAAGGTCAGCGATAAGCTCATCGGCTCCAAGAGGCTTTGCATAGCATATAGGAATTGCTTTTCCATCAATTTCCAGAGTACCACAGCCCTGTTCATCCAGACTAAGGAGCTCAGGTATATCCTTTGTTATGTGTACTCCAGAAGCCAGGAAAACCGGTACTGCTGCAATTTTTGTCACACCAGTGCCTGAGAAACCTGCAATTGCTTCTTCAAGTGTTGGCTCACTATTTTCCATAAAGCCAGCTCTGATGACGATATCAGAGTGTTTTTGGGCTATATAATTTGCAATCTGAGTAACGACTTCCTTGTTGTAAGGTAGCTTGCTCCCGTGGCCGATAGCCAGAATTCCGATTTTTTCTGTCATTTTTAAAACCTCAATCTCTGTTTGAGTTTAACACAATTAGATGGATTTGTAATAATGAAGAGTTTAACATAGTTGGGATTTATATGATATAATTCTTTTGAGAAAAAAACAACGGGAGAAAGTTTTAAGAGATCCGCGTATACTCGACGTGTCAAATAACTTTAAGAAATATATATTCGTAGGGTTAATTTCAGGCTTTTTTGTATATTCAATTAAGCTGGATTTTAAAATTCCTGCTATTCATTTTTGGCTAAAACAGATTTTAAATTGTTCTAGTTGATATTTCAATCAAATGCTTCATAGATATTTATAATCAGATAATAATCAGATACTACAGTCGTATCTTTTTTGCATATAAAGAATATATGCTGGAGGAAGTTGTCTCCACCAAGAGGAGAAACGCTTGAAGATCTGAAAAAACTATTGCCTTATTGAGTTACCATCAGGAGTAATGAATATGAGATAAAAATATCTCTTTAAAGAAGCTATGGATACAATGCTAATAAATATAGACCCCAAAACTAAAAATGGACATTTTGTACAGGAAATTAAGAATACATAAGCAGAAATGGGATTGCAGCCTAAATGGGCAAACAGTATAGAAAAAAGTAGTAATTGATAAGAAATCACACTGAATAAATTATCCAATATTTGGCTACAATTCCAAACTGGTTTTTATGAGTAGCGCCTCTTAAATAAATTTAAAAAAGAAAGGCCTTAAACGGCCTTTCCATCTGTTTCACCGGTTCTGATCCTTAAAACCTTTTCAACGGGTGAAACAAAGATTTTACCATCACCAATATTGCCGGTCCTTGCGGAACTAACAATAGCTTCAATGGCTTTATCTACATCTTCATCATTTACTGTCAACTCAACCTTTACCTTCGGTAGAGTGTCAACCCTATACTCTTGCCCTCTCCATTGCTGGATAATGCCTTTTTGCTGACCACGACCTTTTACGTCGACAATGGTAAGGCTACAGAAGCCGGCATTTTCGAGCGAGATTTTTACTTCTTCAAGCTTTGTGGGTCTAACAACTGCTTCTATTTTCTTCATGCAGATCCATCCTTTTTGGCTTCGGCCACTACCCCTACTGACTCATGCATATGTACTGGTTCAGAGCTCTTATTCATTCCGGTCTCAGGACTATCGCCAACATAACCCGGACATCCTACTTCAGGAACATCAAGTCCATCAATCTCAACCTCGGCACTCACACGCATTGGAGTGATGAGGTTAATCAACTTGTAGATGACAAACGACAGTATACCAACCACAATAAAGTTGGTAGCTACACCAATGCATTGAGCCACAAACTGGAGAGGCTGACCATATAATAAACCAGTAACGGTTCCAGGCACACCATTCCATCCAGCGCCATAGCTGCCGTCTGCAAATAGACCTAGAGCAAGACAACCCCATGCACCATTGACCATGTGTACAGAGACAGCACCAACTGGGTCATCGATTTTTAATTTTCTCTCAACAAAGTAGACAGATTCGACTACAAGAATACCCGAAACAAGACCAATAATTGCGGCACTTATCTGGTTGACGAATGCACAGGGTGCAGTGATAGCTACAAGTCCTGCCAACATACCGTTACATGCCATACCTGGATCCGGCTTTTTCGTGCGAACAGCCCACATCCATGCAGTAGCCATAATAGCACCGGTAGCTGAAGCTAACATAGTATTTGTGGCTGCCATGGCTATTCTCAGATCTCCACCTGCCATGGTTGAGCCTGCATTGAAACCGAACCATCCAAAAGCGAGGATGAAAGTACCGATTATAGCCATAGGGATACTGTGACCTGGTATTGCATTAACGGAACCGTCTTTATTATACTTACCGATACGCGGTCCGATTAACCATGCACCTACCAGTCCGATTACTCCTCCAGTCATATGTACTACTGATGAACCGGCGAAATCCACATGACCGTGACCCAGACCAAAATTAACACCAAGCTGAGCAAGCCAACCTCCGCCCCATACCCAGTTACCGAAAAGCGGGTATATAAAGGCACCAATAGCAAATCCCATTATACAGAAATTCAAATACTTCCAACGTTCTGCCAAAGCTCCAGTAGGAATCGTCGCGGTCGTATCCATGAAGACCATCTGGAATAAGAATAAGGCGAATACACCCACATCATAAGTGCCTATCAGCCCAAATCCAGTCATTCCGAAGAGCCCGAACTGATGACCTAAAAGGGTAATAGTAAATTCATGGTTAAGCCCTGTATAACCTCCCAGCGTTGCCAGTGGGCCGACGCCTCCAAACATGATGGCAAAACCCGTCACGAAGAACCCTAACATACCAAGTGGATACACAAGAAAGTTCATAGCCATCGTATGCGCAACATTCTTCACACGGACGAATCCCGTCTCGACCATTGCAAATCCAGCCTGCATAAACATAACAAGGAAACCCGCGAGCAATGTCCACACGATATTTATAGCTACGCTGTTATGTCCTACAGCACTGGTCACGTCTGCTAAAGAAGGTGCACCGCCAGTGCTCGACGCTACATAGCTGGAATAATTCGTACTAGCCCCTGTAGGGTCTGCCTGCTGGTCTGCCTGCTGGTCCGCCAGCACTATTGCCGGAAAAGCAACGACCAAAATAAATAGTATCAATAAACTAACAAATAACCCATTTATTTTTTTTCGCATTCAATAGACTCCTTAATATCCATTTGGGCCTAATAATAGGCGGTCAGCGACATGATACTATTTTATAAAGACAGGTTGAAAGAACAACATATAATTGAAATTTTCATAAAGATTAAATTTTGATAGTTAACTCTATTTCAAGCCTATCTTATCCGTCTAATAGCCCTGAATCATATCACCAGCAAAGTAATTCCTTGTCATTATATATAAGTATTGCGAAAGAAAAGGAAATCCTATTCCTATTGTTTAATAAAAAAGTATCGTAATTTATATACTTAATAAAAAATGATAGATAAAAAAGGATACTCAAGATTTTGAAAAGTTATCTGAATAACTTATTAAAAGAAAATACAGAAAAACATTTGTAAGGGAATGGAAAACGAATTTTTACAAAAATAGAATGAAGAAGAGAAGATAGATTTTCTATAAAGCCTACTAATATATGCTTAATCTGAAAATAAAAACTAATAACAGTGAAAAAATAAATCGTTTTTAGAGGACCTTATAAAAATAATAGAATTGAAAATAAAGATTAAAATTACTATTTGTCTTACATTTATCCTGTACATTTTAAGCCTTACAGAAACGCAAAAAACAACACATTTCTTACAATCGTATTTTAATCGAATATACATGAACATTTTTTTATGAGATTTCAACTGAAATTTATGTTAGCATTAGTATTTGAGGACTTTTTATTAGTATTTGAGGACTTTTTAGTACTGCTTTTTCCTCTGTTATCTCCAAGAGTAACTGAAGTTATTTTAAAATATGGCAATCCTTTGATGGCCAGATGAGCCATTGCATCCTCAATATCTAAAGCAGGTTCCTTAATTTTGTCCGGGCTTGCTATGGCGTTGAGCAACTCTGCAAGAGCAGGGCTGTTAGAATTCCACGTACCGTCGCTCCGGGTCTCGGCTGTGAAAATTTGCCATTCAATTTTAACTGACATGATATTCCCCCTCTCAAAAATGCATTGTCCATTCGGAAGATCACTCAAAAAAATAAAAGTTCATAATAATCAAATTTAATTATTATTATAAGCTTCCCCTTATAACGTTATATTAATCTTATACCATATATATCCCGACATTTTAATAAAAAACGCCTAGTTATTGGAAAGAACAAGCTAACTATAAGATACTGTAAAACGAAAAAAGTTACAACCTTACAGACATCAGAGTTGATTTTAATGGGCTTAAAACCTTAAGTTTCTGGTTTCAAGATTTGCGTTTAATACAAGGTTCAAAAAATTGAGTATAAAGAATTAATAAATTCTGGCTCTGTAGAAATCCTCAATATTCAAGTAAAAATCAAAGTTAACAACAATTCAAAAAGTATTATCACTTATTAGATAAACTTGCCGGTTTCAACCCACTGATAGTGGATTTGAGAGGTTATTTACAAAGTCTAAATTATATAGGCTTTTAAATATTCAACACCTGAACATTAATGACCAGAATAATTTCTTTTTCTCTTTGAAACTTGAGTTGACATTAATTCACATGGAATTCTTAGTAGTAAACGAAAAAATGGCTTAACTTAGAACCAATGACTTAATATTATAGTAATAATTATAAAGCTCAAATTATGGATAATTCATCCAATTATTATACAGCTCTACATTGAAAATGCATTTTTGAGAATAGTACAGGAATAATTCGATAAGCCACTACAAGATGTTTAAAAATAAGGTAAATATAAAAAATTAGGTAAGGTTGTATGACGCCGATAGAGATAATGGTCTTTTTCCTAGAGATTGCTATTATGCTTTTTATAGCATTGTTTTGTGGACAGGTAATGCGTATTCTTAGTTTTCCTGCGGTCCTAGGTGAGCTCTTTGGTGGTATTATCCTTGGTCCAACAATCTTGGGAAGGCTTAGTCCAAGCACTTATAACTCACTATTCCCGTCATCAGGGGTTATTTTCCAGGGCAGAGATGCCCTTATCCAGATCTGCATGCTGTTCTTTTTATTCGCAGCAGGCCTGGAGATGAACCTGAGCCTAGTTAAGAAACGGAGCGTTAACATAGCCTGGGCCAGTTTAATGGGGATATTGATACCATTTATAATGGGTTTCGGGATGATTTTCCTGTTCCCGGACATGTGGAGGGAGCATTTTCAGGGCAGATTATTATTTTTCGCGATGTTCATGGGCACAGCGCTGTCAATATCCGCCCTTCCGGTGATTGCCAGAACCCTTATGGATCTAGATTTGATGAAGACAGATATAGGGATGATCATTACCGGCGCCGCAACTATCGATGATCTTGTAGGATGGTCGTTATTTGCCTTTATATTAAGTAATTTCGCACCTGAGAGCATAATGAATATCCCACCTTACATTACTTTCATTATGGTATTTTTGCTATTTGCTTTCATGCTCACAATAGGTCGGACTCTGGCGCAGAAAGCTCAAAAATGGTTGAAGATGAATCTCCCCTGGCCAGGTTCATTCCTCGGAATAACAACAGTCCTTATTCTATTAGCCGCAGCTTGTGCCGAAGCGATTGGAATACACGCTGTGTTTGGCGCTTTCTTAGTGGGCCTAGCATTTTCTCAAGGTCTGGAAAAGCGTGATGATGCGCATGAAATGATCCATCAGTTTGTCATGCATTTTTTTGCCCCTCTCTATTTTGTTTCAATAGGGTTGCGAGCAGATTTCGTGACATCTTTTGATTTGATCCTGGTGCTTGAAGTTTTGATTATTGCGTGTATAGGAAAGATACTCGGTGTAACACTTGGTTTGATGATCAGCAAACTGCCACTGAGGCAGTCTGCCGTCATAGGTGTTGCCATGAACGCAAGGGGTGCTATGGAGATGATACTTGCTACCGTCGCAAAGGATGCTGGACTTATCGACGACCACGTATTTGTGGCTTTGATTATTATGGCGCTGCTCACATCCGTTTTAACAGGTCCGGCAGTCAGCCGATTAAGTGGTCTTGGTCATTATGAGGCTGATTAAATACTATCAAGTCTTTTAGAAGCCAGGAGAATTTCTATTTTAATTCCTGTTTAGGAGAAGCTCTCTTCCCCTATCAGGAAAACCCTTTTTAACTATTTAGAGAAATATCTGCCCTAATTTAGAAGCTCTAATTCCTGTTTTAGCGGATCCTATCCGCGATTTCTTAATGATAGAAATTTTGGTCGTGTCCGTGAGTTATTGATCAATTCCGAAAAAGCAAGTACATCTTCCGTATTTGAGGAAAATGTAGAGAGATTCTTATGCTTACGATTTTCAATAACTCATGCCCATTACCGAAATTTGATGCCGTAAGTATATAACAGAGAAACAGATAATGGTGGTATAAGTACAGTAAGGTAAATTCTAAAAAGTAAAGACGCATTGATTTATACATAAGTAATATAATTGAGTTAAGGGGTTAATACATAGTCATTGGACGGATATAATGCAAAGTAATGACCTTCTTAAAGAGCAAGTACTACAGCTAAAAATAGAAATCGCGCAGTTAGAAGCCGAGGTTAATAAGTTACAAATTACGATAAATGAAAAAAAATATGCTTTGAATAGATTATCTGAATTATTAGAAATAAGGGGAATAGTTTTAAACGACAATAAATAAAAATATATTTAAAAAAAATTCAATTCCTGCATTATTAATTCTTGCTCAACTAGTTTTAGTCTCTTTCATATCTTATTTACATATCAAGTTCTTTTTAGTTCACCTTCAACCTCTTTCTATACATAAATCTGTTTAATAGATCGATATTTGAAGTAGTATCATAAAATAACTTAATGGTAACTTTAACCTGATATCTCATGTTTATTATAAAGCCTATCCCAAAAGCCACTTTATTTAATTGTGGAGAATTTCCGGAACTGTTTTCACAATCATGAGCTTGGTTGAATATATGAAATTGAATGTCTGAGAAGCAAATTTTGAGTTTTAGGATAGACTCATAAGAAACAAAAATTTACTTAGAAAATTTAGGAGTGACATAAATAAATTGGAGGCACAAAGACTCAAGAAATAACAAAAAATAAAAAATAAATAATTAAAAAGAGTAAAGTTAATTTTGCCCAGCTATAAAAATCATATCTTATTCTTACACTTTACTATGTTTTGAACACCTCAAGGCGTAAAGTTTACAGCTGCAGCACAAAATTGTGAAACATATTGACAAAAGCAACAATATACATACTGAGGTTTGTATTTCGAGTGGTGACGTCTTATTTGCTCCTTTTACCTTTATATGTTATTAAAAGCACGATAATGTAACATCCTTTTTAACATTTTCGATACGTTTCAATATTTTAAGTTTTAAATTAATTATAATACCCGAAAAACCAGCAGGAGATATTCGGGAGGAAATTATTTAAGTCTACTTATTAATTTATCCTGTTCACGAATATTTTAATTTTTCGGGCAATAATTCATTTTTTATTTTTATGAGGTAACTATAGTTTTTGCTGTGAATTATTTTCAAGAAAACCTAAACATCATCTCATTTATCTCTAGTTAAAGGTCAATTTTTGTGAATCCAACACATTCTACTGTTTGCGATATGTTTTCCTTACCTATAATAAGTCGCCGCATCAGAGTATCAAATACAACTTAAAAAAGTAATCAATTTTTTCAGCTTGTATATATTCTCTTAATTAACCTCTTTTTTTAGAAGAATCCAGTTCTTTTTAGTTACGTCGATATCTTTGCATCCATACTTAAAAGATGAAAAGACAAAATTAAAAATAAAGTCATTAAGCTCTATAAACAGAATAAAACTTTATAAATTAAATAGGAAAATGACGAGTTTTTAGATACCATTGTAGAAGTACTTTATTTAGGCTCCATTTAATACAATTAAATTTTGTTATTAAATTTCTAGGAGAAATCATTAATTAAGGACATTGTTTTGAAAAAATATATTTTGAAGTATATATGAATAAATTAGATAAAATATTTATAAATAATAATTAAAATATTAAATATTAAAATATTATTAGAATAGTTTTTTTGCGAATAATATTATATAGGATTAACCACAAACCAAAATGTATGAAAGGATTTTCTACAAATATAGAAGAGGAAACTCTAGAAAACAGTAATTTCCGCAAGGTACTCTATACTGCAAAGCATAGCCAACTAGTACTTATGAGCCTCAGACCTGGGGAAGAAATTGGAATGGAAGTACACGAAGAAAATGATCAATTTTTCCGTTTTGAACAGGGTCAGGGGAAATGTATAATAGATAGAAACGAATACGAACTCAGTGACGGAGTTGCAGTTGTTGTACCAGCCGGCGCACAGCACAATGTCATTAACACTTCGAAAACAGAGGATCTAAAACTTTATACAATATATTCGCCAGCGCACCACAAAGAAGGAATTGTACGTGCAACAAAAGAAGAAGCCGAAGCCAATGAAGCGGAATTCGACGGAGTAACTACAGAATAAAAGCTCGTTTAGATAAAGCACCTTTATCCATCATTTTTTAATAACTGTTTTTTATTTATAGATTTCATAGTTAGTGAATTTTGCTAACAACTTCATCAACGTAAAAATTTATATCGAGCTTATCCAAAAGTGGTAATGAAATCTTATCTAATTGAAAAATTTAATTTACCACACTTAAAAGTCATCCACCAATCTGTAAGCAAATGAAGAAATTAGATCGTTTAGTCTACCTGCATTCTTGCAGTTGGTCATATAAACTACAGCAATTGCCAAAACTGCTATAGTATAAACAACGCTAATCCAAATTGAGTCAATTATTTCTCTCAACATACATGTACCTTATAATTTTACTCTTTGATTTACCCTAAACCTATTTTAATCATTGATTTATTTTAAAAAATCTTAGCCATGAGTCTAAAATATATTAATTGGATAATACTTATACATTAATTATTTAATTTCTTGTTTAAATGATTTTAACCTTAGCAGAGAATAATAGTTTAAAGATTACTATATTAAAATATATTCACTAATAGACATTATATCCCTATTAGAGATACATACTATCAGATATATACCCATTATCAGGTATTATATTCGCTATCAGAGATTATATTCACTGTCAAACATAATATTCGTTAACCTGAATAAATTATGATAACAGCTAAAAGTAACAGAAAAAACAGAAATTGAATTTTAGAGGTTTAAAAAAGGGTCCAATATTTAGAGATGGGTCTTATCATTTGTAATTTAAATGTTCTGTTTAATAGATATTTAGCCATCTATATAAGTAAAGTAGATATATTTTGATAAAGTAATGAAATGAGAATTTCTTATTTTCCGGCTTTATTATACGGTTAGACTATTTTTAATAATACAATTTTACAAAAAGACATAGAATATTAATAAGAGGAGAACGTTATTATTAAAAGCATCATAAATGTTAAATTCGTACCATAGGTGAGTAAATAGAACAAAATACTTGTGAATAGATCCTTTTAACTGTAACGTAGACAAAAGTTGTATGAAAGTTCCTGCAGAATTTGATTGCAGGAAAAATACAGGAATAAAAGGGGGAACACTTGGGGGTAAGGATCAAAGATACAGTATGGGGGTACTGTACCGGAAAAGTTCCTTACTCCCTACATTCACAAATTTTTGTGACATTTTTTGAGTTCAGTTCTCTACTTTTATAGAATTTACTTTTTAAGTTATTAGTTACTGTAAGAATTTCAGAAATAACAAATTCCATTAATTTGAAACAAGTACCCTGATACACATTACTCATTTCATTTCAGTCACTTACATTACTTAGCGTAAGTTTTCCCGTTATTATTTCATAGCTTTAGCTCTCAGTTCTTCTGGCATTTTCTCGATTGCATACCTGAAAGCTGTTCGAGACATGTCATTTTTATTACTCATAATATAATTGAAGACTTCCTGACAATGTAGTTTGCTTGCTTCTTTAAGCATCCAGCCATAACCTTTCTGAACCAGATCCTCCTTGTCTTTGAGCAGAATATCGGAGATTTCGAAAACATTATATAAGAAATCACCTTTTCGGGCGGGTAGAATAAGAGTTACTGCAGCAGATCGCCTTAACCATCTGTTTTCCGACAAGGCCCAAACCTTGAGATTTTCCACATATTCAGGAAATTTTTCTATAAAAGAACCCACTGCGTGATTACATAGAGTGTCACACTTTGCCCAATTGTTGATGTAATTATCAATCCACCGTTCAAAGGTAAAGAAATCATCCTCAGAATAATAATTTTTTACCTGAGAGACCCATTCAGCTGCAATATAAGCTTCTTCACAGTAATCAGATTGAAAAAGCTCTTCGCACAGGGAAAAGATCTCTTTTTTATTTTTGGACTTAATTTCATTAAAATAATTTTTTGCGATTTTTTTTACAAATACAGATTTTACCCCATAGCAGAGTATTTCTTCTTTAAAAAAACGAGAACAACTTACTTTTGTGTTCTCATCCAGATTCAGAATTAGATCTGCTCGGATTCTAGACATAATATTGTGTTCCACAGTTCTCTATTAAATGAGAGTTATACTTATATTTTATTTTTATTAACCAAATTTATTTACAAGTACTCTTCTGAGAATAAAAGATGAACCAGAAAATGTTTTTTAGGATGGAAATTCAATCTCTGTTTATGTCCGAAGTAAAAATTCGTCCTCAAGAACTTTTTGATGCCGAACGTTTCCTTGAGATAATAACACATACAAACCTTGAGTTTATCGAATTTCCGATAAAAACGCTTGAAGAAGAAAAGTATTTTCTGCAATTAAATGAAGCTAAAAGAAAAGCTAACTTTGAGTACAATTATTCCGTCCTTTATTATGGAAGACTTATAGGAGCCTGTGGAATCAAAATAGATCAGCATAGACCTTGGGTAGGAGAAATCGGGTATTTTATTGACAGAGATTATCAGGAAAAAGGAATTGCAACCGAAGCTGTAAAACAGCTTGAGAAAGTTGGATTTGAGAAACTGGATTTACAGAGACTTATCATCCTTATGGATACTCGAAACCCTGCAAGCGAACGAGTGGCCCAGAAATGTAAGTACGAAAAAGAAGGGATCCTGAAAAAAGTACATCGTATCGGAGAAGATTATTACGATTGTTTCCTGTATGCGAAAACAAGGTAACAGAAAGACATCAAGAAGAGAGGAAAAAGAACATATATTAGAGGAAAAAAGAGACATAAATTTGAAAAAGAATTCAAGTAAACCTATTAAAAAGGAAGGAATAATGCAGTAAATTAGCCTGATTAAGTCAGATAAGCCCTATAGCCTGTATTAAACTGATTCCAGACCATATAACCATAAGATTATTTATGGTTACAAAGATGCCCACGAATTCTATAATACGCTTTGTAAAAATCCACCTGGACACTGAAGTTTTTATCAATGGCGCTGCATAAAAAAGCATTAGAATAAACCCTAATTTGACAAGTAAAAGATGATAAATACCATAATTTTCAAGAATCATGGCAGGAACCGGATTATATTCAGTCCCTTGAGGTAGAGCATAAACAGTGGAAGCCCAATCTCCGATTACATAGAAAAGAATGATAAAACGTACCTCATAGAGATAAGAACTGAACGAACCCCGAGTATTGTAAACTTCCAACAAAAAACCCCCAAAAATACTCCATTTTTCTGTAGAAGCAAAACTAGGTTATAAGATTATATAAACGCAAGAAACAAACACAAGAAACTAAAATAGAGTTTAATATTTTTGAAAAAGGCACTTGATAAGAAGTTTAGGAAATAATTTTAATCTGAAAAACTTAAAAATATTAAGAATCGCAAAAATTGGCAAAAATAGTTGAAATAAATCTAAGATTCTGGTTTAAACAATTTAGAGAGATATTTAAGACCAGATATTTATAAACCTCTGAAATTCTTGACCCAGTTTATAAAAACAGTTTTGAAATATTTCAATGGAGTTAAATATAGCTTTGATTCAAGGTTATTGCTTCTGGTTAATATTATATGATCATTATTCAGGTTGTAATCCAGCAATTTGTTACACTCGAGTTACTTATTCATGCCTTTTTAGCAATATTTATATTTGATTGTACTATGATTTTGCCTATGCTAATAATCCTGATCACATATTTCCAAATGAGTTGATGTAAATATTTATATATAACTATAAATTGGTTTGCTAACAATAAATAGAATCTAAAATTCAGGCATTTGTGAGATTTTTATTTCAGAATTTAAAATAGATGATAAAAATGATTCAAAATATAAACGTTCCAGAAAAGGCTAATTCTATATCCTTGCTGGAAATGAAAAATGTGACCGTTGTCAGGGGTGAAAGAAAAATCCTTGATTCAATATCTCTGTCTATTGAGCAGGGAGAGCATGTTGCAATTATCGGGCCTAATGGTTCGGGAAAATCATCCCTTATCAAGACATTTACAAAAGAATATTACCCCCTTGCAGCAGTAGATGGACTTGTTCTAAACATCATGGGTAAAGGAATCTGGAACGTCTTTGAGCTCAGGAAATTGTTAGGCATAGTTTCTGGAGATCTTCAACAAACCTACTTCCGTAAAATAAATGTGTTGGATGTTGTGCTCTCAGGGTTTTTTAGCAGTATAGGAATTTACTATAACCATAAAGTCACTCCTGAAATGGAAGCGAGAGCAAGAGAAGTTCTCAAATTTTTGGAAATTTTCCACCTCGCAGACAGGATGATATCCGAGCTATCCTCAGGAGAAGCAAGAAGGGTACTTATAGGAAGAGCCCTTGTGCACGACCCGGAAGCCCTTGTTCTGGATGAGCCTACAAATAGCCTTGATATTAAAGCTCTTCACAGCTTCCGTGAAATGCTACAGAAAATTGCAGACTCTGGAAAAAGTATTATTCTGGTAACTCATTCCCTTGAAGATATAATTCCCAAAATTAATCGTGTAATCCTTATAAAAGACGGGAAAATCTTCATGGACGGAAAAAAACAGGAAGTTCTAACTGATGCTAACCTATCTAATCTGTTTTCGATCCCTGTTGAAGTCATAGAGAAAAAAGGTTACTATCAGACAATGATTTGAACAATTAGATTTATTTTTAAATATAGTGAATAAAGATGTTGTATATCAGATGCTACCGAATTGTTTCAAAATACTACAAAGATAGTAAAAAATAACGGAATGCTTGTAAAATAACAAAATTTGGCATTGATACTTAAACATAGTTATATACTATTAGAAAGTATATTTCTTCATGAACTGCCCAAAATGTAATAGTTCCAGTCACAAAAAGAATGGTATAGTTGGCGGGCGTCAACGTTACAAATGCCATGATTGTGGATATAACTATACAGTAGAGCTAAAATCAACTGCTTTTTCCGCCTCTGTTAAAAGACAGGCTTTACAACTCTATCTTGAAGGATTGGGCTTTCGCTCAATAGGAAGAGTTTTAGGGGTAAGTCACGTCTCTGTCCAAAAATGGATCAAGAAATTTGGTCAGGAGTTAGAGAACCTAAAAAGTGAAAATGAGATATCTATTGTTGAAATGGATGAAATGCACACTTACATCGGTAACAAAAAAAATATTGCTGGATCTGGATTGCTGTTGATAGAGTTGGGAAAAAGTTCATCAACTGCTCTTTTGGCAGCAGAGGAACGGAAACTGGAAAATTACTCTGGGAAAAATTGAAGAAAAAAGAGATCGGAGAAGTGATGACAGATCACTGTAGAGCATATGCAGAGTTTCTTCCAGAAAAGATCCATACTCAATCCAAAGCAGAAACGTATACTGTTGAAGGATATAACAGCATATTGAGGCACTTTTTGGCAAGATTGAGAAGAAAGACAAAGTGTTATACGAAGAGTCTTGAAATGCTAAAGTACTCGGTTATTCTATTGATGAAATAAAGAAATAAAGAACTAGATATAGTTAGGTAACAATGCCCAAAATTTTATGATATTCCTCAGATTAGTCCAGAGACTCCAACTCCCAAACAAAAAATTCCTGAATAGACAAGACTGCAATTATATTTAATAGATCAGAAATAGACAGTAGCTTTCAGACTTTTTCCTTTTTTCATAAAGCCTATCCTAAAACTCAAAATTTGCATATTAGGCATTCAATTTCATATATTCAACCAAGCTTTTGATTGTGAAAACAATTCCGAAAATTCCCAACAATTAAGAATAAAGTAGCTTTTGGGATAGGCTCATACAGTAATTTCAGATACTGAATGCCTAAATTTAAATTATTTTTCATGCAGCTTTATCCTTTGCAAGTTTATTTTTCAATTGATAGATTAATATATACAAGCTAATTGAAATATAAATATAACTAGATGGAAAAAAGCTGGGAGGATCAGGATTTGGAAAAACACTTTATCGTAATTGCCGGAGAAGAAGCAGGTCCGAAATCAAACAAAATGGGCGGGATCTGGAATGTCATTCATGAAGAAGCACAAACCCTTGCTGTTCTATTTGATTCCGGTAAATTGGATAAAAAGGAAGGCACAGAGATACTTGTCGTGGGCCCTTATTATGCTCATATAGGTGCGGATTGGAACAGGGGATTGAACAGGATTACGCATATGGAAGAATTTGAACCTCTCAATCCTGGCGAAGAACTCAAGAAAAGTCTCGAAGCCCTTGAAAAATCAGGTATCAAGGTATTTACAGGAAGCAAACTGATAGGAAAAATGAAAATAAGTTATTTGCAGTTTCAAACATCAGATTTTGGAAAAATACGGACGATGTATATGGGAAAAGAGATGACTCTTGAAGGTAGAATCAAGGCTGAAGCCTACAACCACCTTGAACTGGATTCCCTTAAATATGAGAGTATGTCAAATGGACCAGAATATACCCATTACCTTTGTCTTTCTTATGCAATCTCCGAGCTTGTTCGGCTCCTTATAAACTCAACTTCGAGAAACACCAAAACATCCTACACAACTTTAACAGAAGGTTTTATCCCCTGCCACAAAGTCTCTCTGCACTGCCATGAATTTGGGGTATTTTATGCACCAACCAGACTTAAAAAATTAGGAATTCCGGTAAATACGGTTGCAACCCTGCATGCAACTCTTCCCGGAAGGACTGCAGGATACAACTCGATCCAGAAAAGAAGAAACAATGACAGCATATGGCCTTCAGGAGTACCTGAAAACCTAGCTGCTCTTGAAGCCCTTGCTTCATATGCTGATACAGTTACTGCAGTCGGGGAGTCAACACGACAGGAAGCAAGGCTCTTTTACGGAGTTAATGGAATTGTAATCCGAAATGGAATAACTATAGAGTCCGATAAAATAGACTGGACCCTGAAAGAAATCTCCCTTGAAAAAATAAGGAAATTCCTTTCCGAAAACCTGTACAAGTACCATGGAGGGGAAAGGATAGAGCCTGAAACGATAATCCCAATTTTCACAATTTCCCGTCTGGAAGTAGAGAATAAAGGATATCCAGATCTTCTTGATTCTCTTGTTGCTCTTGAGCATATAATAAAGAATAACATTCTCGAAGGACATATGCAGGAGGACATTAGAGTAATTTGTTTCCTTGTTACGGCAGAAGGTCCCAAAACAAACATCCCATCAGGATTTCCTGTTAACTTGCCAAAAGAAGTGCTTGTAGGAAATGAACTAAAGATCCAGCAGATGATTGAAGAGAAAGGATTGGATTTTTCGGAAATGGTAAGGGGAAAACGTTCAGTTGCAGCACTTTTATATCCTCAGATACTCTCAATCTCTGATGGAGGGCTGGGTATGGAAGTTGAAGAATTTATGGCAGGCTGTTGTGCAGGCATCTTTCCTTCACGTTACGATCCTTTTCTGCTAACAGGGCTTGAAGCCGGAAAAGAAGGGACTCCAAGTGTGGTCAGCCGGGTCTGTGGCTTCAGTGATGCGATAAAGACGATCGAATCCCTCAAAGAAGTTCTTGGTGGAGTGATAGTGGTAGACAATATCAATCTTTCTTATTACGAAACCGTCCTTGATTACGCCCTGGCAGTCAGCTATTTTACACGGAATTTTATAGAAGACAGGGTAAAATACAAGCTCCTCTGTAGGGAAGCTTTTCTCCTTGCAAAAGATATGGATTGGAAAGCTCCTACTGAACAATATTATGAACTAATAAGCGGAGCTCGCTTCTGCAAGAAGAAAAATGATGCTGGCAGGGAATAAAGAGAATTAATATCAGGAAAAACGAATAAAGATATGATGAGGTTTTCCTGAAATGTCAGAAATAAGAAAGCATTATTTTCTATCCGAATACTGTATAATTGCTGAAGAAAGATCTAAAAGGCCATCGGATTTTGTAGATACAGATGAAAACATCAGGAAAAATGATTATGAAAGTTGCTTTTTCTGTGGGGGAGCTGAAGAAAATACTCCTCTTGCGACTGCAGTGTATAAAGATGAGAAAATCTATTCCGATAATCCTAAGAAAAGGGTACGCAACTGGAATTTCCGCTGCTTTCCAAATCTTTATCCTGCCCTTTCGCCTTCTCCAGAATTACTAAAGCAGCAGAAAAATGACCTTCAAGTAGAGCCCGGATATGGTTTTCATGAGGTTATTGTAGAGTCGCCTCTGCATGGGAGAAAACTTGAGGATTTTTCCGATGATGAAATCTCACAACTAATGCAAGTCTATAGAGACCGAACATGCAGCTATACTAAACGTGAACAGATACGTTATGTTTCCTTATTCAAAAATACAGGGAAAAAAGCAGGGGCTTCAATTAACCACTCTCACAGCCAGCTTCTTGCCTTACCGTTTTGTCCTTCCATTCTAGAAAGAGAATTGAAGGTTATCCGAAAAAAAGAAAAATGCCCCTACTGTGCGATATTTGATATCGAAAAAGTATCCCCTCGTCTGATACTTGAAAACAAAGAATGGATAGCCTTTACTCCTTATTTCTCAATGGAACCATTTGAAGTATGGATTCTTCCTAAAAAACACATCAGTTATCTTAGAGAATGCGGTGATGACATGCTTTTTGCTCTAGGGAAAATTTTGAAAGAACTTCTCAAAAGATATGGAAGAATTCTTGGAAATCCATCCTTTAATTATATGTTTTACCAGCTCTCAGAAAATCCTGAATATCACCTGAACATTCGTTTGATCCCGAGAATTTCCATTAATGCGGGTTTTGAATTGAATACAGGAACTTATATCAATACGGTTTCTCCTGAAAGGGCAGCTTCTTATTTGCGGGGAGACCTTAAGCCCGAAGAATAAGGTATTTAATAAAAGAGAAGCTGAAAAGTTCTAATTAAAATAAAAAAGTGAAAAAACTCTTAGAATATATAGTCAAAAATATTAAGAAAGAGTTACAGATATGTTTATCTACAATTAAAAAAGAATGAAGTAAGGAAGTAGAGAACTGTGTTCTTAATGCGAAAAACATATTCATATTATTGAGATTGAAGTATGTTCCTTTTATCTATTGTAGTCAATTGAAAAATTAAAAGACGTAGAATTAATTGAGAAGAACTAAGTTCAATATATTGTAATTAACACTAATTTGATATTAACTGAATTTAGCAAACAAAGGATATAAGAATATAAGGCAAAGGGGAGCCTGTAAATTCTTAATTATTCCCTTAACTCCCATTTAACAAAAGGGATATGTGAGCCTATGAAAAAGATCAGAATAGGAATGTTTACCTGGGAAAGTTTATATTCGATACGTGTAGGAGGGATTGCACCCCATGTATCTGAACTCTCTGACGCTCTTGCAGCAGAGGGACATGAAGTTCACCTGTTTACACGAGACCACGAAGATAAAAATGAAATAATAAACGGGGTCCATTATCATAAGATTGCCTGTGATCAAAATGGGGGAATTATAGAACAGATGAACCGGATGTGTGATGCGATGTATTGCCGGTTCCTTGAAATGAGAGAAAGCGCAGGCGAATTTGACGTTCTACATGGCCATGACTGGCACCCTGTAAATGTTCTTTGCAGAATAAAAGCCCAGTTTGGATTGCCTTTTGTACTAACTTTCCACAGTAGTGAATGGGGGCGTAATGGAAACCGTCATGGAGATTGGTGGGAGGCAAAGGAAATTTCACATAGAGAGTGGCTCGGAGGCTATGAATCTTCGGATATTATCATAACCTCGACAATATTAAAAGAAGAAATAAAGCATATCTACAAAATTCCTGACTACAAGCTATGGGAAATCCCTAACGGCATAAACGTGGGAAAAATAAAAAGACATATAGATCCTGGAAATGTGAAAAAGCACTATGGGATTCATCCATGTCTTCCAGTGGTGCTTTTTACAGGGAGAATGTCTTATCAGAAAGGACCTGACTTACTGGTGGAAGCTGCAGCGAAAGTCCTGAAAAGGAGAAATGCTCAGTTTGTGCTTATAGGTGAGGGGGAGATGCGTTCTAAGTGTGAGAATCAGGCTCACAGACTAGGAATAGGGAACTCATGCAACTTTCTTGGTTATGCCCCGGATGATACTGTGATAGACTGGTTTAACGCCTGCGATCTTGTATGTGTGCCCAGCCGGAACGAACCCTTTGGAATTGTGGTGCTTGAAGCCTGGGATGCAAAAAAGCCTGTAGTTGCGAGCGATGCAGTTGCTCTTGTGGAAAATTTTAGGACAGGCGTTATTGCTTATAAAGATCCATCTTCTATAGCCTGGGGACTCAATTACGTTCTTGAAGGGCTTGATCATAACAGAATGGGAGAAAAAGGTTACGATCTTCTTAAAAAGCGGTATAACTGGAAAATAATAGCTGAAAAAACTCTAGAAGTATACAAAAAAGCAATTGAAAAACATGAATCTATAGTAGGAAAAGTCAGTTGATGCCTAGAACTTTGGAACGAAAACGAGTTTAATAAACCTTGAATAAAAAAGATTCTGTTAAAACCTGAGTAAAATGAACAATTTTATATTAACTTTTTTATATAAAAACTCATTTCAATGATGTTTAATCTATAATTCATTTTTGAACTAAGATTCAGTTTTCTAATAGAATACTTAGTTTAGATGATTATTAAGAAACTAAAACTAAAAAACTACCTACTTTCTGATACTAAATCTAGACTTATTTGATCAAAACTACATACAAACTTAAGTTTGTTTCGAAATTATTCGGCTGAAACAAAAAAATAGTGCTAAACTTTTAATTGCCTAAGTTGTAGAGTTAAAGGTAATGTTTATTGTACTTGATTTAACACTTAAGGTGTTAAGTTCTATTTATTAAAAAGTTAATTTCATATAAGAATTCAAAGGACTTCCTCCTTCCTGAAAAAAGGAAAGGGAAACCTTTGCTTACATGGAAATTTCTCAAGCGCTATCCTCGTCATCGCCTTCATCAAATTCTTTGTAACTGTCACTTCCTACCATTGCAGCCGAGATGGAGTCGATTCCGTCAAGCCATTCTGCGACAATACCGTAGGGAAGATCAGCCATCAGATCTTCAGGCAAGCTTTTTCCTTTCAGTACAAGTGCACCACATTGTGCAGTATAATCAAGAGCAAGCTCAAGATCATCCGAGGACTCAGCCTCAATAGCTGATTTTGCAAGCTCTACAATATCAGCTTCTTCATCATAGTCACCGAGAATATAGGATTCAAAGGCGACAAGGGCCCCCATAAGGGAAGTCTGGACAGAATCGATCATAAGATCAATATCTTCGGAAATTGGCTCGACCTCAGCAAGCACAATATCCCGAATCTCAGCCAGGATCTCCAGAGCTTTTTCTCTGGATAACATACCCTTATCAAAGCGTGCAGTTACTTTCAGGCAGGCAAGAATGATGTCATCAACCATATTTACGAATATGGCACTTTCCTTTTCAGATTCCTCTTCTGACTCTTTGATCTGAAAACCGCTCTCTCTTGCCCTTCCTAGCCAGTTTTCCCAGCGCTTTGGGGTATAAAATTCATAGGGGGGGACCTGGTTCATTTCCTGTTCAGGCACTTATAACACCGCTTATAACCTTTATTATTAATTGATAATCAATCTTCCTATTACTAAAATGTGTTCGTTTACATTCACCAGGATAATTTCACCTTTTTCAGTGAATAATTGGATTCGCATCTGGAATCAAGACTTTCGAGAACCTGTACAATTTTGCATTTATCACCTTTCAAAAGCCCTTCAGGGTGACAGATCTCGTAGACCTCGCATTCTCTTTTGCCGCATTTTGGAGGTTCATACATAACCTTTGCCCCGTCTATGGCTTTTCTTGATTCTATTGTTGTCAGAATAGGAGCCTTACTCACATCGACAGCAAGTACACCACTATCATGTAAGAAACATTCGTGGATATCTTTGCTCCTTATTCTCTCGACTCTATACCTGCGTCCGGGTTCAAGGTTAAGACAGGTGTTTTTCAGCCGGCATTTTTTGCATTCAGGCATCTCACCTTTAAATATGAACTCCAACCCTTCCCTTGCAAGCCGTGATCCGATAAGTGTTATTTTAGTATCGCTCTCTGTCATAATAACTCTTCCATTTAATTATTTTTGGGCCTATACCCAGTTTCTCATATATCTGGAATTTATCTCGAGGTGGCTTGAAATTCGAGATCAATCAAGTTTGAATAATAATCAAATTGGAAATTAAGTAATTAGGTTCATTGGAAATTAAGTGATTGCACAGTTAGAAATTAAGCAGCATCAAATAAAACCTAATTCCTATTAACTGAACTGCAGGATTTATGAATAGAATCCTAGCGTTACACTCAAGCTTCTTGAACAGACACTGAATCTTAATTTTAGTCTAAATACAAACAACTTTTCAACTTATGACCTTTGTGATTCTTGCGACTCTTTCAGCAGCAGAAGGAGTAAGGCCGCTACCAAGAATGGTATAACGCTCCGGGCGAATACTGTGTGCTTGTAGCAGTGCTTCAATTATATACTTATCTTCTATACCAAGTTCTTTGGCGGTTACGGGAGCTCCTATCTTCTTTAATGCATTCCTAATTTCCTGCCAGTTGCCCCCGTGAAGATACATCATCATAATTGTGCCAACTCCACACTGTTCTCCGTGAAGTGCAGGGTTTGGAGCTATCCTGTCAAGAGCATGACTGAACATATGTTCCGAGCCTGAAGCAGGTCTCGAAGAACCTGCGATACTCATCGCAACTCCGTTTGATACAAGAGCCTTTACCACAAGCCTTGCCGAAGTTTCATGATCAGGCTTGATCGAATCTGCACAATCTATAATAACCCTCGCAGCCATGCGGGAGATAGCTGCAGCATATGCCCCAAAATATTCATTCTTGAGTCTGCTTGCAAATTCCCAGTCCAGTACTGCCGTGTAATTGGCAACTATGTCTCCACAGCCAGCTGCAAGAAAACGGAAAGGAGCTGCTGAAATAATCTCTGTGTCTGCAATAACGGCAATCGGAGCCTGAGCCTGTGCAGACTTACTTCTTCCATTATCCACAATTGAAGCGCGAGACGATGCAATTCCATCATGAGAAGCTGCAGTTGGCACGCTAATAAAAGGAAGTTCAAGTTTGGTTGAAGCAAGTTTTGCCAGGTCAATAGACCTGCCGCTTCCAACTCCCAATAGAAAATTCGCTTCTATTTCAAGGGATTTTTCTATAACCTTTTCGACCTCTTCCATAGTAGCTTTGCATGTTAGGACCGTTTCCGTATTACTTCCCGCACTTTCAAGCAGGTTACTGACCCTCTTGCCTGCAATATTCCTTGTAGTATTTCCGGTTACTATCAGCGCATTTCCTTTGAGCTTCAGATCCCTACAAACATCTCCAAGTTCCTCAAGCACTCCATGTCCAAGAAGCACATCTCTAGGAAGTTGCATCCATTTTGCGCTGTTTTTGTTAATGGTCAATTTCATACCTGCATCATTATTCAATCAAGATAGATAGTAAATTGGCTCTTATAAATCCGACTACATGTACCAAGTCACAAGTTTTAGATTATTAGCAGACTACAGCATATTAGGTACATAATTAAATTGCTAACTTAACTCAATAACTGAATATTTATAAATTCAGTATAGAACATATTTTAAGTATATCTTAAGTAAGATACAACAATTTATAATCCTGTTATTCAGAACCTATTTAAGATCATTTATATGAACATACAGTTTATCTGTGTTTATGTCACCACAGATTTTTCATATATTTGTTGTGCCTTTGTAGATTTCATACTTTATTAGTAAAGTATCTATAAATACAATATTAAGAGTTTACAGACAATTATAATAATAATAATAATAATAATAATAATAATAATAATAATAATAATAATAATAATAATAATAATAATAATAATAATATGGAGATTAATATTTATAATATTACTAATCCTTATTGGGATAGAACTTCTCGGAAAGAAATATCTACCATTAGAACGAACATCGCGCGCCGGATAAGAATGATTTACCTCATTGATTAAAAGACCAAGTTCGTTGTATATTTAGTAAGTATTAATGATATTAGGACATTACCATTTTGAACGAGTGATAAGATGAGTTTTTCAATGGATACAATATCACAATTTATTAATACCTATTATCTTGACCCCATAAGAGGTGATGAAGGGTATAATCCCGTAAATACTTTTACCTGGGCAGTGATACTGGGAATTTGCATATTTGGGGTTCTCAAGTTGCTAGAAAAACTTAAAGTAAAAATTAACCCTCGCTTTATTGTATCTGTCCTCCCTTTTGTGCTTGCAGGATCTTCTCTGCGCGTAATTGAAGATTCGCCCGTTGATATACTTCATCCACCAGCCAGTTATCTTCTTATAACTCCAAATATCTACTTTCTGGTTTTTGTGATAACCGTAGGTTGTCTATGGATTTCCATAAAACTGCAGAAAGCAGGGATGGTAAAGAATTTCCATTTCGCCTTTGCAGGCTTTGGAATGATATGGTTTTTTATAAACCTTGGCATCCTGCTGCATTTCCAAAAAGTAGTGTCCCCATTTGTACCTATATTCGTAATTGTAACAGGAACAGGGCTGACTTTTATCTTTTATCTGATTGCCCGTCATTTAAAATCCAGTATATTCACTGATCCCCTGAATCTTTCTATTCTTATGGCTCATCTGATGGATGCTTCTTCAACATATATAGGAGTAGATAAACTTGGGTACTTTGAAAAGCATGTTGTGCCCACCTATCTTATCAACCTTACTGGAACCGCACTGGTTATGTATCCATTAAAGCTTATTATCTTCATAGGGGTTCTTTACATGCTTGACACCCAGTTTGAAGATGACGAAAGTTCCTTGAATTTGAAAATGTTAATCAAAATGGTCATTTTGATCCTCGGGCTCTCTCCTGCAACAAGGAATACGATACGTATGACGTTGGGAATATAAGATAAAGGTATTTAATAGCTTGTATATTTGTCTAATTTGCAAGCTTGCACATTTTGATCGAACTTTAATAAAAAGAGAACTATTTGTGGGGATAAGGTATGGAAACAGAGAAAGACTATGATTTAGAAGAAAGAAAAACAGTATCACAAGAAAAAACTTCTACAGGGGAGACAGAAAATAATGGATATGCTGTAATGGAGGAATTCTCCCTTAATAAAAGCGATTCTGAAGCCTGGGAATATGAAAAAAATCCAAAAAAAGAGTTTAAAGAATATGTACGCGTTTTATCGCCGTATTTGCTTTTCATAACCTTTGTATTTTTTGGATCATTAGTTACAGGTTATATTTCAGCTGCACATCTCCCTTCGATGGCTGAAACCCTCAGGGAAAGTCTCAGTTCCCGTTTTGAGTCAATTCTAGCAATGAACCATTTTTACATGATGCTTGCTATATTTCTTAATAATTCCTTTGTAAGTCTTCTCTTTCTGGTTCTAGGACTAGCTCTAGGGATTCTTCCAGTACTATTTATAGCCTTTAATGGATACGTTGTTGGAGTAATAGCTTATCTTGTAGCCCAACAAAAAGGTCTGCTCTTCATTATTCTTGGCCTTCTTCCTCATGGAATACTGGAACTACCTATGGTCTTCTTGGCTTCAAGTATAGGACTTCGACTAGGACACCAGGTATTTTCTGCGCTTATAGGTAAATCTACCCATATCAAACAAGAATTTAAAGAGGGACTAACGTTTTATTTTCACTGGATCCTTCCTATTCTCCTGATTGCAGCCATTATTGAGACATATATTACACCTTTTCTTTTGAGTTTAATTTAAAAAATATTTAAACCTGAAGGAAAACTCAAAAATCTAAAAACACCGGAAAAAATTCAGACATTTTTTCTGGCATGACTCTCATTATATAAATGAGATAAGAAAGGGTTTTAATAGGTAAAGTCGTTAATGGGGAAAACCTATCAGGAATTCTAGTTTATAACATATTGTAAATAACCACATACCTGTACTTTGAATGATCTTCTTCTAGTAGCAGGTTTGAAAAAACATACTTATTATCATGTTATTGAAATGTATTATCTTCAAAGCAAGGAATATCAGATATGATTGACAGGAAAGAGATTAAAGAAATTGTGGAAGGCTATTATGCACATGCTGATAAGATAAAAATTGGAACTATAGCCTCTCACTCAGGCCTTGACATCTGCGATGGGGCAATTGAAGAGAAATTCAAGACTTTTGCTGTCTGCCAGGCTGGCAGAGATAAAACATACAGTGAATACTTCAGAGCTCAGAGAGATCCTTATGGAAACGTAAAGAGAGGCATTGTTGATGAGACTGTTGTTTTCAAAAAGTATAACGAAATTCTCCTGCCTGAAAACCAGCAGAAACTGGTTGATGAAAATGTGCTTTTTATCCCTAATCGTTCCTTTACTTCCTACTGTAGTATAGGTGAGATCGAAGAAAACTTCAGAGTGCCTATGGTAGGAAGCAGAAACCTTCTCAGAAGTGAGGAACGCAGTGAGCAGCAAAGTTATTACTGGATTTTGGAAAAAGCAGGACTTCCTTTCCCGGAGAAAATAGAGTCTCCAAAAGATATCAATGAGCTTGTTATGGTTAAACTCCCACATGCAGTAAAAAAACTTGAAAGGGGATTCTTTACTGCTTCAAGCTACAAAGAATATCTGGAAAAATCCGAAGCTCTTATAAAACAGGGAGTTATCACACAGGAAGCTCTTGAAAATGCAAGGATAGAACGTTATATAATAGGTCCTGTGTTTAACCTTGATATGTTTTACTCCCCAATCGAACCGAAAATGAGTAAACTGGAACTTCTTGGAATTGACTGGCGCTTTGAAACCAGCCTTGATGGACATGTAAGGCTTCCTGCTTCCCAGCAAATAAATCTGGCCGAAAGCCAGCTAACTCCTGAATACACGGTTTGTGGACATAACTCCGCAACTCTACGTGAATCCCTTCTTGAAAAAGTGTTTGCAATGGGAGAAAAATATGTAAAAGCTACCCAAGAGTATTATGCTCCGGGAATTATAGGACCTTTCTGCCTGCAAACCTGTGTGGATAAGGATCTTAACTTATATATCTATGACGTGGCTCCGAGAGTCGGCGGCGGCACCAATGTGCATATGTCAGTAGGGCATTCATATGGGAATTCGCTTTGGAGAAGACCAATGAGTACTGGAAGAAGGTTGGCCTTTGAGATCAGACGTGCTCTTGAGATGGAAAAGCTTGATGAAATCGTCACATAAATTTATTAAGGCTTTCCGGCATTAGTAGATATGAATATACAGGATATCGTAAACTTTAAAGTATAGATTAAATATGCAAGTTAAATTAACAATGAAAAAATGTAATAACAGATCTTGCCATGACTTCCTGTGTGGAGATTTGGGATATGTAATGGGTCGGGAAAGAATTTCGGCTTGTATAATCTCACTTTAATTATAAATTAGATTTCAAATTAGATATCAGATAAGCTCAGAGTTGAAATCTGCGGATCCACTGGAAAAAATATTTCAAAATTTTTGTGGTTCAGCTTTCTGATAAAGACCTGTCTTATATAAGATCATTTCACTTTACTGGAGGAAATTACAACTTGAGTCAGCCTTGTGTTAATATCGGCATGGTAGGCCATGTCGACCATGGAAAAACTACACTTGTCAAAGCTTTGTCAGGTGTGTGGACAGATACACATAGTGAGGAAGTAAAAAGAGGGATTTCAATAAGGTTGGGGTATGCAGACTCCATGTTCATGAAGTGCCCTAAATGCCCTGCTCCCCAATGTTATACTGTAGAAAAAACCTGCCCGAATTGTGGAGAAAAAACTGAAGAATACAGGACAGTATCCTTTGTGGATGCTCCGGGACATGAAACTTTGATGGCAACTATGCTTTCAGGCGCTGCAATTATGGACGGTGCAGTGCTGGTAATTGCTGCAAACGAAGACTGCCCACAGCCTCAGACAAAAGAACATCTCATGGCCCTGGATATTATAGGGATAAAGAATATTGTAATAGTACAAAATAAGATAGATCTTGTACCTAAAGAGCGCATTATAGAGAATTATCACCAGATAAAAGAGTTTGTTAAAGGCACGGTCGCAGAAAATGCACCTATAATTCCGATCTCAGCTCAGCAGAATATTAACATCGATATACTTATCGATGCTTTAGAAACCATGATTCCAACTCCAGTCCACAAGGTAGATAAGCCTGCCAGCATGTTAATTGCACGTTCTTTTGACATTAATAAGCCAGGAGCTTCAATAGAAGAGATTCGTGGAGGAGTTATAGGAGGTACCCTGACTGAAGGAGTCCTTCATCCTGGAGATGAACTGGAAATAAGGCCTGGAATCAAGGTTACAACCGAAGGCACTACAAGATGGATTCCAATTATAACAACAGTTTCATCTATCTTTGCAGGAGCGACAAAAGTAGAAGAAGCAACTCCTGGAGGCCTTCTGGCTGTTGGAACTTATCTTGATCCTACACTGACAAAAGGTGACTCTTTAACAGGACAAATTGCAGGTGCGCCCGGTACCCTTCCTGAAACCAGACATCAGTTCGTTATGGAACTTCATCTTCTCGAGAGGGTAGTGGGAGTTACAAGGGAAGAAAAAATCAATGAAATCAAAACCAGTGAACCTCTTATGCTTAATATAGGGACTGCAACCACAGTAGGAGTGGTCACAAGTGCCAGAAAAAACGAAGCTCAGGTAGCCCTTAAACGTCCGATTAGCGCAACTGTAGGATCAAGGGTTGCTATAAGTAGGAGAATTGATTCTCGTTGGCGGCTCATTGGAGTAGGAGTAATTAAGAGTTGAAAGTTATAATTGATACTAATGGATTCATGATACCGGTTCAGTTTGGAGTAGATATTTTCGAGGAATTAAAAAGGCTGGGATTTAACGAATTTTTTGTGCCTGAAGCTGTAATATTCGAAATAGAAAAACTCATAAAGCGTGAAAGAGGTTCGGACAGAACTGCTGCAAAGGTCGCCAGGTCCATGATGGATAAGTGTGTACGTATAACTGATGTTATAGGACCTGCAGACGATGTAATTCTCAGGCTGGCAATGGAAATTGGAGCAGCTGTCCTTACAAATGATATAGGGTTGAAGCGCAGGCTTGCAGAAAAAGGGATCCAGACAATATCCCTACGCCAGAAAAACAAACTTGACTTTGTCTGAAAAAGCCCATTATTTTGCTGGGCAGCATTGAATTAATCGTGTTTACGGGTGATTAGTAGATGTATAAAATGATGAAACTCGTTGATACAGTTCGTATCCCTCCCACCCTTTTAGGGGAAGAAGTGATGTCTACTGTTAAAAACGCGTTAAGAGAAAAACTTGAGGGACAAGTTGACAAAAAACTTGGGTCCCTTGTTGCTATTTGCAAGATCATCGAAATAGGGGAAGGGCACATCCTCGTAGGAGACGGGGCAGTCTATTATGATGTAACATTCGAAGCAATAATGTTTGTCCCTGAGCTTCAGGAGATTATTGAAGGTGAAGTTATTGAGACTGTAGGCTTCGGAGTTTTTGTAGGAATAGGACCTATGGATGGATTACTTCACGTCAGCCAGATAACTGATGATTTCATATCATACGATGCCAAAAATGCAAGGCTTGTGACAAAGAATGGAAATAAAGCCATTGCTGAAGGTGACCATGTAAGATCCAGGGTTGTCGCAGTAAGTATCAATGAACGGGAGCCAAAAGAAAGTAAGATAGGACTTACAATGCGTCAAACAGCTCTTGGAAAACTTCAATGGATAGAAGAATCCCGCAAAAAAAAGCAACCTCATGAAGCTAGTCCTGAAGAAGCTGTCTGAGAAAGAAGAGGATTTGTATGGTAGATAAAGTATGTCGACACTGTATGAGAGTTCTTGAAGGGCCTAACTGTCCGATTTGCGGGACTTCAGATCTTGCAGAGGAATGGAGTGGGCTTGTAATTATCCTAGACCCTGAACGTTCAGAAATAGCAAAAAAGCTTGGGGTTGACATTCCGGATAAATTTGCTTTGAAGGTGCGCTGATTGAGTGTTCATATTGAGCTTCCAAGAGAACTTCGTCCACTTATGAAGAAACCCCTGGGTACTCTTTATAGAGGAAAGGGTAGAGATACTATAGAGAAGTTTGCAGTAGAGCTTGGAAGCCCCACAAAACTTATATCCGTAGGGGATGTTACTACCTTCCACCTGCTTGAGGTTGGAATCATTCCGGATATATGTATAGTGGACAACCGCACTAAAAGGAAACCGGTTTCCAGTAATGTGTCATCCCGGAATATGGACAAAGGTTACGACGAATTGTCTGTGGACAATCCTGCAGGAATTATTACCGATGAGTTAATTAAAACCCTTTGTGAAGCTTTTGCTTCCGAAAAAACCATCAGGATCTTTGTAAGGGGAGAAGAGGATTTGGCAACTCTTCCTGTAATTCTTCTAGCTCCTTTAGGTTCTGTGGTCCTGTATGGACAGCCTGACGAGGGAGTAGTTTTTGTAAGGGTTACTGAGGAAAAAAAAGAGGAAATAAGAACTCTCTTTGAGAAACTCATCAGCAAAAATCAGAATTATGAATTAGATAAGATACGGAGAATTTTAGATGGACATAAGAATTCTTAAAGATAAGAATAATGCACTTTTAAATAGAAGGGAACTGGATTTCATTGTGAAATATGAAGGTTCGACTCCTTCCAGAAAAGATGTTAGAGACAAACTTGCTGCAATGTTGAATGCCCCTCTTGAACTGCTGGTAGTTCAGAAAATCAAAACCGAGTACGGAATGCAAGAAGGTAAGGGCTATGCCAAACTCTATGAAAATGATGACCGTATGAAGGAAGTAGAACTGGAGTACGTTCTGAAGAGAAACGCTGCCCCAGGAATGGAAACTGAGGAAGAAGAGGCTTAAACGAGGTGCATAAACATGGCAGTAAAAGATTACTATAAAGTCCAGGGAGACTCCGTAACCAGAATTAAACAGTTCTGTCCCAGATGCGGACCAGGTACTTTCCTTGCCGATCACAAAAACCGCCTCGCCTGTGGAAAGTGCGGCTATACTGAATTCAAGAAGTAATTCACTTTAATAATTGATATAACTTTTTTTCGATCCGAACAGCAGGATATTCCTGCGGTTCCTTTCACTCCTGGGTTCCGTCACCCGAGTCCCGTCTCGGGAGGACGGAGCCCTTTTCGCTTCGCTCAAGAGGGCTAATTCATAGAACTCAAGGATTTAATTTCGCTCGCTCAAACAGACCAATTTAAGGGACAGAAATTTTTTGTATTTTCCATCAGTCCAATCTCGGATGAAAGTCTAATTTTCGAATGAGTGCCTTATAGTTCATATCACTCGCTGTTTCTTTGAGTTAAAAGATTTTGAAATATTCAGTTCTTAAATGTTTCACATTATCTGTACCGAAATATCAACAAAGCTAATTTTCAAAATTCAGCCTATGGAAGAAATAATATTTACTATAAATATCCGAGAATAAGTTTAAGGAAGCTGTAAATTACTAGAAATTAAGTTCAGTAAAAATTAAGTTCAGTAACTATCTTCGGCACCAATATTTATAATAGACATTGTATATAAGTAAACAGATTTTAAATTGACCAAATTTTACTGAAAGATCTTTGATGGCTTATGAATTCTCTTTATGCTAGAGCCTGGTATAGTAAAGCTCTTGCTCTTTTAAACCTGAAAAACCAGATAGGAGCAGAGAAGAACTTTGAAAAGGCACTTGAGGCTTTTGATTCTGTACTTGAGATAAACCCTGAAGATATTATTGCATGGCAATATAAGGGAAACATATTTCGTTACCTAGACTTGCCGGAAGAAGCCCTTCAGGCTTTTGATAAGACTCTTGATTTTGATCCAGAGAATATATCTAGTTATTATCTCAAGGGGCTTACCCTTGGATACCTGAACCTACCTGAACAGGCACTTGAAGCTTTTAAAGAGGTACTTGCAAGAGACGATAAGCATATAGGTGCCCTATACTACAGCGGAATTACTTTAAAACAACTTTCCCGAGATGAAGAGGCACTTGAAGCCTTTACCAAAACTTCCGAGTTTAATCCAGAAAACCGGACAGTCTGGTACCATAGAGGAATAACCCTATCCGTGCTTGGAAGAAATGAAGAAGCACTTGAAGCTTATGGAAAAACCCTGAAACTAGAACCTGCGAAAAGGCTCTGGAGCTCGAACCTGCATCTGCCGCTGCCTGGGAAACCCAGGGAAGAATTCTTGAAGGCATGGGAAGGAAAGAGGAAGCTCTTTCAGCTTTTGAAAAAAGTCTTATTATTGAGCCAAAAAACACAAAAAATAAAATTGAAAGAGGCAGGCTCTTAGGAGAATTGGACAGACCTCAAGAAGCTCTTGACTTATTCGAAAGCGTACTTGAAATGGATAGCTCTCTAATAGAGGCGACAATTGGAAAAGGAAAAGCTTTGCTGGCACTTGGGAGATATCAGGAATCCATTAATGCTTTCAGGAAAAGCCTTGAAGTTGATCCTTTGAATCCAGAGGGATGGGAAGGAATAGGCAGCAGTTTTCTGGCTCTCGATAAACCTTATGAAGCTCTGCAGGCTTATGAAAAATCCCTTTCTTCTGGAGCTGAAAATAGCCGCCTTCTAAGCGGACTTGGAGAGGTATATTATAAGCTAGAAGACTATTCCAGAGCTCTTCATAATTTTGAAGAAGCTCTAAAGCTTGACTCTGAAAACCTTTTTGCATGGAATGGAAAGGGAAACTCGCTCTGTAAACTTGGAAAATACAAAGAAGCTCTTGAGGCATATGAAACTCTTCTAGAACTTGACTATGAAAGCCTACCTGCGCGCTTTAACAAGGGAGTTGCTCTTTCTCGACTTAAACATCAAGGAAGATACTTTGAAGAGGCTCTTGAAATCCAACTCCAAACAGCTTTTAAAAAATACCTGGACCTTTCAAGCGGAGCTTCTGAAGGAGAAATAAAAGAGAGTAACTGGAAATATAGGGGATTTGCTTTTGCTGAGCTTGGAGATTATGAAGAAGCTCTTAAAGCTTTTGATAATGCCATTAAGAAAGAATCTAAAAATTCTTTTCCACAGATTTTCAAAGGAATTACTCTCATCTGCCTGAAAAGATATGAAGAAGCTTTGAAAACTTTTGAGGATGCAGAAGAGGCTATAAATTCAATTTCAAATACAGAAAATCTCATAAAAAGTGAAAAAAACAGAGAATCTGGAATTTTGAATTCTGTTAAAAAAGATCCCATGCCAGGAATTATCAGAGTTGCTAAGGGCTTTGCTCTGGATTCTCTTGGTAGATATCATAATGCTTTAGAAGCTTTCGAAAGCGCCATTAACATTTCTGAATATGAAAAAATTGCATGGTCTGGAAAATGCCTTGTTTTTGCACATTACGGAGAATGGGAAGAAGCCCTGAAAGCTCTTGATCAGATTCTTATCCTTGACCATCAAGATACTCAGGTTTCACTCATGAAAGCTTTTGCTCTCATAAAGCTTGGAGAGTTTGAGAAAGCCATTGTAATCCTCGAAAAGTTAGCAGTAGACGATATAAACTCGGATTTGCCGGCCTGTCTGCTGGGTTTTGTATATTTCAAGCTAAAAGATTTCGAAAGAGCTCTTGATGCCTACAAAAAAGCAATCGATACAAATCCTAAAAATTTCCACGCAAGAAACGGACTTGCAGAGGTGTATTTTAGGCTTGGAAACAGCAAAGGAGCATTAAAAGAGCTTGAAACTTCTATTTCAGAAGCCCCTGAAAATGCATTTTCAAGAAACCTGAAAGGTCGAGTAGAACTTGAAGAGCAAGCATATGAAGAAGCCCTTGAATCCTTCAGGAGAGCTCTTTCCCTGGATACAGGAAATCTAGAACTGCTGCTATGCGATGCATATTCAAGGTATATGTATGCAGAAGTTTCTCTTGAAGAAAAGAATTCACGTTTCAGATACATGCTCCTTGCCGCTGCAGAAAAGCTTGAAAAATCAGCTATGTGGAAAAAATCTGAAGATAATGAACTAAAAGCTTATGCACTTTATTATCTGGGACTTTTTTACTGTCGAGCTCGTTACTTCCAAAAGGCTGTGGATAGACTTGATGAATGCCTGAAACTGGAAGTCTCAGCCGAAGTTAAAAAACCTGCAATTGTGCTCTTGAAAACCATTCATACAGGTCCTCTTAGACCTTCCTGGTGGGAATGGTGGCTTGATACAAAGACACACAGCCTGCTCAAAAAAATGAGTTTTGGACTCATTTCCTTATTTATATTTAGTCTTCTGCTTTCCCATCCGGCAGCTTTATCCCTTCCAGTTATCTCCATCCCCGCATCTTATATAAATTACCTTTTTTCTCTTACAGGGAATATTTCATGGCAGATTTACGGCACAGAATACACAATTTTTATCTTGTTTTTATTTTTTATCCTGATCCTTCCCGGATTCAGGCAAGACGGGTTACACGAAGAAGAACTTGAACCTCTGACGCCTCCATACCCTGATCTCGATATTCCTGAATCCATACTTGAAGAATTTGGGGAAAATCTTGAGAGAAGCCTGTTCTCTCCCGAACCCATGGAAGAAAACATGCAAAAGCTAAGAAATTTTTAATTTCTGAAAACAAAGAAATACACGGAATTAATGTCCTGTAAATTAGTCTGCTTGAGCGAACAAAGTGAACGAAATGAATCTCTTAGTTATATTTACCCCTCTTGAGCGCAGCGAAAAGGGCTTCGTGCTCCCGAAGCGAAACTCGGGCGAGCGAAACGGACCGCGTACTCACGAGACGGAACTCGGGTGATGCAAACGTATATAAGTTCTCTCAGGTATTATCGAAGGCAGTGACAGCAAAAAGTACTGGAAGGAGACCGTAAGCTTTGAAAAACACGTTCATCCTTGGAATTGAGGGCACTGCCTGGAATCTGAGTGCCGCAATTGTGACTGAAACCGAGATTATTGTCGAGGTCACAGAAACTTACAAACCCGAGAAAGGAGGAATCCATCCCAGGGAAGCAGCTCAACACCATGCAAAATACGCAGCCAGCGTTATAAAAAGGCTTCTTACAGAAGCAAAAGAAAAAGAAGTTGAGCCTTCAGATATTAATGGAATAGCTTTTTCCCAGGGGCCAGGACTTGGGCCATGCTTGAGAACAATTGCAACGGCAGCAAGAATGCTTTCAATATCTCTTGGCGTTCCGCTAATAGGAGTTAACCATTGTATTGCTCATATCGAAATTGGAATATGGAGAACGCCAGCAAAGGATCCTGTTGTTCTTTACGTAAGTGGGGCTAATTCTCAGGTAATTTCCTATATGGGAAGACGTTATAGAGTCTTTGGAGAAACACTGGATATAGGGCTTGGAAATGCCCTTGATAAGTTTGCGCGGGGTGCTGGATTGCCTCATCCTGGGGGACCAAAGATTGAAGCCTATGCAAAAAACGCAAAGAAATATATCCATCTCCCTTATGTGATAAAAGGCATGGACCTTTCCTTTTCCGGTCTTTCCACAGCAGCCAGTGAAGCCCTGAAAAAAGCTTCTCTTGAAGATGTCTGCTATTCTTATCAAGAAACAGCTTTTGCAATGGTTGTTGAAGTTGCAGAACGAGCTCTTGCTCACACCGGAAAAAAAGAAGTCTTGCTGGCAGGAGGAGTGGGGGCAAATACAAGGCTCCGAGAAATGTTAAATGACATGTGCGAAGCCAGGGGAGCGAAGTTCTATGTGCCCGAAAAACGCTTCATGGGTGATAACGGGACAATGATTGCATACACAGGGCTTCTGATGTATAAGTCAGGAAACACTCTTTCCATTGAAGAATCTCGCGTAAACCCGAGTTATCGGAGTGATGACGTAAACGTGACCTGGATCAAGGAAGAAGAGATGAAAAAAGTACCTGAAATTGCCCCTGGAACTTCACTCAAGATTGGGGAAACACTGAATAACGGAGCCGAAGCTGTTGTCTACCTGGAAGACGGGTCTGAAGGAAAGAAAGTGCTGATTAAGGAAAGAGTCCCGAAAACCTACAGGCATAAAGAGATTGATGAAAGGATCAGGGTAGAGAGAAACCGAACAGAAGCCCGCCTGATGTCTGAAGCCCGACGCAATGGGGTTTCTACACCTATTATCTATGACGTTGAAGATTTCAAGCTCAAGATGCAGTACATAGACGGTGTTCCCATAAAATACCTGATCACTCCTGAGCTTTCCGAGAAAGTAGGAGAACTTGTAGGGAAACTCCACAGTGCCGGTATAATACATGGAGACCTGACAACTTCAAATATTCTGCTCGCAGACGAAAGGCTTTATCTCCTGGATTTCGGACTTGCATATTTTGATAAAGGGCTTGAAGCTAGAGGAGTAGATGTCCATGTGCTTTTCCAGACTTTTGAGAGTACACATCGCAACCATCAGGCTCTTGTCGAAGCTTTCAAAAAAGGATACCAGAGAACTTTTATAGATTCAGAGGATGTACTCAAACGCGTTGAAGAGATAAAAAAGAGGGCTCGTTATGCATAAGATCGTGTTTGTTACAGGAAACAAAGGTAAATTTGCCGAAGTAAGAGATATTCTCAATACATTTGGAATTAAAGTAATACAAAACAATGATGGATACCCCGAACTTCAAGAGACCGAGCTTGAACCCATTGCAGCGTATGGGGCTCAGCATGTTGCAAATAAACTGAACATGCCTGTAATGGTGGATGATTCAGGGATATTCATAAAAGCTTTAAACGGCTTTCCAGGCCCTTATTCTCGCTTTATAGAGGACAAACTCGGAAACTTGAAAGTGCTTAAGCTTATGGAAGGAGAAACTGACAGGGCAGCGTATTTTAAAACTGTTATTGGGTATTGTGAACCCGGAAAAGAGCCTCTGGTTTTCCCCGGAGTAGTGGAAGGAAAAATAGCTCATGAAGAAAGAGGCACAGGTGGTTTTGGATATGACCCTCTTTTCGAGTACCAAGGCTCGACCTTTGGGGAACTGGGAGATATAGAGAAAAATAAAGTTTCCCATCGGCGCAGAGCCATCGACAATTTTTTGGAATGGTATAAGGGCAAACTTGAAAACCCTGACAGCAAAGCTTAACAGTAACAATTACTAGAGATAAATTTTAATAAAATGCAGCCGCAGAAAGTTTTCTGGAAAGAATCGTTCATAAAATCCTTTTTCTTTTTCCCATGCATTTTATTCTTTCAATTTACTTTTAAGAAGACCAAGAGCTACACTGAGCTGGTTCAGACCCAGTTTCAGGGCTATAGTGATAATCTTATTATTCGAAATGTTGCCGAACTCTCTTTTGATTGCAAATAAGTCCATAATACATTGCTGGTCCAGAACCAGCGGCCCATCAAGCAGATCTTTTGAGGTTGAGCCTGGCTTTTGACCTTTAACCTCAACTTTCCGTGGCTCTATATTTATTCCACTCTCCAGTTTTGCAGTGCTTCCCATAGTCTCAGGCATCTCTGCCTTCTGCCCGTAAAGACATTCCATTTGCTGAAGACAGTGAGTCAGACAAACGCTTTTTATAAATTCTTCAACTCCCATGCCACTAATGTCTGCATACTTTTTTATTTCCACAAACTGCTCTTCCGTAAAAGGTATGCAAAGCAGATTTTCATTACACTCTTCTTCTATCCTAAGCCCTCCTTTTATTTTTCATTTTATCTTGATATTTTGTATTTTATTTCTAGACATATTCATTGTCTGTTGATATTCTGTATTTTATCTCTGGATATATTCATTGTCTCCTCTATTGTTTATATTTTAATCTGTTTTATCCTTTAAGATTTTCTTTTATTTATTATGTAGATTTCAAGCTACTTGAGATATATTGATAATTCAACGTAGCCCTAAATGAAATACAACGAACCCTATTATGAAAATGCATAAATTAAAATTCAGGCTAAGAATTGAAGAATCCGGGATAAAAATAGGAAATCAAAAAATTAAGAGTAAGAAATTAATAAGGCTCTTGCAGGTGCGCCGTCACAGTTATCAATTTTTAAGGGAAGGCATATGAAGAAATAAATTCCAGCTTTTATGGAACTAAGTTCGAGATACTCTACTATGTTCACATTACCTGAAAGAAGGATATGATGAGCAGGTAGAGTTTCAGAATAAAAGTTATCCACTGAAAAGTTATCAATTCCAACAGTTTTGAACCCTTTTTTGACAATCCAGGCTGCTCCACTTTCTTCAAGGTATGGAGGAGAGTATAATTCTTCCATTCCGGATTCCATATTATGAAAACTTGAATCGTAGACTGAATAACTACTTTCACCTTTTCTTTCCGGTTTCCGGGAAAAAGCTTCGGTCTTTAAAAGAAGAACCGAGGTATCTTCAGGAGCTATTATATTTCGGAAAGCGTTTTCGAGAATATCAGCTGTTAGTTTACCGGATAGTGAAGAAAAATCTAGTACAACAGCCGTGCCCATAAGGTTTTTGAGTTCCAGTTTATCAACGGTCACGCCGTTTTTCAGGACATGAGAAGGAGCATCAATATGAGTGCCGGTATGACTTCCAAAACTTAATTTTGATACAACACAGCCTTTTTTTTCAAGAGTACATACCTTTTCAATTACAGGAATCGGATCGCCGGGAAAAATCTTTGTAAAAGAAGAAATCGGGATTGTAATGTCTATAATTTTTCCATAAACAGTAATCTTATTCATCTCAAATGGAATTTCTTCTATGCTAACAGGAATCACCTCCTATAAAGCAGAATTTGTTCTATGTTAAAACATCTTATTCCGTATAGATGATGACCTTGTTTGTACATACGTCTATGCATTTCATACAACGGGTGCACTTATCTTGATCGATCTTTGAAAGCTCGTTTTCTTCATAAATTGCGCCCACAGGACACACATATCTTTACATTTTCCGCACCTTTTACAGCCGAAAACCACTACGTATCCATTTTTTTCAGACATCCTTGAACTTTTAGCACCTTATGAATATATCAGTTTCTGAGAAAAGCCTTATTCTTATAAAGACATCTCCAGACTCATGTATGAAAACCAAAAACAAGCCTTATATATAAAAAAAGAATATGCAGATTCAGGTATGGAAAAGTTCACTGAAGATGAAACTGGCTCTTTTTACAGTTATCTTTCTACAGGGTGTAGACTCTGCCAGGAAGGCGCTAAAATGGTACTCTTTGTAATAGGTCTCTGTCCAAAAAACTGTTTTTACTGCCCGCTTTCAGAGGAAAGACGAGGAAAAGACCTTGTTTTTGCTAATGAGAGATCTGTGGGAAACGATAAAGATGTAATAAAAGAAGCAGAGCTTATGAATGCTCTCGGAACAGGAATAACAGGAGGAGAGCCCTTACTGAAAATAGAACGAGTCCTACATTATATTCAACTGCTTAAGGATTCTTTTGGAAAAAAACACCATATTCATCTGTATACTTCACTGGCTCCCAGCAGGCAGGTCCTTGAAAAGCTCGCAGATGCAGGCCTTGATGAAATCCGTTTACATCCTCCTCAGGAATGCTGGGAAGATCTTAAAACCAGTCAATATGCAGATGCCCTGAAAAATGCAAAGGAGCTTGGAATTGAAGTCGGAATCGAGATCCCTGCCCTTGAAGAATTAGAAAAAGTAGCAGCTTTTGCAGAAGAAATGGGAGTTTTTCTTAACTTAAATGAACTGGAATTTTCTGATAATAATTCTGAAGCTCTCCTGAAAAATGGCTTTTACCTCGAGTCAGATACATCCAGTGCAGCTGCCGGATCATGTAAATCTGCTAAAATTGCCGCCCCAACGTGTAAAAAAACCCATTTTTGCTCTTCAACATATAAAGATGCCATCCAACTACGCAAAAGATTTCAGCGTATTGCAAAAAACACAGCAAGAGAGTTTGATGAAATTACAGACGATGGCACTCTGGTATATGGAGTTATTGAAGAAGGAGACCAGAAACTTGTAGAAAAAACTCTTCAGAATATGGAAATTCCCTCAGAATTATTTGAAGTAAAAGAAGGAAAAATCGAGATAGCATGGTGGATACTTGAAGAGTTAAAGGAAGACATTAAGGGAGAACTGGAACTTTCTAGGTCAAAACTTCTAATTATTGAGAGATACCCATTTGAAGATGGAATGATTGTTGAGCTAATTCCTCTTTAAGGCAGTCTCTAGTTAATTAAGTGGGCAAGGAAAAAATTATTCTGAATTCTTGAAGCGCCTTTGAAGTAAATTATTTTCCACAAAATCTTTTTTATGGAGAATAATTCCCAACCAGAGAAACTTAAAAAATTTTATGTATGTAAAGAAACAATTTATACTAACTTTAAAAGTTTTTACATTAAAAAGCTATAAAGTGTTTCCTTATGCCCTATCCAGTTGTTGATGTGTTATTTTTCGTATTCTGTATCTGTGCAGGAGCAGTCTACGCTACTACCAGATCTTTTTTTAGAGGAGAATTTTCTCTTAAAGACTCAAAACATTTACTATTGTTGCTGTTTGTAGGTAGCATATGTTCGTTATTTCCGGATATTGTGGTTGTTCACAGCTTCCTCGTAAAAGGTACTATGGAACATTGCTGGATTGGACCGATTCCAACACATTCGCTCATATTCAGTATTCCTGCAGTCCTGTTCGGAATAATTATAGGATATGCGTTGTATAGAAAACTTGACAAGGCAATGTATCTTGGAATTCTTGCAGAGGTTGCCTTCACTTCACACTTACTGCTGGATGACATCAGTGAAGGCGGCTGTGAGTACCTTTATCCTATATACGAGAAAAAAATCAGTCTATTTTCAATGATGGATGTAAGTTTTCGGGAAACTGGGCTCTTTCATTACCTGATAACATCTTTTATATCAGTCTTTTTCATATTCTTGGTAATAATAATGGCACTCTTTGCCCTGAGTAAATACGGTTTTGAACTGAAATACAAAACTGAAAAATAAAGCTATGAAGGTGTTAAAATCAAGTTTTAAGTTCCCCTACACCTTCAAGTTTTTTGACTACTTTTGCAGGATAACCAAGAGCAAGACTATTGGGAGAAATATCACGGTTAACTACGGACCCAATACCTATTATCGAATTATCTCCAATTTCGACCCCTTGCGTGATTATACACCCCGGATTTACACAAACTCCACGTCCGATTTTTATTGGAGCCATGGTTCTTGGATACGCCTGTCTTGTAGTCAGACTTCCTCTAGAATGCGCCGATAGTATACACCGATCCCCGATTTCAGAATAATCTCCTACTGTAATTAATTCAGGGTGAATCCTATCAAAAACCACGTCATAGCCAACATATACATTCTTCCCAATGTTTACACCTCGCATCCTGTGCAATTTCGCCCTCCAGGAAGGAACAGGAGCAATTGAGGCAAGTCGTTCAAGAACCCAATTCTTAAAATATTTGATACCAAACAGGATTTTATTACTGTGGTAATAACTCGTGATTTCACGATAAGCTACTTGATCTCTATTAGAAACTAAAGTAGTCATACCAATGCCCCCCATTTCTATAAAGTTATTTTATACTCATTTTCTATTGTTCTTTTAAGAATAAATATATTTTACATATTATGCGGATTAATTCTAAGGATTAATTCTAATATTAAGAATCTGTTGAACACAAATATTCAGTCTGCTGAGATGAATCTAAGGCTTATTCTTTTAACTTTTAATTCGAGTAACAAGCTTTAAAAACAACGATTTTTTCAATTCTACCGCACCTTTAGGACAAAGCTCGCGGCAGCAATAACATTGAATGCATTTTTCCTCGTTAATTTTGAGTGACTTGCCTACCTCTTCAATGGCGTGTACCGAACAGTTTGAAACACATGCCTTGCAAAATGCACAGTTTGAAGTGTTGATAATTGGTTTTACAGCTAATTGCCTTCGAAGAATTCTCATAAGAAAAGCTGGGATATAAGCAGTGCTTCCACCTTCCGGGTTTTTGAATTTGACCTTTACCTTTTCCATGGGTGTCCCCACAATCTCAGGATGTTCTGTTCCGAATCCTCTTGCAAGTGCAACTCTATTTGTAGGCACCTTCAAAGGATCGATTCCTATAAGCTTAGAGGCTACAATATCCAGTGCCACACAGTCATAACTAGCCATAATCACACCTGCAAAAATAGATGTACCATTAGAAGGACCATTTCCCTCCATTCCAACTATACCATCCATAACTGCAAGCTGAGGTTTTACGGCAGAATATATATCGATAACCGCCTCCCCAAAACGAGTACGGTCTTCTAAAAAATGAGCTTGTTTTCGGGTTTTCTGAGGAGTGGTCCCGAAGAAATTTTTGACTGCCCCTGTATAAAGCGTGAGCTCATGAGTCTTGAGCTTGGGAAGCGAGATTATTACATCTGCTTCAAGCACAGCTTTTGAGATATGTAAATGAGAAAACTGTTTTGTGCCCGGAACATCAACCTCAACAAAGCCTGAAGTCTCAAAATTGAGAAGCTCAACCCCATGATCAGAAGCAACCTTCTCAATACCAGACGCTTTAAACGCCTGTGAAGTTGTAGTAGAGCCGGGTTTTACAATGCCAGAACCATCTCCTATAACTGGGATACCTCCAGCTTCTAAAACCAATTCGCACATAGCAGCTACTACTGCCGGATGAGTAGTAACAGCATCTTCTGGCGGTCTAATAGCAAGCACATTGGGTTTGAGAAGCACACGGTTGCCAGGAGCCATAATCTTCTCAAGCCCACCTATCAGGTTCAATGCTTCTTTTACCGCTTTTTTGGCATCAGAATAATCCTGACATTCAACAATTGAGACCTTGGTATTCATATCCATATTTTAAAAATATTGAGTGAGTTTCAGTTTTCACAATGAAATTTATATGAAAAGACTCCTGTCAGAAAGGTTCTAGCAGTTTATAGTTGATAGTTTACAGATGAATATTTGCTGGAGGCAAACATGAAATTTCTCATTTTTAATCGTATTTTAGCCAGTATAACCTTTAAGACAGGCTTTTTTACAAGTTATCTGTTAATATAGCAAATCGGCGGCGCGGCTCGCACATATTCTGTGGTGTCTTTTATTTTATTGATGTGGTTCTGAGCTTTTTCTATCTGATTTCTGGACAATCCAGTGTTCTTTTCAACCACATCTAAAGGCAAATGATGTTCCTGAGAATAAAGCAGTTGATCCATTATCTGAATTGGCATGCGCCAGTAGAATTCCTCATCAGTTGTATAATGGCTCCATGTATCAGCACTTGGAGGGCGTTTAATAATTTCTTCATTGACACCCAAATATTTCCCTAAAGCATAAACCTGAGTCTTATAACAGTCTGCAAGAGGTTCTAAATCTACACCTCCATCTCCATATTTTACAAATTGACCAAGAACCAGTTCAGTCTTGTTGGTAGTGCCGCAAACTACGTAATTCATCGATTCGGCATACATATATTGGACAACCATTCTGGATCTTTGCTTGAAACCCTGCAATCCTATTAATTCAAGGTAATCAGTTGCCTTCAACCTGTACTTCCCAATAGTTTCACCATTTTTGACCAGACGAATATATGGAACATTTAGAAGTCCCTGGCTAAGAAAATCAGGCAGCACCAGCGACGTTTTATGAATTCTGGCATCATATTCAGGGCAGGCTCTCTTTATAATCTGTTCTTTCTTATCATAGATATTAAGAGCTCTTAAGATAGGAGAGATAGGTACCTCTTCATACGATACACCCAGATTTTCACAGATTTCCGCTCCCAGAATTTTGCTGGATGGGGCAGATTCATCTTCAGGAAGAAGGAGTGCATATACATTTTCTTTTCCGAGTTCCTGTACACAGAGGGTAAGTATCACAGCCGAGTCAATACCTCCTGAAACCCCTATAACCACGCCTTTTTTCTTATAACCCTTTACCTGATCTCTAATAAAATATCTGAGTTTTAAAGAGACTTTATCAATATCTCTAGTGAGTTCTTCCAATATATTTACTCTCAGTTCTTCTACAATCTGCATAATATCACTCCCAATATAATCAAATTGTTCTATTTAGGCAGTATCTCAAAATCAAACTTTAATGGATATTTTTTGTGAGCTTTTCATATCCAACTTGAGTTTTCTTTTAGCTTCTTCTATCAATGGCTTTGATAGTTCCTGGTTAACTTTCTCAAGTCCTTCCTCTTTTGTCATTTCCCCAGCTCGAACAAGCCCTGCTATGTCAAAAGCATAGGGATGAAACCCGTACTTTTCCAGATGATTGTAACAGGCAAAAGAGTTCAGTGTACAGTTAGTTGAATTGCTATCACTAATTCCTGGAAGTTCCCACCCTATATCCAGCAAGGTCTCAAGCACTTTATCCTCACTATATTCCCATAGACACAGGGGATGCAGAATACTTGGAACATTCTCACTTATGCTTTCAAGAACCTCTTTTTTCAAGAGAAAGACTTCATCTTTATCGTCAATACCTATTTTTTGAAGCTGTTTCTCAAATAAATTTCTGGACCACTGAATAAAATTGACAGATAAGTTAATTATAGGATTAGGAGACTGCCCAGCTGTAAAGGCAAATATAATAAAAGGAGCTTTTTGAAGAATAGCCTGTTCTATCAATTTCTGTTTGATGATAGTGATGCAAACATTGCATATATCACTGGCTCTATATTTAGCAAACTTTGGAAACGCATCGTATGAATCTGCAGCTTTTCTAAAAGTATCGTATAGAACTTCTTTTTCCATTGTCAGCTGGAAGTAATCACAACCTGTGATCTTACACATTTTTTTTGCATTCTTTATTGCGTTTTCAGAAGTAAACCCATTATCAAACTGCACAGCGAGCATCTTAAGGAAAGGATAATCTTTTTTGAGCTTGTAGAGCGTATACGAAGAATCTTTACCACCTGAAAGTGCATAAATTGCATCGTATTTGCCTTTTCCACAGTATTCATCAAAAAGTTTTTCAATTTTTATCAGATACTCATTCTTTTCCTGTGAAGTAAGGGGCTTATATGTCTCACAAAAATGACAGAGTCCCGTGTCCTCATTGATTTGTATGCCTGGAATCTCCGAATCCAGAATGCACTTTTTACATACTAGCTTTGACATGTTGGTACTCCTCTATTATGGATCGATTGGATATTTTCCCATTCTCGCTCAATGGAAGATGATCAATGAGTAATATTTCTCTTGGAAATAGGTAGGCTGGAAAGCTTTTTCGGCAGAAAGCAAACAATTCTTCAATTTTTGTTCCCGCTTCAGGTATGACCATAAGGCTAATTGCAGTACCCATAAGTTCATGGTATACAGGTACAACAAAAACCTTAGAAACTTCGTTATTTTCTTCTATACTTCTCTCAATTTCTCTTGGGTTAATACGATGGTCACCAATTTTGATTAGGTCATCTTTGCGTCCAAGCAGTCTGATATATCCATTCGACAATTTTTGTGCAAGATCACCTGTATGCAGCCACCCATTTACAATTTTTTTTTCAGTTGCAATTTCGTCATCGAGATACCCAAGCATAATATTATCTCCCGAAGCCACCAGTTCACCCGTTATATTTGGACCTACAGATCTGTGATTAGAATCAAAGACATCCAATATAACTCCTGGAATCGCTTTTCCTATAGTGTCTACAAACTCACCTATGTCTTCTGCCGGCAGATAGGCAAGCCTTGCAGTTGCTTCAGTCTGCCCATACATAGGTAGAATTTCCATAGACGGAGCTAACTCTGTTATCTCTTTTACAATCGACTTATCCATTCCTCCACCTGCTGATGCAGCAGTTCTCACGCTAGCAAAAACTCTTCCGAATCTATCAGGATATCGAAGGAGTATTCGGTAAGTACTGGGTACCCCATAAAATATGGATACTTCTGACTCTATAAGATTGAAAACTGGATCCATGAAATTCATATTTCCAATCCTTAATGAGCTCCCAGCTATAAGATGAGAATTAATAATGGAATTCCCAAAAGCATGATGTGGGGAGATCACAAGTGCTCCTTTATCTTTGGGAGTTAGCCTGAGCACCTTTATTATTGACTCTGAATTTGCTACCAGACTTCTATCACTTAACATGACCCCTTTTGGACTGCCTGTCGTGCCTGAAGTGTAAAGTACCAGCCGTAATTCAGGATTATTAGTATTAGTTTCAATATTCTTGCGTAAAACCTCTCCTGAAGTCTTGCCGGAGATAACTATCACAGTTCCAAAACGCTCAAAAAAGTCCTCTCCAAATCTTGAGTACTGAATATCGGTTGCGATGATATTGTTGACATGGGCAGCATCAAGGATTTTTTCAAGACTGAACTTAGGAAATTCTATTGGCAGAGGGACTGCGATGTTAGCAGATCGATATACCGCCATGAGCATTTTTATATACTGCATGCCTGACTCTGCCAGTATTGCAAACCGGCAACGATTAAAATCCATCAAAGACGAAGCAATGGAATTTATATCGTTATCAAGACAGCTATAGGAAATTGAACATTTTCCCTCTTCCAAGGCAATGCTTTGAGGAGTTTTTTTGGCGTACTCAGTGATATACGCATCAATTCTCATTCCTTTTCACTTCGCCAGCTTGTTTATCATATTAGTAATTCCTTGCAAAGAATCAAAATTTTCAGGTGTTAGCATATCTTCAGGAATCTCTATCGAATATTTATCACATATATAGTCCATAAGTTCAAGCAAACCAATAGAGTCTATAATACCGTTTTGAGTTAGAGAATCACTATCTTTCAAACTGCTGTTGTTGTCCATAAAAGAATTAGACTTCAAGTAATCGATTATATCACTCTTTATTTGTTCCATATGTACTCCCCTTTATTTCGTTTAACAAATCAATGATTGTGAATAACACAATAATACGTCCATACTTTACATGATCCCCACTGATAATTTACGCAATACAACTATATAAATAATTTGAGGATATTAAAGAGAAATAAAATATATACGAACGAAAATATTATTAGAATGTATTTGTGCTTGATGCATTAAATGATATAATAGGTCACTTCAAGAAGAAAAAGAAAAGGGTAAGGGGTTCGGAGCTTTCAGTGTTTCTGAAAATTTATATCCAGTTGCAGTCAATTTTCTGAAGGTGATTTATACTGACAATATGAGAGCCTGAGTAAGTGATAATAGATAACACATATTTATTATCTATAAAATATGTTAAATATTTGACACCATTTAGGTCCAATATTTGACAAAAAATAAAATACATGCTCTTGTTTGAAAACTTGGAATAAGCTTCTTTTAATGTCCATATTTTTAAAAGATCAGCTTCATTTATGGATTCATCTGTGAATGAAAATTTTGAGCCCAACTTTCTTAAATTACTTTTAAGAATTAGTGTTTTCCCAAGTTCAATATCAATACCAATCTCGATATTTGATATTGCAAGGACTACAGTGTTTTGGGTATATGAGATACAAATGTGCAGATCCGAATGATTGTGTATACATAATCTCCCATATTCATCCTTATATGTTGAAATTTCTGAGACAGGTTCCACTCTAATAATATAATATAAAATGTGTTTTAATACCGTTCTTGAGACAATATATCTTTTCTTAAAATAACCAGTCTTTAATCTTTCAAGATATTCCATTTCTGTCTTGTTAAGATAGCTTGTATTGAATGTCACATAATCATCCAAGTTAACAAGTAAAATAAGAACATCACTCTGTTGCCACAAGTAAGGAATAGATGCAAGGGAAATAGGAGAAGACAATATTAAACTCTCGCTATACATACAATCTACTTAAACTTACTATAGTTTTGTATATAAACTTCATGTTTTTTAAGTTATGGTTAGGATAAGGAGAAATCGAAAGACAAAATCAAAAAATTCTTCCTTACTTAAATTGATAGGACAAAACTATAGTTACTTGGATATAAAAAGTCTTGTAGTTGCAGCTCCTATGTGACTACCTTTTGTTTGTACTCAAACCCATTGGTCAAATTTCGTACAAATAATTTTCACATTTTCAATGTGCTTTATAATCTTCTCATTTGTCCAAACATTGAATAAGAAAGTTTTAATTTCGGAATAACTTGGATTATTTTCCACTATAAACAGTGTACTGAAAACTCCTTTATTAGGGAAAAATCTGTACATTATATAAATACTTCAGAAAAGCAATCCTAAAATATATAAACGATAAGGATATAGGGTATTCGTTTCTTAGCGCCTTTACTAGAAGGTCGCACACTTTCATAATGTAGAAGAATAGTGAGTAAATAATGCTGCATCAATATACTTTAATTATCATTAACTGAGGTGTCCGAAACTGCAAACTGCGGAAGAAAGGGTAAGAGCGAGATTGATTAAGTATCTCGGCAGGGATGAAAACGGGATACGCAAAGTTGTGCTCAATCTCTTCCTGACCGGAGACAAGTTCACCACCGGTGAAGTTTACGATTACCTGGATAAAGGAAATTTTGAGGTAAGCTACCGGGGAGTGTCGGCTATGGTCGGGCTTATGAACACAAGACTAGGAATTCTAAGCATAAATGTTACCGGTGATCACAACGTATATTCCCTGAAAGAAAACTATAAAAATATTGTTGGCTCTGTGCTTGAAAACTACTGAGCCACTTTTATTGCTATATGTTTTTAGGTGAAAAGTTTCAATCTTTGAGATCTGTTTTGTTGAAATAATGATAAAAGTAAGATAACTACAGGCTTTGAGTTCAGTTTAGTGATGTTCTGGGCGTACCTTAAAACAAATAATAGAAAATTAAAGTCTGTAAGTATCCAAAATATAATGAGGCAAAACACCGTTCTTCACACAAAAATAAAGAGAATTTTTCACATGAGGTTAGTATTTTACTTCAACAGTGAATGAATTTAGATGTAGACTATTCCTATACAAGGCCATATAGAGATTAATTTTAATTATTAATGCAAAATATAGCATTGTTACTTAAATATATCCAGTTCTTTATTTCTGTATTTCATCAATAGAATAACCGAGTACTTTAGCATTTCAAGACTCTTCGTATAACACTTTGTCTTTCTTCTCAACCTTGCCAAAAAGTGCCTCAATATGCTGTTATATCCCTCAACTGTAAATGTTTCTGCTTTTGATTGAGTATGGATTTTTTCTGGAAGAAATTCTGCATATGCTCTCCAGTGATCTGTCATCACTTCTCCAATCTCTTTTTTCTTCACTTTTTCCCAGAGTAATTTTCCAGTTCCCGTTCCTCTGCTACCAAAAGAGCAGTTGATGAACTTTTTCCCAACTCTATCAACAGCAATCCAGATCCAGCAATATTTTTGTTGTTACCGATGTAAGTGTGCATCTCATCCATTTCAACAATAGATATCTCATTTTCACTTTTTAGGTCCTCTAACTCCTGACCAAATTTCTTTATCCATTTTTGGACAGAAACATGACTTACCCCTAAAACTCTTCCTATTGAGCGAAAGCCCAATCCTTCAAGATAGAGTTGTAAATCCTGTCTTTTTACAGAAGCGGAAAAAGCAGTTGATTTTAGCTCTACTGTATAGTTATAGCCACAATCAGAGCATTTGTACCGTTGACGCCCGCCAACTATACCGTTCTTTTTGTGACTGGAACTATTGCATCTGGGGCAGTTAATGAAGAAATATACTTTCTAATAATATATAGCGATAGTTAATTATCAATGCCAATATTTCATGTCCTTTTTTCTGCATAGTCCAGATAAAATTTTTGAATAAATGAACATGACCATGAACATGACCAGGATGATTTACACTGACAACAATTTTCATAGTTTCACCCAAAAAGTTCAAAAACATTATCACTGAACTTCTTGTAGATTAGAGGTGGCATTTTCTGAATCGTGCTCGTGGCCAATTTATATATAAGAGTTTCTCGATTACCAGCCAAAGTCTCGGGAGTTTGCGGATAATAGCTATAACATAATTTTTTTCAATTGTCCCCCCTCTTTTTTTGAAATTTATCAACCCTTTGTTATCGTAGGACACACGGCCAAAATCAAAATATTTATATCCATTTACACATGCATCCTCGATACTTTTCCAGATGAATGCATTATTGGGATAAAAGTTAAGAGAATCAGGATGAGAAGCACCATATCCGTAAATAACCCTTTCATAAAAATACAAAAAAATACCGCCAGCAATAATCAGATCATTATAGATTACAGTGTAGAGAGCTACGTTGCCATTTAGAAATGTAAAAATATTTTTGAAGAATTTCCATGGATGGCAGGGTACTCCACTGTTCTTTTTATTAATGCAATTGAGTTCATAAAAACTTTTGAGATCATCTACATCTTTAGTAGAATTAACTTCTACTTGCATTTTTTTTGATTTTGTGATTGCTCTCCTGACGCTTTCTTTATCTAATTAATTCCATGTCTCGTTAACATTTGAGGATAACTCTAATATGTATGTAGAATACAAATTTTTATGTGGTAATGAATCTACCAAATCTCTAATCTCAAAGTAGGAGGCATGTAACTTTGAATACTCATTTACTAATTCACCAATAAGGAAATCTCTCGAATCTTCAGAACCTATGTAACCACATAAATGAGAAAACGGTACAGAACACAATATATTAGATGTTAATTTACTTTTAACATAAAATAAAGGTAATAATCCAGTTAGATTTCCACATTCATCTTTTGCAAAGAGATATTTAGGTTCATAGTCAAATGTGCTTTCCAAAAATTTTTTCCATTGAGGAGTATGGTAAATACTTGCAGTATTAAAATTGTCCAAAAATGTTTTCCATTCGTCTTCCTTGATGCTTGTTACAACATCCTTCACTTTCTCACCGCTCTCAGGACTTTTTTTCCAGAATTCATTACATGTTCCTGTAACCACCATAGACTCCAATTAAAAGTGTTTGATTTCCATCTGTTCGGATGTAAAGTGATATAAAAATTATTTATGTTGTTACTTTCAATCAACTTAATAAGATCATCAGTTGTTTCAACAGAGATATATTCAGTCTTACCTGGGATAAAATCTCGTAAATTATGTTTAGAGTTCCACATTCCACCTGTGTCAGTAAAATAATTGAGGTTTTTTCCGGCAGATAAATAAGCTTCTCCAGTAAGTCCAAAATCCTTGAAATCATAATACTTCCATAGGTCTCTACTGTCGTGCCTAGACAGTACAGCACCATGCATACAAATAGTTTTGAGATTACAGATACTTCGAAATTTATTTACATCGCTCTCAAATAATCTGATTGCTTTTCCAACATCTCCATTTGTTTTGCTCAAAGACTCATAATGATATCCGATCTCATGTCCCATTTTTTCAATTTTTTGGATAATTTCAGGAACAAAAGTTTTCTTAGTGGTTCTGAAGTAATATGTAGCCCGTATACCAAATTTCTCTTCTATACTTGCGATTTTAAGTGCATTCTTTGCAGATCTATCGATGTCGTGGCGCATTAATATAAAACGTTTAGGAAGATTACCACCAGCAGTCACGTACTCGTTCATAGTAATGAAATTATATTTTTCTTTCATTGAAGAACAAAGTTGTATAAATTTAATAAGAGTGAAATCTAAATTATGATAACCTAACACTAGTAATCCCCTTGTTCCCAATAAATAGATAGAGAAGATAGCTAATAAACTTTACATACAAAGTTAAAAAGATGTGTAAATATTATAATAAAAATATTATTTTTATAAATTATCTGCTAAACATAATCTAATCGCTTAGAGATTTTCATAAATAAGAAAAACTACATGTCTGAGCTCTTAAATGTCGCTTCAGTTCTTTAAAGTCCACATAGTCAATAAGGCATTAATATGATAATAAATTGTATAGCTGATAATATGTTCTATAAAAGGACTAAGCATGAAAGACGCTTCAGATAACATTTCAGAAAATTAAAACCTTTACTTGTTTCTAATAGCCTTCAATAGATCAAACAGACAATATACACTCGGAAAAATACAAATGAGTTAGGTATAAAATTAGACAATAGTACAAAAGTAAATTTTGTTAGACAAATAGGATTATTAAGCAAAAGAAATATAAAGATCTTGAACAAGCCAGGTGTTAGGTTCCATAAAAAAGAATCTACACAAATATTTCTCACATTGTATATTTTCAGGAGGAAAAAGCATAAAAAACTTAAAAATTATACCTCGAAAAAGGGGAATCTTTTTAGCCGGGCTTAGCCTTTTGAAAACCCGAATTTTCAGTATTTTTTACCTTGAATATGAGCGAAGGCTCAAAATAGAGATTATGAATTCAGAAATTCCACAACATATAGCTGTGATTATGGACGGAAACCGCAGGTATGCAGGGCAAATGGGAAAAGCTAAAAGTTTCGGGCATGCGATGGGAGCAGAAGTTACAGAAAAAGTAATTGAATGGTGCTATGAAGTAGGAGTAAAACAGCTTACTCTATATGCTTTTTCTACGGAAAATTTCCATCGTTCCGAAGAGGAAGTTGACGGTCTATTCAATCTTATCAACGAAAAATTCCTAGAAATTTACTCTGATCCAAGAACACACGAAAGAGAAATGCAAGTTAGTGTTATCGGAGATAGATCAAAGTTACCTGCTTTTCTGAAAGCGTCAATTGAAAAAACCGAAAAAGCAACGGAGAATTACAAGAAGTTTCACCTATACGTTGCCATTGCCTATGGAGGCAGGCAAGATATCATTCAAGCCGTTTGTGACATTGCAAGCTGTATTTCCAGCGGAAAACTATCCATTGAAGAAGTAAATGAAAATATTATTTCAAAGCATCTATATCCTGCCCCAGGAGTTTCTGTTCCAAATGTAGATCTTGTTATTCGTACTGGCGGCGATGAACGGGTTTCAAATTTTCTTCCATGGCAGGCTAATGGAAGTGAATGTGCAGCTTACTTCTGTGCTCCTTACTGGCCAGAATTTCGAAAAATTGACCTTCTTCGCTCCATCAGAGTGTATCAGGCAAGAAAAGCTGAAAAAAAGCAGGACCAATCATATAGGGCTTCAAAAGTTGTGAATTTCCTAGGAATAGGAAATCATGAAGAAAAATTAGAAGACATTGGGAAGCTTCAATCAATAAAAAAACAGGAATTCTCCTGAAGTATATTATTTACAGTCTGATATAAAATGCAATGTGAGAATATTGCGATATCAACTAAATAAATTGTTTTTCTAACCAATAGTGGAAAAATTAAAAAAGAAAAAATAAATGTTTTGATGAATTTTCAGTTTATATCATTTTAAATAATTTGTTTAAATATTTAACAGCTTAGAAAAATAATCCCCTGAGACACCGATATATTGATATTAAAGAGATGAGTATTTAAAGTGGGGTAAATTTGGCTGTACCTAATTCTTCAGTTAGCAAGCTTACAAGAGGCTTGAGAACGATTAGCATTATAGTGGGGTAAACTTATCCGCTCAGCGGTAGCCATTCATTAAGAATGAATCTTCAGAGAGGTCTATACAGGGGAGTTAAATTGGACACTATTAACGAGTTAAATCCACATCATCGTGGAAACTGCTTTAAGAGGGAAGGAGAATTAGAAAACATCACTTTAAATTTAGTGCAAGATTATTTTCGGTATCATTTGAAACTACTGAGAATTGAAAACGTAAAAAACTGGAAAAATTACAACTGTATGTCCTTCAGGCAAGGCAACAATGACTACCAAAGCCGAAAGCGGGGGGATTTTACTGGTAAAGAATACAGAAAATCTAACCGCCTGCTAAATGAAAAAAGCCCGTATCTCCTTCAGCATGCCTATAATCCTGTGAGACTGGTATCCCTGGGGAGAAGAAGCTTTTAAGAAAGCCAAAAACGAAAATAAGCCTATTTTTCTGTCAATTGGTTACTCCACCTGCCACTGGTGTCATGTAATGGCACATGAATCTTTTGAGGATGAAAAAGTAGCAGAACTAATGAATAAAGCTTTTGTTTGCATAAAAGTAGACCGAGAAGAAACGCCGGACATTGACAACATATACATGACAGTCTGTCAGATTATACTTGGAAGAGGTGGCTGGCCACTTAATATTATTATGACTCCAAACATGAAGCCTTTTTTTGCAGGAACTTATATCCCCAAAAAATCCCGTTTTAGCCAAACAGGAATGCTTGAACTCGTGCCTAAAATAGAAGAGATATGGAAAACACAGCAAGAAGAAGTGCTTAATTCGGCTGAAAAGATCACGTATACAATCCAGAATATAATTTCCGAATCAGCAGGTGAGGATATAAGTGAATCAATAATGGAAGAATCCTATGAAGAATTACTGGCTTCTTTTGATAACGAATATGGTGGTTTTGAAGGAGCCCCAAAATTTCCTACTCCACATAAAATGTTCTTTTTGCTCAGATACTGGAGACGCAGTGGAGATCCTGAAGCTCTTCATATGGTCGAACATACACTAGAAAATATGTACAGGGGAGGAATCCATGATCACCTGGATTGGGGTTTCCACCGTTACTCTACAGACAATATGTGGATTGTTCCTCATTTTGAAAAGATGTTATACGACCAGGCTCTTATTTCAACTGCATACATAGAAACCTATCAAGTTACAGGAAAGAAACTACATAAAGAAGCAGCAGAGGGAATCCTTGATTATGTACTAAGAGATCTGACATCTCAGGAAGGTGGATTTTATTGTGGGGAAGATGCTGACGTCGAAGGAGAGGAAGGAAAATATTATCTATGGACTCTAGAAGAAATCAGGAGTGTTCTTAGCCTTGAAGAGTATGACCTAATTACAAAAGTGTTCAATCTCAAAGAAGGAGGTAATTTTGAAGAAGAAATAAGAGGTAAAAAAACAGGGACTAATATTTTATATATGCCCCGTTCCCTAGGAGTCCTTGCTGCAGAAATTGGAACTCCCAGCCGAAGAAGTTGAGAGTAAGGTAAAACTAGCTAAAGAAAAACTTCTGGCAGCTCGGAATAAACGTAAAAAACCTGTAATAGACGACAAGATTCTGACTGATTGGAACGGACTTATGATTGCATCTTTTGCAAAAGGTTTCCAGACCTTTGGCGAAGAAAGGTATTTGAAAGCTGCCGAAAAAGCTGCTGATTTCATTCTCAAGACACTTTATGATCCCTATAAACGACTGCTTCACCGATATAGAGATAGCGAATCTGGTATTCTCGGAACTGCCGAGGACTATGCATTCCTAATTCATGGACTTATCGAGCTTTACGAGGCAGGATTTAAACTGAAATATCTTAAAGCAGCCCTTTGTCTCAATAGAGAACTTCTTGAGCATTTCTGGGACCCTGTTCAGGGTGGACTTTTCTTTACTGCTGATGATAGTGAATCGCTTATTTTCAGAAAAAAAGAATTTACGGATGCAGCCATACCTTCAGGAAACTCTATAGAGATGCTAAATCTTCTTAGGCTTTCCAGAATAACTGCAGATCCAGAACTGGAAGATCGGGCTCAAAGGATAGAACGTGCGTTTTCAAAACTTATTAGAAAAATACCATCAGGGTATACCCAGTTTTTATCAGCGCTTGACTTTGGTTTTGGGCCAGTATATCAAGTTGTAATTGCAGGGAGACGCGAATCTTTAGACACTGGACACATGTTAGAGGAACTCTGGACTTACTTCATTCCTAATAAAGTGCTGGTTTTCAGACCTGAAGGGGAGGAACCTGAAATTACAAGTCTGGCAAAATATACAAAAGAGCAAGTTCCAATAGAGGGAAAAGCTACTGCATATGTCTGCCAAAATTATGAATGCCAGCTCCCTACTAATGAAGTCAATGAGATGTTAAGAATGTTAAATGTATGACTGAAGAGAAAATAATTGTAGTCAAACAAATTGCTAGAACTAGATGGAGATATAGAAAATGAAAAAATATACACTTGAAGAACTTGCAGAGTACAACGGTAAAAATGGAAAAATTTATGTCGCCTATGATGGACAGATCTATGATGTCTCAGACAGTTATCTATGGGAAGACGGCACACACCAGGGACTTCATGATGCAGGGAAAGACCTTACTGAGGAAATGGACGAGGCGCCACATGGGCCGGAAATGTTTAAGGACTATCCAGTTATTGGAACTTTGAAAGAATAAATAGTTAAAACTTCAACAAACCGTATAGGAAAGAGTGTTATTAAAACCATTTGCTTAAAAGTACTCCAGCAAATAGCATAACAAAGATTCCTTAGAATTTTCAAAGTATAATTAAAAACTTTTTTTTATAATTCTCGTTTTATTATTGTATCAAACCTTTGGAAAGCCATTAAAGCCTTAAAGACGAAAATACTGGTTACTGGCTGAGAAAAAATATAACATGCCTACGGATAATCATTTAATCATTAATAGTGTTCCAATATCATTTTTTAGGGATGCATTAAGTATAATTGATATAAATTCATTCATTTCCCCATGTTAATAGGACTAACCGGCACGCCAGGAACTGGAAAAACCTCAGTAAGTAATCTTCTTGAAAGGAAAAGAAACTGGAAAGTAATCCACCTTAACGACCTGATCAAAGAGGAACACCTTTACACCGAAGTTGATGAAGATAGAGATGCGGTTATTGCAGATATGGAACTCGTCAAACAGTATCTTGAAGAAATTATTGGTGGAAGAGAAAATGAGGTGATAATTCTTGAGAGCCATCTTGCCCATTATATTGCAGATACTGTGATCATATTGAGAGTATACCCTCCTGAACTAAAAATGAGACTGAAAGTCCGTAGCTATTCGGAAGAGAAAATAAGGGAAAATGTAGAGGCTGAAGCTCTTGATGTTATTCTTGTTGAAGCTTTTGAATGGTGTAAAAAAGTTTTCGAGATAAATACGACAGGAAAGACCATTGAAGAAACAGGACAGAACATAGAGAAGATCATAGATCATATATCAAGCGGGAATGAAGAAGAACTTTCAGAATATAAACCTGGCTCAATTAATTGGATTGATCTGGTTCCTTAATTGTCCGGAACAATTATTTCTGAATTAAAAAGAGATGGGAATTGGTAAGGGATGTGGGGAATAGATCCCCGGAAGATTAACACTCCCTTTTCCCTTAAATTATTCCATTACAACAGTCAGAACAATTACCTGAAGGACATTTTTAGTATCTGGCGTTAATTGTAACGGTTGCACAATCGGATCCATTTGTACCTTTTACACAGTATTTGAAACTGTCAGTACAAGATTTCTTGCAACTTGCTGATTTTGTGTAGCAGAATTTACCGTTACTCTGCATACAGACTTTGCCACCCTTTGCAGTAGTAAAGCATCCTGTAGACGTAACTTTAAGGTTGCATCCTTTGTCGTTACTCAACACGTTGTAGCAACAAGATTTAGATTTACAACTACATGTAAAAACATCATTTTTTGCATCTGTTTTTGTTTTACAACTGTTACTACATGCTGCTCCTGTCATTGACATGACAAAGAAAACGAGTGTAAAAACACATATTGTCTTGAATATAGTTTTCTGCATGATATATCCTCCATAGTATACACTCAACCACAACAATTTTTAAAGTTAGTTTTTATGGCTATAATCTCATTGGCAATGAAAATATAATCTTCCAGATTAAATCCCCGATTTATTAGGGAGATATATTTTCATATGATTGAGTGATCTTTCTACAATATTTCGCAACAAACAGTTAAAATTAAACCTATTTGTTTTAAGATTTCATGTACCTTTCACTTTTCAAAAAACAGATACTTATCGTGTGTTTAGTTATGATATTGAATGCATAAAATACCGGGTAATATCAAATTACGGTTAATGTTTAAAGCGTATTATCACAAAACACAGAGAAAAGTAGCTCCAGTTTTATGAAAAAGTTATAAGAGTACACTAAATAGGAATAGTGTTTCCATTTATAAAAAAGTTTTGTAAGTTTATGAGTTAGCTTGGGCATTTTTCTCACTTTTCAAATATTTTTAAAAAGGTTAGATCTTAAAACATAAACAATGCATTGATCTTTGATTAAAAAAGAGGTAGTGGTGTGAGTTATTAAAAAACATATGTATAAGACTCTTTTTACGTTTTCTTTAAATAAGATGGCTGTACTTGCTTTTTTCGGAATTGATCAATAACTCACGTACACAACCAAAAAAGACAGGTAAAGAATAAAACCTGTCTTTGATTTTATTTTATTTTATTTTATTTTATTTTATTTTATTTTATTTTATTTTAGTTTAGTTTAGTTTATTGTTAGAATTAATTCACTTATTATTTTGCTTTTACCTTGATAGGATGAGGAATTATGATTGGTGGCTCAACAATTCTCATGATACTTGCCACACCAAAGATAACTCCCAGTACAATTCCAGCAATTCCCAAGAATGCATAAGCATCATAGAGTGTACCTATTTTGAGAAGGGGTTGAATAACTATGGGACTGAGAAATTCTCCGGCAAAAAGTATAGTTGTAAATCCGGAAAATATCTTGCCACGTGAGTGTTCCGGAGCGATCCTGCCAAGCCAGCTCATATTGGTAGCGTTTATTACCCCAAATGCAAGACCAACCATCATCAATCCAATGATCAGAATTGAGGTATTAGAGGCTAGGGAAAGGATATAGATGCCGATTCCAAGAATGAAAAAGAAGATGCAGTTCGTCTGGATCTCTGATAGATTTCTTGATACTATAATGTTCCCCAGTCCACCTGCTGTAGCAAATAATCCAGGAATTGAGATCAGAGCTCCAATCATTAGTGTTGATGAGATGCCTTTTTCATTCAGGACGAATGGAAGCTTTGTAGGTATGGAAAGAAACAGAACCAAGAGAGTGAACGTGGCTATATAGATTAGAATTATACTCCTTGAGGGGGTCTCTTTTTTCATTTGCCATGACATTTCCGACTTTCCCATGACCATGATTGCTGCTTCTTTTTGATCCATTTATTGAGAGAATGACTCCTGGAATTATCAGCAGTGAAATAAGGTATATGTAATAAGAAGAATGCCAGTTTATTCCTGCAAGGGCGCCGCCTGCTAGTTGAAGTACCGCAGCTCCAAAACCCATACATGCCGCCTGAAGTGCGGTCTTTTTCTTCAGCTCAGCACCAGTATAGTTATCGGCAAGAAGTGCCGATGTGCAGATTGTCATTCCTGCAATACCAACTCCAAGTAATAACCTGAAGGCAAGTATTATGTAGAGTGAATTGAGGAATGCACCAGTTACACCTACAAGCGCAAATATGGCAAGTGATACCATTAGTATCTTCTTCCTGCTGTATCTGTCAGCAAGAATACCGATAAAAGGAGAACTGATAATGATACCAAGTGCCGGTAGTGTGACTACCATGGACACAAGTAGACTTGCATTTGGTACATTAACAAAATATTCAAGCATCTCCGGCAATGCCGGCGCAACTGCAGCAGACCCCATTATAGTCAGCATAGATGCACTTAATATCACGATAAGTTTTAAAGTCTCATATTTTTGTTTTTGACCATTTATTGCAGGTCTTTCACTACAAACTTTTTCCATTTTTTTCACCGTTTTCATAAGCAGCTTTGTAACTGTTCTGTGCTATTTTGAGGAGCAGTAGTTTTGCCTGTACCTTCTCTTCTTCTGTGAGTCCTGAAAATGCAGCTTCTTCCCATTCCCTGTATATTCTAACGACTTCTGGGATGAGCTGTTCCCCCGTTTCCGTAAGATGAAGACGTACAGCCCGACGATTATTCTCATCGGTGATACGTTTGACCAGACCTTTATCCTCAAGAACATTAACCGCCCGAGCTATACTTCCCTTATCGATAAGCAGTCTTCCGGCAATCGTGTCCTGTGTAATACCCTGCTCGTCCGAAAGCATTATGAGTACGAAAAACTGGCCTGCTGAAAGACCAAATTCTTTCATCTGATTGTTTATCCTCACAAAATTACTGCGATATGTTATAGAGATTAATGCTCCGAGTGGCATCTTGTCCATGTGATGCTCCTCCTTAGTTATGAACAGTTAAATAGTTGTGAATGCAACTGTTGTTGCGACAACAATAAAGATTGAAGACGTATTTAAGGATATTGCTAAAACATCAGCTGTAATTCACAAATTTGTGTAGTACTTTCCAGAATTATACAGCGCACTGGTACCTCATAAGCAAAATATTAGGCTGGAAAAAAAGCAGGTTCAGGTTGACATCCCTGTGTATATTGGAAAGAAAACCAACAATACTGAAGACCAACGATTATAGATACAGCAAGCTCAGATTTTTGTCAAGAATCTGAATACCAAAAATAAAAACTTCAATTAACTCCTGAGATTTTTCATTATTTTAAGAAAAAACATTGATGCGAGGGATGGGATTCGAACCCACGAATTCCTACGAAACCAGGCCCTCAACCTGGCGCCTTTGACCTGGCTGGGCAACCCTCGCATTAAGGATGTTACAAATAAATAATCCAAAATTCTATAAAATACCGTTTAAAAATCTACAAAAGTCAAAGTTTTTTAACTTAACAGATTAAGAAATTGGTGCGAGGGATGGGATTCGAACCCACGAATTCCTACGAAACTAGGCCCTCAACCTAGCGCCTTTGACCTGGCTGGGCAACCCTCGCATCTCGTTTGATCATTAAGTTAGTATTATTTCATCACCGTATTCGGTATGCTTTACGCATTTCACTTCCTCACATATCATGGATAATATATAAACATTTCGAGCCATGAAGACAGTATAAAACAAGTTTTTGAAAAATTATAGTAAGATAAAAGGGTCACAGAAACATCTATTCATTGAGATATTTAAGACTAAAAAACCTTAATCCCAAAAAATAGGATTTGGATCTGAATACAAACTGATTCAGAACTGATCCAAAATACTCAAAAGTTCTTCAGATTTACCTTTTACTACATTTGCCGCATTAAGAGCAAGCTCTTTGGCTGTATAAGAACCATCGGACTCCATTGTAAATACAAAAGCATTCTCATTGAAACCAATGTTTATTGCATGAATGTCACAGACCTGTTCACAAAGCCTGCAGAAAGAACACTTGAGAATATCTTCTTCCGAAACTTTAGCCCCTGACTCTTCAATCCTTATGATGCTTTTTGGACATTCGGCTGCGCAGTGCCCACATGCGTCACACTTTTCAATGGTTATAATAGGCACGTTCTTATAGCCGCAGGCAACCCCTGCTTGCCATTTAACGCTATCTCTACCGTAACCCATATGAGCAATAGCTTCAAGCACAAGCTTCTGTCCTTTTTTCAGCTCAACAATAGGTATATTGAGGTCAGCCGGTTGTATCTTTGGATCAGAAGAGATAAGATCCCGCGAATATACAGTACAAGGACCTTCTGCACTGAGGGTTAACGAAACCTCACAGGCAGGACAACCTTCTCCACCACAAACATCGCATTCTGCCTGTGGCACATAAGTCTCTACATCTGTTACTAGTGGGATTAAGGACAGACGTAGAGCCAGCTGCTCATCATAGAGTACCGAGGTGTTGTCATAGAGGTTCACATATTCGATCGCAAGAGTAGGTACATCTGCGATCATGGCACGCCGAATGCCGTTGGCAAAAGAGGTACTAACTTTTGAAAGCACGAATTTTGCAGATCTATCCGATAACTCCAGAATGTCTACTTCCATCGTCATATTCCTTAATTTCCCTTATTATTTAAATTCATTCAAAAAAGAGAATTTTAGAAAATCCCCTTAAACACGCCTTCCGCCTTTTGGACGAGTACCATCGTGCGGGACAGGAGTAACATCTTCGATCCTGCCAATTCTGATTCCTGCTCTTGCAAAAGCCCTAATTGCAGCCTGAGCACCAGGACCCGGGCTTCTCTGCTTGTTGCCACCGGGAGCTCTTACCCTGATATGTATGCCATGAATACCTTTATCCCTGAGTTGGTCAGCAAGCTGGCCTGCCATCTGCATGGCAGTGTAAGGAGAACTTTCATCTCTTGCAGCTTTTACAACCATACCACCGGAAGACTTTGCAATGGTTTCAGCCCCTGTGATATCGGTTACAGTAATAATAGTATTGTTAAACGAAGATTTGATGTGAGCTACGGCCCATTTCATGTCTGCCATGATTATCTCCTCCCTCTCTTCTTCCTTCCGCCGCCTCGTTCAGGAGGTTTCTCTCTAGCCTGTCTTCGCTTCTGCAGCAGCCCTTAAAGTTGTACCTTCTGCAAGTGAAGATGCGACCTGGACTGGTCTTTCAGGGTGAGATTCGCTAACAAGCGGAGAGGTTCCATAGTACCCGATATGCATCTCATCTTCCTTGGAGATAAGCATTCCCGGAATGGTAGCCTTTCTGCCGTTTACTGCGATATGCCCGTGAGTAATAAACTGGCGGGCCTGGACGACTGTCCTGGCAAGTCCGAGACGAAGAACCTGGGTTTGGAGCCTCCTTTCAAGAATATTTTCAGTTTTTAAAGAGAGGATATCGTCTATTTCAGCGTCCGACTTGATGATACCATAGCGGATAAGCTTTGCAAGAATTTCTTCGGATTGTGTCTTCTGATGTCCTTCAAGTCCTCTTTCCTGAGAGTTTGCAGCACTTGCAAGTAATTTTCGGGCTTCAGACCTGTACATCCTGAGCATACTGGCTGCTTTCCAGACTTCTCTCTTATTTCTGAGGCCGTATGCCTTTACAAGCTGGACTTCGGATGCCATCCTGGTTTCCTGCCAGGGATGCCTTGGAGTTTCAAAACTTTTACTTTGTTTACCTGGATATGCCATTTAAAATCACCTGATGAAAAATTACTTTTTCCTGCTGACACCGACAGTTGACCCACGGCGACCTGTAGATTTTGTTCTCTGTCCTCTCACCTTAAGGCCTCTTTCGTGCCTGAGTCCTCTGTAGGCGCGAACCTTCTTCAGGTTGTTGATATCTTCCCTGAAAGTCAGTATGATATCCGTTCCCAGCAGGTGCTTGTCCTGTCCTGTTGCCAGGTCTTTCTGCCTGTTCAGCATCCAGGAAGGAACAATCTCCTCAAACTTCCCGATTGCGCTCGTCGAGTTTTGCCACTTCTTCATCTGGCAGGTATCCAAGTGTTGCAGCAGGGTCTACCCCTGCGTCCTTTGCAATAAGGATAGCAGTGCGCCTCCCGATTCCCGGGAGACCTGTAAGGGCGTACTGTACGGGTTTTGCCCCCTGCAGATCGGTATTCAGAATCCGAACAAGATGCCTTAATTCTTCATTATTCTTTTCTTCTACCATATACTCCCTCCTAGGGAATGCATACAGCATCCTGTAGCCCCTGATCGAATACCCTTAAGGAATACGAAAAAGTCAGGAGCAGCTCACTAAAGGAGCTTCTTTACAGCATATACTGATGAGTGCATTTACATGAAATTCCCAGTATATAAGGATATCTGCACCCGCTTCATTACTAAATATGATCCAACGCCACATAGAAACGGAAACTTCACAGGTAAGATCAAGAAAAACATTGAAATATACAAAGAAAATACTGAGAAACTTGAACATTTTAGAAGTAAGAAGAGTCTGACGCCGAGGGGGAGATTTGAACTCCCGAGGGGCTAAGCCCCACAAGCTTTCCAGGCTTGCGCCCTACCACTAGACTACCTCGGCACAAAATGTAGATACGAATTGTTTATGTCATAATTTTATACATGACTTATACGCCTAATCTTGGTCAAGCTTTTCCTCAAAAAGGTTGCTTTGGAAAGGTTGTCACAATGTTTATGGCACGACTTATACCATAAGGAATAGTGATATATAAACTTTATTCTAAGTGTATAGAGTTCATAAAAGAATGTAAAAAGTTAGAGTTTAACATTATCCTCTTTTTTAGTCCATCCTTTCGGATAAGTCCCAGCTTCCATCATAACCCGAAGCGAGGTCGCTGCAATTCCAGTCGAAGCTCTAAGGAGCTCTTCTGTACTTATTTCAGCTTTTGCTAGGGCAACAACTTCACCCTTAAGTGTAAACAATGCCGTAAGATCTCCTTTCTTAAGATTTGCATCCAAGCTTGTGACGCCCGGAACTGCTAGAGCCGCACCCGAACAAACCGCATCTACTGCACTGTCCCGCAGGATAATTTTGGGGAGATGGGATACAGCTGTTTCCATTGGCATTATTATCCTCCTGAGTTCGGACTCATCCCCGTCCTCTTTCCAGAATACATATGCATCTTTCAGATCCTGAAGGGTAACAAGAGTTTCCTCGGTAAACGGACCTGCTTTTGTCCTCCTGAGTTCCTGCATATGTCCACCGCACCCCAGAGCAAGCCCTATATCATGACAGAGTTTCCGGATATAAGTTCCGGCTTCGCAGCCTACGCGAAAGAGCACCGAACTGCCTTCAATTTCAAGTACCTCAAGATAATAAATCGTCCTTATTCTGATAACTCGTTTGACAGCTGATTTGATAGGAGGCATCTGGTAGATAGGACCTGTGAATTCCTCACAGACCTTCCGAACCAGTTTTTGAGGCATTTCCTTATGAAGCTTCAGAATGCAGACATATTCCTTTCCGGAAAGGCGCAGAGCAGGAACAGCCTTTGTAGCCTTTCCAATTAAGGTGGGCAAAAGTCCCGTAACCTTGGGATCAAGCGAACCTGCATGACCTGCCGTATTTACACCAAGAATATCCTTTATCCAGGCTGCAACCTCATGGCTTGTTGGCCCTTTTGGTTTATCAATATTTACAACTCCTTTCTCAATATACTCAAGAATAGGACGTTTTTCCGGATAAAAACCGTAAGAAGGATTAGTCCATGCACGAGATTTTCGGACCAGGGTTCTTTCAGCTTCAGATGGCAATTTGCCGGCAGAGGACATAGTTTTTCAAAAACTCCCAAGTTGAATGTATAAATAATAAGATCTGAAAGTAATTCATTACAAGATCAGGAAATAAACTCTATGATTTTATAAAAATCAGCCTTTGATGGCTTCTTGAAAAAATTACTCTGGTCCCATAAGAGAATCAATAGCAGTCCTGAGGATATCAAGGATCTGATATTGATTCCATTTTTCAGAATCAATAACAATATCATAAATAGAGAGATCATCAATATTAATATTGTAATAATTTATATAACGGAGAGCTTCAGATTTTTCTCTCTGAACTGTTTTTTCGAGCTCTTCTTCAAAAGATACTGATTTTTCCCGTCTTAAGATACGCTTTACTCGAACAGGTAAAGGAGCCTTAATCCAGATTTTAAGAACATTAGGGACATCTTTAGCCATATGACCTGCAAGCCTGCTTTCAAGGATCAGATTATCATGACTGTGAATAACGGCTCTCTGATTTTTATCGATAGCTAGATCAATTGAAGGGTCTTTTTCGGCCATAGTTCCAAATTCTGCCAGACTCATACCCTTCTCCTTTGCTATCTTCCTGAAAACTTCTCCTGAGGAAATCAGTTCGAGCTCATAATATTCCCCAAGAAGTCTTGAGATTGTTGTTGTTCCACTTCCAGGAAGCCCACTAACTGTTATCCTCATCAGACCCCACCGATATTCAGTGCCTTTCTGATAAGCTGACTAACTCCTAGAGAGCAGATAAAGTACCAGTACAACCATTTTTGGAAATACAAGAAAGCATGAGAAGTCAGCAACTGTTCACCCCAGAATGGAAAGACCATAGTAGCATTCCCGTGCCCGCTGATGTAATAATAAGCCCAATAAAATAGAGGAAGGGAGATAATACTGATGTAAGCCATAGGCTTGAATTGCTGCTTGGACATTTTCATCTGGTCTTCCATCATCTCTTGGCGCTGATCTTCAAGTTTTTTCAGCATATAGGTATTCTGGGAAAGCTGCGCCTCCCTGAATTCCTTCTGGAAAACCTTCATCCTTTCCTGGGTATTTCTCATAAGATCCCAGTCAATTGTATACTTCTGGATAAGAGATGAATAAATAGCAGTAATAGCAGCCATTACCAAGAGGATCAGATGGAAATTTTGCTGTCCAACTAAAGCAAGTAAGGGATTCATTAAAACCCCTACAGCTTCCCCGACAGCAGTCCTGAAATCCTTTCCAAGAACCATAATCCCAATCATAAGGGAAAAACCGAGAGCCAGCAGGAATCGGTCTATTTGCTTTTTTAATGTCTCTGAAACCAAGTTGTTCTCACCATTCAGGTTCAATAATGATTCTGAGATCTTCAAGTGGAAGAATTCCTATAAATTGAGGCTTTACAAGCCTAAGATATTGTAACTCTTGATAACACATCTCGATCAAAGAGCCGATTTTAAACGATTATACAGGTTTTTCTGGATAATAAGTGTTGATGTATATATAAGTTATACTATTTGATGAAATTCAAGTTGATTATTCCCTGGAATAACATAGAAACAAATTTTCAGATAAATTTCCTCAAATTTTAAACTTCAAAGTACCAGGAAATCACTAAAAGGTTAATTTTAGGAATCACCCATTTTAAGGAGCTCTGCGTTTTTATATATAAATCAATCTATGTGACCATGCCGTTGAGGGAGATTTTTTCACTCAAGCTTTTTTTGAAAATGATTTATTGCAAGCTGTTTTGAAAGTTTGCAATAAATCATTTTTAGGTTATGCCAAGAACCTAAAGATCCAAAACTGAATTAAGGTAAATGAGCTTTTTTGAACGAATTGAAAATTATCTTTTCTTGCCCTAAATTCAGTCCTCTTGAGCGAAGCGAAAAGGAAGTCGTGCTGTTGCGACTACATCGCAACTCCCAGGAAATCGGAGATTTTCTGTGATCCTGAAGCGCAATTTAGGCAGTCCTATCAAAAAAGAACTCTGAATAGAAAAAAGTAAGAAAATATCTTTAAATATATTCTCATAATTTATCATAAAAATACATAACCACCTGGAAAGATGAAAAAATAAATTTGACAACAAAATAGAAGGAGTCTAAAAAATGCAGCTTCCAAATCCTGATGGACAATTCCCAAAAATAAGTAGTAAAGCCTGGATATTTGATACTGCTTTAATAATAGGAAATGTAACTATAGAAGAAAACGTATTTATTGGACCGAATGCAGTAATAAGAGCAGACAAACCAGGCTCTTCGATAATTATTCAGAGAAATTGTAACGTCCAGGACAATGTTGTAATTCATTCCCTTTCCAATTCGAAAGTGAAAATAGGAAACAACACATCTCTTGCACACGGATGCATAGTACATGGGCCCTGTGAAATTGGAAAAAACTGTTTTGTTGGGTTCGGAGCCTTAGTATTCGACTGCAATATTGGAGAAGATACGCTTGTTCTCCACAAAGCCATTGTTCGCGGAATCGAAGTTCCTTCACATAAAGTAGTCCCCGATGGAGCGGTTCTCACAGAAAAGAAAAACATAAACGTTCTTGAAAATATCACAATAGACCTTGCAGAATTTAAAAAATCCGTTATCAGAGAAAATCTTAAGCTGGTAAAAGGATATAAAGTTCTAGGGTATAGAGTTCTGACGCTTGAAGAAGAAAATGTATGTCCAAGCACATTGCAAGAAAGAAAGCGGGACTGAAAGACTTAAGACCTTGAAAGTTCAGAATAATATAATTTTTTGAGTTCAGTTAGTTAAAGATGGATCCCATCCAACTTTTCCAAAACTTTTTTTCCTGAATCTGTCAGAACATATTTTTTCCATGTGGTTTTTTCAGGAGTTAGACATTGAATTAAGCCTTTGTCTTCAAATTCCTTTAAAGCGTGACTAATATTTTGTGTAGATCGGCTTGATTCATGGGCAATATCTGAAGCCCGGACAAAAGTGTGTCTTTTCAAAGAATTCAGAAGAATCAAACGGCGGTCAACACTGATAACCCAGTTAACCAGTTCATCGATTGAGTTTTCAGTCATATTGAATCAAATTCTCCGTCGCAGTCCTTGATGACATAAAAACCCGCATATTATTTAAATATTAATTGTTTGAATCGAGTGGAAGAGAAAGAAAAATAGACTTTTTATTATAATATCACAGAGGGAAAGAAATAATCGAGAGATAAAAAACTTATAAAAAGAAAAAGAATGAAGATTTTAAGCAAATTTTGTAAGAATTGCTTTTAGATCTTCAAAAACATCATTTATATCTTTGGTTCCATCAAGAGTTACCAGAATATCCTGCTTTGAATAGTAGTCAATAAGAGGTTCAGTCTGCTTTTTATAGACATTAAGTCGATTCTTCACAGCTTCTTCTTTGTCGTCGTCACGCTGGAAAACATGACCACCACAAATATCGCAGAAATCCTCCTTCTTCGGTGGATTTAAGATCCTGTGGTAGCTTGCACCGCAGTTGCACACAAGGCGACCGCTTATTCTTTCTACCAGTTCTTCATCAGGCACCTCGAGGTTAAGAACAACATCGATGGGCTTATTGATTTCGTTAAGAATAATTGAAAGAGCGTCGGCTTGGGGTATTGTCCTTGGATATCCGTCAAGGATAAAACCCTTATTACAGTCCTGTTCTTTCAGACGGTTCTTAATAATCCCTATAAGCACATTATCAGGAACTAGTTCTCCTTTGTCCATATATGCCTTGGCTGCAAGCCCAAGTTCGGTTCCTTCCCTGACATTAGCCCGCAGGATATCTCCAGTAGAGATCTGCGGGATTCCGTAGAAATCAACCATTTTTTTGGCCTGAGTACCTTTTCCGGCACCTGGAGGCCCAAAGAGTATTATATTCATTCGAAGATCCCTGTGTTTTATCCTTTAGTTGTTTAAGTAACATTTAGTCGATTACTTTTTCATGTCAAAACAAACTTACTGCTCCCCGAAGAAAGAACGGATCATCGGGTGCATTTCCATCATCTGTTCAGATGCGATATCCTCGTACAGCCGATATACGATACTCACAGTAAGCAGCAATCCTGTACCTCCTGCACTTCCAAGAGTACCAAGAAGGCTAGCAACCAGGGTAAGTGCTCCTATGAAAGCTCCACCTATTACGGTAACTTTGGGAATATAACGCTGCGTAACTTTTTCGATACTACTAATATTCCGTCTGAAACCAGGAATCTGCATACCAGAGTTGAAAATCTTCTCAGCTGTTGGTTTAGCTCCCATGCCCGTTGTTTCTATCCAGAATAGAGAGAAGATAATTCCCCCCACAATAAGCATAAAAGCATCTGTGAAGACGTGAAGTCCAATCTGCCACATTGCAGGAGGTGCCGCTCCATAACTTGAGAAGGACTGCTTCACAAGAGATGGAATCCAATCATAAGGGCTGCGTATTGGAGCAAGGTAATACATAATTCCATTTACTGGACTAGACCCGCTGAACTTTCCAAGGAAAGTGATTCCCCTGCTGGAAAGAATGATCCCTATCATCTGGATGTTAGCCTGAAGAGCTCTGACAAGAATCATCGGCAACACCGAAGAATATATTAATTTAACAGGAAAACGGCCTCTTGCCCCTCTAACTGCACTGTGAGCGAGAGGAATTTCAATCCTCGTACTTTCCACATATACCACAAATAGGAAGATCATTATGGTACTTATCAGTGCAAGAATCCCTCCAGTAACCAGCATATACAATACTCCTTCACCGGAGAGAAGGTAATCTGCTCCAACATTCTGAGCAATGTAAATCCATTTCGGAATCAGTCCTACTGGAAGCCCTGACGAAGAGTCAGTCTGCCAGTTAATGAGGCCTGTAACAATCTGCTCGGAAATTCCCGCAACAATGAAAAGCCCAACTCCTGACCCGATACCCCATTTGGAAACCACTTCATCCATGAAAAGGATGACTACGCCTCCAACGAAAATCTGGATAAGAAGCAAGAAGGTAATCACTCCCGGGCTTACACCGAGTGTAGAAGCAAGCCCTGAGTCCGGCTGAATATATCCACCAAGTAGTTGTGGCAGCGCTTCCAGTATGATCATAATAAACACAAGGAACTTCTGAGCTCCCTGGAAGAATGCCTGATCTTTAGGGTCTGACAGATCCATTTTGATAATATCTGCCCCAACAAGAAGTTGCAGGACAATCGAAGCCGTAACAATAGGTCCAATACCTAGGAGAAGAAGAGATCCAGATGCGCCTGCAAAGAAAGCACGATAAGATTCAAAAAGGTCAATCGAATTCCGGGACATCCCAAAAAGCGGCACATTTGCCAGAGCAAAGTACAGCACAAGGACTCCCAGAGTCCACCAAAGCTTATCCTTAAAATGGACATGTTTTTCCGGACTTGCTACTGCAGGTAACTTGTCAAAAAACGGTTCTAACGTATCCCTGAGAGTCATCGATTACACCATGTAAAATAAATTTATTTATAATGCTTAAAATGTTAGACTACGTTTTACCGTAAGATATTGGTAACTATAGTGTACACCTAATATGAAAAAGTTACCAAAAGAATTAAAATAAGTAATGTCGATGTGACATTACTTATTCGGCATTGATGCAACTTCCGCCGGCATTCTCAATTTTTTCACGAGCAGAAGCGGAGAATTCTTTCGAAGTAACCACAAGGTTCTTCGTAACACGTCCGCTGCCGAGTACTTTTTCGATTCCAATATTTTCAAGATTCATATGGTATGCTTCGTCCTTGACTTCGGCAAGCCCTTCTTGAACAAGATAAAGAGCAAGTTCATCAAGTTCTCCCACATTTACTATAGAGGGATCCTTGGAAACCTCAGTGGGGAGTTTGAAACCGTGCTTTCCATAGCTGTATCCTCTTAGCATAGCTCTTACAAAGTGGTGTTTACAGCCTCCGGCTTTTCCACGGCCTCCACGATTTCCAGCTCCACGTCTGTTTTTATGAGTGCCGCCTCCGCAAGTTCTGGATCCTCTGAACTTCTTTGTATCCATTCTAACCACCTTATCTCATTTTGTGCAGGAGCGCATTAATATCGTCGCCGTGGTCACCGAGCTCGCCGCCCTGCTTTACAGTTCTTTTAATCCCTAAATGCCCTTTTCTTGGAGGGTGAAGCCTGAATACAGGCTTCAATTTTGGAACTGCCTTAAGGAAAGTTTCTCCCTTAACTACAGCGTCTGCAAAAGCCTGTATTGAATCATAGGCTGTGTTTTCCCGGATGTATTCATCGGTAAGACAGGTATTGCCTTCGAGTCTTCCACGGTTTTCGAGGATCTCTGCAAGGGTGTTTGCGTCAACTTTCCCAAAAGCAACGTAGTCCTTTGCCTTCTGAACCATACCTTTGAAATGAGGATCTTCGGGCACAAACACACAGTGGTTAATTTTGTGCAGACGAAGCATCTTCATGGTATCTTCAATAGTGTAACGGACATTAACCTGACCTCTTAACCTTACAACTGCATACATCTCAAGCTTCCTCCTTACGGTACACTGGCAACCTCATAACGTTGACCTGGTTAAGGGCATCGAAAGTCGCCTTTGCGAAGTTGAGAGTAGAACGTGTAGTTCCA
>CAVSHT010000012.1:0-449254 GCA_963727895.1 uncultured Methanosarcinaceae archaeon | reverse complement strand
CAAACAAAAGGTAAAATTGAAAATAAAGTAGGTTACGTCAAAAGGGATTTCTTCCTTGGAAGAAGGTTTACCTCTTTTGAAGAACTGAACGACCAAGTTAACAGTTGGTTAGAAAGGGTAAACTCAACTGTCCATGGAACAACCTATCAAATTCCTCTTGAACGTTTTAAGGAGGAGGACCTGAACCCTCTGGGTCAGGTTCCTCCTTACAAAGTTGTTCAGAAGGAGACCAGAAAGGTCTCCAGAGACTGTTATATTCCATTCCTTGGAAATAAGTATTCTGTTCCTTACAGGTATGCAGGAAGAACTGCAGAGCTTCATATTTTTGAAGGAAAATTAGAGATCTATGTTGATTATGAAAAGATCTGTGAACATGCAATTCTCCCAGGTAACTGCAGAGTTTCAAGGAAAAAGGAACATTTCCAGGGTTTACTGAGTGAGATTCTTAAAGAGAACTCAAAATGCAAGAAAAATTCACAGATTCCGTTGAAATTCTCAGGTCCTGAAGTTGAAAAAAGGTCTCTTGATGTCTATGAAATATTTAGCCAGGGAGGTTTTGAATGAACAACTTCACCTATGAGAGGCTTCACAACAATCTGCAATACCTGAAACTGAATACTGTTGAAGAGCTCCTTGACAACTTTCTTGAAATTGCTGTAAGGGACAACAAGACAACAATGGAAGTTCTTGATTATCTATTTGAACAGGAAAAGAAACACAGAGAAGCTGTTGCAATTGAGAGAAGGATGAAAAGTGCAGTTTTTCCTGTTAAAAAAACTCTTGAGGAATTCGATTTTGAATTTCAGAAATCCATTGATAAGAAGATAATCGAAGACCTTGCAACCTTGAGATTTGTTCATAATTCAGAGAATGTTGTTTTCCTTGGTCCACCAGGTGTTGGAAAATCTCACCTTGCAATTGCTCTTGGAATCGAAGCAGTAAAGTCAGGGATTTCGGTTTACTTTACCAATATAGGAAACCTTATTGAAAGGTTGAAAAAAGCAAATTAAGAAGGAATGCTTGAAAAGAAACTCAGGGACTTGATGAAGTATAAAGTGCTGATTATTGATGAAATAGGATATCTTCCATTTGACGAAGAAGGAACTCACTGTTTATTTCAGCTGATCTCAAGACGTTATGAAATGAATTCAACGATCTTAACATCGAATAAGTCATATGGAGAATGGGGAGAGATATTCAAGGACCATGTAATAGCGGCTGGTGTACTTGATAGGCTTCTCCATCATTCTACGACGATTAATATCAAAGGGGAAAGTTACAGGCTGAAAGAAAGGAAGAAACAGGGTATAAAAACAGGAAATCTATACCAGTAATTTTTAACAAGTTCATGAAAAATTGAGTAAACTTTATATCACAAGGTGGGGAAAATTAATCCGGCCAAAATGGGGAAAAGTAAACCGGCATTGACACTTGGGCCAAAGACATTTATTGGAATACTGAACCCTAAATGGACACTCAGTCTATGGGTATCTAAATAGTATATACTTGAGATATATTTTATAAATTAGAGAACTCTTACAGGGCATTGTTACTTAACTATATATAGTTCTTTATTTCTGTATTTCATCAATAGAATAACCGAGTACTTTAGCATTTCAAGACTCTTCGTATAACACTTTGTCTTTCTTCTCAATCTTGCCAGAAAGTGCCTCAATATGCTGTTATATCCCTCAACTGTAAATGTTTCTGCTTTTGATTGAGTATGACTCTTTTCTGGAAGAAACTCTGCATATGCTCTCCAGTGATCTGTCATCACTTTTCCAATCTCTTTTTTCTTCAATTTTTCCCAGAGTAGTTTTCCAGTTTCCGTTCCTCTGCTACCAAAAGAGCAGTTGATGAACTTTTTCCCAACTCTATCAACAGCAATCCAGATCCAGCAATATTTTTTTTGTTACCGATGTAAGTGTGCATTTCATCCATTTCAACAATAGACATCTCACTTTCACTTTTTAGGTTCTCTAACTCCTGATCAAATTTCTTTATCCATTTTTGGACAGAAACGTGACTTACCCCTAAAACTCTTCCTATTGAGCGAAAGCCCAATCCTTCAAGATAGAGTTGTAAAGCCTGTCTTTTTACAGAAGCGGAAAAAGCAGTTGATTTTAGCTCTACTGTATAGTTATAGCCACAATTAGAGCATTTGTACCGTTGACGCCCGCCAACTATACCATTATTTTTGTGATTAGAACTATTGCATCTGGGGTAGTTCATGAAGAAATATACTTTCTAATAGTATAGAACTATATTTAAGTACCGATGCCATTTATTTCTTATTTTAAACCTAAAAAATTGATGTTTCAACAGCCTAAATCGAATAAAACTTCTTATATTTACTTGTAATTACGGAGGACAACATCATATGATATGTGGAAAAGTATCTATTATCATAGGTGCTTATTAATGATCATTTTTTGGGCTGTAAATATTTTCTAAAATAAATTCTCCCAAATAACCTGAACTAAATAGTCGGGCTATATTTTGCTTATTTAATTAAACTTCTTGGGAGTTAGATAAGTTCGCTATAAAGTTTAATATCCAAAAATTAATATATTCGGCAACAGTAAAATTTTTGATGGTTTGTTGTGCTTTCAGAACAAATCTATTGCTAATAACCAATCTTTAAATTGTTTTGTGGATGAATACTCTAAGTGTTGTAATACAAAAAGCAGAAGATTACTCCTTTAATTATAAAGTATTATATTTAACAAAGTGACTCATATCTGAATTTGCCTCTTTATTTGTAGCCTGAAATAGATAACTTTTTTAAATCTTAAAAAAATTATAGTTTAATGTATTGGGGATTTAAATGGGTGAAGAAAAGCAAATCTATAAGTTGGGAAACAGAAAAAAGTTATTACTTCTTAGTATAATTTTTATTTTTCTAATAGTTAGTATAATCCTGATTCTATCGATGTCATCCAACAAGGTAGTTTACATTGCTACCAATGGAAGTGGAGATTTTAATTGTGATGGGCATAATGACCAGGTAGAAATAAACAAAGCTCTTGCATATGTTGCGGAAAACCCTCAGTTCACAACTGTTTATCTGGAGGGACCCAATACATACAATATTTCGGATAGTATTTTTATTGGAAGTAACACTGTTCTTGAGGGGGATCAAACAACCATAATCAAACTTAAAGATAAAGCAGGATGGTCAATAGATAAACCTATAATTACACAAATTAACAGCACCGGAAATCATGATATTATCATAAGGGGATTTGAGATTAATGGAAATCATGAAAACAACGAGGAACTGAGTAAAGGAAAGGGATATTATAACCTGATTAACTTTCTTAATTGCGAAAATATACAGGTTCACGACATGTATATGCACGACAGCCATGGGGATGGGCTTAAAGTCGTAAAATGTTCAGATGTTAATTTTTACAATAACCGAGTTTATAAGTTAGGACACGATGTTCTCTATGCCATATACTCATCGAACGTAGAAGTTTGGAATAATAAAATAACGTGCAGAACAAATAGTGGATTGAGGATTTACAATACAAATCACGTAAAATTCTACAATAATATCATTAACTCAGAAGGAGAAGGGGGGGCAGGAATTGAAATCCAGAAAATTGGCCCTTCAACTGTGATGAATGATATCGAAATTTGCAATAACCTGTTGTATGAGACTAATACAGCAGGTATCTGGATTACGGGGTATGGGTCCAACTATTCTAAAGATTCTGCAAAAGATATCTACATTCATCATAATAAATTCTATAAAACGGGTATTAACCTTGGCGCAGACTGGGCAGGAGGCATAGTGCTCAATGGTTTCCAAAATACCTTGATAGAGAACAACAAATTCGACGGGTGCTATGGTGCCGCTATTGCCAGCAAGCAGGTTACTGACGAATTTTTAGCTCCAGGATCAGGATATACAACTATCGTGAAAAATAATATAATAATTAATACGCAGTCCAGTCCTGCAGCTGGAAAAGGATATGCTGTGTATAACAAGCTGAATAATACCCATTCCTTTATCTTGGAAAATAATTGTCTTTACAACAATGCCGGCGGAAATTATCTGGGTGCAAATTCAACTTCAGATATAGAAGCTGACTCCGAACTTGCGGAAAAGTTGAGCAGCAATGAGTCTTTGGGAAAGAGTTTCCCCTGGAATGAAGCTCTGTCTGCTGGACCACAGACAGCTTCTGAGATAGATGATAAAATTCAGACCAAAAAAGAAGAAAGCTTTGAATCACTCCTTAAAAACTCATTTAGAGTTTTTGAAAATTATTATAAGATTATTATGAAACTTTACATTATAGTCTAATGAAATGGAAAATTTTTAATTGTCTTATCCCTTCTTATTACTTTTTATAGTTCCAACTGGAAAAACAAAAAAGAATAAATCAATTAAAAAATTCTAAAGATTATTTTTCCAAACCTTAACGAGCAAGTCCTACTCTTTCATTCCTTTTTTTCTCTACCTGCATATCAAAAAGCATACCGAAAAGAAGCATTTGAAATCCTGTCCCCAGTATCAGGAAGCAAAGTAGAGGGTAGTAAGAAGGTAAAGAATTTTGTAACAATATCTGTAAAAACCCCCATCCCCCTAAAAGAAAACCCAAAGGCAAGGCGATCATTCCAAGGAAATAGAAGAGCACCAGTGGGTGGAAATCCAGTACAGTATATTTAACTCTTAGTCTCCAGAGAAAACCCCTAAAAATCATAGGAGCTACTTTGCGAATAAACTTGCCGTATCGAATTTTCGATTTTTCGTTACCGTATCTAGCAGGCATTACCACATCCATTACTCTCATGCCAAAAGCATTAAGCTTGATCAATAGATCGTTACAGTAGCCATAATAAGGATAGACCGAATCAAGATCAATAACTTCAAGGGCTTGTCTGGAAATAGCTGTATATCCATTTTGAGGATCCATAATCTGCCAATAACCACTACCTATTTTTGTGATAAAGCTGAGAAGAATATTTCCAAGAGATCTCCATTTACTCATTCCAGTCCTAAAATCGTCAGTTAGAAGTCGATTTCCTTTTGTATAATCAGCTTTTCCTTCAATGATTGGAAAAATCAATCTGGGAAGCTGAACAGGGTCCATTTGATTATCTCCTGCCATAACCGCGACGATGTCCATCTCGTCTTTCAGGGCAAGTTTATACCCATCAATTATTCCTGCACCTACTCCTTTGTTTACTTCATGACGGAAGTACACTATTCGTGAATCTCCTAAATTTTTCACGATTTCACTTGTACGATCGGTACTTGCGTCATCGATTACATAAATTCTGTCTACATAATCGGGGATTCCACCTAAAGTTTCACTTATAAGTAATTCTTCATTATAAGCAGGCACAACAATTCCTATACGGGTACTTTCAAGTTTCCGGAATATGGGATCCACATCAAAACTAAGGTAATTAACTTTGAGTCCTTTCGTTTTTGCCGCGGAAAGCAAGGACTTTAAAGACAAGTGTTCTCTTCCTGAACTGATTTTTTGCAGTGAATCTGATGTTATCGCAAGAAAGCCTATTTTTTCTTTAAAGGTATTTTTCCCATTAAAGAGCATTACTGTTTCCTGTTCATAAGAAATGCGGCAGGGCCATGTGCCTACTGATAAGTCGAATCCTTGTCTTAGTGGCTCAAGAACATGAGATAAAAGATCGATATCCTGCATGCACTCTGGATAGATGAGAACAACAAGTTCGGAATCTAGAGACGCCTTGTAAAGGACCTTGAGTAATGCCTCCTCTCCATCTGGAACAGGGATAACCCGTGCTCCTCCCAGAGCAGCTACTTCCATAGTTCTATCAGTAGAACCTTTATCAAGAACGAGTACACGATCGGTATAACTTGCCGCAATCAGGACTTTGCTCCCAATGGAAGTCTCTTCATTTTGAGCTGGAATTAAAACTGTAAATTCATGCCTGAGTAGCCTATCGGTGAGTTGAGATGGCGAAGATACTATGCTAATAGGATTAGAGATTAAAGAATTAAGACTAAGAGTAAGGGCTGAAAACAAACTCCATCCACCCCCTTATACATATGCATGTGCTATAACCCCCTTTATGTGTATAAATACAAAAATATTAAAGGATATCATCCTAAAAATTATAAGACTAAGATCTATTTAAGGTTAACACCTAAACTAACTATTTATATAAAAAATATAAATATAAAACGAATATTTTTACATAAGTATTTGTAAACAAAATGAAAAACTACTATAATTTAATAAAGCTTCCTTATACCTTTAGCATAAAAATCCGGTTTAATGGATAAGACATTCAACTATATACAGAAACAGCTGGATTGATGTAGTGAATAAAATAAATATATTTTAAAAAATGTTTAATTCTGTGTATAATTATGAATAGTTTAGTAAAAATATTATGATAAATATAAAAAACTATGTAAAAAATTTAATAATAATCTGGTGTGTAATTTCTAATAATCTTTATAAATTAAAAAAGACAACCTTATAATATAATTATATTTGTATGATGCTAACTATAAAGGAAAAGAATACAAATATTTCTGAGGAATTTGTTACCGTTAATGTAGTAAAAATCATAGAATTTCCTTTCTGAGATAAATCTGAGTGTATCATCGATCTGTTAGAAAGCGCAGTTTGATAGGGCACCTGTGACAAAGTTAGTTAGGAAATTCATATGACAAAATTAATCTTGAAAATCGCAATAAGTTGATGCGTGAAAGAGTAAAGAGATGAATGAAGTGATCAATAATAAGTCATTGGGGATGACAAGCAAAAAATATTTAGCTTATAACGGATTACTTACTAACAAATATTGGTTTTTGGGGTTATATGGAAATTGCAAAAGGGTACGCGGAGATGTTTACACAAAATGTTGATATCATTCTCAGCGTCATGGGCTTTAGCTTAGGGTTATTGATTATTTCCTTATATTATATTATTAATTTAAACCAGACAGATATTGGAATTGCTATTCTGTCTTCCTGTCTTATCTATTTTATTTTCAGGAACAAATTTAAAAGTGAGATCCCTCTATCATCTCAAAAAAATGTATTTAAACAAATATTGGGTGTCTCATTTTATTTCATTTTCTTAATATGTGTCCTGATTGACAATATGAATCTATACTACAGGCCTATATCTTATTTTATATTGATATGTGTTCTTGCTGCCATTATTGCTTCTCAAATTCTTTATATTAGAGAGGGAGACGGGGTAACATCTTTATTAATGCAGATATTTTTGCTATCACTTCTCATAAGAGCCGGAATTTTTTATAACTTTCCGAGCTTAATGGGCTACGATGCTTATTTTCATATCAATATGGCACGTGAAATTACTGATACAGGTTTTGTTGCTCCGATTGGAATAAGTAGCAAGTATTTCTATTATCCACTATTCCATATTTTTATATCAATTACTCAGATAATGGGCAAAACCGATATTAAAGACGCAGTCTTTTATTCCATAGGTTTTGCCAGTATATTCAGTACGGTAGGCATTTATCTTATAGGAAAAAAGCTTGAAGGCCCTCAGATGGGTTTGCTTGCGACTTTACTGATAAACTTAAATAATCATAACATCGTTGCAGGTATTACAAATATAACTCCTGGTTCTCTTGTTCTCTGCTACTTCATATTTCTTATATATGCGATTTTTAGCGAGAAACAGGGCTTGAGGTATACAGGATTTATCCTGCTAATTACTATTCTTATGGTTCTGACTCATCAGTTGACCACTTTTGTAGTATTTCTTTCTTTAATCTCAGTTTATGCAGGCAAATATCTGCATAACCATATCTATAAAAGTTCCTCTCTCAAAATTAATAGTTTCAATTATATTATATTTTTTATTATTAGCTTACAAACATACTGGATGTTTACGTATGTCAATCAGGAAACTTCCTTTCTTGAAATGGTTCTAAGTCCTCTAATGGACGTAATTAAGGTAGGATCCAGTTACTCAAGCACTGAACTTATTTTAGGTTCTGGAAATAATCAAGAAACTTTAGAAACACTTTTACTTCACATAAGCTACCTTGCTCTACCTTTTTTCGCAATAGGAGGAGTATTATTCTGGTCTTCTCGTGAAGACATTAAAAAAATCAATAAATTTTCTATTGCCTTTGTTGTTGCAATTTTGTATAGTCTTGCTTATGGGATTCCTTTACTTGGAATAAGGAATTTCCTGACAAGCCGGTGGTTTCCGCTGATAGCAGTATTTCTGGTTCTTGTAGCTGCTTCATATATGATAAAATTAGTAAACCTCTTTAGTTCAAAAAAAGCAAAGATTTCTACAATCTTCATAATTGTTTTACTGTTTTCATTTGTAATGGTTACAACACCGGGTATAAATAAAGACAACCCACTTGTGGCAAAAGATACAACCGTTAGAAATCAGTTCAAGGAAATCGAAATTGATGCTATTAAAACAATAACCGCTAAGTATTCCGGAAAGATCCTGATGGATTCTCCCTATGACAGTTGTCTTTTTTATAGAGATACTAAATATGATTCTAGTAACGCAACTCATTTTAACATCCAGCATATACGAACTGGAGAGATTGACAACAATTCGATGATTTTATTAAGAAAGTCCACCTTGAAAGAACCTGTCTCGATTAATGACCCTGAACATTATGGAGTGAACTTCATCCAAACGTTGCCAGAATCATTCTTTAGCAGATTTGAGACCTCTAATTATTCTCGTGTATATGATAATGAAGAAGTACTTGCTTATATGAAGGACGGAAAAACTGCCCGAAAATAAGAGCCTCTAGATGGTTTCCATTTACTGACTGATATACGAAAAATCCCATATATCTGGGGTTTATATTTTAGAGTTGAATAGTATGTCTAATTTTGTCGGTAATGTGTTAAAACTTGTATCAGGAAGTATTGCTTCACAGATTCTAGGTATACTTCTTGTGCCGGTAATCACTAGAATTTACAGTCCTAGTGACATGGGGGTCTTTCAGATTTTTGTTGCAGTATCTGGAATACTGGTAATTCTCTCTAGTTTTTCATACCAGTTTGCTATTATGTTGCCTAAATCAGAAGAAGATTCTGCAAATATATTATTCCTTTCCTCTATTTTAGTCACTATTACATCTTTATTCATAGCTGTGGCAGTGATAATTTTTCCGGATGAAATTGAACACATTATTAAGTACGCTTTTCATACTTCAGGATCTTCAAAATATTTAACCTATCTTCCTTTAATAGTATTCTTTAATGGCCTTTTTTTTGTGCAGAATTATTGGCTTTCAAGAAAACTACGTTTTGGGGTTATTTCAGTATCCAGAGTTTTTAACACTTTATCAACCAAATTGTTACAGTTAATTCCTATATGGACCGTTTCTCCTTTAGGTCTGATAGCAGGCTACGCTTTCGGATATGGAGTCGCAGATCTAGTTATGCTTAAGGACGTAAAAGAAGACTTAAATATCTTTAGAAAAGTGTCCGTTAAAAAAATGAAAGAATTGGCTATTGAATATAAAAATTTTCCTTTATATAGTTCATGGTCTTCACTTTCAAATACGATTTCACCTCAGGTGCCTACTTTTTTGCTTGCATATTTTTATAGCACAAGTGTTGTTGGGTATTTTTCACTTGCTAATCAGGTAGTAAATATGCCCATGTCACTTATTGGATCAGCTATACAACAGGTTTTTTTCCAGAAAATCAGTGAGGTAAAAAATGGGACTGCGAATGGTGACATGAAACTCATTGTTAGCGAAGTCTACAGAAAGCTAATCTTGATAGGAATATTCCCTATGATACTTCTATTAATCCTGGGAGAAAAAATATTTACATTTGCTTTCGGGAAAAACTGGTCTGTAGCAGGTACTTATGTAAAAATCCTTGTGCCTTTTATATTCCTTGTTTTTCTTGCCTTACCTATTTCAACTCTTTACAGTGTCTTTGAAAAGCAAAAAGTCTGGTTTACTTATAGTACAGCTCTTTTATTTTCAAGGTTCGTAGTACTTGCGATAGGAGGAATTTACTCAAAAAGTGCTGAGTTTTCCCTTTGCTTGTTTAGCCTCACAGGAGTTTTATTTTCAATATGGAATAACGCATACCTACTTAACCTTGTAGGAATCAACGCAAGGGAAAGCTTGGGAATTCTCTTAAAATATATAACTATTGGGATAGTTGTTTCAATCCCGTTGGTCCTGTTAGAAGCGTTCTCTGCGAGTTTTTATATTATTATGCTTGTAGCTGTTATCATAACTCCTATCTATTATGGGATAACTCTTCATGATGATCCTACTACATTCAAGAAGTTATTTTCGACTTTTTTCGTGAATATCAAAAATAGAACCTGATGTTTTGTTTCCTTTTAAAATCTTACTAAATGCTAGCTCTTAAGATATCCAATTCACAGGAGAAGAGCAGTTTCAGTTAAGATTAAACTAAGAGTAAACCAATATTACTCAATACAGAACCAATAGGAAAAAATAAATGTAACTATTCAGCCTGTCAAAAAATAGACGGTTATTCATTTGTATTCGGTTAAGATACGATTTATAAAAAATGTGTTATCTTTGTTGCCATTTCTGCAAACCTATAAATGTAAATCGAGATGCATAGATTATTGCAGTAGTCATTATAACGTTAACAGATTCCTTAACCGAATACAAATGGACGGTTATTAATGTTGTTTTATTCAGGCTGAATACTTTTATCTCAAAAATAATTTATGAATTTTAACACTTTTTATATTTTTAATACTCCTCTTTTTATCAGTAAGTTTCTTTGTGAGTCGTTTTATACAGGGTTTTTGCGATAGAATATTTTTTGCTTTCTAAGGTCACACTATAATAAGGAATTAACTCGGGAGAAAAGCCCATAATAAAATCTGCAAATCTTGGGATATTTGCTGCCATAACGTTCATATATTCGAAATTTCTGGACTTCAAATCCAGAAATTCATTATAATACAGAAGAGCATTAGGACCCAAACGACCAAAATCCGGATTAAGAGCTGAGGTCCAGGTTACCGTGCACTTCTTTCCGTATAGATTCAAATGAGCTGCAATTGCTTCCCCTTCAGGGGTTTCTGTCACAAACATGTAGCCAACATTTTTTTCCTGAATTAGCTTAAACACTCTTTCGAAGAACCCTCTTGGAAGAGGAGGAGCTAAATTCTGTTTTTCATAGACCAGTGAGAGCAAATGGTAATATGTTTCAGGATCGTTCCATATTCTAGTTTTAAGTCCTGCCTCATTTGCAGCTTTAAGTTCCCTTCGAATCTTTCTTGAAGTGTTGTCATCTACATTTTCATTCAGATTTAAGTGATGGGTATAATGCACAGTTGAATCCCATCCATACCATGTAAAAGGCCTTACGTCTTTAAAACCTGGAGCAAACGTAAGATGAATGCTATCAAATCCCCGATTGCAGAGAAACTCCCTGAGAGGGTTGAGAATGTCGTGAATTTCCTGTACCTGTTTACTTGTTTTAGAGCTTGCACTTTCTTTTATAAGAGGTCCACTGTAACTGGTCATATCACAGGTCGAAGTCGCTACTCTTAAAGCTCCCTTAATATTTTTGATAAAAAGGGGACATCCTCCTACAAGTTCACCTTTTCTGAAACAACCATAAATTTTAAGTTCCTTTGATAAGACATCCCTGCAAATTTCAAGCCACTCACTGGTATGAAATAGTGTACCAGGTTGAGCTTTTTCTACGAGCGAATCCCATTCACTATATTCGGATGGCGCTAATTCTCTAACTTCAATTTCGTCCATTTTAAGCCCCGTGTAAACAGATAACCATTCTTATCTTGATGATTTATATGATAACATTAAACTGATTTTTCAAGCCTTAATTTTTGCCTCGATTTCTGATTTGCAAACGTCGTTAACCTTTTTGGCAACGCTGTACCAGCTGTAATTTTCAGTAACATAACTTAAACCTTTTGAACCCAATTTTATCCTCAATTCGGGATTTTCAAGTAGTTTTAAGATGCTTTCTGCAAGAGCAACTGGATCTTCAGGAAGAACATAAATCCCCCCGCCAGAAGTTTCAAGTATATCAGAAACACCACCAATATTACTTGCAACTACAGGTTTTCCGCAAGCCATGTACTCATATAGTTTCAAAGGAGATAGACCTATTTTTGCATTTCTGGCAATTATAAAGGGAGCTGTACATGTATCGCTAGCATTAATATAGAGAGGTACGCGATCATAGGCAATTACACCTGTAAATATGAAACTATTCTCAACTCCAAGTTCCTCGCAGAGCTTGAGAAGATCATCTTTCATGACCCCATCTCCGATGATCAGGAAGCGACATTCTGGAAATCTGGAGAGTATAAATGGAGCTGCCTTTACTAGATATTCAATTCCCTGCCAGGGAGCAAGATTACCTACAAAGCATATATAGGGAATCTTGAGGTTCAAACCAAGTTCTTTTCTACAGGTTTCCTGGTCTAATGGCTTGAATAGAGACGTATTTGCTCCATTGGAGACTACAACTATTTTTTCTCCTGGTATTTTATATGTCCCTTCAAGATTTTCTTTTATCCCCGGGGTCACAGCAATAATTCTATCTGAAAACTCCAGAGCTTTTTTAAGTACAAACATCTTGAGTCTGGTTTGTGCAGAAAAATATCTGTTTGAAAATTTACCTTTTTTTTCTATCTGCGAAAATTTACTTTCTTCATATTTTGTTCTGAATAGATTTTTTTCATCTTCAGGGATTCCATTTAATTCATAAACCATTTTTTTATACCTGCTTTTACATAAAAGTCCGGCAAGAAAGCCAAAATTGGGATTACGGGTATACAGCACATCAAAATTCTCGGTACTTAATAGGCCTATCGAACTGCTAAAGTAATTGAGCGTGATTGAGAAGAAGCCTCCAGGTGGAATATAATGACTGTGAATGTTTGCCGTGTTCGAAAGATCACACCCTCCAGCAGTAAATATATGTATTTGATTGTCAAATTTCGCAAGATTGCTTACAAGTTCGTATCTGTGGATAAGTGAGCCATCGGCAAGAGAAAGAGATCTTACCATATCCAGAAAAAGCATCTTCAAATTACCACCCATAAGTAAATTGCTTTTTCAAAAAGCTTACAAGTATTCACTGCTTTTCCTCCCTTACTTCTCTTGAATTCCGACTAAAAGTTCCAAAAATCTGAGAATACAATGATTTAATTCCTTTATTCCTATAATATGCTCTTATTTCTGGGTCTTTGATCTTTTTTTCTCTTTTAATCGCCGAACCAAAATAACCCCAGCAGTAAGCAATTCCTATATAATATGGAGACCTCAAGGAAAAGTAAAGCACGTTTAGTATAGCTATAAAAGGAGTTTTGCCAAGGTAATAAGCCATCCATCCATTTTTCAGATAACCATCCCATAGTCCATTAGCTGCACTTGTTTTTCGTTTTTGAATCTGGATGACATCAGCATATTGTGTGACTCTCCAGCCTCTTATGAGAGCCTTTATATTGGAAATTGAATCTGGAGAAGGTTCAACCTGATAACCACCAGTATCAAGGAAACACTTTTTCCTCCAGATTCTTCCTGTCCCACGAGGGAGTTTTTTAGTAGTTACTTCCTGGGAAAGTTTTCCCCCATTATCGTAATATATTCCTCCACTTACAATTCCAAGAGAATCATCTTTGTTAAATTCAATCAGAAGCTTCCAAAAGTAGTTTTCTTCTAAAACCGTATCGGCATCAAGGAGCCCTATATATTCAAATTTGATATTATTTGTCTTGCAATATTCAAGAGCATAGTCAAAACCCTGTTTGCAGACATAACTATAGTGAAAAGTAATATCTCTTGGCCTTGGAGGTAATCTTATGTTGTGTATCCAGGGATGGCTTACATGCAGATCTTCAAGAATAGATGATGTTCTATCTGTACTTCCATCATTGATTATAATCCATAATTCTGGTTTTAATTTCTGTCCTATTACAGATTTTGAGACTTCGGGCAGATTTTGTTCTTCATTCTTTGCAGGCGTAACAAGAAGATATTTTCTGTTCAAGTCAGAACCCAGCTTCCCACCACCTATAAATTTCTTCTCCACTTGTCATCCAGGCTTCTTTACTGGAACAATACTGAAGTATTTTCTCATACAGTTTCACCCAATCTTCTCGGAAACCGCAGTCGAAAACGAAATTATGCCACAAAAAAGTAATAACACCATTAAGACTTGCTGTAGTATCTATCAGATTTTTTGTGCATTTCCAAGCTTCTTCCAGAGATTTTGAACCCGCAAAAAGTGCAACATCCATTACAACAAGTGGAATTTCAAAGATCTCAATTTCTCTTTCTGTGCTAAGATTATATGGTCTGAAAGGATGACACATTCCGTTTCTAAAGCCAACAGAGTTACTGTATCCGAAAGTTGAGTCGTATCTGAAACCTGCATCTGCAAGTATTTCCCAGGATTCTGGAACTTTGAACCTAAGGTAGTGGTTACGAAAACCTATTATTGTTTTCTCCAGGACAGTCTCAATCCTTTTCTTTTCTTTTTTTATTGCTTCCAAGTTATTATATGAATAATAACCTCCGTGAAGGCCAACTTCCCATCCCCTTGCTGATATTTCTTTTAAATTATGTTCGATGTCTTCTATATTATAGCGAAATCTTATAGGGTCGGCTTCTGTAGCAATAAAATAAAAAGAGGATTTTGCTCCATAACTGGCTTCAAGGTCCATAATTTTTGAAAGGTTCAGGTAGGGTGAATACTCTTTTCCTTTGAGTTTCCAAAGAAACTGATTTGCAGAATATCTGAAATTCAGATTTTTCAAGTATTTCCCAGAAGACAATAAGCTATGAGAGAAAGGAGGGTAAATATCATCTACATCATGGGTTAAACAAACGGCAAATGTCTTATTTTCAGGAAATTTGACCTTTATTCCATGATTTATTAGATATCTAGAGGCTTTAGGATCAGATGCATTTACAAGGGTTTTTTCATCGAAAAGAAAACGCCCGTGCTCATCCAGTTTTTCGGAGAAATATTCCTCTTTTCGGGTGAAAAGATCCCATATATCCTGGTTTTGTTTTAATAACTCATGCATAACTCTCATCCAAAACTGAAGGTGAAAATACTCCTGATTTTTTATCAGGAAGGCTTTCTATGAGCTTGACCATAAATTTAGTGACATCAATCTTGTCTTTGAGAAGAGCAGCTCTTTTCAAATTCCAATTTTTCTTAATTTCGGGATCGTTGAGAATTTCTCTAATTTTTGCCATTGCAGCTTCAGAGTCACTGTAGTTAAAAATCAAACCATACTTATTTTCCAGTTCAGAGAAATTTCCCATTGTTCCTGCAAGAGTGGAAACATATATCGAAGGAGTCCCTAGAATTGCACTTTCAACTGCCATGGTTGCTCCTTCACCTACATACAACGTCGCATAATAAAGTAAATGATGAATTTTTTCTGGAGGAACTCGAATTTGATACTTCTCAAATTCTTTTTCAAGCGGTCCTTCTGATGTGATGAACACTTTTCCATATTTTGCTAGTTCATGGACAAATAATGATTTATTTTCGATTCCATGCTGTCCAACATCATGATGTGCTCCCCATGAAACGAAACGAAGAATTGTAAATGGCTCCCCAATTTTTAATCCCAAATCTTTCAGAACTTCAGGAGATGGAGTAAAATAAGAGGGATGAAGATAAGCTAATTCATGGTAGCCGTTATATCTTAGTTGCTTTTTTCCTTCATCTTTTTGATAGCATGAGGGAGTACATATTATGTTACAGAAAGGATATGTTAGCTTTTTGGCTAAGACTGCATGTTCAGTATCGTTAAATATTATGGATTTTTTCCGCTGTATCCAGGCTACATGAGCCACAGCTGGAGAAAGAACACCCATAAGAATGTCAGGGTTAAATTGTTTGGTAATCTTGAAAGTCTTGAATTCTCTTGTAAGCCATTCTTTAAACAAGTTCGACTTTCCTGGCTTTACTTTACTTAAGACAGTATGCGGGATTTTGTAAGCATTCAAAAGATCTATTACCACATCTTTATCCCGCGAAACTATCATTACTTGATGTCCTTTTTTTTGAAGATTCCATATCGTGTTTTTAAAAAAATGAACATGGGCTGGATGTCCTATATCGATAAGAACTTTCAATGTTTTCACTCCCCATAATTAATAATTTTTATAATTATATTTCCCAATATAGAAACAAACAATATATCACAAGGGTTTTCTACCCGGGGCAAAAAATGATTCAAATGCGATTTAAAGCGTATGAAAATTAATCTCAACAAATCAGGAGACTCTCTTGCTTTCCCTATATTAAAACTCACAGTTAATTACTAGTTCTTACTCTATCCTGGTCCGAATTTTCTTCTGTCAGCTAGATCTCTTGTATCTTATTTTCTCCTAACAGACAGTATATATTATGGTCCAGTGGAAGGAGCACCCCCCTTATTCGGATCTATATCTTAAATTTTTAATATACTTGTAACTGTCAACAATTGCAATTCTTATTCAAAGATACTGGCTTAAAGATATATAATTATGGAAACAGAGTTACTGAACTCAGATAACTATAATTTTGAGTTTTAAGAAAACGCTTGTATAGGTTTTTTGTTCTTATAGATAATCATTATTGGCTTTGCTAATTAACTATAGTTATTTATTATGAGAACCTATATTTCTGCATGAACTGTCCAAAATGTAATAGTTCCAGTCACAAAAAGAATGGTATAGTTGGCGGGCGTCAACGGTACAAATGCTCTGATTGTGGCTATAACTATACAGTCGAGCTAAAATCAACTGCTTTTTCCGCTTCTGTAAAAAGACAGGCTTTACAACTCTATCTTGAAGGATTGGGCTTTCGCTCAATAGGAAGAGTTTTAGGGGTAAGTCATGTTTCTGTCCAAAGATGGATCAAGAAATTTGGTCAGGAGTTAGAGGACCTAAAAAGTGAAAATGAGATATCTATTGTTGAAATGGATGAGATGCACACTTACATCGGTAACAAAAAAAATATTGCTGGATCTGGATTGCTGTTGATAGAGTTGGGAAAAAGTTCATCAACTGCTCTTTTGGCAGCAGAGGAACGGAAACTGGAAAACTACTCTGGGAAAAATTGAAGAAAAAAGACATTGGAGAAGTGATGACAGATCACTGGAGAGCATATGCAGAGTTTCTTCCAGAAAAGATCCATACTCAATCCAAAGCAGAAACGTATACTGTTAAGGGATATAACAGCATATTGAGGCACTTTTTAGCAAGATTGAGAAGAAAGACAAAGTGTTATACGAAGAGTCTTGAAATGCTAAAGTACTCGGTTATTCTATTGATGAAATACAGAAATAAAGAGTTAATTATGTTTAGTTAACAATACCAAAAATAGATTAAAGTTCTAGCGTAAAAGCATACAATCCTAAAAACTCAAAAGCTTCGTTAATCTCTAAAAGAGGATTTGTAGTTCTATAAAATAGATGAGAGCTACATTTGCAGTCCGTACACCCAAAACCAGATACGAAATATCCTCCAATTCTCCTGGCAAGCGCACACTCAAGTCGTTCAGAAGTGAAAGCATAAACTACTGAAACCAGTCTGAAAGCAGGATTCAGATGAAGATAATCTACGTGCCATCTAGGATTTCGATCCTTGTTTCTGGAAATATTAATATGTCTCTTCACTCTTTTAAGGCCCCCTGACCCCAGAGCTGATCCTACGTATATATGGAATCCGGAATCAAAGGAAAACTCCCCTTTTTTACCTACATCAATCTTACAGGTTTGGTTTTTGAATATTAAACAGTAAACGCCTTTTTTGGAAAAATAATCGTTTTCAGAAGAATTATTTTTCTCAGAATAAGTAATTTTCTTGAAATAGCCATTTTTTATGGGAAAACACATTTTCAAGACCTCAATTTAATTTTCAAGAACTCAATTTTACTCAATATATCATATATTTCCGGAAAGTTGAGAATATTTTTCAAGCAGAGACTCAATGATTTTCTCTATTTTGTCTTTATCTTTAAGCGCTTCAATCCAGGAAATAGGTATGGCTTCAATTCCTAGCCTGGCTCCAAGAATACATCCTGCTACACTCGCAACCGAATCAGAATCTCCTGTAATATTTACTGCAGTCTGTACTGCTTTTTTGTAATCATTCGGATAGCGTAATATACAGAAGTATGCTAACGAAAAAGTTTCGTCTGCTTACCACCCCTGCCCGCATCTTTTCAAACCTTCTTCATCTCCTATATCACTATAAGCTGTGTTATAAGAGTTTTTCAGGGCTTGAGTAAATTCCGGAGAAATCCCCTTAGTTATTTCTATAAGCGATTCAAACATTTTCCCTGGTTCCACGCTGTCAAGAGCCAATTTCACTGCGTATGCTCCAGCAATAGAAGCAGCTTCTGCAATTGGATGAGAGTGAGTAATTCGACCTGAAACCTGAGTCACTTTAACCAGTTTTTCAGGATTATTCTGGTAAACAAAACCGAGGATTCCAACCCTCATAAGGCTACCGCAAGTTTTGGAACTGATTCCTGATTTACTCCAGGGGATTCCATCTTTAAGGTTCAAAGCTGCTCTTTTAGTAGTCGCTCCTGCTCCCATATCTGGTTCGTCCAGCCAGAGAACAAGTTCTTCTGCTATTTTGTCCATAAGCCCGGGAATTTCAAGTTCTGCTCCCACGAAGCAGACCTCTGGAAAGTACAAGCATCAACTGAGTATCATCAGTCCAGGGAGAATATTGCTTGAGTTCTAAAATTCCATTCTTCCCATACTTCTCTTTGATTTGTTCAAGAGACAGATGTTCCACTGGCAGTGCCGAAGAAATAACCACGAAGCTTTTTTTAGATATCTGAAATAGCATGCATCTTTTTGTACTCATTTTTCAATTTTGTATTTTTATTATTTTTCAGCTACATATTGGTTTTGAGGTTTTAGAACAAAATCGATTATTAACTTGGATTCAAGTGTAAAGATAGCACATCATATTCATCATGTTCCAGCATCTTCAGTTTATGTATTCTGCGCATTTTGTAACTGTTACCTATTATTTAGTATATATTTTGAAATTATTTTAAGATATTATTATATCTTTGTTTATCTTCTCACATTGATTCCTTAGCGAAGTAATTAGTTACTAGCTATAGATGTTCCAATTGATCGTACATATTACAATATTATTATAATATTAATGAAAAGGATATAATATGATGGTTTCACGTGAGAAAATTTGGTTAATTAGAAGAATTGTCCCAAAAAACATAGAAGACTTGTTTTTAATTCAAAATATGTAGTATGGTTGCAGTATCAACTAACGTTGTAAATAATTTCGCCAGAACATTTTTATATGGTCTGGGAACTCAAAAAATAACGGCATCTTTCAAAATCTAGTATATCACATATGAAAAAAAGAATGAGATTATATAAATTTTAGAAAACAGCCATAAATTTTAAGGAGATGTATACACGTCGAGAAGTCAATACATATCTACCGATGATACTAAAAAATTTTATTCTGCTTTTCCCCAGATGTCGATACTAAAACGAGAATTAGGAATATTTTTATTGATAAGTTGTCTTCTTCTTGCAAGTGTTCCTACCGTTTTATGTGCAACTAGCTCATCAACAGTATACGTTTCAGGAGACAGCACTGGAACATATAAGTGTGATGGGAAAGATGATCAAGTTCAGATAAACCAAGCTTTGAAGCTTGTAGCAAGTAGTTCTAAATATACCACTGTTCACCTGAAAGGTCCTTTTACATACGTCATTAACGATACTCTTTTAATTGGCAGTAATACTATTCTTGAAGGAGATTCAAACGCTGTGATCAAGCTTGCTAATAATGCAGGTTGGTCTACAACAAAACCTTTGATCCAGCAGATGAGTAGTTCCGGGAATAGTAACATTGTAGTAAGAGGATTTGAGGTTAATGGGAATCGTGACGGTAATCCCAAAGTTTCCTTGGGTAAAGGGTACTACAATATAATGTACTTCACTAACTGTAACAACATAAAAGTATACAATATGTATATGCACGATGGGCTTGGCGATGGACTGAGGGCAAGTTCCTGTAAAAACATTCAGTTTTATAACAACAAGATATACAAGCTAGGTCACGATGGCCTGTTTGCAATTCGGAGCCAGTATGTAGAAGCTTGGAATAACACGATAACCTGCAGAACTAACAGCGGTCTTAGAATATGGAACACAAACAATGTAGCGCTCCATGATAATGTAATTACTTCCTCCTATGACTGGAGTGCAGGTGGTCCAGGAATTCAGATTGAAAAAGGTGGAACAGGCACAGGTACTATGGATAATATTAGTATCTACAATAATGTTATCCATAATACATATGGGCCTGGAATGTGGATTTTCAATTATGATACTGCTGCTGCCACCAAGGATCTTGGAAAAAATATTAAGATATATCATAATATATTTTACAGTACAGGCACAAATCCCAGCATTACCTGGGTAGGTGGTATTATAGTCAGTGGATTCCACAATACATACATTGAAAACAATGTATTTGACGGAGTATATCATGCTGCTATTGCCAATATGTACCCTTCAAGTTATTCTCCAAGTTATACGTCAACAGCTGGATATGCAACGATTGTCCATAACAACATAATTGTAAACACTCTAAAACGTAAATATAGTTCAAGTGGAACAGGATATGGAGTTATTAATTATCTGTCGAGTAAAAAACATACAATTTCTCTTCAATATAATTGTCTCTATAACAATGCAGCAGGCAATTATATGTCCTGCACATCAACAACTGACATTCATGTAAATCCACAATTTGTAGACCAGACAAACCATGATTATCACCTGAAATCAACAGTTGGAAGATGGAATGGAAAAACATGGGTTAAAGACACAGTATACTCTCCATGTATTGATGCAGGATATCCGTCTTCGAGTTATTTTTCTGAACCAAAACCAAATGGAAGTAGAATTAACATAGGAAGGTATGGAAATACAGCATATGCATCAAAATCAAAGAGTTAATTAATCTAAATTTTGTTTATTTTTACAAGAATAACAAAAAAATGTATTTTCCAGAGTAACATCGATGAAATTACCCCAGAAATCAGGAGGAAAAATCACAGATTCTGGAATAAATTACAGAGAAAATTAAGTTGCAAAATATAAGCGTATTATGCAATAAGATTATTTGATAGTCTAATGAGGATGGTACAGACCATATAAGCGTAGATCATTAGGGTTTGTACCATCTTATTTTTGAGTATTTTAATGATTATTTTCTTTTGATATCCTTATGCAATATTCATAAAACAGTAACTTTGGAATTAGTTTTTAGTGGTATTTATACTTTATTAATTTAAAAAAGAATCAAAAAATTATTTTTACCGAGAAGTGCAATTGAAGTTTTTTATGAATTTCATAATTATGTGTAAAGCTCAAGAATAGAATTTGTAGTTTTTTACAAAAATAGTTAATAATTAAGTCAGGTACAAAAAAATTAAGCTTTTCGTAATATTCAAAAAACTGCCTAAATACATTAAAAGTTTAAACACGTGTTGCTATAACAGGGAGTATTAATTTACAAATAGGACTATAAAAATGGAATTGGAGACTAATAATTAATTCATTATGCTTTTCATGGGGAAATTCATATGAATTGGAGAACTTGGCCTAAAAGCAGGGAGACTTATTATAAAGTTTTTATTTATTATATCCAATAGAATAAACTCGATAGAATAAGGTAACCTTTTCCAAGAGATTTCTCCAAGAAATTTTTTATAGCCTTGGATCCCGGAAAGTGGGCACCGTTGAAAATTATTACACTCCATACAAAAAACAGAGTAAGAAGTCTATCAAACCATTTGGAAAAAAAACTTAAGTTTTGTAGACACATGGATGATTTCCGACCTTATTCTTACTCTCGAAATCATAGGAGTGAATGTTTTTACACTATTCCTAGGTGATATAGATGATAAAGAGAATATTAGGGGTATTTCTACTAGTATGTTGCCTTATCTTTGCAAATCTTCCAACTGCATTATGTAGAAGTTCCGCACCAACTGTTTACGTTGCAGGAGATGGAAGTGGAGATTTTAACTGTGATGGGAAAGATGATCAAGTTCAGATAAACCAGGCCTTGAAGTTTGTGTCAATTAATTCTAAATATACCACTGTTCACCTGAAAGGGCCTTTTACATATGTAATTGACGATACTCTTTTAATCGGCAGTAATACAATTCTTGAAGGAGACTCAAATGCTATGATCAAGCTTGCTAATAATGCAGGCTGGCCTACAATGAAACCTTTGATCCAGCAGATGAGTATTCCGGAAATAGTAACATTGTAGTCAGAGGGTTCGAAGTTAATGTGAACTATGACGGAAATTCCAAAGTTTCTTTGGGTAAAGGATATTACAATATAATGTACTTCACTAATTGTAGCAATATAAAAGTATATAATATGTACATGCACGATGGACATGGAGATGGGCTAAGGGCTAATTGTTGTAAAAACATCCAATTCTATAACAATAAGATATCCAAGCTTGGACATGATGGCCTGTTTGCAATTCGTAGTCAGAACATAGAAGCCTGGAACAATAAAATAGTCTGTAGAACTAACAGCGGTATTAGAATCTAGAACTCAAACCACGTAAAACTACACGATAACGTTATCGACTCATTATACTATAGGTGTACAGGCGGCCCAGGAATTCAGATTGAAAAAGGCGGAACAGGTGCATGTGCTATGGATGATATTGAGGTCTACAATAATATAATTCATGATACTTATGGTCCTGGAATCTGGCTTTACAACTATGACACCTCTTCTTACAAAGAATTGGGGAAAAATGTTCATATTCATCATAATACTTTTTACAATACAGGTACTAATACAGGAATTACCTGGGTAGGGGGCATTATAACTAGTGGATTCCATGATATACTCACAGAAAACAATGTTTTTGATTGTTCATATCATGCTGCTGTTGCTAACATGTGCCCCGGAAGTTGTCCAAGTTATTCGTCAAAATCTGGATACACGACAATTGTCCGCAACAATATAATAGTAAACACCCAGAAACGTATATACAGTCCAAGTGGAACAGGTTATGGAGTAATAAATTATCTTACCAATAAAAACCATAAATTTGTACTGCAAAATAACTGTCTCTACAAAAATGCAGCAGGAAATTATAAATCCTGCACATCTACAACTGATATCTACGTAAATCCACTCTTTGCAGACCAGAAAAACCATGATTATCATTTGAAATCAACAGTTGGAAGATGGAATGGAAAAACATGGGTTAAAGACACAGTAATCTCTCCATGTATTGATGCGGGGTATTCATCTTCAGCTTATTCTTCTGAACCGAAACCCAATGGAAATAGAATTAACATAGGCACGTATGGAAATACAGCATATGCATCTCTTTCATCGACCTCACGAGTAAAAACTGTACAGTGCTCATTAATGAACTCAATTACTGCAGATGAAAATGAGACTGGAGAAAATCTAAATATTACAGCAGAAGCTTTGGATACAGATGAAGATAATTTCACAGACTCAGAACCAGATCCTTCTATGGAAGTGGGAGAGAGTCCAGTTATTGAATCGATTCCAGAATTTATAGTTAAGGTTGGAGAAAATCTAAATTACACAGTGAAAGCTTCTAGCGTCAACGGAAATAGCCTTACATTTTCAGCATTAGATCTTCCTGCAGGTGCAAGTTTTGATGAAACAGGGCTTTTTAGCTGGACACCTCTAGAAGAACAAGAAGGAACCTACACTATATATTTAGAGGTGAACGATGGTATGTTCAGTGACTCTGAAGTTGCAACAATAAATGTAATTGAAGAAAAAGTTCCTTTTGATTTTTCGGGTAGAATTTACGACAATCGCTTGCGTGAAGCTTCTCCTGAAGACATCTTATCGGATAAAGCATTTATCGATGTGGGAGGAATGAGTGGTGTTGGCAGATATAGAGATCTTATATGGTTCAATGTAAGTGACTACACTAATGATACTGAGATCAAAAATGCAACTCTGTCTCTCTTCTGGTATTATCCTTCCAGTTCACGGCCAAATGACACTGTTCTCGAGATTTACCGGCCTGTTGCCTGGAATCCTGATTATGTGAGCTGGAATAAAAAAAATAGCGGTATTGCCTGGAATAATTCTGGAGGAGATTGGTATGACAAAAATGGCGTTCTCCAGGGAAACACTCCATATGCTACGTTAACTCTAAATGCCAGTAGCTTACCAGATAATAATTATTGTGAGCTGAATGCAACTGACATTGTAAAAGAGTATATTAGTGGTAAATATCCAAACACTGGTTTCCTGATAAAGGCCCGAAATGAGAATGATAACTACATTGCCTTCTACAGTGCTGAATGTGAAAATGTTAGTCAGGTACCAAGACTTAACTTAACATACAGTTAAAATAGCCATATTCCCAAAGAAGTTTTCCAAAACGTTAACTTGACATTAAGATTAAAATACAAAGCGTTCTGGAAAGTTTTCCTTTTATTTAGTAAAAAATGAGGGAATTTAAGATATATTAATAAGGAAAATTTCTTTAGCAAAAAGGTAATTTCTTTTTGATTATTTTTGGGACTACATCGTCCATGTAGAATTCTGAAGTTCGCTTATATTCTTAGAATCTTCATCTTTATACTAGGATGTATTTTGGATCATTGTCCTTTTTGTAGATATTCCAAGAAATCTTTTTAACTATATCATTAATTTTGTTCTACACCTTAGTATTTTATTATATTTAGAATATATTTTTAAAAAATAACATATAAAAGTATGCCAAATTTCTATACAGAATTGTCTAAACGCAAAGGCTTTTATCTTTTGTAGGAATCTTGTATTAGATCAGTTAGAACATGGTTTTATTTGAAAGAATACTGTTCAAAATAAAAGTAAAAATAAGTAATGAATATATTAGTAAACAGTTATAGCTTTTTATTAAAAGCAGAATTTTTCTATAAAAATGAATAATTGCGCAAATAACACATATTAGATTAATAAAACTTAAAGTTAACAGTGAATATGATAACCCTGTCCTGTACATTATATGCAAATTAAAAAGATTATATAAAAGAAAATTATAATCATGACATATAAATTATACTTTATTGAGAGAGTAAAGCTCAGAAGGAGAATCAGTGTTCAAAGGATTTAAATATCAAGTTTTGGATAGAGAGTGAATTAAGCTGCTAAATCAGTGGTAGTAGGTTATTTTCGTGAATTTTCAATTCAAATTTTTAAAAACGGATTATTTTTAAGGTGATATGTTGTCATATCGAAAGTTTGCAAGGGACGTTGGTTTTATCGGGACAGTTCAGATACTTACTAGTCTGGGCACTTTTTTATTACTTCCTATAATAACAAAAACCCTTGGAACATATGATTATGGACTCTGGGCGCAGATCAATATTATTGTATCTCTAGTTTCTTCTTTTGCACTAATGGGTCTTTCTATGGGCTTTGTCAGGTTTTTATCTGCTGAAACTGATAAAAAGATGATACAAGAAGCTGTATATTCGATTCTATTTTTTGTGATAATATCCGGCCTTTTGGCTTCTTTATTAATATATATATTTGCAGAACCTATTGCAACCTTTGGTTTTAACGACTCTAAAGCAGCTTATTTTATCCAAGCAGGTTCGGCCTTAATTTTTTTAAGCGTAGTTGAATCAATAACTCTGTTTTATTTTAGAGTTTTCAGACAGATTAAAAAATACTCTTACTTTACTCTCTTTGAAACTTTTGGAAAATTATTTTGTATCCTTTTACTTACCAAAATGGGATACGGACTTTTAGGCGTGATAACCGCAACTGCACTTATACAGAGTTCGATTTTATTACTTTCCGTTGTGATAATTGTATCCCAAATCGGATTTACTATTCCCAAGTTTACCCATATAAAAGAGTACCTGCAATTTTCTCTTCCTTTAACTCCAAGTTCTCTTGTGAGATGGGTTACAGAATCAAGTGATAGATTTCTGGTTACCTATTTTCTAGGTCTTGGGAATGCAGGCGTATATTCAGCGGCTTATTCTATAGGGAACCTTATCCAGCTTTTGGCAAGTCCCCTTCAACTAATTCTTCTCCCTGAGCTTTCAAAACTGTTTGATGAAGATAAAACTGATCAGGTAAGGATTTACTTAGCAAGTTCATTAAGATATTTCCTATTTATTACCATTCCAGCTGTTATTGGTCTTTCTGCTCTTGCAAAACCACTTTTAGGAATTTTTACAACTCAAGACTTTCTTTCAGGCTGGTTTGTTATTCCAATTATTGCCCTTTCAGGCCTTTTGGCAGGAATTTTTCAAATTTTTGTAAATATAATACTTCTTGTAAAAGAAACGAAGTCTGCAACTTATATTAATATTATTGCTGCAGTTTCAAATGTATTGCTCAACATTTTGCTCATACCGTCTATTGGCATTATCGGAGCAGCACTATCAACCCTGATTTCGTATTTTTTATTGATTGTACTCTGTATATATATATCTACGAAACATTTTGTATTTGACTTTTATTACTATGACATTGCAAAATGCATCTTTTCGTCTTTTGCAATGTACCTTTTTGTTTCTCGCTTTGAGATTTCAAACGCCTATGTGCTTTTTGGAGTAGCAGCAATGGGATTACTTCTATATATATTCCTAATGCTTATAATTGGTGGTTTCAGTAAGTGTGAAATTTCTGCTTTAATAAAACATACAAAACATACTCCTCCAAGAATATAATTACGAAAAGAATGCTTATCTTCACTTATTAAAACCTTAATGATTTTGTAGAGAACTTATCTAAATTAATTCAACTTATTGATATTAATATAAAAAGAAGTCAAATTATTCACTTGAAGTTAACGGAGTTAATTATATAGAGAATTTATAAAAAGTCAATATCAGATAACTTTAAAAATTAGCAATGCTATTAAAAAGTTTTGTTCCTTTTATAAAATATTAGCCAGCAGAAATCGGTATCAACTCCAAAATTGACATAAAGTAAAACTTTACAATTGGGAATATTTTATGATAAAGTCAAAACAGGATTATAAGTACTATCTAGAGGCAGACAGGATAGCTTTAGGTAAAAAAAAGAAAAAACCGATGTTGTTATTTGATGAAATATGGGTATTTCAAAGACTATTACGAAAAGTGGAATACTATAAAAATTGCAAAAAGTCTAGCTTTTACCGCCCTTACTATTATTATCTATATTTAAAATTTCATTTATTAAGCTTGTTCCTTGGTTTTCATATTAAATCAAACGTTTTTGGGCCTGGGTTGTCTATAAGTCATCCAGGTACGATTGTTGTCAACGGAAATACAAGAGTAGGAGCCAATTGCAGAATACATGTGTGCACCGTGATTGGAACGAAAGCTGGATATGGAGATGTAACACCAAAAATAGGAAATAATGTTTATATCGGGCCTGGGGCAAAAATATTTGGAGATATAGAAATTGCAGATGGAATAGCTATAGGAGCTAATTCGGTTGTAAATAAGTCATTCACAGAACCAAATATAGGGATTGCAGGGGTTCCGGCTAAAAAAATAAACGATAAAGGTTCTGAAAATTTGGTTGCTAGAGCAACAGAAATCTTAGATAATTCCTTGAATCTTAGAACTACTTGAGTAACCAATGATCTTAGGTTTGAAATGAGTTTGAGAAAATATCGAAAACTTCTGAATCTCAGCCATATATATTTTAATCTTATATTTTATTAATTACAATTTTTTGCAGAGCTGGATTCAGAAATCTTTGAAATAGAAGCTATATACATTGTGAAATATAGAATAAAATGAAAGCTTATCCAAAAAGTCTTCGAATCAATATTTTCCTAGTAATGTCCTTGCCGTTTCTCTCACACTTCTTTCCGATGTATAGACCGGTCTCCAGCCCAAACTCTTCATTTTTTCAATTCCAAGTCTCATCTTTGATACATCACCTTTCCACCCCCTACTTCCTCCTGTATAGACGATTTCAACATTTTGAAGTTCCATCTCTTCTATAACAATTTTTCCTATCTCTGTGGCACTGATGGTATCTTCGGAACCAATATTAAAAATATTGACATTCTCTTTGCTATTCTCTATTAAGAACAATATTGCATCAACACATTCCGACACATGAAGATAGGACTTTTCCTGCTTTCCATCACCCAGAATCTCCAGAAGATTAGGATCACTCTTCAATTTTTTAATAAAGTCAACGGTAATTCCATGTGTACTGCGTGGGCCGACAATATTTGCAAACCTAAATATCAATGCCTGAATATCGAAAGTATGAGAGTATGAAGTTATTAAAGCTTCACAGGCAAGTTTGGAAGCACCGTAAAGAGAAATAGGAATAAGAGGGCCATAATATTCCGGAGTAGGCATAATATTTGCTTCACCGTAAACTGTCGAGGTCGAAGTAAATGCAATTTTTTTATTATTATTTTTCCTCATCGCTTCCAGAAGGTTATAGGTCGCCAGAATATTTTGCTCTAAATGAACTCTGGTATCCAAGAGCTCCTAGCCTGACATCAGGATTTGCAGCCACATGACACACAAAGTTGATACCTTTACAGGCCTTCTCTATAGCTTCTTGATCCAGAAGACTCTCCTTCTATCAATGTAAAGTTTGGATTTTCAAGATGCTTTTCTATAAATTCCATTTTTCCAGAACTTAGATTATCGAAAACAGCAATGTTGCTTCCATTTTCTATAAAACGATCTACGAGGTGGCTTCCTATAAAGCCAGCTCCTCCAGTCACAAGTACGTTATTTAAAGACACGAGAAATTCCTCCAAAAATAGATTCAGTATAAATAATCCAGGCTATATTGAAATAATCAGGAAATGTTTTTACTTTATCCTTATATGAGATTAATAAATAATGACGAAAAACTAAAAATGTTATGGTTGAAAAGGTTTTTAACTCAAGGACAAGAATATCTATTTTATAGAATTATTTTTTGGTGGGGAGTCTAATTTGACGATTAAAAAAGCAGTTATTCCAGCGGCTGGTCTTGGAACTCGCTTTTTGCCTGCTACCAAGTCAATGCCAAAAGAAATGCTTCCTATAATTGATACTCCTATTATCCATTATGTAGTGGAGGAAGCCATTGCCTCAGGTATCAAAGACATAATAATTATTACAGGAAGAGGCAAGAGAGCAATTGAAGACTATTTTGATGATTCTCCCGAATTGGAAATGTACCTTGCAAAAAAGCATAATACCGAACTTCTTAAGCTAGTCAGAAATATTTCCTCTCTTGTGGATATTCATTATATCCGCCAGAAAGAGCCAAATGGACTTGGGGATGCGATCCTCAGAGCAGAAAATCATATTGGGGACGAACCGTTTGCCGTGCTACTAGGTGACGATATTATTGTGAACGACAAGCCATGCACTGCCCAGCTTATTGAAAATTTTGAAAAATATGGAGGATCTACAATTGCTGTGGAAGAAATTCCTTATGAAAAATTGAGCAGTTATGGGATTATAAAAGGAAAGCCTTTAAGTGATTCTCTGTACTTACTGGAAGATATTGTCGAAAAACCATCACCTCAAAATGCTCCCTCCAATATAGGAACCATCGGACGCTATGTATTCACTCCAGAAATTTTTGATTGCATAAAAAAAGCAGGAACTGGAGTTGGAAACGAAATCCAGCTAACTGATGGAATCAATATCCTTAATAAGTCACAGAAAATCTACGCCTGCAAGTTAAAAATAAAAAGGTTCGATACTGGTGACAAATTAGGGTACGTGAAATCGATAATAGATTTTGCTCTTAAAAATGACAACCTCAGAGGAGATCTACTTGAGTACTTTATAAAAATAGGTATATCTGCAAAGAGCAATTCAGAAAAACAAGGTTAAATTAATTAATCAATTTGGGACCAGTGTAATATAGTGATAAAATTTTAAAAAGGGAAAAATAATTTCTGCTAGTAGTTACCAGCAGAGACCTTCATAATCTATATTTTTCGCTTTAATTATCCTTCTTCCGTCAATTACTATCTTTTCTTTCATAGCTTCAAATTCAGAGTCAAGCTGTTTAAACTCTTCCCATTCTGTCATTACAAGGCAGGCATCCGCACCTTCTAGTGCATCTTTAGTGCTATTGGAGTATTCAATTGTTGGAAAGATACGCTTCATATTATCGGCTGCCATTGGATCATAAGCCGAAACTTTTGCTCCAAGTCTAAGAAGTTCAGCAATAACAGGAATAGATCTAGATTCCCGGATATCATCCGTGTCATTCTTAAAGGCAAGACCAAGTACTGCAATCTTTTTGCCTTCAACGTTTCCTGCTTTCATTTGTAGTATTTCAGTCATCATAATTGGTTGTTTTTCGTTTACACCAATTACGGATTCCAGAAGCATTGGAGAATATCCAATTTTTTTTGCCTTTCCTATGAGTGCTTTTACATCTTTAGGGAAACAAGATCCTCCAAATCCTGCTCCTGAGTTCAAAAACTTAGGGGATATTCTAGAATCTTTACCTACTGCTTTCATAACTTCGTATGTATCAATTTTTAATTTTTTACAAATATTTCCGATCTCGTTGACAAAGGATATTTTGGTTGCAAGAAGAGAGTTATTTGCATACTTGATCATTTCTGCAGTTGATGGAGTTGTACGTGTAACTTCACACTCAAAGGTTCGATAAAGTTCCGAGACAAGATCTCCAGATTTCTGGTCAATTGCTCCAACTACTATTTTATCAGGATGCATGAAGTCATAGACTGCTTTTCCTTCTCTAAGAAATTCGGGATTCATTGCGACTCCAAAATCTTTTCCTGCTACCTTGCCTGAAGTTTCTTCAAGTAGAGGAAGGACACCCTTTTCAGTTGTTTCAGGCACAACTGTACTTTTAACAACTACTACATGATATCCATCTTTTTTTGCTAATACAGATCCTATGCTTGCTGTTGCCGCGCGAACAATTGAAAGATCTATGTCTCCGTCTTCTGATGATGGAGTACCTACACAAATAAAAGAGATATCCGTCTGTCTTATTGCAGATTCATAGTCAGTGGTTGCAGTGAGATTTTTTCCTGCATTCTTTTGTAAGAGTTCTCCAAGTCCCTCTTCATAGATAGGAGGAATTCCTGCATTTATTTGATCCATTTTTTTCGTATCAATATCTACACAGATTACTTCATGCCCGACTTCTGCGAAACATGCAGCTGTGACTGAACCCACATATCCTGAACCTATAACGGAAATTTTCATAAATTGAACCTCTTTATTGAGAATTGGAGTGTAATCAATTCCAATTCATATTTATCTTTTGATAGGTATCCTTCAAAACATCTTAGGAAAAATCGTAACTTTATCTAATTTACGTAGTAGATCCTTTTACTTGATTTATATATTTAAATAGTTTAACGGGTTATACTCTGTAGAGTTAAAATTTAGTATATGTTTAGATAATTCCTTTACAATGTATTTGGGGGATTTATAATGTTTTCAATATTTGGTATAGGTATGGATTTTACAGCGGTAAGTGCTCTTCAAGATTTAGGTATCTGTTTTATCTCAACAGACTTTGGAATCCCTGAATATTATCAGATTACAGTTATAGGACTAATAGCACTTGTAGGCATGAAGGAAATGCTGCTAGCTTCAAGAAAAGAAGATGAATTTTCGATAGATTCAATGGATATGGGAATTTATCCTCTAATTATATGTTTTATTGCTAGTTTCCTCTTTGCAGGCATGGAGATAATTTTTACAAGGTAATCAATATAGAGTTTTATTAATTTCTAAATGTGGGATTATTTTTATATTTCTAGTTTTCTGCCAAAGTAACAAAGATTAAATAATGAGGTATTGTTATCTAAACATAGTTGACTCTTTATTTCTGTATTTCATCAATAGAATAACCGAGTACTTTAGCATTTCAAAACTCTTCGTATAACACTTTGTCTTTCTTCTCAATCTTGCCAAAAAGTGCCTCAATATGCTGTTATATCCTTCAACAGTATACGTTTCTGCTTTTGATTGAGTATGACTCTTTTCTGGAAGAAACTCTGCATATGCTCTTCCAGTGATCTGTCATCACTTCTCCAATCTCTTTTTTCTTCAATTTTTCCCAGAGTAGTTTTCCAGTTTCCGTTCCTCTGCTGCCAAAAGAGCAGTTGATGAACTTTTTCCCAACTCTATCAACAGCAATCCAGATCCAGCAATATTTTTTTTGTTACCGATGTAAGTGTGCATCTCATCCATTTCAACAATAGATATCTCACTTTCACTTTTTAGGTTCTCTCACTCTTGACCAAATTTCTTTATCCATTTTTGGACAGAAACATGACTTACCCCTAAAACTCTTCCTATTGAGCGAAAGCCCAATCCTTCAAGATAGAGTTGTAAAGCCTGTCTTTTTACAGAAGCGGAAAAAGCAGTTGATAAAAGCAGTTGATTTTAGCTCTACTGTATAGTTATAGCCACAATCAGAGCATTTGTACCGTTGACGCCCGCCAACTATACCGTTCTCAACAACTATACCGTTCTTTTTGTGACTGGAACTATTGCATCTGGGGCAGTTAATGAAGAAATATACTTTCTAATAGTATATAACTATAGTTAATTACCAACGCCCTATTTTTATCTATTTCCTTTAATCTATCTCCTTTAATTTTTCTATTTTTTCCTGTGATGGCAGAAAAGCTTAAAGGTAAAACAGGGTTTATTTATTTACTAAAAAATAGAATTGTTTAATCAGGGATTTTCAATGGAACAATTCTCTTTTATCGCCTGTATGCCTGACATACCTGGAGCATTGCATAAGGCAGCCGAAATTATCACAAAGTATGAAGGAAATATTAATAGGATTCAGTACGACCGCAGGATTGACATACATACCGTTTTCTTTGAAGTTACTGCTGTTCCACAGGCTTATGAAAAGATCCGTGAAGAGCTGGAAAAAATAGGTTATCTCCAGACGTCTCTTCAACCAGTAGCGTTTTTAAAGTTTCATGTTTATCTTCCCAATTGTCCTGGCGCTCTATTTGATTTCCTAAGTTATATCACTTCATCGAGATCAAACATTACTTATCTTGATTTTGATGATAGAGGACAGCATCCTGAAAGGCTTGTCGTAGGTCTCCATATTGAAAACCCTAAAATTATAGATGCCCTCCTAAACCATCTTAAAACCAGATACAGAATAAATATTTTAGAATATGATACAACTGGAGAGAAGCTTGATGACACAGTGTTTTATCTTCGGTTGGCGCAGAAGCTCAGGTCGTTTATTGGAAGTACCGAAGATGATTTTTTGATGAGGTTTTTGCATGATATTAATCATATTACCCAGGAACTTTCAAATCTTCAGAAAGATCCTATAGAGATTTTCGAAAACATTCTTAAAGTTGGAGATTACCTGAACCGGACATCAGGAGAAAATTTTTATGCTGACGTACAGAGAGTAAAAATAAAAGACGATATAGAACTCTTCTGTTTTCAACCTCCCTGTGGAGGAAACATCTATCTCTTTGATACGCCTTCAGAAAGGGTCATGATAGATACCGGCTATGGCATCTATTTTCAGGACATTGTAAATATGTTTCAGCATTATGGACTTGGTGATCTGAGTCAACTAAAAAGGATTTATATTACGCACGCTGATGCTGATCATTGCGGATCTGCGGGTTTTTTCTCTGTGCCTTCTTATCTGAATCGTGAAACTTTTCTTATCACGAGGCAAACCAGCAGAGCATATGGATCAAGCAGTCAGGGGTGTATTCTTGAAGAGGCTTATACAAAGATAATTAACCTGTTTTCCAGGTTTACTCCCCCTGTAAACACAGTTATCTTTCCTGAAGCCTCTTTATCAGATAATAAAATCGAAAAAAGGGGAGCGTTCCCTGTTATTGCTCGGTTTCATATCGGAAATCTTGAATTTGAAGCCCTTGAAGGGATGGGCGGACATATGCATGGAGAAGTCTTCTATCTTTGTCCTGAAGAGGGACTTCTCTTTCCTGAAGATACTATGATCAATTTCAAAAGCTTGAGCCCTGATAGAACTGAATATAATATTCTAGCTGATTACCTTATGACATCAGTGAACGTTGACAGCAAGCTTGCACGAGAAGAAAGGCAGGTCCTTCTTTCTCTCATTTCCGATATTGATAGAAAGCTTGCTGAAAAAAACAAAAAATGCCTTATCTGCTGTGGTCATGGTTCAATATCCATAATGGACAATGGAAAACTTGTCAAATACACAGATTCAGAGAGATATGTTGCAGGACAAAAGCGTATTTCTGGTTTTCAAAAAGATCTGTGAGTTATATATAAAAGATATGTAAAAAGATCTGTATAAATCTTCATTTTCTGTAAATGATTCATATAATTTTTGTGGTTATATTTTAGATTTCACCCTAAAATTAAGCTTCCTATTTAATCAATAAAAGTTCAGAAACTATTTATTATGACAAAGTATTCAACTTCTAATTCAACTCAAAAATTCAAATAAAGAACTTGAAAACTCAATTTTGAGTTTTTGGATCAGCTTATAGATTATCAATCTCGGAATTCTTTCAATATATTTTTCATCTGCATATCGTTTTTCAAGATATACAGGTAATAAATGCCAATAATTACTCCAGAAACAATAACAATCAATATCTGGTTTATTCATTGCCTTATTATAAAGAGAAACCTGATTCTTTTAGTGCCGAGCGTTCTTGGCAGAATAACCTTGCGTACTTAGATACTTTTTTATAATCTTGGTTCAATATTTGTAGCCCACCATTCAATCAATATCTGGTTTATTCATTGCCTTATTATAAAGAGAAACCTGATTCTTTTAGTGCCGAGCGTTCTTGGCAGAATAACCTTGCGTACTTAGATACTTTTTTATAATCTTGGTTCAATATTTGTAGCCCACCATTTATAGATATCTCCTCCACTTGTAATCCAGGCGTTCTTCTCGGAAACGTATTTGAGGAATTTTTCGTAATATTTGAGACCTTGATCATCAATGGATGTATTATTGTGCCATAAAATCGTGATTACACCGTTGTACTGTTCAACTTTATCAATAAGACTTTTTATAAGCTCCCAGGACTTTTTAACGTCAAGCCGCATGTAGTCCCTAAATAAAGTCCGATCCATAACTATGAGAGGAATTTCAATGATATCAATTTGTTTTCCAGTGTTTATATTGTAAGGCTTGAAAGGATGGCACATCCCATTTCTAAAACCAGCACAATCAGAATATCCGAATGTTGTGTCATACTTAAAGTTTGCTTTGCTTAACAATTCCCATGTATCCGGTACTTTGAACCTTAAATAATGATTTCTGTACCCTATAATTTCTTTACCTAAAACGTTTTCAAGTATCTGTTTTTTTTCCTTTATATCTTCCAGGTTGTTGTAAGATTCGTGCCCTCCGTGCAATCCTATTTCCCACCCATGATCAGATATAAACTTTAATTCATCTTCTAAGTCCTCAATTTTATAATTAAAGTCTTTTTCTCCAGGTTTTAAGGCCAGAAAATAAAAGCTGGATTTTGCATTGTATTTTGCCTCCAGCTCTATTATTTCTCTAAAATTCCAGCAAGGGTTAAGCGCATTGCAAATTCTACATAAAGGTATCTTTATAGCATCTGTTAAATTTCCTTTAGTAAAAGCTTTGGCAGTGCCAATGATCGGATAGAACTTTTCTGGATATGCCACATCAATATCATGAGTAAGGCAAACTGCGAATTTTTTCCCACCTGGATACTCTGGGCATAATCCATTTTCGACCAGAAATCTCGAAACTCTGGGGTCAAAGATATTTCTCTGACTACTTAAATAATAAGGGAATCTATCGTACTGATCAGAAAGCATCGGATTGTATTCTTCTTTTTTTGTGAATAACTCCCAGAGTTCCGTATTTCGTTTCAGTTTTTCGATCATTGTTTTCACTTTTTCTCCCGATTGAAAGGCTGAACTAATCTATTTAATGCTATGTTCATACTATTACATGTTCGTTTTTATCCCCTCTACCTATTCCTTTATAAACAAAGCCCTTGCCAATAAATTCATCCGGTTCAATTACATTTCTACCGTCCACAATAACCGGATTTGTTTTACCTGTAACTTCCTTTATCCAATCAGCCTTTACATTAAAGTAAGCACTGTGTCCTGCCAGCACCACTACGACATCTGCATCCTTGACAACCTTCTCCAGATTATCTGAAATCTCAACTTTTGGATAATGCACAACATAAGGATCGTGTACTTCAATAATTGCACCTGCTTTCAGGCAGAGATCTCTATAAGGCTCTGAAGGTGTGTTCCTAGCATCATCTGAATCTCGGATAAAAGCCCAACCAAGAATTGCAATCTTTGAGCCTTTCATCTCTTTTCCAATTCTTTTAAGTGCTGCAACAGTCAGGTTGTACATGTGTAAAGGCATGAAATCATTGACTTTTCTTGCGAGCACGTAGATTGAGTCTGCGCCTTCAGGATAGTCAAGCTGTCCGCTCCCTATCTTAACTCCCCTCTCCAGATGGTATGTGTCCTTGGTAAGGCAATGACCTCCAACCCCTGCTCCTGGCCAGAGAACTGCTCTTGTAATGCCTTCTCCTTTTAAACTGTCCACACCAGTTCTTACGTCATACACGTTTATGCCCATGGCTTCACAGTAAAGGGCAAGCTGGTTGATTGCTGCAATCTGGAGATCGCGGAAAGTATTTTCTGCAGTTTTCGTGACCTCAGCTGCAGTTGCACTCATTGGAATTACTTTTCCCACAGTCAATACAGGAGAATAAAGTTCAACAGCTCTTTTGGTGCTTACTTCATTAATCCCACCTACAATCCTGTCATGTTCTCTGATATTCTTCAAAAGCCTACCTACCATCACTCTTTCCGGGGCATGAGCAAGAGCAAAATCTTCTCCTGCTTTTAGTCCTGACTCTTCTTCAAGAATCTTTTTTGCCATACTTTCAGTTGTTCCAGGGGTGATTGTGGACTCAAGGACAACGAGCATTCCGGGTTTAAGGTATTTTCCTACGTTTCTTATACCTTCAATGAGCGCGGAAAAGTCAGGTTCTAGATCTTTGGGATTTGCAAAAGGAGTTTGGATTGCAAGCGTGACAGCATCAAGTTCTGATATTCTTGAGAAATCGGAAGTGCACTCAAACTTACCAGCTTTCACAACTTTATTAATTAAATCTTCAAGGCCTGGTTCCTCTCCTTTGAGAGGGCTTTCTCCACGGTTAAGCATATCGATTTTGTAACTTGAACTTTTTGAGTTGCGCTGGAAACCGAGAACTTTATCAAAACACGAAGCATCTGCGAAAAGAACAGCTGAAGGAATACCTACGTAGCCCATTCCAAGTACTCCTATTTTTTTGATTGGACCTCTTTTCGTGATAAGTGTTTCTAATTTACTCATATATTTCACTTCCCAAATTGTTTTTTAATTTTTTGAATTATTCTATTTTCTAATTTCTGTCTTCTGAACATTTTTCGGCTTATTTTCCCACTTCAATTAACCTTTCTTCTTCGTAGGATTTTATGGCTGCCATTGCCACTTCAAGGGCATGTTTCCCGTCTTCTCCGCAAGGGTTAGGACTCTTACCATTTACAGCACAATCTATGAAATACGTGAGTTCATTTTTCAGGGGTTCACTATGTTCTACTTTGGCTTTTCTTATCCATTCGTTATCATGTATCTGTACTGTCTGATTAATATAATCGAGATAAGCAACCCCTTTAACTCCTATCGCTGTTAACTGCCTTACTTTGTGTGGGGTCAACCAGTTTGTTTCTACAACTCCTGCAAAGTTATGATCCATGCGCAGGATAATTGATGCATGATCTTCAAATGAGTGAATATCTGCACCTGCGATAGCATAAACACTGTTTATTTTCTTACCGTAAAGGTATGAGATCACATCTATATCATGGACGCCAATATCTAGAATTACTCCTACATCCCTTATCCTGGGGTTGTAGGGTCCAACTCTCTTTGTAGAAATTGAAACTATTTTCCCTAAAGTGCCTGAATTTATAATCTCTTTGAGCTTTATGACCGCGGGGTTAAAACGTTCAATGTGTCCAACCATAAGGATTTTTCCAGCCTTTTTTGCGGCTGCTATCATCAGATCCGCGTTTTCAGGCGTATCTGCAATAGGCTTTTCTACAAGGACATTCACTCCTGCATCAAGAGCATCAAGTACGACCTGTGTATGTAGCTTAGTGGGTACAACTACACTTACAGCATCAAGCCCTTCAGCAAGCATTTTCTTATAGTCTGTAAAAGCTTTTGTCTTGAACTGTGCAGCCATTGCTTCGACACGTTTCTGGTCTACATCTGAAATCCCAGCAAGCTCTACTCCATTCATTTCACTGTAGATCCTTACGTGGTTCTGTCCCATAGCCCCTGTACCTATTACTCCTACTCTAATCAAAAGTCTCACTCCTGTTTCTAAGAATGCATTTAAAAACGACTCATTCTTTTGCATAAAATTCTTTGATCACTTCTACTATTTCCTGCAAATCAGTTGTAGACAATGCGGGGTGTACAGGGAGAGAAATTACCTCTTCTGATGCTTTTTCTGAGGTCGGTAAAGAGTCTTTGTATCCAAGTTCTCTGTAGACAGGCTGCTTATGAATAGGTATTGGATAATAAACTCCAGTTCCTATTTCTTTCTCTTTCAGGAAATCTGCCAGTTTATCTCTCTTTTCTGCTCTGATCGTATATTGATGGAATACATGAGTGCAATTGTCTCTAATTACTGGAGTTGCAATCTCGGATATGCTTTTTAATTTCGTAGATAGAATTTCTGCATTTTTCTGCCTGTTTGCGATAAATCCGTCCAGTTTCCCAAGCTGTACAAGCCCGATTGCAGCTGCAATATCAGTCATTCGCAGATTAAAACCCAGCATTTCGTGCAAATAGCGTACTTTTGAGCCATGGGCCCGAATCATATTTGCCTTTTCTGCAATTTCTTTATCGCTTGTAGTGAGCATTCCACCTTCACTGGTTGTCATATTTTTAGTAGGATAAAAGCTGAATGCTCCTGTTCCGAAGCTGCCTACTCTTTTTCCAAGACATTCTGCGCCATGGGATTGGCAGGCATCCTCAATTACAATAAGCTTATTGTCTTCTGCAATTTCCATTATGGCTTTCATGTCTGCAGGATGTCCATAGAGATGGACAGGCAAAATGGCTCTGGTTTTTGGAGTGATTTTTTCCTGAATTTTTTCAGGATCTATATTATATGTCTCGGATTCAATATCTGCAAAAACAGGTTTTGCCCCGGTATAAAGAATACTATTTGCTGTTGCAATGAAACTGAAAGGGCTTGTAATCACTTCATTTCCCTTTCCTATGCCATGGGCGAGAAGTGCAACGTGCAGAGCTGCAGTGCCGGAATTGACTGCAACTCCATAATCACAGCCAGTGTATTCAGAAAAAGCCTGTTCAAATTCTTCAACTTTTGGGCCCTGTGCAATCATACCTGAACTCAGGACATCTGTTACTGCATCAATTTCTTCCTTACCCATTAAAGGCTTGGCAATTGGGATCATCTTGAGGCCTCTTTTAATAATTCCAATAAATTAATCTATATGACATGATTTTTATAAGCTTATATTCTATTCAATTCCATTAAATCTTCGGGAAGTTCTTGTATTTTAGCAGGCGTTCCGATTGCAAGCTTCCAGGCAGGAACATTTTTTGTCACAAGTGCTCCTCCAGCAACCATCGCTCCTTCTCCTATTTCAACATCTGGCAATAAGGTAGCATTTGCACCTATAGAAGCGCCTTTTCTTAAAACAGGACCTTTCAATTCGTAATTCTTTCTAATAGGATATTTATCATTGGCTAGAACCGCACAGGGTCCGATGAATACGTTGTCCTCAATGATAACATTGGTCGGAATGTAAACATTTCCCTGGATGCTGACATTGTTTCCTATCTTTACATGTCCATCTATAATGACATTAGTTCCGATAAGAACGTTGTTTCCAATTTCCGTATTTTCTCTAATCATTACATTATGCCCGGTTTTGAAATTTTTTCCAGTTTTTACATTAGAAAATATAGTTGATCCGGCTCTTATAATCGAATCTGGACCAATAGTACATCCAGGAAAATCAAAGTTCTCAATTTCAATGTTTTGCTTCAGGAGTTCCATCAGGACTTTGTGTTCAGGGTATCCTAATATCACATTTTCCATTATTATTGTATCTTTTCCAATTACAGAACTACCGTATATCTTTGAAGAATTGTGAATTTTAAATTCATTAGAGTTCATTGTTCCCCCCGTTTTTCTGGTTTTTATTAACCAAAAAAACTTTCTGTTGGAGTTTGAAAACATATTCGTTTTTTATAATATTATGTGATTCTTAATTTTTCACGTTCTTGATACTCGGACCAATCCTATATCAGAGGGAATTTAAAGGGCGAATGCTATTATTTTTTTCAGATATTCTTTCCTATTGATGTTCATAACTTCTTTTGTTTTTTATTCAAGTATGTCTTGTAATTATTTAATGATTTGGTTTAATTTATTATCCTCTTTTACTTTATATCAAATTCTTCAGTTAATGTTCTACCTTTGCAAGGTTTCACAATACACATTCTAACTATTACTTATAATATACCGCGCAATTTTCAACTGCACAAATAAAGCTCATAGTATTTCTTAATTTTTTAAGACAATTTTATTCCGTTTTTAAGTTCAAGTTTATTTTTTCTTCTTATTATTTGTCAGTAGTATGAGGAGGATTTTTATATCTGATTGCTTATTTGTTTCTCAAATATACTAATCAATTTAAGGAGTTCTCGCTACGCTTACAAGTTTAGTTGCATCTAACTCAGTTTCTTCAGGTGCGCTTTCAGCGGTAACAGCAATACCAGGAATATCTGATGGTGCATCTGTAGCTACGGCAGTTTTGCTTTTACTGCTGTTGTTCAGGTATTTCGTACCTATGTCGAAACACTGGGAAAGTGCTGTCAAGGTTTCTTTAAATATGGGAATAATTCCACTGCTTTTTTGCTTTGGTGCGATCATTCTTTTTAAGGTTGTCGAACTATTTCCTAAATGACTGAGGAAAGATTCAGCTTCGAGTCATGTAGGCTTCTTCTACAAACCATTCGGCTCTGTAAAAATCCTTCTAAAGCAAGTCCCTTAAACTTGAAATAAGTAGCCTGATCACACTATTACTCTTTTCATTTTATTCCTTTGGAGCTTGTTTCAAAGTTTTTTATAATACCACTCTTTAAAATTATATGTAGATCGTTTGAGATCAGATTTTTGAAAAAAAGTTTAATCGCGAATATTAAAGAGAAATTTGATCAAAATGGATTATTATGTAATCACAATTTGTTCTCAAAAACTTTTTTAAATACAGAGTGAGTAACCTTCTCACTATTATACTTAATAACTACAGTATTAGATTCCTATAAAAATCAAACTGCTATTTCTTTTCTCGAAAAGTTACACTTATGCACAATTCTTCTTATCCTTATTTTTCGATTGAATTCTAAAATAAAAAATTTATAGGAGAAGAAGGGGTATTATCCCAAAAAAGAACACATTCATAAAACCATGAATTAGCGTAACCAATGGTAAGCTCCGTGTCTTATGAAATAGGTATCCTAAAAGAACTCCTACAAAGAATATATATATAAACTCGTAAACGTTTCCATATCCTGATTGCATTAAGCCGAATAGAATACTTGTAATAATCACTGCTTTTGTGCTGCCTATTATGGTTTCCAGTCGGTTCTGCAGAATTGACCTGAATATTAGTTCTTCTACAAAACTTACTACAAAGATCATAATTACGGTGAGAATAAGCAGGTTAAATATTGAGAGATAATAAATGAGAGGATTTTTCCCGACTATAGTGAATTCTCCTACTCCTAAAAAAAAACCCAATAATATTGAAAGTAAAATATATCTACCTATTTTTTTAAAGGTTATCCCAAGCTCTGCACCACTAAACTCCTGATTGGTAGCTGCAATACTTACAGGAATTATCAGAAGGCCATATATGAAAATAAGGTTATACAACTTCTCTTCATAGAATAGTGGCATTGAGAAATCTACCAGACGCAGTATTGGAAGAAGGAGGAAAGCCTGGTATGTTTTTTGGATTTCCTTACTTTCTATGAACATTGTGGAAAAGGAAAGACCAAGAAGAATTACGGCATATAGCTCCATGGCCTCGAGTTCCCTTCCCAAAAAGATCAGTATCTCCGCAAAAGCAATTGCTGCAATTGGAATTAAAAGGTAAATCCATTTATTTTTAATTTCTGGCACCTCTCCTTTCAAATCTACATATTTTCTCATTTGCGTGCTTTCCAGATTACCCATTCTCGAACTTTCAATAGTTTCCATCTTCACACCTCCTGTCCAACATTTATCCAGAGGCGCAGATTTTTATAGGGTACATTCTTTTCAGTTTCGTTGAAAAGGAGGAACTCAAGCTTCATATTCTGTCCCTCAATAGGAGGTGTAATCTTAATGGGTTCTTCTAAGGTTGTATTATCGGCAAGCGTGATATGTTGCAGATTTTCCGGAATAGGTAGTGATTTATTTTCGAGTTTTACTTCCATTGTATAGTTCATTGTTTTGTATTCATGGTTTGCTATTCCTATAGTGTAGTTCCCACTTTCTCCCTGTATATACTCTGTTGTATAATTACTAGCCTGCCCATTGTTTCCAAGAATATAAAACTCTGTAAATGGGTCTTTATCCTGAGGTACTAAAATAACGTAAGCTCCAGTTCCTATTAAGATCAGGAATGAAAGAACTAAAATTATACTTAGTACTTTCTCAGTATTTGATTTTGGCTTTCCACTGGATATCATATTGAAAGTAAGAGTCCTAAAGGGTACTTCAAATGCTTGGTCTGCGGGTAGACGCATTCTCCTAACATATGCTATTACTAACATTACCAGGGTAAACAAGGAACAACTTGTAAGGAGAGGTACTGTATGGATTCTCCATGAAGTATTACCAAGTGCAAGCCCTATCAAAGGTGCAACTGAAACACTCATTGCAAGAGAAAGAGCCATCCTTTCTATCCCTTCAAGTCCGCCTTTTTCCGGAAAAAGCATGGATATAAGAGCATATCCTGGAAGGAAAAGCAATAAGGGTAAACCAAGAGCTGTGCGAATAAGACTTTCGTTAAGTACAGGAACTAGTACGAAAATATCTGTAAGAATTACAAGGCCTGCTACTATCAACAGGTCAAATGGAAACTTCCGGTTTCCGGACATATGACTCCTCATAAAACGATTTTTTTGTTTTTCTGGCTTCCCAGCTTTTTATTATTGGGCTAATCTGCAAATTTCTTTGTTTTCATGAGGTTTTTTGGAAACCTTCCTACTTCCTCTTACCGGCTTCTTTTATATTCAGTTGTGAAGAATACTGCCGTAAAGGTGAAAACTGTCCGAATTTTAATCTCGGCTTTCTTTTGATTTAGCAGAGCTCATTTCCTGAATTATATTCATTTTCAAGAATGTTTTAACCCGATCTACTTAATTTACCTAGTGGTATAAAATCTCTTTCCCTTTTCCTGCTTTGTATCTAAATATTTTTCTATATTTATGATCATCCTGAACTAAGTTTTCACGCTTTAATTCTTAATTTTCTACTATCTACTATAAAGTTTTTTGAGATTTAGTCATTAGGTATGTAAAGCTGGCATATAGTAAGATGGTTTTTGAGGTCTTATATAGTTGGTTTTTTTATGTAGTTTATTTGTATATCATAAGTCATAAAAGTCTTTTAAGCTGTTATTCAGGCTAACAGATCTCCTATATAAGCTATGCGATTTTTTATTATCTAAATTACTGATTAATTATTTATTATATCTAAATGCTTATATAGCTCGTATATTAAAACAAATACGGGTCTTATATTAAATGTCGTGACTCACCTACAGAGTATTTACATTCCCTCTTTTGAATAAAAGGAGGCGAATAATTTTCCCAATTGATTCTCTGTATTGTAGCCGTAAAAGACCATTTGAAACCCCTTAAAAATTATGGAGCGATGACTCTGAAAAATATATTCGCCAAATTTAGAGTTCTTACTGATTCTTCTCTAATAAACTGTATTATTATACATACTTCCCCATTTTATCTTCACAGAGGTAGATGATTGCATATGTCCATTACGATTGCAGCCATGCCTGCCTATAATGAAGCTCATGCCATTGCAGATGTTATCAAAGGCTGCAAAAAATATGTTGACAGAGTAGTAGTTGTAGACGACGGAAGTAGTGATAATACCATTGAGATTGCCGAATCTCTTGGCGCTTACGTAGTCCGTCATGAAACTAACAAAGGATACGGAGCAGCCCTAAAAAATTGCTTTGAAACTGCTCGTCAGCTTGGCGCAAATGCTATGGTCATAATTGACTCTGATGGTCAACATGATCCATCTGAAATCCCCAAGCTTCTTGAACCTTTAAAAAACGGATTTGATCTGGTAATTGGCTCAAGATTTGTCAATGGAAATGGTAAAAATGTCCCTATTTACCGTAAATGTGGTATGAAAGTTCTGGATGTTGCAACCTATATTGCAGGTGGCCTAAATGTTACTGATTCCCAGAGTGGTTTTCGAGCTTATGGAAAAAAAGCTATTGAAAATATAAATTTGAATGGTACTGATATGTCTGCAGGCTCTGAAATTCTTATTCAGGCTAAAGATCACAAATTGAAATTTACTGAAGTGGAGATTCATTGTAGGTATGACCTTGAGGATTGTTCAAGTGAGAATCCTTTAATACATGGACCTAAAGTATTGTTCCGCATCCTTAAAGATATGGAATATAGACGGCCTTTGTACTATTTCTCCGTTCCTGGCCTGATTATGGCATCTGCAGGCTTTCTTATGGGACTGAAGTTTCTACAGAATTATATTCTGGGAGGATCCTTGCGTTTTGGGCCTACACTGCTTATGGTTATGCTGACAATTATAGGAGCCTTTATGGTATTTACAGGAATAATACTGCATTCCATATCAAGGATGATATTTTTAAACGAGCACATCCGAAAACAATGATTTTAAAACGGGGCCAATTTATATGAAATACCCTTTCGTTTCAATCGTAGTAGGTATTCGTAATGAAGAAAAGTTTATTGAGGAATGTATAAAATCACTTCTTAATCTAGATTACCCACGAAATTCTTACGAAATTATTATTGTCGATGGTATGTCCACCGACAAAACGCAGGATATAGTAAAAAAATATCCTGTCAACCTTCTCCTTAATGAACAAAAGAATGTTGCTGCTGCAAGAAACCTTGGTGTGAAAAATGCCAGGGGAGAACTTGTCGCGTTTACTGATGGAGACTGTAAGGTAGATCCTCATTGGTTGAAAACTCTTGTCTGTGAAATGCAAAGCGCTCCAGATGATGTCGTGTGTGTTGGAGGCCCTAACCTAATCTTTGACACTGATCCTGTATTTGGTAGAGTAGTTGGGTATGCTCAGGAATCTTTTTTGGGCTCAGGAGGCTCAGCCCAGTCCAAGAACTCTATAAAAAAGCATTATGTAGGCTCTCTTCCTAACTGCAATGCAATGTACAAAAAAGCTGCAGTTCAAGATGCTGGTGGTTTTGACGAGCGATTTATAGTAGGTCAAGATTGTGATCTGAACTACAGAATTGGTAAGAAAGGAAACAAATTTTTGTACATCCCGGAAGCACAGGTTTTACACCATAGAAGAGGTACTCTCAAATCTTTTTCTATAAGAATGTTTAAATATGGCATGTGGATGGCAGAACTTTTCAAAAAACATGGAGAATTTGTTCGTTGGTATGCATTTCTGCCTTCTATTGCGATTATATTTGCGGCCGCTTTGCTTATCGCTTCTATCAAATACTTCACTCCAAGCCTTCTTCTTCTTGCACTCATAACTGTGTATTTTATTCTCGTCTTAATCACCTCAATTCAGGTTGCCTATAATATGAGATCAAAATACGGTCTTTTTGCTCTGGTTATTATCCCCGTGCAACACATTGCTTATGGATTAGGCTTTTTGTACAGCTTTGCAAATTCACCTCTTATCTCAAAAGTCAGTTCTTGTTCAGACGTTTGATATTTGTGAATTTATTTGATCATACGTTTAAAATACGACCGAAACACTTGAATATATGAGAGCCTCTTCAAGGCAAAAACTTCTTATTTAATACGGCCTGATGAACTCTCATCGATTTTCAAACACAGAAATTTGGACGTATTAATTCGAATTGTGAAAATATGATTGGTTAAGGTCATGGAGATAGTATGTTCGGATTAAGTAATGGAGCAGGACCCAGATCGGATAATAATCTTATAATGAGGTTGATTTCCTTTCTGCTTCCGATAGCTATAATTTTTGCAGTATTATTCGCATTCTTATGGATGTTTGCAACCGAAAAGTTCGGTTATGCTCTTAGGGGTCTATTTACAGGAATACCTGCAATACTGTCCTGTCTTTTCATATTATTCATTTACAAAAAAGATGTAAGTTTGCACGATATAGATATCTCAGCATTGAGCACAAAGTCTCTTACATATCTTTTTGGAGTCTTTTATATTGGCTCCTTGGTGACGCTCTTGCTTTTTGAAGGAAGCAGACCTCCATTATATTTCGTATTTGTTTTAGGACTTTATCTGGTAGTATTCCTGCAAACCTTCTCTAAAAATACAAACCCCTCACTTATTTTAGTCGAATCTTTTTTAATTTCGATTAATTTGACATATAGTGTTACGTTAAATTACGATTACTACTTCGGTACTACAGATATCATGCCCCATGTGTTTCTGTCAGAAGTTACAGAAATAGCTGGAAAAACAATTTCTACTTCTCTAAGTGACTATGCTTACTTCCCTCTTTATCACGTATTTATTGCAGAAGCCTCTGAGCTATTGAATATAAGTATTAGAGAAGCACTTTATCTGGTGACTGCACCAATTTATGCAGTAACTATAGTTTTCCTTTACTATCTGGCTAATTACATAACACGTAACAGGCAGATCTCACTTCTCTCGTCCATTTTGTTCTCAGCGAGCTCTGTTGTACTTTATTATGGTGTAAATGTAATCACCCGTACAATGGCATTCATAATGTTCGTGGTATTATTGTACCTGATTTACAGTGTCAAATTCAATGAAAATAAATTCTCTCTGAAAATTCTCTCAATAATTGTTGCGGTTTTCATAACTCTGGTCCATAATGTTTCCCTTCCACAATTTGTCGTATTGCTTGTCATACTTCTTGGATCGGAATTTATTATAGGATATGGTAGCTATATTAACAAGTCATTTTTTATACTGGTTAACGTAATTTTTGTTGCTTACTGGTTCTTTGTAGCATATGTTTTTGTACAAAGAAGTCTAGCTCCCCGTTTTCAAAGTCAATTTTTGGATTCTATAGTTTTAACTGCTGGAGGAACAGAAGTGCTTCAGGAGAGCTTGACTACTTTAATAGGTCTTCTGGATAAATCGATCTTTTTATTTTTTGCCTTGATAGGAATAGGTTTTCTCCTGAAAAACTACAAGAAAAACTATGCTGCCGTTGTGGCATTATTTGCACTGTTAACTCTTATCTTTTATGTGCCCAATCCTCTCAATACTATCTGGCAGTTCAAAGTCCTGTTTAGAGTTGATAGATTTATGCTTTTCGTCAGTCCATTTATGGCTTTCATAATGGCTTACGGATTGTACATATTCTGGAATTATCTGGATAAGTATTCCTCTAAAAAATTCACTTCCACGTTAGTAGTGGTTTCCTTGTTCTCGATCTTTGTTTTAGTTTCTTCAGTTTACAGTGTTGGGGACTCAAGTCTCCTCGGTAACGAATCAACCCACGAATACTTTACTTCTGAAGAGTTAAGTGGTTTTGGGCACGTTTTCAAGTATGTACCTTCAAATTCCTCAATTTATTCCGATTATTACTCTTCAAGATATTTTTATCTTCCACTAATCCCTGCAACATCTTCAAAAATGAATCTTTCATCTTATGATAACTACAGAATTGGTAATGTAACCAAACTTTCTCAATACAAAGGTTATGTAGTTCTCAGAACCAATGAATTCTTAAGAAGTGGATTATACTTTGGTAGTGAAGAAAGCAGTCTCAGTGATACTGCCAATTATTTCTATGAGGGATTGCCTGAAAACCAGCTTGAGCTGGAAAACAATCTTGCAGGTCTTGATAAAATTTATTCCAATCCCTCTATAGATATTTTCATTCCACATAAGGGAATAAATAGTCACTGAAATTTGTTTCAGTCGAATACCCCGCAACTTACTGCGGGGATAGACATTTTCGCAAGAATTATTGTTGACTAATCACTTTTTAGTTACATTTATGATATAAACGAACATATGAATTTAATTTATATTTATAAAATCAGATATTTCTTATCATTTCACAATATTTTTTATATACAAAATCATCACAAGACAAATATCCAAAAAAAATACAAAACAATTAGAGTGAAGGTGAAATGTGAAAATAAGAAAATTAGAAAATAGGAAATAGATAACTTTTGATCTTCTACTATAGATTAGGGTTACAGTTGCGGCTTAATATATATAAAAAGGGATTAAGTTTATTGGATTTATAATCAAGATTTCTCCCATATTTCTGAGTATATATCCACAGTCTTTTTTGCATGGGCTTCCCATGTCAGTCCTCTCTCAATTATACTTTTACGTCCGAGCTTACCCATATTTTCTCTCTGGTTTTTATCTTCAAGTAATTTTTTTATTTTTATGGATAGCTCTGCAGGATTTTTCGCAGGTACCAAATAGCCTGTTTCTCCATCGACCATGAGTTCAGGTATCCCACCTACATCCGTTGCTACGACTGGAATTTCACAGGAAAGGGCTTCGAGTACCACATTTGGTCTACCTTCAGAAAGGGAAGGCAATACAAGGATATCTGAAGCTGAGATCCAGAGTGGAATATTGTCATGATTTACGGGCCCGATGAATTTGACATGATCTGCAATTTTTAACTCATGTACCCTTTTTTCCAGAATTTTTCTCAGGCCATCATCTCTACCTACCATATAAAGATCAGTATTAGCGTTAACAAAATTTTTTGTAGCCTCAATCAGGTAGTCTACACCTTTTATTTTTCTAAGAGCTCCAACAAATAGAACAATGTTCTTATCATGTGGTATGTTTAACTGATTCCTCGCATATATTTTTCCTAAAGGTTTGAACTCCTCAATATCAACACCGTTTGGAACCACATGGACTTTCTCTTCTTTTATTCCTAAATTTATTATGTGGAGCTTGAGGTCCTCACTGACAGAAAGAATCCTATCTGCAAAATTCATTGCTTTTATTATCTGTTTTGAGGTGTAGGTGCCTTCATAAGCGACTTTTCTTTCAATTGTACCTAATGCGCTTATTACAAGAGGAACTCTCCATTTTTTTGCAAGCTTAATCATTCCATAACCATCAGGGTAGGAAAAGTGTGCGTGGATCAGGTCTGGCTTTGGCTTTATGTTTTTGATTGCATATTCAGAAATGAAGCGAGAATATGAAAATCCTGTTATTGGATAAAAATACTTTTTGGGAACCGCATATATATAACGCGGATAATGAAGGTCATATTTTTCGGTATGCTCAATCCGCGGTAGTTTTAAAAAATCATGATACGGAAATGCAGAAAAAGGAAGGACGAAGGGTTTTGGAGAAAGAACCGTTATATCTACGCCCTGGTTTGCAATTGAGTCGATACTTTGTTTTATGAATGTCCCAAGTTGAGGATAATATTTATTAGGAAATTCCTGACATGTTTCCAGTACTTTCATAATCTTTTGCCCTTTTTCGCTTTGGATGCATCAAAAGCAGACAGATGAGATTATTTATCCTATAAATACTTCTCTCCACAATACATTAAATTCTTGCTTTATAGTTTTATATTAATCCATTGTCCTTAAACTGGGACAAATAATAAAGAAAGCTATGGGATAAGCTAATTAACTACTTTTGCTATTCTGATATCCGGCTACCATTATGTCTAAAAAAGTAAATAATATTTTCCTAGTTTATTACGGCTCTTTCAACACTAAATCGGGTTCGAATGTCCATATTCTTGAGTTACTACGAAATTTGAAAAAATATACTGATATAGTCTTATTTGCACCTGGACAGAAGAGTGTAGACCGCACTCTTCCAGGGATTAAGTACGTGCCTGTAATAGACAATAAATATCTTGTACAGCCTTCTTACGAATTCATGCTTTTATTTTACCTTTTTTATTCGTGCATAAGAAACAGACCTGATGTTCTTTATCTTCGCCAGAATTCTTTTCCCTTTTTCCCCATTATTCTATGTAAAATTCTAAAAATTCCTTCGATTGTAGAAGTAAATGGGCTTGTTCTGGACGAGTTAAAGGTAGAGAGTTCTCAGTCTTTTGCATACAGAGTCTTCTCTTTTTTTGCACTCCGCTCTGAGAACTTTAATTATAGGCATTGTGACAGAATTGTTTCTGTCACAGATAAGCTCAAGGACGAAATTGTGAGACTATATTCAGTTTCTGAGACCAAAATTCATGTTATCAATAATGGGGCAAATACAGATGTTTTTAAGCCTCTGGATCTAAAGCAAACAAAAGCAAAATTGCAGCTCGAAAACTCCAAAAAGTATGTATGCTTTGTAGGGAACCTTGCAGCCTGGCAGGGTGTTGAATTTCTAATTCAAGCCTCTCCTTTAATTATGAAGAAATGTCCTGATGCTCATTTCCTTATTGTTGGGGATGGAATTATGAAGGAGAAACTGATGGAAACAACTTCTAAGTTAGGAATTTCAAATAAATTTACTTTCACAGGTAGAATCCCCTACGAACAGGTCCCTCTCTACATCAACGCGGCCGATTTATGTGTTGCTCCTTTCATCAAGGAAAGAAACTCAAAAATAGGACTTTCAGCATTGAAAACATATGAATATCTTGCTTGTGGGAAGCCAATTGTGGCAAGCAGTATTTCAGGAGTTCGAGATTTAATTGAGTCTTCAGGTGGCGGAATATCAGTAACTCCCGAGAATCCTGAAGAACTTGCAGCTGCTGTAGTAAAATTACTTCTTGATGAAAATATGAGGACCCTTATGGGGAATAAAAGCCGAAAATACGTTGTTGAGAACCACAGTTGGGATGGAGTAGCAAGAAAAATTCTGGATATCTGCAAAGATATCATTTAATTAAATTATTTTTATTTTTAATAGATTATATGTAGCTTTATTTCATAGCTGCATTTTCATAAAATAGAGGCAATCTAGATAATTTGTAACTCACAACTTTTCTGTATTGGATTAATTTATACCGCTAATTTTGTATCCTTCACTAACTTAGTCTCTCACATCTCTATTTCATAAACTCTGGTTATTTTTCATGAGCTTAGAATCTGTAGAAATAAGCAGGATTTTTAATTTTCAAATTCTGAACTATTTTTATTGAATTTTTCGAGATCTTGTTATTTAAAACTTATTTATATAACATTTTAATCCGGTAAATAGTCTTTTATACTCAAATTTTGTCATGTATACTTTAAAACTAATTGTAATCTGCTAATTTTGTGAGGCAACAAAATTTTTTTATAAAAAAGTCGTTTAACAATCTATATATTTGTGTATTATTAATTCAAATAAATTTTAGTATGCTCTCTCTGGGCAACCTTGATGTTATAATGATTGTTAGGAATCTATTTATTGGATATTTTCCTTATTATTGGCAATATTACTATAGTTTAATCCTTTATATCCTAAAGAGAAAAAACTTCGCGTAAATTGGAGAATCAGCGTGAAAAACAGGAAGATTTGTATTAAATTTCTCCCTATTTATAGTATATTTTTGGGTTCAATTAGTCCTGTAGTTCATCTCTTCAGAATATTTTCATGGCTTTTAATGTCCAGAAAATCAATTTATCTTTAAAATATAATTGTGTATGTCTAAAAAGAATCAACTATCATACTCTTTAGAAAATAGCTATAACTTTTAAGGAGATGTATATACGTCACAAAACGAATATCTGTCTATTCAGAATACTAATGAATTTTATTCTGATCTCCCCCAGATGATGTCGATACTAAACAGATTAGGAATCATTTTTTTGGTATGTTTCCTCCTTTCTGTAAGTGTTCCTACAGCTTTATGTGCGACTAACTCCTCAACAGTATACGTCGCAGGAGATGGCACTGGAACATATAATTGTGATGGAAGTGCTGATCAAGTTCAGATAAACCAAGCCCTTAGTCTTGTGGCAAGTAATCCTACAGAATATACCACCGTCCATCTAAAGGGGCCTTTTACATACGTCATTAATGATACTATTCTAATTGGTAGTAATACAACTCTTGAAGGAGATTCAAATGCTGTGATCAAACTTGCAGATAATGCAGGCTGGGCTACAATGAAACCTTTAATCAAGCAGATGAGTAGTAGTAGTTCCGGGAATAGTAACATTACAGTAAGAGGTTTTGAGGTTAATGGGAATCGTGATGGTAATCCCTCAGTTTCTTTAGGTGGTGGCTACTACAATATAATGTACTTCACATACTGTAACGACATAAAAGTATACAATATGTATATGCATGATGGGCTTGGCGATGGACTGAGGGCAAATTCTTGTAAAAACATTCAGTATTATAACAATATTATCTATAAGCTTGGTCACGATGGTATGTTTGCAATTCGAAGCCAGAATGTAGAAGCATGGAATAACACAATAACCTGCAGAACTAACAGTGGTCTTAGAATATGGAATACAAACAATGTAAGACTCCATGATAATACGATCGATTCTTTCTACAACTGGACTGCAGGTGGTCCAGGAATTCAGATTGAAAAAGGTGGGACTGGTACAGGTACTATGGACAATATTAGTATCTATAATAATGTTATCCATAATACATATGGTCCCGGGATCTGGCTTATCAACTATGATACTGCTGCTGCCACCAAGGATCTTGGAAAACATATTAATATTTATCATAATGTTTTTTACAGTACAGGCACGAATCCCAGTATTACCTGGGTAGGTGGAATTATAGCCAGTGGATTCCATGATACTTACATTGAGAGCAATGTATTTGACGGAGTATATCACGTTGCTATTGCCAACATGTATCCCGGAAGTTCCACTCCAAGTTATACGTCAACAGCTGGATATGCAACGATTGTCCGTAACAACATAATTGTAAACACTCTAAAACGTAAATATAGTTCAAGTGGGACAGGATATGGAGTGATGAATTATCTTTCCGGTAGCAACCATACAATTTCACTTCAATATAATTGTCTCTATAACAACTCAGCAGGCAATTATAAAAACTGCACATCAACAACTGATATTCATGTAAATCCACTATTTGCAGACCAGACAAACCATGATTATCACCTGAAATCAACAGCTGGTAGATGGAATGGAAAAACATGGGTTAAAGACACAGTATACTCTCCAGGTATTGATGCAGGATATCCCTCGTCGAGCTATTCTTCTGAACCAAACCCCAATGGAAACAGAATTAACATAGGACTATATGGAAATACAAAATATGCATCAAAATCAAAGAGTTAATCCATCTAAATTTTGTTTATTTTTACAAGAATAACAAAAAAATGTATTAGAGTAACATTGGTGAAATTATCTGAAAAATCTAGGAGGAAAAGCCACAGATATATAATGGAAAAAAGTACAGAGAAAATTAAGCTGCAAGAGATATGTATATCCATGCAATGAGATTGTTTTGTAGTCTTAATGAGAATGGTACAAACTGTAGAAGGCAAATCATTAAGGTTTGTACCATTTTATTTCAGTCGAATACCCTGCTAGCTTGCTGCAGGGTGCGCCAGCGCAACTTTGATTTTAGAGTTTTTTGGATTTTCTTTTGGTACAGAAAAAATAGCTAATTTTTGATAAAATTCATTGCAATTTTTAATGAATTTTGTTTTATGTATTATTTCTTGTTTTATTTTAATTTTTGGAACTGATTTCGATAGTTTTTCAAAGACGATTTCTTGTTATTCTGTAATACTCATACTTTTCAATATATCTTGGAATTGTTTGTCTTTTGGTTATAAGGGCAATTAAAGGTAGGACTGAGACCGTAAGCGTATCTAATTTTACCGTTTTGACTTTTCTATTTATGCATGTTTTCACTATATATAATGTTATTATGATTTGTAATACTAATTATAATCAAAACATATATTTATATTACTTGGGGTGATATGCAAATAATATCGTAACAATTATTACTATAATAAGAAAAGATTCATCTTACAATCTTAGGTCTTGTTCTTTCTTCAATATTCATTTTCTGTGGAATACAGCTCAAAAAGTTCATGGTTTTTTGGGCAGTAAAATAGAAAAACGGACATAAAAAGAACATTTTCTAAAATTGTACTACGGAAACCAGTAAAATATGCAAAATAAGGATATTAAATAATCTCTCTTTAAAATTTTTCGGAGGAATTCGTATAGACTGCAAGAAAGTTATTGCTAGTTATTGGAATATAAGGTCCTCTACTACACAAACGGTATAAATGGCTTTGATGAGGAAGAACGCGCTGTCTGGAACCAAACATTTAAATATTTTATAGATTTTAATGAACGTTTAAATGTACTGGATGTTGGAACTGGTGCTGGTTTTCTTGCACTACTTTTTGCCGAGATGGGTCATAAGGTAACAGGAGTGGACCTTTCTTCAGGTATGCTTGAAAAAGCAAAAAATAACGCACATAATATGGGTTTTGATATTGATTTTTTCCACGGGAATGCGGAAAAACTACCTTTTAAGGATAGTTCTTTTGATCTGGTCACTAATAAATTTCTTCTATGGACTCTTCAGCAGCCTGAATGTGTTATTAGAGAATGGAAAAGAGTTCTTAAACCCGGAGGTATGGTTTTAGCTATTGATGGAGACTGGTTTGATCCACGACCAAGCAAACGAATTAAAAGAGCAGTTTATGAGTGGACAGACAAGCTTACGAATAAAAATCCGCACAATTCTGTCTTTAAAGATTATTATGGGCCAATCTAAAGTTCGTTACCTCTCTATGAAGAAATAAGTCCGAAAAAGGCTTCAATTCTCGTATCTGAAAATGGGTTTGTTAACACTTCAATCAATCCCCTATTAGATATACAGAAATTTAAAGAAAGTAAACAATCATTCCCACAAAAAGTTCTTGGAACTAACTCCATTTTTCTAATTTCAGGGCAGAAAGAGTAAAAACTAGTCTCTTTGATCGTACATTTTTTGGTTCTGTTTTTGTGAAATGCCCTAACATTTTTATTTTCTCTCCGTTAACAAATTCTATTTATTCATTTTCATACAACAAAACAAATAATTGTGAAGCTCTACTACTTTTTTAATCTTATTTACGATCTTATATGACAAAAATTTTTTATTATGGGTGGCTGCTCTAAAATATCAAAAAGTATCTAAATAAAATTACAACAATTTTTATTATATATATTATTCTTTATTTCAAGTAAAATAAATGAAGATGCGTGTGATCTCATGAGCAGCTTACCATGTGTTGAAAACAGCAATAATCTAGCCCAATTTCAGGGATATGAACTACAGTTATACGACATAAAATCTCACATATTGCATTTTTACAGCAATATTAAAGACAATGATTTAACTAAAATTGCAGAATCAAACATTGCTAAACTCTATGAGATCTTCTCCGAGATTGATGAACTTGGACATCTTGATGTTTCTAACAACCTTTGTCAGGCCTTACTTAGATATCCTGTAATCAGCTCGGTCCTTCCTTCAATTTACACCAGTTATACTCAATTTTTTAGTATACATGAAACTCAACTCGCAAAAAAAATTCTGGCTTGCAAAGAACCATGGAAAATGCTTGAATCTTTTCCTCTATATGCCAGATATGAAAATATGATCAAAAACCAGGTTCAGGACTCTCCTGAAATTAAAGTATTGGTTTTCATAGGCTGCGGTCCTATTCCCATAACTCTACTGCTATTCAGTAAGCTATATGGTATCCATTGTATCGGTATAGATAAGGATCCCGAAGCAGTGAATCTTGCAAAAAGCTGTGTAAAACATTTTGGTCTTGAAAAAGAAATCAGTATTGTCGAAGGTGACGAAAATTCACTTTCGAATCTCTACTGGGACTCTGTGCTGATAGCAGGTCTTGCTGAACCTAAACAATGCATCTTCCGTAACCTCCATTCGATTATTAAAAATCGAAGATCCGAATCTCAAAAACCTGTCTCAGTGTGCTATCGTGACTATAGTGGGATGAGACAGTTGCTTTATTGGCCCGTCCTACCTGAACATATTAAAGGATTTAAAAAAATAAAAGAAATTTATCCAGATGGAAAGATAAACAACACCCTGGTTTTTCGGGAGTGTGAGTAATATTCAACAGATTGATGTTGAACTCTTAATTACCGAATTTCGCCAGATCTATTCTCAGGTAAAAGGTCTTGGAGAAACTGAGGTTCTGGAAAATTTCTCCCTTGAAACAGATGCCATGTTTAAAAGACTGGACGAACTTGCAACTCTGGATTTAGATGAAAAGTCTCTAGAGTTAATTCTTAAAAGCTCAGATTTTGATCTCCTCATATCTGAGATCTCTCGCTTTCGGTTTTTATACAATCTGAAACTTGAAATTGAAAAAGCAAAGAGCCTTCTTGAAAGCTCAAATCCCTGGGAGACTCTCCAGAATTTTACATTTTATCCGAATTATCTGCAGCCTGCCAGAACTGAATACACAGGTGCTAACCTGAAACCCAAAGATTGTGTTCTTTTTCTAGGGAATGGTCCTCTCCATCTGAGTTTAATAGTGCTCTGCCACGAATATGGCCTTTTTGGAGTCGGAATTGAACAGGATAAAAAAAGAGCAAGCCTCTCTCATAAAGTAATTGCTCGCCTAGATCTTTCTGAAAGTATCAAGATAATTGAAGGAAATCATTTCACCTTGTCCCTTGAATATAGATGTGATCTTTACATGGTTGCTGCACAGGCAGAGCCCAAAAAAGAGATATTTGAACACCTTTCAAAAGTCCTTCCTGTAGAAAGCAAAATCTCTTATCGTCTCTACGAAAAAGGTCTTCGAAGACTTCTTGATTGCAGTTCTTTTTTTGGTATTGTTACTTAACTATATCTAGTTCTTTATTTCTGTATTTCATCAATAGAATAACCGAGTACTTTAGCATTTCAAGACTCTTCGTATAACACTTTGTCTTTCTTCTCAACCTTGCCAGGAAATGCCTCAATATGCTGTTATATCCTTCAACAGTATACGTTTCTGCTTTTGATTGAGTATGGATCTTTTCTGGAAGAAACTCTGCATATGCCCTCCAGTGATCTGTCATCACTTCTCCAATGTCTTTTTTCTTCACTTTTTCCCAGAGTAGTTTTCCAGTTTCTGTTCCTCTGCTGCCAAAAGAGCAGTTGATGAACTTTTTCCCAACTCTATCAACAGCAATCCAGATCCAGCAATATTTTTTTTGTTACCGATGTAAGTGTGCATTTCATCCATTTCAACAATAGATATCTCATTTTCACTTTTTAGGTCCTCTAACTCCTGACCAAATTTCTTTATCCATCTTTGGACAGAAACATGACTCACCCCTAAAACTCTTCCTATTGAACGAAAGCCCAATCTTTCAAGGTAAAGTTGTAAAGCCTGTCTTTTAACAGAGGCGGAAAAAGCAGTTGATTTTAGCTCTACTGTATAGTTATAGCCACAATCATGGCATTTGTAGCGTTGACGCCCACCAACTATACCGTTCTTTTTGTGACTGGAACTATTACATTTTGGGCAGTTAATGAAGAAATATATGTTATAAGCATATATATCTATTTTTAATTACCAATACCCTTTTTTTGAATTGCCTGCGGGATTTAAAGAATTCCTCAGAGTTCAGCCAGAACCTCCGATTAATAATACTGTTGTATTCCTTAAAAGAAAATAAAACCTTTTTTACGGTTTATTTTTCGTTTCAGGATTTTCACAAAAAAGAATTCTGAAACTTTTATTGAGTAAATATGAGATTGGTTTGGGGAAACTACCATATTTTACTTACATTTGATTCTTAATCCGGTTTCTATTTATTTGATATATTTTACAATTAATTATTAAGTTATCTAATGAGAAAATATATTGGAGTATTTTGTATATTGAGTACTTAATACATTCTCTCATAGGTGTTTCCATTAATAAATCTTATAATATTGTAGAAAAATTCCTTCTATAGTGAGACAACCTATAAAGTGGATTGAGACTTCAACAGCATACGATTTTCAAAACTGAGTGTATATGGAGAGTGGGGAAATGAAAAATCAACGGTTTGTCAGAATGAAAAAGACAGCATGTCTTTTTGTGATAATATTTTTTTCGATATTAGCGTCAACGGCAGCAGCAGAAACAAATTGTAACATAGGGAACAATAGTAATTCAGGGCAGAACACAGTAACTCCAGATTATATAGATGCTGGCTCAGGGAACGTATTCAACAATGTGACATTTAACAATGTCACATTTATCAATGGACCTGACTCACATAATACATTCAACAATGTGACATTTAACAACGTTACTTTTGTCTATGAGCCGAATTCAAAGGTCATCGTTCGCCATGTGAGTTCAAGTTCAAGTAGCACTGCTGACACTGAGCTGAACTCAGAAGACACAGCTAACAATGAATCAAGTGAAGATAATATTGTTAACAATTCAAGTGCAGAAAATGTTTCTACCAATGATTCGTGCGCCGATAACACCTCTAAAACTGAATCTAAAGCAGAAAATGACGCTCAAGAGACAGATAATAATGGAAGTACCGTTAATGAGGGAACTTATGCAGGAGCTACCGTAAATAATGGAGAAAATTCAGGAAGTACCGTTAACAAGGGAGATTATTCAGGAAATACTATAAACAATTATAATGGGCAGTACGCAGGATCAACCTTTAATTATGGTACCTATGCAGGAAGCACTCTTAACAATGGGGACGGTGCAGGAAGCACTCTTAACAATGGAGCGGGTTCAGGAAACACTATTTACAATGGAGAGAGTGCCGGAAGCGCTATTAACTATGGCGAGGATGCAGGCCAATATTCTTATGGAACCAGTATTAATAATGGCGAGGATGCAGGCCAATATAATTATGTTGGGACGGGAGCAGGAAGCAGTATCAACAACGGAGTGGATGCAGGCGATACGAATTATGTTGGGACAGGAGCAGGAAGCAGTATTAACAATGGCGAGGATTCCGGAAGCACAGTAAATATTGGTGATGATTCAGGAAGCACTATTAACAAAGGAGATGATTCAGGAAGCACAGTAAATATTGGTGATGATTCAGGAAGCACTATTAACAAAGGAGATGATTCAGGAAGCACTATTAACAAAGGAAATGATTCAGGAAGCACTATTAACAAAGGAGATGATTCAGGAAGCACTATTAACAAAGGAGATGATTCAGGAAGCACTATTAACAAAGGAGATGATTCAGGAAGCACAGTAAATATTGGTGATGATTCAGGAAGCACTATTAACAAAGGAGATGATTCAGGAAGCACTATTAACAAAGGAGATGATTCAGGAAGCACAGTAAATATTGGTGATGATTCAGGAAGCACAGTAAATATTGGTGATGATTCAGGAAGCGCAGTAAATATTGGTGATGATTCAGGAAGCACCATTAACAATGGGGAGTATTCAGGGAGTACTATAACCAATAACGTAACTGTAAATAAATAACTGTATATAAAGAGTAGAACGAAACACAAAAAGCGAAATGTATTGATAATATCCTTGACAGGATTTATGCAGTTGCCTGGCTTCCAGGCAACTTTTTATTTCACGGTTTTAAAATAAGGCATATTCTGAATTTTTTCCTCCATAACTATCTTTAAACAATCTCTTTTATCGGTCTATCAATTGTATTATGTTCTTAAAATCGATAGATTTTTCTCAATAAAGTTAAGAAAGTAGTCACTTTTAATATCTTTTTGTGTTTCCCTAATTTTCATTTTTCAAGAGATAATTATACAAATCTTCCCAGCCTATTTTTTTCGATGCATCGTGTTGTTCTCCATGTGGATATGGACTATTTTTTTGCAGCAATTGAAGAGCGGGAAAAACCTGATCTTCAGGGAAAAGCTGTTGTTGTCTGTATGCTTTCCGGAAGAAGCGAGTTAAGTGGAGCTGTGAGTACCTGCAATTATATTGCACGAGAATCCGGGATCAGGGCAGGTATGTTCTGTTCAAAGGCAAAAAAGCTGAATATAGAGGCTATTTTTCTACCTGCCAGAAAAGAGTTTTACACTTCAGTTTCGGATCAGGTCATGGAAATTCTCAGGAATTATGCAGATTTCAGGGAGACAGGAGAAGCTTTTGAGCAGATCAGTATAGATGAAGCATTCCTGGAAGTTACCGAGAAAACAGGCGGGAATTTTAATCTGGCTTTTGAGATTGGAACCCAAATTAAAAATGAGATTAAGGATAAGGAAAACCTGACATGCTCTGTAGGGATAGGCCCAAATAAGCTTATTGCCAAGATGGCTTCTTCTGTACAGAAACCCAATGGAATTACAGTTATAACTCCAGAAAAACTTGAGAATTTTCTCTGGCCTCTTAATGTATCCAAACTCTGGGGAATTGGAAATGTAACTGCAGAAAAACTGCAGGAAATGAGCATAGTCACAATAAAAGACCTTGCTGAACACGACGTTATTGATCTGATCTCAACTTTTGGAAAAAACAGAGGCATCTGGCTTAAACAGGCTGCGGCGGGAATCGATGATTCTCCCCTGAAAGAAAGGGATGGCTCCGAACAAATAGGAAGAATCGCAACCTTGCCTGAGGATACTTTTGATATCAACATTATTTCTCACTTAATTGAGAAACTGGCAGGAGATGTAATCTCAAAACTCGATTCAAGAGGTCTTTCCTTCAGGACTGTAACCATTACGGTCATAAATTCAAAGTTCAAGATGTACACTAGAAGTCGTACATTAAACCACCCGGCTTATTCAAAGGAAGTTCTTCTTGAAGTAATTCGCGAAATTCTGAGTGAGTTTCTTTCGGAAAGCCAGACTGAGTTCAGACGTGTAGGAGTTCGGGTAGGATATCTCCAAAAAAGAATGGGGCAGAAAAGCCTATTTGATTATTGATTTTTGATCCATTTCAAGTTTTACATTTATCTCAATCTGAGTCCTATTTATTTCTACAAAGGACTCATTTTAATTAGCATCACCTGTAAAACTTAAATAAATTTAACAAGCGGACAGACCTCAATACACGCTCCACAGTGAATACAATTTTCTTTAATCATTACCTTCTTTTCCTTCATTTCAATTGCATTATGCTGACAATGACCCACACAAACTCCGCACCCCTGGCAGAGTAAGGCTCTTCTTATCGAGAATTCAACGCTTCTCATAAGCTTTTTTAGCGTTTTTTCATCATCACTTCTTCCGTTAACATTTCCGGAGGCAAAAACCTGTGCTCTGGATTCTTCAAAAGCAATCGATGCAGCACCTTCTATAAAAGAAACCTTTCCGATAGGAGAAAGCATTCCATTTTCTTTCAAAGTTTCTATATCAATTGCCTGCCCGAAACTTCCATCCGCAGACATTCCTCCTGCCCTGCAGGGTCTGTATCCTGTTGCCACTTCAAAATGAAGTTCTTTTGGGGGCTCTTGTGTGGGAATAAGAGAAATCCCTTTTTTCTTAGCAAGTTCCTGAAGAATCTTAGGATATCGCTTGTAACGCCATAAGCCGTACTTTACCCATTCTGAAGAAAGTCCAGTTTTTTCGGCGTAGTCAAGAAGATGAGAGTTAAGCTTTTTTGCAAGTTCAGGATGGCTTTCTTCGAGCTGGAAGAAATCGGCAAGGGAAGAAGACGGACAGAGCCAGCATCCCATTCTGTCATAACCTTTCTCATAAGCCGGATTATAGGGAGCTTTTGTTTTGAAAAGATAAAGCCAGACATGAAGGGCTGTCCATTCCTGAATAGGTGATGCACCTACCTGATTTCCTACCCAGGGATTTTTCCAGACTTTTTTACTGATTGAGCGAGCATGAGATTCATACTGACGCTGTCCTATGAAACTGAGGCATCCACCTTCATAGTTCTCATCAATTAACCGGGTGATGGGACCAAGTTTACAGATCTTGCAGCACCAGCGAGTATCCAGAGTAGGAGGACCAAATACACTTATAGAATCCCAGAAGGCTTCCCCTGCACTTGAGATTCGTAGTGTTTTTCCATAGTGCTCAACAACCTGTTTGACGTTTTCAAGAGTTTCCGGAAATTCAAGCCCAGTATCTGCAAACATAATCTCGTAATCGTCAAGGCTCTCATGGACTAATTGGAGTACAGCAAGGCTATCCTTTCCACCAGAATATGATACGCTTACTTTCAGATCCATGCTTCCGACTACATTTTTTATGAAGGCGTGGGACCTTTCTATCATGCCGTCCAGAATTTTTTTGTTTGCTTCTACGGCATCTTCCCAGGTCTGTCCTCCAGATCTTACTTTTTGAGGCTCTGGCTCTCTACTCCAGCGCGGTTTTACGGCATGTCCGTGGTTTTCTTCTCGCATTTCTTTCCCTGACATTCGAGCTCGACCACAGCATATTACTTCTCCTGCAGGATTCAGCACGACTACTTCATCTTCTATTTCGATTTTAGGATCAGCATCAAGAACACCGGGCGCAAGGACACTTGCTCCTTTTTTCAGAATAAAAGGTACAATTGCCTCATCGATAATAACCCATTTTTTCAGAGATTTTTTATCCTTGCCCTGGAAAAGCCTTTTTGCTCCTTCAAGTCTGGGAAGAATAACCCATTCACAGCTCTCAATCTCAAATCTAAGAGATGCAAGCACTTCCCCATCAACTATAATCTCGTCCATACGGTCTTCATATGGAGCTTTATTTAGCACTACAAGATGTCCCTCAGGTATTAGAGGAGCATTAAACTGTTCTTCTGAAACAGAGTTTATACGTTTGATATCATAATCAAAAGCCGGGCGGATATCCCCTGGAGGAGTAACCTCAACTCTTTTTGTACTTTTACCGCATCCGCACTTTTTCCCTAGCACAGGCACATTACAGGCCTCGCACCAGTGCAGAAGCATTTTGCCAAGATATGCTGGTTTGGACATGTCATGCAGATTGACAGAAGTTAACCTTTAAAAGGCTTTGTTTCAAGCTTTTTAAAAATAATACCTCAATTATTTAATATATTTATATCTATCGCGATATATACTAATTTTTGGTGATTTATTGAAGATAGTGGGCGATAAATTAACAATAGAAACATTTTTTATGAATGAGGGAGAATATGAAAAAATATCTAAAGTCAATTGTGAAATAATGCACAAATATGTTGCATATATGCAGGCAAGTTCAAAAATCAAGTCGGAAGCGACAATTGCAAATAATGTCGCTATTGTCCGATTTATACTGCGAAATGTAAAAACAGATCTAGACAAGCTGATACTAGACAATATTGAGGTGATCCAGGCCGCGATTAAAAATTGGAAACGTGAAGATGGCAAGCCTGCATCTGACGCGAGCAAAAAAGTGTATACAATTGGCGTCAAAAAATTTCTCAACTGGTATGCAAAAAGATATGATCAGCCAAAATACAAAAATTTGTCAGAGCAAATAGATGTTGATCCCGCTACAAAACGTGTTCAGGCAAATGAACTTCTGACGGTGGTTGAGATTGAAAAAATGATTGCAGCAGCCGATAAGGTCAAGGATAAAGCGATAATTGCTGTCTTGGCTGAAACAGGTTGCTGAGCAGGTGAACTTATATCGTGCAGAGTTCGAGATTTTGAACTGACACAACAAGGCGGTAAGCTCACATTTCCAAAGGGCAAGACAGGCCCTCGTGAAGTTCCGATTGTATCCGCAGCCCCTTATATTGATTATTACCTGCGACAGCACCAGAGCAGCGCTAATCGCGATGCTCCTCTCTGGCTTGCAGAGGGACAAAATGTTCGACACGGACTAAAATATAATAGCGTTCACTATATTGTTCGTGAAGTGGCTAAAGCCGCGGGTATTGAGAAGCGTGTTCATCCGCACTTATTTAGGCATACAACAGCGACTCAGTTGAGCAAAGTTTGGGGTGAATCAATGATGCGAACTTATCTTGGCTGGGAACCGAGCAGTCCAATGCCGTCATTATATATTAGTCTAAGCGGAAAAGACGTTGAGAATGCTGTATTTTGTGATCGGTATGGCATTATTGAGAAGAAGCAAAGCGACAAAGGACTTGAAATTGGCAAGTGCCCAAAATGCTGGAAAATGATCCCGGCTACTGCAACATTTTGCTTGAATTGTGGGGCACCCCTCACAAAAGAAGTGCAGCAGTCAAATGATACTGCAATGCAAGAGTTTATGGCTGAAATACTCAACGACCCTAAATTCGCAGCAAAATTTGCATCGCTTATTCAAAAACAATAACGATAACGGTAATTAAGTACATAAAGAAAGAAATACAATAATTATTATTGTATAAAGATTACTTCGGCGAGATTACCTCGATGAAAGCATTCTTTTTTAAATCACTTTCGAGGCATTATCTTGGTCTTAACGCAAGAGAAAGCATCTAGTCTAGTTACGAAATATCGCGACAGTATTAATTATTTCATAAAGTTTAGAAGTCCTATAGAAAAAGCAGCAGCTCAGGTCATCTTAGAAGCAGCAGGTGAGGCAGTATGACCGATGAACAGCCGCTTATCACGATTTGTGATATGCAAAACATGAGACAGACCAACAAATATCACGATGATGTATTCTCAGAGGAATATATTGGAGAATATATAAAAAGATATATCATATTAAAAATGTACAGCTCTCACTATCATTTAGCACAACAGAAGCTTTTTTTACGCATTTTTATTCATGCTTGGGATTTGATGTTATTCGAATCAATCCCATCGGCAGATATGATTGTACTACAGCATATCGTGAGACCCCAAAGAAGCAATTTGAACAGCTAAAACAAGATTTTAGTAAGTGGGATCGAGACAAGTTCAACACTTGGTTCACAAACAAAACAGGCTTCATATTCGAGGATTTGCTAATCCGTGGTGCCCCGGACTTTCTTATTGTGTATCGTGAGAAGCCAGATGTATTTACTGACTATTATTTTGTTGAACTTAAAACACCAAATAGTGGCTTGGCAGTTCATCAACTCGTCTGGTTCTGTAAATTTAAACAACCGATGTACATAGGCATTGTCGATCCACGATGCTATACTATCGACATCAAAGAGAAAGAAATCACTCAGCAACACCTGAATGTTGAGAATACTAATAGTGATCCGTATGAACGATATGAAGTAACAGACTGGACACATCGAACTTTTTATGACGATGATATATTTGAACGCCTTGTTCAGATATATAAAGCACCTTGTGAAAGTTGCTATCATCGAGAGTCCAATATACAGAATGAGATCGATAATATCAGAGATGAATCAGAACCAACATCGACTAAATTTGATATAATACATGACATAGCATGTGAATTGGTTTATTTTCAACATCTTGACAAAATCGTTCTCATAGAAGATGGTATTGATAAAGGCATATATTTCCACGATTATGGTAGAGGAGGGAACGGTGGTTTTAGAACTCGTACCTTTTGTATAAAGTCAGAATCATCAAGACCTCCAGAACTACCACTCCACTATAATCGCTTTTTTGAATCAAAATATGTTGGTGAATCAATATGACCGAGCTTAAAACAGTCAAAGCCTGCCCAAAGTGTGATAGCTACAACACACTGCCAAAATTTTTGAAAATTATACAGAGGGATATATAATGGTTAGAGCTATCAATCCAAATAAAAATATTGGCTTTGATACTTAAACATAGTTATGTACTATTAGAAAGTATATTTCTTCAAACTGCCCCAGATGCAATAGTTCTAATCACAAAAATAATGGTATAGTTGGCGGGCGTCAACGCTACAAATGCTCTGATTGTGGATATAACTATACAGTAGAGCTAAAATCAACTGCTTTTTCCGCCTCTGTTAAAAGACAGGCTTTACAACTTTACCTTGAAAGATTGGGCTTTCGTTCAATAGGAAGAGTTTTAGGGGTGAGTCATGTTTCTGTCCAAAGATGGATAAAGAAATTTGGTCAGGAGTTAGAGGACCTAAAAAGTGAAAATGAGATATCTATTGTTGAAATGGATGAAATGCACACTTACATCGGTAACAAAAAAAATATTGCTGGATCTGGATTGCTGTTGATAGAGTTGGGAAAAAGTTTATCAACTGCTCTTTTGGCAGCAGAGGAACAGAAACTGGAAAACTACTCTGGGAAAAAGTGAAGAAAAAAGACATTGGAGAAGTGATGACAGATCACTGGAGGGCATATGCAGAGTTTCTTCCAGAAAAGATCCATACTCAATCAAAAGCAGAAACGTATACTGTTGAAGGATATAACAGCATATTGAAGCACTTTTTGGCAAGGTTGAGAAGAAAGACAAAGTGTTATACAAAAAGTCTTGAAATGCTAAAGTACTCGGTTATTCTATTGATGAAATACAGAAATAAAGAACTAGATATAGTTAAGTAACAATGCCAAAAAATTAATACTTCGCTTTCATTTGACCCTGCGGTCATAGCAATTATTGATAGAGAGCGAGGCATTGACAGTCGTAGCGGATGGCTCAACGACCTAATTTTAGAGATGTTTGGAGGTGATACAAATGTATAATCTCGATTATGTACCTCCACAGCTAACTGCCGCGGTTGATCAATATGCAAAAGAGCATCAAATCTCACGAAGTCGGGCAACCGAGGTGCTGTGGTTCGCACTCTACCCGAGTGAGCCACTACCTGACATTGACACACTGCGAACAAAAATTGCCGCTGGGGTCGAATATTATCGTAGTCATATCGATGGCGGGATTTACAACATGATTTTTATCGAACGCGCAATTCTTTGCAAATATCTGCTCATATCAAAAAACGAAATAGCATCAACAAATGATGTTGAAAATTCGCTTGACGGCGGAAGTTCAGCATATCTGAGGGGCGAGTGATAGTATGTCCATTTATAATTTTGCACTTTTAAAGCAGCTGCGGCTCTCGAACGAACCAAATCAATATTGCGAACAGCACAACGTCATAAGAACGCAAATTGTGAACGCCATTCTATGGGCACATTTCTTGCCAGAGTTGGAACAGCAAAAAAGATTGAGTGGACATAAAATTTCTCCTTTGTTGGAGCAGCAAATTAAAACATATGCTTGTATTAAGGGCTGCAGCGCCATACAAGTGATACGAGAAGCCCTATAGAATATTTCTTCCCTGACGAGCCGTACCCAGCAAAAGAGCAAGTAAAAGAGCATAAAATATCCCCTAAAATAGCAAAAAAGCCTGAAAAAATCACTTTAATGGATATTCAGGCTGTATGCAAGCGTGCTAGAGGACAAGTAAGAGCTTTTGAGCCTAAATTTATCGAAAGTAAGTTTAGGTTGTGATATTGATGGTCAAAGTTTGCCCAGAATGTGGCAGCTGGCATTTTCATTATAGAAAAAACTCGAACGACTACTACTTCAATAGTTGCAGAGTAAAAATTCTAAAACCTGTCAAGCAACCTTTCAAGCCGGTAGCTAAGTCTGTAAAGTCTGCAAAGCCAGTAAAAGCTCCTAAACAAGTAGAAAAATCGTATGAAGAATTTCTTAGTGATATTGCTCGAAAATTAGATAAGCAAAAGCACGACCTGACAGATGAGCAGAGAGTGCAAATCGAACTGCTGGCAGCAATTAATACAATGGAAATAAAATTCAAAAATATATTTCATAAGGCATATCAATCAAAACCACATCATAATACGGCTTTGATAATTAACTATAGTTATTTATTATGAGAACCTCTATTTCTTCATGAACTGCCCCAGATGCAATAGTTCCAGTCACAAAAAGAATGGTATAGTTGGTGGTCGTCAACGCTACAAATGCTATGATTGTGGATATAACTATACAGTAGAGTTAAAATCAACTGCTTTTTCCACTTATGTCAAAAAACAGGCTTTACAACTCTATCTTGAAGGATTGGGCTTTCGCTCAATAGGGCGGTTTTTAGGGGTGAGTCATGTTTCTGTCCAAAAATGGATCAAGAAATTTGGTAAGGAGTTGGAGGCTCTAAAAAGCGAAAATGAGATATCTATTGTTGAAATGGATGAGATGCACACTTACATTGGTAACAAAAAAAAATATGTCTGGATCTGGATTGCTGTTGATAGAGTTGGGAAAAAGTTCATCAACTGCTCTTTTGGTAGCAGAGGAACAGAAACTGGAAAACTACTCTGGGAAAAAGTGAAGAAAAAAGAGATCGGAGAAGTGATGACAGATCACTGGAGGGCATATGCAGAGTTTCTTCCAGAAAAGATCCATACTCAATCCAAAGCAGAAACAGTTACAGTTGAAGGATATAACAGCATATTGAGGCATTTTCTAGCAAGGTTGAGAAGAAAGACAAAGTGTTATAAAAAAAGTCTTGAAATGCTAAAGTACTCGGTTATTCTATTGATGAAATAAAGAAATAAAGAACTAGATATATTTAGTTAACAATGCCCATAATACGGTATTGTTACTTAACTATATCTAGTTCTTTCTTTCTTTATTTCATCAATAGAATAACCTAGTACTTTAGCATTTCAAGACTTTTTTTATAACACTTTGTCTTTCTTCTCAACCTTGCCAGAAAGTGCCTCAATATGCTGTTATATCCTTCAACAGTATACGTTTCTGCTTTTGATTGAGTATGGATCTTTTCTGGAAGAAACTCTGCATATGCCCTCCAGTGATCTGTCATCACTTCTCCGATCTCTTTTTCTTCAATTTTTCCCAGAGTAGTTTTCCAGTTTCCGTTCCTCTGCTACCAAAAGAGCAGTTGATGAACTTTTTCCCAACTCTATCAATAGCAATCCAGATCCAGCAATATTTTTTTTGTTACCGATGTAAGTGTGCATTTTATCCATTTCAACAATAGATATCTCATTTTCACTTTTTAGGTCCTCTAACTCCTGACCAAATTTCTTTATCCATTTTTGGACAGAAACATGACTCACCCCTAAAACTCTTCCTATTGAACGAAAGCCCAATCCTTCAAGATAGAGTTGTAAAGCCTGTCTTTTTACAGAAGCGGAAAAAGCAGTTGATTTTAGCTCTACTGTATAGTTATAGCCACAATCATGGCATTTGTAGCGTTGACGCCCGCCAACTATACCGTTCTTTTTGTGACTGGAACTATTACATTTTGGGCAGTTAATGAAGAAATATACTTTCTAATAGTACATAACTATGTTTAAGTATCAAAGCCAATATTTTTAAAAAAAAGCTTGAGCAAAAATTCCTTTAAACGGTATTCCAAAAATAATAGTGCCATGATTATATAATATAAATAAAATATAATGTATTGGGGGAACGTCATGGTAGTTATAAAAGAAATTGATTCTGTCGAATTCGGGAAATCTCTTTTGATCGTTCACGGGACAATGGGTCTCGTTTTCGGATTCGTCACAACAATTGCCGCTTTGATGGGATTTTCGATGCCGAAAAAATTCGGAATTTTTTCCTTGATTTTCGGAAAATGGGCTGTTTTAAGCCTGCCTGTATTTTATGGAGTATCTGGATACTTCATAGGGCGTATCGCAGCCAGATTATATAATACTGAAGTAGGCTCGAAAAAAGGACTCAAGGTGGAGGTTTTGCGCTAAAACACAACCTTTTTAAAAATTAAAACTCAAAAATTTGTGTCTTAGAAATTTGTTTTTTGTTTCTTTTCCTTTTCTTATTCATCTTATTTTTATACTACAATTTTTTTCACCGTATCCCTACTCAGAAAAACTTTGACATAAGAGAAGAATCTGGAGCACAATGTTCTGAAAAGTTGCATTCTTTACAGAATTTATCTTCTTTTCTCTCAGGCATCAATCCGGCTTTTATTTTCTCCACTTGCCTGCAGATTTTGAGCACTTCCCGTCTATCTGAACTTCGAATAACTACTCGTCGAAGCAGACCAAAACTCACATACTCTACAAAGGCAAAAGGAACCTCTTTTCCATTTTCGGCTTCAAGAAGAAGAATAAAAGCTGCGGCATGTATTCGGTCCGAAGTCCATACTCCCTGTTCAGGACAGCTTCCAGGCTTTAAGATTGATGGAACCTACAAACCTTCAAAGCAAACGAGTTTTGATGGAATACCTTTAAGGCTAAGTCTTTTTGAGGAAAGAAATGGTTCAGTCTTAACAGGAGTGAGTGCCGCAAGCATAGGTTCTTTCCCATATTCTTTAAGAGCTTCCAGAAGGTTAGTTGCAATTTCAGGAATTTTAGCTCTTGCCCGCTCTTCTCCCTCTTCATAAATCTCCCTTGCAACACCTGCAAGTTCTCGCGGAAACAAGAGCGGAAGATCTGTACATACCCTTGTCACAGATATCTCAAGCTCTTTAAGGAGGTTATCGGCATTTAACGAACACTCCTTCACAATTTCAGGATAATTCAGGGAAAGCTCTTTTAAGATTATTTTTTAGATTCTGGAGGCAGTCACTTCTAAACACAATTCAAAACCACGACTGACAAAGTACACTTTCCTCGGGCAATTGAGATATAAAACAATGTCTGAGACGTTTATCTCTTTATTTAGTAACTCGACTGACATCAGTTAATAATACTTTATTAAGTCTTATACATTTTACGAGAGCTTTCAAAGCAAGTTGATCTTAATATGTGCGACAATTGCCGAACTCATATTCGTTAAATATATATGGTACTGTTTCCTCTTAAGGTACGTAAGTCATGACATCTAATGAATCCTCAGAAAATCTGCGTAATCGTCTAGCAGAAAAAATGGCTGGAGATATAACTCTCTCGGAAAAGCCGGGAGAATCGCTCAAAAAGTGGAGATCGAATTTCGAAATATCCCAGACCGATATTGCAAATTATCTTAAAGTTTCTCCCTCCGTTATCAGTGACTATGAAAGCGGAAGGCGAAAATCCCCAGGAACATTGATAATTAAAAAAATTGTTGAATCTATTCTTGACATTGACATGGAAAGGGGAAGCAAAAAAATTCATGCTTACGAGTCAATACTCACTTTAGAAAGCAGTACAAAATCTATCTACTCAACATACGAGTATACGTTCCCAATACATCTTGCTAAACTGGTAAACCTTATAGAAGGAGAAATCGTTTACAAAGGAGTTGAAAGGCCTCTTTATGGTTTCTCTATCGTTGACAGCCAGAGAGCAATCTTGGAACTTTCTTCCCATGAGTTTCAGAAACTCTACGGCTGGAGTACAGACAGGGCAATGGTTTTTACAAAGGTCAGTACCGGGAAATCCCCAATGGTAGCTATTCGAGTTACTAACCTTAAGCCGGGTGCTGTAGTATTGCATGGACTTCGAAAAGAAGAGGTTGAACCTGTTGCAGTCAAAATGGCAGAAGTTGACCGTATCACCCTAATTGCAACTACGATGGACCTTGATAATATTGTCCTGTTACTGAAAAAATACAGTCAATACTATGCAAGGGAATAAACTCCCTTAATACGGACTCCCTGAAAAACTAAAAACAGGTGGAAAATAATGACTATTGGAATCGTTTCTTACGGTGCTTATGTCCCCCGATACCGTATAAAAATAGAAGAAATCGCTCGTCTCTGGGGTGATAATGCCGAGGCTCTTAAAAGCGGCCTTATGGTATATGAAAAATCTGTGCCTGATATCGATGAAGACACAGCAACTATAGCTGTGGAAGCAGCAAGATATGCTATGGTAAGAAGTAGTATCAATCCAGAAAGAATCGGGGCTGTATACACTGGTTCAGAGAGTCATCCTTATGCCGTTAAGCCAACAAGCACAATTGTCGCTCAGGCTATAGGAGCGACACCCCATATGACTGCAGCAGACTTTGAATTCGCTTGTAAGGCAGGAACAGCTGCAGTTCAGGCCTGTATGGGAATGGTAGGTTCTGGGATGATCGACCTTGGTATGGCTATAGGAGCAGATGTTTCTCAGGGAGCACCAAGTGATGCTCTTGAATACACTGCAGCTGCAGGTGGTGTCGCCTGTCTCATAGGTAGAAAGAAATCCGAGCTTGCCGCAATAATTGAAGATACATATTCTTTTACAACTGATACCCCTGACTTCTGGAGAAGAGAAGGAAGACCATATCCTGAGCATGGAGGCCGTTTTACAGGAGAGCCAGGTTATTTCAAGCATGTCACTAACGGAGCAAAAGGCCTTCTGGAAAAACTCGGAACAAAACCCGAAGATTATGATTATGCGGTTTTCCACCAGCCAAATGGAAAGTTTCCGAGTAAGGTTGCGAAGATTCTGGGTTTCACTAAAGCTCAAATTGCTCCAGGGCTTGTAGTTCCAAAAATCGGGAACACATATTCAGGTTCCTGTCTTATGGGAATTGCTGCGACTCTTGACCAGGCAAAACCAGGAGACCGAATTTTTGCTACTGCCTTTGGATCAGGAGCAGGGTCTGACGCTTTTAGCATAACAGTTACAGACAGGATCGAGGAAATCCGAGACAGAGCTCCAAAGGTTTCCGAACTAATTAAAGACCCAATATATATTGACTACGCCAGGTATGCCAGGCATAAAGGCAAGATTCGCCTGGCCTGAAAACGGAGTGAGTATAATGAGAGATGTAGCAATTATCGGAGTAAAAAATACTAAGTTTGGAGAACTATGGGAGCGTTCTCTGAGGGATTTAGTCGTAGAAGCCGGGATAGGAGCAATCCAGGATGCTGGTGTTAGCGGAAAAGATATCAATGCTCTTTATGTAGGAAACATGAGTGCAGGCCGCTTTATTGAGCAGGAGCATATAGGAGCTCTTATTGCAGATTATTCTGGACTCTCCAGGAACCTGCATGTTCCTGCTACGCGAGTGGAAGCTGCCTGTGCATCAGGTGGGCTTGCCCTGCGCCAGGCTATCATGTCTGTAGCTTCCGGTTATAACGATATCGTGGTTGCAGCAGGAGCAGAAAAAATGACTGATATTGGGTCTGAAGAAGCATCTTCAGCTCTTGCAGCAGCAGCTGACCGCGAATGGGAAGGTATGGCAGGAGCTACTTTTCCTGGACTCTATGCAATGATTGCAAAGCTACATATGCACAGGTATGGGACAACCAGTGAACAGCTTGCCGAAGTTGCCGTAAAGAACCATAAAAATGGATCTTTTAATCCCATTGCTCAGTATAAAAACAGAATTACTGTGGAAGATGTATTAAACTCTATAATGGTAGCTGACCCTCTGCATATTTTTGACTGTTCCCCAATAACTGATGGAGCTTCAGCCCTTGTGCTTGCTCCAGCGGATATTGCACACAAATATACGGATACTCCTATTTACATAAAGGCAACTGCTCAGGCAAGTGATACAATTGCCCTTCATGACAGACGAGATATAACAACTCTCGATGCAACTGTAGTGGCTGCAAAACGTGCATACTCCATGGCAAAATTAAGGCCTGAAGATATCGATGTTGTGGAAGTGCATGATTGTTTCACTATTGCTGAGATTTGTGCCATTGAAGATCTTGGATTTGCAGAAAAAGGAAAAGGTGGAATTGTCACCGAAAATGGAGAAACCGCTATAGGAGGTAGGATTCCTGTTAACACCTCAGGTGGTCTCAAATCCTGTGGACATCCAGTGGGAGCAACAGGCATAAAACAGGCCGTAGAAATCACAACTCAGCTTCGCGGTGAAGCAGGAAAGAGACAGGTAGATGGAGCAGAGTACGGAATGACCCATAATGTAGGAGGGTCAGGGGCAACGGCAGTAATTCATATTTTATCGAGGGAAAGGTGATACTCAATGTCTTCTGTTCCAAGATTCTGGCGAAGTTTAGATAGCAGGTATAATCTTGAAGGTACCTACTGTAAAGATTGTGGGGAACACTATTATCCACCACGCAATGTTTGTGTAAACTGCAGGCGTGGAGGTCATATCGAACCCTATAAGTTCAAAGGTACTGGAGAAGTAGTATCATATACAGTAATTCATACCGCTGCTGAAGGTTTTGAAAGTCAGGTTCCTTACGCCCTTGCAATAATTCAGCTGGATGAAGGTCCTCGTTTAACCTCTCAGGTTGTAGGCGACCCTGAAAAAATTCATATTGGAACTAGGGTAAGATCTGTGTTCCGTAAACTTGGGGAAGACGGTGAACGTGGAATGATTTACTACGGCACCAAGTTCGTTCCTGAAGATACAGAATAAAATCTGGATTTTCCAGATTCCATTTTTTTAAGATTAGTTAATCGATTTTTAACAAACTGAACGCTAATATGAACTCTTATCCCGAAATTTTGTGAATTTTAATCTGATTTACTGGAGATGCCTGAAAACTATGATTGAAATCGAGGTAAAAGTCAGAGCAGACCATTCTAAAGCCCGCTCTATTCTCAAAGAAATAGGGGCAGTAAAAATCGGAGTTGAGAATCAATCCGATGTTTATTTTGCAGCTCCTCACAGGGATTTTGCGAAAACTGACGAAGCACTCAGGATACGTTCACTGGAAGGAAAAGCTGTAATGACTTATAAAGGTCCCAAGCTTGATGGCATCTCTAAAACTCGGGAAGAATTAGAAACTCCTGTAGACGAGGTTAATACAATACAAATTTTGCATGCCCTTGGTTTTTCTGAAGCCGGAGTAGTACGCAAAAAGAGAGAAGTTTTCAGCACAGGAGATATTACTGTTTGTCTTGATTCCGTAGAAAACCTTGGAGAATTTCTTGAAGTCGAAATCGTGGCTGAAAACGAAAAAGAGCTTGAAATTTCAAGGGCAAAATTATTTGAATTGCTGAAACAGTTTGGTGCCGGAGAAAAAGATTCTATTCGAACTTCTTACCTTGAGATGGTACTGGAAAATAAAGGTTAATACATCTGATCGATGTACAACCAGCTTTTCAAGACTTTTCATACACCATTTTTTAAATAATCTGCGTAAATTATTCTATCATAGTTTTATTGTTTCCTTTTTACGTACACGATTGCTCCCAACACTGCTGCAATTATACAAATAGCGCTCATAAAAGGAGTAGCGTTTGATTTCTGATTATTAGTGGTATTTTCTTCCTGCTTTCCTGTTGTTACTTTGTTCTCTATCATTCCAGTGTTATTTGTCTTATTTTCTGTTTGATTTTCCTTTTGTTTGCCTAAATATTCTATATTTCCTATTTTTTTGGTCTCATTGGTTTTGTTCTCAATTTGTTTTTCTTCCGGCCACTTACCCAGAGCTTTCAGTTCTTTGATTACTGCATCTCTGTCTGAAACAGGACGTTTTCCTGGCTCTCCTATAGCAACATGGAAAAGTTGTTGATCTAAATTTATGTCGTTTAGCATCAAGAGTACGGATTCGTTCTGATTAAAATTAGGCTCTGTTGACACCGCTACATTAGTTCCGATTCCACTTTTTACTTTTATGGTTTTTGTGGGCAGAGGGTTATAAAGCCACTCATTAACTTCAACTATAGCAATCATGTGGTCACGAAACATATCAACCTTACTCACTGTACCAATAACTATGCGGTCAGAGTTGTTTATCTGGTATGGTATTTCTCCAGCTTCTGCAGCAAATGAAGCCGCTGCAAGATTTGGAACCAAAAGAAGCATTATAAGTGTAAAAAGTATCGAAAACAAATTTAGGCGTTTCATCTAATTCTCCTGTTCTTTATTTTTATTTGGTAAAGAGTAGGTTATCTGAATTACTGGCTGAATTTTTTATGATTTATTGGAGTAACTTTATTGGAGTACCTTTTTTCATTTATTGAGGCAAATTGGCCTAACTCCGCTTGAGGTTCAAAAACAAAAGAAGAAAAAAACGAGATTAGTTTAGACAACTTGCTTCATATTATTAGATCTTTCAAACTTTATAAATATGTTCACTCATTTTTGAATAAAATAAAATCTGTTTTTGCCCAGAGTTATATTTTACATGGATTTTGCCAATTTGACCTCACTTAGCTTTTCCACAAAAAGAAAACTAGAAAGAAAAAATCAGAATAAAAAGTAAAAAAGAAAAGAAAATAAAAAAGTAAAAAAGAAAAGAATCTGTTTCAGTGTATTCTGGAACCAGGTTTTATCTCTTTGTCCGGCATCAGCGCAGATACGATTTCTCCACCATCGTCAGCTGCAAACATCATGCCGTTTGATTCGACTCCACAAAGTTTGGCAGGTTTCAGATTGGCAAGTACAATTACATATTTTCCCTCAAGTTCTTCAGGAGTATAATATGAAGATAAACCTGCAACAAGCTGCCTTGGCTTTTCTTCACCAATATCTACCTCGACACGAAGGAGTTTTCGGGATTTCTTTATAGGTTCGGCAAGGAGAACTTTTCCCACTCTTATATCGAGTTTTGCAAAGTCTTCGTAATCAATTGTAGGAAGAGTTTCTGTTTCCTCCTCTGATTTTGTTGCTGCCTCAGCTTTTTTTGCTTCTTTTGCCTCTTTTTCAGTTCCCATTCCTTCGGATTTGGCTGGTTCTTTATTACCCCTTGCAGCGGTTTTCTTTGCATCTGCGGCTTTTACCCTCTGATTTGCAATCTCTTCCATTTCCTCAATCCTGTCATCTTCGAGCTTTGTGAAGAGGATTTTTGGCTTCTCAAGTTTTGTGCCTACTTTCAAAGGCACTAGAGCTTCGCTATACCGAGCAACGTGAAGGTCTCCTTCCTGTCCCAGCTCTTTCCAGGCAGTTTCCATGCTATCCGGGGTCACTGGCTCAAAAATGAGGCATAGAGCTTTTGCAATGTGCAGGCAATTATAAAGGACTTGTCCACAGGTTGCCTTATCCTGTCTGATCAGACTCCAGGGCTCATGGGACTGGAAATAGATATTTCCAAAAGACGCAAGAACCATTGCAGAATCTACAGCTTTTTTGAATTCATATTCAGCCATTGCGGCTTTTACTTCCTTCAGCGTCTTTTCGATTTCTTCTCTTACCCTGGATTCGAGTTCTCCTTCAGGAACTTCTCCATAATTTTTGAAAGCGAAAAGCATTGTCCTGTACAGGAAATTTCCAAGCACTGCCACAAGTTCAGTGTTAATCTTTTCCTGAAGCACGTGCCAGGAGAAATTTAGTTCCTTTGTGTGGGAGGTATAGCTTGCTAAATAATACCTCAACAGATCAGGATGGAACCCGTGGTCAATGTAATCTTCTCCTACCCAGACTACATTACCTCGGCTCTTTGAAAACTTTTTATCTTCAATTTTGACCATGCCTGAAGCTACAACAGCTGTCGGAACGGAGTAACCTGCACCTTTAAGCATGGCTGGCCAGAAGATACAATGATGATAAGTAATGTCTCCTCCTATGAAATGGACGATTTCCCCATCGTTTTTCCAGTATTTTTCCCAGGAATTTCCTGTTTTTGCAGCCCATTCTTCAGTAAAGGCGATATACCCTATAGGAGCATCTACCCAGACATAGACCACGAGGTCATCATGCCCTGGAAATTCTACTCCCCATTCCAGATTTCGAGTAATGCACCAGTCCGTAAGTCCCTGTTTTACCCAACCAAGTGCATAGTTTATGGCATTGATGGTTCCGCCAATATTATTTGAGAGATATTCCATGAGAAAGTCACTGAACTCGGAAAGCTTGAAAAAGAAATGTTCCTGTTGCCTGTACTCGGCAGGCCCTCCGCAAATGGTGCAGACAGGGATCTGGAGTTCTCCTGGCTCAAGGTGTTTTCCACATCCCTGATCGCATTCGTCTCCTCTTGCAATTTCACCGCAGTGAGGACAGGTGCCTTCCACATAGCGGTCCGGAAGAAAACGATTGCATTTCGGACAATAGGCAATTTCTATAGTTTTCGGGTACACGTAGCCTTTTTCAATCAGCTTGCTGACAATCTCTGTTGTTCTGTTATGGTTTTCAGGATCATCCGTTGTCCCAAAAGCATCAAAGTAAACACCTAGCTGCTTGAAAGTTTCATCAAAATGTTTGTGATATATTTCTACAAGTTCTTTAGGACTCATTCCCAGTTTTTCAGCATTTACAACAATCGGGGTCCCATGAGTGTCCGATCCACAAACAAAAGTAACATCTCTCCCTTCCTTTCTTAAAGAACGGACAAAAATATCAGCAGGCACATAGGTTCGGAGATGCCCTACATGAGCCTTACCGTTAGCGTAAGGCAGGCCACAGGTAACAAGTACGGGTTTACTGGATGATTCTGGCATTTTGATCTCCATATATTTTTTGTGAATATATCTTTCTTCGATAACTACAATTCTAAAATATATTTTGCTTACTGTTTTTGATCAAACTTTTTTTGAAAAAGTTTGTTTTACACCTCTTTATCACGCCTTTTCTATGTGTTTTCGCTCAAGCCTTTTTTGAAAAGGCTTGTGATCAAGCAATTTTTAAAGGCTTGTGATCAAGCAATTTTTAAAGGCTTGTGATCAAGCAATTTTTAAAGGCTTGCGGGCAAGTAGTTTTTTGAATCAGTTTCGCGTATTGTATTTTCAAGGTAACTTATTTGAGGATAGTTAGTAATCCTATATAAAGAAGAATAAAATGTAGAGACAAATAAATAATAGATTTAACAATTCATGCTGTTAAGCAAATTATATTGCCCGTAGGCTTCTGCAAATTATATTATTTGCATTGCATACTTCGTAATAGGCCACCATTTTTACTAAAAAGCTTAGAGATGCTCAAGGTAGCAGACTAAAGCGATAAATCTAAAATATAAAGTCTTAAAATATATGGTCCTATAAAACATGAACGATAAAAACATAGACCCTGAAGGTACGAGCTCAAAAGATCTATCTGAAGATAGTATCTCACAAGACGTTCCTCATAATGGAGGAGAGAGCTTCGTCCCTGAAAAAAGGGCTTACGGTACGAGTGATAATTCCTTTACCGATTCTGCCCCTTATGGTTCTGGGAAAATAGTTGATCAAGGAACCCCTTTAGAAACCTCTGAAAATAGAGAAACTGTAAATAAGAGTTCAATTATGAACTTCAATCCGCATCCCCATAAAAAAAAGCGTAAATGGGTGCCTTATTTCCTGATTGTACTTGCTCTTGTTGCCGTCATACTGGTTAGTTTTGCAGCAATATTTTCCAGTTTCGGTGTAGGAGGAGACATTGGAAATTCTCAGAAGGTAGCTGTTATCTACGTTCAGGGAACTTTACTTACAGGAAACGCTCCTTCAGAAGTTGGCTATGCGACTTCCGAAGATATTACAGAAGATATTCACAAAGCTGCCGCAGATAGTGGAGTCAAAGCAATCGTGCTTAGAGTTAATAGTGCTGGAGGATCTCCAGCAGCAGCACAGGAAATTGTAGAAGAGATTAAGAGAGTCCAGGCAAAAGGAATTCCTGTTGTTGTATCCATGGGAGATCTTGCAGCTAGTGCTGCATATTATATTTCTGCGCCTGCTAATTACATTATTGCAAACCCTTCTACGAATACTGGATCTATTGGAGTTATCTGGATCTTCCAGAATCTGTCTGCCTCTTATAATGAGACCGGTGTAAGTTATTATGTTGCAAAGTCCGGAGAAATGAAAGACATGGGAAGCACCTGGAGAGGACTTACTGATAACGAAAAAGAGTATGCTGACTCTGTGGTTATGGAAAGCTACGATAATTTCGTAACCGATGTATCAGAAGGGCGCCATATGCCTAAAAGTGAAGTAAAAACCCTTGCTGACGGCCGCATATATACTGGAACCACAGCAAAGAAACTTGGACTTGTAGATAGCTTAGGAAATCTTTATGATGCAATTGACAAGGCTGCAGAACTTGGAGGAATCTCAGGAGAACCAAAAGTTGAATATATGAATAAAGCAAGTCTTTCAAGCCTGCTTTTGGGTTCAAATTCAGGAGGATCTAATGAGACAGCAAAACAGCTTGTCAGTTATTATGAAGAAAGTCCATATGGAAAAGTCATTGCCTGAAATCCCAAAAACCTACAAAACGAACTGGAAAAGAGATTTACGCGCACAGGAAAAGAGATTAAGCTCTAGAAAATAAAGATTTTACATTTTTTAGGGTAAGGATTTCTCATTTTTAATTCTATTTTGTCTTAATTTTTCCTGTTTCTTTTCTTATTTTTTAACTTTACTGTTTTCCATAACAGCTTTACACCCAAAATATCACAAAATATATATTCTCTCACATGTAGGATATTTCGGGCTTAATATGCTGGATCTTAAATTTGTACGTAACAGTCCTGATGTAGTCAGACACGCTCTCATTAATAGGAATATGAGCACCGAGCTTATAGATAGCCTTCTTGAGTATGATATAGCGTGGAGAGAATGTCTCGCCGAAGGCGATGAGCTAAAACATAAACGTAATGTCGTTACCCGAGAGATAGCGAATCTAAAAAAAGAAAATAAAGATGTTGCATCCAAAATAAATGAGATGCAAGGCATCAACAGCCATATAAAAGAAACTGATGATAAGATACGTGATTACAAAGCAAAAATACATGAAATAATGCTCAGTATCCCCAACATCCCATCCACGACAACTCCAATCGGCAAGGATGAGAATGATAATCCGGTTATAAGGGTTGTTGGAGAACCAAAAAAGTTCACTTTTACTCCAAAACCTCATTGGGACCTTGGAGAAGAGCTGGATATACTCGACTTTGAGAAAGGAGCCAAGATCTCAGGTCAGGGCTTTACAGTCTATAAAGGTATGGGCGCAAAACTCGAAAGAGCACTCGTAAACTTCATGCTTGACGTACATACAAGGCAAGGTTACCTTGAAGTTTTTCCACCTGTACTTATCAATGAAAAAGCCATGACTGGCACAGGTCAGTTGCCGAAGTTTAAGGATGATATGTACTTGTGCACCGACGGTTACTATCTCGCACCTACAGCAGAAGTTCCTGTAACCAATCTCTATATGGACGAGTATATTGAAAAATTGCCGGTTTTTCTTACAGCGTATACTGCCTGTTTCAGGCGTGAGGCAGGAAAACACGGTCAGGATACGAGAGGTATTATCCGCCAGCATCAGTTCAATAAGGTTGAACTTGTCAAGTTTGTAAATCCAGAAACTTCATATGAAGAACTGGAGAAACTCACCATTGATGCAGAAGAAATCCTTAAACTTTTGAAATTGCCATATCGCGTGATAAATCTGTGTACTGGAGACATCGGATTTTCAGCGGCAAAGACGTACGACATCGAAGTGTGGGTTCCAACACAGGAAAAATATAGAGAAATATCTTCGTGCTCGAATTTTGAGAACTTCCAAGCCAGAAGGGCTAATATCCGCTTTAGAACTCCCGAAGGCCCAAAGTTTGTCCATACTCTTAATGGCTCAGGCCTTGCTGTGGGAAGGACTGTCGTTGCGATACTCGAAAACTACCAGCGCGAAGACGGAAGCGTGGAAATCCCTGAAGTTCTCAGACCATATCTTGGCGGCGTAACAGAAATTAGAAAAGAACCCTGAAATTAAACTAAAGAAATCTAAGTTTAGACAGCAAAAACAGGAAAAGCAAAAGAAATTCCAAAACTGTTGTCAACACGAAAAAGCGTGGAAGAAAAACTTAAGGACACAATTTTTCAGTGCTTTGTGTACTGTTAACTTCTGTTTTCCTCATTACTTTTTAATAATATTGCTTGAGTTTATCCCAACAATAATTTTTTTATCAAATCTATAAACCTACGTTTGGCAGGTAATTTGTTTTTAGATATTTTTAATGATAGTATCTTTGCTGAAAAATACATATTTTATATTAAATATATTGTAAAAACATATCTTTGTTTATACCTCTCCTGAAATTTTTGAGCTATTGTTAATATGTTTTGTCCAAATAACAATGCGTACTCTACTTAAAAAACACTATTTATAGATCACGTCTATTTTAATGTCAACCTACTGGATATAAATTCAATTCTCTTTAGAAATATTTATTAATCTCTTAATAGATCCACAGTTTTAAATATAAATATTTTTAAATATTAATGGTAAATAATTGAAACTGTTGGGCTTTGTAACGGTATAAAAACGTATTCTTTTCAAAATTCAACGGGAGATTTTCTAATAAGTTCACTTCATCCATGTGAAATCTAATTTGTTTTTTTGTAAGTTACAGATCCAATTGGGATAGACATTATAAAACAGCTAAAAAAGGAGACATTCAATAGTGAAACATCAACAAGCCAATTTTTTTAAGAGAATGTCATTATGTTTTGTTTTATCGTTTCTTGGATCGATGAGTGCATCAGTTGTACATGCTGAAACTCATAATATAAATGTACCTGCAAATCCTCTCTGGAAGGATACAGGATTGAAAGTAGTGAAAGGACAAACTGTGTCTATTAAATCAAGCGGTACATGGAATACGGGTGTTGAGGAATGTGGTCCAGATGGCGATGATACTAGTGGCGATTATCTTGCAGACCTATTTCTAACCTCTGATGCCCCAAGTAAACATGGTGAACTTATTGCTTTTGTAGGTTCTCAAAGCATTGATCCATATCAAGATCAGTGGGGTAATAGTTCGTTTTTCCCCCAACTTACTGGAAAAGGATATTGGGCTATAGGTAGCAATATTACTTTTACTATCGATAGAGATGGTGAACTTTGGCTTGGTATTAACGATGATGCTGTATCACAAGGTATCAGTGATAATAGTGGTTCTCTAACAACAATTATAACTACACCAGTAGTTTCATTTCCCATAGCAAATTTTACTGCAAACCTACTTCTGGAAATTTACCATTAACAGTTTACTTTACTGATAAAAGTACTGGCTCACCTACTTCATGGAAATGGAGCTTTGGAGATGGGGCAGTAAAGACCTCACAAAATCCAACGCATACATATTCCACAGTAGGAAATTATACTATTAAACTGACAGTAACAAATACTGCAGGTAGCAATACGACAACAAAAACGGATTACATAAAAGTGGCTACAGTCTAAAAACTGAGTCTTTAATCTAAAAACGAATCCTTATTTATAAAACGAGAAAAAATTCACGACAAAATGTGGAATGGGGGAGCTTTTTATATAGTTTTCCTGATTAACCGGCTTTGATATGAACGAGTTTGTAAATGAAAAAAAGCCGGTTAAAATAGGTCTTCATAGTAAGATCATTGTTAAGCTGTTACTACATTTGTTTCAGAATCGTCTAGTACTCAAACTAAGGGTATAAAATTTTCAATGATCGTCTGGTTTGCTGTTCTTTTTTATACCTTTTCTCTTTCTTTCTGTTTCTCAGATCTTCTTCTTTTTATTATTCCTCAATTTTCTTCTGAATTCCCTGCCTTTCTCCTGCAGATTTTGTCCAGGAGGAGGATGTTATCAAGCATTAGAGAACCACTCCATCCTAGAGGAATTGCCCAGGCAGGTTTGCCTGTAGACTGGTCTACCTGTTCCGGAAGAAGCCCTGTACTGGTCGCTCCGGCAAGAACCCACTTAAGATAGTTAATTCCTTCACTGATCAGTTTTTTCGTGTTTTCATCATATATTTCTTCGTTTTCAGAATAAGTCCCTGTAGTAGAGGTAGATGTTTCTTTTACATCCGGGTTTTCAAGAGCAAGGGAAAACATTGCTTCGGAAAGCCAGAGAGTAGTTACTACCCACGGGTTCCCGTTTATGTAGCTGTCATTCTCATATCTTTTGATGCCATAGCCGAGATTAACGGGTACTGAAAGCTTTTTCTGGATGTTCTCTATCATAAACTGGATCATATCCTTCTCTAAAGGATCTTTTGGAGAGAGCATTCCAAAAGGAACATAGGCGCCAAGAATGCTTACATCAATGGTTTTGTCCAACTTCTCGTTAATTACTCCTTTTGCAAAATATCCTTCTTGAAGCCAGAAACGATCAATTGTAGCTTGTTTGACGAACTCTGCCCTCTTTTTCCAGCGCTTTGCCATACCAGCTTCTCCATTCTCTTCAGCCAGGTAAGAAGCACCCATTAGCCCAGCATAAATTGAAGCATTTGTATATGTAAAAATTCCATAGTAAGTTTCCCACAAATCCATACATTTTTCATGAAGTCCTGATTTGGTTCGCTTCATAAGATATTCGGCAGCTCTTAACACGGAAACCCATACTTCTTCGAGAAATTCATCTTTTTTCAGGCCTTCTAGAATCTTGTAATAAACATCCATGGCATACAGAGTGGACCCGGTTTCGTCTATCTGGGTGGAGTAATCAAAATTGCCCCATGAAGGAGCTATATCCCCGTTGAGCCAGTAACGTTGAAACCACGAACCGTCAGAAAGCTGAGTCTGAATACACCATTTGAAAAACATATCGCAATATTCTGGATATCCTGAATGCTTTAATGCGAGCACGATTTCTGCAGCATCTCTGTTCCAACAAAAACCGTATCCTCCGCATTTCTCAAAATTAGAGTCAAACTCGGGAGCAGCCACAAAAGACCCATGTTCTCGGTCATTAAGAAGATTAAGCATGAGAATAGACCGGTTATAAGCATTGAACAGTTCCTGACGCAAGTTATTATAACCCTCAAGTCCTGGCATTTTGAGCACCTGCTTTCTGGAAAGCAACATAACCCAATGTTCCCGAGTCTTTTCGAAAATATATTCCAGAGGCAGTTTTGAGAGTTCCTGCATTCTTTTATACAGGAGGCGTCTGGAAGAAGCAGCTCCTATATAGATAACAAACTCATTTGCTCCGTCAGCCTCCAGTTCTAGATCCCAACCAGCTGCGTTATTAATATTTCCTATATCTTCTTTATTCCCCTGGAGTTTTCCATCTTCCATATCGTATTTGGAATTCGTCCACCATATGGTATCCATTGCTTTTCCAATCTGCCACTCAGTAAACGTTGGGTTGGAGTATATCCCGATGTGGTGGTTTTGCCAGTATTGTACGAGCAAATGAATCTCAGAATCGCAAAAACCGGAGTTTTTCTTGGATGTTTCTCCTACATTGAAATTCGAATAATAGAAGAACTTTCCTGAGATTTTTTTCTGAGACTGGATCTTAAATCTGCGAATAAGAACAGGGACGTCAGGGTGTACGAGGTCGAGAATGGATATACGAATTCCCGAATCATGGTAAAGTTTTGTGGAAACGATATTGGTGTCTTCTATATAATTCTGGATGCAGTGCCAATCGTTATCGTTTGTCCAAAGAAGCTTTTCTCCTGTATGAATACAGGCAACGGATTCTTCAACGTGTTGCGCATGATCTCTACGGGGATAGAAAAAACCTAAGATATCGCCTTTTCTTCCCATTGTTACAAGCAGCTCGTCATTTCCAAGAATGACATTGGGTTGCTTTATCACCGTATCTCCCCTCTCATCTGATATTCCTGGCTTGTACCGCCCGCTGGCGCTGGCGAGATTATGTGTTCACAGACCTTCTTTCCTGTAGCTTTACAGCAGACCTCCCTCACACTTATGTTTTTTCCGAAATATTCAGTAAGGTAACCTGCAAAATAACCGCTCATAAAAGCACAAACTGGCTGTTCCGACCCACCGTAAACATCAGCTATAAACGAGTCTTTCACAGTGATTTTTCCTTCATAAGTCTTGAGATCACATTCGATTTCAAGGATTCCCCAACCCACAGCTTTGAAGAGTTCCGCAAGCATACTTGCAAAGTTACTGTCATTAAGGTTAAGAATACTCTTAAAATACTTTGCTGCATGAATCCCGCCTTTAAGTCCTGAAAGAGTGAGAAGTCCCTCGGCATGTGGGGCATTCTGATTGAGAGTTTTTATAATGTCAACAATTGTAAGTGCTCTTGCCATTACTCCCCGAACTCCGAGAATATTGAGAGGAAAGTCTACGGAATAAACCATCCCATAATTTGAAATTCCGTATTCTACCTCGCTTACAACGTCAAGCTTTTTTATCTTTTGAGCGAACTCTTCTGGATCTATGTCTTTATTAAGTTCGGTAAATACTGAATACTCTCCTGTATTTTGTGTAATATTATCCAGATGACCAAACATAATGAGAGCATTCTCTTTTTCGAGAAAGTCAATTATTAAGGACAAAGATCCAGGCTCTTTCGAATAGATTATCTTAAACCATACAACCTGCGAGCTTTCATTGAAGCCTGCAAACATGAACAAGTCCCTTACCATGCAATTTACCTCCCATGATTTAGTATGTGTACACATAATTAAGCTATTGAACTAAGTTTCCTGAACACTCGTGCCTTGAAATCCATAAGTACAGCCATAAAATTAACTGCTGCATCAAAAGGTGTGGGATGAACACTGAAATAGGAATGTACATCTCCGTCCCCGAGCCATTTGGTACACATATAATAGTAATGATCTGAAGTTAAGAGGTGTTTCCATATACGCAGAAGTTCTGAATCTTTTGTTTTTCTAACAAAGGGCTCAAGCAATTTTATTTCTTCAAAGCAGCGTCTTTGCATATCGTTCCCTAACCATGCACTGGTATCACGTTCCATATCAGCCCAGGAAATTGTTGAAAAGTCTCCAATATCAATTTCAGCGACAGGAAAGTATTTTTCTACAAGTTCAAGAGGGGTGCTGAAATCCAGGTTAGTTTTAAGTACTTCCCCTGGAAACTTTTGCAGAAACGAAAATATTCCGGTTTCTTTCCATTGATGTTCTCCAAAGGTTTCATAATCCATGAAGATATTTATGCAGTCTTCATTAATTCCTGAAGCCCAAGATGCCCATTTTTCTGCAGTAAGAGGATATTCTTTCCACCATCTCGACGAGAAGCGGTATCCAATGTCATCACTCAGCTTGTAATTCCTGAAAATAATAGGAAGTCCTGAACCTTTTGCCTTGTAAAGCACGTTTGGAGATCTACTATTAAGCACATGATCCGCACCTTCGGTAAGGATTGCCCTGTACCCAAGATCTGAAACAATTTTTGCGATAGTGTTATTGTAAAGCAGTTCAGTATTCCGGAATACCTGAGGTTTAACCCCCAAAAGATCATGCACGTGTTCTCTGTGTTCTTTTATTTCTTCAATAAATTCGCCTTTATCTTCAAAAAGGCTTGAAAGGGAATGATAAAAGGTTTCATCCAAAAATTCTACTGCTCCGGTTTCAGCCATTTGTCGGAAGCTTTCGAGCACATCTTTTCCCCATAATTCGCATTGTTCGAGCAAGGTTCCGGTAATAGAATAAGAAAATCTGAATTCTCCCTTATATTCATCAAGAGAATTAAGCAAGAGTTTGTTTGTAGGAACGTAACATTTTTGAGCAACCCTCTCAAAAATTTCCCTGTTGCTTTTCTCATCAAAATAACGGAAAAAACCTGATTTATCATCAGGCCAGAATCTTTTCAGTCTGAACGGTTGATGTGCCTGGAAATATACGCAAACCGAGGTCATGCTCTTTCCTCCAAAACAGCTCTTCTGAAATCAGAAAGGATAGAAAAATAGTTTACAGCCCTTTCATATCCATCCCTGATATTTCCAGAATTCATAGAAAAAAATATGTCACCCTGCTGGAGGTAACTGAATACCTGTTTAAGTTTCCAATAATTTTTATTTTTCTTAAGCCTTGAGAGTTCCTCTCCAACTGTTACCAGTTCTCGCAGGTAAAGCTGTTGTGCATGGTTTCCTATTGCATTATCCATACCATAACGTATTGTCTGACCGGTTCCCAGAGTAGAAAGTTTCACAGAGTTAAATCGTTTTACAGCTTCGGATGGCGTTATCATCTCAATACCTCTGGCATTGAGAGATTCTGGAAATGTTCGCATAAAATCAGTTATCATACTTTTGTTTCTGTAGTGGAAGCAAAGGTTTGCATAGTTAAAATAAAGGGTTAAAACATCTCCTTCCATGCTAGAAATCCAGTCTGCAAATTTTTCTGGGATAAGAGGATACCCTTGCCATTCTCGTTCAGAAAAACGCAGTTCTAAATCTTCGCTCAGATTTATGTGCCTTAACAAAGTTGGAAGATGATTTTCAAAAACATTTACAGGGTCACATCCATTCAGTAGATTACTGGACCCTTCTGCGATAAGACACTTGAAACCCATATCAGAAATAATCTTCCCTACTCTTTCAGTATGCAGAAGCTCCGTATTTACAAACGTCTCAGGGGTGATTCTCAATAGTTCTTGCAGCAGTTCTCTATATACGAGCACTTCTTCCTTAAACCAAGAAAGATTGGGATACAATGAACTCAAAGAGTGAAACTTACAGCTACCTGTAAATTCCACGCTTCCACTATCTCCAAGTTCGTTGAATGATTCGAGAAGTTCAGGGTCCCATTTACATTGTTCAAGAAAAGGCCCTGATAGATCAAAAGAATATCTTCCTTCATTCTCTATTGACTCCAGAACCAGATCATTAAGGCGTAAAAGTTGACGGCTTGTTTTTGAAAAGTTAGAGAAAATAGTGTTCCGGTCAAAATACCGGTCGACTTCAGGCACCCCTATAAAACCCTCTACAGGCCAATACCACTTGGGACTGTAAGGCAGATGCACTCCCATACAGATGCATACAGCTTTCATAACAAAGTAATCTAATACAAAAAGCTACTAATAACTATTGTTTTAATTAACTCAAAACTATTTTTGTGTCATATCTGAACTTTCAGTGGGATCAAAAAATACCAAAAATGAAATGATTCGAGGCAAAAAGTATCACTTAAATTAAAAACAGCTTAAAAGAGAAGATGGGATGAGACCCCATTCAAATAGGAATCAAAAAAATTTTTGACTTCTAACACAAGGCATGGGCAAAAACTTGTAGCCTTGTAAGTTACCTCACTTAAATGAAATTTTATTTACAATATTTGGTATTGTTACTTAACTATATCCAGTTCTTTATTTCTTTATTTCATCAATAGAATAACCGAGTACTTTAGCATTTCAAGACTCTTCGTATAACACTTTGTCTTTCTTCTCAACCTTGCTAGAAAATGCCTCAATATGCTGTTATATCCTTCAACAGTATACGTTTTTGCTTTTGATTGAGTATGACTCTTTTCTGGAAGAAACTCTGCATATGCTCTCCAGTGATCTGTCATCACTTCTCCAATGTCTTTTTTCTTCAATTTTTCCCAGAGTAGTTTTCCAGTTTCCGTTCCTCTACTACCAAAAGAGCAGTTGATGAATTTTTTCCCAACTCTATCAACAGCAATCCAGATCCAGCAATATTTTTTTTGTTACCGATGTAAGTGTGCATTTCATCCATTTCAACAATAGGTATCTCATTTTCACTTTTTAGGTTCTCTCACTCTTGACCAAATTTCTTGATCCATTTTTGGACAAAAACATGACTCACCCCTAAAAATCTTCCTATTGAACGAAAGCCCAATCCTTCAAGGTAAAGTTGTAAAGCCTGTCTTTTTACAGAAGCGGAAAAAGCAGTTGATTTTAGCTCTACTGTATAGTTATAGCCACAATCAGAGCATTTGTACCGTTGACGCCCGCCAACTATACCATTATTTTTGTGACTGGAACTATTACATTTTGGGCAGTTCATGAAGAAATATATGTTATAAGCATATATATTTATTTTTGTGTACCAATGCCCAATATTTAAAAAGCCCTCTTGAGCAACGCGAAAAGGGCATCGTCCTCCCGAGACGAAACTCAGGAGAGTCAGCCCATCATAAATCTTGTAAGGCTGTCATATGCATCAGAGATTTCTTTTAAGGCGAGAGATATTTCAAAGTCTTTTCCTTTAACCTCAAGAGAATTGCCTCCGACCTTGCCAATTATCATATGAGGTATATTTTTGATTATTTCCAGTACAGCTTTTGGCTCGCTTGTAGCAAGCAGAGCTCTTGCATGAGATTCTGAGAATAATAACTCTTCAGATTTTATTTCTGCAATTCCACTCAAATCTATCTCTGCGCCGCTATTTCTGCACATTCTTGCAAGTCCTGCTGCAATTCCTCCAAGGGATAGATCATGTGCTGAACTGAGTTTTCCGCTTTTTGCTGCTTCGATAACGGCTTTTATGATTTCAGGAGCATTTTTTGGAATAGAAGGAACTTTTCCAGCATTCTGAACACCGAAACAGGCATAATATTCTGAACCGCCCATCTCCGAAGTTGTTTCTCCTACCAATATTATGGTATCTCCGGATTTGGCAAAATAGCTTGAAGGAAGTGGAATTTCAAGGTCTACTTTCCCTATCATTCCTATTGAAGGAGTCGGAAGAATTGAGGTCTTTAATTCGTAGCTTTCGTTATATAGAGAAACATTTCCTCCTACAACTGGAATTGAGAGTTCTCTTGCTTCGTCTCCAAGTCCAAGTACGGCATTTTTGAATTGCCAATAAATATCTGGACGATCGGGATTTCCAAAGTTAAGGCAGTTTACAATAGCAAGCGCTTCTGCTCCTTTTACTGCAAGGTTCATGACATTTTCTATTACTGCAGTTTTTCCTCCGGTGTAGGGATCAATAAGGGTAGCTCTCGGCTGGCAGCCACAGGATAGTGCAATTCCTTTTTTATCAGTTATCTTAAGCACACCAGAGTCTTCTCCTGGCTTGATAATTGTTCTCAACTGGACTTCATGGTCATATTGCCTGTAAATCCACTCTTTCGAGGCAATATTATAGGAAGATAGGACTTTCAAAAAAGCTGCTTTCAGGTCTTTCGGGGTTTCAGGAGCTTTACCTTCTTGAACCTCATAAATAGGAGTTACTGAAGGTTTCTCACAGGTTGGAGCTCCACCTGTCAGCAAATCGATTGGAATATCAGCAACAATTTCCCCTTTGAACTCAATTGTATAATTTGGTTTTTCTGTCAGATATCCTACTACAGCACCATTAAGATCGTATTTTGCCACCAGATCAAGTACAGCATCGACATCTTCAGGAGCAACCTCAAAGACCATACGTTCCTGAGATTCTGCAAGCAGGATTTCATACGCATTCATATTAGGTTCGCGCTGGGGTACTGCGTCTGCAATGATTCGAGCCCCAAGTCCTCCTTTAGCAGCCAGTTCCGAGCTTGCGCCCCCCAGACCAGCAGCTCCAAGATCTTTACAGGATTTTATATATCCCTTCCTTATCGCTTCCAGCGTCATTTCAATTACAAGCTTTTCGGTATAAGGGTCTCCTACCTGAACACTTGGGCGGTCTTCAGCTTCAGCTGACTCGGATAGATCCCTTGAGGCAAAAGAAGCACCTCCAAGCCCATCTCTTCCTGTGTTTGAACCTGCGAGTACAAGCTTGTTTCCTGCTTTCTGGGAGCGAGCGGTTATAATCTCCTCTTCTTTACAGAGTCCTACTGCAACCACATTTACAAGTGGATTTCCGCTGTATTTTCGGTCAAAGAAGGTCTCACCCTTAACCACAGGCACTCCTATGCAGTTGCCATACCCTGCAATTCCTTTAATAATCTGTTCAAAAAGAAAAAGGTTTTTTGGAGTGTCAAGAGGCCCGAAGTATAACGGATCCATAAGGGCTATAGGACGAGCTCCCATAGAGATTATATCTCTAACAATACCTCCTACACCGGTAGCGGCTCCGTTGTACGGATCAACATATGATGGATGATTATGGCTTTCCATACCTATAGCAAGCACATATCCATCTTCAAATCTTATAATTGCAGCATCGTCTCCAGGGCCGATAATTACGTTTTCACCCTTACTAGTAAAAGTTTTCAGGAGAGGAGCACTCGAACGGTAGGAACAGTGTTCGCTCCATAAGTTTAAAAAACAGCCCTGTTCTACCAGGGTTGGCTCTCGTCCGAGTTCTTTTTTTATGATCTTAAGGTCTTCTTCAGGTAACATTGCCTTGCCTCTGATACTTAGTCCTTTTTTAGGTGCCGGAATTTTGATTTTTTTTCTTGAAATTATTCCCTGAAATTCAAGATTTTCAATATTAGCATTAACAGTCTATGCCGACATAAAGGGATAAGAATTTAATAAACATTTCTAACCCGCTAGAGTCTAGTCACCCGAGTTCCACCACCCGAGTTCCACCACCCGAGTTCCACCACCCGAGTTCCACCACCCGAGTTCCACCACCCGAGTTCCACCACCCGAGTTTCGTCTCGGGAGGACGATGCCCTTTTCGCTTCGCTCAAGAGGGCTGATTTACGGGATTGAATTTATAATGTTTTACTTATCCTATAATTGTGTGTAGCTAGTTCTATCGCGCTCTAATTTTGCGAAGAAATTACCTTAAAGTTTCTGTTGATTGAGAATAAAGTTGATTTTGAAAAGAACTATATATCAAAAATATTATTAAAAAAGTAGATAGAAGTATATTATGCATGTAGGATTAGATTTGTTGGATCATTTTTTCGACTTTTATTCCAGATTCTGTGAGAGAGTAAATTTCTTCCTTTTTTGTAATCAATTTTTTTTCTTCAAGTTCATCTAGAGTTTTTGCAATGGTGGGATATGCAACTCTCAGGGTTTTTGATACTCTTTTACCTTCCATTTCTCCTTTTGAGGAAAGTAAGGAGAGTATTTTTTGCCTTATACTATTTCCATTTACAAAACCTATTAAATCGTTTAGTTCATTCATCAGGTTCCCCCTAATGTAAATTATTGTATTTATTTGTTTTATTCTGTTGTATTTATATAATAGAAGTATATATATCAGTATAATACAGATAATACAAGGAAATGGAATTCAAGATATATCTAATTTCTTGATGAATAAGAGATGCTTTTCCGGTTAAAGCGGGGATTTTAAGCAATTTTTAGCTTTTTCGATTTATATTCTTTCCCTAAATATTAGTATCCGAACATTCTCTATATTTTCCAGATTTTTTACTCGTTGCCTGTAACTTTTCAGAAAATCAAACTATTATATTTTATTATACGAACAAACACACAGAATTAAACAAAAAAATTAAAACATAATAAAGCATTGGATGGCTTTTTACGTTGTAGTCAATTTACGGCTATTACTGAAATTCAGCATAAAGTGCCTGAAAAATACCATTAGGCTTTAATACCTTCATCGATAAGTACTTTATATCTATTAGTTATTTTTAGATGTAAATTACATATATGATGATTACAAATTCGGAGGATATACCAACAAATGAGCAGCGGAATGTGCCCAGTATGTGGGCTTCCAAAAGAACTTTGCATTTGCGAAGAAGTTGCAAAAGAGCAACAGAGAATTACTGTGAAAGTTAACAGAAGAAGATACGGAAAAGAAGTCACCGTTGTAGAAGGTTTCGATGCAAGTGAAATAGATCTTCACGAACTGTCTACTTATCTTAAATCAAAGTTTGCATGCGGTGGTACAGTAAAAGGAAATACTGTAGAACTTCAAGGCAATCACTTGGCCCGCATGAAAGAAGTCCTCATGGAAAAGGGTTTCTCTGCTGAACAGATTAAAAACTAAAATCCTGATCAACCTCCAAGGGTAAGCCGGGTCTAATAATATCTATTCAGACCCGGAGTAATAGAATTTTGTCGGTATGTAGGTAGTATACGTTGTCGGTAAATTTATGGGGACAAAATATATACTTAATAAACAAAAACATAATATAATAAATAAGAAACTTTCTTATACAATCTACGGATTTAAATTCTGTGATATATGTGGTGTTGGTCTCCTATGAAGACGACGTGTGAAATAATGGTACAGAAAGTCTTACCCGCAATTCGGGCAGAGCTTTCCAGAGCACTGATTTTTGAATACGGATGCACACAGCAAGATGTAGCGGAGATCTTGGAGCTATCAAGGGCTGCAGTATCTCAATATGTGAGTGAAAAACGTGGAGCTGAAGTTGATTTTTCTAAGGAAACTCAAGAGGAAATAAAAAAATTTGCATCAATACTTTTAAATCAAGGCTTGTCCTCTCAGGAAAAAACAAAAGGCATGTGTGCAATTTGTAGCTTTGTTCAAAAGTCCGGGTCCGGTTGGTTATATAAAAATGCTCCTGAAGCCAATCCCTGTATCATATGTGAGGATATGGATTTAAAGTGAATGATGCTCTGTGTATAAAGTGTAAAGGAAAAGGAATTTGTGGGCGTCCTCATTGTCCAATTCTTGAGAAATTCAAGTCTTTTGAATCAATTGCTCCTGTGATATCCGGAGACTCGGTTTTTGGAGCCTCTCCTCCTGCTATTTTTGTTGGAAGCTACGGTTATCCGAGGGTGTCAGCAGGTCCGCTTATTCCTCCTCTGGCAAAAGAAAGCGAAGCTTCTGTTTTGGAAGAGCCTTCAGCTTGGGCAAACATGCAGATTGAAGATATTATCTCTATGCGTTCCACAATGGTCAGGGCAAACACAAACTTCCATGTAAAAGATGCTCGCAGCAAAGACAATCCTCTCCTTGTAAAGGCTCAAGAACTTGCTCTAGCCAAAAAGCCAGTAGATACCGAAGCCTGGTTTTTCAAAGCTCCAAAACAGGAACTCAAATTCGATGCCATATTAACACCTATGGGACCTTCGGGGCTTGTCAAAAATTTTGAGCTTGCAGAAAATCCTAACGTGCCAAAAAAAGTGGATTATCTTGTATATGACACAGATGCCCTGGCAAAAGATGCCGTGCTTGAACTCTATAAAGATAATATCCCTGCTGAACAGATTACGCGCTTATTCTCCATTGGCCTGTTAGGAAATGAACGAAAAATCGTGCCAACGCGCTGGTCGATTACAGCCGTTGATGATATGGCAGGAAAAGAACTTGCAGACCGCATAAAGGATTTTCCCTGGGTTTCAGAGATCCAGCTTTTTAGTGGAACGCATTTTGGGAACCATTTTGAGGTTCTTATTCTTCCACGGGCTTACTCTTTCGAACTTATTGAGATCTGGCTTCCAAAAACAGTCTGGTCTGGAGAATCGATCTGGATTGGGGAAGATAGTGAGGGCTATGAAAAAAAGAAAGGATATTCTCCTCTGGCTGGAGGCTATTATGCCGCACGGCTGCCTGTGCTTGAATATCTAGCTGAAATTAAAAGGCAGGCTTCCATCTTCGTGCTCCGAGAAATAACTCCGGATTATTGGGCTCCTCTTGGAGTATGGGTCGTGCGGGAAGGCATGAGAGAAGCTCTTCGAAATCCTCCACAAAAATTCGATTCTCTTGAAACCGCAGTTTCGGACCTTGCAAGTAGAGTAAACACAGCAAAAACTGAATGGGTTCAACAGGCAAAGATGCTTTCTAACTTCCGTTTTCAAACGACTCTGGATTCATTCTTAAAAACATAACGATATTAAATAACGACATCAAAACCAGAAACAGTGTAACTAAAGAGAAATTGTTTATTGCAATACTAAAAACAAAATAAGCAGGTAGGAAAACTTTGAAGCCTTTATATGGCTAATACAGGTCTTCCTGGCCTTTATTATGATTATTCAAATATCTCAGGAACTATACGCCGAGCAACTTCTTCATAAGCCTCGGAAATGTCGCCTTTGTCAAACCTGAAGACATCTTTGTCCATAGACTGCCCAGTGCTCTTGTCCCAGAACCGACAGGTATCGCATGAAATTTCATCTGCAAGGATGATCTCTCCATTTCTCCTCCCGAATTCCAGCTTGAAATCAGGAAGTAAAATACCTTTTTTGTCCAGATAGGGCACAAGTAATTCGTTGATTTTCAAAGCGAGTTTCCGGAGGATGGCAAGTTCTTCTACTGTTGCTAACCCAAGAGCAAGAGCTATGTCATCATTCAGCATAGGATCTCCGTACTCGTCATTCTTGAAGTCAAAAACAAGTACAGGGAATTTAAAAATTGTACCTTCTTTTATAGGATATCTTTTTGTAATAGAGCCTGCGGCAATATTCCTTACAATGACTTCTATTTTTATAATATCGACTTTCTTCACAAGCATATCGATGTCAGAAAGCATTTCTACAAAATGAGTCTTTATTCCCTCTGCTTCGAGCATCTCAAATAATTTCTTTGAGATCTGAGCATTGTAATACCCTTTTTTTTCCATTTCCCCTTTTTTTCTCCGTTAAATGCAGTTAAACTGTTTCGGAATTCGGTAATAAGGGTATCAGGATCATCCGTCTTATAGATAGTTTTTGCTTTCCCTGAATAGAGTTGTTCTCTTGTCATGCAATTGTCCTCTCTAGGGATAATTTTGGATTTCCTTATATAGAGAAATCTTAGGAATGATAGTTTTAATATACTAGTTCTGATAATGCAGAAGTTTTGATACTTCTGTGCCATTCCAGAAATAAGCTATGTAAATTGAATTCTCTCTAAGACTTGAGTAAATCTCACGGAGGCAATTCTTTATTTCCAGAATACACAACCACTTTCTGAAAATAGAACATTTTCCGGAGGCATCAAAGGCTTTTTCCGAAAATATGTCTAAATTCCCGAAAGAGATAGAGTAGATGATAACGCTTTCTGCTAGATAAAGTTATCATCTCCAGCCGACGTTTTCTTTTACTGTCGGGGGCTTCGTAAATTTTATCATACAAGAAAATCCATTACTAGGTTTAGCAACTTAAAGAATGATTTAAGAACTTCCCGCATTTGAGTGCCAAACACTTGATAGTGGATTAGTCCAAGCATGCAACAGGTAAAAACATGTCAGGCACTATATTAGATATTGTAGAACTACTGCTGACCGCAGAGGTCTATAACCGCTACCCAGAACTGGACGTAAATGATCTTCCAAAGAACATTCGGAAAAACTATTGGAGTAGCACCGAAAAAACAGTTCCCAAACCTATCACGGCCACGTTTATCCGAATTGAAAAACTGTACGGGCTTAAGGATCTCGAAAAAATCGTACGAAATGTCCCATTCATAAATATAGACAAGTCTCATTTTGAACTTCGTCTTAGCGCTTTCGAACTTGCTGCAGAATGGTTTGAAAACCAGGATGGTTCCCAGGAACGGATTGAAAATAATCCTGTGCTGGCTTATTACTATGGAGAAATTAAGGAAGACGAAGCCGCAAACTATGAACTCGCAAAGGCGAAAATAAAGCCCAAAGAAGTCGACAGGGAATGGATAGAGTCACTGGTAGCGGAGATACGGAAAGAAGACAAGGGCGAAGATATGCTGAAACTCGTGTCCATTATCGCTCCTGAGGATGTAAAGCAAAAAGTCAAAGACCTTGTACTCACCGAGGAACAGAAGAACGAAGTTGAAAAGATTACGAAAGCCATTGAGTACAGGGAATATCTTCGAGAAATCGGCCTTCATGATATAGGAAAACTCTTGTTTGTAGGTCCTCCAGGAACCGGAAAGACATCGGTTGCCCGTGCACTTTCAGAACAGCTCTCTATTCCGTTTGTTGAGGTAAAACTCTCCATGATAACAGACCAGTATCTTGGTGAGACTGCAAAGAACATTGATAGAGTCTTTTTGCTTTCAAAGAAACTGAATCCATGCATTCTTTTTATAGATGAGCTCGATTTCGTTGCAAAAGCAAGAACGTCTGACGAAAATGCTGCAATCAAGCGGGCAGTAAATACCCTGCTCAAAGCCATAGACGAAATCAGCCTTGTGGATCATGGAGTTCTTCTTATTGCCGCGACTAATCACCCCCGCATGCTTGACAGTGCAGCTTGGAGACGTTTTGACGAGATTGTTCATTTTCCTCTACCTGACCTTGAAATGAGAACAGATATTCTGGATATCGTAACCCGGCACATTGAAGGAAATTTTGATACTAAAGAAATTGCAGAATTGACAGACGGATATTCAGGTTCGGACCTGCGCGTAGTTATAAGGGAAGCTGTTCTTAGTGCTCTTCTCGAAGAGCGTAAAATACTTACCCATCAGGACCTGCTGAATGCTGTAGATTCTTTTAATGAAAGAGCTGGTCTCAAGTCCGAAGAATACGATAGGAAGAAGTAATATGAGGTTAACATTGCTTGGAACCGGTGACGCTGTTGGAACTCCTAAAATAGGATGTAATTGCCCTGCCTGTGAAGATGCTCGACATGGTGGTAAAAGCCAGCGTTTTCGTTTTTCTATTCTTGTAGAGTCCGATCAAGGTAAGATTCTTATTGACACCAGTCCTGATCTCAGACAGCAATTTCTCAAACAAAACCTGTCCTGTGTAGATGGAGTTATCTGGACACATGGGCATTACGATCATTACGCAGGATTCGGAGAGTTCTACAGGGTTCAAGATAAGGTTGATGTCTATGGGGTTCAGGAAAATCTTGATTACATAGACCGTTACGTCTCCTTCCTCAAACCCAGGTATCATTATGTAAAGCTCTATGAACCTTTTGAGCTAATAGGACTGCAGTTCACTCTTTTTAAGGTCAACCACCCTCCTGTGGAGGTTCCTACGGGGGTTATACTCCGTCAAGGCGATAAAAAAGTAGTGATCACAGGAGACACTAACCTGGAGATTCCCAAAGCCAGTATGGAGCTGATGGAAAATCCTGACCTTCTTATTGCCGATGCTATCGTGCCGCCCAATATTCATATCAAAAAACATATGAATTCAGAGGAGGCCATGGCACTTGCAAAACAACTCAATGCAAAAGAAGTAGCTTTGATCCATCTCAGTCATCTATTTCGTCCCCATCCTATTGAAGCCTTATTTTTGCCTCTTGGATACGATGGGCAGGTTTTTGAGCTTTAAGAGTTTTTATATTTTTGTTTATTCTGGAATTATATTTTTCTTTCTAAAAAGAAAAACATCGGTTACGATGGCTATAAGGAAGTAAAAGAAGTAAAATTAATCGTTTTAGCAGATCTAGAGGTTTTATTTCTCTCAATTATTAGTTTTCATGAAATGAAAATGACTCAACCCTTTCATACTTGCACTTAAATATTTCGAGATCAAGAAACCTAAAGGAAAACTTTTAAACAGACTTCCAAAGTGATGGTTCCTATTTTTATAAAACGTATTTGTATATATTTAGTGATATTTCCTGCGGTTGAACTCATAAATCGCATTATCAACTTTGCTTGAGAGCTCATTCATCCTTTCTTCAATTTTTGTTTCGGTGTTCTCCATGTTGACTTTGAGGGTTCTGTCTTTTGCCTCCATTTTATCTTCGAGTTCTTGAAGTTTATTATTAATAGAAATAATCATAACAGAAAGCGTTCCGACCAGAATCATTACTGAAAGAATGATTAGTGGGTTCGTGGAAGTGTACTCAAACCTCCTAAGCCATTCAAAGGATAGAAGGAAAGATGACAGAACCATCACAACAAGAAATATTGTATCTCTAGTTTCCATTGTATACCTCTAACATACCTATGAAATTTTCCGCATACAAGAGTATTTTTTTATATCCATATTTTAAAGTTATAAGCAGAGACACCTCAATTAAAGTATTTACTGCTTTTCTATTTTTACTCTTTTCTATTTTGTTTAGTTTTTAATCAGATGTATTATATAATTTTTTTCGCAAGCTATTTATTTATGATAATATCTCGCTACTTTTCATTATTGTTTCTTCAAAGAAACATGTATCACTGGGATATATGAGAAATGTGTTGTGGAAAATTCCTCACGTTGAAATGTACAAAGAAGCGAAAGTGTTCTCTAGGTAAAGTTATTATATCAGCAGTCTAGAGGAAAGACAGTCTAGAGTAATTGAAGATAAGAGTACATTAAAAAGAGTGTACATTAAAAATATGAATAAATTAAGCATACTTTCAATAATTAAGGAGTTTAGCACTTGAGTTCCAGTGAACAATCAATTAAGGATTATATACCCATTTTATCCATGGGAGGACTTATTATAATAGTGCAGATTCTCGCACTTTTTTTGTCCCCCCCTATGGAAGTTAATCATATGCAGACTTTTGAGGACCCCAGTCAGGTGTCCAATTCAATATATTATATTGTAATAACACTGGGTTTTACCCTACTTGTTCTCGTGGCACTAAAGAAGAACATGAAATGGATAATCAGCCTCTCCATTTACTTCGCTATACTAAGCACTCTATATTATGTGTTCTTTGCTCTGTTTACCCTTATTCCATTCCTTTCAGGATTTGAAGCCATTGCTTCAATTGTGATATCTATAGGAATAACAGCGCTGCTTTACAAATATCCAGAATGGTACATAGTTGACATTGTGGGAGTTTGTATTTCAGCTGGAGTCAGTGCCCTGATAGGAATTTCTCTTTCAATCGTTCCCACAATAGTACTCCTACTGCTCCTTGCAATATACGATGCTATCTCGGTATACAAAACAAAGCATATGGTGTCTATGGCTGAAGGAATAATGGATCTAAAGCTTCCAATTCTATTCGTGATCCCGAAACATTTAAACTATTCTTTCTTGAAGGAAGACTTCAAGTCGGGAGAACAGCATGAAGCTTTTTTTATGGGCCTTGGAGATGCAGTTATGCCTACTCTGCTGGTAGTTTCAGCAAACGCTTTCCTAAAAAGTAATGGAATTTCCTATCCAGTTATTGGTGCTATTTTAGGCACCCTTGCAGGACATGCAGTACTTTCTATTCTGGTAATGAAAGGAAAACCACAGGCAGGACTTCCTTTCTTGAACTCTGGAGTAATCCTGGGATTTCTTGTTGGTGTCCTGTTTTCAGGGGCTTCAATTGTGTGAAGTAATATTTTCTTCACATCTTTTTTATAAAATCTCTTTTGTATTTCCTAATTTTTGCAAAGATTTTTTATCTTAAAGCTTAATCACTTTGTATGTCCAAAAGAATTGCAGTGGTCTTTGACAGCGCCGGAACTCTCCTGCATATGTATAGAGTTGCAAAGGAAGTCAGCACTGGGAATATCCTTGAAAACATCGAGAGCACTGCCATTGTTGCACAAAAGAATGGATGCGGGCTTGTAGTTCTAAATGTCGAAAGTGACATCATACTGCATTCAAGAAGAGATATGCTTTTATCTGATTTTATAAAAGAGTATAGAGTCCCTATAGGTATAAGCTGTTCAAAAGGAAAATTTACATCGGATATTGCATGTGAAATTATAAGGGAAATAGCTCCTAGTATGGGTGATGTACATGATGTATTGGAAACGGTTGCAATTCGATGTCCAAATATTTTTCATATTGCAGCAGGCCTGATAGTTGATTCTGAAGCCCGAAGCATACCTTATGTACTTAGCACAGGCGGGCAAGTATTTAGTACCACATTACAAACCGTTCAGACTCTTCATGCCATGGAAGTAGATACCTACATTGCTTCTGGAGATAGTTTATTAGCTCTCGTGCAATTGGCTGATTACGTAAATATTCCTCAGGAACGGGTCTTTGCTTTATCAAATACTTTTATGAAGGAAAAAATAGTGCGTGAACTACAACAAAAGTATGGAAAAGTAGTAATGGTAGGAGATGGGATCAACGATATATTGGCATTTAGAGCAGCAGACGTAGGAATAATGACCACTCAACAGGGGGACAAAAGACCTGAGAAACTCAGAGAAGCGGCAGACGTGGTAATTGACAATATAATAAAAGTTGTGGATGTGGTAAAAGCTCTGTAACATATAAGAAATTATATATTAATGAGCTCATGTTGCCAACTGATCAACATATTAAGATGAATAGATATATTTCAAGAGCCAGTATAATTACACGAAATTAAATTGCTGATTAGGCAAATTCATCAGATTAACTTGACTTTAAATGCTACTTTGAATGTTAACAGTGAAAAAATAATGCGTTAGATTTATGTAACCTTTAATCTTATGTAGTTGTTGCCCAAATGTGCGAAATTCTTTGCTTGTATTAATGTATTGTTCAGTTGTAGTAAGTGTTTTTCATTATTGAACTATATTTTAGGTGGGTAAAAACCACCAGAATGTTTTGCAGCTCATAATTGCGGAGGAAAATCCATGCCAGTATTTATTGAAGTCAAAAACCTGACCGTAGATTTTGACGGTCACAAAGCCCTGAAAAACGTAAGTTTAAGTATTAACGGAGGAGATATCGTTGGGATTCTCGGCAAAAGCGGATCCGGAAAGACAATCCTGATGCACGTTCTGCGCGGCACAGAATCTTTTGAAAAGATCTCAGGTGAGGTCATATATCATTTATCCCGTTGTTCAAAATGTGGATACATAGAGCTCCCCAGTAAAACTGGTCAGAAATGTCCTATCTGTGGAGATACATTAGAAGCGTTTGAAGTGGATTTTGTAAAACTTTCCCTTTATGATCCTATAAGAAGAGATATCACCAAAAAAATTGCTATCATGCTTCAGCGCACTTTTGCTCTTTATGGTGATGAACGAGTTATTGTAAATGTTATTAATTCTTTGACTGAAATCGGATATACAGGAAAAGATTCCATGCAAAAAGCTGTCGAACTGCTGGAAGAAGTAAACTTGAGTCACCGCATGATGCATGTTGCAAGAGAACTTTCGGGTGGGGAAAAACAGAGAGTTGTACTTGCAAGACAGCTTGTTAGAAATCCTTTGCTCCTGTTAGCTGATGAGCCTACAGGTACTCTTGACCCCATGAATGCAAAGCTTGTTCATGATGCTATGATTAGGGCAGTCAAGAACTATAACATGACCATGATTCTGACTTCACACTGGCCTGAGGTTATTGAGCAACTGGCGAACAAGGTCATTTTGCTTGAAAATGGGGAGATAGTTAAGGAAGGGAATCCACTTGAGGTTTCTTCAACTTTTATGCAAAATGTATCTTTAGTGAGGCAAGAAAAGAATGTCATGGTTGGGGAGCCTATTATCAGGGTAAAAGATCTCGCAAAACGTTATATTTCAGTTGATCGGGGCGTGGTAAGGGCTATAGATGGTATATCTTTTGATGTAAAAGAAGGAGAAATTTTTGGACTTGTGGGAGTAAGCGGAGCTGGAAAAACTACAACTTCAAAAATTCTTATGGGAATCTTACCTCCAACATCCGGAGAAGTTGAGGTTCGCGTTGGGGATGAATGGGTTGACATGACTAAGTTAGGAGTGGAAAATAAAGGTAGAGCGACTAAATATATGGGATTCCTTCACCAGGAATATGGCCTTTACACTCATAGCTCAGTAATTGATAACCTTACAGAATCTATTAGTCTTGATCTTCCCTTTGAACTCGGGGTTAGAAAAGCCGTAATTACTCTTAAAGCTTCAGGCTTTGAGGAAAATACGGCAAAAGCTATTTTACCTAAAATGACTGATGAACTGAGTGAAGGGGAACGGCATAGAATTGCACTTGCACAGGTTCTTATCAAGGAACCGAGAATCGTCATTATGGATGAACCAACTGGGACTATGGATCCTATCACCAAAGTATCGGTGACAAATTCTATTCTTAAAGCTAGAGAAGATATAGGTGAAACGTTTGTTGTAGTTTCTCACGATCTCGATTTCGTAACTGAAATATGTGATCGTGTCGCACTTATGCGTAACGGGAAGATTGTAGACATAGGTGAACCTAAAAAAATACTAGCTCAACTTACTGAAGAAGAGAAGATCCAAGCTACAGAATAAATATAAATATGCTCCCACCTCTTAGTATAAAATAATACTAAAATGAGGTGCCTATTACGAGTAATAAGATCAGCGTAGAGGTGAACGGGCAAAAATATACTTTACCTGTAGGCTCTACCCTTGAAGACGCTCTCAAGGTTTCCAGAGCCCCCTATATAACCGGTACAGCGGTCGGAATTCTGAAAGAACTCGCCGAAGAAAAGACAGAAGCAATCACCGAATACGCTATCAATACTCCCAGAGGAGAATTCAGGATAGAAATTAAAGATCCTGAATCTCCTTCAGGAAAATTATGGGTTGAACACTTTAAAGAATATGAAGGAAAAACTGTTCATTGGACAAGTCCTGAAGCCCTGGCTTTCGGGCCTTTTGAAGCTGAAATTAAACCTTCTCGTGAGACAAGGAGTTTTGAAGCTTTTGAGGTAATGTTTGGAGCAGGAGGATTTGATCCTCACAATACTCATCTGATTTTCTCATTTAAGAGACATACTGCAGAATATGGGATTCCTGAAGATGGAATTTTTGCAGAAGTTGTGGCCGGGAAAAATATTTTATCCAGTCTTTCCATAGATGATTCCATTCTTGGTATCGAGCCAATTATAGAATGGGAACAAATTTCAGAAAAAACCTGTACAACTGATCTTTCTATTCCACTCGAAGACGGAAACAAGATATTTACTTATTTTGAAGTAGAACTATTCAGGAATGCTCCCAAAGGGGCAGAACATTTCTATGCATTGACCCGTGAGGGAACTCTCAATGTAGACGTTACTACCAGTTCCTTTGTTTCAGATGATAATTTGAAAGGAGAACCCGTTCCTTACGAAAATTTTGAGCCAAGGAAAGAAGGTGTAATTTCTGTCCGAACAATTGGATATGGGTTGGGCAGAGCTTATATTTCAAAAGAAGATCGTCCTTCAAGCCTTGTGCATTCGGTAGTAGGACAAGTGACGAAGGGGCTTGAACTTGTCAAGTTAGCAGAAGAAGGACAGAAACTTGCTATTGAAAGCCTTCCTCCCCAGATAGTTCTTCTGGGGCATAGTTTTGAGGAAGTAGAACCTGTACTTTCGTCCATAGGAATTGAACTGGTAAAAGACGGATATACTGGTGAAGACGCGATAATTGTCAGGCAGGATCCGCCAACGACCCTTGAAATTCTTGGAGATGCAAAAGTAACTGCATATGCGGTACCCAAAGCAAAAATTATTGAAATCGAGCTTTATCCTGAAAAAGCTCCCAAATCTGTGAACTTTTTCCGCCACGGTCTTGAACTTAAGACGAAAACCGTTGGGAAATTGCCTGTTTATATGATATATGACGATACTTACCTTTTTAAAACTGAAAAAGAAGTCGTGAAATATAAGGAAATTCTTCCAGAAAATGCACCCACGGATAAGGTACTTGGCGGAGAAATCGGGATTACGAACCAGGCGGCAAAGAGAATGGGAACTATAGGTGTGAGACTTGGAGACGACGAACTTTTTGGTCCAACCGGAGAAAAATTTTCCTCAACTAATATTGTCGGCCGGATAATAAATCCTGAAAAACTCCATGGTATTAAAGAAGGAGATGCTATATACGTAACTGAAATTGTACGCGAATGAACCTAATTGTAAATACCAGGAACAATTTGATAACGATGTATATATATATTAATTTTAATATATTAAAAAAGTAATATCACTGTTATATTACTAAGTAAGTACAGTACTTTAATTGATTCAAATACTTGGACGGATTCACACATATTGATTTATCTAAGGTGAAGTCTCCCAGGCTAAGGAGAGACGAAATATGACTGAAACGAAAAAAGAAGAGGTTACAAAGTACATTGTAATCAGTTCGGATAAAGTGCTGCCTTCAGATGCAGCTATGAAGATCTATGAGTCCGAGTTTCCAGTTACGGTAAAGGAAACATGTTTTGGGCTTATTGTATCTGGGGCTAAAGACGATGTACAGACAGTGGTCGAAAATATCCGGCAGCTGGATAAAAATCATATTTTTGTAAAAGATAGGGGATTTCCTCCTGGTGATGAAAGACGCTGCCGTGCAAGTAGAGGTGGAGGTCCAAGACCAGGATTCCATTTTTTGAGGGAAGAAGTGCAGATGCTGCCTGCTATTGGGGCTGCACTTGATGAACTAGATGCAAAAGAATCTGTAACAGAAACAAGAAAAACAAAAGGCAGGCTTAAAACTTCAGACCTGGAAAAAGTTATTGAAGAGGAGCTTGCGAGGTGAGTTTTTTGACAAAGGTTTTCATTTATCCTATAAATAGTCTTATTCTAGCTGATCTTGTAGAACGTTTTGGGCATAAGCCTCTTACCATGATGAACCAAATTCGAGAAAAAGTCACAAATCTCAGCCTTGATTCTCCTCCTATAAATATTACTCCTGAAGACCCTAAACTGGGCCTTAAATATGCTGCAATTGAAGTGCCTGCTGGAGTAAGGGGAAGAATGTCTCTTATAGGTCCTCTTATAGAGCAGGCAGAAGCTGCAATTATAGTTGAAAACCCACCTACGAACTTTGGCTGCGTGGGCTGTAATCGTACAAATGAACTAACAAAGTATCTGGTTCGCTCAAAAGGTGTTTCTGTACTTGAGGTAAAGTACCCTGAGTCTGACGAGGAAGCCAGAGATTTCGTAAACAAGATTGCAGTATTTCTTGAATCATTGCCTAAAGAAAAGCCTGAGGAAGATGAAAAGGATAAAGATAAAGACTCTGCAGAAAAGGAGGACAAGGAATGAGCTCTGAAGAATCTAACCTTGTCAAGATTGCACTTGTATCCTGTGGTTCTGAATATGCTGGCGTTCAGCCCGAGTTTGAAGAAGCTGCAGCCAAAGTTAATGCAAAATTTGTTTATCCTGAAATTGATGTTGCATCTTTAGACACTATTGGCAAAGACTTCGGACTTGAGGCTGCAAGCGGAGATTTGAGGCTTATGATGGCCAGGGCAAAGGCTGTTGTCGAAGGGACGAGCAATGTGGATGGAGTTTTTATTACCACCTGTTTCCGCTGTGCTGAAGGGGCTATTGTACGAAACGAGGTTAGAAGATACATCCATAATCACTCCAAGCTGCCGGTAATCAGTTATTCATTCACAGAAAGTACCAGTGCAGCAACACTTCTTACTCGACTGGAAGCTCTTACTACAATTGTGAGACGTAGGCATCTTCTTTCCAGAGAAATTCAGACTGGACTGACTGCGGGAATTGATTCAGGGTCAACAACTACAAAAGCAGTTATAATGAGAGACAACAAAATAATAGGTGCTGGATGGGTTCCCACAACGAAAGTCCTTGAAAGTGCTGAAGAAGCATATTCACAAGCTTTAAAAGAAGCCGGAGTTTCAAGGGAAGAAATTCAGGCTCTTGGTACTACAGGATATGGCAGATTCCTTATTGGTAACAGTCTTAAAGCCCAACTTATTCAGGAAGAAATTACTGTCAACTCAAAAGGAGCCGTTTATCTTGCTGATAAACAAAAAGGCAGTGCAACGGTTATTGATATAGGCGGTATGGACAATAAGGCTATCTCGGTTCAGGACGGCATTCCCGGAATGTTTACAATGGGCGGAATCTGCGCAGGCGCTTCAGGACGTTTCTTTGAAATGATCTCAAAGCGGCTTGGTGTAGATATTACTGAACTAGGAGCTCTGGCAGTCAAAGGGATGCACGAAAATGTATCCATGAACAGCTATTGTATAGTCTTTGGAACTCAATCCCTTGTGAATTCCCTCGCAAAAGGAGCTACTCCTGAAGATGTAGCTGCAGCTGCATGTTATAGTGTAGTAGAGCAGATCTATGAACAGCAATTACAGGAAGTAGATGTCAAAGAGCCTTTGATTCTTGTAGGTGGATCTTCACTAATTGCAGGAGTGCCAAAAGCTCTAGGAGAGCTTCTCAAGATCGATGTCCTTGTGCCTAAGAACTCCCACCTGATAGGGGCAGTAGGTGCAGCTTTGCTTGCTTCAGGCTTTGTAGAGGAGTGAGGTAAAGATGGAATCGCTTGAGATCTTTGCTGTTGAGTCTGCAATTGCTTCGGAACAGGAATTTTACAGGAAAATTATCGAGGATAATCTCGCAAGTCTCAAGCTTGCCCCAGCGATAGGGAAAATAAAAGTGGTTTTGAGACCTGAAGATTCCCTTTTTCAAATGGCAATTATCCTGAGAGATGTAGGTACCAGAGTTACAATAAATGATATTGCTGACATGGAAACAAAACCAATTGCTGGGGAAATAATAATCTCTATTAAAAAAGAGCAGTACATTCCAGAATTACTGAGAAAACTCTGGGAGCGCTACGGTAAAGCAAACATCAGCCAACCTGACCGCTGGACTGTAACCATAAGTTCGGATAAACCAAAGGAAGAAGAAGTCTTTCTTAAAGATATGATGGTTGCAGATCCCAGGCACAGGCTTCATGAAAACCTTGTTGATTTTGCAATTCGGGTTACTCCCGAAGGTTTTAGAGTTCGCTATCATCTGTATAAGGGAAACCAGTTTATTTTTGTTGCTTCCGAGGAAGCACTAAAACATGAATGGATAGAGGAAGCAGAGGCGATACTTGAAGAATTGATGAAAGGAGGGAATAAGTAAGATGGCTGTACTCCGACCTTATCTTTATACAGGTGGCGTCCACAAGCATGGACTTTTAATTGAGTTACTGGAAGACCTGGGCGGCTACATAATTCAGAAAGTAGTTACAGGAACTGAAGTCAACCTTATAATGCTTATTCCGGAGAAAGATATCTCGATAGTGAAAAAGCAATCTGACGAACTTCTTGGAATACTGATAGAAGCTCCTCTTACTGGAGTCGAGATTGCAGTTGTTTCTCCAACCCTTGCTTCCCATCACCTCCCACACTCAGCCTGTGATATAGCAGAGTACCTCCGCCACCCTGGAGCCAATACAAATATGATAGGGCTTGCAAGGGGAATGGGACGTAGAGTATCCCTTTCAATGGATTACGAAAGGAAACTTATCAACGAGCATGATATTGCAGTTTTCACGTTCGGATCTTTCAGTGACTGCATAATAAACAAGAAGCCAAAGCTCTTTGAAGGCATAGAAATCCCTATTGTGGTTACAGGCGGACCTGACTTAAAAACCGAAGAGGTACCTGGAGCAGATCTTTATGTTGGAAATATAGGGAGAACTTCTCATAGGTTAAGAAAAACAGAAGAGATGAACGCTCTTGATAAACTCAATGAAGAAGTTGGAAAGATTGCCGATAATATCCGTAAACAGCAGGCAAAAGATCCGCTAGCGGTACTCCCTGCCAGAGTCATGAAAGAAATTGAGAATCAAGTACCACAAATTCAAACTGTACTTTCTCCTGCCCCTCTCACTCTTCAGCTTAACGGAGTTAGGGTCAAGTTACCTTATGATGAATTCCACGAAAAGCTTGAAAAGTTGGAATTTGATGAAGGAGTCACTCTTTCCGAGCTTGCAAGTATTTCTCGATCGAAAATGAATAATTATATATTAATAAAACTCAAATCTAAGTCTGACGTTGGTTTTACAATTTGACCCGGATTCTGTTATGTTAAGATTCATTTGCTTTACATTTTACTGGGTTTGTGTCTTTTCACTTATCCTTTATACAGTAAAATCTTATCCAGAAAACGGCGTCTCATTCCTTTTTCCACGTTAATATACGAAGGTGGTTTCGTATGGAACTTGAAGAGATTGTGGAAATTTTGAAAAAAGACCCCGAAAAAGCCGTTCCTGAACTTCTAGAAGATATCCGGAATCAGTATGGTGAAATCCCTTATATAGTGAATTTCCTGAAGGATCTTCCGGAACTCTTCATTCCGAAAATACTTTATGAGAACTCTATAATGAGGGAATTTAAGAACCTTGATCCAGAGACAGTTGAGCTTATTGCAATAGGTGTAGCTTCTGCTCTTCGATGCGAGCATTGCTTGAAGATGCACATCAGAGTTGCAAAAAGAAGAGGAATAAATAAAGAAAAAATATTTTCTGCAATTATGATAGGAGCATCAATTTCCAATGCTGCAGTACTTGCCGAAAGTACAAGAGCACTTACGTCTGAATTCCCTGCTAATGGAAATGAATACGATATTCAATGCCAAGATTCGAATTGTGAGATCTGTGATATCTCTAGAACTACTATTGAATAAATTGACAGACTCAATAAATAATAGTTAGAATTTTATGATTTTGTGTAGTACTCATAAGAATCCAATATAATTTTGAATAATTTACCCTTTGATTAAACTCTGATCTAAAGTTAGTACTAAGAATAGCTCATGCACATGCAAGAGTTGTTTTATGTCATATTTTTAAGGTTCATATCTTTTGTTCTGGAGGCCGATTTTTATAACTCAAAAAAGAATATTTGAAATTAAATTTTTCGTTATGCTATTACTGACAATATTTGTTTTACCAATATTCTCGGCCGAATCTGAAGCGAATCAGGAAATAATTTTGGATCATCCTTGGAATCATTCTCCTATCACGGTATACATAGATGACCGTAATGTACCCGGACACTACAGTCCTACTTATTATTCACAGGTAGAAAAAGCTATGGAATACTGGGAAAATGGAGGAAACGGAAACCTCAAATTCACACCTGTTTTTAAACTTGTGAATTCTACAGACGCGGATATAACAATAAAATGGGTTGAAAATCTAGAGAGTGTTGAAGGAACTCCTTCAGGAGTTGCTGGCTATGCACATCCCAGTATATCTGATGGTCGATATGTAAAGGTGGATATAGTCCTTGAGACAGGGAAGTTCCATGGAAGACTCTGGCGTCAGTATGGGGACGAAACAATGTTTTCTATTGCAAAACATGAACTTGGGCATGCTCTAGGTCTAGGACACAGCAGCGACAAGCAAGATATTATGTATCCCGAATACGAGCAAAGAGATGAGATAAATCCTCTTCTCTTAAGCAGATATGGGTCTTTATTGTTTGTGGGAACTTTTGCAGCTTTTGTTGTTCTCCTGTACTATGGGGTAAGTTGGCAATATAACAGGAAAAAAAGGAAAACACTTGAAGAAAAATATTTTAAGTAAATATTTGTTTTAAAGTAACTTTCGAATACATCTTGATTAAAATCTATTTGAAATCTCAAAATTAGTTTTAGATAAGCTTAAAATTAGAAAAATAATATTTTCATCAAAATTCTAATGAAATAATTGGTAGAGTTTATATGTACTACAGAGTTTCAAATTCGATTTTATCTCAGAAAAGAACGAAGAGTTGTTAATATCCTCAAAACGGATAATAGAATTAAATATAACTATAAAAAATTTAAATGAGGAAATTAAATCCTCATCATAGAGATTCTTTCTTGCTTAATTTATATATTCTTATTTTCTTTTATACAAGAACACAGCAGCAAGCAGACCAACTATTCCAAAAGTTGATTCAAAACCTGGAGATTTTTTGTCTCCGTTTCCAGAATTTGCGCTAGAATTGTTTGCGCTCGGTGTCTGCTCAGACGTCTGTTCAGTAGCTGCTGTACTGTTGTTTTGTTCAAGGCCCTGAGTATTGTTAGATTGTGTTTCATTTACCGTTACATTGCTTTGATTTTCAGGAGAAGCACTGACGTTAGTACTGTTTGTGCTACTAGCGTTCACTGTACTGTCATTACTTTCATTTGCAACCGTTATTACACTGGCGCTAGAAGAAGAACTGCTGCTTCCACTGCTGCTTCCACTGCTGCTTCCACTGCTGCTTCCACTGCTGCTTACTATAGATGCAGTTCCCACGCTGCTTCCACTGCTACTGCTACTATCATCACTTGAGCTACTATCACTTGAGCTACTATCACTTGAGCTGCTAGTTTCTTCCACATCTATTGTTTTGTTTACTGAAACTGTACCGTTTTCATTGCTTGCTGTGAGGTTGACAGTATAGTTTCCAGCTGCGGAATATGTATGTTCTGGGTTCTGATCGGTTGAATTAGTTCCGTCTCCAAAGTTCCAGTTCCATCCATTTGCGTTTTGTGAGGTGTCTGCAAATTGCACATCGAGATCATTGGAAGTATCAGCATCAAAACCTGCTTCAGGAATAATTTTCTGTTGTCCCAGAACAGTTATTTCTTGAGCTGTTGCATCCCAGCCTCTTCCATTGCTTACTTCTAAAACAACTCTATAAGTTCCTGGATTATTGAAAGTGTATGTTGGGTTCTTTTCTTTTGACGTATTTGTCAATCCAAAATACCATAAAGCTGTAGATGCATTTTTACTCTTGTCAGTAAATGTTACATTCAATGGTGCATATCCAGAAGTAGAGGATGCAGAGAAATTAGCAGTTGGCAGACCTGTAGTGTTTCTATTTCCTACTACATAATCTATCTTTTTAAGTGAATCACTACCATTAGGTCCAACTACAATTAAAGTAACGTTGAAAACTCCGTAAGCTTTAGCTCTCCCAAATTCATGAGAAGTAGTTACATCGTTTCCGTTTCCACCGCTATAAGACCAATGGTTAATTTGTGGATTATAAAATTCCCATTTCCACTTGGTAACTTTGCCGGTTACATTACCAGTTAATCTTGTCTCCATAGGAACAGTCCCATGAATAATATTACAAGTAAAGTCATTAATTGTGAGATTGCCTGTGCTATTGTTTGAAGATGTGACATTGCCTGCAGCTGAAACTACTCCAACTAATGGTATAATAGCTAAAGCTACTTGCAAGAATAGTATACCTAATAAAACCGTAGATGAAAAACATTTTTTCATATAAGTCCTCCTAGGACAAACTCAACTAAGACGTGAATTTTACTATTCTTCAATTTAGTTGCGTAAGTCATAGTTCTTTCACTCTGTTAACGAGATAATGACCAAAAAATTTGTTCTTAGATATAAGCCTTTTTTCTCGGATAAAATTATTTTCAAAGTTTATTTCTAAAAACAAGCTCACTTAATCCTTAATATCTTAAAATAAGGTAAAATAACATAATAACCGTGAAATTAATTTTCGAAGTCTCAATTATAAGCAGTGTTAAAAATATGTTATACAAAATATACAAAAATTTAAGTTTAATGCCAGGTTAAATTACTGCAGAAGTGAAAAATATTTCAAGTAACTGTTTGTAATAATATTATTTGTCAATTTCCGTTTTTCATGTAAAATATTATAAAATATGTAGCAAACAATCGCTTTTTGGATAGGCTTTAAATAGACATTTTTGGAGGTTCTTTATTTTCCGCAGCGAACCTTTTAAAGAATTCCTTGAAATAATCAGGAAGAGTATTCAATTCTAATATATTTTTAAGAGATGTCCAGGCATATTCTATGTGTTCGTCGCTTAACTTCACATCAGCAATAATATACCCTCCATCATATATTGCGGCAATAACTTTTTTCTCCGGCAGTTCAAATATGGTGTATCCTGAAATTTCTCCAGGTATAATTGAAATTCCGGTTTCTTCCCATACTTCACGTACAACAGCTTCTTCGAGAGGTTCTCCACGGATCAGTTTTCCTCCTGGCAGGTCCCATTTTCCTGGGTTGCTGCGAGAGTTTTCCGATCTCCTGAGAAGAAGGAACTCGCCTTTCTCATTACGGAGAATGGCATATATCGAAACGATGTAAGGTTTCTCCAGATTCATACAAAAATATGTGAGATTTTTATATCTTAAAGGATGGCTCTTTCAATATCTTCAAAATATTGTTTTTCTTGATATGTATATCATTCAATACGTACTTTTAAGGAACTTCTAGCCAAATCTCTCAAACAATAAAATTTTCCTAGAGTCCTCTTTGTATACAATCATCAAAAAATATTTTATATTTATCCTGTATTTACATTATTCAAGATATTCTATGGAAAAAAGAAGAGTAAAATGAATGAAATATCTCATAAATATCACAATCTAATAATTTGTAGAAATAACTTCATTTTTAACTTTTAATTTCTAACTTGTGTGTAACGTTGTCAGTTTCTTTGCAGCACATAGATGGGTAATGCGTCCTCAAAAACTCAGATCAACATAAGTTTATGAAAAAATCACTGAGGAGATAAATTAATTGGATGAAGGATTAGTATTTGTTTTAATATTACCAGTATTTTTCTTGTTAATACCTGTTAGTATTTCCTTTGTTCTTTTATACGCAAACTTAATAAATAAAAAACTGAGCATTGCGGGATCAATTATTGGGCTACCAATTGCTTTTGTGCTTGCATATGCTATCCCCGTAAATGAGGGAGAGGGTATTATATGGTACCTTGCGCGCACAGATATAGTTGCTTCTTCACCTTTTGCTCCTTATATAATCGCTGCTTTTTTTGGTATGTTCACCGCGTTTACAGGACTAATTGCCATTAAGACTATAGATTATGTTTCTAGGTTCTTGAACAGGAATAATAAAGGTTAATTATCCTTACGTGTCTCTAATGTATTCGTTGATCACCGGCTAATAAGTTTTATTTTTGATGATTTTTATTTCTAAGAAAATGAGGAATATTGAGTTAAATTAGGTATCAGTGAAAAAGATTCTTAAAACAGGATTGAAAACTTGGATCCGAACAGAAAAGAGGTACTCAATATGAATCGCTGGGCAGGAAAAACAGTATATGTAGACCTTAGTACTGAATCTATTAATGTCATCGAAACTGATGAAAAATTAATTCTCAGATTTCTTGGAGGGAGAGGTCTAGGAGTCAAGCTTCTTTCCGATCTGACAGATCCATGTATTGATCCTCTTAGTCCTGCCAACCCTTTAATTTTCACTTCAGGACCGCTTTCAGGTCTTGTTCCAATGTCTTCAGGGGCAGTTCTTACTTCTAAGTCGCCTTTGACAGGCACAATATTTAGCTGGAATATGAGTGGAGATTTCGGGAAAGAACTCAAAAAAGCCAAGATTGACGCTCTGATTATTAATGGAAAGGCAAAAAGATCTTCATATATAGAAATAGGACAAGGAAAGGTTGAAATCGTATCTGCAGCCCAATTATGGGGAAAGAATATCAGAGCTTGTACAAAGGCTCTTGAAAGTAAAGGAAGTGTTACCTGCATCGGCAGAGCAGGAGAAAAACAGGTTCTTATCTCTTCTTTTGTTGTTGATTCTATACATAGCGGAAGGGGCGGTTTGGGTGCAGTTGCTGGCTCAAAAATGCTTAAAGCCATTGTAGTGAAAGGAGATAAAGAAATTTTACCTTCTGATCCTGAGAGATTCAGAGAACTTGAAATTAAAATTCTGAAGCTTTTTGATGCAAGCCCCTTTCTTTCCAAAGGGCTTGCAAATTATGGCACATCTACACTTGTAAAATTACTGGACTACACGAACCTCATCCCTACCAGAAACTTTTCCAGAAGGAAGATTTCTTTTGCAGATGCTTTTTCAGGAGAATATATCAAATCCACTTTCGAGTTTGAAAAAGAAAGCTGCTCTGGCTGTCCATTTGGTTGTAAAAAGAGAATCAAAGAAACAGGGGAAATACTGCCAGATTATGATTCTCTCTGGGCATTCGGATTTAACCTTAATAACTCTGACCTGACTTCTGTACTCAAAGCTGACAGAATATGCAAGGATTATGGGCTTGATCCTATATCGGCAGGTTCTATGCTCGGCGCTTGTGCTGAACTTAAACCTGGAGTAATCGAAGCTAATGGACTGGAATCCTTGCTCCTAGAAATCGGAGAGGGAGGACCTCTTGGAAAAGGAGCTAGAAAATATTTTTCAGGCATTAAAAGAGAAGAGTTGAGTATGGATGTAAAGGGGCTTGAACTTGGAGGTTTTGATCCGCGGGGAATAAGAGGACAGGCTCTAGCTTATGCCACGTCTAACCATGGTGGAGATTATCTAAATGCTTTCATGGTAGGTCCTGAAGTTCTTGGAAGAGCTGTTAGTCTTGACAGTCTGAGCCTTAAAGGAAAAGCAGGTATTCTCCAGGTTTTTGAAAACTTTACTGCTGTATTGGATTCACTTGTGTTCTGTCCGTTTTCAAGTTTTGTTTTTAATGAAGAACTTTGTTCAGCTCTTTTATTATCTGTTTCAGGCATTGATATCTCGCCTGCTGAGCTTTTGAAAATAGGAGAACGAATCTATAATCTTGAGAGAACCTATAATCTTAAAGCAGGTTTCACCTGGAAAGATGATATCCTTCCAGAAAGGCTGTTTGAAAACCAGGGATATGAAATATATGGGCTCCCCAGGCAAGAATTTGAGGCTGCAATTAAGGAATATTATCATTACCGTGGCTGGGATGAAAAAGGAGTGCCAAAACCAGAAAAATTGAAGAAACTTGGTCTTATATGTCAAGAAAAACTTAAAAAACAATATGGAAGGCACAATGATATAAAACAATAATATAGAAAAACAAAGCTAAAGTTGTATGGTCACAAAAATAACATAAAAGATAGTAGAAAAGAAATACAAAGGCATTTATTTATTGTACTGCCAGTTCCAAAAGCGATAAATTTTGGAGGATAATAAATTTTTTCTGGCTTTGATACTTAAACATAGTTATATACTATTAGAAAGTATATTTCTTCATGAACTGCCCCAGATGCAATAGTTCCAGTCACAAAAAGAACGGTATAGTTGGCGGGCGTCAACGGTACAAATGCTCTGATTGTGGCTATAACTATACAGTAGAACTAAAATCAACTGCTTTTTCCGCTTCTGTTAAAAGACAGGCTTTACAACTTTACCTTGAAGGATTGGGCTTTCGTTCAATAGGAAGATTTTTAGGGGTGAGTCATGTTTCTGTCCAAAGATGGATAAAGAAATTTGGTCAGGAGTTAGAGGACCTAAAAAGTGAAAATGAGATATCTATTGTTGAAATGGATGAAATGCACACTTACATCGGTAACAAAAAAAATATTGCTGGATCTGGATTGCTGTTGATAGAGTTGGGAAAAAGTTCATCAACTGCTCTTTTGGTAGCAGAGGAACAGAAACTGGAAAACTACTCTGGGAAAAAGTGAAGAAAAAAGAGATTGGAGAAGTAATGACAGATCACTGGAGAGCATATGCAGAGTTTCTTCCAGAAAAGAGTCATACTCAATCAAAAGCAGAAACATTTACAGTTGAGGGATATAACAGCATATTGAGGCATTTTCTAGCAAGATTGAGAAGAAAGACAAAGTGTTATACAAAAAGTCTTGAAATGCTAAAGTAATCGGTTATTCTATTGATGAAATACAGAAATAAAGAGTTAACTATGTTTAGTTAACAATGCCTTTTTTCTTTAATATTCAATATTTTAATCCAAAATTTACTGTAATTTGTAAATTTTTTCCAATTTTTTCTAGCAGTTTTCCCGGAAATCCCGTTTAAAGACTCAAAATCTCGCACAAGCGTTATATAGTCAAGGATAATTAATCGTATTAGTTCTCGACCTGTAGATTGACTCTGCAGACACCTCAAGCTCGGAATATTTTTCCAGTTTTTCTATGCAGATCTTAAGCAATGTATAGATAAAATAAGAGTCAGGCTTAAAAATTAGAAAAGCCTTCTTATACCACTTTACCGGAGTCACGGAAAGCCTTCGACAAATCCGGAATGACATTTACAGCTTATTTATAAACACTTTAAAACTTATGGGAGAATTATTATGAAACAGCAGGTAGAAGTAAAAGAACTTAAAGAAGGGAAATATTTAATTATTGATGACGAGGCATGCATCATAAAGAGCATTACCAAGTCCAAGCCGGGAAAACACGGAGCTGCAAAGGCAAGAATAGAGGCTATTGGACTCTTTGACGGCCAAAAGCGCTCATTCATAGGTTCGGTTGCAACCAAAGTATACGTCCCTATTGTGGAAAGAAAGTCTGCCCAGGTAATTTCAATTACTGGCGACATTGCCCAGCTCATGGATATGGGAGACTTCTCAACCTTTGAGATCGTAATTCCTGATGAATTCAAGGAGAAAGTCAAAGAGGGCGAAGAGATTTCTTACATCACAGCCCTTAGCAAGGTCAAGCTCGATATACGGACATAAATTTTCTAAAGTCATGTGCAAACTCAGGTTAATAGCCTGAGTCATTCTTTTTTAAGCAAATAATTTCATATCAGGTTAAAGTATGTTTTTACCTAATTCTTTTATAGATGCTCTTGCAGACTATGAATCTTCACGTTATGTTATCTTTGGCGTTCCTTTTGATAATACCTCTTCTTATAGGGCAGGCAGCCGTTGGGCTCCAGATGCCATGAGAAGGGCGTCTGCTAATTTTGAGAGTTACAACCCTACTTTCGACATAGATCTTGTCGATCTTCCAATATATGATGCTGGAAACCTGGAAACCTCAGCTTCAGTTGATGAGACTCTGGAGAACCTCTACGAAGCTGTAAAGGATCTTTTTAACGATGGAAAACTTCCTATTATGCTTGGAGGAGAACACTCTCTTACTTTTGCGATGGTGAAAGCCTGTGCCGAACTCGCAGGAGATGATTTTGGGGTCCTTGTTCTGGATGCTCATTTCGATTTAAGGGAAGAATATAGGGGTTTTAAGCATAACCATGCTTGTGTATCCCGAAACATCCTTAATGAGGTTACTGATAATCTGGTTTCTATAGGTATCAGAAGCGGCCCGGAAGAAGAATGGGTTTTTGCTAAGGAAAATAATCTAAAATATTATACAACCGATGATGTGGAATCTACTGGTATTGTAGAAATCATCAAAGACTCTCTTGAGTGGCTAGACTGCAGCCAGATATACCTTTCTCTTGATATGGATGCTATAGACCCTGCTTATGCCCCTGGTCTTGGTACGCCTGAACCTTTCGGCTTGAGTGCGAGGGATGTAAGAACTGCAATAAGGACGCTTGCTCCTTTCTCAATGGCTTTTGATGTTGTAGAAATTGCTCCTGAATACGATTTCGGGCAAACAGCTATGCTTGGAGCAAAATTGATGAGGGAATTTATTGCATCACATGCAAAAAGCTGCAAAAAAGCATAAAATACGAAAAACAAGAAAATAATTAATAGATTTAAATTCACGACTTCTAGGACGATTTCACATTTTTAACTTAAAATCTACTGGAAAAAGCGAAGTACTAAAGCTTCGAAACTTTTCCAGAGTTCTTGACTTAAGGATTCAATGTTCTTTTATTCTATAACTGTTAGCGTTTAAGTGCGCCAAATAGCTATTATTTTATCGATTGCTATGTGAGTATGCTTTCCATTTTGGTCGAGAGTTAACACGTTGTCTGCGCAGGCTGTGACCTTTCCATTAAAAACATCAGGACCTCCACAGTAAACATCTACTACTTCGCCTAGAAGGTGTTCTACTATAAAAGATTGCATAACTTTCACCTCATGTTGAAATTAAAATTTCGAGCTTATTGTCCCCAAAGGGCTATTATTTTGTCAATGGCTATATGGGTATATTTCCCTTCATTGTTGAGTGTCAGAACATTGTCGGCACAGGCTTCTACTTTTCCCTTGAAAATGTCAGGTCCACCACAGTAAACATCTACGTTTTCGTTGAGATAGTGTTCAACTATAAATGATTGTATCATAGATTTCTTCTCCTTTGTATTTTTTGCAACTTGCTTATTTACTTGTTAGTTTTTCTGATGGCATCAGCTTGTGGTCTGTACATCACATCCGCAGATTCCTTTTTATTGTAATTTACTTTGCATTCCATATAAATATATTTATAAACTAAAATTGCTTTTTTGAGTGTGACGATGTTGATTTTTGTTAGGAAAAATTAGGTTACTCATTTAGAGTCTGTGTTGTTCTCAGTTCTCTGTTTCTTTATAATATAAAAATAGTTATATGAATCCTTTTTTTCGGGTTTACTTGCTCAGAAGTCTCGGGAAAGCTAAGTTTATCTGGAAAATTCTTATAGATTCAGTTTTTGATGAAAAAAGAGTAAATTCTATTATGTCTAGCATATCTATTATGGGATTTGCTCAAATTTAAAAATCAGTATCTCAGAAGTAAGCGACTCAACCTTTTTTTTCAGAATTACTAACTTTTATTATCTTCATAGAGGAAAATATCTTCAATGTGGGCTTCAAAAAATTTTGCAAGCTTGAATGCAAGTTCAAGCGAAGGATCGTATTTACCTTTTTCAATTGCATGTATGGTTTGCCTTGTTACCCCTATTTTTTCAGCCAGAGTTTCCTGAGTAAGATCATGAATAGCCCTATAAACTTTAATGTTGTTCTTCATCGCAAGCTCCATATTTTTATAAGTAGGTATAAATTGGATTTATGACAAGATACTTCAGTAACCTGAAAATATATTAACTCCAATCGTTAACTCCGCCTCCAAATTTCATATTAAAATACATATAAAATATGGAATAAAGTACAAGACTCGTACAAGCTGCGTATGACATGAAAAAACCAAGATCTGTATATTTTGGATAAGTATCCTTCATTGCTACAAGGACGGTACCGCCGACGGCAAAACTGATGATTATAAACTGGAGAGTAATCCCGGAAGCTTTTTGATTTACCTGACGAATTCTCTCATCTTCCACAATATCTTCAAGTCTGCGTTTAGATAGGTATATGACAGCTATGCCCCCAATGAAGGAAGCTAAGGCAATTGCAGGATTTCCTATTGATTTTAAAAAACCAATGACAGCTGCCATAACCCTTGCAGTAAAAAAGTTGATTATTTTAAATAGCTTTCGTTTCATTTGCAGAACTTCCTTAAATAAGGATTTTTCAATGAAAAACCAAATTCTCTCAGCATTTTTATGTATATATATTTATACAAATTGTATGTCTTTAAACACAATATGTAATCTAAACTTTACATTTTGTATTTTATTCTTTACTTTATTTATAGTTGTTGAAATATAGCTGAACCTACGTTAACTTAGGCTGAAGCAGGGAGAGAAAAAGCAAGATTTCAAGACAGATTAGACCGGAAAAATCGGTTAAAAAGGGGAGATCTATGAGTAAACAGGCAACCTTATTTTTGCTTAACCTATACTGTTTATTTACTACACATATCTAAATTTGAAATAATACTCTGTCAGGTACAATTGCCAATTTAAAATTTTTACAGAGTCGATTCAAGTTAAAATCTTGAAGGGGTTTCTCCTTTTTGGAACGTTCTATTATATCCCAACAAAGTAAACAATTTATACATGTTTTTCCCTACATTAACTTATGCAAGATGATTTTCTAAGATCACTTGAACTTTTGTTTTGTATTTGTCTCATTATACTTTTCTTGGTTTCTTGTTGTAGTACTTAATATGAAATAATTTAAACTTTTGATTTTCAACTAAATACGTTTTTTTCAACTAAATCTATCTTTTAAATTCTTTATTTTGTAATCAATCTGTTATACTAGTGATTATTGTGCATTATTCTGTATTATCCTCAAAAATCTTTTTAACTTTCTCGATATTTTCTGGTGAGCTTATCACAAGTAAAATGTCATCTGAGATGATTTTAGTTTTAGCTTCTGGTCCGGGAATAATTTTATGATTACGTGAGATTGCAAGCGCAGATACTCCATAATTTTTCCGAAGATTTAGTTCTCCAAGGGTCATTCCTGCAGCTTTAGAACGTCTTCCAACCCTTATACTCCTAATTTCTACCTCTGCAAAATCAAGAGCCAAATCACATATTTTTTTCCTGGGAATTTCAGGACTTCGCAGCATTTTATAATGGTCGGCACGCAATGTTGAAGTCAGGGAAGTAATTTCACTGCTGGGAACTAAATATCTATGAAGTACCCTTGTGAAAAGCTCTATTGAACTTTCAAACTCATCAGAAATGACCTCATCTGCCCCGAAATCATAAAATTTATCCAGTTCACTAAGGAAATGTGTTCTGGCAATGATATGAATTTGAGGGTTCAACCTTCGAGCAGCTTCAATTATTCTTTTGGCGCTTGGCAGGATCCACCTGCAGTCACAACAACAGCTTTTGCAGTTTGGATACCTGCATGTTCTAGTACAGCATTCTGAGCAGCGTCACCATAAAAAATATATTTTTCGTTCTGTTTTTCTATCCGTACAACTTCAGGATTCATGTCAATTACTATGTAGGGAATTGAAGCTGCCTTTGCAGCAGTTACGACATTTTTTCCATTTATCCCAAATCCAACTATAATTATATGGTTTTCAGTTTTCTCTTCAGATTCGTTTTCTTCAAATTTACTGTACCAGCCTCTCTTTAATAATGGAGGGAGAGGTAACAGTTCAGCAAAAGTAGTGGTTCTATATCCTATGTTCATAAAAAAAGGGGTAAGTATCATATAAATTACAGCTACATCCAAAAATTTCTGGTATATGATAGGAGAGATCAACCCACTTGTAAAACCTGCTTTTGCAAGAATAAAGGAAAATTCTCCAACTTGGGAAAGAGAAAAATCCAACCAGAATCATAGTGTGCAAAGGAAAACCTATGAAAAAGGTACTCAAACCATTTGCCAGAAACTTCAGTAGCAACACAGCTAGGGTAGCAACTAAAATAGGGAGGAGGTGTTCTCTTAATACATCGAGATCGAGTAGCATTCCTATTGAAATGAAGAAAATGCTCATAAACATGTCTCTGAATGGAATTATATTTCCAAGAGCCTGAACCGAATATTAAGACTCCGAGATGATCAGACCAGCAAGAAAAGCTCCTAGTGCCAGAGATAGACCAACCACAGAAGTCAGCCAGGCAACAAAAAGTCCTATTGCTACAACACTCAGAAGAAAAAGTTCGTTATTACGTGTTTTTGCTACCTGATACATGATGAAAGGAACGACATATCTTGCACTTAGAAGAGTTAACACAATGAGCCCTATGCCCTGTAAGATAAGCTCGAAAAAGGACTTTTCAGTTCCGGGAATGCCTGCGAGGACCGGAATTAAGAGAATAATTATCACTGCAGCAATATCCTGGAAAATCAGTATTCCTAAAGAAGTTCTTCCGTGAAGGCTATAGATTTCTCCTTTTTCCTGTAAGAGTTTAAGAACAATTGCAGTGCTGCTTAATGCCACTAAAAGACCAAGAAAAATTGAGGATTCTCTGGAATTTCCAAGCCAGAGAAATATAAGAGCAACAAGAATTGTAGTTATAAAAGCTGCAATCCTCCCCCAAAAATTACGATCCTACGAAGTTGTAAGAGGTCGCGCAGCGAAAATTCCATTCCTATTGTAAAAAGCAGGAGAACGACTCCTATTTCTGCTAAAAGTTCGATGCTTTCCAGATCTTGAATCAATCCAAAACCAAAAGGTCCTGCAAGGATACCTGCAAGTAGAAAGCCAATGAGTGGAGCTATTTTTATTTTTGAAAAGTGAAAACTACAGGAATAGAAAGACCAAATATAATCAGGAGATCGGTTAAAATCTGTGTTTCCATCAATATAAATTTATTTTTAAATAATACAGAAATATTAATAGTTATTGATGTTGGTAACAATATTGTGTAAGTTAAATTTCTGAATCTCACGGTTCTATATTAAAATTTAACAGTTTCAATTTGTTGTAATAAGGCTCTAGCCTAGAGCCAAAGCTGATATTTCGTAATATATTTACATATGAGTATACATCTGAGTAATTGCTTCCGTTTTATTTTATCTAAGTTTCTTTACTACACGATGTGTCATTGTAATCAGTAAATTCTAAAATATTTGTTAAGTCTTTATGGAAACAATCAAAAATATTGATCTCAAAAACGGTAAGAAAGTAGTTAGACTAACTTTTTTGTATCTGTTCCAGACAGATTACAACTAAAAATGTGTGAGAAAAACAACTTAAATGATAAAAATAAAAAATAAACGACGAGAGGGGGACTCGAACCCCCGGGATGCAGAACATCACGGGATTAGCAATCCCGCGCCATACCGGGCTTGGCTATCTCGTCACAAAGGACTTTAAAAAGCGCGTCCCCTTAAATGCATCTCATGTATTTAATCTTTTCCAGCGAAAAGTCTTAATGGACTATTTACCAGAAATGTAATTATTCAACTCTAAAACTAGTTATCTTTTGTATATTAAGTGATGAGCATGCCGTGGGTTGGTGAATCTAGGGGATACCAGGAGACTGAACCCTCTTCTCCACCCCGCAGCCCCGCAAGCGACGGTTGCCCACAGTGAGTCTGCTCCCTTCCGGGCCTCGACCGGTTTCTGCAGTTAGGATATGAAGATCTGTTTTCCAGCAGACCCGCATATCTGCATCATCCAAGCAGGACGGGGTTTCTCAGTTGAGATCCCAGGCTGGAGTCTCTTTGAAACATCTTCCTTTGGCTTCGTCCCCCGCATATCGGCGATTTCGGGTTACAGGTAACGCCGGGCTACCCAGACTAGCTCATCAGCTATACAAAGTCACTTGTAATATATAAAGATATGCCAGTTATAATCCCCCCGATATGTGTTTTTGGTAACTTGATTCAAATGCCCAGTACATCTTCATAGAAAATAGCTTCAGAACCCATAAAATTCTTGAGGAAGGTAGATCAAATCCAAGGTATAAGTACTGAAATAATGTTTCTTATTAAGAGTGATACATTGGGTATGGACTTAATAGAATTCCCTATTATTCCATTATTAAAACTTCAGAGATCTTACTTATTTAAAGCCTATGAATTTCTCTAATACCTGAAATAAACCGGAAAACCATAGGGGATATTACTAGGACACATTAATCTTCAAAACCTGATAATCTAGGTTAATACACGATTATTAAATATTAATGAATTACACTACTAAAAAATAATTCTTTGTAACATTATATTTTTTAAATAAACATAACTTTTATAACTAACCTTATCGTAGGAAATTACGAGGGCATCTAATCCATTTTCACACCATCGATTGTTTACTTCTATAACTTTATCATACATATACACAAACCTAATTTTAGATGCCTCATCACCCATATGGAACAAAATGTTTGATAAAGTCTTTTTAAGAAAATGTGTTTCATTAGATATAAATATTTATATTTAATTGTATAAATATGTAGATAAGCTATTTTATACTTCCCTATTTTTGCAAAATTGTTTTATAGTATCGGTCTCGGGTCACTTCTTTTGTATTTTAAAAAAGAAAAATTAAAGAGAATAAGCTTCATGAAGCTTTGTTACAAGTACTTCAACTTGTTCTACTGCAGTTCCTATATATCTATCAGGGTTTACGAGACTTTCTATGTCCATAACAGTTAGATATTTTGCAACATCAGGATTTTCCAGAAGAACATTCTTGAAATGCTGTCCTGTATCATGGGCTTTCATTGCTGCAGTCCGCACAAGCTCATGGGCTTCCTGTCTGCCTACTCCTCTCTTTGCAAGTTCGATCATTACAGCTTCACCCATATTAAGGCCCCTAAGTAATTCTAAATTCTTCCTAATGTTCTCTGGATAGAACCTCAGATTTTCAATCACATTTATTCCGAGCTTCAGGATGTGATCTGTAAGCACGCATGCTTCAGGGAAGACTATCCGTTCAGTAGAAGAGTTGGTCAAATCTCTTTCATCCCATAAAGTATTGTTGAGAAGTTCAGGTTCAACCATAGCTCTTACAATCCTTGCAAGCCCGCAGATCTGCTCAGATTTTATTGGATTTCGCTTATGAGGCATTGTAGATGAGCCTACTTGCTTCTTTCCAAAACGTTCTTCAATCTCGGCAATTTCACTGCGCTGTAGAGTCCTGATTTCTATACCTATCTTATCCAGAGTTGTGACCGTATTTGCCATCCACATTACAAATTCTGCGTGTCTATCCCTTTGAATTATCTGATTGGAAACGTCCACAGACCCGATTCCAAGGTGTTGCATAGTAAGTTTCTGGATAAGAATTCCGGATTTCCCAAATGCAGCCTGGGTACCAACTGCTCCAGTCATCTGTCCCACTGTTGCTCTAGGAGTAAGCTGGTGGAGACGGTCTAGATGCCTTGAAATTTCCGATGCCCATATAGCAAAACGCAGGCCATATGTTGTTGGAACGCCAATCTGTCCATGAGTTCTTCCGCAACAGACTAGTTGCTTGTTTGCTTCAGCTTGGTTGACCAGAACTTTAAGAAGAGTTTTGAGTTTATCTTCCAGAATCTCGATTGAATCCTTAATCTGAAGAGCTGTTGTTGTGTCAAGAATATCATTTGAGGTGGCTCCAAAATGTACCCATTTTCCAGCATCATCTTTACATTGTTCAGAAATAGCAACTACCACAGCCATCATATCATGGTGGATTTCAGCTTCAATTTCGTCAACTCTTTGGGCTTTTACACAAGAGATACTTTGAGATATAATCTCAGCAGCTTCTGCCGGAATTAATCCCATGTCTGCTTCAGCTCGGGCAAGGGCTGCCTCTGTCTGTAATATCTTTGCAAGCCTGTTTTCCTGGCTCCATACGTGTTTCATTTCTGCTGTACCATACCGATAGTCTATAGGATGAATTAACACATAAATCACCGTTTGTAAGATTAGAAAGTAAATTAATCTTAAAGAGTTTAATTAATCGTGGAACTATACTGAAAACCCAATGATTGTAGCTTTAAAATAACGACTTTAGCTTTAAATGATTTTTCAGCTCTATATAGTTTCAATTTGACTTCAGCACAATCCAATTTCAATTGAATTTCAGCTTCAGTACTATCTAGTCAATAGGACAGGGAATAAACAACCTAACCAATAAATAAACTTTGAGTTGGCAGAATGAATGACTTTTTTTAATGAAAAACGTTATATTCCTTAACAGCTATTAAGCGGGCTATATACTTTATCAAGATTAAAAACTAATAGCAGGTGACAAAAATGGGTCGTTTTCCAGAAGCAGAAGAAAGATTGTTAAATAAAAAAATTTGTATGAGATGTAACGCTAGGAATGCTGTCAGGGCAACTCGCTGTAGAAAATGTGGCTACAGTGCTCTTCGAGTGAAATCTAAGGAATCCAAGGGAGCATGATCTTTTTTGCAGGTGGAAGCACACCTTCAGAAAATTATTGATCTGCAAGGAAAAGTTCATCTTACTCTTATTGATCCAGCTTCCCAAACACCTGAACGAGCTGCAGAAATCGCTCTTGCAGCAGTTAAGGGAGGAACCGATGCTATCATGATAGGGGGCTCAACCGGAGCGTCGGGAACCCTTCTTGATGAAACCGTCATAAAGATAAAAAAAGCTGTAAACGTTCCGACCATTCTTTTCCCAGGAAGTTCCGCAGGGCTCAGTAGCTATGCAGATGCTGTATTCTTCATGAGCCTTCTTAACTCCAGAGATCTAGGATATGTGATCACAAACCAGGTGCTAGGAGCTCCACTCGTATACCGAAGCCAGATCGAAGCTATTTCCATGGCATATTTGATTGTTGAACCTGGAGGAACCGTTGGCTGGGTAGGGGACGCAAAACTAATTCCCAGAAAAAAGCCTGAGATTGCAATAGTATATGCTCTTGCAGGCAAATACTTTGGTATGCATTATACTTACCTTGAAGCTGGATCCGGAGCCGATATGCCTGTCAGTCCTGAGATGATAGGGGCTGTCAAGAAGGTACTTGGAGATAACAAACTCATTGTTGGCGGCGGGATCAGAGATGCAAAAGCTGCAAAAATCTGTGTTTCTGCAGGTGCCGATATGATAGTTACTGGTACTGTTGTTGAAGAAGTAGATGATATTACTGCAAAGGTAGCTGAACTTGTATCAGCCATAAAAAGATGAACCCTACTATTAATCTAGGACGTGCTGCCTGCTTTTATTAAAAAATTTTCTTAATTTCATTATTATTTTTTATTTTTTAAAATTGTCTTTCGAGTGTGAGCTTTTTTTAATGTCTAAAAAAATAAACTTACTTCATCCGTTTTTCTTTAAGATTGGAAATAGTTAAATAAAGCAACAAGTAACTTCACTCAATCAATAACTTTTTTTACACATTTATATGTGGATGTATCATATAATGAAATATTTTAAGTTGATATGTGTTTTTTATACTGTTATAATTCAAGTCACAGTAACCGATTGCAATAAATAGTTATAAGGTAATATTTGACTCCTATTTTAGTATAAAATTGTACTGGTACAAAATGGTCCGATAAATTCTGCAAAATAAGATAAATTATCATATCGCAGCGGTACAATTGCAGAATGTATATCGGGTCCAATATTAACTTGATATCACGCTAAGAGGGATGATTATGCTCAAAGTTTCCAACCTAGTTAAAGATTATGAGGTCCATTCCGAAAAAATAAGAGTTCTGAACAATATCGACCTCACTGTGGAGGATGGAGAAATTCTTGGGATTACAGGTCGAAGTGGAAGTGGAAAATCTACACTATTGCGCATCATTCGGGGAGTGGAACCCTTTCAGAAGGGAACTATAGAAGTAGATGGAGAAATTATAACTCCAACTTCAGGTCTCGAAGGTGAAAAATTTCTTAAAAGTGTAAGCGCAATACACCTTCAGCGAAACTTCGGATTATGGAACGGACCAGCTATTGAAAACGTTATAAGAAAACTAAATTATCTTCAAGTAGGCTACGAAGCCCTTCCGCAAAATGAATATCTTCCACACAGTGTAACTAATGATTACGATGATCTTTTTAAAGAGGCAATGAAATATCTGAAACTTGTGGGCCTGGAACATAAGGCACTTCATTCTACAAATCTTTTGAGTGGGGGAGAAAAGCAGAGACTTGTCATGGCAAGGCAACTTGCCGCAAAACCGAAACTCCTTCTTCTCGATGAACCTGTTACAATGACAGGGCCGGATACAAAACAAGAAGTTCTTGATGTAATTAAGAGTCTGAAGGCCAAGTTGAATATCCCAATTATAGTGGTTTCTCACCTTCCGGAAATTCATGCTTATCTTGCAGACAGGTTGATCTTTCTTGAAAATGGTAAAATTGAAGCTGATGGAGAGCCTTCATGGGTGCTTAAAAAATTCCTTAAGGATATGAAGCCTAAAGAAGAACTTGCAGAACTAAAAAAAGAAGAGGTTTGCATCAAAGTTAAGGACATTTCAAAACGTTATTCCATTATCAGGATGGGGGAAGTCCTTAATATAAAAGATTTCTCTCTCGATGTTCATAAGGGCGAAATTCTGGCTTTAATTGGATCGTCAGGAGCTGGAAAAACAACTCTTATGAAACTCATGGAAGGGCTTGTAAAGCCAAAAAGCGGAACCGTCGAGTATCTCTGCGATGGAGACTGGGTAGATATCACCAAATATAGCAAAAAGCGTATGGAACTCCGAAGAATCATGAGTGTTATGAATCAGGAATTCTCGATGTCAGTGAACTCCACAGTCAGGGATCAGATTCGGTTCAGGTTAAGCATTAAAAAGATAGGGGCAATTGAGTATGCAAGGGGTAAAGCCAGAGAAATGGGGTTCTCGGACGAAACTCTTGACACTATATATCGCCTTCCTGACATGCCAGAGGAAGAGAAAGTAAATGCGCTGCGAGATCTGAGTCTTAATGATACTATCTATTCTGAACTTTTCCCTACTATCCCGGTTACAGATGTCGATACCTATGCAAAACCAGTTTTTGAAGCTCTTGATCTACCAATGGAAGTTCTTGATAAAACTCCTTATCAGATCAGTGGAGGCGAGCATGTTAGGGCTTTTATTGCTTTAAGCCTTTCAACATCTCCTCAGTACCTCATGCTTGATGAGCCATTTGGAGATCTAGATCCTGTAACCCTTAGGGATGTCACAAATTCATTGAAAAGAATCAATGAACGCTTTGGTACGACTATTGTTCTTGTGAGCCACCATATGGATTTTGTCCGAGAAGTTGCTCATCGGGTTATATTAATTGATAATAGTGTTCTTGTAATGGATGGAAGGCCGGTTGAAGTTTGTCAGGAATTAATCAACAGGAGCAATGCTCCTTACATGGAACATAGCTTGGAAGATCTTGTTGAAGGCGATTCGGAAGCTAACTGAAACAGACAAAAAATGATTTCAATATGAAGTTTTTTCTTCCTTTTCAATAAAATAGAGGATCAATGCTTCATTGATCTATTCTATTTTTACTTATTTTTATCTTTACATATTATGTAATTATCCTCTAAAATCACTCATGTCTTAAATTTGAACCAAAAGTCTGATAATTAGTTCCTATTTCATTTCGGTCTTTTGTAACTTATTTTAATAGCTTTCTGTAGATATTAATTCTCAACATATTACTATTGTTATTATTTTATTTATAAAATATAAAGAGCAAAATAGACAATATAAATTCGCATATTTCTTATATGTGTTCAGCCTATATTTAGAACTAATAAATATACATCTAAATTTTTATTGGTACCATAAAATAATTCTGTTACCATCAATTTTCTTAATAATTTTAAAATACTTTAAGTAAATTTAGAATCTTAATATATGTTGTATTTGCAAATTCGGTCTCATGTTTCATTCAAACCTTCTATACAAATAAAAGAAACACATTTCTCAAGAAGTATGCAGGGGAATATATTTTGGATAATATTAATGAAGACCCTGGATTTTGTTCAATTGCTCCGCACAGCCCTCAGATCTCTGCTGTATATGATAATGCTGACGAACTGGAAGTATTACTTGTTACATTTTTTAAGCAGGGAATTGAAGGGGGAGAGTATTGCTTATGGATTTCTCCAGATAAATTGACCGCTCAAGGGGCAAAAAGTGAACTTAAAAAATCTGGGATGGATGTCGAGCACTGCCTAACCTCTTCTCAATTGAAAATCCTTCAAGCTAATCCCCTTCCCGAAAATGTTGCCCTTTTTGCATCATCAGTAAAAGAACTCGCAGAAAATGGGTATCAAAAAGCTGTTTCGGGAGGATTTTCAGGTTTCAGAATGAATCTTGATTTTAATAACACTATAAAAAATCTTATTAAACCTTGTCTTGAAATTTGTAGAAAAACCTTTGATGAAATGGTTTTTGAAAATAATAAAAGTTCCACGCTCTTATGTACTTTTCCTCTTGAAGAACTTTCAGGTAAAGACATCCTTGAACTAATAGATGTAAACGATGTATTCGTCAAACGAAATGGAAAATGGACGCTGTTGAGAAATTTAGAGGGAGTTGGACTGGAATGTTTATTTTCCAAGACAGAAATGGATTTAGAAGTCACTAACTGGATCAAAAACGGGCTACTAATTAATATGAGTCATGAACTTCGGACTCCTCTTAACTCCATTATAGGTTTTTCTGATTTGTTGCTGGAAGGAGCTTTTGGATCCCTCAATACGAGGCAATCAAAATATGTAAATAATATTTTAATAAGTGGGAAAAATCTTCTGGAAATTATTAATACTCTACTTGATGTCTCAAGATTCAAAGCTGGTGAAAGAAGCCTTAACTATGAAAATGTAGATCTCGCAGGTCTTATTGGGGAAGTAAGAATGAATCTTCTCTCATTTGCTTCAAATAAGAAAATAAGTGTAGAAGTCAAGGTAGATGCTTCTCTTGAGAGCATTCGAGCTGACAGAACAAAGCTGAGACAGGTTTTATACAATCTAATGAATAATGCTATAAAATTCACTTCTGAAAAAGGAAGGGTTAATATTAGTGCTATCCAAAAAGAAGGGACATTAGAGGTTAAAGTTTCGGATAGTAGTACAGTATTCTCAAAAGGAGATCATGAAAGAGTATTGTCTTTTATTCAGTCAGATATTTCTACAGCTAGGAGATACGGTGGAGCTGGACTTGGCCTATTTATTGCCAAAAACTTCATAGATCTTCACGGAGGAAATATCTGGGTAGAATCTAATGTTGAAAAAGGCAATACCTTTATCTTTACCATTCCGCTTACTTAAGTGGATGAATATTTATTGGTATTGTTAACTAAATATATCTAGTTCTTTATTTCTTTATTTCATCAATAGAATAACCGAGTACTTTAGCATTTCAAGACTCTTCGTATAACACTTTGTCTTTCTTCTCAACCTTGCCAGAAAGTGCCTCAATATGCTGTTATATCCTTCAACAGTATACGTTTCTGCTTTTGATTGAGTATGGATCTTTTCTGGAAGAAACTCTGCATATGCTCTCCAGTGATCGGTCATCACTTCTCCAATCTCTTTTTTCTTCAATTTTTCCCAGAGTAGTTTTCCAGTTTATGTTCCTCTGCTACCAAAAGAGCAGTTGATGAACTTTTTCCCAACTCTATCAACAGCAATCCAGATCCAGCAATATTTTTTTTGTTACCGATGTAAGTGTGCATCTCATCCATTTCAACAATAGATATCTCATTTTCACTTTTTAGAGCCTCTAACTCCGGACCAAATTTATTTATCCATCTGTGACTGGAACTATTACATTTTGGGCAGTTCATGAAGAAATATATGTTATAAGCATATATATCTATTTTTGAGTACCAATGCCTATTTATTTTTTCTTCTCATTATGTTTATGAGCACACTCTTTCCTGCTCGTTTTTATGTATATCAAAGTAAACTTTATTTTTTCTCTTGAAAGATTGACTTAGATATTCTCCTATTTTTCAGGATCATAATTTGCTTTGACGATATAATTTTAAGATCGGAGTTTATTAAATATACAAGGGCAGAAAATGCAAAAAATGAGGAAAGCAAAAGAAAAGGTCGCATAAAAGGAATAAGTGAATTTTTGATTTTTGTCATGCTAATTTTAAATCCTAATCTACTTAAGTTTTAAAGTATGACCCCCAAATTATTCTTTGTTCTGAATGATACCATCTCTTACGAGTACTATTCTATCTGCATATCCTGCGATTTCTGGATCATGAGTGATTATTATAATAGTCCTCCCGTATTCGTTAAGTTTCCTAAATATATCTAAAATTTCACAGCCCGTCTTTGAGTCTAGATTTCCAGTGGGCTCATCTGCAAGAAGGATCGCAGGATCATTGATAAGAGCTCTGGCAATAGCAACTCTCTGAGATTGTCCACCTGAAAGTTCACCTGGTTTGTGATGCATTCGATCTTCCAGCCCCACAAGTCTAAGTAAGTCTTTTGCCCTTTCATGGGTATTTACTCCATTTTTTTTATTAGCATAGGTCGGAAGCTCGACATTTTCAAGAGCTGTAAGCCTGGGGATTAGGTTGAATGTTTGAAACACAAACCCAATTTCCAATCCTCTAAGCCTGGCGACTTCTTTGTCAGATAGTTTATTTATATTCAAACTTTTAATTATGATTCTTCCTTCCGTAGGTCTATCAAGGAAACCTATTAAATTCATAAGTGTGCTTTTCCCTGAACCAGAAGGTCCCATAATGGCAAGAAATTCCCCTGCGCAAACTTCTAGGTTAATATTGTGAAGGACAGGAACCTCCAGATCTCCAAGAATGTAACTCTTTTTGACATCAATGACTTCAATAACGGGAGTTTTCTTTCCATTTGTTTCTTCATTATGGAAATATTTAGAATAGTTTGAATTACATTTAACCATATCTGCTGAAGTGATATGGTCTTCTCCCGATAGAAGTTCTCCTTCAAATCTAGGATTTTTGGTTCCTGGTTCCAATATTAAATCTTCTGAAGTAGATACATCTTCACTTGATATTTTCGATTCCATGTCTACACCTCTGTTTTTCAAGTGTTTGAATCGATTCATACCTGGTTTTAATTTTCATACGGTATGCCTTATTTCTTATTCATATCTTAGTGCATCCACAGGATTCATGCGTGCAGCTTTTCTTGCGGGATATAAGCCAGCAGTTATTCCTACAAGAAGAGAGATTGCAATTCCGATTTCAATTAATGTTAAGGGAAATACTGGAGGAAGTTTAAGAGCACTTTCAAGAGCATAAGCTCCCAAACTACCGATTAAAGTACCTACTACTCCTCCCAAGAAACTGACCATTACAGACTCCAGTAAAAAAAGGGATAAAACATTGGAATTGCTGTAACCTACAGATTTCATGATTCCTATTTCTCTGGTTCTTTCAGTTACGGTTACAAGCATGATATTCATAATTCCTATTGAACCCACAAAGAGTGATATTAAGGCAAGAGCGAGCAAAAAAGAACTCAAAGCACTTGCTATTTTTCCAGTTTGTTCAAGGACTTCTTCCTGATTAAAGACGTAATAGGGTTTTGAGTCCTCATCGTCAATTGTTCTTTCTGGAATTCCAAAATTTCTGGCAAATCTTTTATCTACATTATCTGATATATCACGAATTTTTTCAGGGCTTTCTGCCATTGCAAGGAGAGTTCCATAGTCTTTTTCCCCAGTCATTTCATTCATAGTGGAAATTGGAATAAAAACTGTCATATCATAGTCGCTATCTTCACCTACAACTGTTGGTTTGGAATTTTTCAGTATCCCTTTTACTTTAAAACTTTTCTTCACAACTGTGCCATCGTTCTGTCTAAAAGCAATCTCTATAGTGCTCCTGTGGGAAATATTTCTACTGAACTTGTCATTTGCAATATCATATCCAAGAACAGCAGAAGAACTGTCTTTATCTGTCAGGAAAGTACCACTTTCCATTTGCAAGCCCTGAATCTCCTGAAAGTCTTTATTAATTCCTGCAACAGTAACGCTTTTAGTCTCTGATAAATATGTGAGATCTCCAGTCATTGATTTCCTGGGAGATACTCCCGAAATTCCTGGTGTGTTCTTCATGAGATTGTACTCATTATCAAAGAAAAGATTTGGTTGCTTGCTAGCCGCAATAATAAAGTTCGAGCCTACAGAAGATATTTCATTAGTAAAAAATTGGGTAAAACTGGCACCGAGAGATGCATTAACAACTACTGCAGCTATCCCGATTACTATTCCCAGAGTAGTAAGTGCAGATCTAAGTTTAGCACTTCCTATACTCCCAAATGCTATACGGGCTGCTTGTGCAAATTTTATCATATTTTACCCCCGTAAATATGATGTTAATTGAACTTTTTTGATTATTGTTTTCTTTTTCTGTAATACAAGAAAGCTGCTGGAATCAAAATTACAATAAGTCCACCGGTCAGTAAAGCGCTTGAGTTCGATTCAGTAGATATTGGAACATTTGTAAAATTCAGGTTTCCTATTGTGTTTTCATGTCTGTTGATGCCGTTGTTATAGTTTGCAGTCAGGTTCATGTTTATTCCGTCGTTGCTAATAATCGCCGGATTTTCTGCGACTGCATTAAAATCAATTGTGAAAAGCTCGTCTGGATTCATTGGTCCGATAAAATATTCTGTAGGGTAAAATTTCACATCTTCTGCTTCAGGTTTTATGCTTACAGAATTAAACTCATTAGGATGAATATTTGCCACATCAAACTCAACTGTAGCTTTTCCATCGACCATCGTAAGTTCTTTTGAAGTAATTACCTTAACATTTGAAGCATCAACCGTGAGAGGGATATTCTTTTTGCTGTTGTAATCAAATGAGTTTCCTTCTATTGCAAGTTCAAGGTTGTGAGTTCCTTCGGTGGCATCCTCTGCAACCTTAACCATGAAAGTCAGGTTGATACTGTCTCCAGGTCCCAAAATTCCCATGTCATTGTAGGGGGCATCAAGAACAGTAATTCCTTCTGATAAAGGTTTCAAGACCGCCGACTGTATTCGGGCATTAGTGTCATATGTATTTTCCCCTATAGTAATGGTTGGAGAAGTTGCAGTGTTTGTAAGAGTTACAGTGATAGTTCCCTTATCCCCTGGCATAAATACTTTGGGTTCCGAAGTTACTTCCTTAAGCTCCACTGTACCTTTGCTATCAAATGTTTCTGTACCAACCCGAATGTCAAAACTCTTCTCATTCCAAGGACTATCTGTACTTATTCTTGTTCGGACCTTAATAGAGCGCATTCCTTTCTGCGCGTTTTTGTCTACAGTAAGGTGAAATTCCTTTGTAGATGTACTGCCGGGATTGAGGGCCCCAATATTTTGAACAGCATTTGCCTGAGAATCAAGAGAAAATGAGTACGGAGGCACAATATCAATATCGACATTGTCAGCTTTACTCCCTCCAACGTTTTCTACCTGAACAGTTAAATCCAGGGATTCCCCTATTTTTGCAGGATAGGGATTCGTTTCAACTATTGTAACTTTAAGACTCGCATTTCCTGATGCAGAAACGGGAGCTGCAAAAAACGCAGAAATCAAAAGTAAGGAAAAAAAAGCTGCGACTTTATTCTTATTGATTATTTGCATAGAGTTACACCTTCGATGATATTAAGTTATTTTATTTGTTTCTTAGAAAACGCTACAGCGCATTTTTCAATTCATAATTGCTTGTAGTGATTTACTGTTCTCTGTTCTATCAAATTCAAAATCTTCACAAATTTGGGCTTTTTTTGTAGGATTAAGGGTTTCGATAGTTTCTTCCAAAAAGGATTGCAGGGTAATTAATACGTGAACGTACAATTGAGATTTCTTGGAACTTGTTTCTTGAAAAGTTTCTTGATTTGTAATGCATGCAATCCGGTAGTTCCATGACTTCAAGCAGTTTCTTTAAGAATTTTTGTGGATCAATTCCAGTTCTTGAGTCCTTAAAGGTAGAGCACAAAGTATTTTCAAGAGTAATCAGGTACGGAGTATGAATTAAAAAACTGAAAAAACCATTTTTCATATCCCAATGATTCACAAATTCTTGATATGGCACTCTATTGAGACTATTTCCCCTTACAACATATCCCTTATCTCTAGACTCCCAAATAGATAGTCTTTTCTAACATTTGAACTTTCAACAATAGAAAATCCATCCTCAGGTAAACTATTTTTGATAATATTTCCATCCCCCTTTCCCAAAGTTACTAAAATATGATCTTAATGAATCATATTGAATAATTTCAACGTTTTTACTTATTATGTAAGAAAGTCCATTTTAACTTATGCTTTTTTAATTTTCGACTAAAGATTTGATCTTAATGCATATAAATATTGATCTATTACTTTAAATGCTGACATTTAACATTAAATTTTTAATAATTAATATTTATCCACTAATTAGCTATCTACTCTATTTATTGATCTAAATAATGTCTCATTCTCTACTATTATTGCACATTGAGTCTTCTAAATGGTATAAGTGAGGGTAGATACCATTTTATTTTCATGATGCGAATTCATTCTTAATAATTTTATAATTATGCCCCTATATCCTATATGTTATTTTGTTAATGTTGTATATATGAATGTTTTTTGTAAAGTCGGTGGACGATTTAAAATTACTGCAGTAATAATCTAAAAAATTTTCATGCCAACTCTAATAATACATCTAACTATTTATATAGAAGTAAAGCGAGATCACGTAATTTAATTGTTATAATATATATAAAAAATATATTTATGTTCAAGGATTCCTTTCTCTAATCATTTAGTGAGTATTTTTTATAAGGAGATGAAATTCTATTGAGCTTATATAATTTGGTATATATAGCTATATACAGTCACTGTTAGTTAAAACTTCTAACGGTATGTCCCGAAATAAGAGGAAATCCACGTATAAATATTATAAAGTGGCTGACAGTGTCCGTGTAATTTGGGGGTTTGATATCAGAAATATTTATACAAACTGAATCGTCGTTGCAAATAAGCTTGTTATTTACAGTATTTAAGTATCGATGTTGAAAATTCTAAACTATGGGGGAAATAAACATGTCATGTTTCTGCATGCCTAGCATTAGCTTTGGATTTGGTCTTAGCCAATGCTTTACATTTACAAATAACTTTGGCTTCTTCTTTAATCTCTGTTAAATCAGTTCATAAAAGAAGAAGTTCAAACGGTTTCTGTAGGGAATGAGCATAAGGTTTTATATTTCCCAATTGCAGAAAACCAGGGTATAACGAAAGATGAACAAAGTCGATAAATTATTGGGGGAAATAGTCTTATGATGTACAGCATTTTCTATTCAAAAGTCTGTTACCAATATTCAGCTGAAGTCTTCAAATTCTGTTATCAGGACTGCTGCTGCTAATTAATCTGTGATTAACGTGTTTCTGTAGTGGGTGATCATAATGTATGATCCCTTTACAGAACATCTATGTAAACTAAAATAAACAACTCTATAAACTCTGGGGGAATAATCTCATGATGTACAGTATTTTCTATTCCAATGTCTGTTACCAATATTCAGCTGAAGTCTTCAAATTCTGTTATCAGGACTGCTGCTGCTAATTAATCTGTGATTAACGTGTTTCTGTAGGGGTGATCATAATATCTGATCCCTCTACGGACATCTATGTAACGAAAACTAAACAAATTCTATAAACTCTGGGGGAAATGATCTCATGATGTACAGTATTTTCTATTCCAATGTCTGCTACACCTATGCAGCTGAAATATTCCAGCTCTGTTACCAGGATTGTGGCTGCTGCTGGCCTTTCTAATTAATCTGTGATTAACGTGTTTCTGTAGTGGGTGATCATAATGTATGATCCCTTTACAGAACATCTATGTAAACTAAAATAAGCAAACTCTATAAACTCTGGGGGAATAATCTCATGATGTACAGTATTTTCTATTCCAATGTCTGTTACCAATATTCAGCTGAAGTCTTCAAATTCTGTTATCAGGACTGCTGCTGCTAATTAAACAGTAACATTGAGTTAAAGATCACAATAATGTATGAAGTTGCCTGCCTTTCGGGCAACTTTTTCTTTACAAAATAAATATAATACTTCCACTTTTTTACTCTTTTTTTATTTGTCTAATATTTAGTCTTTTGAAGACTTTCGCTATCTGGAATCTACTTTCTTAAATAAAATCTACGAAACAGAGTAAAATTTAAAATTGATTTTATAAAATCCAAACTGAAAACAGTATATTATTTTTTTAAATTTATAGGTTTCCTTAATGGATATTTTCCTTTTAAAATGCTATAATGAAAATTTAAAAAACAAGATGTTTAAACATCTTCTATGATTATTGCAGCGAAATATTTTATCAAAAGAATCTGTCTCTAAATACTAAAAGACTATTATTTGTAAGTAGTTTTCGTTCTTTACATTATATGTAAATTCATATTTTATTTTATAATTGATGCTCCCCTATGAATTAAAATTGGAATTTTTAATTTTAATTTGTCAAGAGCTATCTACTATAACATCCTGTAGAGATAGAATTATCCAGCTATTTGATTTAAGGTCTTTTAAATCCTTAATTCTTTTAACTGGAAATCTTCAAGATTGTTTATACTTACCTGCAGTTCCAAAGATAAATCTATGGGGATGTGACCTGGGAGTACAAATATAGAAAGGGATCTCTAGGGGGTTTGAAGAAGGCATATCTATCAAAAGTAAATTATAAACTGAAATTGGCAGATAACTATCGAGTTGATTTATAAAGAATGTTTCAAAATTAAATAACTGGAGGGACTTATAATGTTTTACTCTATAAGTTATACAAAAATCACGATATTGATACAAATAATCAGGTTTAGACTAATATACAGATGTTAAAAAAAGAAAAGTCTAAAACTATAATTTGGAAAATTCGCAAATGAAATAGATGTCAGATGTTTACTAGTCAGTTACCATTTTGAGTGATATACTTATACAGGTTCATACTGTATGTTCAGGTACACAGCATGGCCTGTATCAATATTTCTTTAGTATAAGTGTGGATGTTTTTAGCAAAAGTGGTTAATTAGTGTCCTTTTTCATATTTCTTCTTTCAAAAATTGTCAGTATAAGGATTTCAAAAAACTGAGACTAATAACAAAAAAGAATAGCAAAAAGATTAGATTGAGTTATAAAAAGGAACAAGTTCCCAAGGATAACCTCAATCCAGGTTTAATCTGAATTTAATCTTCTCTTTTCATCTGTGGGAACAGAATTACTTCTTTGATAGACTCCAGACCCCCAAGGACCATGGTAAGTCTATCGATACCAAGCCCTACGCCGCCAGTAGGTGGCATTCCATATCCGAGGGCATTTACGAAATCATAATCGATGGTTTGGGCTTCAAGATCTCCAAGTTTTCTTTTTTTATCCTGATCTTCGAATCTTTTTTCCTGCTCAAGCGGATCATTCAATTCAGAAAAGCCATTTGCCAGTTCCCAGCCGTTAATGAAGAGTTCGAATCTCTCGACAAACCCTTCTTTTGACCTATGGTTTTTAGCAAGTGGGGAGTTTTCTACAGGAAAATCGTAGATGAAAGTTGGGTCTATGAGCTTGTCTTCTACCAGGCCCTCAAAGAGAAGAGCAAGGAACTCTCTATGAGTTTTTGCCTTTTCGTAATCTTCAATCCTGTTTTCGATTGCAATTTGCTTTAATTCTTCAAGTGAATGTGCAAAAACATCGAGATCAGCATACTTTTTTACGGCATCTTCCATGGAAATTCTCTTCCAGGGAGTGCGGAGATTGAGTGTGTTTTCTCCCATTTTGATTTCGCAGTCGCCAGTCAGCTTGAGCGCGAGTTCCGATATGAGGTTTTCAGTTAAATCCATCATGTCATTGTAATCTCTATAAGCTTCATATACTTCAATCGTGGTGAACTCAGGATTATGGGTCGTGTCTATATCTTCATTTCTGAAATTCTTTGCAATCTCAAAAACTTTCTCATATCCGCCAATAACAAGCCTTTTAAGATAAAGTTCCGGAGCAATCCTCAGGAATAGTTTCTGCCCCAGACAGTTATGGAAAGTAGTGAAAGGTCTTGCATTTGCGCCTCCGTAAATATTCTGGAGTATTGGAGTTTCAAACTCCAGAAATTCTCTGTCTGAAAGGTATCGTCTGATCGAGGAAATGAGTTTGCTCCTCATGACGAAAATTTCTCGTTTGTCAGCATTTACTATAAGATCAAGATACCTTTTTCTGTATCTTGTTTCAATATCTTTTAAACCATGGAATTTTTCTGGGAGGGCGCAGAGGGATTTTGAAAGCAGGGAGAATTCAGACACACTGATAGAGTTTTCACCTCTTTTTGTCCGGAAAAGTTGACCCTGAACGCCTATGATATCACCCGAATCAACCAGAGTTTTAAAAGTCTTAAAATCTTCATCAGGAAGATTTCCTTTCCTTAAAGTAATCTGAATTCTACTCCCCTGATCTCCAAGATCGGCAAATACCATTTTTCCAAGCTTACGAATATTGTAAAGCCTTCCTGCGGTTTTTACCGTTAAACCTTCATTATTTTCAAAGTCTTCGAACTTTTTCTGAATTTCACAGATATCCCCATTCTTCTCAAATTTATAGGGATATGGATTAAGTCCATTGTCCCTGATACCGTTTAGTTTTACGAGTTTAGAATCATCAAAAACTCTGCTATCTAAAATATTATCATTATCAGATTCATTGTCAGATATTACAGGGTTTTCTGACATTTTTTCATTATTAATTTCCATACTCATTGGATCAGTACATCCTCTTAAAGTGAATACAAAATAAATAGACTAGTTAATAGATCAGTGATTAATCAGTAAACCGATAATAAATTAATAAATCATTCAGTAATCACATAAATCAGTTAATAAGTTTAACTCTGGACAAATAAATGATCAATGAATCAGCCATCAATAAATCATCTCAAGTGCCTACAAAAGAAAAGAATCTTATAAGGTCTCACGAGGAGATGTGAATTCTTAGATATGTGAATTTTTATTCACTTCTACGGCTGAAAATTATAAGTCCAATTATTAAGAATGATATGCCTATCTATTAGCCTGAGTCCTTACATTTTATTTTTCCATACACCCACGCATATTATATAAACATTGAGAAAACGAACCCATATATTCATAAAACTATTAGAAAAATCTGTATTATTCTCTAAAAAATGCTTTTATGAGTTTGTTGCAAAATTTTCATAGTATTAACTGCAAAATATCTGAACTGCAAAATATCTGTGCCTATCAATTATGTCTATCAATTATGTCTATCAATTATGTCTATCAATTATGTCTATCAATTTATGATTGGCCTTTCCACGACATTAAAAGTGATTTTAAATTCAGTTCCATGTTCCCGTTTAAGTTCAATTTGACCATCTAGCTGGTCAACAAGAATATTAACTAACTGCAGACCAAGTGATTCAGTGATTTCCTAATTCTAAATTTTCAGGAATTCCTTTTCCATTATCTGAAATTGTCAGGCTGAAAAGAGATTTACTTTTTTCATCATTAATTTTTTCCCTGCAAAGTTTAATTCGGATTTCTCCTTCTTCGATCTTCAGTAAATGCATGTTTGAGGGAATTGGAAACCAGTTCATTGACAATTATTCCTAACGGGACAGCAGTATCCATATTAAAGAACGAATTTTCTTCCAGGTCCATGTACAAATGGAGATTTTTACTACTAAGGCTGTAAGTCTGGAAAAGATTGTTAATTAGTTTTTCAAGATATTCGGAAAAGTTTAGTGTATCGGTTCATTCCCCCTTATAAAGTTCTTCGTGGATGAAAGCCATAGAAACTAACTCGATTCTGGCTTTCCCTGAAAGCCTCAATAACTTTCAAATTATCGAACTTATTGGCCTGAAGATCCAGAAGAGAAGATATAACCTGCAGGTTATTCTTAATTCTGTGATGGATTTCCTTTTTACGGGCAATTTCGAGAGTCTTCCAGAGCTTCTTCTGCCTTTTTCTTCTCGGTAATGTCAAGGACAAAAGCTATGCCTTCATTGAGTACCTTATCGAAGGTAGCTACTCCGAAAATAACTGGGACGTGTGAGCCATCTTTAAGTGTGTACTCTTTTTCGTAAGGCGTGTTTAAGCCTATTGATTTCAGTTCCGCCATGGCACGTTCATCCAATTGACGGTATTCCGGTGGAGTCATCTTATTCCATTTAACCCTTCCAGCCTGCAAGTCCCCGCGAGCGTAACCGACTATCTCCAGGAACTTATCGTTAGCGTCCGTTATCGAACCGTTCAGATTGTAGAAACACACTCCAATCATGTCTGATTCATAAAACCGGCGCAGACGCGACTCGCTCTCACGAACGCCTCTTCAGACTTAATACGGTCAGTAATGTCTCTTACAATACCTGAGATAGCTACAAGCTTTCCAGTGACGTCAAAAATAGGAGAAAGAGTTACTGAAATATTTATAATACTGCCATCCTTTTTTACCGTATACTCTCGTAGTGCTGGATCTTTTTTCCCTGTTTTATCTTTTCAGAAAATTGCTTAATTTCCCCGTTGATATTATCTGGTCCAAGTATTGATACGTCTTTTCCCAGAACTTCTTCGGCCGAATAGCCATAAATCTGCTCTGCCGCCTTATTCCAGCTGGTAATAATACCGTCAAGAGACACAGTTATAATAGCATCATTTGAAGATTCCACAGCATTCGCCAGTGTCTGAATTTTCTCTTCTGCCTTCTTACGTTCAGTAATATCCTGAACTATTCCCTTTACTCGAATCGGAATATCGTTCTCATCAAAAATGACTTCGCTCTGCGCATGGACTATGCGTTCTTCTCCATTAGGCAGGATAATCCTATAATCAATGCCAAGGGGCTTTTCATTTAAAGCTTTCTTGATATCATGATCCACAGACTCTCGATCTTCAGGATGTATGCTATTTAAAAGTTCATCGTAAGTTGCACCTGATTCATTAGGATTACGTCCAAAAATTTGATACATTTCATCAGACCAGTATGTTTCACCGGTTACAAGATCCCAATCCCAATTTCCAATATGACCTATTTTTTGAGCTTCAGAGAGACGTTTTTCACTTTCTTTCAAAGAGTTGTAAGCTTCTTCAAGTTCAGATGTACGTTCTTTAACTTTTTCTATCTAAACCGTCATGTGCTTTTTTTAGGGCTTCTTCTACTTTTTTGCCCTTTGTGATGTCACGGACGATACCTCCGCTGAAAAGTGGGCTTGCCATTCCAATCTTTCTTCACCGTGAAACTGATCGGCAAACCAGCGATATTTTCCATCCTTGTGTTTGAACCTGTATTCCAGTGTTCCAAAATCAGTGTTTAATGCTTTTTCCAGTCCCGAAGTAACCAAAAACGGTCGTTGGGATGAACACGATCAAGAATCTCATTGAGACTCATCGAACTCATTTTCTGAGAAGAAAAACCAGTAATCTTCTCTACCACTGGACTCATGTAATCATATATGTTGGTCTGAAGATTTTGCCTGTAAGCCATATCAAGTGAATTTTCAAGAACAGACCCGAACCTTTCCTCACTTTCCAGCAACGCATCCATGAAAGTTTCACGTTCTGCTAGTGATTTGGACAACTTGAGATTGCTGTAGCCTAGCTGCGAGATAATGCTAGCAAGCTTTGTGGAGAAAGCCATGATCGCATTCACGGTCTCTCTACTTATCTGTGGAACTTTTTTAAGCGCTGCTATATATTCTTCTTCATTGAAACCATATTTTCTGGCCTGAGCTCGGAAAAATTCATAATTTGGAGGATCATCTTCAAAAAAAAACTGTCCTACAAAGACGTAACCAACATGCTGGTCTCCAATCATGATAGGAGTCACTATGTCCAACATATTGTTTTTGCATCTGTATAGCTTAAACTCTCCTGGAGAAACACCTGTAGATAACTTTATATTACTTTCTACACAGTGCTTACAGGTTTCTGGATTAACTCTGTGGAATTTAGTACAAATATCCTGCCACCCAACACCTACCAGAACATTGCCTTTGAGATCATTTAGGCCAATTGAGACATGAACAATATTGTAGAAATCATCCATTAAGGACTGAAGCATATGTGTGTCAATTATATCGGTAATCTCCACATTAGCTATTTCCTTATCTGACGAAAGAATATTCCCCAATTTCTGCTTAATATGTTGCTCATTCTGATTCAACGCATCCTCGATCTTCTTGCATTCATATGTATTTTTCCAACCGAAATTTTTAATCTTTTCCCACTTTCCTTTCCTTTTGACCAAAGAATATTGATAGTTGAAAGTTAAGTCAATAATATGTGTTCCACTGCACATGTCAAGAAAATATGAGCATAGAGAGATTATCTGTTGTTTTCCAAGATTTGTTTCAATTTTTTTATCCAAAGCAATAAAATCATCCCAATTTTCCTTTTCCAACCAAGAAGTGTTTATTGCAGCCCTGAGCCCTTTATAGCCACTTTCTAGAGTTTGACCGAATTTAAAAATCCATTTGTTGAAAACTATCTCCGAATCGAAAACTCCTGCTTTTAAATACCAATAGGTAGAAGGGACGATTTCGATTTGTTTTTTCTCAAGATATATATCAATCTCAGGAATATTCTTCTCAAAGATTCTATTGCCTCTCCTACTTCAAGAGGTTGTGATGTAATCCAGAGGCAAAATTCATTATTTTCCAGTCCTGCTTTGAAATAAGGAACAAGTATATCCGTCAAATCTTCTTTTGTCTGATAAAAATGGCAGAAACGTGTTCCTCAGGGAACATTTCCAATAATAATATCACTATCAGAATTTCTCATTTGTTCTGTCATTTCACCCTTCCTGGTATAAATGATAATTTTAAATCCCGCAATTATAATTGTCCTTAAGCCTATCCCAAAAGCCATTTTATTTAATTGTGGTGAATTTTCGGAACTGTTTTCACAATCATGAGCTTGGTTGAATATATGAAATTGAATGTCTGAGAAGCAAATTTTGAGTTTTAGGACAGACTCCTTGATTAATTATTGCTTAAATACTGAGTAACTCTACAAACTTCGGTGTTTTGAGCAGAGAATATTAAATCATTTCTTGGGAAAATAGAAAATAAATTCGTATAACGATTTTTATATTATATACATATATAATAATATTAATATTTTCGAAATCCTTTGATTAATTCTTTGATTCTATCAAAGATACTATAATCTCACTAAATTATCCAAATATTTATATCAGTTATCTACATTAAATCTTAAAAATATTTGGGTATAATCTTCTCATGTAGAGCCTGTGGAATTACGTTTCCTCTTTCCCCATGTTTTGTTTTTAACTTTTGTATGCTTCAATTTACGGATATCTTTTATTAGTCCTAGCCTTGTTCCGTCAAGCAAATAGATTTCTGCACGATCGAGTTCAATTCCTCCAGAGGAAAAAGTAGGACCAAGAAGATCTTCTTGTGTGGATTCGTTAAAAGGCACGCCTCCACATAGTTCATTAAAAGCTGGCATTACGAAAAGTTCAGGATCTGTCCATTGTACAGAATTCTCAATATCAAAGTTCCCAAAATGAGTCTTTAAAACATCTAAATTGAACTTTGTTTTGATCCAGGCAGGCTCAACAATTGAGTAGCCAAATGCATCTGTAAAACGCACAGTGGGGTGGTTATGAGCAGTAACTACATGAGATGCGGTTAGTATTTCAGGTGCAGGCCATGTATGTCCATGAAAATATCCAACTCCATCAACAATCTCGCCACGCATGGAATGCACAGTGATATCTTTTTGCCTGTTGAAAATAAGTTCGATTCCTCCATCATGGTTTCCGGGAAAAATATCCACATGAGTACATTCTGCAAGTGTTTCAAGGAAGCGAGGAATTTCATCTTTCTCTTGCCAGGAAACCTGAGGAACATTATGCTTCACATCCCCAAGAAGTATTACTCTATCAGGGGAATTTGCCTGGATGTAGCCCATAAGTCTGTCCAGCCGTCTTTCCATCTGGCTGGGCAAGTTGATTCCACTCCTATACGAGATCCCACTCGATTCCAAGGTGGATGTCGGCAACTATCAATGAAGTTTCAGTATTGGTTACTATCAGAGCAGGTTCTTCAATAATAGGTGTGATTTCTGGTGGCATAATAGATAAAAAGTTGTTTTTTAGAATCCACAAATACAGATCAGACAACAGTTTGAAATGGTTTTAATCCTAACACGTATGAATATATACTTAATGTTATATAAATAAAAGAGAAAACATGTAACAGATAAACAGTAAAAATAGATTAAGTTCGGCTGAATGAGCTATACGCAAATAAGAAATTTGAATACTCTGAACTTTTCACATAATACAAATATTAGACTATGAAAAATTCAAAAAATTGCTCAAAAATTGTTCAATTAAAAAAATTTAAGTTCTTTAAAAACAATTAGAAAACATTTTCAAATTTAAGAACCAGATGGGAATAAATGACCAAAGAAATAATAATGAGAACAGCTGAACCTCAAGATGCAAACTCTTTGAGAGAATTGGTAACTGAGACAATTGATACCTGCTATTTTGGTATTTACCCTCAAGAGGCAATTGATTACTTCATAGAATATCATAATCAGAAAAATGTAGTTAATGATATATTGAAAGGGCATTGTCTTATTCTCGTTACCGAAGAAGAATTCATAGGGACAGGCACTCTTCTTGGTTCAAACGTCAGAAGAGTCTTTGTAAAGCCGGCATATCAAAACATGGGGTTTGGGAAGAGAATTATGTACAAACTTGAAGAAAAAGCCTTGGAAAAAGGAGTAAAAATAATGGATCTGGATTCTTCGCTTGTAGCATACTCTTTCTACAAAGCTCTTGGTTATGAAACAATAGCAGAAGACAAAATTCCAGTGAAAAATGGACAAAGCCTGAAATATTATAAGATGCTTAAAAAGCTTGGAGATTAAGCTCATCCCAAAACTTAAAATTGGCTCTCAAAATTTTGAATTTTGAACTATCAATCGAATTTCCGATCATGGAGATCAGAGTTCTGAAATTTTTACTAGTTTATGAAGAAAACTATTTTTGGGATTCGCTCAAGCAAAGATTATATAATTTATTCTACCCGCAGTTCTCTACGGAGTAGTTCCCCTCCTTTTAAGTGAGAAATATCCTTGATCTTTATTCCGTTATTATCAAGTAATTCTCGTATTTCAGGTATTGTTACTTAAATATATCTAATTCTTTATTTGGCATTGTTACTTAACTATATCTAGTTATTTATTTATGTATTTCATCAATAGAATAACCGAGTACTTTAGCATTTCAAGACTCTTCGTATAACACTTTGTCTTTCTTCTCAACCTTGCCAGAAAGTGCCTCAATATGCTGTTATATCCTTCAACAGTATACGTTTCTGCTTTTGATTGAGTATGGATCTTTTCTGGAAGAAACTCTGCATATGCTCTCCAGTGATCGGTCATCACTTCTCCAATCTCTTTTTTCTTCAATTTTTCCCAGAGTAGTTTTCCAGTTTATGTTCCTCTGCTACCAAAAGAGCAGTTGATGAACTTTTTCCCAACTCTATCAACAGCAATCCAGATCCAGCAATATTTTTTTTGTTACCGATGTAAGTGTGCATCTCATCCATTTCAACAATAGATATCTCATTTTCGCTTTTTAGAGCCTCCAACTCCTGACCAAATTTCTGTATCCATTTTTGGACAGAAACATGACTTACCCCTAAAACTCTTCCTATTGAGCGAAAGCCCAATCCTTCAAGATAGAGTTGTAAAGCCTGTCTTTTTACAGAAGCGGAAAAAGCAGTTGATTTTAGCTCTACTGTGTAGTTATATCCACAATCAGAGCATTTGTAGCGTTGATGACCACCAACTATACCATTCTTTTTGTGACTAGAACTATTACATTTTGGGCAGTTCATGAAGAAATATATGTTATAAGCATATGTATATATTTTTGGGTACCAATGCCATATTTTAATATATTATTCAATTCCCTAAGTTCATTCTGTTTTTATAAATGACTCTGAAAAAGAGAAGACCCTAGGAAAAATACTATTTTTGATGGATAGATGCTAATATTTGACAGAATAACATCAGTGTCTAATTAATATCGGTTTCTTAATTATATTTCTTTAGATATTATATTAGAGAAATACAATTTACTTGTGATACAATTTGAAATCGCTTTTCATTGGCATAAAATGACTAAGAACCAAATGGATGCAAATTGTATCAGGTTAATAGGTTAATCCAAATTTTGGAAGAAGACAAATTCCAAAGAAAATAAAACCAAAATATGGGGGAAAAAATAAAATGCAGGCAAGTCAGGCAAGTGCTACTGAAGTACAGAATGCTATTCAGAAAGCTGTACAAGCTTTCAAAGAGATGAAATATCCTGTAACTAAGATACAACTTATTGATAAAGCAAAAAGTCTTAATGCCCGTAGCGAGGTATTGCAAGCTATTGAAAACATTCCAGACAAGGAATATCACAGCGCTTCAGATGTGCTTCAGGAATTTCAAGGTATTCAAAACGTTATGCAGGCTTTCAGAGATGTGAAGTTCCCTGCAACAAAGAATCAACTTATACAGGAAGCTAAAAAACTTCATGCCCATGATGAAGTGATCAAAACTCTGGAATCTTGTTCAGACAGAGAATACACAAACTTTTCTGATGTCATTAAGGAATGTAGAGGTAAATCATCAAATTGGTAAAGCAATAGTAAATCCTAATATATGGATGAACTCAATGTAATAGCCAGATTAAGAAATCTATGAACTCATCCCAGAACCAACTGAATTTCCAAATCTTGTGCTGGGATGGGAATAAAAATTACTTATAACTAAAATTATAGTTTAAATGAAAAAACAATATATTAAAACAGTATATCAAAAGCAATATATCAAAAGCAATATATCAAAAGCAATTTATCGATGGTTATTAATAAACAACATTAATAAAAAATGGAGTGAAAGGAGAATAAAGCCTCACCTTCACATTTTTTTGTATAGATTTTTGCAAAGCACTCAATGTATTTTTGATAATGAACCTACCCTGAAACGAATATATATTGGATTTGTTGACGAATTATTATCTTCTGCAATGACAATTATGTTTCTTTTTGGCTAAACTAGATGCACAAGTTACTTTTTTAATGCATTTCTGTGATAGGCTTTGAGTTGGGGAATTATTTTCATCAACAGATTTACAGGCACAGGAAGCAGAGTTACCAGTACTTGGAGATTCAGAGAATTCAGTCGTTGGCGTATTGTCACTGGCTAAAACAACAAAACTTGAGTCAGTTACAGTGGTGCTTCCTGCGCTATTTTCTACTGTTAAAGTGACAATGTAATTTCCGGCTTCATTGTATGTATGCGTTGGATTCTGGACAGTTGAAGTATTTCCATCACCGAAATCCCAGCTCCACGAAGTTGGTGAGCCTGTGCTCATATCAGTAAATTGCACAGTAAGAGAAGAATAGCCTTCGGTAACGTTGCTGGTAAAATATGCAGTAGGAACTTCTGTATAATCTGAAGAAAGAGATTGATTGTCTGTATCATCTGAAGAAAGAGACTGAGTATTTGTATATTCTGAAGAAAGAGACTGAACAGTTGTACCATAAGAGATATTCTGACTATTTGTATCATTCAGAGCAAGATCTAAAACATTTTCAAACTCTTGCTTTACAGTGTCCGTATATCCCACTATTCTTGCACTTGATCTATCGGTAGTAACTTCTCCATTTTCCTGCATGTAAACATATTCATTGTTTTTAATACCTACAATCACGGCGGAATCAGGAATGCCATCTACTCCAAAATAGCTAGTAAGTTCAGGGCTGTTATCTACATCTACGGACATAATTGTTGCTTTTCCCTGATATTCTGTTGCAAGTTCCTGAAGAATAGGCTTCGTTTTCTGGCAGTACTCACACCAGGTTGCTCCAAATTCCAATAAAACTGGACCTTTTTGAAGAGCAGAATTTATCTGATTTAGTTGGGTTACTTCTTTAACGCTATTGTCTGCTGCACTTGCTGTTGTGATTGTTAAAGTTGCTACAAAAGATATTGCAAGCAAAATTATTATTGCTTTTTTTACCTCACTAAACTGTTTTTTTAACATCTTTTCACTCCTTTTTTATGTTGAAATAATTTTGAAGAATTTAACTAAAAAGTGTAGTAAAATGTTTTTGAATCGGTTATTTAGTTATTAGTTATTCAATCTTTGAGATAAGTCAAAGAAGATTATTTGGTTTAAAGTTTATCTCTAAGAATTAATACTTCATTTATATAAATAACAGCGTTAAATGGATAACATTGTTTATTTATATATAGTTTAATATATGAAAGTTTTATTCAAAGATGATTTTTTAGATATTAGCTGGTGTTTTATATAGAATATTCTCTATCGTAAAATACAATAGTTCAAATGATATTCAAGCAAAATTTATATAAAAATAATTAAGATTATGTAATAAAAAAGATGTTGATTAAAAAATTACTAAAGTTCTTTTAAGATATCAAGTTCCTAGAACTTATGGTATAAAAAGATAAAAATAGACTTTCATAGAATCAGGCATAAGAACTTTCTTTTCTACAGATTTGATTTCCAGCAATCTCATTCCTTACGCTGAAATTCACAAACCTGAAAAACCACATCAATTATGAGATTCAGTAAAGCACAATTTTATTGACCAAAATTTATATCATTTCCCATTATCTTCTATCAGCTAAAAATGCATAACCACTTAATAGCTGCAAACAATTTTAGAATGCTGGATAAACAACTTGAGATACCAAACACAATCGTTTTGATAAGTAAAGCTTCAGCCATTTTTGATTTGGGAAATATTCAAGTCCTATCAGAATATGCCATCAAGTCACAGTTTTGTAATCCAGAAAGTAAAAACAGCCGAAAAAAGGAGCTATAATGGATGTTTTCACTTAAAGTGCCATCTCTATTACATAACAGATCCTTAGTATTTTTATTATCTGCACGTATAGCAACTACTATTGCTTTTCAAATGTTAACTGTTGCTGTAGGATGGCAAATTTATTCAATAACTAAAAAGCCTATTTATCTAGGACTTGTTGGATTAGTCCAATTCTTACCGATGTTTTTACTTACTCTTGTCGTCGGTTATGTAGCAGACCGCTATGACCGAAAGTTGATAATTAGTTTAAGTCAAATTGTAGAAAGTATAGGAATTTTCCTGCTGGCTTACGAAAGCCATATAGGAGTAATTACCGAAAAAGGAATTCTAATTACTGTCTTTTTTGTAAGCATTGCCAATGCTTTTCAAGGCCCTTCAATGCAATCTTTACTACCTAATGTCGTTATCAAGGAAGTTTTTTCAGAAGTAGCTGCTTTATCAGCCTCAACAGCCCAGTTTGCATCCGTAATGGGTCCAGCAATTGGAGGAGTTATTTATGCATTAAATCCCGAGCTTGTGTACTCAGTAGCTGGTGTATTAACACTGATGTCAAGTGTGATTATTCTTTTTGTTTCAGTAATGAATGACGTCAAGAAATCTGAATCAATAACGAAAAATTCAATATTCGGAGGAATAGCTTTCATTAAAAGCAAGCCCGCTATACTTGGAGCAATTTCTCTTGACCTTTTTGCAGTATTATTTGGCGGTGCGACTTCCTTATTGCCTGTTTATGCAAGTACTATTTTAAAAATTGGACCTATGGGCTTGGGATTGCTGCGTTCAGCACCTGCCATAGGCGCATTGATAATGTCCGCATTTCTGGCAAAAAGACCACTAAAGAAAAATGAAGGATTAAAAATGTTTATCGCAGTAATCTTTTTTGGGATTTTCACCATAATTTTCGCTGTGTCAACTTCATTTCCTTTATCTCTCGCATCACTTGTATTGCTAGGAGCATCTGACGTTATCAGCGTTGTCGTCCGTATGACATTCATACAATTGGAAACCCCAGATTATATGAGAGGCAGAGTAAATGCCGTAAATTCAATGTTTATAGGCACATCAAATCAACTTGGGGAATTTGAATCAGGGTTAACAGCTTCCCTGCTTGGAGTTGTACCAGCTGTGTTACTTGGTGGCATTGGCTCAATAATCATTGCAGTCCTCTGGATGAAGCTATTTCCAGAGCTATTGCATGCAACTAAATTCGGAAAATCAACTGACTAATGCTTTAGATTCAAATACGCTCACAAAAAAGCTTTCAAATGGATTCATTGGTAAATGAAAAATATTTAGTTGGATCTCATTTACAAATCGTTAGTGAGATCTCTTTTACTAAATATTAGTTAGTTTTCTATTAGTGAGTTTTTCTCAATAGCTCGTGAGCAAGACCAGTATTATCAGGTTCCATATACATAGCACTTACTGGATTTTCGAACATCTCCTGTCACTAACTCTTTATCTTTAAATACTTTCATAAAAATTGTATTTTCGGAAATTTTGCTTTCGACTTTGGCTCCATATGTGTCAAATAAACTTTCAAATTTCATTACGTTTAATTTTGAATTATTAAGACCCAGACTATGAGTTAGTACCAGCAAATAGTAGTTGCCATTGTCTTTGTAGTCTACTGTTTCAAACATGTGTGATGTTCCAAAAACAATCATTAGGCCATCCACTACTTCTTTTAGACTGCATTCTTCAAGAGGTTTCTGGAGAAAAACTGTACTACACATTCTATGGGTTTATTTTTGGTCACATACTTCTCAAATCGCTCATGATTTACAGTTTCCATTAGTATTTTTAAAGCCCCCTTTTGGACACAACAAACTGAACTTATCGATTCACACGCCAGCCAAAATTTTTGTTCAGTAGTTAATTCAGGATACTGTTTAGAATTGTTTTCCAGACATTCCAACACTGTTTCCAAGGCTTTTTGTTGGGTTTCAAATTTATCAGCATGCTTTTTAACAATTCCCAATGCCTTCCTGAAATGGTGGTGGCAAGGCGGTGCCTTTTCATGTTATAGGTCATAATTCTACTCCTGTTACTGTATTATTTGTTTTATTATGTTTATGCTGAACATACGATACGCAGACAATATATATTTACATGTGTATTTTATGGCAGGCCAATAATAGCAAAAAATTGCTGGAAGACTTGCCCAGTTAATTTAAAAAACGCTTATCTCAGACAGAAGTTGAAGAATATGACACAATGGTCTAAAGATACTCAGGTCAAAGACGTAAGGCTGCGTGGTTCTCCTGCAGTAACAGGATATAATGGAAAATTATACTGTTTCTATCAAGGTGACAATGACAATAAACAACTTTGGTATTGCAGTTTTGATGAAACAAATAGGATTTGACCACTTTGCTTTAATTGGAATACAAAAAAGAGAAATATTGTATCCGGAAATAATTTCGCAGACTCAAAACTATTTGGAAGTTCAAAACGCAAGCGCAATAATTTTGGGATAAAACACGAATTTATGTGATGGGTCGTACACACGAGCCTTTATTGAAAAAAGTCCATATTGTTGAGTGAGCTCATCCTAAAACCAATTCTGAGTTTTGGGATCAGCTCAAAAATTAAGTCGAAGGAATTACCAATTTCCCTTCGACTTTTTCCGCACAAAATTGTACGAAGAATTAATGCGTTTTTATATACTCTATCATCTTCGGAGTTAGCAGAGGGATAAGGTCTGGAAGCATATTAGGCATCAAGTTATCCATAGCTTTTGGCATAAGGTCAGGAAGCTGCTCCCTCATGTAATCGGGCATTGGAACTCTCTTTTCTACAGCTTTGAGCATATCAGGCATGACTTTCGGCATAACCGACGGCATGAGCTTCGGCATCAGAACTGGCATCATTGGTTTCATCATTGCATCCATACCAGGCACGTATTTGACCATCTTCATCATTGCCTGAAGTGGGGCTGGCATAGCTGCCATCATCTGAGGCATGAGTTCAACCATCATGTCGACCATATTCTCAGGCTGCATAAGAGCGATCATTTTCTCAAAGGGTGCCCACGATTCTAGAGTATAGGAAGTTGAGTCAGGGATGTTGTACCCAAGGCTCCTGCCCACAAGAGCTCCAAGATCCTGAGCCTCTATATTGAGATTGTTTTCCTTTGCTGCCACACGGAACTGGAATATACAGCATGGACAAAGCGCTGCAATAATATCGGCTTTAACATCAAGGGCTTCCTGAAGTCTCATATCTCCCAGCTTGTATGCAACTGGCGGTTCAGCAATAAGGCTTACAACCGAACCACAGCAATGAGCTCTTTCACGATTGTATTCAAGTTCTCTGAACTGTATTCCGGGTATAGCTTTGAGAAGTTCTCTGGGTGGTTCATACACTTTGCCTCCTGCCCGACCAATATGGCAAGAATCGTGCCAGGCTACAACTTTATCAAGAGGCTGTTTAAATTTCGGCTTCAGAACATCAAGATGTTCAACGAGAACTTCAGAGTAATGTTTTGCCTCAAGTCCATATTCGATTCCTAGCTTTTTCGCCCACTGAGGATAAACCGTATACCACATGAGCCAGCAGGCTGGGCAAGAAGTAATTACAATTTTTACTCCCTTCTTTTTCATGTTTGCGACATTCATTCTCATTATTTTTTCAAAAACATCCCACCTTCCGGCAACAAGCATAGGAATTCCACAGCATGCTTCCTTATCTAAGAGGCTTGTAAACTCTACCCCTGCATCATCAAGCATACGAACTGCACCTGTAGCTACGTCGTTTTCGACAAAAGATGCCGTACAGCCCGCAAAGTAAGCGTATTTAGCTTTATCCTTAATTTTTGCCCTGATATCCTCTGGAACCCATTTATCGCGGTCTTTTCTGTAATTTGCCCAGATATTCCTTTCTTTAAGAAGACTTGCAGCCATGATCTCAAATGGAGGGAAAGCCATCTTTTTCTCTTCCCCAACCAGCTTATTCCGCATGGTCATCCAAGCATGCTCTATTGGCATATCCAGTTCACAGCGGGAATCACACATCTGGCAGGTAGTACAGGCAAGGAAGGTATTTGTCTGCCTCTGATCAAGTTTTTCTCTGCCTGCCAGATATTCCTTTATAAAGAACCATTTGCCTCTCGGCGCCTGAGATTCCCAGCCCCTACCATAGTACTGATCGCACTCACTCACGCAGTACCCGCACTGAGAACAAGAATAAGCAAGTTCGAGAACCTCTGCAGGAATCCCTTTTTCGTCTTTAAAAGAAACTTTGCCAATTCCAGAAATGTTTCCAATTATTCTGCCAAAAGGCTCAAAGGTAGATCCCATTGATACGGCAGTGTTTAGAAGAGTTCTTCCCTCCATGGTTTCAGGGTTCATGATTTCATTAGGATCGATTTCTTTTCTCAGGGCTTCGATCTCAGCAAGTCTTCCCCCATAAATATCTTTCCGTTTTGAAGCGAAGAAAATCCCTGAGGAATAAGCCCTTCCACCATTTTCTTCAGCAATCTTCAAAATACTCAGGGAAAGAGCAAAAGCTATATTAAAGAGCACGGACCGCTCCGAATGGCGCATGAAACAGAGTAGAACTACATACCCATCGCTTATAACCATGCCTTCAGTAAGCACAGACAACTTGATTCTTTTTCCAATTTCTTCAAAAACCTTGTCCATTTTATCAAGAGGAACAAGAATTTCCGCAGGAATAAACGAAGGTCCAAGCCTCTTTATTTTCATGGATTTGAACCATTCATCTGTCTCGTGTTTTGCAATTTCTTCCGGCAGGATTGTGCCGCCAACATTTTCAATTGCTTCTTTCAGACCGGAAACATCCCTCGATACAGGGTACATGAAAGTTGAAACATAAGAAACTGGTAGTATGGGTCTATCTTTATCCACAACTTCTTCATTATGGAGTTTATTGGGCACTTTGTTTTTCATATCCGCCCAGTCAGGATTCAGAAAGGAAATTGACCAGAGATGGATATTTTTACTTCTTATCTCTTCGATCGCTTTCATAAGGGCTGAAGCACTTGGAAAACTGGCAGAAACAGCTTTTCGTTCTTCGAACTTCTGGACCTTCAGGGTTACTTCGGTGATAATGCCTATAGTTCCCATTGTTCCGATTAATTTTTTAAGTTCAGCGCCTGAAAATTCTCGGATTTCTCCTGTAGGAAGAACAACCCTGGCTTTTTCCATACTTTCATAGCCCCAGCCAAACTCATAACTTCCGTAACCGGCACCACTCTGGGATAACCATCCTCCAACAGTCGAAGAAGGAGCGCTTGAAGGAATCGCTCTCAACGAAAGCCCCTTTTCTTTGAGTTTTCTTTCCAGCTTTTCCCAAATTATACCACTCTGAACAACCGCTTTCTGTTTATCGGGGTCGATGCTTATTATATTATTCAATAGTGTAACATCGGCAACTATTCCACCCTTTGTTGGGATTACACCTCCATACCCTGAAGAAGCTCCTGCACGAGGCACAACAGGAATTTTATTTCTGTTCGCAAATTCAAGAAGCTCTACAGCGTCTTCTTCGGTCCTGATTTTTACTATAGCTGCTGGGTCGGTATTCCCGATGACCTTCTTAACAAGCGGAGGTAAAGCTCCATTATCGTGGCAGTAATAATGGCGCTCACGTTTGTCAAGATTGACATATTCCCCAAAAAGTTCAGAGATTTCTTTTTTCTGGGTTTCTGAAAGTTCAGGTATACGGCTTGTCATGTTTTTCTCCTTTTTCTCTAATCTAGTTAAATTTGTAGACACTTTCCAGTATGCACCTTTGTTATTCTAAAGTCAAATTCCGGAAGTGTTTTTCCGGTTCCCCTCCATTTTAATATCAAAGTGGTGGATAATAATACTTATAATGTTAGGTCAGAACCATTTTTATTTATTTAGATAATAAACAATAGAAATTAATAAGTAAAAGAAGAGGCTTTGCTAATTAACTATAGTTATTTCTTATGAGAACCTATATTTCTTCATGAACTGCCCCATATGCAATAGTTCCAGTCACAAAAAGAATGGTATAGTTGGCGGGCGTCAACGCTACAAATGCTTTGATTGTGGCTATAACTATACAGTAGAGCTAAAACAACTGCTTTTTCCGCTTCTGTAAAAAGACAGGCTTTACAACTCTATCTTGAAGGATTGGGCTTTCGTTCAATAGGAAGAGTTTTAGGGGTGAGTCATGTTTCTGTCCAAAAACGGATCAAGAAATTTGGTCAAGAGTGAGAGAATCTAAAAAGTGAAAGTGAGATATCTATTGTTGAAATGGATGAGATGCACACTTACATCGGTAACAAAAAAAATATTGCTGGATCTGGATTGCTGTTGATAGAGTTGGGAAAAAGTTCATCAACTGCTCTTTTGGTAGCAGAGGAACAGAAACTGGAAAACTACTCTGGGAAAAATTGAAGAAAAAAGAGATTGGAGAAGTGATGACAGATCACTGGAGGGCATATGCAGAGTTTCTTCCAGAAACTATTCATACTCAATCCAAAGCAAAAACGTACACTGTTGAAGGATATAACAGCATATTGAGGCATTTTCTAGCAAGATTGAGAAGAAAAACAAAGTGTTATACAAAAAGTCTTGAAATGCTAAAGTACTCGGTTCTTCTATTGATGAAATAAAGAAATAAAGAACTAGATCTAATTAAGTAACAATGCCAAAAATAAAAATTCAAAATTTCAGGGCATCTTTAGGGCAGACATCCACACAGCGCCCACATTTGATACAATCAGGTTTTGCACCGTCTTGACAGATTTTGAGCTGCATGGGACAGATCTTTTCACATTTCTTACAGCCAATGCATTTTTCGTTATCAAGTTTTAGAAGATACCTATTTCCACCAAGCAAGCATTGAGCTGTTCCCATAGGACAGAATGAACACCAGGTTCTTGGGCTCAGGTAACTGCCCAGAAGGACTGCAATTGAGGTTGTCACCAGACACATCATCACAAATATCATGCTGATTTTCTCAAAAGCGTTGAGGTTCCCAATAGCATTTGCTATCCTGTCCCATGAAGCCCATCAGTATGAAAAAAATTGGCATGCGGATCCACAGAGAACGCAGGGTTGGAGGGATCTTCTTTTTCCTTGATATTTTGGCGACCCAGAAATCAACAAAGCTTCCCCTCGGACAGAGGTTTCCACAGAACCATCGACCTCTGAAAGGACTAATCAAGAATATTGCGGCAAAAACCAGTAATAAGAAGTATCCGAGTACTGGATACCAGAGTCCTCCGATAGAAACGATAAGAACCATAATTCCCAGGTAAGGTGTTATTTTAAGCAAAGACAATCAGCCTCCATATTCCCATTTTTCAAGCTCCTGACCAAGCCTGTCGGCCCATGAATTTACCACAGTCATAATGATATTTTTTATTTTAGCCCTTGAGTTGGTCTTATACTTGAAGACATAACCTCCTCCATCCAGGTTCTGTTGAGACCTCTGAAGAATTTCTTTTTCATGAAGTTTTTTGACGGAACGCTGAACTGTGGAGATATCCAGCTTCAGGACTTTTGAAAGAAAATCAGTGTCAACCCATTGCTCAGTTTCATTTAAAAAATACTTCATAACTTTAAGGTCAGCCTTTGTGAGATTAAGGGCACATTTGATCACATCTTCTATTGTAAACTCCTTGCAGGCAAAGTCTATCATTTCAATCCCTCTAAAACATTACAGTACTGTAATATTATTGCCGTAGTATATATATGATGCCAAGTACTGTGCTCTCCGGCTAAGAATTAGAAGTACTTTACTTTTTAATAATGTATTTTTTATTTCCTGTGTGCATAACACCAAGAGTAGCATGTGAAAAATTAGAAAAGCAAGTGAAGTTTCTTTGATAGATATTTAAAAAATAATGTATGTCTTTGCAATCGTGGTTTAATGAGTAGCATTAAACTTTAAAGCTTTCTTTACAACAGGAAAAATATCATTAATGACTTCAGCTCATAAAATCCACAAATACTCTATAAAAAATCCGGCAGATTTCTCCTTTTCTCCTGCCGGATTTAAGATACATATTTCCAGAAAGTTCAGACCCTAAAAATGTTTAGAGGTTCTTTTTCCACATTCTTATTTTTAATTATATCTGCAATTCAAAAGATTTTTCAAACTTTTTTAGTTCAAATGAATTTTTGATTCATTCTTTTTGAATTACATTCCAAAAGCTGTTTGTGCAATTGTATTTTCAATTTCATTCTTCAATTCCTCTGGAATTCCCCTTATTCCTACATCAAGGAATCCCCGCACAATCATGCCTACAGCTTCGTCTTCGGTAAGACCTCTAGCCATCAAATACTCTAACTGATCTTTAGCAATTTTTCCCACGGCAGCCTCGTGAGTAAGTTCCACATCATCTACATTTGCTTCAAGGATTGGGATTGCAAGCTGACTTCCTTTATCTGTAAGGACAAGCCCTTTGCATTCAAGATGACCTTTCGCTCCCTTTGCGTTGCCTATCATTTCCCCTCTTGCAATAATTCTTCCACCTATTGTAATTGTCCTAGAGATAAGCTCAGCCTTCGTGCCAGGTGCATTGAAAATTGCCCGACTTCCAAGATCCAATTCCGAACCTGGATGGGCAATAGCTATTGTATTTAACCTTGTAACTGCTCCTTTTCCTTCAAGCTTGACAGTAGGGTATGTCTGAACGGAACGAACGGGTTTCAGGCAGATATAATTGCTTACGTAAGTTCCTCCTTCTTCCACCTTGACAACTGTCCTTGGTCTGACCCCTATTTGCTCGGCCCAGTTATGAATCATTGTGAAATTAAGAGTGGCTCCTTTTTTTACGTACATCTCAGAAATTCCCAGGTGCAGTCCTTCCTCCACTCCCTTTTTAGCTGTGCAGCCTGTAATTATGTCAAGAGTTGCCCCTTCTTCTACAATTATGATGTTATGTACAGTCTGGAAAGTTTTATCACTGCCAAGCAAAAGACAGGTCTGGATAGGCATTAAAGATTTCTTGCCAGCAGGAACCCTGATAAAGTATCCATCCGCATTTTCAAGGTAAGTTTTCGCCGTGTATTTGTCGGTGTCAACAGCTACAAGCTTCCAAGAATATTCTTTGAGCCAGTCGTATTTTTTCAGGGCTTTTTGGGTAGACATGAGTTCTACATTTTTATCTTTTAAGGAAGAATGCGAAACTGCATTATCAAGCACCACCAGACTACCGGATCGACCTTCTTCACTAGGTACTACTCCTACTTGAAGCAGAGTTCTCTTACTTTCCTCATCAAGGGTCTGAAGATCTTCAATAGGTTTGCTAATCTTGGAACCTTCCTCAAATTTATCCAGATCAAAATCTTCTCCGAAGGTTGCCTTTTTCTCAGCTGCATTTTCCGCCAGCTTTTTCAGGTTCACTTCATCAGTCTGCATTTGATACACTCCTCATACCCTTTATTCTTAATTTCCTCCAGCATCTTCAGAGGATGTCCTGAACACATTATAGTCCCGTTGCAGAGGATATATCCTCTGTCTGCCTTTACATAATCCAGAACCCGGCCTGTGTGTGTGATTATAAGAGCTGCCTTCCCTTTCTTGCAGCCTTCCCCAGGGCAGCCCAATCCGTCTTCAATCAGTTCTTTTATTGTCAGTCCTACCTGTTCTATACTTACAAGATCCACTCCTGATTCCGGCTCATCCAGAAGGTAAAGACTTGGATTCTGAGCTGCAAGCTGCAGAAGCTCTGAACGTTTGATTTCTCCTCCGGAAAAACCTACGTTTACATCCCTGTCCATAAAGCGCATCATGTCAAGACTTTCAGCAAGGGCATCTGGACTTTTCTTTCCTTTTGACAGTACTCTAATAAGATCCCTTAATTTAATCCCTGACATATCTGGAGGACGCTGCATCATAATTCCCAATCCAAGGCGAGCTCGCTCATCTACAGGCAGACCGGTAATATCTTTTCCATTAAACAGAATGCTGCCCTTTACAACCTTATATTCGCTGAAGCCCATAATTGTTCTCATAAGAGCTGACTTTCCAGCTCCGTTTGGCCCAAAAAGTACATTAGTATATCCTTTTTTGACTTCGAGGTTTACGTCATGAAGTAACGTTTTTCCGTTGACCTCTACAGTCAGATCCTCTATTTTAAGCATTGGCATTTCTCCCTTTTTTCATATTTAATACAATTCCCCTCTACTTTTTGTCCATTCTCAAAAAACAATAATTAAAAGTATTCATTCAAAGTCATTTTATTTGGTAGAAAAAATACCAAAAGTTGGAATTTTGATCTTTTTCCTACTTACATTATTTCCTACCAAATCTCTTATTATTTTAGGGGACATTCTATTTCTAATTATAGATTCATTTAAAATTTGGCATTGTTACTTAATTAGATCTAGTTCTTTATTTCTGTATTTCATCAATAGAATAACCGAGTACTTTAGCATTTCAAGACTCTTCGTATAACACTTTGTCTTTCTTCTTAATCTTGCCAGAAAATGCCTCAATATGCTGTTATATCCTTCAACAGTATACGTTTCTGCTTTTGATTGAGTATGGATCTTTTCTGGAAGAAACTCTGCATATGCTCTCCAGTGATCGGTCATTACTTCTCCAATCTCTTTTTTCTTCAATTTTTCCCAGAGTAGTTTTCCAGTTTCCGTTCCTCTGCTGCCAAAAGAGCAGTTGATGAACTTTTTCCCAACTCTATCAACAGCAATCCAGATCCAGCAATATTTTTTTTGTTACCGATGTAAGTGTGCATCTCATCCATTTCAACAATAGATATCTCACTTTCACTTTTTAGGTTCTCTCACTCTTGACCAAATTTCTTTATCCATTTTTGGACAGAAACATGACTTACCCCTAAAACTCTTCCTATTGAGCGAAAGCCCAATCCTTCAAGATAGAGTTGTAAAGCCTGTCTTTTTACAGAAGCGGAAAAAGCAGTTGATAAAAGCAGTTGATTTTAGCTCTACTGTATAGTTATAGCCACAATCAGAGCATTTGTACCGTTGACGCCCGCCAACTATACCATTCTTTTTGTGACTGGAACTATTGCATATGGGGTAGTTCATGAAGAAATATAGGTTCTCATAAGAAATAACTATAGTTGATTATCAAAGCCTAAAATTTAATATTGTTGTTTCAAGTAAGTAGTAAATAGAAAATTATTGAGATCCCAGATTTTTAAGAACTAGATTTCAATCAGATTAAAAGCAAAAATTAAAAAAATAAAACAGAAAAAATCGGTTAAATTAGAAACACACATATTAGGAACAATCAGTTCTACTAGATAAATAATTTATTTAAGCTCAAGGCATAAGCCAGCTTCGATTTCTACGAACTTATCTGGAAAAAACTCTTTTATCTCTTTTCTATGAGCGGTACAATGCCCTGCTGCAATAAGCTCCATTTCTTTCAATCTTTCAAATTCTTCATTATCGTGAAGTCCGCCAATAATTCCTTTTATTCTTCCATAATGACTGGCAGTATCCAGAATTGCGGCAATCCCAGGGTGAGCACAGCCGGTAAGTACATAACATCCGTTTCCTGTGTCCAGAATCAGCGCCTGTTCCTTTACTTTGTCTCCGAGTTCCCCTGTACTCTTTATTCCCTTGGAGATATCTACAGCTTCTTTTATTTCAATAAAATTAGCCCTTTTTTTAATTTCATTTTTTAGATTCTCCGAAAAAGAAGCAGGAACATAGACCTCAAGCTCATGATTTGCCTGAAGAATCTCGGGAAGGCCTCCTATATGATCCCAATGTTGATGAGAAATAATTAGTTTTTTGATGCTAAAAGGATCAACCTTGAGCCTCTGCATATGTCTCAAAAGTAGAGGACCATCCCATCCGGTATCAAAAAGCAGGGTTTCATGACATGTTTCAATAAGAACTGAAAACCCCCAGCTTCCTATGAAACCCTGATCAGCTTTATTGTCATAGATGAAAGTAAGTCTGAACATAAGATTTCCTCAGATTTCTGTCATGGTGCTGTATTCCATAACAGTAGAAACAGGATCCGTCTTGATTTTAATTCCAGTCTCATCAAGGGCGCAAATACCGTTAATGCCTCCTACGATTGCAATCCCGAACTTTCCGGTCTCAACAGGTGCTCCAAGTAAAATGTCATCGATATTTCCTGGAGGGAAATAACCTGCAAGACCGACGTTTTCTACCATTTTCATAACTTCTCTGGCTTTGTCATAAGCCGAGGAATTGATCTGCCGCATATTGGCAAGGATTTTGCCTTCCCCTTTTTCAAGCACGTCAAGAACAGAAGTAGTCTTTCGGCTCATGAAAATCTGTATGGGGTCGATTGAGGTTCCACTGTAGGAAATCAAATCTAAAAACCGTACAGGTTTTCGATTTTCTATCTGAAGAATTCCGCCGTAGGCAGGTTCCACAGGGATGCCTGCTTTGAGAAGAAGACCGTCAAAAGCAACGCTACATACCGTAGCTATTCCGATTTTTCCAGGAGGTAAGGAAAACAGTTCTTCATCTTCTTCAATGATCCTCACTCTGGGGCTTATCATATACCCTTGGTGTGCAGTATAAGAAACCACGTCAATAACAGTCTCTAAATCGTCCTTATCAAAGTATGAAATATTTACGGGCACTACTCCGTCATTGGTTTCGGGATTATATGTGGTTCTGAACGCCATTTCTTCTATTCGGGATATTACAAAACCAAATCGGTCTGCGATAAGGGCATCATTCATCTCCCTTTCTCCAAGTTCAGTAAGTGTACGTCCTGCATACCCGTGTTTGCTTGTGAACCCTCTTTCATCCAGGATCCTTAGATGGTAGCGGACAGCCCGCTCTCCTATATCATAGCCCCGGTTATTAAGTTCATCAGCTATTGCCCGGGCACCTATAGGTTTGTCACTTTCGTGAATCACCCTCATAATTTCAATGAGTTTTCGCTCAATTTGCGGATCCATCATATTTAACACCGTTATACTTCATGATAAAAATGAACTACTTGTAATTGTGGCAAAAATATATAATGTTTAAATAATCTTTGAACACGGCTTGTTCTTTTTTGGCTGTCCAAGACGGATTCAATTCTTATTTAAGATTAATAAGTAAATCTTTTAGTAGTTAATATAATTTGTCTCGCCTGAGTCACGTATCTGCAAATAATACTTTTTCCGCTACCCGAATCCCGTCTAGGGAGGACGGTACTACCCTTTTCGCTGCACTTTGCTTCGCTCAAGAGGACTAATTTATGGGTAAAAGAGATCGTTTTTCGGCATATCGAAGAGGAGTAATAGTATATAAAGTATTATTCTCTCGCTTAAGTTAAGAAACTTTCAAATTTTTTATATAGTGTTTTCTGTGCCAGCTCTGGTTAGGAACTCTTCGTTGACTATTGACTATTGTCTATTTTAGTTTTAATTAAAACTAATAATGTTTCATACAATTTTTATAATTCCGGGTTGGGGGGAATAGAGTTCTCCTGTTTCCAGGAGGTTTTTGAGGATTTTTTCGAATTTTTCTTGAGTTATTCCTTTTTCGAGGGCTTTCTGTCGGAGTTCTTTTTTTTCGATTTTTCCACCTGTGGTTTTCAGAATTTCAAGAAGAATTGATTTCGGGTCTTTTTTAGGGGGGAGGTTGATGAAAGGGCTTTTTTCTGAGGAAGTTTAAATATTTTTACCGGATTTTCGGTTTCAGGAGCTGAGTGCTCAGATTCTTTAGAAGGAGACTCAGCGAAAAAATATCGTTTCCTTTTCCGGAGATTTCAGCTTGCAGGCGAGTCCGAAAAAGCACTGAGTCTTCAAGAGCTTCGGAGGAGTAGAAAATCCTCAATTTTCGGATTTGCAGGAGAGCTCCGCAATGCTGGCATTTCAGGGTCTTTTTTCCGGTTTCTGTGATCTGGGCGTGTTGTCGACACTTAGGGCACACAATTACTGCATAGTGGAAATTTTTGCTCCCGTCTTCAAATTCCAGTTCAACTCACCTTCCGTATCTTCTCTGTCTTTTCTGGAAATCCCTTATCACTCTAAGCAGATCGACCTTTCGTACGTCTTTCCAGTTGACATCTGTAAAATACAATTCCGAATAGACTGACTGCCAGACAAGAAAGTCCGAAAGATTCTGTCCTCCCGAACGGATCATAATATCAGGTTCGTGATTGACAAGGAGGTGGGATTCAAGCATTTTTTCATCCACTTCCTCAGGCCTGACAGTTCCTGCCTTAACTTCACCAAGGATAGTCAGTACAGCTTTGGTAATTTCGTTTCTTCCTCCAAATCCCAGAGATACATAAACAAAAAAATCCTTTCCAGGGGCAGTGCTATTTACTTCTCCGTCAACGCCATGAATTCTATAACCTGTACCTGCAGGAAGGTCAGAAAAGCTCTTTTCCAGCCTGGCTCTGAGTGTTGATGCGATTTCGGCTTTCAAAGAAGGATCCGTTTTCAGGATGTCCACATAGACGCTCACAAGTTCTGACCCTGAATTTTCTAAAAATGCTAAGAGCGGATAGAAGCTTCTCCATTCCTTTTGGATCAAAGAGGTCAGTTTCCTTGACTATGATTGCCACATGCTTGGGAGTATTTAAAGAGGTCCTGGTTATTTGCCAGGCCAGAAATCTCTCATAGAACGGATATGCAAAAGAAAATAAATCCATCTGAAAAATATCCTCCCTGACAAGCTAAAACAATCCACTATTTCATCTTTTCCGTTGTATTATATCAACTCAGATTTTTTTCCAGATGAGCCGGGTTTTTTCGGGTCTATTTACTTTGCAGTGGATATGATCTTGATTACATCCCCATTTTTCAGTTCATGCTTTTCCCCAAGCCTGAGCCTTGTCCTTGCATCTACCGCATACAAAAATCGATCCCCTATATCGGTATGGATCTGGTAAGCAAGATCATGGCATGTGGAACCCCTTTTCATAAGGTAGGCATCAGGAAGCATATTCCCGTTTTTATCGGACCATTTTCCTTCATCTTCTACTGGATATACAACAATGAGGTCTAGAAGCTCGAAGACAGTCCTGTTTATGCATTCCTGGACACCTGTACTGCCAAGCCTCTCAATCACTTTCTGAATAGCTTCAAGCCCTTTTTTCTGAGCTTTTGTAAGGTCTCCGCCAAGCACCTCGAACGTTCTTATCTCCGGGGCTGTACCTAATAAGCCCGCTTTTTGCCGCAGATTTAAGTGCCAGTTCGGCTGCTGCACTTGTAGGCACTACTATTCTGTCAAGATCTTTAAGCCTGTCCAGGTTTTCTCTTGGGGCGATATCGGCTTTATTTGCGGCGATAAGCATAGGCTTGCTGATCTCCCTCATTGCGTCGCAGAGCCGGATCATATCTTCTTCACTCCATTTAACATGGTCCTAGCCTTGCAAGTCCTGTTTCCATCAAAGCTGCGTTTACATGGGATTCTCTTATTCCTGCTCCGGCGAGCTGTTCTGCAATTACGACTTCGAGCTTAAGTCCTTCGGCCTGGATCTTTCTGGCAAGCTTGAACCAGTTTCGTTCCAGAATACCATAGAGCCACATCGTAATCTCTCTGTTCAAGAAGGCTACATCTTCAAGAGGATCATGATCTCCGATATCTACAGGATTGCCTTCGACATCGGTCCCACCTGAGGCATCTATTACATGGATAATGGCCTGAGCCTGCCTGAGTTCATCCAGAAAAGTATTTCCAAGTCCTCTTCCTTTATATGCATCAGGAACAAGACCTGCAACGTCAATTATATCAATCGGGACATAGTCTGACTCCGTCCACACACTTCCCGCATCTCTTTTCCTTTCTCTTTACAGGGGCACTCTACCCGCACATAAGTAACTCCGTGATTAGCATTAATAGTTGTAAAAGGATAATTTGCAATTTCAACGTCTGCAAGAGTAGCAGCTTTGAAAAAAGTGGATTTTCCTGCATTGGGTTTTCCTGCAAGTCCTATGGTCATCGACATAATTATAAAAACGAACTTGTTGCATTTAATCTTTATTGATAGTGATGTCGGAGAAGCAGGATTGTTTTTCTTCAACTTTTAAGCAGATCCAAGCTGCAAATTTGAAGTTTAGTCAGTTCTTGAGGATAAAGTTTATATCCTTGAATGTGCTTATCAGTGTTGCTCGCTTGTGTCCCGATAGGGTAGTGGATATCCTTGAGGCCTGCGGAGCCTTAGACCTGAGTTCAAGTCTCAGTCGGGACGTAAATTTTTATTTTTTGCATTCTGTTATCATTTTGGTTTTTGGGATCTACATTTAGATATATACTTGGTATTGTTAACTAAACATAGTTAACTCTTTCTTTCTTTATTTCATCAATAGAATAACCGAGTACTTTAGCATTTCAAGACTCTTCGTATAACACTTTGTCTTTCTTCTCAACCTTGCCAAAAAGTGCCTCAATATGCTGTTATATCCTTCAACAGTATACGTTTCTGCTTTGGATTGAGTATGGATCTTTTCTGGAAGAAACTCTGCATATGCTCTCCAGTGATCGGTCATCACTTCTCCAATCTCTTTTTTCTTCAATTTTTCCCAGAGTAGTTTTCCAGTTTCCGTTCCTCTGATGCCAAAAGAGCAGTTGATGAACTTTTTCCCAACTCTATCAACAGCAATCCAGATCCAGCAATATTTTTTTTGTTACCAATGTAAGTGTGCATCTCATCCATTTCAACAATAGATATCTCATTTTCACTTTTTAGGTCCTCTCACTCTTGACCAAATTTCTTTCTTCATTTTTGGACAGAAACATGACTCACCCCTAAAACTCTTCCTATTAAGCGAAAGCCCAATCCTTCAAGGTAAAGTTGTAAAGCCTGTCTTTTTACAAAAGCGGAAAAAGCAGTTGATTTTAGCTCTACTGTATAGTTATAGCCACAATCAGAGCATTTGTACCGTTGACAACCACCAACTATACCGTTCTTTTTGTGACTGGAACTATTACATTTTGGGCAGTTCATGAAGAAATATACTTTCTAATAGTATATAACTATGTTTAAGTATCAAAGCCATATACTTTATTTATCTTGTTTTTTAGAACAAAGTTGGTCAAAAATAAGTGAAAATAAAAGTTATGAAAATATATTTATTAAACCGATATTAATTCTAAAAACTTACGGTTTAAAATCCAAAAAGAAGATAATTTAACAATTTGGTGATTCGTCTCACAATTTGGTAATAGGTCTTGCTATAACTCTTGTAGTGATCGAAAAGTTCTTTTCCCCATTTGAGTGCACTTTCATCAAAACTTACCAGATTATGATTGTAATAAATTCCACTGTTACAGAAGAGAGAGAGCGACATGAACTTTTCCGTCACTATGCTTGAAGCAATTTTCATATTGTTATTATTGCATACATAAAGTTTGGTATGTTTCAGGTTCAGGAAATGTTCAAGTTCTTTTTTGTAATCATTGAGCATTCTATCGTAAACATATTCTGTGAACACCAGAGTGATATCCGTACCTTTTGCTGCGAGATCTATGCATAGAGATGGATAGATAGGCAGGAAAAAGGAGGATGAGATCCTCACCTTTTCTGATTCTGAAAGTTGTTTTACAACTTCTTTCGGATATTCAAACACATGGTTTCGATCAGGTTTTACTTCGATATAGTCTCCAAGTTTCCCAATCTCGTCCAGAAACTCAGGAGGAATTGATGTCATATCCTGGTTTATCCAATAATCGTGGTTCTTATCGAAAACGTTGAACGTTTCCAGAATTGTCTTCATCTTCGGAACCAGAATTTCTCCGATACTGGAAAGTTTGTAGAGCCTGTCTACTCTCAACAACAAGATCCTGCTTCATCAATATCTTTATCTGGGTCATTATCGGACTCGAACGGACATCAAGTGTATTTTTGATTTCTTCGATGTTCTTGGGTCCATCCAGAAGCAGTAGAAGTAGATTTTTCCTTTTTTCTGAAAGAAAGAGAACATCCAGTAATGATGACTCCATCTGATTCCCTCTCTTAGGTCTCATCTTATTATATCTGACATTGTATATATCTCTATACCAGAAGACTCTGAACGTCCTGTACCTTTATCCATTGCCATTATAGTTCTTGATAGAATAAAGGATCTTTGGGGGTCTATGCTTAGAGATATAAAGAAAACTACCATTTTTTGCAACAAATTACTATAAAATGTATAAATATTTTTCATAATCGTTTCATAGTCTCTAAAACGCTATCTCGCAGTTCTTCGGGAGCATTTCTTCTCAGGTATATTGGAACGAAAGTTCCCTTTTGAAGTAACTGGGGGCTATCTATATCTATATTTCTTTCATATCATATCTTATTTACCTGTCTGGAGAGCCTTTTGAAATAATCAAATAGCTCCTGACCCCATAAAAGTGCACTGGATTCAGAACTCATAACGAATTGCTGGTCAAATTTCCCTTTTTTATCAAAAAGTCCCAGAAGCATTATTGTATCAGTTACAGTAACCTCAGAAAGTTTAGTTCCCTCTTTGGAAACATACAGACTTACATTATCCATACTCATTAATTCATTTATCATATTTGAGTGCTCGTTTGAAAGATGTTCCCAGACGGCCTGATTAAAATTAAGGGAAAGTTCGGCATCCTTTCTGCCGAGCTCAAGATACAGAGGAAGATAGGCAGGGTTGAAATAAGAAGCAAAAGTTGAAACATGCTTTGCATTGCTCATACTGTCAATAATTCCTAGGAGAAGGCTCATAGATATGGTTCAGGTCGGGCTCTATAAAAATACAATCTCCTAGTTCGGATATTCGTTCCAGCAGATAACGTGGGACTGCATTCAGGTCGTGGCCTGTCCAGTAAGAGTTATTTTTTTCCACTACCTCAAGAGCACTTATCAAGGGCTTTATTTTCTTGATTATAAACTCTCCCAGGACTGTGAGTTTATACATCCTGTCTTCCTGGACAATAAGATCGTGATCTATCAATTTCTTTATCTGGGGAAGGATCGAGGTAGATGTAACATCAAGTGCATTCCTGATCTCATCAATATTTTTTGAGCCACTGTCCAGCAATATAAGAAGGTTTTTCCTTTTATCGGAGCGGAAAACAAGATCAATAAGTGAAGAATCCATATTCTCTTACTTCCTGTTATTTAGTATCTTGCAATTGCCGCTGATCCTTCTTTCCGGCAGGCTGGTGTTCTTGGCTGATTTATATTCAAATTGAGCATTTCTCCGGCTTTGTTAAATAACCTTTTGTCTGGTTAATATTCTTACTTTTAATTGGTTGAAATACCAGGGGTACAGATCCCTACAAAAATTAATTTTGTCTCCATTGGCGTCTGTTTCCAGCCAACTGGAGAAAGGTATTCTATGCTTGTGTTTATTTTTATTGAGCCTTCCGGAAGTCCAAAATCTTTCATTGAATTCAGATATGAGTTCTTCACCAGTTTTATGGGAAAATTCTACTGCCGTTCTGTATTGCTCAAACTTTTTTCTTCCTGTAGGGGTAAATACCAGAAAGTCCTGATCCGGATTTTCCATTGAGGATGGCCTAATAATTATCTCAACTCTTTTAATTCCTTTTCCTACGAGGGCTCCAACTGCATTTCCTACACTGGCCTGGTCAGGAACTATAACCTCTGCATCAATGAGAGTCTTGATCTCTTCATAATAAGCCTTTACAGGACCTCCGAGCAGGACTATAGGAATATTTAATTTGTACTGGGCAGGAACTTCTTCCTCCAGCATTTTCTTTATCCCTTCTTTTCCCCTACCTTCCATGATAAAGGACATCAGGCTATAAGCCATATTTTTTGCAACCTGCTGCTTTACTTTTTTGCAAAAGGCATGAACTCCCATTTGAGTGAAACGCGAAAGCTTTTTGGCTCCTATCTGGGCAGCTTCCACATCCCATTCGGTATATTCCCCAAGCACATGCAGAGCATCAGTCGGTGTGAAGCCTATAGCCTGGATAGCACGCTGCTGAATCAGTGAATTAAGGACTGCTGGAGAGGGGAACCGCTTCATTTTATTTAATATCTCGTGGATAGAAAGAGGTTCGTCTTTTATATATTCAAGTAATTTTTTCTCGCTTTCTGTGGGATTAATAGGTTCTACTCCAGTACTGACAAAGAACTTGGTGGGCTGAATATGCTCATTAAGCATGGTTCTCAGGGGCACTGGGTTTTTTTCCAGTTTTTCCTTGAAATTAGGATACTGTACAGCAGCAAAGCAGAGGGGCATAACTCTTCTAGGGCCTATCCTCGAATGCATTTCTTAAACCATACATGGCTGTCTCCTCCATTTGCCGAACTCTCCATTCTTATTGCCTTTACGCGGGTTTGCCAGCCCCCTACAACTGCTCCTTTCTCACAAAGCTCAGGGACTCCTTTTTTTATTATGGAGACATCTGTGCTCGTCCCTCCTAACATCAATTACAGCGCAGGTATCCAGTCCTGAAAGGTGAGAAGCTCCCATAATACTTGCTGCAGGTCCTGAAAATATGGTTTCAATAGGGACGTAATTTTGCACCTTTTATATCTATAACTGAACCGTCACATTTCAGCATAAGAACTTTTCGCATCAAGATTTCTTTCCTTTATTTCGATCGTAATTGAATGAATAAATTGATAAGTGATCGGAATTAGCTGGGCATTTAAGACGGCTGTGGCTGCCCGTTCGTAAGCTCCAAGATCCTGAGAAAGTTCATGTCCACAAACTACCGGATGTCCTGTCAATTTAAGAATTATCTGCTTAACTTTAATTTCATGCTCAGGATTTCTTGTACTGAAATACGAAGATACCGCAAATGCAGAAACTTTCTTTTTGAGACTTATTGCAAACTGCTCAACGGCTGTAATGTCCAAAGGCTGCAGTTCATCTCCATTGCTGTTATGTCCACCTCCTACAGTAATACAATAATCTGCGGGAAGTTTCTTTGGAACAGTATAATCTCCTACCAATATAAGGCCAACAGGATATCCTGTTTTTTCGAGAATGGTATTTGTTGACAGAGTTGTAGAGACCGATACCAATTTTATTTTGCTGAGATACTCTGGACTAAGTTTGTCAATTGCATTTCGAATTCCGACCATGAGGTCCGGATAGGTAGTAACTGCTTTGCTGGTATCAAGGATCCGACTGTCCGAATCTCTTAAAATTACAGCATCTGTATAGGTTCCGCCTGCGTCAATACCCAGACTATATTGCATGTCAAAACAGCCCCATTTTTACTTTATATTATACAACTCAGATCCTTTTTTAACTTTATACATTCTTTTTATCCAGATTTACGAAATTATTTATCAGGATGTTTATCCCTGCTTATAATATCCGTTTATTTAATTCCAGATTTATCTTTACCCTTCAAGTCGTAATCGTAGTTTTCGGGATCCCTATACCTACGAAAACAAATTTTGTTTCTAGTGGCACTCCAGTCCAGCCGCTTGGAGCCAGTTTGCTTCTGCTAACATCTATTTTGATCTTCTCCTTTTGAAGTCCTGCACTAACCATGTAATCCATGATGAGCTGTCTTCCATGATTTTCTGCGTATTCAACGGCTTCATTATAAACTTCAAACTTTGTTCTTTCGGCTGGAGAAAAGACAATAAACTCGTTTTTCGTTTCATACTGCAGGATATTTTCTGAAGTACACTTCTCATGAATCTCATTATCTGTACTCTTAGCTTCACCTTCGTAGGACTTGGGTATAACTTTTGTTTTGATAAGAATCTCTACTCTTTTAATTCCTTTTCCAACAAGAGCTCCAACAGCGTTGCCAACTTCAGAATACGCAGGAACTATAAAATCTGCATTAATCAGGCTTCTCAGATCCTCAACATATGCTTTTACAGGCCCTCCAAGAAGCACCACAGGAATTTCAACCCTAAAGCGGGTAAAGTTCCTTCCGAGAAGAACCCTATCAATCTCGTTCCTTGGCATTCCTTCTATAAGATAAGCAATCAGATCTTCAGCAATGTTACGTGCAACCCTGCGCTTTGCTTCCGCACTGAAAGTCTCAGGGCTCTGCTTGAGTGTTCTTCCAAGCATAGAAGCCCCAATTTTGGCAGCTTCGACATCCCATTCGGTATATTCCCCGAGCATATGCAGAGCATCAGTAGGCGTAAAGCCTATTGCCTGGATCAATCTTTTCTGGATTAATGAGTCAAGCATTGATGGAGAAGGACGTTTTTTCAGGGCTATGAGTAGGTCCCCAAAGGATACAGGTTCTTTTCCAATGTGCCTGTAGATTTCCCACTCTCCAGATTTTAATTCGATAGGTCTGAAGTCGGTCCTGACATAAAATTTTGTTACCTGGATGCTTTCACAGAGATACCCTTTTGCAACCCTGTTCTGCTTCAATTTTTCCTTGAAACCGGGATATATAACTGAAGCTCTACAGAGTGGAATTACCCGACGAGGGCCAATATAAATTCGGTCTCCTTTTAGCCAGATATGACTATCTCCACCAGTTGCAGAGGTCTCCATACGGATAGCTTTTACACGGGTTCGCCAGCCCCCAACAACGGCACCTGAACTACTGAGTTGTGGAAGCCCATTTACCATCATAGCCACATCAGTACTCGTGCCGCCAACATCGATCATAACACAGGTATTGAGCTTGCTCAGGTGAGATGCACCTACAAGACTTGCAGCAGGTCCTGAGAATATCGTCTCAATGGGTTTTTCCAGGGCTTCTTTAATTCCCACTACTGACCCATCGCACTTCAGCATCAGCAAGTTTCCATTTATACCGCGGATTTCGAATTCTTTAACTATTGCCTGAATAAACTTATGAGTTATAGGAATTAATTGGGCATTAAGAAACGCAGTTATGGCTCTTTCATAGGCACCAAGATCCTGGGAAAGCTCGTGCCCGCAAACTACAGGATGCCCTGTAAGTTCTTTTACGGCTTTTTTGACAGCAAGCTCGTGTTCAGAGTTGCGGTTGCTGAAATAAGAAGAAACTGCAAAAGCTGAAACCTTGTCTTTTACCCTGAAGGCAAATTCTTTTACGGAATCAATGTCAAGAGCTTTTAGCTCTTCACCATCACTGTTATGCCCACCTGAAATTGATATCCAATAGTCTGTAGGGAGTTCATCCGGAATTACATAATCGCCTACCATAATTAACCCTACAGGAAAACCAGTGTTTTCCAGGATAGTATTTGTAGACAGAGTTGTAGATACAGATACCAACTTAATATCTCTAAGAAATTCAGGATTCAATACGCCAATAGCGTTTTTCATTCCAGGAAGCGGATCTGGATAAGTAGTTAATGCTTTACTGGACTCGACCACAGATCCGTCTGAATCTTTAACGATAACAGCATCAGTATACGTACCTCCTGCATCGATTCCAAGACTGAAGTACATTTTCAACCTCTTTTGAGATTATATATAATTCTCAGGGTTTCAAGATTACTCATTTAGAGAGAATTAAAGTGAATAATAATATTTTTTAGCAAACTAAGTGTTAGAATTCAGTAATTCAGTAAGTTTAAACCTGTATATAGGATTATGAACAGCTGTTAAACACTGTTTAGTTAAAAGAATAGTTACAGGGCTTAAAATCAATACTTTGACTATATCCTTAACTATTAGATCGTTAACTATTTTCTTAACTATTAGTTTATCAGGTAAGTGTTTCACATTCTTATTGCCATATTATATTATTTTTTCTATATTTTTTGATTCAAAATAACGTTGCTCTTTTCCATCTTTCTTCTTCCAAAGAGCCACTATTGTTTTTGAAAGATTGGTTCTTTCTAAAGTTGGGTTCAATTTTTATAAGTGTATAGATTTCTTCTGAAAAAGCTGTTTTGAGCCTCTCTTCTACTAAGTTTGCAATATCAGCAGCTTCGCAGACATTAAGAGAACTATTAACGTAGACACAGGCATTGATCGCTATCCCCTTCCCGATCCTGCGGGTTTTAAGTTCCCCAGAACCTGTAACGTTTTCAGTTTTATTGATAATCTCCCTGATTTTCAGGTTATTTTCTTCTTCAAGTGAAGCTTCTATCAACTCGTTTATGTTTCGATAGAAAAGCCTGCCTGACGTCCAAAGAAGATAGAGGCTTAACAGAAATGCAGCAAAATAATCTATTATATTAAAACCTTTTATAGGCAGGAGTGTACACCCTGTACCAAGGATTACAAATCCAGACATTAATAAGTCTTTAGAAGAAATATGAACCTTTAATGGAGTATTTTTCGCCTGTGATTTAAATATTCCTTCCAAGATATTCACAGCATTTTTTAACACAAAAGCTATAATCGCTGCATAGAATGCAATAATTTTATAGATATCTGGATCATTACCCTGTAAAAATATGAACAATTCCTCAGAACTCAAGAAAATTGCACGAAAACTTGCAATAAGAAGAATTAAAGCCCCTGTTCCCATACAGAGAGTTGTGATTTTTCCATGTCCATAGTTGTGACTTTTATCTCCAGGCTTGCTTGCAATAGAAATATCCAGAATTTTTACATATTCATTGAGAAATTCGGAGAAGGAACGAATAGAATCAACAATAAGCAAAGTACTGTTTCCCAAAAGCCCAGCAAGTAATTTGAACAACATGAGTGTAAAGCTCAAAGTAAGCCTTGTATAAGAAATATCTTGAGTTGCGTAAAGCTCTTTACCCACTTGCATTTGAAGCTCACCGTAAACAAGTTTTCTAATATTTATTCATAACGCGGACATCTTATGTAGTTTGATTTAAGTCAGGCTTTTTCTTAAAAGAGTTTAGCAGATCTTTTTATACAGGCCAATTAAAATAAAAATGTAATACCTAAAAATTGAATAGGCCCTCGAGTACCTTTCTGTCTCTAACGATCACAACATAGAGATTTAGTCACTCATGTAATAATATTAGGAGGAATAGAAAGCACAGATTAGAGATCTGTGCTTACCTAATTTATTTGGTTTACTGATCTGTTCTCGTTGTTATTTATTGATTTAATACAGATCTCGAGGTTGGTACAGATTTTTTTTCCGGTATTAAATTTTTGTTCATTAAATGCTGATTAACTTACTATAGCTGATTAACTTACTATTATAGTGGAATTACAGTTTTCCCGTAGATTTCATTCATTACCATGCCTAGAGCTGTGTAAAGAGCTCCAAGACCCATAATAAGGCCTACATAGCCAGCCACTACAAGTAACCCTGTACTTCCGGTTGCGTTTACAACAGCTAGCAATATAAACAATAAGAATAACGTAACAAATACAAACTGAAGAGCACGGATTCCAATTTTCATAGTAACAATCAGCATAACAAAGGTATATACACCCCAGATAAAGAGATATGCGGCCATAGCAGTTCCGGATGAAGCTTTAGCCCAGCCAACTGCAGGCATAACAAGCAGTCCAGCCAGCGAAAACCAGAACAGGCCAAAGGCTGAGAATGCAGTTCCTGCAAAAATATCTCCTTTTTTCCAGGACATAATTCCTGCAAACACCTGGGCAAACCCGCCTAAAAATATTGCCATGGAAACAATCATCGATTCTACAGGATATATCCCTATGTAGCTCAGACTTAATAGAACTGCTGCAAGACCAAGGCCGGTAAAACCAAGGGGCGCAGCATTTGCAGTTTTGTCAACTATTACAGTTCCTACGTTTTCGCTCATGGTTTTCACCTGAAGCCAGTTTTAAAAAATAAAAAAAAGAAGTTTAGGGCTTAGAGCCCATAGTTTTCGGGTTTGAAAACTGCAACTTCCTGCTTAAACTTGGTCAGGTTATCGCTCATGAACTGGTCAGCATCATCAGTGAGAGCTACGAGGTCAGCCTTTACCTTTGCAAGAGCACTGGTTTCGAACCTTGTAAGCCTGAGCTTGCCAGAGTTGACACCTTCTTCGACAATGTTGCAACATTCGATTGCTGCATTCTTTGCACGGAGATAGTTGTTTGTTCCGTCTTTTGCGATTGCCTGTCCTACCTTGTAGGCATTGTCGTAGGCAATCACATAACCCTGTGGGTCTCTGTATTTGTCAGAGAGCACGAGAATGTCTCTGAGATCCTTTGCTTTTCCGGTCTTAAGCGCAACGTTCATCATGGAACAGTCGTATGCCAGGGTTTCAGACCAGCACTGGACAGTTGTACCACCGAATTCACCGTGATACTCTACAGACTCGTTGGACCAGAGGTCACAGCACTGCATAACAATGTTACCCATCAGGTCGGAGTGAGCACAGGTTGAGGTCTTACCTTCCTGAGCTATTGGCACACCTGAAATGGCCTTTATGATGCTGTTCTCGTACCCACAGTCCTTTCCAGGGCCTACTGCACCGGCTTCATATGCACACAGAGATCTTGCTGCAGAGATTGCCCTTGCAACGATTGCAGTTGTGTGGGCAAGGTTCTTGTCAAGCAGACCGCCTGCAATGAACATTGCAGTGTTTGCCTGGGCACAGTCAGTATCACCTGAAGATACAGTTCCGGTCTTCTTTGCAATATCTGAAATGTCACTCCAGATCATTTCCATATCCATGCTGCCGAGAACACCGATTCCGAAGAGGATACCTGCAGTGTCGTTTCTCAGAATAGAATAGTCGAAAACTTCCTTACCACCCATTGACTCAACTGCAAGAAGGTCTGCACCATTCTTAGCAGCTTCCTCAAAAGCTTCAAGGAAGACAGAGTATTTGTCGCCTCTCAGAGCTGGAGGTAGTCTCGGTCTTCACGAATGTCACCAATTGTATGGCGGAGTGCACATTTTATGCCATATTCATCATGGTATTCTTCCATGATGGTCTTCTGGGCATGTGCAACAGCTCCTCCCCATTCAGGATTGTTGGACATCTGCTGAACGTGTTCAGTTTCAAGCACAACAGAGGGAGCTCCGATCTGGACCATCCTTGCCATAATGTCAGTGGTAATTCTCTCGTATTCCTTTACGAGCTTTTCTTTGGATACGCCGGCTCCAGGTCTTGGGGCATAGTTTACTTCGGGAGTCGTGTAACCGGCACCAATTTCAAGGCCAAGCCCTGCCTTTACAGGGAATTTTGATTGCCCGAAAATCAGTTCATCTGCGTTAGCGTAAGCCATTGAAGTGTATTTTTTTACCATTTTTGCTCCCTCCTCAGTGTTTGTGGAACTCCTCTCTTAATGCTGTGATATCTGCCTTACCTGCAACGATTGCGTCAGCAATCTTTGGGGCGTCTGCAGCTTCTTCACCATAAACCCCAAGTTCATACTGAGACACGAAGTCCTGGTTCACAGCACCGCCACCACATGCGAATGGGATCTTTATTCCCTTTTCAAGGAGCTTGTCGTTAACTTCCTTGAATGCATACATGGTGGTTGTCATAAGAGCAGTACCTGTGAGCATCATTGGCTTCTCTTTTGTAACTGCAGTGATTACTTCGTCTACAGGAACATCTCTTCCAAGGTCAATTACCTCGTAGCCATTTGCTCTCAGAAGGGCAGCAACAATGTTCTTTCCGATGTCATGGACGTCACCTTCTGCAACATGGCAGACAACCTTACCCTTTGGTTCGGGAACTTCAGTTGTCTGGCTCTTGCAGAAGTCGATTCCTGCAAGCATAGCATCAGCGGACATCATAACGTTCGGGAGGAAAATGATACCATCATCGTAGAGCTGGGTTACAACTCCCATTCCTACCATCAGGGCATCGTCGATAAGATCGATTGGCTTCTTGCCTGCATCGATTGCGGCCTTGAAGTGCGTCAACTACGTCATCTTCTTCACCCTCGTAGATTGCTTTTGCAACCGGGTAGATGAGTTCGTCTTTGGGATAAAGCTCTTCTGCGGCTTCATCAGGTGTCATTTCCTTTTCGAGGGCGACGTTGTAGCGTACTAATATGCCGTCAATGTCTTCCAGTTTTAAATCCAACATATTTTAACCTCCATTTAGCAAAAAGGCCTCGGATTGCTCAGATCGTTGACCTTGCAAGTTACATCTCCCTGAAGTCTAAGCTGTTTTTTGCTGGACACTTCTTGAATACAATGTCAAAGAATTCGAAAACCTCCAGATCGAATTCTTTTCATTGAGGGGGATTGGATAACTTTGTGGTGATGTACTGGTTTATTCAACAAGCTGAATTTTCAATCCTTTTTCACTTTTTTAAAGCTCTCTCCAAAGAGCTTTTGAGTTATGCCAGTTTTAATATACCTATTTTCACTTTTCTGGCACTGAAGGATCTTTTTTTCGAACTTGTTTAGATAGATGTACTCCCTTTAGTATTCCGGGATGCACTTGCAGATCACAGTTATATTTAATTGCATATACCTTCACCGATCTTAATTTTTGAACTACTGTAATTTTATAATTGTCATATCAATTTTCTCTGCAAATTGATTTTATAAAAGAGAACTATTTTTTTCCCCTCGTTAATCAAATCAATGGGGTCAAAAAATAGGAGGCAATTATTCAATTAGAGGGGCTTTTTAATTACATATGGTGAAATACTTGGAGGGCTTTATTTTGAGCGATGGAGGTCATCAAGTAGATTTGTTTTTTACTGGAAATTTGAAGCAGACAAAATAAGATGCTTAAAGTGTACATTTTTGAAAGCACACAAGTGAAGTTAACATTTCCTTTCAATCCCCCACAAATGTCAGAATTTTTCATTTATTTGAAAAATACTTGAAAGCTATCAAAATTCAGATCCTTTAATCATCTTAAAGTCAATTCAGTCCTTATTTTTTACGATGTTGTATATATTTTTTAAAACAGAGTAGATATATTATCTTGATAGGTTAGTCTACATCTGTTGTGAATATTATAGGAGGAAGATTCTTTTGAAATTCTGTTATAACATTGAGACGTAGATGTTCTCATGGTTGAAAGAATACACTATATCTTTATTTAAGAGATGATCTTTCAAGCAAACCTCGATGATCCGTCAATGACATATAAAGTTTTTGTGTAAAACGCCACAATTATCCGGAACCGGAAATATCCTTCCTCCCTAATTAATTCCACTTAGGCAACTATTGTCACCGAGTTGTGCCCTGAATGGATTTTTATATTTTGATGGAAAATATTCTTCACCCAATTTTCTGTTTATTACCAGATAAAATTCACACTTACCGTTACAAAGTTTCCTTTATGTATAATCGAAAAAGTAACTGGTTATATGAATACACACTGATTTAAGAAAATTTTCAAGCATATAATGTATTGAACCTCAATCCAGAGTAATAAAAAAGTAAAACACTAATTATAAAAAACAGATACAAAAGCCACACTTTAACTGAGAAGACATTAAATAAAACAGAAATCTGTGCCTGTATCCCAGATAAGAATTATCCTGAATTCAGGTCACATATAAGGAGAAATTGTTCTTATCATAATGATGAAACCCAAAACCATCATCAAAAGGGAAATCCTCCAGGCCACCTGCAACAGGCGGGCCTGGTTTTTGGGTTCACCCAACTTAAATACTGCTCTTTCAACCAGATTTGGTTGATCATCACACGCAGTCATTTCAAATCAAGCTTGATTATTTCATTCTCTCCTTGACTCTCTTCAGCCTAGAAGTACCTTCCCTTTCCATCTCTTCTAGAGTAAAACGAATGTACTTCATGGTTGCAATGAGGTCCGGAATAACTTTGAATTCGAGAGCGTTTACACGTCTCTTGGTCTTCTCGATTTCATCAAGAAGCCTTTTCATTGTCGTTTCCAGCTCTGCTGCAGTAATGATTTTTTCCACCAGATCCTCATAGGCGTCTGCTGTCTCATCAATATATGAATTTGTCCCAATAATACCGTAACCCCTCTCGGTAAGAGATTTACGGACTCCTGTAGAGCTGATCTTGGGCACCACAACACCCATGATATTGTGTCCTGAAAGCTGAATTTCGGGAGATTCCTTTGCTGTAAAGGAGGTTGACTTGACTGCAACCATTCCATTTACAGCAGAGGCAAGATTGATTTTTTCTGAAGCGTTTAGATAGGCAGCGTCCAGTTCGGTTCTGACGTTCCTTGCCTCGTTAAGAATCTTGAAGAACTCAAGAATAAGACCATCTCTCTTCATCTTAAGGAGCTTGTGCCCACTTTCAGAGAGCTTGATTTTTTTCTTGAGCTCAATCAGCTCCGACCGAGTTGGTTTTACGTCTTGAGCCATGGTAATCACTGACCCTTTCTGTGTGCAGGATGGTATTTCTGGATGTATTTGTTATCAATCCTACCCAGCTGGTTTTCAGGCAGGTGTGCAAGGATCTTCCATCCAATGTCCAGAGTGTCTTCAATTGTCCTGTTTTCGTTTCTGCCCTGGCGGACAAACTGGTCCTCGAAAAGGTCAGCAAACTCAAGGAACTTGACATCTCTCTCAGACAGAGCTTCTTTACCGACGATAGCCACGAGACCTCTCAGGTCACGCCCTTCTGCATAACCTGCATACATCTGGTCAGAAACTGCCTTGTGGTCTTCTCTAGTCTTGCCTGCTCCGATACCGGAGTTCATCAGCCTTGACAGAGAAGGCAGCACATTAATTGGCGGGTAGATACCTTTCCTGTGCAGTTCTCTTGAAACCACAATCTGCCCTTCGGTAATATATCCGGACAGGTCAGGAATCGGGTGGGTAATATCATCACCAGGCATCGAAAGAATTGGAATCTGGGTAACTGACCCCTTTGCGCCCTTTACAATACCTGCACGCTCATAGAGAGTTGCAAGGTCAGTGTACATGTAACCAGGATACCCACGACGACCAGGAATTTCGTTACGAGCGGCACCCATCTGACGAAGAGCTTCTGCATAGTTAGTAATGTCAGTCAGAATGACAAGTACGTGCATGCCGTGTTCGTATGCCAGATATTCAGCTGCAGTCAGAGCCATACGAGGAGTGACTATACGTTCGACAGCAGGGTCATCTGCCAGGTTGAGGAACACAACAGCCCTTTCAAGAGCCCCAGTCTTTTCGAAGTCGTTCATGAAGTACTGAGCTTCTTCATTTGTAATACCCATTGCTGCGAAAACTACTGCGAAAGCAGATTCAGAACCTGGCACTGATGCCTGCCTTGCAATCTGCAGAGCAATTTCATTGTGTGGAAGACCTGAAGCTGAGAAAATAGGCAGTTTCTGTCCACGAACAAGGGTGTTTGTTCCGTCTATTGTGGAGATACCTGTCTGGATGAAATCCTTTGGAGGCAGCCTAGCATATGGGTTCATCGCAGCTCCGTTGATGTCCAGAAGCTGGTCAGGCACAATCCGGGGTCCACCGTCAAGTGGTTCTCCTGAACCTGAAAGGATCCTTCCGAGAAGGTCAATGGATGCAGGGAGCTTCAGGGTTTCCCCTGTGAAGACTACACCACAATTCTTGTCCAGACCAGTAGTACCTTCAAAAATTTGGATAACCACTATGTCTGAAGACGAGTCCAGCACTTCACCTCTGCGGCTGGTCCCGTCAGGCAGATTGACAGTAACTATTTCTTTGTAACCCACAGGCTCTGTTTTTTCAACAAAGATAAGTGGTCCTGCAATCTGAGTGATTGTCTTATATTCTTTTACCATGCTTACCTACCTCTCAGGGATGAAAACTCTTTATCCATCTGTGCCAGGACAGCATTCATAGACTCAGTAAACTTCTCCTCATACTTGACCTTAGCAAGCACATTTCTGGATTCAAGCTTGAGAATTTCAGGTACTGGAACACCGGATTTCAAGGCATCCATTGCAGCGTCTCCCCACTTCATGATAGCCTTCAGGATCTCGTACTGTTCAGAGAATGGACTGTAGGCATCTATTGGGTGGAATGCATTCTGCTGCAGGAAAATTTCCCTGAGCATACGGGTGATTTCAAGCAGAAGCTGCTGATCTTCTGGCAGAGCGTCAGAACCTACGAGCTGCACGATTTCCTGCAGTTCAGATTCTGTCTGGAGCATTTCCATTGCCCTTTCCCTCAAAGCCACAAAATCAGGAGCCACGTTCTCTGCAAACCAGTCATTAAGACTGTCCTTGTACAGACTGTAACTGTTCAGCCAGTTGATGGCCGGGAAGTGACGCCTCTGAGAGAGTTTGGCATCGAGAGCCCAGAAAACTTTTACGATACGCAGGGTGTTCTGCGTAACAGGCTCTGAGAAGTCACCACCAGGTGGAGATACTGCTCCAATAACAGTAATGGAACCTGTCTCACCGCAGAGACTCTCTGCAACTCCGGAACGCTCATAGAATTCAGCAAGCCTTGCAGACAGGTATGCAGGATAACCTTCTTCACCAGGCATTTCTTCAAGACGGGAGGAGATTTCTCTCATGGCTTCTGCCCACCTGGAGGTGGAGTCTGCCATAAGGGATACATCTAATCCCATGTCACGGAAGTATTCTGCAATGGTGATTCCGGTGTACACAGATGCTTCTCTTGCGGCCACAGGCATGTTTGAAGTATTAGCGATAAGAACAGTACGGTCCATCAGTGGACGACCAGTCTGTGGGTCTTCAAGTTCAGGGAATTCACTCAGAACATCTGCCATTTCGTTTCCACGCTCACCACAACCGATGTAGACCACAATTTCAGTGTCACTCCACTTTGCAAGCGACTGCTGAGTAACGGTCTTTCCAGATCCGAAAGGTCCTGGGATTGCAGCCGTTCCGCCTTTTGCCACAGGGAAAAGCCCATCAAGGATTCTCATTCCTGTAACCAGAGGCCTGGTTGGAGTGAGTTTTGACCTAACAGGTCTGGGCCTCCTGACAGGCCACTTTTGCATCATCTGCAATTCAGTCCCATCAGTCAGAGTACAGATTGTGTCTACTACCGTAAAGTTTCCGCTCTTTATGTCGGCAACTGTACCTGAAATATCAGGAGGCATCATGATTTTATGTTCAATATTCACGGTTTCCTGTACAACACCGATTACTTCTCCACCTTTTACAACGTCACCTTTCTTGACAATGGGTTTGAAATCCCAGAGTCTCTGGTGGTCAAGACCATCTGCAGTGACACCTCTGCCAATGAAGTCGCCCGTCCTTTCGAGCAGGACCTTCAATGGTCTCTGAACCCCATCATAAATACTGGAAAGAAGACCGGGACCAAGTTCCACGGACAGAGAAGACCCTGTAGAATAACAAGGTTCTCCTGGCTTGACGCCTGCGGTCTCTTCGTATACCTGGATGATGGTCTTGGGACCTAATATCTGGATGACTTCACCCATTAGACCTTCATTACCGACTTTGACCAGGTCATACATTTTTGCCTGCAAGCCGATGGCGGTGACGACAGGCCCAGACACACGATAAATTTCACCTTTTACTTCCACAGATCAACACCTACCGCTTGTTTTATCTTATCTCTTAAACTTGAGCCTGATCCACTACCTCCAAGGGCTACCACTGTAGGCTGAACAGACTCATTCAGGTCTTTCCTTAAAATTTCCGGCAGATTATTAATGTCATCATTATGCATTACAAGAATCCCGGCATTTTTATCTTGAAGCATCTCTTTTACTGCTAACTCGATGACCGTGATATCAGCAGCTTCGTAGATTTTTCTGACACCAGCCAGCCTGAATCCCGTAACGAAATCGCTTTTTCCGATCACTGCTAATTCCATTAGATAATCACCAACTGGTCTTTAATTAAGTTATCACTGAGGCCGGACTCCTTACCCCTGAAGATTATCCGAAGATTAGTGATCTCATTATTCTTATGGATAATATAATCCATAACAGGTATAATTGAGATCGGAGACGCGTGTGAAAAAGTAGTTGCTGATTCAAGATAATATCTTGTGAGCCTGCTTTCAAGACTAGTTAGGGAAGCCATATCCGAATCGATAACATTTGAAATTGCATCCCAGTAATGAGTTTTATGAAGCTCATTGACAAACTCTCCATATGGAAGAGGTGCGAGTTTCTCGGGCCTTAACTCAAGCCCACCCTCAATCATGAGAGGCATTATTTCATCAGAGTGTTCTACTCCTGCTTTTTTCAGCCTGAAGAGGTTACTCAAATTCTTAACGTCGACTTCCAGCTTGATGAACCTGGCAAAAAGCTTACGGTCCTTAGATTTTGGTGCCCCGATTGCTTCAAACAAACTTGCATAATAAATTTTGTCAAGCTCATTTTCTATGTAGGCCAAGTTAGTTCCGTCAAATGTTTGCAGCAAAGAATAGTATTCTGTCTGTCTCAGGGCATCAACGATTTCCTGATATGTTGGCTTGGCTGCAAGTTCTGACAGAAAAGTGTAAGTAAACTTCCCGGAAGCAATTAGGAACTCCAAGATATCTTCGACAGGGGCGTTGTAAAGTTTACCGCGGAGAAGCGTCTTTATGTTCCAGACTTCATATCTTTTCAGATATGCAGTACTCAAATAATTTAGTTCTCCTGTGGTGATCCTTTCTAACTTGTCATATGTGAGCGCAAGATTCCTGTTTAATGCGTGTTCTGCCAGATCGCCACCGCTGTATTTCATTGCCAGTTCGTCAACGTCGTTTTTGTATTCAGACTCTTGGATAAAACGGGTAATTTCATCAATCCCCATGTTGAGAAGCCGGGGATACGATTCTTTAGGAAGCAACTTACTCTTCATCGCGCGGACACGGGTTACGGAATAGGCATAGTTAGAATTTCCTTTTTTATTCTTATCGGATTGTGAGGGTTTTTTCCCCCGGAATCTCTCCAAAAGCCGCATCGAAGATCACCCGTATAAAATATCAGATATTTGCTTCAATGAACGCTCGTACACATTTTTCAGGATTGAATCGTATGTGAAATCTAGCCTGACCGTTCTATCCTCGTTTTCCAGAACAATACCACCGAGAATATTGATGTTACCAGCGTAAGATAAAGAAGATAATTTCCTGACAATAGGTTCTGAACCTTTTGCAGAATAAATTCTGACACCTTCAGCTTGATGCTCATCTATCAGAACCTTTAACAACTTCTCATTTTTAGAAGCAGGCATTGATTTTATAGACTCATCGGCCTTATTATAAACCTGCTCTAGAAGCTCTTTTCGTTTATTAAGTCTTATCCTTTTCACGTCAAGGTTTGCACTGGATATCACTTGTTGGTGTAGATTTTTGAGGTCTTCTTCGGCTTGTGCAAGGCTGTCTCCGAGCATCTTTTTTTGGCCATCTCTGGCTTCATTTAGAATCTCAGATACTCTTGCATCAGCTTCAGCCTTGATCCTAGAAACTTCAGCCTGTGCACCACTCTGGATATCTCTTACAACGATATCTAGTCCCATGCTTCCACCTCCAAATAAATTTAGAGCAAAAGATACTCTAAGAGAGCTAAGAATACTCTAAAAGAGCAAACTTCCCAACAAACTTAGAGCATAAATGCCCTAATGGTTTAGAGCAAAGATTCTCTAAAAGATTTAAGAGCAGGGAATACTCTTAAATCAATTTATTTATCTGCTGAGTAAACACTGCTTTATTTGATAAGCAAGGCTACGACAAGACCGAAGATAACAATGGTTTCTGGAATGACAGTAAGGATCAGACCTTTACCGAACAAGGCTTCATTCTCTGCCATTGCACCGATTGCAGCAGAACCGATATCTTTTTCTGCCCATCCGGATGCGAGCCCAGTTCCTGCAATTGCAAGTCCTGCACCAATTGCTTTAAGTCCTGAATCTCCTATCATTTGCATAGCTGCTGCTGCTGTTCCTGCGTCTACCATAGTTTTTATTCCTCCGTATATTTTCTTATATAACCAAATGGATTGAATTTTCTGCCCCCGCCTTCATAGAATTTTCCAAAGAATTCTACATACTGCAACCTGAGTGCGTGCAGACCGGGAGCGATAATACTCAAGGCAGTGTTAAGAGCATGCCCGAGTATGAACACGATTATTGCACCTATTGCTGCAATACCTATCTTAGAATGGTCAGCCCAAATCATTTTGAAAGCAATATCATTGACCGTTGATGCGATGTAAATCGAAGACAGACCAACTGCTATAATACGGGCATAAGATAACGCGTTACCCATAAGACCTGGTAATTCGACTATACCAGCGATACCCTCACCCATCGCGAGTAACACTACTCCGAGAAGAAGAATAATAGCACCGAGATAAGTCAGCCCAGAAATACCACCTAAATAGCCGATAGCTGCGACGAGAACACCAAGCTCAATAATCATCCAACTGCCTTTTTCCATAACTGCCATCTTTGCTCCATGTTCCTTGGAAACATTTATAAAACCGAGAATATACCCAAGATTTAGATGGATCAGTCCTACAAAGATAGATACTGCAATCATGGTCATTACCATGTGAGCCCTATGAACCGGGAATGTGAATTCTTCGCCGGAAAGACCTGGGAACAAAGTAACCGTATTCCAGAATGGGATTAAACCTTGCTCTTCAGCCGTATTCGCTAGCGGGAATCCTAGGAACTCACCATAAATAATACCAAATATAAATGCTGATATTTCACTGTAGATCAGAATATTCATTAAAGGCTTTACTGCATCTGATTTTATAAGTGATTTAAGCGCCAGCGCCATTGCTCCCAGAATAATTGCATACCCCATATCTCCAAGGATCATCCCGTAAATTAATGGGAACGCAATGAATATAATTGAAGTGGGATCGATTTCGGTGTATTTGGGCCTAGAGTACAGTTCCATGATCTCCTGCATTGGTTGTGCTAGTTTCGAGTTATTATACTCGACAGGTATATGTCCGTCTTCTTCATCTTCCTCTTCTATTTTGAGTGAGGTAACATATGCCCGGCCAGATGTAGCATCATTAACAGTGTTGACCAAGGTATCGTAGTTCTCGCTGGGAGTCCAGCCTTCTATTATAAAGGCATTTTCAGACGTCGCAATTCTCAAGGGCAGTTCTGCCTTCTGATTTTCGATGCTTAAGACCTCTTCGCTAGCAAGAAGGAAATCCGTATATTGTGCTTTTAAGGATTCCACTTCTCCTTTTAGTGACTCGATCTTCCTTGAGGCTTCAGCCTCTCTTTGTTCTGTTGCTCTTAACAACTCGCTTGGAATACCACCTCTTTCTGGGACTCTGAGCTCTCTAAATTCAAGACTCTGAAGCAATTCTTGAACTTTGCTAGCATCTTTCTGATCTACGAACAATACAACTGTTTTTGCTTGAGGATCAAAGTACAATTCGTATGCCTGGGTGATGCTTGAAATTTGACCTTCTTCTAAATTTCCTTTGATTATGCCTGCAAAAACTTTCAGGTTTTCATAACCTCGATAATAATCAAAGTCAAGATTTATAGACAGGAATGGGAGAAGATCCTTTTTTTGGTTCTCCAGATCCTTTAACTCGGCATCATATTTACTGATTGTTTCAGATTTTTCTGATATGGCACGATCCAGTTTACTTAGTTTTGTATCAAGTTCATGTAGAATTGAATCAGCTTTCTGGACTGCCGGTCTTGTTTGTTCAATCCCCAAATAATTGGAGATAGAGCGGATCTTCACAAGCTTTTTAGATACTTCTTCAGCGTTTTTAAATGGCTTGCTGATCTTAAAACCAGACTCATCATCAATAAAATCTTCAATATGAAGGAGATTAGAATCATGCAGTGCATCGATGGTTTCTTTTAAAACACTTTTATGCCCAACAATTATGGCTTTTGTCATTCTTTTGGGTCTACTCATGGACCGCCCTCTCAAACTCTATTAACAGGTAATCAACGGCTTTGTCAACATTAGCTTGAGCTTTTTGGGCCATGGCTAAAGCATCTTGTTCACCATCTTTAAGAACTCTGTCTTTCTCAACCAGAACTTTTTCTTCACCAGATTTAAAAGAATCCTGTGCAGCTTTATGTGAATCAATTTCACCTTGTTTCAGGATTTCTCTAGCTTCAGTTCGAGCATCAGAGATACGTTTGTTTTTTACATCAATGGCTTCATCAATCATTTTTTTCGCATTCTCTTCTGCTTTTTTGATTTCAGATAAGATTTCATTTTTAGCCATGTGAATCTCCGTCTCTCAATATTTAATATAGATTAATAATTAAAAATCCCTACTTCAATGGAGGTAGTTAACAAATCCTTAGCGAATGAACTATATAACAGCTTCGGTTTTATCCAAAAAGAGAGGGGCATATGTAATGAATAATAATTATAAAAGAACTTATAAAATTTTTTAATATATAATCTAATACAAATAACCGGAGATATGATTTAAATGAAATTACCAAAGATTACAGTAAAAATACTATTATATTGCAACAGTGAACTATAATTCAATATCAAAATATTATCTAATAGAACGTTCGATAATTTAATATAAAGCGTAACTGAATAATTAAAGCAAAGATCTAAAAATATGTGTGTTCATAATGTTATAAAATTAAGTTAACAAATATAAATGAATACTTTTAGTTAAGACATCTCACGCTTTTTTCCTCGCTTTTGAACATACTTCGAAAGTTTTTAGAGAGAGGACTAAATAAATATAATTATATTTAATATCCAACTACATTGAAATTTATTATATTCAGTATTAACGTTATAATGATTACTACAATTATCTATGCATCCAATTAACATTTATAAAGTTACAGAAAGAGCGGCTCTGTAAAAAACCTATCAAATCCACTATCATCAGGTTGATAACGGCAAATCTATAAAATAAGTGATAATACTTTTTGAATTCTTGTTAACTTTGATTTTTGCCTGAATATTGAGGATTTCTACAGAGCTGAAATAGCAATAACTAACACATTATTTAAATTATAGAAATTGAATACGAGATTCAGTATTAAATTTATACCGAAAATCAATTTATTTTCAATTAAAAATAATTATTATTTGAAACGTTTTAAAAATATTTATTTGTTAGATGACAATCTAAAAAATTAAAAATAACACAAAAAAATGTTACTTGAGCCTATAAGGGATCTTTGCACCCTGAGGGATTGTATGAATATATTCTGTACGGAAATCGGGGTTGCGCATCATGCAATAAGCAGCATCCTTTTTGTAAGCGTCATGCTTGCCCATACGCTTCCAGATAGTTTCTAAGGACTCTTCACAGATATTTCCAAAAGAGAGAGGAGTATAGGCACAAGGCATTACTTCTCCATCAGAAGCGGCGTGCATCCACCGCCTGCCCGCAAAACACCCAAAGAGACTTGGACCCAAAAGATATGGCAATGCGGTGACTCTGGGACCTTCAGGCTTAGAATTTATTGCTTTCTGAAATTTCTCAAGTCTTAAGACATCTTTTTCCCCGATTACCTCGTCCTCGTGATCAAGCCAGCGTCCAACTGCAATTATTTCATAGATGGATAGTTCGTGCATTCCAAAGTCAACTGCAAGATTATGAAATTCCTCAAGATCGTCAATGTTGTGAGGAGATACCACCACAAACATATCAGTGAGAATTCCAGCTGCTTTTGCATTCTTGATTCCATCAATTGCATCCCTATATGCTCCATTTCTTCCACGAATACGATCATGTTCGGCTTCATATGGGCTATCCAAACTAATTCTTGCAGCGTATAGACCAGCATCTTTAAGTTCTCTTGCTCTCTCCTCGGAAAGTCTGAACCCTGAGGTGAAACAAGTAGCAATTGCCTTAGATTTGTCTACTCTGGCTACCATCTCAACCAGATCGTTTCGGAGCATAGTTTCTCCGCCATCAAAACAAACAAGATACGTACCAAGATCTAGACTTTGGTCTACAGCTTCAGAAATCTCATCAAGAGTTAGTTCCCTTTCTGGCTTGATATCAGCTGCTCCGCAATGGATACAGTGATTTGGACAACGGGCAGTAATTCCTATCGAAAACTGATCAGGGACTCTTTTTTTTCTGATAGATGCTATCTCAGCACTTATCATTCGGTTAAAAACAGGTCCCGGAATAGGTGGAATCCATGTAGAGAAAATAATCTCGTTCTCGTTCATTGAAACTGGCTTTTCTTCCGCAAAAATGTTGTTTATGCGCTTGAGGAAGGGTTTTGCAAGCTGGGAAAGAGGCCCTTCGGCATCGAGCACTATTTTTTCATTTTCTGTGTTGGCGTTTACCTTAATAACTGGACTATTATATACTCGCATGGATACACCTGGTAAAGTTAGTGGTAAAAATTGGAAAATTTGCTAATAATAACAAAAAGATATTATTTTTTTCGTATTACATACAGAGAACTCTGCAAAATTGCGATTCTTTTTTAAGAGAAGATAAACAATTAGAGATTCTCAAGCATATCAACAGTTATATAATCAGTAATCTGAAAGAGTTTATCCCTTGCCGGGCATGCTTTGAATGTCATGAGGGTTTCTTTTGCAGCATTAACGTGTAGCTTTACGGCATCTATAGATTTTTGTATTGCCTCGTCCTCCGACATATTCTTTATGTACACATGCAGCAGAGTTTCAGATGTAAACTTTGATTGTTTACCGTCAACTACTTCCAGAAACTCAAGAATATCGTCAACAATCTGATATGCAGTTCCAAGAGAATTTCCAAAGAAATTGAAACGCTCTACAAGAACTTCATCAGCTCCTCCAGTATATGCCCCTATAGAGGCACTTACTGCAAATAAGGATGCCGTTTTCTTGTAAATGCACTCGAAATAGTTATTTTCTCTAAAATTATCTTTATCGAATCTAAGATCAAGGACTTCTCCTTCAGCCATGTCCATTCCAGCTTTTCCAAAATATCTAACAACTCTTTCTCCATACGGAGAAATAAATTCAAAGCACTTTGCAATTAAGTAATCACCACAAAGAAGTGCTTTAGAAGGACCAAATTTTTCAGGGGCTGACGGCAGGTTTCTTCTAACAAGCCCCTGGTCCAGCAGATCATCGTGGATTAGAGAAGCCGAATGCATCATTTCAATAGCAAGAGCTGCATCAAGGCTCTGTTGATACGAGCCTGAACAGATCTCACTGGATAAAAGAAGAATAATTGGCCTTATTCGCTTTCCTCCAGTATTACAGACGTGTTCTACTATTTTTTTTAAATTTGAATCCTTCATTTGGGTAATAAAATTATTTATTCCTAATTCAACATATCTGTATTCTTCCCACTCTTCAATATTCATTAATATTACTCCATGGTTGTAGACAGGCATCAGGCAACGATTTTAGGGTCCTTGAATATGGTTCCTATCAATATAGATAATGTTACCTGTTCCTCTTCAGTAGAGTTAGAGGAAGAGTTACTTGTATATCTAGATGAACTTTTAAGTTCTCTCATTGTTTTCGTTTTTAGATTCAAAAACTATCATTTATGGACCACATTAAAGTTTTCAATATTCAATAATTTTTTAGAATTTTGTATGATATATGGAATAGATATTTTGTTCGATTTAGGCTAGATCAAATCCAAATACCATGCGGATGATAGAGAGCACAAAAGAAAAAGCCATCATTAAAGAAGTCCAAGCAGCTTTATTATATCCATCTAAAACTCCGTATAACATAATCATTACATTAATCTTTTGTTAAGCGTTGAATAATTTCATTTGTATAAAAAAAGTATGCTAATATATACCAGCCGAGGGAAAATTTCGGCATTGAAAACTCCAGGTAAACTATATCCCAAAATAGAATCACAATCAAGTTAGCTTTGAAATAAATATAATAAAAAGAGCAATTTAGAAGTTCGTGGTCCTTTTGATAAAAAAGAAAGTTATTCAAAAGGAACAGATCCCTTTCTACATAAAGCAAGGATTAGAGAAATCGTCATGAAAGTATAAATAATTAGAATCTGTTTTCCAATGAATAGTATAAAATAATTTATACAATTGAGATGTTTTCAATATTAAAGTTTCAAAGATTAATACTTTTGGAAGTGAAGTACATGAAAAAAAGTTATTTTTATTGGAATGTTAATAAAAAACAGAAAATTTAACAAAAAACTTCATTTTAACAGCATAATTAAATGATATTATTAGATGAATATTTATTTTAATATTCTCTCAAATACATGTATTAATAAAATCTGCCTTTGAGTTAAGAGAGAAGGTTAACAATAAAATAAAACTATGTATATAAAATTAAAATATATAACAAATAGACTACATAATTAGAGCATTTATATAATTAGTATAATAAAACTGTAGCTTCACATCGATTTTAACAATCATTTTGAGAATTGGAATGAGTATATTACCTTGTCTTCAATTATTCTTATGAAAAAATATACATGTGCAGATAATTACATTCAAGATTCTTCTGTAGACTAGATCATTAATAACCCAGTAAAAAAATAAGTAAAAAATAACGTTAATTTGAAACTAATACCTTAAGTACAAGCATCACCCTGTTTGACTTAATATTGAATAGAGATTTTATTGACCAAGCTTTTTTAAAAAAGTTCGTGGGGATCAAGCAGCGAAAAGAATATATATCACAAATACCTCTAAATGTGTTGCAGTTTGCGTTGATGGTCTAGTGGCTATGACTTGGGCCTTCCAAGCCCAAAACCCGGGTTCAAATCCCGGTCGGCGCATTAAATAATTTTTAAAAAATTAAACTATTCTTTTTCCTATTTTCTATAAATATATCGAAATAAGAGAAATAAGATAAACATTATGCGAGGGTTGCCCAGCCAGGTCAAAGGCGATGGGCTTAGGACCCATTTTCGTAGGAATTCGTGCGTTCGAATCGCACCCCTCGCATTATTAAGAACATTTTTTGATCTTGTAGAAAATGTATATCTAAAATCGTATTCAAGAAACTGAAAAAAGGGTATCAGAAATAAAAGTGTACTCTTTTCAGAAAATCAAAAATTAGAATTATATACAAAGCTTTTCTAAGAATATTCATATCAAAAAGAATAGAAAGGGGTTAGTGACAGGAATGGGCAGTGAAGACTATGAGATAATTAATAAACTTGAAAACATTGCAAAATCTCTAGAGAGTCTGGCAGAGTCACAGAAAAAAATAGCCGATACTCTTGAGTGGATGGCAAAAGAAAAGGAATTTACAGATTAATAGGCCAAAAGTTTTGGATAAGGAATAAATGTGCACGAGTTGAAAATTTTGGAAAAGAAGGCTGATTGGTAAAAAGATATCTTAAGAGGAAGATAAAGAGTGCCTGGGTGTATCCACACTCCTGATCTTCCTATCTTTGTCTCCAAATCAAACATTAATAATGTTAACACCATAAACCAGTAAACCGTCTATTGTCTTTCTAATTTTCGATCTTATTCCAACTTTCTGTTATACTCGTTGATATCTTAATACATTTTTCAAATATTTTTAAAAGATACTATATATAGTATATTACATGTCAAGATCCCCAATTGTGTATATAACCAAATACTTTCACTCTGCACACCTGTAACTTAAATATTATGAATTTGAAACATCAAAGCGTTAAGATTTTAGACCTGACATATTTTATATTATATCTGACCCCATAACATTTGATAATTTATCAATGTGATAATATATCAAAAACAGTTCTCATAAAACTTTTTATTGTAAAAATCAAAGTATTGAGGATATGTCTGTACATAAAAACATATCTATGTTTTAATTTTCCCGGATCTTCCGGGGTTTAATTCTGGCATGACCTTAATTTAAAGGTCAGGAGGATTTGAAAACGAGCACTGAGTATAATTTATTGAGGGCAAGTAAACAAGAGCTTGATTCCAGATATTCCCTATCTACCAGCATATATTCAGCTCTGCACCAATATTTTGGATATACTTCTTTTCGCCCTTTGCAGGAAGCAATCATCAGGGATGTTCTGGAAAGAAAAGATGTTTTTGTTCTCATGCCTACAGGTGGAGGAAAATCAATCTGCTACCAGCTGCCTGCCCTTCTTATGGAGGGGGTTACAATTGTTGTTTCTCCTCTGATTTCCCTTATGAAAGACCAGGTTGACGGGCTTGAAGCAAATGGGATTGCTGCAGCCTGTATGAACAGCACTCAGAGCGCCAGAGAAAACAGAGACGTAAAGACTGCTTTTCTTGAAAACCGATTAAAAATTCTTTATGTTGCCCCAGAAAGACTCATGATGCCAGGAACCCTTGCATTATTAAAGAAAGGAAAAGTCAGTCTCCTTGCAATTGACGAAGCTCACTGTATTTCCGAATGGGGTCACGATTTCAGACCTGAATACCGAAAACTAAAATTATTAAGGGATTCCAAAACAGGCTTTCCTGAGATTCCAATTATTGCACTTACGGCAACAGCCACCGAAAGAGTTCGAGAAGATATAATATCGCAACTCAATCTTCACCTCTCTCCAGAAAAAGGCCCTTATGTAGCCAGTTTTAACCGGAAAAATCTCTACTACGAGATAAGACCAAAGAAAGAGACTTTTTCCGAAATTACTGACTATCTACGCAGGCATAGAGGAGAAGCAGGAATTATCTACTGCCAAAGTAGAAATAGTGTTGAAACCCTCACAAAAAAGTTGACCGTCGCAGGTTTCAGGGCTCTTCCCTACCATGCAGGTCTTTCAGATTCTGAAAGATCCCGAAACCAGGAGATGTTCATAAAAGACGACATAGACATTATAGTCGCTACAATTGCTTTTGGGATGGGAATTGATAAGTCTAATGTTCGTTTTGTAATACACTATGATCTTCCCAGAAATCTTGAAAGTTACTATCAGGAAACTGGTAGAGGGGGAAGAGACGGAAGTCCATGTGAATGTATTCTCTTTTTCAGTAGAGGAGATCGCTTCAAGATAGAGTATTTTATTTCACAGAAGACAAATGAGAAGGAAAAGGATATTTCTCTGGTGCAATTAAGGCAGATGGTAGCTTATTGTGAGGGAAATAAATGTAGACGACAAACCCTGATGGAATACTTTGGCGAGGAACTCTCAGAACCCTGTGGGAACTGTGACTGTTGCCTGAATCCAAAAGGTACTTTTGATGGAACTGAAGCTGCAAAGAAATTGATAACCTGTGTCCAGGAACTTAACCAGCGCTTTGGCACGAACTATGTTATTGATGTGCTCCTAGGCTCAAATAATAAAAAAATTCGCCAAAACCACCACGAAAAATTGAAAAGCCATGGTATTGGTCGTGAGTTTACAAAAGAACAATGGCGGTCATTAGCCTCTGAAATGATAAATACTGGAATTCTTAATGTAAGCGGAGCACAATATCCTGTATTGAAGCTAAACTCCATGAGCAGAAAAATACTGAAAGGCTCGGGACAAATAGAGCTTGTCTGCCCTGAAGGATTTTCACCTGAGGCTGCAGAAAGTTTGGCACTTCCAAATGCCAGTATAAAAAGCAAAAAAGCCGATGATCCTTGCTTTTCTGCGGAAGAAACTTTTTCAGAAAAATTTTCAATTGATGCTGATATAATAAACTCATCAGAAACGAGAAAAACAATAAAATATGGAAAAGAGCCTGATCTTATACTTTTTGAGCGGCTAAAAACTCTGAGGAAGGAAATTGCTATAAAGAAAAATCTTCCTCCGTACATTATTTTTTCTGATACGTCCCTTAAAGAGATGACTTCAAGATTTCCACACAGCTCTGAAGAATTTCATTCCATTACAGGAGTAGGAGAATACAAACTAAAAAAATACGGTAATGTTTTCCTCAAGGAAATCGAAAACTATTGCAGAGACTACAGTTTGCTACCTGCCAAAATACCTGAAAAATCAGAGGTTGTCTTTAAAGACCCTGAAAAAGAGAAAATACCCTCAGAACCTAATCAAAATGAAGAAAACCCTAAAATTGAAATCAAACTCTCTGAGGCTAAAATTCCCGATTTTGAATCTGACAGCACAAATAATTCAGAAGTTTGTAACTTACCGACAAAGACAGCAAGGTATCTGGACACGAACATTCAGGACTGGTCAGAAGAAAACTCTTCGACAAGCTTTTCAAGTGAAATAGACTTGAAAAAGATCTCTTCTGAATCAAGAGCGTGGGATATCACAAGAATAGATCCTTTTGAGTCCGGTTATTATGAAATGGATTCTCTGCAAAGAACTTATTCTCTTTTAAATAAAGGGCTTGGAATCGATGAGATTGCTGACATCCAGGACATAAGTATTAAGACTGTTTTCAAACAACTTGAACAGTTTGCTCTTTCTGGAAAAATCAAGAGTATTGGAGGACTTTTCCCTCCAAGAAAACAACCGTCAGTAAAAGCTTCACTGGAGACTTTAGAAACAGAATTGGATTCTTTACTTAGAGCAAGATTAGGTGAGAATTGCCAGAAAGAAGAAGTTAAATTTGTAAAAGCTCTTCTTCTGTCCAGAGTTTGCTTTTCTCAGTCTGAAGACGATGAGTAAAATTTTTTTGCAAATCTCGCGGTCTTTTTCAATTTTTACGGTTTTCTGGTCTTTGTATTCTCACTTAATATTTTTGTTTTGTTATTTAGTCTGAGTATCCAAAAATGGGATTACTCAATGTTTTTCCCATTTCTTAAGGTTCATAATCTCAGACAGAGTTCCTCCTCTTTTGATCTCATCAAAGAGTCTTTTTTCGGTTTTATAAACTTCTTTTGCTCTTCTTGCCAATTCATATGCCCTTTCTGCTGGAATTACTACAACACCACTCTCATCGCCCACTATGTAATCTCCTGGCTTTACGGCCTGTCCACCACAGGTAATTTCAGCATTGATTTCTCCAAACCCTTTAGGATCTCCTGCATTAGGTACTGTATTGCTTGTATAAATCGGAAGTCCTAGGTTTTCGACCTCATCAATATCCCTTACAGCACCTTCTATTACCACGCCTGCAATCCCCTTATTCAAGGAACTCCAGGTTGCAAGTCCTCCCCAGCAAGCAATATCCTTGTTCTCGTTGTAAATTACGATGACATCTCCTTCTTTTGCAACATCAATTGCTTCCACGGGCTTTGCCCAGTCTCCTGGAAAAGTCTGCACTGTAACTGCAGTTCCGACCATTTTCCCTCTTACCAGAGGATGAATGCCTTTCATTGCTCCTTTTCTGTGCATGGCATCGGAAATATTTGAAGTAGAAACTTCCTTTAGAATTTCCCTTATTTCCTTGTCTATAGTACCGACACTGCGAACTTCAACAGCATCCGGCGAGTCTACACTATGCCGGATTTTTCTGGCAGCTTCATTCACATTGTCAGAATGAGTGATATTGCCTCCGACAATTATGACTCTGGCTCCAGCTTTGACAGCCTGGACTGCACTATTTGCATCAAGCCCTCCAGCAACTGCAAGCTGTACATTGGCTCTCTGCGAAATTTCTTTAAGAAGAGATATGGGATCTTTTCCCATCATCTGTTGGTCTATGCCTATATGTACATTAACATAGTCCACACCCAGAGACTCGAGTTCAACAACTCTTTTTACAGGATCAGGAGCCGAAATAAGGTCTGCCATCAACCTGACCCCATATTTATGAGCTGAACGGAGCGCATCAAGTAATGTAGAGTCATCTGCGCTTCCTAATACAATAACAACATCAGCCCCAGCTTTTGCTGCCATTTCGACTTCTATAGCTCCTGTATCCACGGTTTTCATATCTGCTAGAATCGTACGGTCTGGAAAGGCTCTTCTCATAGTGCGGATTGCGTCCATTCCCTCACTTTTGATCAGAGGAGTTCCAATTTCGATCCAGTCCGCACCCCCTGCTATTGCCTCTTTTGCAATTTCTACTGCACGGTCTAATTCTAGAAGATCAAGTGCAACCTGAATTATAGGGATTATGTTATCACCTCAAACGTGAAATCGAAAAAGCTAAGATTTTCAAGCATTTTTATATCAGCTATCCTATATGGCTTCATTCCATCTTTTTGCTCCAGATATACTCTCAGAATTTCTGGATTTTGTATATATCGATAGTCTTTAAATAGTCATTAAAGAATCTATAAATATTATATAAATAGTATTTAAATAATTTTTTAATTAATTCTTTTTATTTTATTCTTTTAATTTGAGTTATATTGCCTCATTTTTGTATGTGAGTTTTTCATTACCTATATTTCTTTTTATTTGCAATTGTTTTTTTGTTAATGGTATTTTTTTATATCTGAAGTTCTAGAGATAAAGCGAATATTAACAAGTTGTCATATTAATTTGATGAGTACATAATCTCTCAGGAGGGAGACAGTGGGAAAAAACAATGAAACTAAAGAAAATAAACCATCAGAAACTTATATAACTGATGAAAAACGCAAGCAGTTGCTTTCGGCTCTGCATTCTCGCCTTTTCTGGGTTGGTCAGTATATCCCTGATCACGTGGAAGTTGAGGGAGAATCTTATCCTTTACATAACTACATTTGGGAATTAGTTCAAAAAGACAAACTTAGTACAGATGAGAAATCAAGAATTGATCAATGTATTAGAATAATTTCATCAAAGGAAAAAAAAGATGAAAAAGAATTGGAAGAAAGTTCCCTAACTTCTGAAGAAGCAAGAAATCTCTATCATGAGACTGCAGGTTTATTGCGTGCAATAACTGAGATGAAGGAAATAGAAAGCGGGGACTATCAGCAGAATACAAAACGTTTTCAAGAACAGTTTGCCAATCAGAGGACTAAAGATGCAAAACTCTGGCTTGAATTTCTTAATAAAGTCTCAAAGTGAAGTGCCAAATCAGAAAATTCAAGGAAAAAAGTAATTTTCCATAACTCTTAGAAATTTCTGGAGCAAAGGTTATATCTCTGGGAATCATTTTATGAAAATAGGATGTTATTTAAGAACAGAAACGTCATCTCGATGAAAGACTTTTCGCGGCAGGAAATTGACTATATTCTTGATACTGCAGAAAAGCTTGAACCTGTAGCCAGAGGTGATGAAAGATCCAGGCTACTGGATGGAAAAATTATAGCTCTTCTTTTTTTTGAACCAAGCACAAGGACAAGATTATCTTTTGAAGTTGCTACGCAGAGACTTGGAGGACAAATTCTTAGTATGGGTTCTGTAGAGGCAAGTTCAGTAATGAAAGGAGAAAATCTTGCTGATACTATCCGTATAATTAGCAACTATGCAGATCTTATAGTAATGCGTCATCCTCTTGATGGATCAGCAAGGATGGCAACAGAATTTGCAAGTGTCCCTGTAATAAACGGTGGGGATGGATCTTTGCATCATCCTACACAAACTTTCCTTGACCTTTATACTATTCGCAGGGAAAGTCATCTTGAAGGCCTGAAGATCGCTATGGCAGGAGACCTGAAGTACGGAAGAACAGTTCACTCCTTATGTCATGCCTTATCTCTGTATGGAGCTGAAATGACTTTTGTTTCACCTCCTGAACTCAAAATGCCTCCAGAGATTATCAGAGATCTTCAAAAGAATAATATCAGGATAAGAGAAACCGATTCCCTTGAGGAAATAATTGAAGACGTTGAGGTTCTGTATATGACAAGGGTGCAAAGAGAACGTTTTCCGGATCCTGAAGAGTATGAAAAGGTGAAAAATAGATTGAAGGTTACAGGCGACCTTCTGAAAAATGTAGATCCAAGACTCAAAATTCTGCATCCTCTCCCAAGGGTCAACGAAATTTCCCCTGAAGTTGATTCAACGCCTTATGCATGTTATTTCAAGCAGGCTTTCTATGGGGTTCCTACTCGAATGGCACTTCTTGCTCTTGCAATGGGAGTGATTGAATGAAGGAAAAACGAGACCTGAAAATTCAGGCAATTGAAAACGGAACAGTTATTGACCATATAAAAGCAGGGCAGGCTTTAAACGTTCTACGCATACTTGGAATTTCCAGTTATTTTCGGGCAACTATAAGTTTTGTTATGAATGCACTTGGTTCCAGAGGCAAAAAAGACGTTGTGAAAATCGAGGGTAAAGAACTGAGTGTAGAAGAGCTTAACAGGATTGCACTTATTTCTCCGAATGCTACTATCAATATCATCAGGGATTTTGAAGTAGTCCAAAAAAATAATGTTGTGCCTCCTTCTTATGTTGAAGGTGTTGTCCGCTGTATTAATGCAAACTGTATTTCTAATAGCAAAGAACCTCTAAAATCCAAATTTTCAGTGCTTCAGTCAGAAGAAGGAGTGATTCTCCGCTGTCTTTACTGTGAGCACGTAATTTCGGAAAATATAGCTGAAAATTTGCTTTAAATATGCTTATTATAAGCTAAAAACCAATTATTATTTTTATTTTGGGATTTCTCATACAATTGAAGTAGATCGTATTAAGTCAGTATGAGCTGGATATAATCCTGTAGTACAGTTGCTTATTCCTTTACAATTACTATTAATTTATAGGGAGATTTGCTCATGATAATAAAAGATAATGACAAGAAAGAAGAAAACGAAAAATATCTTGATTATGAAGAGCGCAATAAATTTCTCTGGAGCCTCAAGAGTGATTTTGCCTGGGCAGGAAAGAAAATCCCTGAAAGCGTGGAAATTGACGGAAAAGAGTATAGGCTTAGGGATCTGGTTCAAGAGCTGAAAGAAAAAGAATCACTTGATACAGATAAAACTTCTGAAATCAAGGATCTGATCCCAAAACTGAAGGAAAAGGCAAAAGTAGACGAAGAACTGCTAGAGACCGAGAACCTTACAAGAGCAGAGGCTGAAGCTCTCTATGAAGAGGCAACTGGAATTCTTCGGGCTTCAATGGAATTAAAGGACAAGGTTGAAGGTAAAGGTAAGGAAAAAGGTGCAGACGAATTTAAAAGGATGCTCAATACCCAGAAGATAGCGGACGAAAAGCGCTTTCAGAATCTTATTAAAAGTTTAAAGTAATGAGTTTGTTTGTGATTTTTTAATAATGTATCCTGCAGCGGATAAGCTTCTTATTCATGGGAAATGGGAGAAAGGAAAAAAGCTGGGTATACAAGGAAATCTTGTTGCTGCAGACAGAATTGAAGACTTGAGTTCAGGGCTTATCTTCAGTCATGAGTAACTAGACTGAAAAATATTCTATCTAAACCCAAGCCTATTATAGTTCCCGAATTTGACAGAAGTATGAATATTATGATGAATAAATCCGCTATATGCTTGTGTTTTTTACCTACAACTGTAATTTATATTTTATATTCTTTGATTTTTGATATTTTCATTTTTCCAAAAAATTCTACGCCGATGCAAAGTGTCTTTTGTAAGAGCTTACTTCACAAATTAATAACTTCTGTCAAATTAAGGATAGTTTACAGATTTTGTTTTGATCTCGATCTTTTTTGTCCACGCTTGCAGTAGTTTTTTTAGGGCGCTATTTTACAAAATATTGCTTGCAAGCAAGTATCCCTATTGTTGTGGGATGATATTTTGAGATTTCAGGGCTATTATATACTTGCAAGCAAGCAGTATCCTATTTCCTATTTACATATATTTATAAGTTTTGAGTGAATATACACAAAAGCAACAGTATAAAATAAAGATAAGATGGTGGGTTACATTAACAAAAATTAGAAAAAAGAAAATAAACAGGCATAGCCGGAATGAAAACAAGTGAAATTTAAAGAAAACTCCAGACCTAAAATAGTTATTCAAAACTCTTTTAAGTGGAGGAGTTATTTATTTTTTATAAACCGAGCACATCATCCATGGAATAAATTCCAGGTTTCTGCTTGCAGACCCATTCAGCTGCACGGACTGCGCCTTTGGCAAAGATCTGACGGGAATGAGCCATGTGCTTTATCTCAATTCTTTCAGAATTTCCTGCAAAAAGAACAGTATGATCGCCTGTTATATCTCCAGCACGAACTGCATGAATCCCTATTTCTTTTCCACGTGGGGCAATGCCTTCTCTACCGTAGACATAATCTTTTCCGCCAAGAGCTTCACTGATAACGTCAGCTGCCTTAAGGGCGGTTCCACTTGGAGCATCTTTTTTCTGGTTATGATGAGCTTCTATTATCTCGATATCATAATCAGCAAGATATTTTGCAGCTTCTTTTATTATCTTGAAAAAGACGTTGACTCCTACAGAATAGTTTGGAGAGATTACAGCACTTACCTGACCTTCTTTGATAGCCTCGCCAATTACTGCTCGCTGCTCTGGAGTAAGTCCAGTAGTTCCGATTATAAGGTTCACCCCAGATATAGCTGCAATAGAAGCATTAATTACGGTTGCGCCAGCTACGGTAAAGTCTATCAGGACGTCAGCCTTGCTTTCTTTTAATACAATACCAAGATATTTTACATCTGAAATCTTGACTCCCAAATTCCCTACATGGGCAAATTCTCCCACGTCCTTTCCGAAATTGGCGATATCAAAAGCAGCAACAACCTGCATATCCTCAGAGCTGGTAACGTTCTCCACAATTAAAGAGCCCATTCTACCGCAGGCTCCGAGTACTGCTACATTAGTCACTCTATAACCCCCAATTTCCTGAGTTCATCTGCAACTTTCTGAGTATTTGGCTCACTAAGGGGAGCGAGTGGAAGTCTAAGGTTCCCACTTGCAAGACCTAAAAGTTCCGCAGCCTTTTTAACTGGTATTGGATTTGTTTCCAGGAAAAGGGCACGAATCAGAGGAGCAATTTCAAAGTGAATCTTCCTTGCGGTGTCGTAATCTCCTGCAAGAGCTACATTTACCATATTGGACATCCTGTCAGGAACTATATTTGCAGCAACTGAAATGACTCCACTACCTCCTACAGAGAGAATAGGGAGAGTCAAACTATCTTCACCTGAAATAACTGCGAAATCTTCATCTACAGTATTTTCCAGAATCTGAGAAACTTTCTCAACTTTTCCACTAGCTTCTTTAATTCCCACAATATTTTCAACTTCTGCAAGTTCGACAATAACTTCTAGTGGCATGTCCTGACCTGTACGGGAAGGGACGTTATACATAACCATAGGAACGTCGACTGCCTCTGCAATTTTCGTAAAATGTGCAAGCAGACCTGCAGGATTTGGTTTGTTATAGTAGGGAGAAATTAGAAGTACACCATCGACACCTGCGTCTGCAGCGTGTTTTGTAAACTGGAGAGCTTCCCCTGTATTGTTTGAACCTGTTCCTGCAATCACAGGAACCTTTGAACATTCTACTGCAATTTCTATGACTTCTTCATGCTCACGTGCGGAAAGAGTCGCAGACTCTCCAGTGGTGCCACAGGGTACAATCCCTGAAACTCCTCCCTCTTCAACAAATTCAATATTCCTTTGTAGGCCTTCCCTGTCAATTTTATCATCCTTTGTAAAAGGAGTTATCAGGGCAGGCATCGTTCCTTCAAACATGTCAAATATCCCCACCTGTGTGCCGGCAGTAAATTTTTTGTTCAGTATACTTTCATGCGTGCAACCTTTCTTGTGACGTAACCTGCAACCCGGTTTCTTATAACCTTACTTTCAATGGTTGTATACTGTGTCACAAGAGTCTTGTTAGTTTCAAAATCTTTTGTGAAAACTTTTCCGTGGTTTTCAATCAGTCCTAATGCGGTTCTTTTTATATTTGTCTGTCGAATATTTCCCATCGTATCTCCTCTTAAATGTTTTTGATGTATTTAGTCCAGTTATTAAATAATCTTCGAGTTATCTCACATTTTTTCCTGTGAATTCTAGTTAACATGATGTGAGAATAGAAAACAGCTCTTTGATGTCTATTTCCGTCTCTCAATTTGATAGATTTAGCAGAAACTGGATACAAATATTTGGTTGATACCGATTTTGTCGACTAATAGGTCACTTGAGATTTATAAGTTTTGGGGTCGACATTGCCGTTTAAAACCTTAAAAGTTATATTTATTTTTCCAATTATGGGCGTAATGTTATAGACGCTGACAATTCTCCTTTAGATATATACTTTTGCATCATGGATGTGAAGCAAAAATTATACTTCAGGCGTCTTGTAAAAGGTCTTAGGCTATATTGTGCATTTGCACTTAAACATGTTCTGTATCATTAAGTATTATCTTTCTTATTTTCTCTTTACATAATCAGTTTTCCCGAGAAAACGATCAAGAGTTCCTGCACTAGTAAAAACACGCTCTCTTATCCCTTTACGATTTATAAAGAGTCCTATCAATACAAAAAGTAGCCCAAGATCTGGCTTTGCCTTAACAATCATCGCTCCTATTAAAATCACAGTAGAAGCTGCAAGTCCCTTCATAGCTCCCTTCTTATAAGAACGATAACCTGTTCTTTTAAAGATCCTTATATCCCGAAGGGTCAGGAAGAGCACTACAAAATAGGCAAACATCGTAATTTCCAGATGCATTCTTTTCTCCATTTTCTATTCTTTATTTCGCACTTCATGCTCCTTTCTCGGGTTGAGAATAGGAATCCAAATTATTTTGCTTTATACCAACTATTTTTTAGGAAGCAGATAAAGACTGATCTTATATCAGTGTAAACAGACAGATACTCATTATATATGTTAGAATATAAAACCAGAGGCTTTGAATAAGTTGCTAATTTTAAACTACAAAGATAAACTCGATAAATAAATTATTAGGCTTTTTTAAAGTGGGTTATAACATATTTAAATCGATAAGCCCACCCAGAAATAAGAATCCAAGAAATAGCGGTTGATGAATGAAATAAATGACCAGAGAATGCTGTCCCACTCTGGAAAAGAGTCTAAATAGAGAATTTTTACCAATAAAAGGGATTTCAAACTGCCGTTTTCCGCCTGTGTACAAAAAACTTCCCAGAAAAAACTCCTGCGAGCAATACTCCAAACCAGGGAAATATAGGAAAGTAGTCAAGAGTACTGAAGTTTTCTGGAGTGAAACCCAGCCAGAGTAAACTGGAAAAACCAAAAGTTATATTCCTTAGGTAAATTCCTGAAAGGCCGAAAAATAGGCTGAAAAACAGATTTTCTTCTTCATACCTCAAGAAAGGATATACAAGCACTGCCGAGACTCCAAAAAAATGTAGGATCCCGAAAACGATATACTCTTCAGGTAAAAAAATCCAGGTTATACCTGTAAGTAAAAGACCCAATAAATAGAGTTTGATTCCCCTTTTCAGATACTTTGAGAAGTTTTCTGCTTCACTTCCACCTGCCTTTTTATTAAGGGTTCTTGAATGGCCTATAGAAACTGCAGTTCCTGAAATTAGGATAAAAAGGAAAGCCGAAAATCTGCCTATATATAGAAAAAAACCGGTTCTAAGCTGGAGATCAGCAATCTTGAAAAAGTCCAGATCATATAGAAAGTGGTATATTAGCATCAAAAGAACGGCAAATCCTCGCAGACAATCAATCTCCCAAAAACGGTCTGCATACTTAGACATGAATTATCTCCGAAACTTATTACATTCTGTACATAAGGAACAGAAAGTTTCATAAAGTGATATTTATATTTTATGACCCATTCAGAAGAAAACAGAGATCTTGTTCTTTAGACTTTTTGCTCGATCATTCTTTTTTATGGGAAGGAAATAAGAACCAATCTCAATCAATACTCCAATTATAGGTAAAAAATTACTTCATCTCTATGTTTTTAAGCTTTTTCTTATGATTGTGATCCTAAGCAGTTTCCCAGAACTAGCATAGAAGAATCTATTGAGGAACCTTAGTTAAGGTAAATTATTTCTTCCTTTTATCACTTGTATTTTTGGCATTGTTACTTAAATATATCTAGTTCTTTATTTCTTTATTTCATCAATAGAATAACCGAGTACTTTAGCATTTCAAGACTCTTCGTATAACACTTTGTCTTTCTTCTCAATCTTGCTAAAAAGTGCCTCAATATGCTGTTATATCCCTCAACTGTAAATGTTTCTGCTTTTGATTGAGTATGACTCTTTTCAGGAGGATCTGGAGACAAAGAAACTCTGCATATGCTCTCCAGTGATCGGTCATCACTTCTCCAATCTCTTTTTTCTTCAATTTTTCCCAGAGTAGTTTTCCAGTTTCTGTTCCTCTGCTACCAAAAGAGCAGTTGATAAACTTTTTCCCAACTCTATCAACAGCAATCCAGATCCAGCAATATTTTTTTTGTTGACGATGTACGTGTGCATTTCATCCATTTCAACAATAGATATCTCATTTTCACTTTTTAGGTTCTCTCACTCTTGACCAAATTTCGTTATCCATTTTTGGACAGAAACATGACTCACCCCTAAAACTCTTCCTATTGAGCGAAAGCCCAATCCTTCAAGGTAAAGTTGTAAAGCCTGTTTTTAACAGAGGCGGAAAAAGCAGTTGATTTTAGCTCTACTGTATAGTCATAGCCACAATCAGAGCATTTGTAGCGTTGACGACCACCAACTATACCGTTCTTTTTGTGACTAGAACTATTACATTTTGGGCAGTTCATGAAGAAATAGAGGTTCTCATAATAAATAACTATAGTTAATTAGCAAAGCCTTGTATTTTTAAAGTTCTGACCTAGAGATTCTAAAGATATCTTTAGGATTTCAAATTTAGAGCAGCTTGAGATTTAGAAATAATGTGGCTTTATTGTATGTTGTATGTCAAGCTCCATGAATTGGGATTTGGTGATTGATCTGACATAATATATGGTAGTTGGACAAGAATATATAGAAGCAAAGAATTGTAAACATTCAATTGAGCTTTTATTCATTTGAGTTTTTATCTCATTTTTGTTAAGACAGAAAAACTCAGTATCATATGTTTTTTCAAATTATTATTTAGAATTTGTGGCCATTAGAGCTTATATTAATCCAAATATAGATCCTACGTGTGGAAGTACCCCAAATAAAAACACATTCATCGAACCATGAATCATTACTAAAAGAGGGAGACTTCGAGTTTTATAAAATAAGTATCCTAAAAAACCTCCTACAAAGAATGAATATAGCATTTCATAGGGCGTGCCGTAAGCTGAATGCATTATTCCAAAAAGGAGGCTTGAAAGGAAAATTCCCATGAATGGTCCAAATAGACCTTCAAGGCTAGTCTGGAGAATTGACCTGAAAATGATTTCTTCTATCAGCCCAACAATGAAAACCATTATAATAATGAGTATCAGCAGATTTGTTAGTGAAAGATCTGGAATAAGTTCTCTTGCCCCTATTAGCATGTATTCTGCTTGCCCGAAGGCAAAGCCTATAAGGACAGATAAAGGAAGATAGATCCAAATTTTCCTCAGAGTGTCCCTCATTTTTTCATATATTACTTCCTGATGAGTGACTGCAAAAGATATTGGAATTGCCAGAGGTGCATAAATAAATACAAATGAATATAAATTTTTCTCGAAAAAGATTGGCATCGAAAAATTTACCAATCTGAAAATGATCAGAAGCAAGAGTGCTTGATAGATTTTACGTAGTTCATGCTTTTTAGTAACTGCTATTGAAAATGAAAGCACCAGTAAAAGCAAGGTATAAGCTATTGAAGCTTCTTTTAGCTTTCCTCCAAAAATCAACAGTTCTATCAAAGTGATTGCAGTTATAGGAATTCCTGCATAGAGTATTTTTTTCAGGAAGCTGGTCTTTTCTTCAGTCTGCATTTTAAATGTTTTTTTTAGCTCTGGAAGAGAAATTTTTCCTGTTTCCAGCTCTGAAAGCGGATATTCCGGGATTACCATCTTTAAGCCTCCTTAGTAACATTAATCCAGATATGCAGATTCCGATAAGGCACAGTTGTATTATTTTTATTAAAGAGTAAAAATTCCAATTTCATATTCTTTCCTTCAACAGGTGGCGTAAAAGTAACTGGTTTTTCCCAGGACATATTGTCCTCAAGGCTTATCTGTTTCTGACTTTCCGAAAGAGGTAGAGATCTATTTGCAAGTCTCAACTCCATTGTATAATCCACGGGCCTATGTTCGTGATTTATAATTCCTACAGTGACTGTTCCTGTTTCTCCTTTTACAAATTCTGTAGGATAATCCCCTACGGTTCTGTTTTTCCCAAGGATGTAAAATTCGGTAAAGTGCTCTCCCTCTTTAGGATTTCCTACTATGTAGGCAAGACTCCCTATAGATGCCAGGACAGAAAAAATCAGGATAAATGTGATAATCTTATCAGTTTTGGACTCATGCTTTTCAAAAACTTCAACTTTTATACTCTGGTAATATGCTCTGAATGAGACATTAAAAGCTTCGGCTTCAGGCAACAAGCTTCTTCTGTAATAGGCAATTACACACATCAGAAGAATAAAAATTGAAAACTCTGTTAGTAGCGGAACTTCCCTGATCCCCCAGGTCGAATAATTTAGTCCAAGTCCCAGTAATGGAACAATCGCAATATTTAATCCAAAAGAGATTGCAATTCTCTCAATTCCATCAAGATCTTTTTTTGCCGGGAAGAGAGCTCCAGCGAAAGCATAGCCGGGTAAGAAAAGCACCAGAAAAATTCCTAGCCATGTACGTAGGAAACTGTCACTGAATTCAGGCAAAAGTACAAAGATATCAATAATAAGTACGAGACATGCAACAAGTAGCAAGTCCATAGGAAGTTGTCGATTTTTGGCCATTGTCCCACTGATAAAATTTTTTATATCAGACCTTATTTGAATTTATAACTATGTAAAACCTTCCATTAATCTGCTTTCATCACATTTTTATAATCCAAATTTATTTTATCAGGCAGCGATGTGTAGAGAGAATTTATCCAATTTCCAAATATTTTCCCAATTTCCGAATTTTAGGACTCCACTTTATAAACAAATGAATTCAAATAAAAATTTTTTCTTTATTTTATAGACATTTTCAAGCTCTTATCTGGTTTTTACATTTTTAGAATTTTATAATCTCCTCTCATAAGCCTTGGCTTGCATAGAAAATTTTATTTCATACTTATCCCTTTCTGCAAGCATGAAAGTACTGATTACCGGGGGAGCAGGTTTTATAGGCTCCCATATAGCTGAATATTTTGCAGAGGAAGGACATACAGTCAGGATTCTTGATAACCTTGCAACAGGTTTCCTTAGAAATATACCACATAATAAGAATATTGAGTTTATTCAGGGAGATATCTGTGACTCTTCATCAGTAGAAAAAGCAGTTTCAGGTGTAGACTGTGTCTTCCATGAAGCTGCCCTTGTATCTGTACCTTTAAGTTGTGAAAAACCTGTTGAAGCTTTTCAGATTAACACTCTCGGAACCCTTAATGTACTGCAGAGTTGTGTTAAAGCTGAAGTTGATAAATTCGTGATGGCATCTTCAGCTGCTATATACGGAAATAATCCAGTTCTTCCAAAACGAGAGGATATGTATCCAGAACCAACTTCCCCGTATGCTATTTCTAAACTTGACGGAGAGTACCTTGCAAGAATGTTTTATGAGAACTACGGACTTCGGACCACCTGTCTGCGCTATTTCAATGTCTACGGCCCCCGTCAGGATCCAAAATCTCCATATGCAGCTGTTATTCCAATATTTCTAGAGAGAGCAAAGTCAGGAAAGGATCTCCTCATTTATGGAGACGGACTTCAGAGTAGAGATTTCGTGCATATTAAAGATGTAGTCAAGGCAAATTTTGCAGCCCTTGAACATGGTGATGGTCAGGTCTTTAACGTGGCTATGGGAAAAAATGTGACAGTCCTGGAACTTGCTAAACAGATTATTAAGTTAACTGGCTCTACTAGTAAAATCGTACACGCCACTTTAAGAGCAGGTGATGTTCGAGACTCAAAAGCTGATGTCTCAAAAATTTCCAATTGGTGGACAGGAGAAATTGAGCTACAAGAAGGGTTAAAAAGTCTGATTTAAGCTACTTTAAAGTTTCTTTACTTGAGTAATGAAAATTGTTTTTTTAGCTATACTAAAGACTATTGTGCATTGTTGACCAACAATTATTCTCTTAATGTTTCGAAGGAAACTTTTAAAAAAAGAATAAAAGCAGAAGATTTTTCATCTCCTGCTTTTGTCCTGTTTTTGTTTAGAAATATTTTTTATTGTTGAGGTCCTCTTTTTCTAATAATAATCATACCAATAATGAAGACTACAAAAACCCCTAAAAATAGACTGGCAATTTTTAACATTATCTTGTTTTTGTTTTCCTGAGAAGCAGCTGCAATTTCACTATTTATCTTTTTTTCGTTTTGCTCCACCGCTTCATTTGAGAACTGATTGGCTTCTGTTTTCTCCTCTAATACCACTAAATTCTTTTGGGCCGTAATTACAAATGGAGAAAAGCTAGGAGGTTTAGCTTCAAAGTAAATATATTCTGTATCTTCTTTTATTTTTGTGGTTGGAAGTGAGTTCCATTTATTATCACTGAAATGCTGAAGAGTTAATGAACTAATGTTGATGTTGTTTTCATTAATCCACTTTTTACTAACATTAAATCCTACAGTGGCATTCTCAATATTATTTGAGTTTGCAAAGCCACTGTTTCCAATCCAGATATTTAGGTATTTGTAGATTTCTCCTTCTGGCTTACAGGAAGTCAGTAGAGACCTTCCTTTTAGTTCCTCGATAATTGCTGTTGTCTTGCCGACAGTTTTTTTGGCTATAAACTCTACATATCCAACACAGGTAGATCCTTTTGTAAATTCAAATCTTATCCTATTACCTTTTGAAATAGGTTGCTGACAGATCTCCTTTGAATTGATATTTTTAGCAGATTCAGAAGAGGGGCTGCATCCAGAGCTACCGCTACTTTCTGAGCTACCACTACTTCCTGAGCTACCACTACTTCCTGAGCTACCTCCACTTCCAGATCCATGATCTCCGGATCCATTGTCTCCACATCCGTTGTCTCCGGATCCATTACTTCCGGATCCATTACCTCCGGATCCATTACCTCCGGATCCATTACCTCCGGATCCATTGTCTCCAGATCCATTGTCTCCACATCCGTTGTCTCCGGATCCATTACTTCCGGATCCATTACTTCCGGATCCATTACCTCCGGATCCATTGTCTCCAGATCCATTGTCTCCACATCCGTTGTCTCCTCCAGAGTTTTTTGATGTAATCACAATTTTAAATTGATTAAGCCCCACAAGTCCTTTTCCTGGACAATATGCTCCCACAAAAAGGTAATAATCACCTTCAGATAAATCAAGAGTAGTAAATGATAATGATTTCTGACCTCTTTCTCCTATTGCTATAGTACAGTTTTCTTCTCCGATTAGAGTTAATATTTCTTTTTGGAGTTCATTTTTAGCTAGCTTTGACTTGTAATTGGAAGAGTTTATACCAAACTGATCAATGATATCGACGTCATTTACTACTACTGATGTGCCGTTTCTTGTACCATCAGTATCGACGTCTATTTTTGCCTTGTAAGCTTGTTTACTGATCAGTATTGCTCCATATGTACAATTACCTTTATCGGGAGCATTCACAAGATCCACGTTTATGTCCAAATCTTCCTTTTCTACTATGCTTTCTGGACTTGAGACTGACAATTCGTATTCTGCAACCATAAAGGCTGTCGTGGAAAGAACTGTAAGGCTGCTGTCTTTGTTTTCCTGAACCATAAATATATTATATTGTCCAGGATCAAGCAATCCCAAATTATAATTTAACAAATCTCCATCTTTTCCGAGTACGGCAGAATACTTTTTGTAACTTTTATCCACACTACTGTTAAATATTCTATATAAGTTTCCAATATCTTTTGCCTCAAAAGCATTAAATAAATTGAACACAGTTTCAGGTGTCACCTTGATAAGGAATATATCGACATTTCCTTCAAGACCAGATTCCCCATAGAATGACATCGTTGCTTCTTCCCCTGTTAGATAAACAGGAAGAGTGCTATAGGCAGAAGCTGATGGATAATCTACAGTGAAGCTTTTATTTTTGTCTTTATATAAGGTTCCGGAAGCTCCCCCAAATTCAACTTTTTCCGGCCCATTATATGTGAGTTTTATAGGGTGGGGAAGATTGACTCTTGTTCCAGCATATGGATTTCCCATTACAATCCAGTTTCCATTTACTGAACTGCTAGTGTGATCTAGAACGTAAACAACCTTGTCTGTAAAATTAATATTTCCAATAGGGTTTACATTTTGACTGTTATCTGCAATTGCTGTTGCAGAGGTCAATATGAATACAGTTAACGCAATAATTAATAGATTCTTCTTCAAAATAGATACCCCCAAATTTACAGATAATTTTTTTAACCGATACCCTCAATAACAAAATTTTTTCACTGGTTTTGTCAGGAACTAACACCCTTTACTTACTTCTTTCTTAAATATACAATTAAGATTAGAAGTCCCGCTCCCATTCCTGCTAGCAAATAAAACTTATCTATAGATGATCCAAAAAATCCTTGTTTCTGGATGTTTTCCTCTGAGGGCTGTACATTAGTCTCTTCAAGTTTTAAGTTTTTATTAAAAGTTTTAATTTCAGAACTATTACTTTTTTCTGAAATATTGGAAGCAACCGATTCTGGAGAAGAATTAGTTTCTGATAAAAGAGAAGAGTTGTTCCCAACAGATGAAGAAAACTTTGTATTTTTAGAAGATGAGCTAGAAGATAAACTGGAGGAAGAAGAACTGGAAGAAGAATTGGAAGAAGATGAATCTGAATTTGAATCAGAACTTGCATCTGAACTTAAATCTGAGCCGGATCCAGATTGAATAGTTAACTTTTTCATTATATCCCCAACGCTTATCTCAAAATCTCCGGCTGGAACAGCTTTTGTGTTATAGGAATAACTGAAATCTCCATTTGAGTCAGATTCGATCCCTTGAAAAGCTGTAATCTTCAGATTAACATCTGACACTCCTTCTCCAGCGTCTCCGTCAATCTTTATCGTGTAAGTTCCTGGGGGAACATATGATTGAGACACTGTTGCAGTATCACCTGAAGCCTCTGAACTTTTTGTAATCCAAGCAATAACTTTTACCCTCACATTGAGTTTTTTGACTCCACTAGCTTCAACTTTAAAGAAGTTGTTTAAACCCTCTGGGATTTTTACATCTTCAAGAATGTATTCAAATTTACCAGAAGAAACAGGAACAGTTTTCTCAAAAGTCACTAAGACGTCAACTTTCTCTTCTGGAGATGCATTTCCTGTGATGCTAATAGTGTCTCCACAAACAGGTTCCTGAGGAGAAAATTCCCAGTTGTTAACGGATGCAGCTGCAGGAGAAATTAGCAGTAAAAACAAAATCAAAACGGAAATAATCATTAAAGTAATTCTATTTTTTGTCTGACGAAAACGAGTCAATTTATACACTGGAGTTGCCCCTTTTAAAGATTGATTTAAATTAATTTTTATAGAAAGTAGTATTTTTTAAGAATGATTGATTTGCCGCATAAGCTTAGAAGCAATATACTTCCAAAGAAAACATTGTAAAGTTTTTTAATTGCTTACTATAAATTTTTATCGATTGGTTCTAGACCTCTGAAAAAAATAAGAATGTTCTTAAAGATAAAAACTAAAAATAGTTTCACAAACCAACCAGTGAATACTCAAATTTTTAAGACACTATTTTTATAGTAACAAAAGTCTGATGTGAATATTAATCATATAGAAACATGTCTAATGACATGGATTTTGATAAAAACTAGATATTAGATAAAATAACCGACCAAAAATAAAAACAAGACCATTTTCCATCAACAAGAGAACCAATTTATAAAAATTTGTCTGTTGAATCTTAATAAAAGAAGATTATTGGTGTTAAATATATTATAAATCGAAGTACATAAGAAAAGTTTTTAATATGTGTAGGTTCTTTCATACAGTATCTTCTGATAGATAAAATAAATTCCTACATTAAGGAGGCACTAACATATTATTAAGTGTAATTTCATCAAGTGCTATTTCTGCAAGCGCTATTTCCATGATTACAACCCCTGGAGTTCCTCTATATGGAGCTTCAGTCGTCATCGGACTCATAAGTACTCTTTCCCTGAAAGAAGTGTTATCAGTATCTGAAAAATGGAATAGTTCTATAAATAGTTCACTCAACATGATAATTCTGCCTTTACTTATCTGTTTTGCAGGAATTGTCATGTATAAGATCTTAAATGTTGTTTTATCTTAATAATTATCTCAACAGGGAATTTCACCTGTTTAACTTTTTACATTTTCAGTGTAAATGATTATATTATAATCCATATTTTAGTAGGTTTATTACTATCTTCCGAATCTATTTTTGCCAAATTCCTTATTTATTCTTAAACACATTTCATTTTTAGTTTTTTAATATAGGAAATAATATTTCCAAGTATTCTATACTTCATGCTTTGAAATCAGTTAAGGAATTAATTTAATTCAGCAGTAACTGTCGAAAATTAGCATTCTGAAAGTACTAAGAACATAGAAGAACATATAACTGTAAGAACCAGTAAAGATATATGTATTAGTTTTTTTACATTCCTATTCCTCCATTCAAATAATAGGGAAAAATTCCGAAAAGATAAACATTAATAAAGCCATGAAGAACCATAATAAAGGGAAGACTTTTTGTTTTGTAGAAAGCTAATCCCATAACTAGTCCTACAAACCCTGTATATAAAATTTCATAAAAGGTGCCGTACCCTGAGTGCATAAAGCCAAACAATAAGGCTGTAATCAATAAGGATTCACTAATACCTAATGCTTTTTCGAGTCTGGTCTGTAGGATTGACCTGAAAATAAGTTCTTCAACCAAACCTACAAAGAAAACCATTATAAAAGTTAGTTTAAGTAAGTTTTTGAAAGTGAGATCAGGAATCAAATACTCTGATTTTATTGTCAGATATTCTCCAAGTCCAAGAACTAAACTCAAAGGAATGGAGAGAATCATATATTCTTTTACATTCTTCATTGATATTCCTATCTGCTCAAGGGTATATCGCTGGTGACTAATCACAATCGCCACAGGAATTGCTAGCGAGCCATATATAAAAATAAATGTATAAAGAGTTGTTTCAAAAAAAATCGGCATTGAAAGGTTTATAAGTCTAAGGACAGGGAGAAGCATCAGTACTTGATGAATTTTCTGGATTTCAGAGTCCTTTATCAAAATGCTGGAAAACGAAAGCGATATCAAAATTCCGATATGAAGCCATATAGCTATTCCCACATTTCCCAAAAAGATTAAAAATTCAGTAAATACAATACACAGAACTGGTAATACAGTAAGAATCTTGCGTTTATTCAGCTCAAAATATTTATTATTTATTTTTTCAGTTTCTGGTATATTCCAGACAAAAAAAGATGAAATAATATGAGAATTGAGTTCTTTTCGTCTTTTTTGAAAATTAGTTAATTTTTGCATAGGATTACTCCTTTTCTAGTGGAGAAATTTTATGTTAATTTTATTTACTCGGAAGAAACATCGGAATAATAGATAGACAGTTGTAGAAACATACAAAAATACATGAAATGTATCCTGTGTAATACTATAAGAATTATTAACGAGAGAGTATATAAATTTTATTGGATAGTCGAGCATTTATTGACGATTCAATCCTCATAAAAAGTCCAAAATTTCTACAAAAGAATGGAACTTTTACAGCTCTTACTAAAACACAATATAATTTTTTCATGTTAATTCTTTGTAGAAAGCAAAAATAGCCAAAAAGAATGAACTAAAATCAAAAAGCACTAGCTCTGAATTCAGTTCATCATAAAAGAAGTTAACTCTGGATCTAAAAAACGTAGAAACTGGAATGTAAGCTGCGGATATACAACTTACAGACCTGCACTAGTAAACTAGTAACGATTAAAGTTTAAGAAGTTTTCTATTTAAGTTGCATTTTTCATTATCTGGATATTCAAATTTCCAGGCTTTTTTGTTGCAGTTGCATTTACATTTATCCAGAGATGAAGGTCTCTATAAGGTACATTTTTATCAGTTTCATTAAAGAGTAGGAACTCAAGCTTCATCTTATTTCCTTCAATCGGAGGAGTAATAACAACTGGTTTTTCCCATGTTTCGTTATAAGCAAGACTAATATGCGTTACATTTTCCGGAAGATAAAGTGATTTATTTCCAAGCTTTACTTTCATTGTATAATTCATGGGTTTATATTCATGATTTACAACTCCAACTATTAGGGTTCCACTCTGCCCCAGCGTGTAATTTGTAGTATAATTGTCAGCTTTTCCCTGTGGTCCAAGTATGTAAAATTCAGTGAAATGTTCTCCTTCTTTTGGAGTTACGATAACATATACAAGGGTTCCCACAGACAAGAGAATAGATAGAATCAGAATAATAGTAAGAGCTTTATCCATTCTGGATTCTGAACTTCCCATAATATCGGCTTTGAGTGAAATAGCTGTTTCCTTGAAGGGCACTTTAAAAGCCTCAGTCTCTGGAAGCCTTAAACGCCTCAGATATGCAACCCCACACATAATAAAGGTGAAAACGGAAAGACTTATGAGAATTGGCAGGGTTCTGATACCCCAAGGAGTATAATTAAGACCCAAGCCTATTAGGGGCACAATTGCGATGCTTAATCCGAAAGAAAGAGCCACACGTTCAATCCCGTCAAGATCCGATTTTGCAGGGAAAAGCGCTGCAATCAAAGCATACCCTGGTAGAAAAAGCACAAAGAGTAGCCCAATTGTGTTCCGGAGCATTGTTTCATTTATTCCGGGAATGAGTACAAAAATATCTGTAAGGAGCACAAGCCCCATAACAATAAACAGATCTGAGGGAACTTTTTTTCCGGTCATGCAGGTCATCCAGATATAATAAAAAATATATTTTATTAGTTTCGTGTAGAAGAGTAAATATTTTTCGAAACCATTTCATTCTTTCGATCTATATTTCCAAGACGCTCAATATTCAAAAGTTTCGTTCCGATTTTCGGCCCAGTTTAGTAATACATACTAATTTTCTGCCATTCTTTACCATAATACTCCCTTCTCAATTTCCAGCTTCCTTTTTATTTCTTTTCCTGAGCCCTTTTTAGAACTATGTCTAATAATTAATTTATAATAAAGGAAGCTTAAACATTTACTTAGAAAATATTTTAAATATTGATTCATTTTAATGGTGTTTTTTCATTTATTTCAAGCAAATTCAGTTAATCTATCTTATCTCTTTATTGTTTTCGTATCCTCAAAATTCCAATATTTAAAAATGAGGTAATGGGTAAGCAGGAACAATATTGCTTTGAAACCTAAGTATTTTTAGATAAATAAGAAAATCTGATAACCTACGAGACTGAAATTTTGAAGGTTTAAAACGTCTATAACAGTGATTTTAGAGCTTGCCTATGTGATACATTAGAGATATTAATCATAGTGAAATTATTAATAAATATATTCAATGACTGTTATTTCAATTACAGAATTTTAGTTATTTTGAATAGAGCCTCCAAATACTGATACATTATTATAACTATTTATCTGAACAAGAACTGTCAATAAATTTATATACTCTGCTTAGAAATATAACTTAAAAAAGATTAGTAATTTGTACTGTTAATTATACTTAATATTTTCTAGATTCAATGTTCCTAAAGTTTTCAATCTAAATGTACCAAACACACCGTATAGGTATATAATATTGAGGGAGATGCCAAAAGATGATTAACCAGCTAATTAGAAATAATAGTATCAAGCCCATACGACATAAAAAAAATAAATGTATTATGGGCAAAATTTCAAAAAATATTATTGCAGTCCTTCCTGCTCACAATGAAGAAGCTTCTATTGGAAGCATTATCCTTCTCACAAAACTCTATACCGATAAAGTAATTGTAGTTGATAACGCAAGTTCAGATAGAACTGCCGATATCGCAAAAAAAGCTGGAGCTGAATTAATAGTTCATCAGACTAACACAGGAAAAGGTTCAGCTCTTGAAACCGGTTTTAAAGCCGCAGTTGATCTAGGTGCCGATATAATTGTAACAATGAGTTCTAATGGACATCATAACCCTGCAGATATCCCCAAGCTTATTGCTCCAATAATTAAAGGTAGTGCAGACATAGTTAACGGTAGTTTATATTTGAACAGTCCGGACATGACAAATTTTGTTTACCGCCGTGTTGGGCAAAGCATCTTGAGCAAGTTTACAAAAAAAAACCCGGAAAAAATTAAAGATCCTCAGACCATCTTCCGTGCCTGTGCAGCTTCCATAAAAGATATCTTTTATTTTGATTCTCAAGGAATGATAATAGAAAGTGAGATGCTCGCAGGAAAATCCGGCCTCCGCATAAAAGAAGTCGAAATTGGTACCCATCGTAGATTTGGAGCTCAAGTTAAAAATCCAGCCAAGTATATGTTTGAAGTCATGAAAACTATATTTATTGATATCGAGGTCAATAAACCTCTATATTTCTATGCTGTACCGGGCTTTGCTCTTGCTACATGCAGTTTTTATATGGGAGTTAGATTTTTTGAAGGAATTATCATATTTGGAATTGAAAGTTTGCATTTCTGGCCGGTATTCCTGATGATTTTTTTATCACTTGTTGGAGTGTATATGACAATGAGAGGAATTGTGAAGTATTCCTTAGTAGAGGTAGCTAAGGAAATTGATTACGTGTAAATATTATTTTGTAGTTATTTTAGCTCACATATTAGTAGCCAGTTAGGACTTTATCTTTGAGTATTTTTGCTTAGTTCATCTGTTTTCTATAGTCACCACTTTAAATAATGCGACATTTTATGTTTAAATGTATGTTTCTCCCAAAATTCATTCATTTCTTCCTTTAATGCTTCAATATTTTTAAATGATTTTATTGACGTTAAGTTTTCTCTTGTCACTTTCCAACAGTATTCTGTTGGGTTCCTATCTGGAGTAGCTGGAGGGAAAAATATTATTTTCAACCAATGCTTATTATTTTGATAAAATTCCTTTGCCTTTGCTGATCTATGCCATGTAGCTCTGTCCAGTAAAAGAAATATCATTGCCCCTATATCTCTTTGAAACTTGATTAATGATTTTAAGTAAGAGTCTGTATTCTGTGTAATTCCTAAATCATACCAATAAAATTCTCCATTTTCAGTGTAGAATCCCCAATATTGATTTTTGCTTTTGAACCACTTGTAAATTTAATAGGTTTTGAGCCCTTTATTGCCCAACATCTTGATCTATTTGAATCCACACAAAAATTACTTTCATCATGGGTAACGAATAAATGATTAGGGTTTAGTAATCTGTTTTTTGGACTTCTTTTATAAATTCATTTTTAAGCACTTCATTTCTTCTTTTAGATTGAGGTCGACATGTGATTTTTCTCAACCCTAAATTTTTTAAAATTTGTCTCATTCTTGATTTGGAATAAGATACTCCAAATTTTTCCTTGACAAATTGAACTGCATCTTTTGTTTGCCAACCACGAGAATAAACATCATCTGTTGGTATAGGTTCTAAAAATGCCTCTCTTAACTCAGATAATTGTTCTGCAGTTAAAAAAGACTTGATTCCTCTACCAGGTTTACATTTTAGGCTAAACAAACCGTCGGTTTCAGCTCGTTTTATCCAGCGATGAACAGTTGAACGGTGAACTGAAAAATCGTCGGCAACTTTAGCGGGACTCAAACCATTTTTGACCAATAATAAGGCTTGAAGTTTAATCTGCTCGTTTTTGTTACAGGAATTTATGATAGCTGTAGAAATATCAAAAATTGTAAATATTTCCAAACTCATATATAAAATTATATACTAATTTCAGGTATAAGAATGTTGCAGTAAATACAGAGGTGACTATAGCTTACCTACGTACAAGAACCATAGGTATGCATAAAGCAAAAACAGTTTTAAGACTGAAGTCAATAAATTTAATATACTTATTTGATGACAATAATTGCTCTTAATTTTTTGTGGGGACAAAAATAAGGAACAATTTTTAAATTTTATTTTGATAAATTTTTGTGTAAATAGACCATAGAAGATTTCTACAGAGTACTTTTATGATACCTTTAAATATCAAAACTCCCATGCACAAATTCATATCCATAATCAAAGTTGCGCTGGCGCACCCCGCTGCAAGCAACGGGGTATGTTCCGCCACCGCTCGAAATTCCGTTAAAGGAAATAATAACCCTAAATAATTTAGTTTAAGCAGAAGTTAGTAACCGAAAAATGAAATTGTAAATTATATTATTTCAACGGTTACCGGGGAAGTTTTCATCCCCGCAGCAAGCTAGCGGGGTATTCGACTGAAATAAAATACCCAAATTCAGATAAATTCAGATAGTGTTCACTGACCACGATCATTTTTCAAAGGATTTCACTTTATCATCACTTAAGGAGCATTTCAATGGTAAAACCCGAAAAGTTCATACCAAAAGCAATAGAGAAAATTAGCAAGGAAATAAAGGACGGGAGAGCAATTATTGCGCTTTCTGGAGGAGTGGACAGTTCTGTTTGTGCAGAGCTGGCTCATAGAGCTATAGGAGACAGATTACAGCCTATATATATAGACACCGGACTCATGAGAAAAGGAGAAACTGAGAGAATAAAACATATTTTTTCGCATATGAACCTTGATGTTGTTTATGCAAAGGATAGATTCCTTGCATCCCTGAAGGGCATAACTGACCCTGAAGAAAAAAGAAAGGCTATAGGTGAGACTTTTATCCGCGTGTTTGAAGAAGAAGCAAGGAAACTTACAGCCGACTATCTAATTCAAGGCACGATTTATCCTGATAGAATTGAGTCTGAAGGCGGAATCAAGTCCCACCACAATGTTGGAGGGTTGCCCAGTGTAATGGATTTCAAAAGTATAATCGAACCTATTGCAGACCTTTACAAAGATGAGGTTAGAGAAGTTGCCTGGGCACTTCAATTACCTGACGAGATATGTGAAAGAATGCCTTTTCCTGGGCCTGGTCTAGCTGTAAGGATTCTTGGAGAAATTACAGAAGAGAAACTTGAAGTTGTAAGGGAAGCAAACTCCATAGTAGAAGAAGAACTTCTTGACAGGTTCTGTCCCTGGCAGACTTTTGCTGCTGTTCTTGGCAAAGGAACAGGAGTAAAAGGAGATATCCGAGCTTATGGCTGGATCGTAGCTGTAAGAGCTGTAGGTTCAAGAGACGGAATGACAGCAGAAACGTTAGAACTTCCCTGGAATGTACTTAAAAAACTAGAAGCAAGAATCACTTCCGAAATTCCACAAGTGGCTAGAGTGGTTTATGACATTACACCAAAACCACCTGCCACAATTGAGTTTGAATGAAGTACAAACCAGAAAGAGATAGATTTATAGAGTACAACATAAATATGAAGCTGCTTTTCAGCTTAAGAAATCTTTTTTACAATTATAAAGCAAGCCACAAAGCGAGTTTTTACGCCCATGACACTAAATAAAGCAGTAATGGAAATCCGACAACGGATTAAAGTTAAACCTTCTCCCACAGATGAACCTGCGGCAAGCTGGACAGGAGTTGACCTTGTAAATGGAATTCAGGTAAAAACTCTAACTATAATCTTCAAGAGCGCAGGTTGCCGCTGGGGAAAAGCCGGAGGGTGTACTATGTGCGGTTATGTCTATGACTGTGCAAGTGAACCCCCAACTCTGGAAGATTACAAAGCCCAGCTTGCAAGAGCGATGAAAAAAACTGAAAAATTTTCCAAGTTTATGGTCAAAATCTTTACCTCAGGAAGTTTTCTTGACGAGCAAGAGGTTCCTTATGAGGCAAGAGATATGATCCTCAAAATCCTTGAAGAAGACCAAAGAGTTGTCAAGATACTTGCAGAGACCCGCCCTAACTTCGTAACCGAAGATAATGTGCAAGAGTGTCTCAAAATCCTGAAAAATAAACCCTTTGAGCTGGCTTTTGGATTGGAGACTAGTTCGGACAAAATCCGTAAGGACTCTATAAATAAAGGTTTTACATTCATGGACTTTGTCCGTGCCGCAGAAATTGCAAGAAAAAATGGGGTAACCATAAAAGCATACTTGATGTTAAAACCTCTCTTTCTTTCCGAGAGGCAGGCCCTTGAGGATATTATTCATTCTATAGATGATGCAGCACCTTACGCTGACACAATCTCCATCAACCTCTGCAACATCCAGAAAGGCACTCTTGTAGAGACTCTCTGGGAAAAAGGACAATACCGCCCCCCCTGGCTCTGGAGCATTGTAGAAATTCTGCAAAGAGCAAAAGCCTCACATCCAGACCTGCCTCTGATGTCAGACCCGGTAGGTGCAGGCTCAAAACGCGGCCCCCACAACTGTAAAATCTGCAGCTCGGACGTCGCAGACTCTCTGAGGACATTCTCACTTACCCAGAACCCTGCAGACCTTAGTAAGATTGACTGTGAATGTAAAGAACTCTGGAAAAAAGTTAGGGAACTTGAAGATTTTGCCTATGGAAAACCCATTTTAGATTAAAGATCGTAAAAAATATTTAGTAGTGGTAACTAAACATATTTAACTCTTTATGTAACTAAACATATTTAACTTTTTATTTCTGTATTTCATCAATAGAATAACCGAGTACTTTAGCATTTCAAGACTCTTCGTATAACACTTTGTCTTTCTTCTTAATCTTGCTAGAAAATGTCTCAATATGCTGTTATATCCTTCAACAGTATACGTTTTTGCTTTGGATTGAGTATGACTCTTTTCTGGAAGAAACTCTGCATATGCCCTCCAGTGATCTGTCATCACTTCTCCAATCTCTTTTTTCTTCAATTTTTCCCAAAGTAGTTTTCCAGTTTCTGTTCCTCTGCTGCCAAAAGAGCAGTTGATGAACTTTTTCCCAACTCTATCAACAGCAATCCAGATCCAGCAATATTTTTTTTGTTACCGATGTACGTGTGCATTTCATCCATTTCAACAATAGATATCTCACTTTCACTTTTTAGATTCTCTCACTCTTGACCAAATTTCTTGATCCGTTTTTGGACAGAAACATGACTCACCCCTAAAACTCTTCCTATTGAGCGAAAGCCCAATCCTTCAAGATAGAGTTGTAAAGCCTGTCTTTTTACAGAAGTGGAAAAAGCAGTTGATTTTAGCTCTACTGTGTAGTTATATCCACAATCATGGCATTTGTAGCGTTGACGACCACCAACTATACCATTCTTTTTGTAATTAGAACTATTGCATATGGGGCAGTTCATGAAGAAATATATGTTATAAGCATATATATCTATTTTTGAGTACCAATGCCAAATATTTTATTTAAACTGAGTGGGAATATTATACATGGCCATCATAAAGAGACTGGCATACTTCCCATCCTTTATTATTGCATATTTTTTTGTTCCCTCAATCTCAAAACCAAAATATTGGTAAAGACTGATTGTTTTTTCATTGTCTACAGTAACATCAAGCTCGATTCTTACTAACATAAGCCAATTATCTGTAAGGTCAAGAATATTTTCCATCAAGTTCGAATACCATTACATAGTCATCACTGCCCAGACACCTCAGGAATCCTTCTGTAGACTCAATTGTTTCGGTCGGAAGGGAAAGGTTCTGCTCTGACATCTTTTTGCCTTCTCATCTCATTGATGTCCTGAGCATCACTTAACCTGACAGGTCGGATAAGTAGATTCATGAATAACTCTTAACCTATCTATTCCTCAAAATTGAGAGAAATAATATAAAACTGCGGGGTCGTTTATAACTGATCTTTTGGCTTTTTGAAACTATAGACCATGGTTCCGACTCCATGATCAGTGAAGAGTTCAAGAAGCATGGAATGAGGAACGCTTCCATTTATTATATGAGCCTTTTCAACCCCGTTTTTGACTGCAACTGCCGCACCTTTGAGTTTTGGGATCATCCCTCCATGTATAATGCCTTTAGCGATAAGAGAATCAATATCATCCAGAGTTACACGAGAGATGCGGCTACTAGGATCATTTATATCTCTGAGCAGCCCTGATACATCGGTCATCAGAATAAGCTTTTTAGCATGCAAAGCTGCAGCAATATCGCCTGCCACTGTATCGGCATTAATATTCAGGGCATTGCCTTTAGCATCTACAGCAATAGGAGAAATGACAGGAATATATCCTCTTTCAAGAACTATGTGGAGAATATCAGGATTAATTACCTCACACTCTCCAACCCATCCAATATCAACTTCAGTCTCAATACCATTAACTACTACTTTCTTTGCAGCCTGTTTATGACCAAGGATCATTCTTCCATCGTAACCAGTAAGCCCAATACCTTTTCCTCCACAAACCCCGATAAGAGATACAATTTTGGTATTGATATTGCCGACAAGCACCATTCTGGCAATCTCCATTGTCTCATCGTCTGTAATACGTAATCCCTGGAAAAATTCAGCTTTCTTACCCATACGCTCCATTTTCTCTGTAATCTCAGGCCCGCCCCCATGTACAATAACGGGCTTAATCCCCACATAGCGCAGAAGTACAATGTCTTTTATAATATCTTCCATGATCTGGGCGCTTACCATTGCATTTCCGCCCACTTTTATAACCATGATTGAGTCATAGAACTCCTGCATATAAGGCAGGGCTTCAATAAGCACGTTCTCTCTCTTCAGTTCCATGATGTAGGAATCAGAAAATCTATTTTTAAACCTATCGTTAAAGTCTGATAAAAGTTAGATCAATCATTCAAAAGTAAAAGTATTATTAATTTCCGAAAAGAATTGGAAAATAAGTCAGCCTGGATAGCATTAAAAACTAAAGATCAATCCAGGCTAATTCTGCATATTGATATTAAAGAAAAAGAAGAAACCCAATTTTCAGGGCATGTGAGATAAATTAGGTTTATCAAGTTTATTCGATTTTTTCTATTTTTTCTTTCTTTACAAAGGGCTTGCTGATTTGTTCAGGCATCCAGCCAGGTCTGTTTTTAGGGGCTTCGACGAGTTCTTTCCATGCCTTGAAAACGTGCACCTTCTTTGTCCCGCGTTCTCTGAGGCGGATGATATCCGGCTTGGATTTAGTCCCGGTACCCCGGTTTGCAGCTTTAAGAGCAGCCTGCCGAGGCTGTTTTCCAGTGAAAACTCCGTGCTCATTACCTTCTTCGTCTCGTAAAACAAAATTTCTTGTGTTGGACATAAAGGTCACCTCGCAAATGTATTGCTAGACACTGATTACGTTTTAAAGTATATAAAATCTTTCTTCAGAATGTTGCCTTTAGTTGTTGGTTTATGCAAAATTAGCCTCAATTTTAAAGTAGGATATAAAACAAAATTTTTCCATGCTGTTGGAAAAGTAAGAAAATATTTAAATAATTATGTCTTTTTAAAAATAGAGTCCAAAATAAATTTCAGGAAATGGATTTTGGGTAATTTTGAAATTTAAGTTTTGTTGTAATTTTGGAAAAAGAACATGGAAAGCACAAACTTTACATGCTATAACTCCTTATGACCATTATATTTTTCCACATGGAATAAAATTGTTTATTAATCAAGTTTCATTTTATAAAATAGAACATTCATCTTTTTATGGATCTGGTTAATTATGGAACATTGCACTTTCAACCTCCCGGACGTCCAAGCCAGCAAACCAAACATAGCTATAAACCTTACTCGTGTTGGGGTAACAAATGTGAAAAAACTTGTTGAAATCAAGCGAAAAGACAAACGTCCTATCGTACTGATATCAACTTTTGATGTTTTTGTTGACTTGCCTTCAGATCGAAAGGGAGCAAATCTCTCACGGAACTTTGAAGCTGTAGATGAGGTTCTGGAAAAAATACTTAGTACACCCGTATATGAAATTGAGCAGCTTTGCAGTGATATCGCACACAACTTGCTTGGCAGACATGAATACGCCAACCAGGCAGAAGTTAGGATGACAAGCGAATATATGATCAGGCGTGCGTCCCCTGCCACCGGGATCAAATGTCAGGAAGTAGTGAATATTTTTGCTGAAGCCTCTGCTGTAAGAGGACAGGGCAATAATGACTATTTCGATGTAAAGAAACTAATAGGTGCTGAAGTTGTAGGAATGACAGCCTGTCCCTGTGCTCAAGAGATTATGAGAGATAAAGCTGCAACTGAACTTTCTAATCTTGGAGTTGATAAGGACACAATAATAAAGTTCCTTGAAAAAGTTCCTATGGCTACTCATAACCAGCGTGGAAAGGGCATTATCTCAATAAAGGTAGCACATGACTTTGATGTTTCCCTTGAGAGTATTATTAAAATTATTGAAAATTCTATGAGTTCCAGCGTATATGAAGTATTGAAACGCTCAGACGAAAAAGTTGTTGTGGAAACTGCTCATAAGAACCCAAAATTTGTTGAAGATTGTGTAAGAACCATGGCAGATAATGTAGTAAAAGAGTTCAAGAACCTTCCTGATAATGCAGTAATTACCATCAAGCAAACCAATGAAGAAAGCATTCACAGACACAATGCTTACGCTGAAAGAGTTGCACTGATGGGAGACCTTAGATCGGAAATTAATCACTGTTAAAAAATGAGAGCACAAATAGATGCAAAGCTCATAAATTTTTGAACCATAAGGATCTAGAGAAAAATTCTCTTCCTTAGAGACCTCAAAAGATATAATCCACACAAACTTTATTAGAGAGCCTGGACAAAAACTGTAAGAAGTAAAAATACAAGAGAGAGTTATAAGACTAAAATTCCAGCGTTCTGGAAACCTTCGAGGTGAGAGCATGGCTGATGCCGAAACAATTACAGCGATAGGGCGAAATAAAAAACCTATCAAAGTAGGAGATACTGTCAAATACGTAAATAGTGATACAATCAGTCTCGTAACTGAAATCAAAAAGGATGAGCACGGAAAAGTGTGGGTTCTGCTCGAAAGTACAGACCTATGGTACAGAGAGGAGACTCTTGAACCAACTGAAATTAAAGCTAAAGAAAAGAAAGAAGATGAGGAATTTACTTCCGAGGAACTGGAAGAGAGATTTAGAAAACAGAGAGAAACAATGCAGGCATTCGACCTCGAGAAAGCCGGTGGTGGAGGAGCAGGAGGTTAGTTCCTCTTCCTGCATTTTAAAATCCTCTTATTAAAATTCCACTTTATATTGAATGTTGAATATTTTTTGGGGGTTCTGTTTTTAAATAGTTTCCTAAACTGTTGTTTTTAATGTTTTTAATAGATCATTTTTCCTGTAATTTTATCCTCTGAGCAAGAATACATTTTCCACCGCGTCTGCCTCCTAGAGGATTTTGCGGCGAACCAAGAGAATTCATGCATCGAGCCATTACAGCTGCACCTCTGGCAAGTCCGTCATCGACGAAAACTACTATTTCGTCGATTTTTGGAGCAATATTCAGTTCTTCCAAGCATTTCAGGATCAGTTTCGGTTTGTTTCCTGTAATTCCTGCTCTGCCAGTGATCCCTATAGTTGTATCCTCAAAAATAAGACCTTCTTCTTTTGCAACCTTAATAAGCCTGCAAACCACGTCTGCCATAACTTCATCAATAACTGCGTAGACAATCTGAAGTCCGTGGGTTTTACAGATTTCCATGCCTATAGCACTAAGCTTGCCCATATCAGAGCCGTTTATTCCTACATCGCAACCTATAAGTGTTACACCTATCTGCTCAGCTGCATCTGGAATTACAGGCACGCTTCCATATCTCGTTCGATTCTTTGGAACTTTTTCTATAATAATAAGTTCGCAAATACGCTTTGTGTACCCTTCAATTGCTTTCGCCTTCATTTTTAAAGTAAGGAAGGAAGGCGGTTTCTGTTTTTCAAAAACTTCAAGAGCTGTTCCTACTTTTGAGTCCACAATCTTCGAGCCACGGATAATTGCGTCAGGAATAGCTCCTGCATAGCCGCAGAAATTTCCAACTGTTTTTGCATATGGATAGTCTGAGTTTGTAATTCTACCATCAAGAGTTGTTCCGAAGTCAATTGAAATACAGGGATTTCTGAAATCAACATCTGTAAGTTTGGCTGCTTCCTTAATCCCTGCAGTCGCAAGTTCTCCTTCCATCTCATTTGCAACAATCTCAACACCAGTTGAACCGATCGGAGGCAGTACTCCGGCTACAGCTCCATCAAAAATTACTTTTTCCAATTTACTGTATTTCTGGAACTTTTTGGGGATATTTGAAATTGACATTGGAGGCGTCATATTCTTTGGGGGAACTCCAGCCATAAGACACCCATCTGCCAAAGCTTTAATAAATTCTCCCACTTCTTCAGGGGAATCAAATCCTGCAACAACACCAGTGGAACGAACTACAAAGTCCAGATCAGTTTTAATATCCAGATTTGCTTTTTCCATTGATTCCATCAGGGTGCCACTTACCAGTTCTGCAACAGCCTCACGAGTAAGTTCCACACCAGTCAGTGTTTTCCCAAATACGACTTCTTCTGGTTTAGGATGACGGACATCTCTTGTCATCCGTACGACCTTATTTATAATATGAGTCCTCCCAGTCTCCATACTGATTGCCGTAAGGATACATTTGGTTGTAGTGTTTCCAACTTCTATGGAAGCTACAATAAAGAAAGGTTTTGACTTAAGGTCAATCAAACGAATTTGAGGTGATTCTGTAATTCTGGGTTTCAAAGCCATTTTTAATTCCTTCCTAAAAACCTGTGAATAAGGCAATTAAGGATAAATTGTGCAAGTTTAATCTAAGCAATGCTGACTTATTTAAGAGATTCAAATACAATTAGTGAGTTAGACAAATTTTATGTTTAATAGTAAGAGGCAACACTTAAACATCAGAGTATTCTGAAAAAGCAGTACTTTTCCAAATTTACAAAAATATCACATGAATTGATTATCAAAAGTTTAAAAGAGGTATTCCTCAAAGTGTATAATAACTTTTGCTAAATTACTTTAAATGGAGTAGTAATTCATCAATTTTTAATTTATCAGTTTAATAATTATCTTATAAGAATTAAGAGATCAAGAAGAAAGAGATCAAGAAGACCATTACTGTTTATCTCCCTTTTTGTGTAAACCTCTTTGAACTTAGTTGATAGTGAATTTAGCTTTATAATTATTTCACGTAAGATCTAAAAAATCCTTAACAATAGAATACAATAAGAAAATGATAAGTGAAATAAATATATGACTATTTGTATAATAAACATTTTTTAATAGTAACTTTTAACTTACGAGCTAAAGATTAAACCCATAGATTAAAATCAAATTCATGTGGAAGTGACGCTGTTTATGGAATGTCCTGGAGTTTTTATGTAATTTAAGGAAGTTTGTTTTTAATGCCACCGGATTCTATTTGCAAGAAAATAATATATAAGAATATTGAATATTTTTCGGATTACTGGAAAAAGAACTATTATTTTTGCAGTCCCGATTACAAAAAGAAATTTGATGCTCTGGAAAAGAGTATAATCCGACTCAAAAGAAATCTTAATAAAAAAAGAAAAGAGTTTTATTGGAAAATTCGGAGACTTTTTAATATCTTCTGGGATTGCCAAAATTTATCATTAATTTCACTAGCAATTGACTGCAATCAATACAAGACCAGAAAATAATAAAAAGTCTCAAAATTAGGCATTGCTAATTAACTATAGTTATTTATTATGAGAACCTCTATTTCTGCATGGACTGCCCAAGATGCAATAGTTCCAGTCACAAAAAGAATGGTATAGTTGGTGGTCGTCAACGCTACAAATGCTCTGATTGTGAGTGTTACTCTTACATCTTGGGCAGTCCATGCAGAAATAGAGGTTCTCATAATAAATAACTATAGTTAATTAGCAAAGCCGATAATTTTTGTGAATATGAGGATGATAAAATCATTTCAAGAGATTTTAAAAACTAATTATATTATAACCAACAAAACTTGAAGTTATAATAGAGACTGTCGAAATATTCATTTATTTAATGTATGAATAATCCTCATTGAATGCAGCATAAAAAGTTCGAATTAAAGATGCTTTAACAGAGATCATACTTCAACCCAATCTGGAAAAAGAGAAATTATAATATTACCATATTTCGATCTCAATTACTCCAGAATATAGATTTTAGTTAAAAAAACACCTCCTAGTTCTCAGTGTTACATTTACACAGTTACTATCTTTTAAGAGTGAAATTAAAAATATATAAATTTTTTGATATGATATTGCACAAAATATATTAAAACATAAAAAGTCAAACTTGAAAGTTAATAAACAAATTTCCACAATTATGATACAAAAATGATGTTGAAAACTGCTTCTGTTTTTCCTGACTTTTAAAAATACGAAGAATATATATTTATCACATTAACCTATTTGTATTATGCAGCAACCAACGGTATTTTATTCAGGATTATTCTATTTTTGAGGAACTTTCATGATCACAAAAGAAGATGTAGAACACATCGGTTGGCTTGCTCGCATTGATATCAGCGAACAGGAAACCGTCGAATATATGGAAAAACTTAATTCAGTTTTGGAGTCTTTTGGACAACTTGATGAGTTGCCTACCGAAAATGTATCTCCCACTTATCATGTGGCTGAGATTTATAACGTGTTTAGGGAGGATGAGATAGAAGAAGGCCTCTCGCAGGAAGTTGTTCTTGCAAATACCGACCACAAACAGGATGGAGCCTTCAGGGTTCCAAAAATTGGCTGAGGAGGATATATGATGACAAAGTGGATGAGTGTTGCACAGATAAAAGAGAAAATCAAAGAAAGCTCAGCCGAAGAAGTAACAGCTCAATATCTTGAAGTTATAAGAAAAAGTAAAATTAATGGTTATATAAAAGTCTCTGAAAAAGCCCTTGAGCAGGCAAAAAAGATTGATGCTGAGGGACACAATGGTCCTCTTGCAGGCGTACCAATTGCTATAAAGGACAATATTTCCGTAGTTGGAATGCAAAACAGCTGCGGTTCAAAGATCCTTGAAGGTTATGTTCCTCCGTTTAATGCACATGTTATCGAAAAACTCCTTGATGCAGGTGCAATAATTCTTGGAAAAACCAATATGGACGAATTTGCAATGGGCTCGTCTACGGAAACCAGCTATTTTGGACCAACTACAAATCCCTGGGATCCTGAAAGAGTACCAGGTGGATCTTCCGGAGGCAGTGCAGCAGTCGTTGCAGCAGGAGAAGCACCTTTTTCCCTTGGTTCTGATACAGGGGGGTCTGTACGCTGCCCTGCAGCTTTCTGCGGAGTTGTTGGACTTAAACCAACATATGGAGCAGTTTCCAGGTACGGGGTTGTAGCTTACGCAAACTCCCTTGAACAGATTGGACCTCTAGCAAACAATGTGACAGATATTGCAGTGCTGATGGATGTTATAGCTGATTACGACCACAGAGATTCCACTTCAATTGATAGTAAAACCGAATACCAGAAAGCTCTCGTAGAAGATGTAAAAGGACTTAAAATTGGAATTCCGAAAGAGTTTTTCGGAGAAGGCATCAATCCAGATGTTGAAAAAACCGTATGGAATGCCATACACAAATACGAAGACCTTGGAGCATCCTGGGAAGAAGTCTCTATGCCTCACATAAAATACGCTCTTGCTTCTTATTATATAATTGCAATGAGTGAAGCATCCTCAAACCTTGCAAGATTTGATGGAACACGTTATGGATATAGAGCAAGCGGCGAGAACTGGCACGCCATGGTTGCAAAGACAAGAGCTGAAGGTTTTGGGGCAGAAGTGAAGAGAAGGATTTTACTTGGAACCTATGCTCTTTCAGCAGGGTATCATGATAAGTATTATTTAAAAGCCCTGAAAGTCAGAACCCTTGTGAAACAGGACTTTGATAATGCTCTCTCAAAAGTTGATGTGCTTATGGCTCCGACTATGCCAAACCCTGCTTTTAAGATAGGAGAAAAGATCGAAGATCCGCTTACCCTCTATCTCTCGGATGTAAATACCTGCCCGATAAATCTTGCAGGCGTACCCTCAATTTCCGTGCCTTGCGGTTTTACTGATGGTCTTCCGATAGGACTTCAGATAATAGGCAAGCCATTTGATGAAACTGCCGTGATGCGTGCAGCATACACTTTCGAGCAAAATACTGATTATCACACAAAGAGACCTCCTGAGGTGGCATAAATGGTCTATGAAAATCCTGATGGGGTAAGAATTGGGCTTGAAATCCATATTCAGCTTAACAAACTTAATACCAAGATGTTTTGTGGCTGCTCGACAGACTATCACAATTCAGCTCCCAATACTCATACCTGTCCGATTTGTTTGGGCCTTCCTGGAACACTTCCGGTGTTGAACAAAAAAACAGTAGAAGCCGCAATTAAAGTTGGACTTGCTCTAGAAGGAGAGATTGCAGAAGAAACGCAGTTCCACAGAAAGAATTATTTTTACCCTGATCTTCCAAAAGGTTTCCAGATCACGCAGTACGATTTCCCAATCGTAAGCAAAGGAAAAGTCGTAATTGAAGGAGAAGATGGAGAACATATGGTGGGGATCACAAGAGCTCATATGGAAGAAGATCCCGGAAAACTTGTGCACATCGGCAGCATAGGGAAGTCAAAAGGTGTCCTTATCGATTATAATAGATCAGGCGTGCCTCTCATTGAGACTGTTACAGAGCCCGATATGCGCAGCCCCAAAGAAGCAAGAAGATTCCTTGACAAATTCAGGAATATCCTTGAGTATCTGGATGTTTTTGACGGAAACCTAGAAGGAGCAATGCGTGTGGACGCAAATGTTTCAGTCCACTGGGGTACTCGTGTTGAAGTCAAAAACATTTCCTCGCATAAAGGAGTTGAAAGAGCTCTTCTCTATGAAATTATGCGTCAGAAGAACGTAATCAGGAGGGGAGGAAAAATTTTACAGGAGACTCGCCACTACGATGAAGGCAGATGCGTAACGCTTTCAATGAGGACAAAAGAGGAAGCTGAGGATTATCGCTATTTCCGTGAACCTGACCTTATGCCTATGCGGATTACCGATTGGATTCCTAAAATTAAGGAAACGCTACCTGAACTGCCGGATGCAAAACGTACCCGTTTCATAGAGCAGTATGGAATTACAGATATGCATGCAAAGTCTCTTACGTCAAAGATTATGCTTGCTGACTTCTATGAAGGCGTTTGTGCAAAAGGTGTGAACCCGAAAATTGCAGCTACCTGGACGGCTGACGTCTTCTTGGGAGAATCTAATTATCGTGACCTTGCAATTTCTTCTTATGACGGAACCAAAATAGGCTTCATCAATGCAAAAGACACGAAAATTGAGAACTCCTTTAAGATTTCCGATATGGTAGAACTGGTTAACCTCTTTGACGAAGGTAAAATCAGTGACAGAGCTGCAGTTGAAGTCATAAGAACTATTCTGGATGGCGAGGAAGAAAAGATCGCATCTCAAATTATCGAAGAAAAGAATCTTTTCAAAGCCGAAGATGATCTGGTAACTAAAGCAATTGCCGAAACAATTGCCGAGAATGAGGCTGCAGTACAGGATTATCTTGGAGGCACAGAGAAATCTCTGAACTTCCTTGTTGGACAAGTAATGAAAAAGACGAAGGGCACAGCAGATGCAAAAACTGCACGCGAACTGATAATTAAAGAACTAAAAGGATAACCCATTAGGGTTCCTTTTTATTATATTTTAGCTGATTTTTTATTTTTGTAACTATGCAGTTTCTTTCATAACTTGGACTTATTTTAACTGATTTTGATTTGTTTCTTTACCCAAGTTTTGTATAAATTTTCAATTTAAAATTAGTAAATTTCAGGTCTGCGATCTTCGAGAATAGAACCAGTTTGCTTGATCTCTTTTGCCTTTTCGAGATCGATTTCCCCAATGAGAACGCACTCTTCCTTTCCGGCTTCTACCAGAAGCCGGCCCCATCCATCGGCAATAAAAGATTTGCCTGCATAAGTTGAGAATTTATCATTTCCTGCTCTGTTACAGGCAATATGTGGCAGTTGGTTTTCAATAGATCGAGAAAGAGACATAATGTGCCAGGGATATATGTAAAAATCAGGCATGTCAGAAGCTGAAACCAAGAGATCTGCTCCTTCAAGAGCAAGTTTTCGGGAAACTTCAGGATACCTTAGTTCATTACAGACCATGAGACCTATAGAAAGTCCATGTTTTTGCAGCCGAATAGGGTGTATATGATCCCCAAGTGCAAAATATTCTTTTTCAAGACCGTAAAGCTGAGTTTTTCGATGGAGACCAGCTATCTTTCCAGATTCGATGCAAAAACCCAAGTTGAACTGAGGGGGAGATAACTTTTTCGAGTCAATTGTTTCCTTTTTTCTCTTCTCTATCATTGAGCCTGCAAGTATACATCCATGTTCCTTTGAAAAATCACATAAAGATTCGATGGTGGGACCAGAAGCATTTTCAGCCACCTCAGCTATGCGGTCATAACAAAAACCAGTTGAAAAAACCTCTGGAAACGCAAGCAGTTCAGCTTCTTTCGAAACCGCCTCTTCTGCGAGACACAAGGCGCGCTCAAGGTTTTCCTTCTTTGAGCAAAGGGAGATATTCATCTGTATGCAAGCGGCTTTCATAGCATTCACTCTTCTTTAAAGAAGTATAAGTATATTTACTTCATAAAGTTACTCCATTACATAATTTAATTGGATTCCAAAAGCAAGTGAAGACAAGTGAAAACAAAAATAGTAACTAAAGTTTCTACAGATAAAATACGTGCAAATATGTAAACTTTGACTTTATTCAATAACTCTTAGATACAAAAAATTTTAATAAAAAATTGTGAAAAATGAGAAAAGAAAGAACATAGAATAATAGGCCTATAGGATACTCTCAGTAAATTATTCAATTTGTATATATTGTCTCTTGGTTTGACTTCCATGGTTACTTTGAGCGAAATAACTTCTGGAATGAAACACAACGTTATTAATAATTTCTCCGGCTTTTACATTATAATATTTAGGAGGTTTTGGAGGTTGTTGGATTTTTGGAATTTTTTGATTATAACAATTACTCTACTAGGTTTTAGGAGGTATTTATAGAGCGCTTTGAACTTTGTAAATCGATATTTTTGAGACATTATTACAAATTGATTCTGAGATTTCCTGTAACCTGTCCAGACAAATGTTCTTTTTCATTCATTTAGAGGATTTAAGTTTTTGTTGTCTGGACAACCTCAAGACTTTCCATAATTTCCATTTCTGCAGGGATTGAAACTTGCCATTTTTGTAACAAAATTCAATAACATGGATTTGTAAGAAAGTTACTGGGTTGCTTCTTTTAGATCTGAATCTCCTTTTCTATTGCTGTAGTCCAGAACTTAATAACTAGACTACGGAAAGTAGTTACCGTGTTTTAATATAAGTACTTATTTGACATATAAAATTAGCTAATCCAAAAAGGTTATTACAAAATATAAAGATCACATCTGTCCTGAATTTTTAAAAAGATATATTCAACCGATAGGAAAAAATTTTTTAAGTCCTAGCCAACCCACATAAACAAAAATTTTGTATAACTGGCATTCAAAATTTTAGACTCAAGATAAGGAGTGAAAAGATTAAGAGACACAAAAAAAGGCTTATGAAGTTGAATTATAAGTTAGAAACAGATGCAAAAATAGAAAACTATAAAAAGAGATATAGAGAGTTTTTATTAAAAATACTCTTTTTGAGTGATCTAATGGCAGTTCCAGATTATCAATCTTTAATGCTTCCTTTACTTGAATATGCAGGAGATGGAGAAGAACATAAAATTCGCAATGCTATTGAGTATCTTGCAGAAAAGTTAAGATTAAGCGAAGAAGAAAAAAGAGAACTTTTACCAAGCGGCCAGCAAGCTGTTTTTAATAACCGAGTTGGATGGGCACGTACTTACCTGAAAAAAGCTGGTTTGCTTACTTCGGGAAGAAAAGGATATTTTTCAATTACCCAGAAAGGACAGGATGTTCTTAAAGAAAAACCTCCTTGCATTGATGTCAATTTTTTGAAATGATATAAAGAATTTAATGATTTTCGCCTAGGAAAACAAGTCGAAACTATTGAGCTGGACAAAGACCAAAATGAAACTGAACAACTAGATCCAATGGAATCTCTCGAACTCTCCTACCAGAAACTTCACAATGAGCTTGTTTTAGAAATTCTCTCGGCAGTAAAAAAATGTTCAGCCAATTTCTTTGAATCATTGGTTGTTGATATTCTGACAAAAATGGGATATGGAGGCTCAAGAGCAGACGCAGGAAAAGCAGTTGGTAGAAGTCACGATGGCGGAATCGATGGAATCATAAAGGAAGATAGGCTTGGACTTGATGTAATTTACATTCAGGCAAAACGCTGGGAAGGCACGGTCCCAAGACCTGAAATCCAGAAATTTGCAGGCGCTCTGATAGGAAAGAAAGCAAAGAAAGGCGTCTTTATGACAACCTCTACTTTTTCAAGAGAAGCTATTGAATATGCCGATTTCACAGGGAACATTGTGTTGATTGATGGAGAAACGCTTGCAAGACTAATGATTGAGTATGATGTGGGAGTTTCAAAAGTAAAATCATATGATGTTAAAAAGATTGACACGAATTACTTTGACGATGGATCAACGTAAATATATTCTTGACTTTTTTTCTTACTGCTATACTGTTAGGTTAATCCAAGGAGAATATATTTAGAGTTCGCCCAAAACTCAAAATTGATTCTCAAAGTGTTGAATTTAGAACTATCAATCAAGTTATTATAACTGCGAAAAGTTCTAAAAGTTATTATTGAGTTGATAAAAAACCTGATTTTGAGATGAACTCTTCAATAAATACATATACTTGAAGTTGGAATAATAGTTTGAAATCAAACCAAATTACACATAAAGAGGGAAAATGTAAATATATCAAAAAAGAGATATTAGTAAATAAATTTAGCTTTGATAAGGGGGAGATCAAAGAAGAAAATATAATTATTGGACTGAGATTTCCAAATTTGCGAATAAAGTTTCCGTATAGTAGAATTTTAAATTGGTATTAAATAAATAGGGAAAGAGAAATAACACAATTGTATCAACCTGTGTTGTTCAGAAGAGAAAATATATATCTGCATTCAGAATATATAAGATTGGTTTTAATCTATATAATATATAAAATTAAGTTTAGAAATAAGAATTAAAGACCGAAAACCCAGACATTAGCCTGGGAGGACGTCGCGTGAGAAGTCATGAAGAACATGCTTAAAACTACAGTTTTGCTTGCCGCCCTTACGGGTATACTAGTTTTGATAGGAAGCCACTGGGGTACGGGCGGTATGATTATTGCGTTCCTGTTTGCAGTAATCCTCAATTTTGGGAGCTACTGGTACAGCGACAAAATAGTACTCAAGATGTACAGAGCAAAAGAAGTTTCCCCTGCGGAAGCTCCGAACCTGCACAGGATTGTCGATGGACTGGTCATGAGAGCAGGACTGCCAAAGCCCAAAGTCTATATCGTAGAGTCATCAATGCCTAATGCCTTTGCAACTGGCAGAAACCCAGAACATGCAGCTGTGGCTGCTACAACCGGAATACTTGAACTGCTCTCTTATGAAGAAATGGAAGGTGTGCTGGCACACGAACTGGCACATGTAAAGAACAGAGATACCCTGATAAGTGCTATAGCTGCAACCCTTGCAGGTGTTGTCACAATGCTAGCTAATATGGCACAGTGGGCTGCAATTTTCGGCGGCTTCGGCGGCAGTAGAGATGATGACAATGGTGGAATAATAGGTCTTATTGCGATGACAATTTTAGCGCCTATCGCTGCAACTTTGATCCAGCTTGCAATTTCAAGATCCAGAGAGTTTGCAGCTGATGCAGAGGGAGCCAGCATTTCCAGAAAACCCTGGGCTCTTGCCGATGCCCTTGAAAAACTCGAGTACGGAAACTCTCATTATAGTCCAAAAGTTTCAGACGTACAGGCAAAAGAAAGCAGCGCCCATATGTTTATTGTCAATCCATTAAAAGGAGGATCAATCCAGTCACTCTTCAGCACTCATCCAGCAACCGATGAGAGGGTAAAGCGCCTTAGAACAATGAGGTTCTGAGAATACTTCTCAAACCTTTATTTATTTTAATTATTTTCCTTTTTTCATGCTTATTTTCATTAAGTTTTATTCAGATTTTCAAAATAGGCTACTCTATCTAGATCTAGATAGAAATACAGTCCATCTTTACGTTTTTCTTTTTATTGAATTTATTTATTTGTTCCATTCTATCTATCTTCTTTTGTCCGGAATTTTTTTAAATTAAGATTGTTATATGCTATCATTATACACTGTAAGATATTAAGATAATTTATGGGAGAAAGAACTTATAAAACAAAGTGGTAAATGAAAAAAGAAGGAGAAATTAACTATCCATAATCTACCTGAATTTATTGTGAATTTTAGAGGAGTTCTTAATGGAAAACAGATTTGAAATTGGTAGGATTGTCAAGGCAAAAACTATATCTGATGCATGGTATCGCGGGCTTAATATAATCTGGAACCATGGGCAGGTCATTATAGATGAAAGAGGAAGTAAAATAAAGGAATTAATGGATTTGATGGTAGTAATTGAAGATCCCTATACTGACAGAATACCACAAGATACTGCATGGAACGAAGAAAGACTTGAAGAATATGCAAAACAGCTTATCTCGGGAGAAAACAAGCAGGATTTTGAATACACCTACGGTCAGCGCCTTCGGAACTGGAATGGAAAAGTGGATCAGATAGAGTATATGATAGAAAAGCTGCAGGAAAATCCAACATCTAGACGAGCAATAGCTATTACCTGGATTCCTCCTGTGGATACGAAGGTCAATGAAGTTCCCTGCATGATGCTCGACGATTTTAAGATAAGAGACGGGAAGATACACCTCACCACTCTTTTCAGAAGTCACGATTTTGGAGGGGCCTACCCGGCAAACCTTTATGGCCTCTCAAAACTTCTGGAGTACGTAGCCGATAAGGTAGGTACTGAACCAGGAACGATAACTACTATAAGCGTCTCAGCACACGTTTATGACTATGATTGGGATTTGGTAGAAAATATCGTAAAAGGGATAAACTGAGCGTTAGTGAGTTTAAATATAACTATTTGTGAAAATATAAATAATGTCCAAAAATGATTATTTAGAAACTGGAAGTAAGCACCTGACTCCATGAAATAATCTAAATAAGAAAATAAACGAGACCTGGTACATATGCGTGTTTCTATCGACAAATCCTCAATCAAAGGGGAAGTCTTTGCCCCACCTTCAAAAAGTTACACTCACAGGGCTATAACCCTAGCAGCTCTTTCAAAAGAATCAATAGTCAGGCATCCTCTGATTTCTGCCGATACTCTTGCCACAATTCGGGCTTCCGAAATGTTTGGAGCCTCAGTTGAAATAAAAGAAAACAAGCTTATTATCCAGGGAGTTAATGGAAAACCAAATGTCCCGGAAGATGTGATTGATGCAGCAAATTCAGGAACAACTCTTCGCTTCATGACTGCAATAGCAGCACTTGCCGATGGGATTACAGTGCTTACGGGGGACTCTTCCCTTCGTACCCGACCAAACGGACCTCTTCTTGATGTTCTCAATAATTTAGGAGTGAAAGCCTGTTCTACTCGAGGAAACGAGAGAGCTCCTCTTGTCGTCAAAGGGGGACTTAAGGGACAGAATGCAAGTATTGATGGTTCTATCAGTTCCCAGTTTATCTCAGCCCTTCTAATAACCTGCCCGCTTGCCGAAAACAATACCACCCTTTCTATTAAAGGAAAACTTAAATCAAGGCCTTACGTGGATGTAACTCTAGAAATGCTTGAACTTGCAGGTGCAGAAGTTCATATAGAGGATAGTAATGATACCAGATTTATAATTCCTGGGAAACAGAAGTATAATCTCAAAGACTACACTGTTCCAGGTGATTTTTCATCAGCATCCTATTTACTTGCAGCAGCAGCCATGATAAAAGGCTCGGAAATCACAGTCAAAAATATTTTTTCTTCAAAACAGGGGGATAAGGTAATTATTGAAACCCTTAAACAAATGGGGGCAGATATTGCATGGGATAAAGTAACAGGAAATGTGACCGTCAGAGGTGGAAAACAATTAAAAGCCATAACCTTTGATGCCGGAGCAACCCCTGACCTTGTCCCGACCGTTGCTGTCCTTGCTGCAGTTGCTGAAGGAACGAGCAGGATTGAAAATGCCGAACATGTCCGATATAAAGAAACAGACCGTCTGCAAGCCCTTGCTACTGAACTTCCAAAGCTTGGAGTAAAACTTAAAGAAGAAAGAGACAGCTTAACAATTACTGGTGGAAAACTTCATGGGGCATCAGTGCACGGATGGGATGACCACAGAATAGTTATGGCTCTTTCAATAGCAGGAATGGTTGCAGGAAATACAACAATTGACACAACAGAATCTGTATCGATTTCTTATCCAGAGTTCTTTAAAGATATGCGCAGTCTTAGGGCAAAAATTAAGGATATTTCGGAAGGATAAGTCGAAGATACAATTTTTTTTAATTAGTCTCTAATCGGTCAGAAATCATTTATTTTCAAAAAGAATCTGAGCCAAAATATAAGAATAGAAAAAAATCGCATAGTACTTTTACATAAAATTCCATATTAAAGAGTATGGAAATAAAATGTAGATGTGGAAATGCGTGCATAAAGCCTATTTCGGAAGCGTTAAGAAACATTGAATTATTTTACAAACCGTGCAACGATTGCAAACCACAAAAAATAAGGAAATTATTTCCTCTAGCAGAACAGATTAATTTAGATGAAATGGATAACCATTTTGGCAGTTGTAACTGCGGTAAGAGACATCTTGATACTGTAATAGCTCATGTGCTAAAAATATATGGTATTGTTAATTAAATATATCTAGTTCTTTATTTCTGTATTTCATCAATAGAATAACCGAGTACTTTAGCATTTCAAGACTTTTTTTATAACACTTTGTCTTTCTTCTCAACCTTGCCAGGAAATGCCTCAATATGCTGTTATATCCTTCAACAGTATACGTTTTTGCTTTGGATTGAGTATGACTCTTTTCAGGAAGAAACTCTGCATATGCCCTCCAGTGATCTGTCATCACTTCTCCAATCTCTTTTTTCTTCAATTTTTCCCAGAGTAGTTTTCCAGTTTCCGTTCCTCTGCTGCCAAAAGAGCAGTTGATGAACTTTTTCCCAACTCTATCAACAGCAATCCAGATCCAGCAATATTTTTTTTGTTACCGATGTAAGTGTGCATCTCATCCATTTCAACAATAGATATCTCACTTTCACTTTTTAGGTTCTCTAACTCCTGACCAAATTTCTTTATCCATTTTTGGACAGAAACATGACTCACCCCTAAAACTCTTCCTATTGAGCGAAAGCCTAATCCTTCAAGATAGAGTTGTAAAGCTTGTCTTTTTACAGAAGCGGAAAAAGCAGTTGATTTTAGCTCTACTGTATAGTTATAGCCACAATCAGAGCATTTGTAGCGTTGACGCCCGCCAACTATACCGTTCTTTTTGTGACTGGAACTATTGCATCTGGGGCAGTTAATGAAGAAATATATGTTATAAGCATATTTATCTATTTTTTATTACCAATGCCAAATAATGATGGAGGAAGGAGTAAAAGATAAAAAGCAAATTTAAGGAATGCATGTGTTCCTCTTGTAACTCCTGGCTATCCAACTAATTCTGTTCCTTATTTACCTAAGAATTCGTTAGTAATATTATCTAATGAGGTGAATAAGAGATGTGCTGATATAGTTATACAGAAAGTGTGGGAAGTAAAAGGGGTTTTAAAGGGAGATATAAGAAAAATTGTGGGTATAAAAGATTCTGGTTTTAATCCTCATGTATATGGACTTCTTGCCGGCTGCGATTTGAGATGTGATATTATACAGACTCCTTACGGTGCTTTAGGTATATACAAATATCAGCATGAAATTCATATAGAATTTCCAAAGGTAGAGTCACCCAAAACAGAAATACTTAAAAATATTTAGGCAGATTGCGATAGACCTACTATTCTTGATTGTACATGTGGTCCTGGAACGTTAGGAATTGCATGTCTTAAAGCTGGAGCGCAAAAAGTTGTTTTTAATGATATATGGAATCCTGCAATAGAAACTACTTTGGTTAATTTAGAAGCTAATGGATTTCCAGTCAAACATTCAGAAAGTAAAGAAAAATTAATAGCATCTGGGGACAAATTTGAAGTTTATAGCATGGATGTAAGAAAATTAGCTAATTCACTGGATGAAAAGTTTGATATTTGTATTATAGACGCATTTCCTGATGTAGATACAACAGAATTTGTGGAAGCTGCAAGCAAATTAGGCAAAAAAGTCATCGTTATCTAAAGTAGAGTAATATGAGCTTAGACATCATTAAGAAAATATTTAATCCTGTTTTTGACATTAAAGATGATTGAATTTCGCTTTTATATTTTTAGATGGAAGCTGGGTTTGAGAATACTGATTTTAATTAATAATAGATATTTCTTAATTACATTATTAATGGTTTTTTATTATATTAAAAAAGAAATGCCAGTGTTTTAACCATTTGGTTTAAAGATAATTTTAATTAGCGTAGTTTAGTGAAATATAGGGGGTAAAATATGATATGCTACACTACATGCTTGCACTGTTGGTATAGTTATGTTCCATACACAAGTTATAATCCAGGTTATAATCCAAGCTATGGAAACATTTGAACACCAAGAGAATATTTTGAAAGAAACTGCATTCCTTTAAAGATACCATATAATTGCTAAATCTATCTGAAAAATCAATGGCAAGCTCATAATTAAAATAAAGATTTCCGGAAAAACAGCAAGAGAAAAAACAATGTAGAAAAAAAAGAGAAAAAGTAGGCCTTCTGGCCTACTCTGTTTTAGTAAATTTTTGTTATTGAGTTTATTTTGCTGGAATGACGAGAGATCTCTCACCAGCAGGAACGAACTCTCTCATTGCACCGCGACCGAACTCTCTCCTGGGTTCAGCGAAGTTGAACGGCATGAGGTCGTCAGCGAAGCAGACCTTGATGAGTGGGTTGACGGTGAATGCGTCTCCACGGCCTGAGTGGGCTGCCTGAGCGATACCTGCATATCCACCCTGGTGACCGACGTTCATTGCGTAGTTGGGATAGTTTGGACCACGGAGTTCGTCTGGGAGACCTTCGTCGCCCTGGTAGGACAGAACATTTGTAGCACCACACTGGTCCTGCAGGTCGTATCCGAAGAATCCGAGTCTGCCCCATGCTTCCTTGTGCAGGTACATGGAGAGGTACCAGCCAGAAAGACCAGCGTTTGCGTTTGCAGTTGCGAGGGCAGTTGCAACACCGGCTGCGGCTGCGAGCACGGTTGCTCTCTGGGAACCACCAAAGTGGTCTTCAAGAGCAGTTGGGAACTTCTCGTAGGTCTCGATACCATAGAGTGTGGACTCGGTTGCAATGTCCTTTACGACGTCGAGGGTCGCCTTTACCTTGTTGTCCTTGCCAACATTTGCAGCACCGTTGTACTTGTCGTTGATGTAGTCAACGTCATAGTACACGTTGTTGTCGAGGATATCATCGGTGTATGCAGCTGTTGCATACTGTGTGAATCCGACACCACCGGACATATAGGATCCGAGCCAGATCTGGTCGTAGAGCATACAGCCTGCACCGACGACTTCAAGAGCGATTTTTGCTGGGTCTTCGGATGTGCGACTTGTCTGGACGATGTCTGAGAGGTGACCGAAGGAAAGTCCACCAGGCTCGTTTGGTCCACGTGCACGTCTTGCAGGGAGCATTTCACCCATGGAAACAGCAGCTGCGTGTTTTGCAGCAAAAGATAGGTCAGCGACGGCTGCTTCACCAGCGCACATTGCGTATGCGGAGATGAAAGACATACCGATCTGCATAGCTGCCCACCTTGTAGTCTGAGCACCATCTGTTGTTCTGGAGACAATTGTTGGGATGTGGATTGCCTGCCAGGTTGTCTTACCGATGGAAGCTTTAATCTGAGCTGCCTGCTCTTCTGAGAATTCCTTGTTGATGTCAATAAGGAATTGTTTGTCAATTTCATCTGCAAGTGTGTCGTCACCTGTGAAGATTTTCACGTAACAGTCGTCAACAAGAGCAGGGTGAGTTTCGACCATCATTTCCTGAACTACTGCTGCACCAGGCATTGCATGGTTAAGGACTTCAAGGTAGTGGTTGATGGTTTCAGGAGTAACTTCCTTACCCAACCTTTTCTCAAGAGTCTCGTGAGCGAGGTCAAGACCGACAACGCAGGTTCTCCTGATGTCATCCCACATCTGCTGCATTGCAGCGTTGTTCACATAGTGAAGGTCATCAGGCTCTGCGACAATGTCAGTGCCGGAAATAGTGTAAGGAGTAATTGCACGCTGACCGAGGGGAGCACCAGAGTGCATCATCGGATTATAGAATGCAATGCCTCTCTTCTCTGCGATTTCCTTACCGGCCTTAATCATTTCGACCTTTCTTGCGTCCTGCTCAGGACCTAACCTCAGGAATTTTTCAGTCTTGCCGGTGATGTCCCCACCAGTCTGCTGGTTTGAACCAAATTCCTGTGCGAACTTGACTTCCATATCTTTTTTGAATTTTGAGAAAATGTCTGCTGCCATTGTGGTCACCTCATTTTGGCTGGAAACCGAATTTAGTTCTCTGATCGAATATCCTGTGTACCCATTCGACGACTTCTGCGTCGCCCCTGAAGGCTACATTGTCCACACGGTAAATTGTGGTTCTCTTTGCAGCTTCTTCACTGGACATTGGCTTGCCAAGGTCTACTTTCCTGTCGAGTGGAATTGCAACCTGGTCCTTGTCCATTATAATGGTACCGTTTTCGAGTCTTCTCCTGTCGAGCATGTCGAACATCACACCGTCTTCCTGGAGACGGACAGAGTGACCGTGCACAGTTGCACCACGCAGACCTGCGAGTGCATGGTCAGTGATTTCGGTTTCCATCTGAACCTTTGCGCACTGTTCCATGTCTCTTTCACGGGCTTCAACGATCTGACGGCCGGAAAGAGTACCTGGGTCTACACCTCTGAAGTTAATTGCTGCAAAGTATGATCTGAAGTATGGGGTGGCAGGGGCATTGTACATAGAGTCAGCGAACTGAATGTACCTTACTCTGTCTCCTGCTGCTGCACCAGGTGTAGGTGTAACATTCTCACGGGTCGAGCATGCAGGCTCTCCCATCTCTGCAAGTGGTGGGTGAGTGCTTGGATAGTCGCTTCCTGGAGCGCGATGTCCGAGAACTGCGGTTAAGTCTTCGTCTGAAATTTCCCTGAGTTTCTCAAGTTTTCCAGACATGTGTTTTCTTCTGTTAGCGCCAACTGATGTTGCGCCTGGATAAAATTGTCTTTTGTAACTCATCTCATGCAACTCCTTGATGATCTTCTAACTGGTCTAATGTAGTCTTAACATTTTTAACGACTAAATTTAGTTTATCCCTGGGACAGGAATCACCACGTGTAACTCCACTTACCATATCCATCACGATTCCTTTTGTACGAATATTTTCGTCCCTTGGCATCACTAATCTCGTCTTAATCCCTGCTTCTGCAAAATCCTCAAAATCTACCGGGATCTGGCTAACTACAATCGCCGGAATATTAGCCTGACTCAGTATTTCCCTGGCCTTTCTAATCACATGGTCCTTGATATTTCCTAGGTGAATAACAGCCAGTTTGTGCATTTCAATCTGTGAAACTTCTACCGGACTCAGTACAAAAGACCCGGTCCTCATACCGGATTCAGGTATTCCGGAGCCAGAATAGAGCACCAACACACTGACCTGAATATTCTCTTTCCTCATACCGTATGTGATTTCACACACCGGTTTTGTTATATGCCTTTGGCCGGGACTCATAGCGATAGCTACAACCTCAGCACGGCCAGCCTCTGAGAGAGTACCTCGCTGAGCAAGTCCTCCTCCTCTACCAAGTCCCGCACCGCATCGGCAGTCAACTACCTGAGTTTCCCGATCTATCATCATATTTTTTCACTCATCTTTATCCTTTTTCTCTTCTTTCTTCTCCTGTTTCTCAATAAAGACGAGCTGATCAGTACTGGCTTTAGGATCTACCATACCAAGTAACCGAGGATCTGCTTCAGGACCAAGTTTAGCATAGTCAGTAACAGTAGGCTTCTTTTTGAGAAAATGTCCTTCCCTAAATTCAAAGGGGAAAGGGAACAATTTTTCGCATACTTCCCTGATCTTTTCTTTAGCTTCGGCGTTTGAAAGTTCAACCCTGATCCTACCCACACAGATCTTCAATTCAATAACCTGATCTCCAATCTGAATAGGCTTTCTCAGTGGATGTTCTACTTTTTCTCCGGTACCAGGGCCGGCAGACACTTTATCAGGTAGTCTGTTGCCCTGCACTATAGCACGGATTACCCCGTCCACGTTGTAGATTTCAGCCATAAGCTTCTGAGCTGTTTCAGGGGACAGGATTCTACTGGGAAAAATTTCGATTTGAATAGAATCTTCAGTATTTGAAGCAGAGTCTGACATCTTTAGACCTTTTAAGTTATTGTTTAGAGAGCTCCTGCAACTGCCTTAATCGGCTCGCGGAATTCCTTAATTCCACCAAACACGTCACCAATCAGACCTGAGGTAGATTCGATTGTGAACATCTGGGTACCTGCATCAAGAGCTACTGCTGCACATACGCAGGGAATTGCGAATCCTCTGGAGTGTCTGGTAACAACGTGGTTACCGTTGAAGACACCAGGCCCACCGCCACCATAAATGGAGTGACTGAAGAATGAGAAACCTACTGCGGTACCTTCTACTTTACCGTAGTCGCATCCTGGGAGACCGGTCTCCTTTTCAAGGATATCGTTGAAGTAAAGAAGTGTTGAGGAAACGTTCTGAGCTGCACGGCCTGCACCACAGTTAACCAGGGTAGCTGCAAGAGTACCGACTGCTGCACAAGCATTCCACTTTGGAACATCATTTGCCTTATAGAACTTGTATCCAGAAGGAGCGGTCTTGTCAACGGAAATAATACCTGCTTCAATCGCCCTGTGAACAACGGATTCGATAACAGTTCCAATGGTACCGTGCTTACCGTTTTCTTTCACAATGTCATATAAAAGATTGTTGGCATTGAGACCCTGATATGCAAGCCCGAGGAGCTGATGTCTCTCGAACATACCGACTGCTCCACCCATCTCGTAAATACCAGCCTGTTCGTAGATGGAAGAGAGAGCTGATGCATTCATAGCATTCCGATTGGCAATTGCTGCAACGTGGTTTGCCATAATGTTCCTGAGGGAGAAACCGAGACCTTCATTGTTCTGGGGGATACTGAGAATACTCTGAACCTGGCCTCCCATGAGATCCATTGTCTGTGGGTAGCTTCCCCAAACAGCTGCTTTTACGATGGGGGCATCATAAGGATCAGTTCCGAACATGTCCAGAATCGTCTGGGTGACTGCTGCTGCACCAACTGTAGTTGCGGACATGAAGTCAGCACCTGCAATTATCCTAGATTGAGGGGACTGGATCAAGAGGCTCTTTCCGCCCTTGACTTTGATGATGTTGGTATCGTCGCCTTCTTCGACCTGGACGAGCTTTTGAACTTTTTCTGCAATTGCATCAGCATTGCCTACAATATCGTAGTTGAGCCCACGGCCTAAGATCTGACGGCCCTTACCGCCCATCTTACCGCTGGCAAGTGCACCCTGAATACCTGCGAGGTTGACTGCTACAGACCTCTTGGTGTCCATGATAATCTTTTTAATTGCTGCGTTTCTTGTTGGAGCAAGGCTCAGAATGTCGACTTTGCTCTCGAGCAGTTTTCCTCTGTCGTCGTAGATGTCTACTGTGTCAGACACTTTAATTTCCTCCTTAATTTATTAAAATCATTTTGGGACTGGTCACCTATTCAAGTGCTTTTGCACTTCATAAATCAAGTACCGCTTCGTTTTTAAGTGTCCACTTTCCCAATGAAATCTCATTCGTTTGGAAGGTACTTAAATCTTTTGTGTTTTTCGCTCAATGAATTCATATATTTTTTTAAAATATATTTTATTAATATGAGAATTATTTTTTAAGAATTATACAATAAAACGAGATCAGTCGAAAAAATAGAACATTAACATTACTTAAAGATGTGGAAAATAAAAGAAATTATATAGAAAAATTTTTTGACTCATGCGTAAAAAAATATATTAATAATTTTAATAAGATAATTTTATACTTAAGAGTCATACCAAAAAGATTTAGTAATATCTTATTAATACGAAAGTTTAATATGGAAGTAACTGTCGACGTAGGTGGGAATCCAGGGGTAGATTGCAGAGGTTTTTGCAGATATTGTTATTTTAAAAAAGTAAAAGAAATTCAGCCCTTAGGCTGTAAGTATTGCCTTCCTTTCAAAAAAGGATGTGACTACTGCACTCGCAGTGTAAAAGAGTCATATACAGGTTTCAAACCGCTCCAAATAGTACTGGAGGAAACTGCTGGAAAGCTCTATTTCTCAAGTGGGGAGGTAAAAAAATTCACCATCAGTGGTGGAGGCGATTTGAGCTGTTATCCAGAACTTAAAATGCTTGTCGAATTCTTGTCCCAGTTCAAAATTCCGATACATCTAGGATACACAAGCGGAAAAGGGTTCAGCAATTTTGATGATGCTTCTTTCTATATAGATCATGGGGTCACAGAGGTAAGTTATACAGTTTTTGCAACTGATCCGGTTTTAAGAGCTGAGTACATGAAAGACCCGGAACCTGAAGCTTCGTTACAGGTTCTTCATGACTTCTGTGCTCATTGTAATGTATATGGGGCGATTGTGCTCATTTCGGGAGTAAACGACGGAGAAACTCTCGATAGAACCCTCAGTGACTTAGAAAATATGGGCGCAAAAGGAGCTATCCTGATGCGATTTGCAAACTTTCAAGAAAACGGGCTTATCCTGAACAATGCTCCTATCATTCCTAGCGTAATTCCACATACTGTTGAAGAATTTACTGAGCTAGTGCGCAGCTCGGCAGCAAAGCATCCTTCTATGAGGATTACAGGAACCCCGCTCGAAGATCCTTTAATTGGTTCTCCTTTTGCTATCCGGAATGATCCAGAAGCCCTGGAAAAACTCCCAAGAATAACAAAAAGAGCAACTGTCATTACAGGTCAGATAGCAGCTCCAAGGCTGAGAGAAATCTTTGAAACACTTGGAGGTTCTGTAAATGTCGTGTCTCTAAAGAAAGACATTGGATGCCTCATTACCATTGAAGATTTCAAGAAGTTGGACCTTTCAGAAGTAAATGAGACTGTATTTATCCCTGGAAGAGCCTTTGTACATGATATGGAAGTTAAAGAAGCACTTAAAAAAGACGGCATTGACAGGCTTGTTCGTAGAGGTCCTGAAAGTCTGTCCGTAGACGGCGAAATGTCAATAGGTATGAAAAAAGAAGAAGTTTTGGAACTGGAAATTGAAAACTTTACTGAGCTTATAGAGCAAATTAATTCTCTTGGGCTACCTGTAGAATAAATCAGATTAAACCAGAACTCAAAATAAGATTTGAGATTAACTTCTCAGCGCGAATATCAAGACATAAACTCCGAAAGTCCCATTTGTTTACTTTTGTGATTTTCGAATAGAGAACATATATCTTTATCCAGAAGTTCAATTCTCTGCTGGGTATAACTGGAAACTCCATACCTTTCTCCAATTTCCTTTGAAATCTCAAGATATTTGCGGACAGCTCCTTCGTGCACAGTCAGCACTACATTACCTCCACATTTAGGACAGGCTCCTGTAAGAGGAGGTCGCCTGAATTTTTCTCCACACTTTATACAGCGCATCCGCTGCCTTGAAAAAGAACGGAGATTTCCCATGAGATCAGGTAGAAAATGAGACTTTAGCACTCTTTCAGCCACATCTGGAGCATCCACTGCCCTTATTTTATTGGCAAGTGAAAGTTGAGCTTCCATTTTTTCAATCATGCTTCCTAGAGTTTTATATGAAGAATTAAGAGGGCCTGCAGCAATATCAGAAGTATCATGTGTAAACATAAAATGCTCATACTGTTCCGGTGTCCCAAGTCGGCTACTCACCAGATCCATAATATCTTCAAGCTCTGTAGGATTTTTGATTTCCTGGGTAGCCTTATAGAACTCCAGAGGATATCTGGCAGACACGTCTATATTATGCGCTTCCTTGTCTACTTCCTTGGGATCAATTCTAGTAGTAAGCACAAGAGGAGCATCCATTTTTCCACCCCTTTTATCTGGAAGATAAGATCTAGAAAAATTAAGGATTCCATCCATGAGAAGCATTACACAATCCTCGTCTCCGTCACAATTCCTGCGTTTTGACGCATGAAAGAAAGGATGAGCATACCCAACTGAAGCTTTAGTAAACCCTATTAAACGTCCTAGTACGCCTGCCGAAGTGTGCGGAGCAAGCCCAATGAGTAGTACACCCACCAGATCCTGGATTGTTTTGGCATTGTAGTAGGGCTCAACGCCGTAATATTTCACAAGCAGGTCATCCACGTATTGTGCGGTACGCAACATATACTCTCCACCATCATAAGAAATCACAAGATCCTGGACTTTCAGGCAGACAACTTGATCATCTCTTTCAAGAGGATTTCCGTAAACGTCTTCTACATAACCGAGTTCCCTAAGTTTAACTGCTGTTATTCCGATTTCATCAGCCCGGATATGTGTAAGTGGGATATCTGACATATCATAGCGGACAGTTCCATCCTTAAAAATATAAATACCATGTTTTGCCCTCAAGATTCCCTTTTCTAAAGGTTCCGGAGTCATCTGCCCGTTCATAAGCCTTTTTACACCTTTGATAAGGTCCATTTTTTCCCTTTCCCCTACGTTTTCAAAGGCCTGTTTGTAGATGGAACGAAAATCCAGTTTGACATTTGAAACAGAAGTTAGCTTTTTACCGCATTTGGGACAAGTTTCAGAACCTTGAACCTCAATCTTGCAACGAGGGCAGGAGAGCTTGGGAGAAGTATATCCTCCACAGTCACAACGCCATAAATAAGTTTCTTTTCCACAGTCAAGGCATTTCCTTATTCCCATCTCCACTTCAATTTCACCTATTTGTCCATTCATGGAAGCCGAATAACTTGAAGCAGATACAAGATTCCTCGTAATTCCTCCAGCATTACCTATTGGAAAAAGAACCTGGGCTGCAGGAGACATCTTTCGCATGTTTGCTTTTTCCGGTCTTCCCATCCTAGCCCCTATCCTCGAAGGAGCCCTTGGAAGAACTTTAAACCCACTTAAAAGAGATGCAGCATTTACCATATTATCGGTATCAGGCATTTTAATCTTTTCTTTAAGATTACAGTCAAGTCCAAGACAAGAGATAAAAGGAAGAGCTTTTTCAATTAGGATTGTGTCAGCTTTTACCCTGTGAAGTACAAGAAGTTTTTCAAGTATAAGTTTGATTCCTGTATCCACACAAACTTTCATGGGAAGCTTAAGAATTCCACTTTCAACCGAAAAACTCCCGTCCTCAATCACTAATTTCCTTAAAGCCTCAAACTCGTTTCTATTAATATCGTGCCACAGATACGTAAACTTCGGATGTAGAGGTACATCATATTCCTCCGCAAGCCTAAGAGCCAGAGTTGCCGACGGATTTTTTAATTTTTCTTCAGGTATTTTCTCAGAGCAAGCTGCTTCATAGTCATAAATCCACCATTCAAAAACATAAGGTGAAGGCATGAGAGGATGATTGTTTTCCAGAAAATCCCCATAATTGATCAGGATTTCTCCGATATCTACTATTACCTCGACCTGCGAGCGAATCTCATAAGCTTCTTTTATATCGTCTACACGGACAAGATCTCCGGAATAAAGACGCACAGTTGGTCCTTCTATTGAATCGACAGCAGACATGGCTGCAGCTTTCCCAGGCCTTTCGACCTTGAGTTGAGTTCCATTAGAGATAAAATCGTCAAGCAAAACCATAGTAGACGGATTGATCCCAGCAGCCGCAAAAGAAGTATTTCTGGAACGTCCATAGCGGAGTCTGAATCCTCCTGGTCTTGAAGGATGGGAGAAAACTGGCCTGCCTGCAATCAGATCTCTTATATACTTATCCTTTGGCTTGATTTTGTTCTTCTGATCATCCTCTTCATCGCCTCCGGTTTTTGCACCCCCTATGAGAATATCCAGCCAGTCCCATCCGTCCATATTCAACTTATTAACGTGTTTCTTGACTTTGGGAGCTTTAAGGGCAAGCCCTTCGGCAAGCACAAGGCACATTCCCCCTCTAATGCGATTTGTTCCGATTCTTTCGAGATCTCTGTGCCCTTCAACCTCAGCTTCCTCGGTTGGGTCTCCATCAATACATACAGGACAATTCTTGACTATCAAACGGATCTCATCTTCCGAAGGCATATACTGCAAACTTGCGACTCTCTTGTAAAGAACGATCTCTTCTACATAACGCTCTACTTCCTCAGGTCTTGGCTTATATCGGTCAATCCCTATCCCACGCCTTACGTAATCACCAACGAGCACGGAAAGAGCCTGGGCTGTTCCACCTGCACTCCGGATGGGTCCGGAATAAAAATCCGGATATACTCTGAACCATCGTCGTTCTTTCCCAGTTCTACCTTATTAATTCCTTCAATCGGAGCTGCAACTACCCCTTCTGTAATGACGGCCATGGAAACCCGGATCGCAGCTTCAACTGCATCCTTTTTTGTTGGGAAGTTCCCTACTTCTCCTTCTGCAACCTGACGACCTATTTCTAGAGCAGATTCTTCCCTTGACATTTTTTCTTCGAGTTCCCGGATCTTTGCAGCTACACCTTCTACTCCTATAAGGTTCTCAACTCTATCAGCAAGATCCTTGGCAAGGGGAATCTCTACAACGGGCTTTGGGTCGCTTCCACGAGCTCGAGCTATATTTGCAATCTTTATAGCCGCTTTGAGTCTTGTTTCAAGTTCGTCAAAATATTCGTGCATTTCCTTACTTGCAATTGTTTCTCCCATTTGAAAACGCCCCTTTAAAAAAGAAAAAAATCAATGTTAAATCAATATTATCTCTGCTTGCGAAGAGAACCTGATGCAAGAATGTTTGAAATTGTAGTTACAAATAGGACAAAAATACCTACCCAGATAAGATAGCTTCCTACCTTTTCCATGCCCAGAATTATTAAAAGCAGACCTGCAGCCAACACTACAAGGTTAATCTTATTTATCTTTTTATTCTGAGTTACCACTTTTTTATAAGCCTGCGTTTTTGCTAGATTTTCCTTTTTCTCGGCGTTCAAAATCCTTCCCTCTCAAACAATAAACGAATCTCAAATTTGCACGTATTTGAGCTTAAACAGCAATCTTTATGGAAGAAGCTTCCCTCAACCGGTTAATTAACGCTTCCCCAAGCCCTAAGCGACTGAAAGATCCATCAGCCACAATTACATCCAGCCCTTTCTTATCAAGCTTTCTTAGACCTTCAAAAAGTTTCTTGGCAGCTATTTCAGGTTTTTTCCTGGATCCCAGCAAAAAGCACTCATATGGTTCTAAGTTTTTCAAAGCAAAGAAGACCTCAATTTCCTTAATGGTTTCCTCACTGAGAAGAAGCCCGACTTTCAGCCCCTGAGATATGTAACTCTCAAGTAATTTAATAAGCTCCTGCAAAACCTGTTTACCTTCTCCTTCGACAAGAACAACCTTTGTGTCAGGCGTGTAATGCCCGTATTTTTGACCTGCCTTCTTTTCCGAAAGATCTGATTCATTCCCGGTTTCGGTTTTGTATCCTGATCTTACCTTTCCTATAACGCTTTCAAGTTCTTTGATACTTATGGCTCCGGGCCTTAGCACATCAGGCGGATCGACAGTCATATCAATTACAGTTGATTCAAGACCTATAGCAGCCTCTCCCCCATCAAGAATTACATCAATCCTGCCTGTTAGATCCGAGATGACATGAGCTGCAAAGCTCGGACTGGGCTTTCCTGAGAGGTTAGCACTGGGAGCAGCAAGAGGTGTGCCTGCCCTCTGTATGAGTTCCAGAGGAATTTTATGGTCAGGCATGCGGACTCCTATTGATTTCAGTTTTCCGGAGGTAATGTCGGGAACAATATCTTTTTTTTCAAGGACAATTGTAAGAGGACCAGGCCAGAAAGAATCCATTAGCTTGAAAGCATTTTCTGGAATATTTCTTGCCACTTTCTCAACATCTTCCCTTGAATGAACAAGCAGGCTAAGAGGATTTCCTGGAGGACGCTTTTTTGCCTCAAAAATCTTTAATACTGACTCGGAATTAAGACAGTCAGCTCCAAGCCCGTAGACAGTTTCCGTTGGGAAAGCTACAGTTCCGCCACTCTTGATAATCTCTGCCGCCCTGTTAAGGACGGAATCAAAATTTTCATTGGAAACCCGGAAAACGAGGGTTTTTACTTTATTTCCGTCTTCTGCCTGCACAAGAGGTAAACTCCATTATATTTTTTATGTTACTCTTTTCCAGCTTATTTTTTCAGCCACTTATCAATCGCAACTCCAAGTTCTCTGTGATTTTTCGCATATTCCTTCAGGCTAACTCTTTCAAGGGTTGCTTCAAATGCCTGCCTGCAAGCAGTAGCTCCAGCCGCCGTACCCATAGGATGAGCATGAATTCCACCACCAAACTGCATAATTACATCTTTTCCAAAAATAGAGTACAGGTCAGGAATCATAGTAGGGGCAAGCCCTCCTGAAGCAACCGGAAACATAGGATTTAATCTACCCCAATCCTGAGCAAGTACGTGCTGGCTTTCGTCCGCAGGCACACTGTCGAGTAAACATTCATCCCTAAGAGTCAGAACTTCATGTTTTTCTCCGTGCATTTTCCCTACGACCGTACCTATATGAAGCTGATCAAGCCCGATTAGTCTGCAAAGCTTGGCAACTACAAGCATACTTATCCCATGACGTGGATTTCGAGTATATGCCGAATGCATACAGCGATGAGCATGAAGTGCAAGACCACTATCTTCAACCTCTTCCCTGAGGGTCTGAAGCGCAGTCCAGCCTGCAGGTACTATGTCGATCATCGCATAGCTGGCACCCAGATCTTTAAGAATATTCATGCGGCGAATCATTTCCTTACAGGTTGGGGCAGTAATGTTACAGAGATACATTTTACGCTCTCCGGTCTCATATTCTGCCTTTTCTGCAAGTTTCAGAGTGAGTTCAGCTCTTTTTTCAAAGCGGTTGAATCCTTGATCCGTAAGATTTTCATCATCCTTGACAAGATCGCAACCCCCTATAAAGGAATTATAAGCAACCTCGGCGTGCTTTTCAGAGGTCAAACCAACCTTTGGTTTGACAATAGTTCCTATAAGAGGCCTTTCCTGCACACCTGTAAGTTTTCTAATACCTGGCAACCCGAATTTAGGGCCTTTGAACTCACGTAACATCGATTTAGGGAAAGCAATATCCTGTAGCCTTAAGTTGTCAACAATTTTCATGCTCAAGATATTTCCTGCAACCGCACTGAGTACCTGTGGAACCGAACCCGGTTCAAAAAGTTCTTCAGAATAAGCCACCCGTACAGTCTGTGCTGCTTCGTCCACGTAAAAGACGTGAGGCTTTAATTTCGCTCCAAGTTCGGGACTTAATGTTGAGATTTCAGTCCAGGAATCTATAGAACTTTCCCCTGTCATATGGGTTGCAGCATCCTCAAAATTCACTCCTACTGACGGTTCGAGATGAAATTCACAAATTAGATCGGTATCTTTTGGGCTATAACCCGTGTCTATATAGTCCCTTCGCATTATTTTCCTCCTGACTGAATAAATCAATTATGGAATAGAATATCGTTAGATAGAATTAGTAGTCCTGATTGAAGGAAGTAACTGAACATAAATAAAAACTTGTTTATTTGTCTGAAGTAAATATAGATCAAAAGCAGAAAGGTAAATGAAGAGAAAAAAAGGAAGGAATTCCCGATATATGGAAAAACTAGGCAAATAAGGAGTTTTAGAACTAGAAAAAGAAGTAATATGAATTTGCTGGCTGTAAAAAGAATCAATATGATAAGTTTCAAAAAATTAAATAAATAAAAATAAAAAAATAGGTTTAAGTTACTTACTTAAAAGTCAGATATCGAGTACAAATAGCTCTAGGAAGTAAAGGATCATCGAAGCAAGTCCTAGAGGCAATCCAAGCTTTGCCCATTCTTTGCTAGTTATATCCAATTTGCTCGCAGAGATAATATTCGGGATATTTCCAGGAATTAGCATCCCTCCTGAAATTAAAAGCCCCATAAGTACACTTTTTATCTGAAATTCACTAAGTATAGGCCCGATCTCAGCAGCTGCCAGAGTAGCATTGTCAAGGACAGCGGAAACCATATTGATCCAGTAGAGTGCCACAGAAGGAACCTGGATAAAGTATTCGAAGATTATAGGCTTGAAACCTTCTCCTAGCAACACTAGCGCAGCAATAAACACGTAAACCTTAACAGCCCTCATTATGACGTCTTTTATGGTTTCGTTATAGTCTGCTGATTCCATTTCGTGTTCTTTTATATCTGTTTTTCCGAGGAAGAAAACTCCAAGAATACCATATAGAAGGATTCCGGAAAAAATATATTTTCCCAGCATATTAAACAAGAACATGAAATCGGCATGGTAAGGTTCACCAGAGAGTTTTGAAATGGCGATTGTTGAAAGAGGTTCTCCAAGAGGGGTAAGCGCAGCGCCAAGACCGATTGAGAAACATGCGATGATCGTGAGATTTATTTTAGATTTTCGTGAGAGAGGCATTGCATTAACTACCTCAACGAGAATAATTGCCGCAAGAATAGCGGACATTATACTGGAAGATAAGCCAAGGGCAACGATGAGAATGAAAGCCAGAACTCGGACTGAAAGCATATCTGTCAGTTTCCTGATTGCTTTATGGATTGGAGCATGCCATTTATAGATAATCAAGCCGACAATCAACACTATTTGAAATATTCCGATCGGAATTCCGGCTATTTCCCCAGCATGTAACGGTGCAGTTAATGCTTCTTTAATTATTTCCATACTCCATCCGGTTTCTACGCCAGGAATCACTGCAAAACCTGACAGAGTCATTGCAAGTACTCCACATACAAACAGGAATGCTTCCAGGTTTTCCTCAATAACATGTATTTTGAAAGGGCCAAGCAATACAGCCAGGAATACTATAAGAAATCCAATTAAAACTCCTAAATCAAGAGCCATTGACCTTTTTCCTCCTATGGTAAATTCTGGATTGTAAAAGGTCTGTTGGAGTCAATTTACGGTTAAATACTACAAAGTCTAGAATTGATAGTCATTTAGCGGACCTACTTTACGATTAATTGGCCAAATAAATATATCATTATATAATATATTTATTACGTTTAAATTCAATTTAACGTCCAGAGATTTGTAAAAAAAGCGGATGTTTCATCTGGTTATTTAGTTTTATAAAATATGTTTTGATATAATAGTAGAAAAGGATTTTTAGCTAAATATTTAAGAAAGTTTTTTATTAAAATCATAGCATGTCATGAACAATCATGTATGCTCATATAAAGTAGCTACTGTTAAGCACAAAAACTTAATTTTAAATTAAGTCAGTAAGAGAATAAAACTTAAAAAAATATGAAGAACCAATATTTAGTTTTATTTTCCGTATATCTTTTAGGCAGAACTTATTGAAATCGAGAAAATTAAAATTAAAATTAAAAATATAGTTGGTCAGCTACAAGAGAAAATTGTACGAAAAACATTGTAATGCTGACCAGAGCTATCACTAACAAATGGATTGAGGGCACAGCAAAAATTCAATTAAAAAATAGCATATTCTTCAAATTTAATGATGAATCTTCCAATTAAAAGATATGAGAACTTTTGTATATTCAAAAAATTGGATAGATCTTTTTGTAATATTTTATCCAACACTAGATTCTTAAATTTTTAAGTAATACCTGAGATTTATCCCAGAGGTTTGAAGAGAATTCTGTAGATGTAATCGATTTATTCTGTTTTGAAGGCATATATGGATTTGTTCCAAAATCAAGTGATTTTATCTCATTTTTCTCACTAGATCCTGGAACTAAATCCTGTTTGCTATTGGACAAATTTAAGTTTAGATTTTAAGCACAAAGATGATGACGAAATATATAACCATTGAGACAAGTCCCATGGGTACCCCAAGTCTTGCCCATTCTTTGCTGGTTATACCCAGTTTGCCTGCAGAAATGATGTTCGGAATATTTCCTGGAATCAGCATTCCACCTGCAATTAAAAGACCCATAAGAATACTTTTTATCTGGATTTCACTCATAGCAGGTCCGATTTCAGCAGCTGCTAGGGTAGCGTTGTCCAGGATAGATGAGACCATGTTAACCCAGTAAAGTACTTCAGAAGGTATCTGTGTGAAGTATTCGAAGATAATAGGTTTGAAACCATCTCCGAGAAATGTGAGAGCCATGATAAACAGATAAACCTTAACAGCTCTCATTATGACATCTTTCAAAGTCTCGTTATAATCTGCAACTTTTGTATCAGAATAATTCATTTCAATTTTTCCAAGGAAGAACATCCCAACAATACCATAAACAAGGATGCCTGGAATTATATATTTACCCAACATATTAATTAAAAAGTTGAATCCAGCATGATAAGGCCCACCTGAGAGTTTTGAGATAGCGATTGTTGAAAGAGGTTCTCCAAGAGGAGTAAGAGCAGCGCCAAGTCCTATTGAGAAACATGCAATAACTGTTAGATTTATCTTGGATTTTCGTGAGATCGGGAGTGCATTAACCATCTCAACGAGAATGATTGCTGCAAGAATGGCGGACATTACACTGGAAAACAGACCAAGGACAGCAATAAGGATAAAGGCCATAACTTTAATGGAAAGTACTGAAGCCATTTTTCGGATTGCTTTATGAATCGGTTCGTGCCATTTATAGATAATTAAACCAACAACCAGCACTATCTGGAATATGCCTATTGGAATACCAGCAATATGTAAAGAACTCAGCGGAGAAGTCAATGCTTCTTTAATTATTTCCATTCTCCAACCCGTTTCTGCACCTGGGAGTTTGACAAAACCAGAAATGGTCATTGCTGCTACTCCACAAACAAAAAGAAATATCTCCAGATTTTCCTCAATAATTCTTACTTTAAAAGGACCGAACAATACCGAAAGAAATATTATAAAAAACCCAGCTAAAATTCCTGGTTCAAGAGTCATTACTTTTTTCCTCTTTATTATTTAATATAATTCTATAATGTTCACAGTAAAATAAGCTTATTGACTGTATTGATATAGTTTGAACATATTAAGCAATATAAAAATATTTAAATTTTTAAATAAAATTTCAGATTCTTTAGCCTGTATGAAGTCCATATCTATTTTCTCATGAATCATCAAAATATCATGTTGTGGGGAAATTTTCAATTTGCTCTTGACGGAAATTAAATTAATAAATCAGGAAATTGAGTTCCATAAATAAAAGAAATGTATCATGTTGCTATGCAAAAATAAAATGAGACAAAGTCGTAAAAAAAATAATATTATGCAAGATCAGAAAACAAACGGAAGATATTATAAATAATTAAGGTATTGTTAACTAAACATATCTAGTTCTTTATTTCTGTATTTCATCAATAGAATAACCGAGTACTTTAGCATTTCAAGACTTTTTGTATAACACTTTGTCTTTCTTCTCAATCTTGCTAGAAAATGCCTCAATATGCTGTTATATCCCTTAACTGTAAATGTTTCTGCTTTTGATTGAGTATGGATCTTTTCTGGAAGAAACTCTGCATATGCCCTCCAGTGATCTGTCATCACTTCTCCAATGTCTTTTTTCTTCAATTTTTCCCAGAGTAGTTTTCCAGTTTCTGTTCCTCTGATGCCAAAAGAGCAGTTGATGAACTTTTTCCCAACTCTATCAACAGCAATCCAGATCCAGCAATATTTTTTTTGTTACCGATGTAAGTGTGCATTTCATCCATTTCAACAATAGATATCTCATTTTCGCTTTTTAGAGCCTCTAACTCCGGACCAAATTTATTTATCCATCTGTGATTGGAACTATTGCATCTGGGGCAGTTCATGAAGAAATATAGGTTCTCATAATAAATAACTATAGTTAATTATCAAAGCCATAATTAAAAATGCTGTAGAGTATAAAATAGAATATAAAAATAGTATGCATAAAAAATGTAACGTCACTTTGCACTAACAACATACCCTTTTTTAGTAGGCAATTCTGTGCATACTATCTGGTTCTTACATACGGGCAAGCCATTGCCCTTCAACTAATTTCGATTTTAACGGGTCTTTCTTCAGTACAACGCTTGAAAGTAACTTCAAGCACCCCATTTTTATAGCTGGCTTTTGCACTCTTAGGATCTACACGAGAAGGAAGCTCTACATCCTGCGAATAATCGGAAAGATCAAGAACTCTTATTTCTAGATTTTGAGCAGTCGCATGGAGCAGAAGATCTTCTTTTTTAACCTCCGGGAGTTCGACAAGTATGTGTACCAATTCTTCGCTTTCAAAGATATCAATAAAAGGGTTTCTTATTTCAGAGGTGACCAAATTATTATCATCCTCAGAATTATCCGAAACGTTTCCAAACTCTCGGAGTTCGGAATCTTCCCCCGGTAGACGAATGATAGAAAATCCGTAGACAAAGGGGACTGACTCTCCCATATCTTCTAGGAGGGCTTCGATCATTTCTTCCAAGTTGTCAAAAAGCTCAGATCCAAAATCTTCAAAGAAGTCCTTTCTTTTTCTTATGCCCACCATTATTACCTCTGCTTTTCCACGTGCTGTTTACCTACAGTGCAATTCCCAGAAAGTCACTCAATATTTATTGAGGTTTGGGAACTGGATTCCAGCCTCTTAAAGGTAACTTCTAGCACACCATTTTTATATGTAGCTTTCGCACTCTGGGGGTCCACCTTTACTGGCAGTTCCACACGTTCGGAATATTTTGGATTTCCATCTATTGTTTCTATGTTAAGTATTAAATCAGTTGCGTTCAATTTAATGTTTTCTTTCTCGCTGCCTGGAATCTCAGCAATCACATGCACTGTATCTTCGGTTTCAAGTACATCAATAAGGGGTTTTCGTGTATCAAGATTACGCTTTTCACCAGTCTCAGTTTGCTCAAACATAGGAATATTCCCGAATTCACGGATTTCAGGTTCTTCTCCAGGTCTCTGAGTAAAGGAAAATCCGTAGATGAAAGAATCACGCCCGATATTTTCTACATTCACACCCATTGCCCTGCTAAGGCGTTCGAACATTTCGTCCACATCCTCAATAGGATCAATTCCGAAGACCTCATCAAAAAAATCTCCTCTTTTTTTTCGATCTCTGTCCATATTATTACCCCGTTATTAATTTATCCTTTCATAATTTGTTATCAAATGAATATTAATTAAATAATCCATTATAAATCAGTTACTATTATTTTTTTCAGTTTCAGAACTTTTGGTAAAAAGCCGGGTTTTTCCCGGCCTGTAAGGAAGCAGGATTACTGAGCCTGAAAGGAACCAGGAACATTTTTAGATTCAATTTCTTTCTCCGGGTCTTCATCTTTAGAAACTTCTTCTTCAAACGAAGTCGCGTATTTGGCAAAGAGTTCAGCACTCTGCTCATAATCCGCAAGATTTTCCCTAGATGTTGTAGGTTTTACACGGCGAATTGCACGTTCAAAGTGCTTCTTTGAAATCTTGATTTCTCCTGCCCGTTTTTCAATGTCTTTCCTGCTAATTCCTGGAGTTACTACATCCCTCAAAGCCAGCATCGCAGCTTCCCTACAAATGCCTTCAATATCTGCACCCACATATCCTTCAGTCAGATCAGCAAGTTCAGAGATATTCACGTCTTCTGTCAGGGGTTTTCCTTTTGTATGGATCTCAAAGATCTTTTCCCTGCTTATCTTTTCAGGAGGTTTGATATAGATGAGTCTGTCAAAACGGCCAGGCCTCAGAAGGGCAGAATCAACCATATCAGGCCGATTTGTGGCCGCGACAATGACAACATCCTTAAGTTCTTCTACTCCATCAAGTTCAGTAAGGATCTGGCTAACAACTCTTTCGGACACATGCGTATCTGAAACCGAACTTCTCTGAGGAGCAATTGAATCAATCTCATCAAAGAAAACAACAGTTGGTGCAGCCTGTTTTGCTTTCCTGAATGTCTCTCTAACTGCACGCTCAGATTCTCCCACGTACTTGCTAAGAAGTTCTGGACCTTTGATGCTGATGAAATTAGCTTCGCTTTCACTGGCAATAGCCTTTGCAAGGAGGGTTTTCCCCGTACCTGGAGGCCCAAACATTAGTATTCCTCGAGGAGGTTTTACACTGACAGTACTGAAGATTTCAGGATACTTAAGAGGCCACTCTACAGCTTCAATAAGTTCCTGCTTTGCATTTTCAAGTCCTCCGATATCCTCCCATCCTATGTGTGGAACCTCAACATAAACTTCCCTCATTGCAGAAGGCTCGATATTCTTCAGAGCTTCCTTGAAATCGTCTTTGGTAACCACTAGCTTATCAAGAATTTCCTGTGGAATTTCTTCTTCTTCGATATCTATTTCGGGAGTTATCCTTCTGAGAGCATGCATTGCAGCTTCTTTACAGAGGGAAGACAGATCAGCGCCTACAAACCCATGAGTTACATCTGCAAGTTCACTAAGGCTTACATCCTGAATAGGCATTCCTCTGGTGTGAATAAGAAGAATCTGCTTTCTTCCGTTCCGATCAGGAATTCCGATTTCAATTTCCCTGTCAAATCTACCTCCACGGCGGAGAGCTTCATCTATTGAGTTCGGGCGGTTTGTAGCAGCAATTACTACCACTTCACCCCGGGCCTTTAGCCCGTCCATGAGGGAAAGCAACTGAGCAACTACCCTGCGTTCCATTTCCCCTGTGACTTCACCACGTTTGGGAGCAATGGAGTCGATCTCATCTATGAATATGATAGATGGTGCATCCTTTTCTGCTTCCTCAAAAATCTCACGAAGCTTCTGCTCACTTTCTCCGTAATACTTGGATACGATTTCAGGGCCGCTAATTGTAATGAAATTAGCATCAGTTTCACTTGCAACTGCCTTTGCTATCATCGTCTTACCCGTGCCCGGTGGCCCATGAAGCAGCACTCCTTTAGGAGGCTCAATCCCCAGCTTTTGGAAGAGTTCGGGATGTCTTAGTGGCAGCTCAATCATTTCTCTGACAAGTTGAATTTCCCGCTTCAGTCCACCGATATCTTCATATGAAATACCTTCTGTAACCTTACTCTCCTCAATTGATTTCTCTTTGATGACAATTTCAGTATCCTTAGTAACAACAACAGGTCCAGTAGGTCTTGTAGACGAAACCACGAAGGTAAGAGGATTATTGACAGTCTCCACCCGAATCTGCTGACCTTTATTCAAAGGTCTTCCCTCAATGATCCTCAGAATGTAGTGAGCACCTCCAACAAGTCTTACAGGCTGAGAAGGAGCGAGAGTGACTCTCTGAGCGTGTTTTGCCTGGACTTTCTTGATTGTGACCTTATCATCAATTCCTACTTTTGCATTGCTTCGTAGATTTCCGTCGATCCGAATACGGTTTTCCTGGTCACATTCTAAATTTGGCCAGACAATTGCATAAGTCTTCGCTCTTCCTGAGATCTCAATTATATCCCCGCTTACAAGTCCCAACTGCTGCATTAGCCGGGTATCAATTCGCGCAATTCCCCTGCCCACGTCCTTATGATAAGCCTCAGCAACTCTCAAAGTTGGTTCTTCAGTCATTCATTCTCAACTCCAGACTCACATATTTTCCAGTAGTATTGGTTATTTTTAATGCTATACTCAATAAACCCCCTATTTGCGAGATTTATCAGATTAGTGTTAATAATACTAGGGTGCAAGCGCAGGTTGTAACATAGAGTAGCTAAAGTGGTTTCATTTTTCAGAAGCTCAAAAAGGAGCTCACATTCCACAGGATTACTAACAACTTCTTCAAGTAAATCCAGACAATGACCCATAATTTTTGTATACTCAGCCTGGAGATGCTGCTGCATCTGTGCGAGTTCCTCTTGCCTACTCTTGAGTTCCTTAAGTTTGCTGTTCAGCTCAAGAAATAACTCCTGAGATTCTTCCTTAGCAGGAATCTCCTTTTGCACAGGAGATTCTTCGTTTTTTTCCCTCTCAAAAGCAGTGTCGTGAAGTGTCACTGCATAAGTATAAGGTGATACCAACACTTCAAGTCGCATGTTGTTTGCGATATTGAAGTACTTGCGCCTTTGTTCATCCACACTGCATTCTATAAGGCCAGCCTGCTCAAGTAGACCTAGGTGATTTATTATGGCTTTTGGCCCTACTCCTAACCTGCTAGAAATCTCACTGACATAGCAAGGGCGATTTGCAAGAAGTTGAATAATCCTCCTGCGATTTTCATTCCCTAAGATATCAAGTAATTGTGCTGGGTCCATTTTTCCCCTCTGATAGTTATCTAATTTGTAAGAAGCTTAAACGATAAAGCCAAGCTTCGTGATTTGTTTACTTAGTATATTATGGTAGTCTTGAGTAAATTCAGACAGGAAAACAAAATACCTGCCAGAAACTTTGCCTCGAAGACTAGCTGGTGAGGAGTATGCATAAGATAGTAACTTATAGTTAGTATATATAAAATATAAAGGTTTCTGAAGAAACCGATTCCAAATTTAGAACTAAAAAAATTAGATATGAAGAGAATATAGGAACCAGGTAGAATACTTACAGAATTTAACTAGCCCTATTCTCTATTTAATAACTTATAAAAAATAAACATATGACATACAGAAAAGTTTTAGAGGAAAATAGAATAATCTAACGCTTATATTTCCAAGATAAAAACGTATAGTTTACACTTTGTTTAATAAAGACCGACAAAAAGAATTTTCCAAAATATTCAAGCAAGAAATTTCTGGAAAAAATCAAAAAATTTAAAAATCACTTTTGCTTTTTTAGCTTTTCTTTTTGGTTTTCCTTTTGCTGGCTGAAGACCGAAGGTAAGTGCAGGGCATAAGATCCTTCTTCTCGAATTGCCATAACTAACTCTTTTCTTTCAAGAAGGGAGTCCAGATTAAGTTCATAGGATCCAGGTCCAAGGATTCTTACGGACTCTACTCTTTCTTCTTCCGTTTTCCATTCAGCTTCGGGTTCCTGCGTTATGTTATCTTGTTCAGAAGCAAGAGCCTCATCAATATTCCTGACAACTTCATCCAGAGAAGACTCCAAATCCAGTTTTTGTTCTTCCAGAGCAAGCATTTCCTGATTTTCCGAACCTTCTGATTCTTTTATTACATAAAGAAATTTATTCCAGCCGCAGTTAGGGCAGCCGCTTAGGATGACAGAGTCTCCGTCTTCAAAAATGGTTCCGCATCTGGTACATCTGTGGGGCATGAATTCACCGATAGAAATAATGAACGAATTTATTGTAAATTAAAATATGTACTCGGGATTTAGACCAACTTGGTATCCTGACCGAGATTTCAAGTGAGGAATACAGAGTAATAATATGATATCTCTGTGGATACTTTAATAGATACCCTAGGTAGATATGTATATTTGTATTTCTAGCTTAATGTCTGTTTTTACGAAAAAGATAGATTCGACCAGAAAAAGTAAACTTCGTTGATTGTAATCCCACCCGATTTTTAAGTAAGAGGCGTAAGTTGTTGGCCTCTTAGGGAAAACGTATATAACAAAAGTTTTTATAAAAGCCTCCAGTGTTTTTTCCCATCAATTGTCTCGGAACTGACCCTGTGTACTCTTTCCATTTCCTCCATAACTTCGGGGAGCCTTCCAGGTTGGGTAATTTCAAAGACAACTGAGTCTAGTGCATGGTTTTTGTAAAGGCTGTGTTTAAGATCCTCAAGGTTCCAGAGCTTTTTAGGGTTTTTTCTCATGCATTTGATTAGAATGCTTATCATATCTTCCATAAAGTTCCAGGGATAGATAATCCAAGCCCAATCTTCAAGCCTTTCACCCACATAATCGGGGTCAATTTTCGAACTTCCAAAGTACTGTAATGAAGCGGTTCTAACTTCCAAGGGATTACGGCTTTCAATGTAGGATTTAGCACTTAACATACTATCCCCGGTTTCAACGATATCATCTACAATAAGTACCTTTTTTCTTTTTATAACATTTTCCGAGAGAGGGTATCGAATATAAGGCTCACCAGTATCAATAGCTGTATCTCCGATATAATGCTCGACTTTCAGACTGGACAGGTCATCAAGTCCTAGAAAATCACAGAGAACTCGTCCAGCAAACCAGCCTCCTCTTGCAAGCGCAATAATTACGTCCGGTTCATATCCAGAACGTTTTATTTCTGTGGAAATTTTTCGGCACAAGTTATAGATATAATCCCAGTTTGTAAGCACACATTTGAATGATTCTATGCAAAGTCCTCCCGATATGGAATTCGCGCACATTGGCAGGATACTCGCCAGTTAGAGAGCATACATTTCCCAATTTATATATTTGAGCTATATAACTGAGATCATAAACTTTAAAGTTTATGATCTTGTTATAGGAATACAGGAAAAATTAAAAGGAAAGCATGAGATTAAAAAGAAATACTTAAAAGAGAAATAAAAAGCTCTCACTATATGATAAAGTGTAACTGAAGCTAACTTCAAAAAATCCCTAAAGAATCCCTTTATAAAATAGACGTTCGTTTAGAAACCTTTTCTGAAAAATAGAAGGAAAAGAAATCTTTCACAGAAACGCTATATCTGGAAAGTGAAATGAATGGACAAAAACCTGATAGATCTATTATTTATGTCCCAAAAGAGAAAAGACCTTTTGCTCCTGCTCAAAAACGGAAGTAAAACGAGAGAGGAAATTGTAGATATTCTGAACGTTAACCCGACAGGCATGCTTCCTCAAATCAAAAAATTAAAAGATGAACATCTTGTTTATCAGGAAGATCGAGAATATAGATTAACTCCTCTTGCGGAAATTTTGGTTGAAAAAATGGAACCTCTGCTTGATATTCTACAGGTCATTGAGAAAAATGAAGATTATTGGCAAGAACGTGATCTCACAGCCCTACCCAGAGCATTCCTGAAAAGAATTAATGACTTAAAGTCCTGCTTTCTTGTTAAACCAGATAGAGATAATATTTTTGAGCCTTCTTCTATTTTTTTGGAAAACATAAGAAACTCAAAAAAAATAATATCTTTTTCGTCAATATTTCATCCGGTGTTTTCTAAAATATTCTTAACAAACCAAAATAATGATATTGAGATAACTCTAATAGTAACAGGAAAAATCTATGAAAGACTGAAAACCGACTTCGAGAAAGAACTGAAACTTTATCTTGACAGAGATAAAAGGAGGCTTTTTATCTGTAAGGATGAGATAAAGATTGCTATGCTTGTTAAGACAGAACGTTTCATGGCTATCGATTTTCTTACTTCGAAAGGTGTTTTTGACCAGGAGACAATTATAGGCTTCAAGCCTTCAGCGTTGGAATGGACTGAAGACCTCATTATGCATTATGGAAAGCAAGCTCAAGAGATATAAAAGCGGATTTGGTTAGGAAAAAATAGTAGATAAAAAATGCTCAACTTATTCCTGTTTTTGCAAACAATGAAGATGCTTTAATGCCGTTTAAAATAAAAAAAATGCTCTTGTAAGTTTTACTTATTTTTATATATGAATTATCTTCATTAAGCTTAATTTTTCTCTTAACTTTGAAGATATTACAGGCTACCTTGATACCATTCAAGAAAAAGTACACTCTAAACATCTTTTGAGTTATAAACAGCTTATTTTATGGTATTTAAGAGAACTTGTTTAAAATAAATCAACTTGGTATCTTCTTAAATGCCAGATCTTATGTTTTTTGATAATAGTGAAAAAAGAGATCTTTTGAATATTTTGAAATTATAAAATAGATATTTTTAAAAACATAAGAGAAGAGATAATAACATTATAAACAATTAGGTTAAAAGAGTATATTTTATTAGTATAAAGGAAATAATATTTTAGATGATTAAGCAAAAAATAATTTTCTAGAAAAACTATCAAAAATCAGATCCAAAAGACTGAAATGAAACCAGTAAAAAAGAATCAAATATTTAGTTCAAGTTAACGAAACTTGTTTTTAGTGCATTTCTACAAAACCCAAAGAATAAATCCAAAATAAGCGCATCTTTTCAGAAATAGATTAGAGAGAAAGAGGGAAAAATGAAGAAAACAAGCAGTATGTTTTGTGAATATACAAAAATTATGACATTCCTGTTTATGGTTTTTGTGATTATTCTTTCCGGCTGTGTTGACAAAGGACAGAACGAAACCAAGGCAGGAAATACAACAAACAATACTGAGGAAAACAATGGAATAGATTATATATATAGCACTGCAAACGTGCAGAATATAAAAATTGTAAGCCTTGAGTCTTTTCCTGTACATGTACAGGTGATAGCAGAAGGTTATTTGCCTGATGGATGTACTGAGATCGATAAAATAAAGACTGAAAGAGAAGGTAATACCTTTAATATCAATATAAGTACAAACCACCCGAAAGACGCAGTCTGTACACAGGTTATAAAGAACTTTACAGAAAATATTCCTCTTGAAGTCCAGGGACTCAAAGCTGGAAACTATACTGTAAATGTAAATGGAGTAAAAGGATATTTTGAACTTGCAGTTGATAATATACCTCAGCAATCTACCAGTTCTATACCAGCGAAACAGCAAGTATTAACTGAAACTAACAATGGGGCAATAATAAATCTCGAGAATGGAGCAACTTTTTACCTTAGACTCAGAGAAAATCCGTCCACAGGCTATTCCTGGCAACTCAATTTGAGCCATGGACTCCACATTCTCAACGACGAGTATACACAGGATCAAGCTCCTGAAGGTTATACCGGAGTTCCAGGAACTCACCAATGGAAGATAAAAGCTGTAAATTCAGGCAACCAGCAGATAACAGGAATATATAAAAGGCCCTGGGAAAATGTAACCGGAAAAGAAGATACTTTCAAACTTAAGGTTGAAGTTGTCTAAATACCGGCTAGACCTGTCCTTTTTCGGGTCATACACTTCATTGGGTAAAGGAGAAGAAAACTTTTTACCTTGAATAATATTCGTTTCAGTTTTACCTCTTCAGTTTTTACCCTTTAGACAGAATCAAGAGCCTGTTTTAAGTCCTTAAGACAGTTTTCGCAGATATAAGATGTACCAATTTGCGTGCATACAAGAATTTCCTTACCCTCTTCCTTTTCTCCCTGGATTCCAGGATATCCTTCACAGTAAACTCCACACTTTACTTCACAATAAGCTCCACAGAATAAGCACCTTGTCATAATATGATTTATGGTTTGAGATTTCAAATACGTTTCCGAAAAAAATCAGTAAACAAAAAATAACTTACAGAAAACAAAATCAGAAGAGACTGGAATAATTACAAAAATAGGTTAGAAAAACAATATGTTTCTCAATAAAATTACAAAAAAGAGAACAACGACCGACAACTATATAAACAATAGTTGGCATGTTGTGCTTGTTATCCCAGGCAAAGTGGCCTGAGAAATAAAACCCTGTAGCGGGGTGGGGTAGCCAGGAGATCCCGACGGGCTCATAACCCGTAGACCGATGGTTCGAATCCATCCCCCGCTATAGTAAAAATTCTTTTCTGGATTTGTTTGTGTTTTAACATTATTTAGAGTATTTCAGATGTTACTTTTTCAGATATTGATACCAGGCAACTTTTTTATAGTCGGTTATCGACTTATACCTAGAACCCATTTACTTAGCCCGTTTTTAAGCTACTTAAACTCAAGGCTTATTAAGGAAGGTTACTCTCTTACACAATGTCAAAAAAGAGTGAGTATCTTTTCATATATCCTCAAAAAATGAGCAGGATGATTTTCATATGGTAATGGAAAAACTTGGAGACTCTTTACAGGGGGCGCTCAAAAAGTTAATCGGCGCGGGGCGAATTGATGAGCGCACGGTCAATGAAGTAGTAAAAGATATCCAGCGAGCTCTGCTCCAGGCCGACGTGAATGTAAAACTTGTTATGGTGATGTCCCAGAAAATCAAAGAGCGTGCAATGAAAGAAGACCCTCCTGCAGGTATGAACCCGAGGGAGCACGTAATTCGTATTGTTTACCAGGAACTGATGGGAATTATTGGCAAGGGAGCTGAAATCCAGCTCAAACCCCAGATTATAATGATGGTAGGGCTTCAGGGTAGCGGAAAAACCACAAGTACTGCAAAACTTGCCCGCTACTTCCAGAGAAAAGGACTTAAAGCAGGAGTTGTTGCCGCAGATACTTTCCGTCCGGGTGCATACCACCAGCTTAAAACCCTCTGTGAAAAGCTCAATGTAGCTTTCTATGGAGAAGAAAATAATCCCGATGCTGTTGAAATCACAAGAAATGGTCTCAAAGCCTTGGAAAAATACGATGTGAGAATAGTTGATACGGCTGGCCGGCACGCCCTTGAAGCCGATCTTATAGATGAGATGGAACGGATTAATGCCGTTGCAAAGCCGAATCACAAGTTCATGGTGCTGGACGCAGGAATAGGACAGCAAGCAAGCCAACAAGCCCAGGCATTTAATAATTCCGTGGGAATTACAGGCGTTATTATAACTAAACTTGACGGAACCGCAAAAGGAGGTGGAGCCCTTTCTGCTGTATCCGAAACAAAAGCCCCTATTGCTTTTATCGGTGTTGGAGAAACCTCAGAGGACTTTGAAAAATTCGAGGTTGATAGATTCATCTCCAGGCTTCTTGGAATGGGAGACCTCAAAAGCCTGATGGAAAAAGCTGAAGAAACCCTGAGCGAAGAAGACGTAAATGTGGAAGCTTTGATGCAGGGAAAGTTCACTCTCAAAGATATGTATAAACAGCTTGAAGCCATGAACAAGATGGGGCCTCTCAAACAGATTATGTCTATGCTGCCAATGGGATTGGGCGGAATGGGAGGCGTTAAGCTCTCAGATGAAATGTTCCAGGCTACAAGTGACAAGATGAAGAACTACAGGACTATTATGGACTCCATGACAGAAGCAGAGATGACTGATCCAAAAATAATTGGTGGTTCCCGGATTAAAAGGATTTCAAGAGGTTCAGGCTGCAGTCCTGAAGACGTAAGAGAACTTCTGAAATATCACAAAACTATGCAGACAGCTCTAAAAGGCTTTAGAGGTGGAAAATTCAATGTTCAGAAAATGATGAAGAAAAGACTCGGGATGTAATTTATCCCGAAGTTCTTGTTTATATTATATAGTATTCATTTTTCTTATACAATTACCAACTTTACAGAATATTTCCAAGTCAATATATTCATAATTGACATAATTCATTATTGACGTCGATAATTAACGCTAATTAATATTGCTCGCAAATTCCAAGGAAGTTAATAAGTAATTCTTCCCCTTTCTCAGTATGGGAAACTTCAGGATGCCACTGAACACCGTAAATTGGTTTTGTAGGATGGCGCATTGCTTCAATTTCACAGACATCTGACCTGGCAAGATGAAGGAAGCTCTCAGGCATAACGACAACTTCATCGGCATGTGAAGCCCAGACAGTAGTTTTGGGACCAAGTCCCCGCAGAATATCATCTTCTTCGAGAACCTCTATCTCAACTTCTGCATAGCCACCTTTTTTTCCTGAATGAACATGACCCCCGTATGCCAGAGCAATTGCCTGATGTCCGAGGCAGATTCCAAGAATAGGAAGGTCAATTTTTCGGGCATAATCAAAACATAAGCCTGCCCTATCCATTTTCGGTCCACCACTAAAGATCAGTCCATCAGGTTCCTCTGCCAGAACATCTTCAATTGGAGTTGTGTTGGGAATTATTTTCGTATCCATATCAAGATCCCGAACAGCCCGATGAATGAGATGGCAAAATTGTCCATAGTTATTAACAACAAGAATTTTCAGTTCTTTCATAATTACTTCAGTTCCTGTTTTAGTATTATATTTATCTCAAGCTCCAAGTTTACTTTATTAGCCAATCTTATTCTATTTTAATTCTCGTATGATTTAGAAATTTAGAGTCTGTGCCTGTTTTCGGGATCAAGAAGCTTCTAAGTTTAGTTTAGTTTATTCATATAGTTTATGAACAAGAGTAAGCTACAAATAATGAACCACAAATATGAGCAGTATAGGACATATTCATACAGAAAAGTTCAAGAATAATCATTTTTATTAGAATGAATAGTTTGCCTTATATCCAGGCGGAATAGCTTTAAATAGATTGAGTGTGTTAGCATGTGACATACTAGCATGATAGTTTAAGTGAATATTATTAATAGCAATTGAGAGCGATAAAACATTAAGGGGATCACAATGTCAGAAATTGGTAAAAAGATACGTATAGAAAGACTGATGAACCGGGAAAGCAGAAACATGGTCGTTATTCCCATGGATCATGGGATTTCAGATGGGCCTATTCCTGGGCTTATCAATATCACAGATACAGTAAACAAAGTCGCCGAAGGAGGAGCAAACGCTGTCCTTATGCAGAAAGGAATGGTAAAATACGGACACAGAGGATACGGCCATGACATAGGTCTGATAGTACATATTAGTGGTTCTTCGTCCTTGAGTCCAGACCCAAATGCTAAGGTGCAGGTCTGTACAGTAGAAGAAGTAATAAAAATGGGAGCCGATGCCGTTTCAATGCATATTAATATAGGTTCTCAAACCGAAGCTGACCAGCTGGAACAACTCGGAAAAATCTCTAGAGACTGTACAGAATGGGGTATGCCTCTTCTTGCTATGATGTACCCCCGAGGTAAAAAAATCACCAACCCCCATGATCCTGTAAACGTAGCACATGCTGCAAGGATCGGGGCTGAACTCGGAGCCGATGTAGTAAAAACCGTTTACACTGGAGATCCTGACAGCTTCAGAGATGTTGTTAGAGGCTGCCCTGTTCCTGTAGTTATTGCAGGAGGGCCTAAAACCTCAACAGATAGAGACCTCTTAGAGATGATTGATGGAGCCATAGAAGCTGGAGCGAGAGGTGCTGCAATCGGAAGAAACGTTTTCCAGCATAAAGACCCTGTAAGACTAACCAGGGCTATCTGCGAAATCGTACATCATAGAAGGTCTGTAGACGAAGCTCTCGAACAGTTGAAATAAGAGATAGATATTGGAAAGCAAGACCAGAACCTGAATAAATGTTAAAAAGTGATAGGCCTGATTCAAATAAAAAATATACCGGGGTTAAAGCCTTTGAAAATGAAAAGCGTGTGGATAAAAGCCGATGAAGGCGAATGGGAACAACAGAAAGAAAGGATTACAACAGGCCTTGAATCAGGAGCCGATTGTGTACTTGTAAATCCAGGCGATGTCGCAAAAGTCAAAGAATTGGGAAATATTCCAGTAGCAACCTTTAGTCGTGACAATAAATCAGGAGCTGAGATTATTGTCGTTGGAAAAAGAGGAGAAGGCGATGGGACAAAACCCCTGTCTCTTGAGACCTCGGGTTCTCTTGACATAAACGCAGCAACCCTTCTAAGGGATAAAGGGATAGCTGTAGGCGGATATGTTGTAATAAAGGATAAACGCTATGAGCATTTCGCAGCCGAATTGGGAAAAGTCTGCGATTTCCTGATTGTGACTGGAACAGACTGGAAAGTTATCCCTCTAGAAAACCTGATAGCTGAACTTCAGCGTTATGATGTAAAGATAATTTTCGGGGTAAAGAGTGCAGAGGAAGCTAAATTGGCTTTCAAAACTCTTGAGGCAGGAGCAGATGGAGTACTTATTGACAGTGAAAATCCTCAGGAAATAAAAGATACTATTCAGGCTGCAAGGGAGCTGGAAAACGAGAATACCAAGCTTGAGACTGCAGTTGTAACCCAGGTAGAACCTCTTGGAATGGGAGATCGAGTTTGTGTGGATACCTGCAACCTCATGCAAAGAGGAGAAGGTATGCTTATAGGTTCTCAGGCAAGTGGGATGTTCCTGGTAAATTCAGAATCCGATGACAGCCCTTATGTGGCAGCTCGCCCGTTCAGAGTAAATGCGGGTGCAGTTCACTCTTATATAAAAATAGGAGATAAAACATGTTACCTATCGGAACTCAGGACTGGAGATATGGTAACTATTGTAGATTCAAAAGGAAAACAGAGAGAAGGTATTGTGGGCAGGGTCAAGATAGAAAGCCGTCCTCTAATGCTTATTGAAGCAAAAGTAGGAGACAGGACCCTAAGCGCCATCCTGCAAAATGCCGAGACCATCAAACTGGTTGGAAAAGATGGAAATCCTATATCAGTCGCCAAACTCAAGAAAGGGGATGAGGTTATGGTTCGTCTGGAAGAGGGAGCAAGGCATTTTGGAAAAAAGATTGAGGAAACGATTATAGAAAAGTAACTTGTCAAAAGTATAACTTGTCAAAAGTAACTATTAGCAAAAAAGGAAACCTGGAGCAAGCAATGATTCGTATTGGCCCGCTTGATCTTGAGAAAAAAGCTGCCGTTGTTGCAGTAATCCTTGAAAAACCCCTTGAAACTTCAAGAAAAGCCGCCGAAATGGGAGCTGATATTCTCGAGGTCCGGCTGGATTTACTTGGAATTAGGGATCTGGAAACCGCGGCAGAGACAATCCGAAAAGTGAAATCCGAAACCGGACTTTCGGTAATTCTTACAAATCGCTCCAGCAAGGAAGGAGGGAAATGGGAAGGAAAAGAGGTCGAAAGAACTGAACTTCTCATAAATCTCCTTTTCATGAAAAATGGGCCAGATGCAGTAGATATAGAGCTTTCTGCCGGAAAAACAGAAAGAGACAAAGTAATAAAAACAGCAAAAGAGTGTGGAAAAACCGTAATCGTTTCTTCCCATGATTTTTCAAAAACCCCTTCTTTTCAGGAAATGAAAACTGTTTTTGAAGAAGCATTTTTGGCAGGGGCAGATATTACGAAACTTGCTGTTATGCCCCAATCAATGAAAGATGTACTTGACCTGTTAAAAGTTGCATTGGAAACAAGGGAGTCTAGAGGAGCTATATGTGCTATTGCTATGGGAAAACTTGGGAAACATACAAGAGTGATTGCTCCTTTTTACGGCTCGGTCCTGACATATGCGGCTGTTGAAAGTGAAATCTCTGCGGCTCCCGGACAATTGCAGGTAGATGAAGTAAAAAAGATAATGGAGATGCTTGAATGAAACAAATTTTTGGCGTATTTGGAGATCCAATAGGTCATTCCCTTTCTCCTGCAATGCATAATGCAGCTTTTTCAGCCCTTGAGATGGATTGTGTCTATCACGCTTTCAGGGTGAAACCTGAAAAACTGGAAAAAGCAATTCTTGGAGCTGAAGCTATGGGATTTGGAGGGGTAAACCTGACAGTCCCCCTAAAAGAGACAGCTTTAAAAATTGGCTGCATAAAACCTGACCCACTTGCCGAAAAGATCGGAGCTGTAAACACTATAGTCTTCGAGGAAAATGGAGAAATAAAAGGGTACAATACAGACGGATTAGGAGCAAAACAGGCACTTCAGAATGCTACAGTGGAAATAAAGGGGTCTAATATCGTGGTTGCAGGAGCGGGTGGAGCAGCAAGAGCTATTGCTTTTCAGCTTGCAGCTGATGGCGCTGAAATCACAATAGTAAACCGAACTGAAGGCAGAGCAATTGAGCTTGCAGAAGATATCTCAGCCGCATCCCCTTCTGGAAAAGTAGAGGGAAGAGGACTCTCTGGATTAAAAGACCTGCTGCAGGATGCCGACGTCTTGATCAATACCACAACTCTTGGAATGCACCCGAATACGGATACTGCTATTGCCACTGCAAAAGAGCTCCATTCTAACCTCACTGTTTTTGATATTGTTTATAATCCCCTGGAAACCAGACTTTTAAAAGAAGCAAAAGCCTCAGGCGCAAAGACTGTAAGCGGAGTCTTGATGCTTGTATATCAGGGAGCTGAAGCATTTAGACTCTGGACAGGAATCGAACCTCCAGTCGAACTTATGAAAAAAACGGTTCTGGAGGCTTTACAGTCTTGAGTGCCAATCTGGAACCCATAAGTCAGGTCACCATGAATGAAAATCCTGAAAAAACCAAGGTATTGATCCTTGGCGGAACTGGTGAAATGGGACAGTGGTTCACCCGTTTTTTCAAAGAAAGAGATTATAAAGTTACAGTTTGGGGAAAAGGAGGAAAAACTGAGATTGCAAAGAAATTAGGAGTTCCTTTTGCCTCAAATATTGAGGAAACTGTTTCTGAAACCGATATTGTGATAGTCTCAGTGCCTATTAGTGTGACTGAAGAAACTATTTCGGAATTTGCCCCTAAAATGAAAGCTGGAAGCCTCCTTATGGACTTTACTTCTATTAAAGTAAAGCCTGTGGAAGCAATGAAAAAATTCGCCCCTTCAGATGTAGAAATTATCGGCACACATCCAATGTTTGGTCCAACAATTCCTACTATCAGAGGGCAAACTGTTATTCTCGTCCCTGTAAAGGAGCGTTCAGAGAAATGGTTTCCAGTAATAAGAGAACTTTTTGAGGAAGGGGGAGCCCATGTTGAGATTACTACTGCAGCTGAGCACGATAGGCTTGTTTCGGTTGTGCAGGGACTTACCCATTTTACATATATTACCATAGGGACTACCATTGACAGATTAGACTTTGATGTAAAAAAATCCAGAAAATTCGTAAGTCCTGTCTACGACATAATGCTGGACTTTGTAGGCAGGATTCTTGGACAAAATCCCTATCTATATGCCCTTATTCAGATGGAAAATCCAGGAGTTCTTGATGTTCATGAAGCATTTATCAGGGAATGTGAAGAGCTTTCAGGACTTGTGAGAACTCACGATGAAGAAGGCTTTGTAAAAAAAATGAAAGTTGCTGCTCGAAAATACGGTGATACAACTCATGCCCTGCGAAAATCGGACAAACTGATTAATTCTAGAATAGCTGAATACGAGACTATCCTGAACTCCGTTGGAAAAAACTGTGGGTTTTCCCATTTTTATTCCGGAAAAATCCATGTTGGTACTCTGGAAAAAGTTGGTCCAGACGAGATAGTTCTTAAAAAGCTGGTATCAAAAGGCACTTCCCCAAATATAAAAAATAAATTTGTAAAACTAAAACTTGAAAATCTTCGCCTGCTTTCTGAATCCGAATTGTTGGAATGGAGAAAAGAAAAACTTAAACATTCTATAAGAGAGATTTCAGTCCTTATTCCTAACGGGGCTGACCCGTCGATTATTCTTAGAGTTATAAACACTAATAAACAACTTGCATCCTGTGAAATAAGTGATATCTATAATGGGATTAATCTGGAAGAATATAAAGGGTTTACTGAAGTGGAAAATGAAAAAGGAACAAAAGAAGCAGAAAAACTCGGAGTTACTTATAGAATAACTATTTTTGGAGATTGTGATGTAAATTCCGTCGAAGACGATGTTATATCTCTCCTTTACGGTATTGGATGCAGAATAAGAGAGAAAAACCTGAAACTGAATACATAAAAATAATTCTTCAGGGACATCTATACAAATAAAAACAGAAAGTAATATAAGCAATAAAAAAAATTATAATGTAATGTCCAGAGTCAGATGGAGAGTCTCTATTTTATTTGTCCTAATTACTCTTTCTATATTTTTTTCACTTCTTGCAAATAGTGATAGGTTTGTAGAAGTCAAGGGCAATGAAACAAACGTACAGACGCGAACTGGAGTTTCACATGAAAATCTGGCTATAAATTTCACAAATCTCACAAAACGACTGGAAGTCGGTAGTCACGAAACGAGATTAAGTACTGCATCTGAAATAGGGAAACTTGGAAAACCTGCAGCTACCGCCCTCGTTAATAAGATTGAGTTAAACAATTCGAGTTCGGAAAAAGCAAATAGCTACATGCTTCTTGCGCTTCTTGAAACTGGAGACGACAGAGCAGAAAATATCCTTTCCAAGAACTTTGAAAAAACTCAAGCTTTGAACAAGGCTGCAAATGAAAGTACAGACGAAGAAAGTAAAAGAATGCTCTCAGAAAATATTCTACAAGCTATAGAAGCAAAGGATGAGGCCACAAGAAAGTACATTGCAGACTCCATTGCTATGGACTCAGCTCAGGCAGACAGCAATAAAGAAACCAATGCTCTTGAAATAGCTCTTAAATCAGAAATACAGAATTCAAGTATCTATACCCCTCTAGCGCTTTCAGAATTTGGACCTGAAAAAACAGGCAGTGAGACTGAAAAACTTATTGAAGCTCTTAAGAGCAATAAAGGAAGCACAAGAGTTGCAGCTATGATGGCTCTTGGAGAAATGAGAGAAAACGATGCAGTAGATCCCATACTTAGAATTCTAAATAGAGATTATCCGCTGGCGAAAGCAAGTGCAGCCATTGCGCTTGGAAAAATTGGAGATGAAAGGGCAGTAGAAACTTTAAAGAAAGAAATGAAAGATGGCGATGGTGAATACGTCAGAAGTAGCTCTGCAATCGCGCTGGGAAAGATAGGAGACGAAAATTCAGTACCTTATCTTATAGATAGATTGAGAGACCAGAAAATCAGAGTAAGAAGTAGTGCAATTCTTGCACTCGGAGAAATAGGAAACGAGACAACAGTAAAGCCTCTGATAGAAATTTTGGAAACCGGAAAAGATTCAGCAGGGCAAAATAAGAATTCCATGAATGCAAACACTGATGTCCGAAAAAGCGCTATCCTTGCTCTTGGAGAAATAGGAAGCACAGACGCTACAGAGATTTTAACCAGCATACTGACCGATAAAGAAGAGGCACTTGAGGTCAGAACAGCTGCAGCTGCAGCTCTAGGGAATATAAAAAATTCCAAAAATGTAGAAACTCTCAAAAAGGTCTTTAATGACAATAACACTGATGTAAACGTTAGAAATGCAGCTTTTCTAGCCCTTAGCAAAAACAAAAATAACGAAACTGCAAAAATCCTTGTGGGAAAACTGAGAGATAAAGATTTTGGAGTTAGCGCGAGAGAATCCCTTATAGAAATGGGAGAAACTGCGGTTGACCCATTAATCGAAAATTTGAAAACGAAGGATTCGAAAATTAAAGCTGAAACAGCCTTAATTCTTATTGAAATCGGAGATAAAAGAGCTATTAAACCTCTTATTCTAACTTTCAGTAATTAAGACGCTGAAAAAACAAAAGGCTGAAAAATAGCCGCATTCTTTTTTATATAAAATTACTCCTGAAGTTTAATATTGGAAAAATCTTTTTGGTAGAAGTTGTAGAAAATTAAATGTATACGAGTTATATTGAAAAATACTTTTATGTTTTTACCATGAAAATTTGTTAGCCAAAAGGGTAATGATTCTTACCCAAATATTATTATATTTTTTATTTCCTTATCATTAGATAGTTGAAAGAATTATTTTCGATGGATATTAAAATTTATAGAAATCATGAGAATAAATTTATGATGTATATTTTTAATAAAACGATTTTTTATAATGTAAATTACCATATTATATTAACATATGAGTTTTAAATTATAATTAATAAAATAGAAAATGGATAATAAATAAAAATTACATAGATTCTAAAGCTTCTCAAGAACTCCATCAATGACGTCGTTTTTTTATTACACAAGTCTGCCTTTAATAAGGCATATCCTCTGTTGAGATGTCATTTCTAAAAATCTACTTTACACAAATTTACATTAGTGATTCCTTAGTTAGAGAGTCTGCATAGAAGCGAATCTAAATCCCAAAATCAAATCAAGATTGAATTCATAAAAATGGTGTGAAATATGAATCATTCAGTACCTACAATTTTACTGCTGCTATTTATACTGACAATGATTGGAGTTGCTTCAGGGCTCAACGAAAGCAAAAAAGAAAACCTCAGCGAAAATTTAAGTGGAACTATATTAGATATAAATGAGTCGAAAACACAACAAGCTGCAGAACCTTTGATACAGAAATTAGGTGCCGATGATATAAACACCAGAACAGAGGCTAGATTTACTCTGGAAGATATGGGAGAAAAAGCTGTAGATCCTCTCATAGATGTTATTGATTCGGGAAAACCGGAAGTGAAGTGTGAAGTAGCTTTAGCTCTTGGAAATATAGGTGGGCAAAAAGCAGAAAAAGCTTTAATAGAGCTTTTAAAGGACGAAGATCCGAATGTTAGAAGCAATGCGACTCTGGCTCTTGGTAATGCAAGAAGCCAGATGGCAGAAGAACAACTAATTCAGTCACTTTCAGATGAAGACGGGAGAGTGCGCTCCAATTCAGCATGGGCTCTTGGCGAAATTGCAAATGTAGGCTCTTCTTCAAAAGAAGACGATTGGAAGGCAACATTATTCTCAGGGTCTGTAGGAAATGACAAAATTACTGAGGCTCTATGTAAAGCTCTTGAAGATAATAATAGTGATGTAAGATCCAGTGCTGCAGAAGCATTAGGGAAACTTGGGGGTAAAAACGTAGAAGAGCCTTTAATAAAGGCCCTTTCAGATGAAGATAGAGAGGTTCGAAGTAACGCTGTGGAAGCCCTCGGAAGGATAGGGAGTGAAAAAGCCACTAAACCATTGATTAAGGAGCTGAATGACGAAGATAATGAGACAAGAAAAAGAGCTATTGTAGCTCTTGGAGAACTCAGAGAAGAAAAAGCAACAGAACCCTTGATTCAGCTCTTATCTGATGCAGATCCGGAAATCCGCGCTACTGCAGCTGTTGAATTAGGAGATATCGGAGATCAAAGAGCAGAAAAAGCTTTGATAAGTGCTCTTTCAGACAATGATCCTGAAGTAAGAGGTTCTATTGTGAAAGCTCTTGGAGAAGTAGGAGATGAAGAAGCAACAACAGCTCTAATAAAGCAGTTAAAAGATCCTGATGAAGAAGTCAGAAATATGACTGAAAAGACTCTTATGGAGTCAGGAAACAGAAACACTAAACCAATTGTTCAGGCATTAAAAAATGGAGATAGTAATATAAAATCACATGCTGTAGACATTCTGGTAGGAATTGGAAAACCAGCAGTTAAACCTCTTATCGAAACCCTATCAGATGACGATACATATGCATCCTGTACAGCAGCATGGGCTCTTGGACAGATAGGGGATAAAAGAGCTATCGAACCTCTAATTCAAAATCTTTCGGCTAAAAATGAAGACTTAAGACTTAACTGCGCCCTAGCTCTGACAAAAATAGGAAAACCTGCAGTTCCAGCTTTGACAAAGGCCCTTGAAAATAAGAATAAAACAGCTAGAAAATACATTACATTTTCACTAATTGAAATCGGAGACAAAAAAGCTGTTTCAGGACTTAATGAATTGTTTAAGGAAAAAACAAACAATTCTACTGAATTTAAAGGAATCAAAAACAATGAAAAAAGAAATCAACCTCTTTTGACAGTTGTAAACCAAAAAGATGCTAAATTCCGAAAAGAGGTTTCAGAAACTTTTGAAAATAATAAAAAATCAGAAGCGACCCCCCTAATCGATGCCCTCCTAATCGATGCATTAGAAGCTGATCCCCAAAACATAAATAAATATGAAGAGATTTGCGGAGTAGATCCAAAGGATGAAAACGCACAGGAGAAGCTTTTGAACGTGCTAAAAAGTGAAAACAGTTATATGAGAATCAGTTCTATATTTGCACTGGGAGAAATAGGAGATAAAAATTCAGTAGATCCTCTTATTGAAGTACTTGTAAAAGATTTAAATGAAACTAAAGCCTGTGCAGCCTACTCCCTTGGAGAAATTGGAAGTGAAAAGGCAGTTGGGCCCTTGTCACTTGCTTTGAAAATGGATGAATGCGACAGCGTGAAAGAGTGTAGTGCAACTTCTCTTGGAAAGATAGGAAATCAACAGGCAGTAGATCCTCTTATCGCGGCTTTGAACGAAAATAATTCAGTAAAAAGTCGTGCAGCCCTTGCTCTGGGAGAAATTGGAAACCCCAAGGCTGTTGAACCTTTGACTCAGACATTGTCCAGTAAAGATCCAATAGTAAGGAAAAGCGCAGTTCTGGCTCTTGGAACAATAGGAGATAAAGGAGCAGTAAACTCTTTAATTGTGGCACTACAAGATGAAGATGAAAATGTAAGAATCGCTTCAGCATGGGCCCTTGGAAATATAAGTGGTAGTACAGCTGAAAATGCGCTTGCTAACGCTACAACAGACGGAAATGAAACAGTAAGATGCACTGCTTTAGAAGCTCTGGGAAAAATAAACGATCCAAAAGAAATTGAAATTTTTGAGCAAGCTCTGGGAGATAATAATCCCAAGATTAGGATTTCTGCTGTTACTGCTTTAGAAGAAATTGAAGACGAAAAAGCAATCGAAACTCTCGTCAAAGCTTTAGGAGATAATAACAAAGAAGTAAGAAACAGAGCCTCAAAAGCCCTTATAGATAGGAAAGGAGAAGCTATGGAACCTCTTATAAAAGGACTTAGCAGTGAAAACAAGAATGTCAGAGGGAACTCTGTGCTCCTGCTTATAGAAATTGGAGATGAGAGAGCATTAAAACCTCTCACCAAATACCTAGAAGCAAATAACAAAGCAGCCTAAAGCAAAAAATAAAACTTAAACCAGACGGATCAGATCTTCCAGTGCAGTCTTTGGGTCTTTAGCTTTCACAATTCCTGATGCTAGAAGCACGCCTTGTGAGCCAAGGTCAAGGGCTGCCTTAAGATCTTCCCCTTTTGAGATCCCAGCACCGCAGAGAACTTTAACGCCGGGATTGATTTTTGAAACTGCTTCTACCGAGCCACTAACGACTTCAGGATCAGCTTTTGATACAGGAATGCCACTTCCTATAAGTTCAGGAGGTTCGATTGCAACGTAATCTGGATCAAGGGCTGCAGCTGCTGCAGTTGTTGGGACATTATTAGTGCAGATAACTGACCTTAACCCGAATTCTTTTGCAGCTTTCAGCGACGCTTCAATTTCTGCAAGGGTAATTCGTCTTTCAGAGTGATTTATCAGAGTTCCTACAGCACCTGCGTCTTTTATAGATTTTCCAAAAACGTGACCTGTAAAACTTCCTGCTCCTACGCCATCCAGATGCTGTGAAAAGATAGGAAGTTCAACTTCTGAAGCTACCCTATAAATATCAGAAAGCTGCGGAGCTACTGCTATTTCGATACCTGATTCTTCGGAGACGGTTTTACAGGCTCTGGCAATTTCCACTGCTCCCTGGCCTGTACCCTGCAAATAAGTCTTGTAGTTCAACAGAATGAATGGTAGACCCAAAAAATCCCCTCTTGAAAAATGAAAAGAAATGGAAAGCGTGAATTTCAACGCTTTCTCTTTAGAATTTTTTACCGAAAACCTATGGAGTTACTCTTTGTAATTAGTAATAGATTTTCGACAACTGTTTTTCGGGAAATTTTTAAACTTGCGTTTAAAAGTCAGTCATGACCCTGAACTGGTCAATTTCCGGCTTGTTAAGGCTGTTGATAAACTGCTCAGCAACTTCCCTAACATCTTTTGAGTTAGTAATTGCACGTCCTACTACAAGAATGTCAGCACCCTGGCTGAGAGCCACAGGCACTTTGTCAAGACGGACGCCACCTGCAACAGCAACAAGAGTTTTTGGAGCAATCTTCTTGATCTCGCTGATATTGCCCCATGCATGTTCAGTGGACTCAATATCGATTCCGCGGTGGAGTTCAATGACATCAGGCATGACCTTAAGCTGTTTTAAGACAGCAATTGGATCGCGCTGATTAAGTGTATCCATCACTGCATAGATACCAGTCTTATGAGCTTCCTCAATAAGTTTGTCAATAGTGCTGATAGGAGCAAGGGCAGAAACTACAATAGCGTCTCCTGCAGCGTCAGCGACCATTCTTGCTTCAAGGTTTCCGGTGTCCAGAGTCTTCAGGTCAGCTACTATGAAAGCATCAGGCCTTACCTCTCTGATCTTCGAAATTACATCCATACCATAGCGTTTGATAAGAGGTGTACCTGCTTCGATAATAACGTGATCGCTTTTAGGAATCTGAGAAATAGCAGATTGCACGAATTCAATGTTAGGATTGTCAAAAGCAACCTGCAGATAGGGTGGATCCCAGAGCCTTGTGACCTTGAATCCCATAATAGCATGAGTAGACTTGTTGCTTTCTTCAAGAACTGTATTGATGTCCGGGAAGCCCTCAAGAGCACGCTTGATTGCGAGTTTTGTGGCTCCATAGTTGTATCTATAGATTTTGTTGTAGTCCTGAGCGTCAGGATGGATAAAGACACTAGCTACAATGACAAGATCTTCAACCTGGTCCTTTGAGATTACGCCTTCTTCAACTGAATCTGCTACTGCCTTTGCAACAGCGGACTGAGCAGGTCCAAAAATTCTTCATGCCTGTTCCATATTCTTTACTGTAACCTTCGGGATAATAAGAGTTGAAGGTTTAGGTGGCAGGTTAGGCCTAATAACAGAAAGGAGTGGAGTATGTCCGACTGAAAGCTGGGTAAGACCGTTTGCAAAAGCCTGTCCTACAGGACCCTCCTTTGTCTCCAATCATCAAATCAACATGGGCAAGTTCTGCACCTTGCCCCATTAAAGCTTCTCCTATTTGAAACATATTTGACCTCGTAAATGTGATAAATGATATAATCCTGAGTATTGATAACGGTGTAGATAGCCGTATACCTGGAATTAATTTACCATCAATTAAGGATACGAATAACCCTTTTGCCTGCTAAATGCAGGCTTTATATATAAATTAATCTCGTATATCTAGCAGGTTTTTGTCCAGCCTCGATAGGGTATGAGAATTTCGATTTATGGATTTGATTTCAGAATTTAAGGCTACAGAAAAATTCCTATTAAAAGAGTATTTTGGGACACATATCATTTAGGGCACAGATTTCACACCTGGGAGAAATAGGTCGGCAGATATTTTGCCCTAATTTTACAAGCAAGAGATTTATATGTCTCCAGTATCTCTGGGGAAAGATCTTTTTTAATTCAGTTTCAGTTTCCTCAGGAATTTTTGTCTCTACCAGACCAAGCCTGTTAGAAATCCTGTGAACGTGAGTATCCACTGCAAGAGCATCCTTAAGAAAAGCATGGGCAAGAACACAGTTAGCAGTCTTTCTGCCTACTCCAGGCAATTCGAGAAGAGCCTCCATATCATCAGGAACCTTACCATCGTATTTTTCCAGAAGAATTCTGGAAATTTCCTTTATTCTTCCTGCCTTGACCCTGTAAAAACCCACATCTTTTATGAGATTTTCAATTTCACTAACATCAGCTTTTACCATTTCTTCAGGCGTTGAAAATATTTCAAAAAGCTTCCTTGCTGCAGGATAGGTCACATCATCCCGAGTTCTGTGGGACATCACAGTAGAAATTAACACAAAAAAAGGATCTTTAAAACCATTGGTATCATCTTCAGGATAAAGCTCAAAAAGCCTCTTCATGAGTTCTTCGATGTCCATGATCCGAACTAGTATTCTCTAATATAAAAAACCAAAAGCTCTGAAAGAAAAAATCAGAATATTAAAAAATCAATAAATACAGTAGAAATATTAAAAAACTCTATAACTTTATGGATAATACCACAAAGAACAAAGAACAAAAAACACAAAACAAAAAAGTTTTTAAAAAAGCCAAGATCCGGATTCGAACCGGAATGGAATCGCTCTGCAGGCGATTGCGTAGCCGCTCCGCCATCTTGGCATTATGCAAATTTGTTTGAAATATCTTAGAATATAATTTTTGATTAATAATTATATAAAGAAAAAGCCAAGATCCGGATTCGAACCGGAATGGAATCGCTCTGCAGGCGATTGCGTAGCCGCTCCGCCATCTTGGCATTCTTGATCACGCTTCGGTCGCGTAGATTCAAATAAAGTAAGTTCTAATATATAAATATTTAGTTTGCGGCAATAGTTTTGTAAATTTATAAGGAATTCAGATACAAAAAATAAAAGGAGTTATTCCTATAAAAGGATAACTCATTAGAGAAAAATTAAGAACGGAAATAATCCTGATAAAGCAAATAGTTCTGCCATAACTATAGCCATAATTAAGATTACAACTAAAGTTGGTAGAAGTATAGCTATTGCGGATCTTGCCATGATCATGTCATGTACATACATACCACCCACAATATAGAGATATATTCCATAGATCCCAACAATCTAACTAATGATAGGAATCCAGGAAAGTACCAGCACAGCAGTAGCATAAGAAACGAATCTTACAGTACCCTCGTAACTTCCAGTTCCTCCAAGTACTTTATAAAGGACGTAAAGAATTGCAGATTCGATAAAGAGAGAAATAACACCCGCAATAGGTGATATAATTACAGTCATAAGTATTGCGAGAAAGCCGAAACTTCTCGCGCTACTGTACATTCCACCATACATGCCTCCAGACATGCCTCCATACATACCGCCAATATACATTCCACGTCCAAAAAACACAGTTAAAAGGGCGGTTAAAAGCGCATATATAATGAAGCTTATTGCTGTGAAGGTAAGTGGATCAGCATACCCTCCCGTCTTTGGCATTTCTCTGAAAAAATCAGACGGGTTTTGAATAACATCTTTCCAAGTTTCGATATAGCTTTCGATGTAATTCAGAAACTACCCCCTATAATTATACAGATGTTTTCTGGTAAATAAACATATATTAAAAAGGAATCTTGTTTTCAGAACTAATATATAATTTAGACTATGGAAGAGCTAATAATTGAATATATAATCTCACCTAAATAGATATAAAACAATAATTAGAATTTACCAGAGAGAGTTACAGTGAGTTAATTTTTTTGTATATGAGAGAAAGAAAAAAAAAGTATAAATTTCAGTGGTAAACTTTAGCAAAAAAGAACAAACTATTGGTAAGAATGCAGATTAGAGTAGAGAATATAAAAAACCTGTGATTGCCCTCAATAAGCATACATAAAGTGCAAAAAATTATGTTGAAATCTTAGTAAAGTTAAAATGCAGACATTAGGAATCATACATAAGAGATGTCATCAGATTTTTCATATTGAGGATTAGTTATTGCTTCTTCACATTGACACATGCTCAATGCTTCAAATATACCTTCACCTATACTTATGCCTTTTAGAGCACATTTCTCCATTAAGCGAAAGTAAAGGTCTTTATTTTCATTTTAAGAAACTCACATATATCAGAAACAATTTTCTGTGTTGTAAACTCTTCCTTTATATTTACCCAAATATTAATTGCTCCACTTAAATGTTCACTTATGGACTTATCATCCTGATTTTGAACTATTAAACACCCGTGAAAACACATTCATCTCTAGTCAAAAGCCATTTGCTAAGTCTATATCTAAAGCTACTCTCATATCTTGATCCATTTTATTTTCATCAGTCAGAGTCTGTTCCCCAAAATAATAAAAGACTTCATTATATTTAACAATTTTAAGCGGATAAGGTTTGAAAAACTGGTTGAGAATGAGAGTTATAAACAATTTCAACTACAAAAGAAACACAAAAGAAACATGCAACAAAAAATAATAGTACAAATAACAAACGATATTGAAAAGAAGTAATTTTTAGCTATAGTAAAATTTTCATAGAAAAGATAGAGAAATAATAGAGTAATATAGTGAGAATGGCAGCGATCCAGAGTTCCCGAAGACTCGCGTACTTCAGTACAGTAAGGAACGTGGGCAGGCTTATCTACTGTGTTCGGGATGGGTACAGGAGTGACACTGCCGCTATGGCCGCCAGACTCAATATATGAAGGGGATTGCGGAATTGATGAGGAAATGAAGTCATGTATAGATGTGCTGCATAATGGATTTCGCCTGGACTTGATTAGGAAAGGAACGGATGGTTAGTTAACGCGGACTGAACACCTCGTTGCCTTGGTGCTTACATCCCGTTTCTATCAAACCGGTCTTCTACCGGAATCCTTAATGAGGTCTCTTTTTAGGTGAGAGTTCGAGCTTAGATGCATTCAGCTCTTATTCCTTGGCGCGTAGCTGCCCGGCGATGCCTTGTCAGACAACCGGTACACCAGTGGCGCCGCTGCTTGGTTCCTCTCGTACTAAAAGCAGCTTACCCTCAGACCTCGTGCACCTCTAGTAGATAGTAACCGACCTGTCTCACGACGGTCTAAACCCAGCTCACGATCTCCTTTAATAGGCGAACAACCTCACCCTTGGCCGCTGCTGCACGGCCAGGATGGAAAGAACCGACATCGAGGTAGCAAGCTGCCGGGTCGATATGTACTCTTGCCGGCAACGACTCAATTATCCCCGGGGTAACTTTTCTGTCATTTTTGGCCCCCACCAAGGAGGCTCAAAAGTTCGCTAGAACCGACTTTCGTCTCGCCATCCACTGCTATGCTGAATGACGTCAGGCTGACTTATGCTCTTGCACTCTTCAGTGAGTTTCCGACCCACTTGAGTCAACCATTGTGCGCCCTTGATATCTTTTCAAGGGCGTCCCGCCCCAGGCAAACTGCCCACCTATCGGGGTCCTCTTCTCAGAGTTAGGGTCGTAGTTCCAGAAGGGTAGTGTCCCAATTGCGGCTCCACGAATGCTGGCGCACCCGCTTCGATGCCTCCTACCTACTCTGTACATCCAGAACCACAACCCAGCGACAGGCTGCAGTAAAGCTCCACGGGGTCTTCACTTCCCCCTAGAGGTCTCTAGACTGTGCACTAGAATGTAAGCTTCACCGGATTCCAGTTAGGGACAGTAGGGCTCTCATTGATCCATTCATGCAAGTCGCCAATTAAGCGACAAGGTACTACGCTACCTTAAGAGGGTCATAGTTACCCCCGCTGTTTACAGGCCCTTCTTCCCGTTGAACCGGGGTTTCAGGTACCTGCACTGAGCAGGATTCAGAGATTGTACTAGCCTTTACAGGTTTGCAATCTCCTATGTTGGTATTAGACAGTTAGAGCCCCCTGGTCACTGCGACCTGCTGTCTTCACAGCAGGCACTCCTTCTCCCGAAGTTACGGAGCTAATTTGCCGAATTCCCTTAACTGAAGTACTCCGACACGCCTTAGCCTTTTCAGCTAGGGGCACCAGTGTCAGATCTTGGTACGGACATTTAGCGCCTTTTCACGGGTCCCTGGGTGCAGCCGACTTTAGCCATTACAGATTCCCCCGCTTCTCGCCATTACGGCTCTCCACGGGATTCGCTGCTTAGACGGCGCGACGGCGCCGCTCGGCCTGCCCGGAGACGTCAGACTGATTGCTAAATGGTACAGGAATATTAACCTGTTTCCCTTTCGGCGTACTCGAATTACGGTACGTCTTAGGACCGACTAACCCTCGGCTGACGATCATTGCCGAGGAAACCTGGCCCCTTCGGCGGCAGGGATTCTCACCCTGCTTTGCTGCTACTATTACCAGGATTTTCGTTTGCGAACGGTCCACAGGACTTTACAGCCCTGCTTCGATCCGAACGCAACGCCTTCCTACGAGATTACCTTACGGTACTCCGTGGTATCGGTGGTCGACTTGAGCCCCGTCAATTTTCGGGGCCCCAAACCTCGACTGGTGAGCTGTTACGCACTCTTTAAAGGGTAGCTGCTTCTAAGCTAACCTTCCAGCTGTCTGGGGCTTGGGACGCCCTTTAGTGTTAACACTTAGTCGACACTTGGGGACCTTAACCACGGGCTGGGTTGTCTCCCTTACGGACTACAAGCTTACCCCAGCAGTCCGGACTCCGACTTTCTTCGATGACGGTGGGTTTGGAGTTTGACACGCGGGCGAGGAGTTTCCCCCCCGGAATCGCTAATCAGTGCTCTACTCCACCGACGATCTCCAGTCAGGTCATGCTGCGACATGTTTTGGAAGGAACCAGCGGATGCCGGGTTAGATTAGCATTTCACTACGAGACGCAGGTCACACGAATGATTTGCAGATCAATACCGCTTGCGGTCCTCCACGTAGCTTTCGCCACGCTTCAACCTGCCCACGCCTAGATCACCCGGCTTCGGGTCTTACCCCAGTGACTCCACGCACTTGAATACGCCGTGCCTCACCCGTGAGAGTTGCGCACATGTTGCTTTCGCTTCGGCTGCCCAGATAAAAGGTTAGCCATTGCCACTGAGATAAACTCCCTGGCCCGTTCTTCAAAACGTAAGATACAACATTGGCAGTGGCATTCGTACAGCATTCTCGCGAATGTTTCCTTCATGTCAAAGATCCTTTCATGCCGTATCGTTCTATCACTATCAGGTTTCAGGCACTTTGCACCTCCCTTCTCGGGGTACTTTTCAGCGTTCGGTCACCCTACTATTTCACTATCGGTCTCAAGGAGTATTTAGTTTTGGAGGTTGGTGCCCCCCAGATTTCCGCACGATATCCAACGCACGGTACTCAGGGACATGTTCCAGTCTATTGGTTTATACATACGTGACTGTCACACTCTACGGTCTGCCGTTTCAGGCAAGTTCTGTTTAGCCGCCAGACGTTTGAACAGCCCTTCAACACCACATTTCCCTGTGAAGGGATTCGGTTTGAACTGTGCCGTGTTCACTCGCCGTTACTTACGGCATCTCGGTTGATTTCTTTTCCTGCTCCTACTAAGATGTTTCAATTCGGAGCGTTCCCGATCATTACTGATCACTATGGAGAGGTCCCATTCGGAGATCCCGGGTTCATAGGCTCCTTGCGCCTACCCCGGGCTTATCGCAGCTTGGCACGTCCTTCATAAGCTCTTGAGCCGAGCCATCCACCTGATAGTATAATTCCTGTGTATCCTAACCAGGTCCAGTAAGCGTCCAATATACAGCACTTATACATGACTTCATGTACCTGAGTGTCAACACAGGCAATCAGCCCTTCCCCGAAAATTTACTTTCCGGGTGCATTTGATGAGTATGATGAATTGATCATTTGTGATGATCAATTGTTTAATGGGTTGAGGATTTTGTATCGGTTTATCGGCATCTGGGCAGTCGGTTTTTTTGCTTAGGAGGTGATCCAGCCGCAGATTCCCCTACGGCTACCTTGTTACGACTTAACCCCCCTTGCAAAGCACAGGTTCGAACACGACACGACGTTCGTGCCCTCACCCATACCTCACTCGGGTGGTTTGACGGGCGGTGTGTGCAAGGAGCAGGGACGTATTCACCGCGCTATATTGAAACGCGATTACTACGGATTCCAGCTTCACGAGGGCGAGTTACAGCCCTCGATCCGAACTAAGGATGGGTTTGTGAGATTGCCAGCCCTTTTCAGGGGAGGGGCCCATTGTCCCATTCATTGTAGCCCGCGTGTAGCCCGGGAAATTCGGGGCATACTGACCTACCGTAGCCCGCACCTTCCTCCGATTTAACACCGGCGGTCCCCACAGTGTACCCATCATCCCGGAGGATATGCTGGTAACAGTGGGCACGGGTCTCGCTCGTTGCCTGACTTAACAGGATGCTTCACAGTACGAACTGGCGACGGCCATGCACCTCCTCTCAGCGATTCAGGCAAGGTCTTCAGCCTGGCCTACATATTGCTGTCGTCCCCGGTGAGTTGTCCGGCGTTGAGTCCAATTAAACCGCAGGCTCCACCCGTTGTTGTGCTCCCCCGCCAATTCCTTTAAGTTTCAGCCTTGCGGCCGTACTTCCCAGGTGGCTCGCTTCACGGCTTCCCTGCGGCACCAGACACGGTCGCGCCATGCCTGACACCTAGCGAGCATCGTTTACGGCTGGGACTACCCGGGTATCTAATCCGGTTCGTGCCCCCAGCTTTCGTCCCTCACCGTCGAACCCGTTCTGGTAAGACGCCTTCGCCACAGGTGGTCCCACAGGGATTACAAGATTTCACTCCTACCCCTGTAGTACCTCTTACCTCTCCCGGTTCCAAGCCTGGCAGTATCCCCCGAAAGCCTAATAGTTAAGCTATCAGATTTCCCGGAGGACTGACCAAACCGGCTACGGACCCTTTAGACCCAATAATCACGATCACCACTCGGGCCGCCGGTGTTACCGCGGCGGCTGGCACCGGTCTTGCCCGGCCCTTGCTAACAGGTGTATTTTACACACCTGGACAGCCAGCATATGATGCTAGCACTCGGTGTCCCCTTATCACGGTTTCCCGCATTGTAAAGTTTTCGCGCCTGCTGCGCCCCGTAGGGCCTGGATTCATGTCTCAGAATCCATCTCCGGGCTCTTGCTCTCACAACCCGTACCCGTTGTAGGCTAGTAGGTACATTACACCCACTACTACCTGATAGGCCGCAGACCCATCCTTGGGCGGACGAATCCATTTGACGCATAAAGCATTCCAGCATATATGCGGTATCCGGAATTATCCCCAGTTTCCCGGGGTTATACCAGTCCCAAGGGCAGGTTATCCACGTGTTACTGAGCAGTATGCCATGTATTGCTACATATGACTCGCATGGCTTAGACGAACACCGATAGCAGTAACCTCTGGCAGGATCAACCAGAATTGTTAATGTATCGCACACTTCAAATTAAAGGTCTTGGTCGCAGAAACTTGCACTAACAACTATCAATTCAGTTATTATTCGTTTCGCGATGATTGTTGTATGAAAAAACTCTCACCGCCCAGAATTAACCGAACCGACAAAAATCCTCGTCAGACAAGAAAAAACTCTTGTCTCCATTAAAAGATGAAAGAAATTTATAATTTTTCACCTACGCAATCAACTTGCGCAGGAATACATACAAGGGATTTCTTATATATAAAGCTTTGTGTTATTCACCTCAACACAATCGCATTGTGAGAGGGATATCCACAAGGAGTTAATGATATATATACTTATTCCTGAAGAGGGAAAAGAGAATAGTTGAAAGATTTCAAAAGAATTGTGCTTTTGAATCCTTAACTTGTCCATTTTTAAGAGCCATTGTTCCAAAAACAACGGCTTTAGGCACCCTTTTATATCCGTTTTTGATATACCGTTTTTTGGTACCTTTAAGCTTTGTTAATAAGCTTCGTTTTTCAATTCCCGTTTTTCACTCTCGTAGATGTCGTGTGACACCTTGAGAAGCAACCTTAGAATAGAGGATTTAGTATAAATAGTTTTCTATTGGAGGTTATATCAAAAACTTAAAAATAAAACATATAGAAAAATATTAAAAAACTCTCGTGAGATTTATATAGAAGAAATCTGCATTAAAATAGATGATTATTATGGATATAAAAACTGAAAGAAGGGATCGATTTTTATATCGAACCTATGAAGAATAAAAAGGTAACTGTTTTTGACACAACACTGCGTGACGGAGAACAAACCCCAGGGGTATCTCTAACTTCTGCCCAGAAACTAGAAATTGCCCATCAACTTGATAAACTAGGGGTAGACATTATAGAAGCTGGATTTCCGATCTCATCACAAGGAGATAAAGAATCCGTAAAATCAATATCTAATGCCGGGTTGGATCTTGAAGTATGTGGCCTTGCCCGTGTATTGAAAAAAGACATTGATGCTTGTTTTGAAAGTGATGTTGGACTTGTGCATACTTTCGTCCCTACTTCTGAAGTACAGAGGACATATACCATAAAAAAGAGCCAGGAAGAAGTCATTCAAATGGCTGTGGAATCTGTCCAATACATTAAAGAGAACGGGAGAAGATGCATGTTTTCTGCAATGGATGCTACGAGAACCGAACCTGAATATCTCATTGAGGTTTTCAAAGCAGTGCAGGAAGCAGGATGCGATATAATTAACGTGCCAGATACCGTTGGCATTATGATCCCATCTGCAATGTATAAACAGATAAAGGATATCGCGAAAGAAATAACGATTCCCATTGATGTACATTGCCATAACGATTTTGGACTTGCTGTAGCAAACAGCCTTATGGCAGTTGAGGCAGGCGCATCTCAGGTTCAGGTTACAATAAACGGCATTGGTGAAAGGGCAGGAAATGCCGATCTTTCCCAGACAGTCATGAGTCTGACCTCAATCTACGGGGCAAAAACGAATATTCGAACCGAATATCTTGTAGAAACCTCGAAAATGATTGAAAATTATACTGGAATCAGACTGCCTCCAAATACTCCTGTCGTAGGCCAAAATGCCTTCTCCCATGAGTCAGGAATTCACAGTCAGGGAGTACTCGAAAAATCCGATACTTTCGAACCTGGAATAATGACTCCGGAAATGGTAGGACACAGACGACGTATTGTACTTGGTAAGCACACAGGTAAACATGCAGTCAAGCAATCTCTAGAATCTGCAGGTATAATCAGCAACGACAAACAGCTTGATGAAATAGTATCCAGAATAAAAGAGATTGCAAATAAAGGGAAGCAGATTACAGATGCTGATCTTTATGCGGTTGCTTCGGCAGTGCTAGGGAAAGCAAGTTCTGAAGAAGAACTTATCAAACTCAAAGAAGTTTCTGTAATGACAGGAAATATCCTCACACCGACTGCAGTAGTCAAAGCAGATATCAAAGGTAAAGAAACCATTGCAGCAAGAACCGGAGTTGGCCCTGTAGATGCCGCCCTGAAAGCTGTAAGAGACATCCTGGGAGAAAGTAACCACTTTAGGCTCCAGGAATTCAGGATCGAAGCAATTACAGGAGGAGCAGATGCCCTTGCAGATGTATACATAGGTCTCGAAAATGAAAAGGGGAAAGTTGTAACTGCAAGATCTGCAAACCCAGATATAGTTATGGCTTCTGTAGAAGCCCTTGTAAATGCTATGAACCTGTTGTATAAAAAAGAGGCAAAAAACTGAATTGATTGGAGCCAGATAAAACGGATTAAAGAGCCTGAATAATTAAAACGTCAAAAACAAAAAATAGGATAAGAACTGGCTCCCCTACTCATTTTTTGAGTCTATATTCCAAAACCCATGTATAAAAAGTAAAATAAAATGAGGTGGAATACAGACCCATGCCTTATCCAATTATTGATTCTCACTGTCATCTTGATTTTCCTAAATTCGACCGCGATAGAGGAGAGTCTATCCTCCGAGCCAGGGAGGCAGGAATTGTTGGAATGATCAATTCCGGAATTTCCCTAAAAGGCAACTGCATTAGCCTTGAACTTGCGGAAACACACGAAGATATTCATGCCGCTCTTGGCTTAAGTCCTGATATTGGCAGAGAAGGAGAAGATACAGAGATAAACGCTATTCTTGCTCAGATTGAAACAAATGCTGAAAAAGCAGTAGGAATAGGAGAAGCAGGTCTAGATTTTCAGGACTGTAAAACAACTGAAGAACGTGAAAGACAGACTGTTGCATTCAAAAAAGTAATTGAGCTTGCAAAAAATCTGGACAAACCTCTTGTAGTGCACGCAAGAATGGCTGAAGAAGAAGTACTGAAGCTTGTCAGAAACGTAGACACAGTTATTTATCACTGTTATAGCGGTTCTATTGAGACCATGAAGAAAATCGTGGATATGGGGTACTACATTTCCATGGCAACCCTTGTCTGTTTTTCCAAGTATCATCAGGATCTTGTAGAAGCGGTACCACTTGAAAACTTGCTTTTGGAAACTGACAGCCCCTTCCTTTCTCCGCGCAAAGGAAGAAACGAACCTGCTTTTATAGCAGATTCCATCCCTGTAGTAGCGCGACTTAAAGATATGGATCCAGCAGAAATTGCAAAATCAACAACCGAAAATGCGCGCAGAGTGTTTAATATCTAAATCTCAGAATTCTCAGACATATTTTAAAAGAAAATAGTGGACTGAGAAATAATGCTATAAATTAAAAGAAAATAATAAGGAAGAAAGGTAAAGAGGAAAAACTATGGAAGTCCAGTACATATGCCCTACAGCTTACGACTCCAGCGTTTATCTGGTAAATGGGAGAGTCCTGATCGACGCGGGAATGAGTAGCAACCTTATTATTAAGCAACTGGAAAAGTACATCAAGCTCACAGACTTGAAACTGATAGTATTGACCCACTGCCATTACGATCATGCCGCGGCAGCAGCAGCTATTGTAGAGAAAAGCAGTGCAGAAGTAGGAATACACAAAGCTGATCTTGAAAGCGTAAATAACGACTATCTTAGCATGTCCATGATTTTTGGAGAACGGGCTCCTGTAGTCAAGCCTACTATTACATATGAAGATGGAGATAAAATAGACATAGGAAATGGGGAATATCTGGAAGTTATTCATACCCCAGGTCATTCAAAAGGAAGTATCTGCCTCTATGAACCAGTCTCAAAAAGTCTTTTTTCCGGAGATACTGTGTTTTCAGGCGGAGGTTTTGGAAGAACCGATTTTGAAAGTTCAGAACCTGAAAAAATGGCTAGTTCAATAGAAAAGCTCACAAAACTGGATGTTAAAAACCTGTACCCTGGACATGGAGCTCCTACAGACAGAGATGGGAACAACCAGATTATGGCTTCATACAGAATGTTAAAAATGATGACTGGAGAATAAAGCCAACTCACCACTAATGTTAAGGAATAGAGCTCAGTAAGAGAAATCTACAAAAAAGCTACAAAAAAGCTACAAAAAGTCAACAAAAAGTCAAAATAGCTGTTAAATCGGTAATTAATATCTGTAAATCAGAAGTTAAAAACGAGGAGCTTAAAAGCAAACCATGGCGAAAAATCCAGCAGTTTCAAAGTTCTCAGAAGTAAAATCCCAGATCAAAGAGGTAAAGAAATCAGAGAAGAGATCTGGAACCAAACAAGGAAAGAAGAAAAGGAAAGGAAAGTTCATCTCTCCTCGCATACCTTTATCGAAATTCCTTCCAAGGAGTCATGAAGAAGTGAAAGCTCGCGGCTGGAAGGAGCTTGACATTATTCTTGTTACTGGAGATGCCTATGTAGACCACTCCAGTTTTGGTACGGCAATAATAGGAAGAGTCCTAGAAGATGCTGGCTTTAGAGTAGGAGTTATTGCCCAACCGCGCTGGGACAGCCCTGAAGATTTCAAAAAATTTGGAAAACCAAGACTCTTTTTTTCAGTAAGTGCAGGAAATACTGATTCTATGGTCAGCAACCTGACCCCAGGACTGAAGCCGCGAAATAAGGATGCTTATTCCCCCGGAGGAAAAGCAGGACTTCGCCCGAATCGCGCCGTGATAATTTACTCAAACAGGATTAAAGAGGCATTCCCTGAAGTGCCTATAGTGTTAGGGGGGATTGAGGCTTCTTTACGTCGTTTTGCTCATTATGACTATCTTTCAGATAAGGTTAGACAATCAATTCTGGCTGACGCGCCTGCTGACCTGATAGTCTACGGTATGGGAGAACTTCAAATTGTGGAAATTGCAAAAAGACTGAAAACCGGGGAAGATATCAAAAATATCAGAGATATTCCGGGCACAGTCTGGAAGATGGAAGTTAAAGCCTGGAAAGAACTCAAAGAAAAAATAGGCAAAGAAAAATTCGACAAAGAAAGAGTCGAAAAGTCAGATAACAGCCCGAATAATAAGAAACCGGAAAAAAAGGAATCTGAAAAACAATATCAGGAAAAATATGAACAAACAAACGAAAAAATAGCTGAGAATCCAACCGAAGCTGATGATCCAGCCGAATTTTTAAAAGAATATGTGGAAATTCCTTCCTTTTCAGAAGTTTCTCAGGATAAAGCAGCTTTTGCAAAGGCTTTTCGTATGTATTTCACAGAACAGAACCCTGTTTCTGGAAAAGAGGTTATTCAACCTCACCCGAAAACCGTAATTGTGCAGAACAGACCAATGCGCCTCCTTAAAGAAGCTGAAATGGATCATGTATATGAACTGCCGTTTACTGGTGAAACACATCCTTCTTATACTGAACCCATTCCTGCCCTGGAAATGGTAAAATTCTCTCTTACAACGCACAGAGGATGTTTTGGAGGCTGTGCTTTCTGTGCAATTACAGAACACCAGGGACGCATGATTGCAAGCCGCAGCATTGAATCTGTCTTGCATGAAGCAAAAAAGCTAACGGAAAAACCGGATTTCAAGGGCATTATAAACGGAGTTGGCGGTCCAAGTGCAAACATGTACGGCATGGAGTGTAAAACCTGGGAGAAAAAAGGAGCTTGTCTGGACAAATCTTGCCTTTATCCTCGCGTTTGCCCTGCCCTGGATACCAGCCACAAAAAATTGCTTGAACTCTTACGCCGGCTGCGCGAACTTCCGGGAGTTAAGCAGGTCTTTACAGGTTACGGGGTACGTTATGACCTGGCTCTTAAAGATGAAGAATACCTCGAAGAACTTTGCGCTCACCATATCAGCGGGCAATTAAGAATCGCGCCTGAGCATTTTTCAAGGCAGGTCACAAATGCAATGTGCAAGCCAGGCAGGGAAGTCTACGAGAAATTTACCCAGAAATTTACAGCTCTCAACCGGAAGTGCGACAAAGAACAGTACATCGTAAACTACCTGATGTCAGGTCACCCGAGCTGTACTCTTGAAGATATGATAGAAATGGCAGAGTATGTGCGGGACCATGGAGGCTATACCGAACAGGTACAGGACTTTACTCCAACTCCTATGACCGTATCGACATGCATGTATTATACGGGACTGGACCCGTTCACAGGCAAAAAAGTATACGTTGCAAAAGGTAAGAAAGAAAAAGCCATGCAGAGAGCCCTCATGCACTACAGGAACCCTGCAAATTACGAACTTGTATATGAAGCTCTAGAGAAGGCAGGAAGACTTGACCTTGTAGGAAATGCCCATAAGTGTTTGATAAGAAGAAAAGAAAAAAGGCAAAAGTAAAAGTCATAGTTAAATTTTAATTTTAGTAAGATATGGGTTTAATGCTACTGTTTTTGTTTCAAGTGCGTAAGTTATATAGAGTAAATAAATAGGGCATTGTTACTTAAATATATCTAGTTTTATATTTGGTATTGCTAACTAAACATAGTTAACTCTTTATTTCTGTATTTCATCAATAGAATAACCGAGTACTTTAGCATTTCAAGACTCTTCGTATAACACTTTGTCTTTCTTCTCAATCTTGCTAGAAAGTGCCTCAATATGCTGTTATATCCTTCAACAGTATACGTTTCTGCTTTGGATTGAGTATGAATCGTTTCAGGAAGAAACTCTGCATATGCTCTCCAGTGATCTGTCATCACTTCTCCAATTTTTTTTCTTCACTTTTTCCCAAAGTAGTTTTCCAGTTTCTGTTCCTCTGTTACCAAAAGGATCCATTAATATTTTTTTGTTACAGATGTAAGTATGCATCTCATCCATTTCAACAATAGATATCTCATTTTCACTTTTTAGGTCCTCTCACTCTTGACCAAATTTCTTTATCCATTTTTGGACAGAAACATGACTCACCCCTAAAACTCTTCCTATTGAACGAAAGCCCAATCCTTCAAGGTAAAGTTGTAAAGCCTGTCTTTTTACAGAAGCGGAAAAAGCAGTTGATTTTAGCTCTACTGTATAGTTATAGCCACAATCAGAGCATTTGTACCGTTGACGCCCGCCAACTATACCGTTCTTTTTGTGACTGGAACTATTGCATTTGGGGCAGTTCATGAAGAAATATACTTTCTAATAGTATATAACTATGTTTAAGTATCAATACCATAAATAGTATTACACTGAAAGTTCTGTATACTTTATAAATTATCATGATATGATAGGAATAATAATATAATTCATAATACATTTTTTTATTATGACATCTTTTTTAGAAATAAATAGGAAATACCCTCATATTGCTGATTTTTTTACGCAGGAATGGATTGAAACAGAACTTACAAAAGAAGAAACGGAACACCCTATAGTAGAAGAGATAATAAAAAATGATGAATTTTCTGCTGCTTATCTTGAACATGTTGAGAATTGCTTATTAACTTTAAAAGACGAAATCAAAAAAGCAGAGGATCATTTTCAAAATAAGCTTGGAAATAAAGAGAACTATCAGGGTGCACTAGCAGAATTGGAAATAGGATTATTATGTAAAGAAATAGGTTTTGATATTGAATTTGAGCCTCCACCTCTAGAAAACAGTAAAAATAATGATATCAAGGTTACAAATGTTGACCCCCAGATATTTATTGAAGTTTCTACATTTTTTGGTGATTTTGGAATAATCTGGTGTGATGGATCAAAGATTCATTGGAATGAAAAAGATGCCGAATGGGAAAAAATTGAAAATAGTTCTGTAGATTATGGCTATATTACAAAACGCAAGCCTATAAAGTTTGCAGGAAAACTTAGACAGAAAGGGAGCAATTGTCTGTTGCTCACCCAGGTATTATTGCATTAAAAATAAAAAACACATCTTACCATGAAATTACTAACATAATACGTGGTTTTGGATTTGATCACATAAGGCTTGATGGGATTTTGGAGCCTGGAGAAAGAAAAAAGAATGATAAAATTTCTGCCGTTATAATTTACTATTACGAAAAAGCTGAAAACTATGAAAGACGTGTTTGTTTCTGCAATAATCATTTAGCAAACAATCCACTACCACCATCAATTGTTAAAAAATTAAAATCTTGTAGCAATTGGATAATAAATCCAATTGAGAGAGAAAATCCTCAGGAATAATAGAAAAATCTGCAGTATACAGATGTTTTCTCATAAAAACCAGTATTTTTCGACTTCACAGAAAGATAGTTTTATAGATAACGTGTGCATATTATGTGCATAAGGGATGCATATGATACAAGCTAGAGTTAAACTATCAGACAGAACAAATCAGGTTCTGAATATTGTTAAAGCCAAATATAATCTAAAGGATAAGAGTGCAGCTCTTGACTTAGTTGTAGCTCAGTATGAAGAAAAAATACTTGAATCTCAATACAAGCCTGAGTTCATAAAAGAAATGCTTGATTCGGAAAATGATGAAGTAATTGGGCCATTTGAAAATGCCAGTGAACTAAAAGCATACATCGAAAGCTTGCCTGATGAGGATGAGTAAGCTTGTACAAATTATTAATCAAAGGAAAACTTTCAAAAGAGCTGAGAAAGTTAAACAAAAAGAATCATGTACTGTTTGAGGCAGTATTCAAGAAAGCTGATGAAATTTGCATTAATCCTCAGCACTACAAAAATCTCAACTATCCTTTGAATAAGTACAAGCGAGTGCATGTTGATTCTAACTTTGTACTATGTTTTTCTGTTAATGAAAAAGAACAAACTGTGACGTTAGTAAAATTGGCTCATCATAAAGATGCTTATTAATTAAAGTGCAAGTTTGTAAATTGTTAAAATTTAGTAGCATTTCAGTAGTTTCACGAATTTGCTGAAAATTCGAAGTCAAATTTTGCGTTCATTTAATTTACTGTTCTACATTGTTGCTTCGATCCCTTTCAGAGGTCTTATTACGAGCGCCACGAAGACGAAGATCACTAGAATCCCTACGATTTTTCTCAGGTTCGAGTTCTAGTGCTTTCTCAAATGCTTGCAGAGCTTCATAGTACTTTCCGAAATTTTTCAGATTCACGCCTTTCTCAATCAAAGCATCAATGTCATCTGACTTACGTCGAGATAATTTTAGAGCATTATCGTTAATCAATGTATCATGGTCCTCTTGTTCCATTTTGATTTCCTTAACGAAGATCCTCACATCGTATCGTGTTTTACCGTTTTTAGGGATATAATCCCGTCCAACGTAGCAATTACCAGTAACGCCTATTACCCTATCTGGAACCTCAATCCAAACATCGGCATCAAGGCAATGAAATCGGTTAGGAGATTCAGACATATTTTTACATCTCCATGGTACTCATGTGTTTTAAAGTTATATAAATACTGGTATCTTTAGATATAAAGGATTGAAACAAAATAATTACGAAAAGTAGACACTCAAATAACAAACAAAAAACAAAGTGAAGAAGATGTGTGAAGAAGGTGTGAAAAATACATATTAAGTATTCTCAACAAAGAACTTAAAGTACTTCTCGCTTTTACTTTAAAATATACCTGAACCGTTTTATCCAAATAAATACACGATTTTAAGGTAAAAACACACGTAATCCTGATGTAAGCATGGATTGGTTTCACTTTATAAACCCTGACACTCACGCCAGAAAAACCTGAACATTCCACTTACCTGCCCGCAGTAAGTGTCCAGAGATCTTTCCTTGATCTCAATTGACAGGTTTGTCTCACCATCCCAGTTGAAATGGGCAACTATTCCGTTTCCTTCAAGCACTCTGGAATTTCCTGATGAAAACTCGATTCCATAGACTTGAAGTTGTTTCTTCATGCAAGAAAAGATATCAGGAGTCACATTTGTGAATTTAATCCCCTGACAGCCTTCAGTATCCAGTTTCCTTTCACTCATAATCTGAATCAAAAATTAATTTCTGTGAAATTAATTCTTATTGTAGTTCGAAGCTAATTTTCGAAGCTAATTCTAAATTTCCCCACGAATCAGAGAGAATATTTACGAGCCGTGACAAGTTCTTACAAAACTTTTTATTTGCTGGGCTACGACATCACAGCTGACAATAAACGGTTTTTCCGTGATTGTAATAGTGAGAGTGGACTGTCCGTCCCATTCGAAATTCGCAATAACCCCTTTGCCAGACAGTTCTCCCCTGTTTCCTGCCGGAACCTGGATACCATAACCCTGAAGCCTTTTTTTCAGACAGTTAAAGGTATCAGGCTTAACTTCAAGAAATGTTATCGGTTTACAACTCATAACCCTGTCCTCCTAATCTATTCTGAAACTAATATTGTTTTCCGAAAATAAAAATATGGTGTCATATGCATTAAAAAGAAAGGGATGAGCCAAAAAATACGGTTCTTAAAAAACTCAACTTAGAAGCTTCAGTTAAACTTGAAATGGCTAACTTAAAAGCAGCCAGATTACTCAAGCGCCATTGCCACGAGTTCGACAATATCAATAACTTCAACATCTCCACCTGCATCGCTGAGATTTCTCACGCATAGAGGGCAGGAAGTGACAATAAAATCAACGCCTTCTGGCACGTCTTTAAGCCTGTTTCTTGCAAGCTCAAGGGAAATATCAGGATACCCTCTTCTTACTCCGCCGCCGCCTCCACAACAGCACGCGTTTTCTTTAATGTTTTTCATCTCCTTGAGAGTACAGATTGCCTGGATAACTTTCCTTGGAGCGTCATAGACTTTATTATGCCTTCCAAGGTGGCAGGGGTCGTGGTAAGTAACTGTAAGGTCAAGTTTCTTCAAATTAAGTTCTTCCAGGTGTTCGGCAAGAAACTCAGGAAGGCTGACAACATTGAGTTCTTCAGGATAGTTGTTCTTGAGAGCTGTATAACAACCAGCACAGCTCGTGATAACTGTATGTGCTCCTACCTTTCGAATCTGCTCAAGGTTATGTTTCATGACCTCTTCTGCTTCCTCCCTAAATCCGGTACGAAGGAGAGGGGAAGTACAGCACTGTTCATCAGGCAAAAGAGTTACTCCAAAACGCTTTAAAATTCCAAATGTTTTTTTAGCAGACTCTGGATAGCGATAGGAATCAAAACAACCCACAAAATAAACATAATCTGACTTTTCAGGGAGATTTAAACGTTCTTCTTCGGAAAGCCAGTTTTTACGGTCTTTTGTATCCCCAAAAGAGTTTCCATATGTCATGACTGCGGACTTTAATTTGTCCTGGGCTTCTGTTGTAATGCCGCATTTCACAAGCTGGGCACGAGCAGCTTCCACAACCTCAGGTGGATTTGCTCCTGCAGGACATTTAGAAGCGCAGATTCCACAGGTTGTGCAGGAAGCAAGGCTTGGGAGCATATCTTTGGAAGGTGGCATGCCTTCAAGCAAGCTTTTAATTATCAGCATTCTGCCGCGCGTATTAGCAGATTCCCAGCCTACCACATCAAATACAGGACAAACTGAGCGACAGGTTCCACACTGCACACATCTATAAACCGATCTGCGGTCAATTTCAGAGGGCTGTTTTTCATCCTTTTTCGGGCTGATTTTCTCATCTAGCTCTTTTCCCGTCTCAGTTTCCTTTTTTCTTTCGTTTTGCATGGTTTTCACAACCCCAGTTTGCCCGGATTCAATATTCCCTTCGGGTCAAGAACTTTTTTAATTGCACGCATTACCTCAAGAGCAGGACCCCATTGAGCTTTCATGTATTCAGCTCTGGCTGCTCCTACCCCATGCTCAGAGCTGACCGTGCCTCCAAGCTCAATTGCTGTTCTGTGGACCATATCCGCAGCTTTTTTCAAGCGATCCCACTCATCTTTATTTAAGACATCAATAAATAGGGCAAGGTGAAGGTTTCCATCTCCTATGTGCCCATACTTCATAGCAGGCAAATTGAATTTCTCAGCGATTTCCTGTGCTCGTTTTAACAGTTCTGGGATCTTTTTTATGGGAACTCCCACATCTTCTCCGACATAGATACGGCTCTTTGTTGGGTCCAGACGAGAAACTGCAGCTCCTACGAGTTTTCTGGCTGCCCAGATGTCTGCCATTTCCTGTTCGCTTTCTGCAAGCCTTATGGAAATTGCCAGAGGTCTACAGACTTTCATAACCTGTTCCGCAGCTTCACGTGACGAGTTTTCAGTGCCGTCGACCTCGAAAAGAATTACATCTCCTTCCGAAGGAAGTACAAGTTTCGGGTCGTAGCGTCTGAGAACCTGCAGGGAAACTCTATCCAGAATTTCACATGCTGAAGGAATTACCCCATTTGAAAAGGTTTTTACAACTGCCTGTCCTGCAATCTCTGCATTTTCAAAGGAAGTGATTACCAATTTTCGAGTTTTAGGGAGAGGAGCAATTTTCAAGCCGGCTTTCGTAACAATGCCTAGTGTGCCTTCCGAACCTACAATAAGCTGGGTCAAATCGTATCCTGCAGCGGATTTCAGCATTTTTGAACCAGTATGGATAACTGTTCCATCTGCAAGAACTACTTCCAGGTCGCGCACATAGTTTCTGGTAGTACCATACTTAACACAGCGCATTCCACTTGCATTGTAACCTATCATACCCCCGATAGTGCACATGGCTGAACTGCCAGGATTGGGAGGAAAGAAAAAACCATAAGGCTTTAGTGCATCATTTAAAGCATCCTGAATAGCTCCAGGCTCTACCACAACCTGAATATTATCAATATCGATTTCAAGAATCTTATTCATACCCGACATATCCAGCACAATTCCCCCACCAACAGGAACTGCACCACCTGCAAGTCCAGTGCCTGCTCCCCTTGCAGTTACAGGAATATCATTCTCATAGGCAAGCCTAACAATCCGGCTTACTTCTTCTGTGTTTTTCGGGCGCACCACATAATCAGGCATTCCCTTGACCTGAGATGCGTCAGAAGAATAACAATAAAGTTCCGAAGGTGAAACCGAGACTCTCTCACCAACGATTTTTCGAAGTTCTGTAGTTATATCCATTTTAGACCTCAAATTAAAATTCAGATGTAAAAAATAGGATTTCTGTCACGGCTGGCAACAGATGAATGAAAGATGAGTTGCAAAGATGAGTTGCAGGAAATAATCAAGATTAATAATATATAAGAATATACCGTCTTCCTTTCTTCTGAAGAGTTAACCATGAAATAAAAAGTAAAGCATAGCATCTTTCAGCTTCAGAAAAATAACGAGTAGAGGAAATTATTAGAAAAAATGCAGGACAAACCTTTACATTCTGGTAAACATAAGAGGACAAACATGACACGGTACTTTGAGATAGAACAAAGAGACGGAGCAGCAAGGACAGGGAAACTTCTTCTGTCTCCCGAGATTCATACGCCCTGCATTTTGAGTACGGACGAACTCGGAAAGCTTGAAAATCCAGGACCGATTGTTGATGCAGGAAGTTTCTGGAGTGGGAAATCCGATGCAGAACTTGAAGCACATATAAAGCAAATCCGAGAAAAAGCAGGAAACGGGACTCTCGTAATCCTGCCGCATCAAGCTTATCCACCTGCTATTCCAGCCGAATCCCTCGGAAAAGTCGAAAAATTTACTGTCCTTAATGGCGAAAACATTGAAGATACAGGTCCTACAGGATCTCTCCTTAGAGTAGGAGGAAAACCTGACAAAACCGACCTGTATGTAATGGAAGGGGCAGGTACCCTGGAAAACAATGCCCGCAAATTCCTTGAGACCGTAATAGAGCTTAAAAACCAGATTCCTCCTGACACAGCTCTTTATGCTCCAAACCTCGCACTTCCTGAAAATATAGCTATGCTGGCTTATCTCGGAATTGATGTTCTGGACGATACAAGGGCAGAGATTAAGGCTTATTCTGACATCTACCTGACAGCAGCAGGCAGTTTCCATCTTGACTCCCTTACAGAGTTTCCATGCAGGTGCAGAGTATGTGCTGAAAGTACGCCTGCAGAGCTCAGAAAGCTTCCAAAAATTGAGAGAGCAAAGTTCCTTTCAGCTCACAATAGAAACGCCCTTGAAGCCGAACTTTCTCTCGTGCGAGAAAGAATTAGAGCCGGAACATTGAGAGAACATATTGAGGGCCAATGCAGAGTTAGGCCCTGGCTCACAGCTTTGTTAAGACTTGGAGATTTCGAATATTCCTACCTTGAAGAAAAAGTTCCTGCTTTTAGGCAAAACCAGCTTCTTGCAGATACCTCGGAAGCCTTATCCCGAGTTGAAGTGGTAAGATTTGCGCGGCGTATACAGGAGAGATATACACCTCCAGATCTTGATATTCTAGTAATTTTCCCATGTGCTGCTAAAAAACCTTATTCAATATCCCAATCCCATCAGAAGTTTATTCTGTCGCTTGGAAAATACAGGAAATTTGTCCATGAGTTGATTTTAACTTCTCCACTTGGAATAGTTCCCAGAGAACTAGAATTGACATACCCTGCGTCTCATTATGACACTGCGGTTACAGGACACTGGGACGAAGAAGAAAAAGCCTGGGTATCTGGTTGCCTTGAGGCTTATCTCTCAAGATACAAGTATAAGGCCATTATTGCCCATGTAGAAGGAGCTTACAGGGAAATTTGTGAACGAGTGGCAAACCGTCTCAATATTGAAATAATCTATACTGGCATAGGGAATCTTGTGTCTATGGAGGCTCTTTCAAATCTTAAAAATACCGTAGAATCTGTCTGTACATCTGAAAGCTTTAGTAAGAAAAACCTTAATGCAGAAAAAGTGAATTTCTTTAGAGCCATTGCAGAATATCAGTTTGGAGAAGATGCTGAGCTTCTTTTCTCTGAAGAAGCGGGAAAAATTGCAGTTAAAGGCCGATTCCCTAAGTACCAGCTTTTTGTCGGAAAAAAACAACTCGCAACCCTCGTTCCACAATATGGAATGCTTGCTCTTTCGCTAGAAGGTGCTGAATTGATGTTAAAAAGTGAAAAATATCTGGTTACAATTGATGATTTTCTTCCAAGAGGTTCAATTCTTGCCCCAGGAGTTACTCACGCAGATCCGAAAATACGACCTAATGATGAAGTAGTTGTACTTGGGAAAAAAGCGCTCTGTGTAGGAAGGGCTATGATGAGCGGAGAGGAAATGGTAAAATCCAGTAGAGGAGTTGCGGTAGATGTCAGACATATTAAGAAGTTCTGAACTTAACGGTGAATCTCTGAATAAGTCCTACAAAAAATAATTTGAGGAAATCTGAGCTAAGGACTTTAGAAAAGATTTTCCCATCACAAGAAATAATAAAACATGATAGAAATATATTAGATATTATGATAAGGCGTTTTGAACCTGAGGACTTCCAAGAAGTACTTAAAATTGAAACTGAGGCCTTTTCAGAGCACAACTCCCTCTTGTATATGAGCTTTTACGAAAACGTGGGGGATGGCTTTCTTGTCGCCGAGCAGGACGAAAAAATCATCGGCTACATTGTTGGCTACCGTTCTACAGAAAACGAAGGACACATTTTTTCTATTGGCGTCAAACAAGAATATCGAGGAAAAGGGATAGGAACAGAACTGATTCATGCTATCTGTGATATTTTTGTTGCGAATGGACTTCGATATGCAAGACTCGAAGTAAGAAATAGCAACACAGGGGCACAAAAATTATATAAGTCAATAGGATTTGTACCCTGCTGGACTGAGAAAAAATATTACTCAGATGGAGAGGATGGGATGGTGATGAAAATGCATCTTCATCCTTACCGTCTCCTGATTTCAAAACAAAAATATATGGAATCTATACTTTCGGACAACGAATTCGTTTTCACTTTCAAGAACCCTATCAGTTATTACCCATGAGCTTGATGGCGGAATTCAATGATTCCCTCATATGAGCTGGAGTTGATGTTTCCTCAAAGATAGGGTCATCCCGTGACATAAGAGTCGCAAGCTCGCCTCCTAAAATGAAAATTGCGCGCTTGTGATCTGCCTTACTCCGGTGAATGTGGACAGGGCTTATGGACAAAGCCTTGTACTCATCGAATTCGTGAGTTACACCGTGCCTTTCAAAGTACCTTTTCATTTGAGCCATATATGTGTGCAGTTGTATTAGTTCTTCCTTGTGCATAGCGAACAGACCTACAATTTTACAAGATCAATTTAATATTACATTGAATCAAATAAAAGAATTATCCGAGGAAATGATTTTCCTAGTTTTAGATAAAAAACTTTTCCATATAATGTATATGAAAAATAATGAAAGATTATGGAAGAAAGTGTGAAGTTTAGCACTATGATGTGAAATAACATCAAATAATGGTAAGTACATACGCTTTATACATAAATCTTACACATAAGATGAAGATTTGGATATAATCAGCTCTGTAGAACAATAAAAAAGATTAAAATTTCAATTTTTAAAAAAAATAATAAGAAGTTGAAGTTTTCCGGAAAAAATATGGATTTTGAATAGATACAATCATTATAATCAAGAAAAAAACAGAAAGTGAGAGAAAAAAATCTCTCAAAACATACTTGCAGTCAAAACTTCCATATCAGCAGGAACCTTGGCAATATTGCCTATTTTTACACCTACGAGATTTTTAATTGCATTGCTTGAAGCAATATCAACTAGCCTCTGGGTAATTACACCATCAAAAACTATACTCTGGACATTATCTTTGTATGTTTTTAGCCTGCTTGCAAGATCCCGAACTGCGATCTCCTCTATTACCTTATCCTGAGAGTCGAGAATTCTGGCTGTTAAGGTTCCTTTTAGAGCTTCCACATGAGGCCTGAACCTAACAGCTTCAGGAGAAGTGGGAACTGTCTTTGCTGGGGCAGGAGAAACCCTGACCGCTTCACCTCTGGGAACTTTGACGGCTGCTGAAATTTTCTCAGTGGGCTTTTCCCTGAGAACTCTGGAAGCAACGGGAACTGCTCTTGGTAAAATTGGGGGTTTTGCAGTGACAGGCCTTGCTTTAACTTTATCTAATATTACAGGAGCTAGAGTTGAGACTTTTTCTGGGACCTTTTCAAAAAAGATACCAGACTCTGCTTTTTTTGTATATTCTCCCTGAGGTTCCTCTTCATAAAGATCTGCCTTTGAAGAAACTCGATGAACTTTAACACGCTTATGTAATTTTTTCTCAGCAATCCTGGGAGCTATTTCAGGCGCTCTTATCTTTCTTTTGGAGCTCCTCTCCACTCTACAGGCATCTTCTCCCCCTCTCTGCTCTTGAAGTCCATATTTTTCGATAATCTGTTCTACAGGAACTTTTCGGCGTAGAGCTCTTATAACTTCCTTTTGGACAAGATCCTCTACACATTTCCCATCAGGGGCACGGGCAACATAATCGAGATCTGCTACCTGTAAAAGCTCACGTATTATGAGTTCTCCTCCACGATCCCCATCCGTAAAAGCTGTTACTGTTTTCTTTTTAGTAAGTTCTGCAACTTCAGGAGGAATGTTCGTTCCACCTACACAGATAGTGTTCTTTATACCATAGCGGAGCAGATTCAGAATGTCAGCTCTTCCCTCAAGAATGATGATAGCATCTGAGTTAAGCACATTTGGCCCACAGGGGATTCTAGACTTTCCATAGTAAGTAAGTTCATCAATCCTTACAGACTGCCGTACCTCATCGGCCAACTCCTGAGACTCAGGAACAGTCTCATCAAACATTTTAGTAAAAATGAGCTTTGCCCTTTCAATAATTTTCTTCCGCTTTACAGCCCTTACGTCTTCTATTTGAAAAACTTCAATCTTGGCGCTACAGGGTCCTACTCTGTCAATAGTCTCAAGTGACGCGGCAAGAATTGAAGTTTCAACTTTATCAAGGCTTGAAGGAACAAAGATATTTCCTTTAGTCTTTCCTCCTTTAGCTGTAACCATTACCTCAATTCTGCCAATTCTACCAGTTTTTTGCAGGTCACGAAGGTCAAGATCCGCCCCGAGTAGTCCTTCAGTTTGCCCGAAAATTGCACCTACGATATCGGGACGTTCAATTACCCCATCAGCATTAATTTTTGAATGAATAATGTACTTTGTAGTATCTGTATTTTGCATGTGAATTCTCCTTAGTATTGTGAATTATTTATCGTGATAATTTATGACATTATATTCCACAGAAAATTACATCTCACAATTGTGATTGACTGATTTTTGAAATTACAATCGATCGAGTTTCCTGACAATACAAATTATTCTCTATACTATGAAAACTCGTAAAGCTTGGAGAATGCAAAATAGTAAAAAATCAGATTTCGTACCGAATCAGGGATAAAACAGTCTTGAATAAGTAGATTTAAGAATTAACTGTAACTGTCATTTGAAATAGATTTTTATCTGCCTGGAATTTGAATATCCTTATGCAGTAAAACATTATCCAGCACAATGCCAGAAATTAATTTTTTACCTTATGAGAATCTGGTAAAGTTCCAAGCCTATACCTATTTACCTAGCTTACGGCTCTCTGAGATAGAAACGCTTCTGACGTTCAAATTGGGCAGACAACAATAACAATAAATAGTTATTGTTTCTGAAGCTTTCCAAATCTACCCGAAAGCCCTTACCTAACATAAGTTTTTACTATGACCCTGAGATAGATAAAACTCAAAGTCGAAGCCAAAAACGTGTTTACTTTTCAATTAGCCTGACAATTCAAGTTTTTAAGTATACCCCAGACTACCGGTTAATCCAAGCATAAGTAACCAACATATGCTAAATGCCTATCCCGTAAATTAGGGGATCCATAGTGATAATTGGCAAGTTAAGTGCATATCAGGTTTTTATTGAAAGCACTTTTTGACTTTTACTTCAATGGATGATAACGTGGAATATATATTTAAGTGGTTATTTTAGCCCTGAGTGATAGATATATAGTAAATCTGAAATTTTATTATATTTGCATGTGTATTATATGTATCAAATTATCTTTACGAATTTAGCAATGGTGAATAGATGAAGTTGTTAATCAATGATATGACAGAACAATTCTCATCTGCTTTTAATAAATTTTGGCAAATGATGGACTCTGTGTGTCACATGTATTAAACTCATTTAATTAATGTCTGCAGACTTTAAGAACTTTGTGGTTATTTAAAAAAATTAAATCACATCTGGAAAATATTCGTGTTAGGGGTTTTGAAAATATATTACATTCGAAACAACCTCTGAAGAGACATTGCAGAGTAACTCAAAAAGAAATTTTAAAATGGTAAAAAACAATAAGATAGAAAAATTTAGAAAAGTATATATAAAACGAAAGACTTGTAAAAATTTGAACGGGCGAGACATAGAAACTTTTTTATGTACTAACCCCCCACTCCCAAACTCGCTCGTTCAGACTCTTAGTATGATAAGTACTCTTTTTGTTTTTGTAAATAAGACAAAGACCTTTTACCAAAGACTTCTTTGACATAGAAAAAATTTAGAAGTTGATTTTCAAGTACCTTATTTTTCAAAAAAACTGACTAGATAACTTTACTAAATTCCTCTCTAATTAACTTGAAATATTTTCAGCCGCTTAAAAAATTATAATAGGCGTAAGATACAACTATTGAGAGTATGGGAAGAGAGTTTGGCACACAAAGCAGTACAGACAAAGAAATCCAGAAAATAGCTGGAATTAAGGAACTTCAGAAAACAATTTCGTCACAGAGCTCTGAAAACAGAGAACCTATAAGAGTAGTTGTAATAGGAGGAGGAGCCTGTGGAATGGCGGTTGCTACCAAAATAAGAAGACAAAGTGATTTTGATATTACCGTACTTTCAAGAGACTCACATACTGCTTATAGCCACTGTGGAATCCCCTTTGTTTTAAGCCAAGAAATTGAAAGTTTTAAGAAATTAATAGTAAAACCTCAGGAATTTTTCAGAAAAAACCGGATAGATGTCAGGCTAAATGAGTGTGCCAGTTCAATAGACTTGGATTTAAAAATTGTTCGGACAGGGGAAGGACTTTATCCTTTTGACAAACTCGTGATTGCTACAGGTAGCTTACCCTTTGTACCTCTAACAGATAAAACAAATATTCTCCCTTATGGAGTTTTTACTCTGAGAAATCTTGATGATGGAGTGTTCCTTGAAAAAGCCCTGAAAACTGCTAAAAAAGTCTGCATAATAGGAGCAGGAACAATAGGAATAGAGTGTGCAGCTGGGCTTTCTAAAAAAGGAATTAAAGTTTACCTCATAAGCAGAAATAAAAACCTGCTTACCAAGCAACTAGATCCTGATATTTCTGAAATCATTGAAAAACATCTAAAAGATCTCAGAATTGAAGTAATCTTTGGAGAACCTGTATTTATTCCTAAAAGTTTCTGCAAAGAAAAAAAGCTATACGTGGGAGATAGACAATTTCTTGCAGATCTAGTGCTTCTTGCAACTGGAGTTAGACCTGAAATTTCACTTGCCCTTCAATCCGGAATAGAAATAGGAAAAGCTGGAGGAATAGTTGTAAATGAAATGCTCCAGGTTAAGGCAGGAGAAGAATTTCTTTCCTATGTGTATGCAGGCGGAGAATGTGTGGAAGTAACGGATTTTATAACAAAAAAAGCCAGGTTAAGTCAACTGGGCACAACATCCCGACAAATGGCTGATATAATCGGCAACAACATCACAGGAAAACATACCACTTTCGGGACACTTGCCAACCCCTGGGTATCTGTGGCAGGAGATTTACAATTTGGTGGAGTTGGTATTACCTCAAAAGGGGCTGAAAGCAATGGAATAAAGATAATTACAGGATTTTCCAGAGGGTATACAAGAGCTTCCTATTATCCTGGTCGGAAAAACTTATACATCAAACTTCTCTTCAAAGAGGAGATTCTGGTGGGAGCACAACTTGCTGGAGGAGAGGGAATAAAGGAAAGAGTTGATGCCCTTTCTCTTGCCATCCGAAAAAAAACCACAATTGGAGACCTCCTCGATATGGAAACCTGCTATGCACCTCCTGTCTCTATGCTTGTAGACCCTCTAAGGTTGGCTGTAAAAGATGCAATCCGAAATATAAAAGAAAATGTAGGAAAGGAGAAAGAGAATAGCAGGATAAAGTAAGATGAAAACAGGAAATATGGAGGAGAGAAGTGTTAGAAATCGATGGTTCTTACGGGGAGGGGGGAGGACAGTTGGTCAGAACAGCTGTCGCTCTTTCCGCAGTTACTGGAAAAGAGATCAGGATTAAGAATATAAGAAAAAACAGGCCAAATCCAGGGCTGAAACAACAGCATTTGAAGGCTTTAGAAACTGCAACCACGATATGTGATGCTAAGGTTTCAGGACTTTTTCCAGGTTCTACTGAAATTTTGTTTACTCCAGTGGAAATAAAGGGGGGTAAGTATGATATTGATATCGAAACTGCAGGAAGTATATCCCTGCTTCTCCAGTGTATTATGCCTGCTCTGCCATTTGCAAAAGAAGATGTAGAACTCACAGTAAGAGGAGGAACCGATGTGGCATGGTCTCCAACGATTGATTACCTGCAGTATGTGACCTTCAGGGCTCTGAAGCAATTTGGATATTCAGGCAACATAATCTTGAAGGAACATGGCTACTACCCAAAAGGTGGAGGAAGAGTTTCAACTTTTTTTAAACCATGCAGGCTGAAAGGATTTCATTTTTTGAAAGAAGAAGAAAAAATCCAGGGGATTTCTCATGCTTCAAATCTTCCAATTCATGTACCATTACGCCAGGCTGAAGCTGCCAGTAAGAAATTAATGGAAAATAGTTATCCATCACAGATAGAAACTCAATCCTTTGAAGCTTTTTCCACAGGAAGCGGGATAACTCTTTGGACAGGCTATATCGGTAGTAGTGCTCTTGGTGAAAAAGGGCTTCCTGCGGAAAAAGTAGGTAATACTGCCGCAGATTCAATTATCCCTGAACTTAGAGCAGGAACCTCTGTAGACATGCATCTGGCAGACCAGCTGATACCATATATGGCTCTTGCAGGGAATAGTTCTTACACTGTCCGTGAACTTTCTCTTCATACTGAGACAAACATCTGGATTACTGAACAATTTCTTGATGTTAAATTCAGAATAGAAAAAAAAGAAGGTTTTTTTAAAGTATCAGTAAGTTGAAATATGTAAAATCAGTCCTCAACGACAAAAAGGTAATCAGGTGGCATATTTTCCGCAAGTACGATATAACTGGTTGCTAGTTTTAGAGAGATTCCATCTTCCTGCGCTTTAAGAGCATCTATCTGAAGGATGATAGGGCTTTCAGTATGAATAAGAGCCACTTCTACTGCTTTTTCATATGAAGTGCTGAGGTGGACATATCTTTGTTTTATCGGAAAAATTCCATTCTCCAACAGAACATCTACTTCTTCAGGACTTACTCCGTAATATAAATATTGGAAATTACTTTCCTCGTAATCGAGATCAATATTGACAGAATGCCCGTAGCGTGCTCTGATTGTAGAATTACAGATTTCATACCTTCCTTTCTCATCGGATTCTACAAGGGCATAAAGGTATTCTTTCCTCATCCAGTTGTATCGCTTTCTCATGACATCACAGAAAGCATTGAGATTCACCCAACCAAATCTATCCATTTCAACTTCTACAGATGCTGGAAAATGTCGAAGAGTGCCAGATACAAACCTACCAAGCTTTTCTTCCTTGCTGTCGTCTAGCAGGTATCTTCCAGGACGTTTACACTGCAGACAGCTGCTCCCTCTAAAATAGCCGTGCTCAGTGCATTTTCGAATCATGGTATCACGTACATAATGAAACTTTACCATAAATAAGGTTTTGTAAATTAAGACGTTAGACATCTTGATTTATTTATAAAGCCAGGAGCTTTTTGAGCTGAAATAAAAAAGGATGTATTTTGGGAAATAACATTGAGTTGAAATTAAACTTACCCCCTGAACAAACATCAATGATACAAATGAGCACAAACAACATCACTATAAAGAATTTTAATTAAGTTTTGTTGTTCCCATATTGATATTGAAGTGGTTATAGAATTCCACATTGATATCAACAGCAAGTATTGACTTGATTGAACTTTTTGTCAGTATTTACTGACTACTTTTGGAGCCCTGCCGTTGTGCCATCGTTTGTGGTGCTGGAACATATTGAAGTTGAAATATAAAATCCAAATATGATCTTCGAAGCCGTATCTTGATATCATTGCCTGCTTTTTTGATTTAAATATATACATAAATAACCACAAAGCATAGACTGAACCATTGTGGCTTTATACGTGAGTCTAATGTTGAAAATGAAGAAAATAATTGGCATTTTGCTGGAAGTTTGTTTTTACTATCAGTGACGTCTGCAACAGTAAATGCGGCTACTTATGGGTGTAAGTACGATGGTAACAAGAGTTTGATAACCATTATGGCAATAATGGTTTGACAATCATCATTGAAACAAATGGTTTGATAACCATCATGGTAAGAAATATAAACACTTTAATCCAAGTCATGGGAATATAAAAAGATAAAGTATTACATAGATAGATTCCACAAATTTTTATGGTATAGCTATGAAAAAGTCAAAAATCCGAATTAATGATTCTCTGAAAAATTAACTTTGTTATACTACAAAAATAAATTTTAAAACATTATTATGATAGGGTCCATCTAAAAATCAATTAAGGTAAAATACAGTCCTGAGTAGTAAAAACATAAAGGTTAAAAAAGACTTGTATATAGCTAGAAATATTCTAAAATATCTCTGAACTGCTTTTAAAACTAGGATATTCAGTAAAAGCATAAGGGATTTTGGGATTAAATCCCGGAAGATCAATACTTCCTTTTCCCTTTAATGTGTTTGTCAAAATATTCCTACTGAAAAATACTTTCAGCAGGTTGAGCAGGTTGAGCAGCTGGAGCTGGAGCAGGGACATTTGAGATTCATTGTAACGGTTGCACAATCGGATCCATTTGTACCTTTTACACAGTAAGTGAAACTGTCAGTACAAGTACCGCATGAGGAACAACATTTTGCTGGTGCTTTATAGCAGAATGCACCGTTACTCTTCATAGTCACGGTACCACCAAGTTTGGTTTTGATAGTTCCTGTAGTTGTAACCTGAAGGTTGCATCCTTTATCATTCTTCAGTACAGTGGCATAATTAAAGCAATAAGAAGTATGTGGACATGTTCTAAGGCTAATACTATATGAATCGTTTATTGCATCTGTTTTGGTTGTACAAGTACTAGCTGCTCCTGTCATTGACATGACAACGAAGACTAAAGTGAAAACACATATTGTTTTAAACATAGTTTTTTGCATTATTTTTTTCCTCCTTATTTCGTTTATGTCAAAGTAAGTTCTAAGGTATTCATTCTTAAAAATTTAATAGGAGAAGTTATTTTTTAGATTCACATTTAATTAACTTCTTTATCCCAGTAGTTTAGATTTAATTAATTAGGACTTAGAATCGAAACAAATAGGGAAATATTCGAATATAAATATACTTATTTTTGTAATGTTAAATAAAAATCAAAAATCGAGTTTAAAGCTTTATAACACTTCACATACAAAATAAACAGGTTACAAAACTAAGAATCTTTTTACTATCATCACATATCCGTTTAAAACTGAATTTAAGATGCTTAAGACTGAAGAGCCATTTTATGGCTTCCAATTGTTCTTAATATCAAATACAATCATAGCTTTGAAGTTTTTTCTTGTAGACATAAGATATTAAAGTCTTGTATTCCGCTAAGAGATCAGAAACTAAATATTTCTAGAAAAAAAAGCAATAATCTGCACAAAAAATACTGTACTTTAGAATGTTGGATTTTTCAAAAACTAAGATTTTAAACATTTTGCCCTATCGTCTCTTTACATATTTATTTATGAATATATAGACTTCCTCGTTACATTAAAAATCAGCATCAAAAACTTTAATAATACAACCATAATTTACAGATATAGGGCTATTAATTGCCCAGCCTGATCTTATAGAGAGGACCAAAACAGAAGAATTATTGAAGAACATGCTGAAATATCCACATAGACAGGAACGAAACTAATTCGGAGATGGGTAAAAAAAGTCAAAAGCTCTGAGTTTTGAAATATTTGATATTATTTTTATCCTTACTGAAGTTATAAGCACAAAAACATAAAAGTTATTATATTTTTATTTTTGTTGAGAAATACTTTCATTGAGATAGGGTAATCTTTAGTAGGAATGCTTGTATACTGTAGCACAATTCAGGTATTTTTACGGCCGTCATATTTAAGCACCTTAGCAGGATTTCATGAAAAGTCTATTCAATCAGTTAAATCCTGGTCAAAGTTCAGTAAAATAGTATCTTCCAAAATGCTCTGAAATTTAGTTCCAAAATTACTATGAAGTCATAATCCTTAAGTTTTATAGTGACAGAATTGTTGACCTGCATTCAGAATGCTTTGCAGTTAACACAAAAAATGAATAGAATCTGGAATAAGAATGGTTCGCTCATCTATTAAAGAGTATAAATTTAAAGTGTACTAATAGCTTAATGTAATTTGAAGTGTACTAATAGTTTGAATATATGATAATATGAACTCTCACCTGAAGCTCAACTGAGAAGTATGTTTTTCATAAAGTGCTCAGATTTACAATATATTGCTCTCATAAAACAATTTTGGATTTTACACAATAATACCAGAAATAAATTCATAGCAGCAATCATTACAACATATATTGTTGCAGAAATAAACAAATAACAAATATTGATGATACTATCCGTACATTAAGGGGATAATATGACAGATATTGAATCAATCTATAAAAAACTCAGCCATGTTATCAGTAAAGAAGACTTCCTGCAGCGCGTACAGGAAAAAGTCGAAAGCATGGGAGGACTTTGTGACGACTCTATGGCTGCTATGCTAGTAGCCAATGAACTTGGATTTTCAGATGTAGGCCGAGACAGTGTGAAAATTGAAAATATCACAGCTGAGAGCGGGCCAGTTAATTTTATTGCAAAAATAGTTTCGGTTTTTGATACCAAAGAGTTTACCAGAAACGATGGGACAATAGGAAGAGTAGGAAATATAATCGTTGGAGATGAGACCGGGAAAATTAGGGTAACTCTTTGGGACAATATGGCAGACCTCATAAAAACTGGAAAAATTGAAATCGGGCAAACCCTCCAGATTGGTGGCTATGCAAAGCAGGGATACTCAGGAGTAGAAATCAACATAGGAAACAATGGAGTCCTATCTGAAAGTGAAGAAGAAGTTGATGTGGCTGCTAACAACCAGAAAATAAAAGATATAAAAGATGGTATGGGAGACCTGAATTTGACAGGAAAAATCCTGGAAATTTCAGAAATTAGGACATTCCAGAGAAAAGACGGAAACCCTGGAAAGGTAGGAAACCTGCTTCTTGGAGACAATACAGGTACAGTCAGGGTAACTTTGTGGGATGACAAGACCGAGTTCTTGAACCAGATAGAGTATGGAGATACTGTTGAACTTATCAATGCTTATGCAAGGGAGAATGCTTTTACTCAGAAAGTTGAGATGCAGGTGGGAAACCGAAGTATAATCAAAAAGAGTGAGAAAAAAGTTGAGTATGAAGAGGAATTCACTCCAATTGAAGATATCAGGACTGATATGAACGATATTAATACTTCCGGAAAAATACTCGACATTGGCGAAATCCGTACATTTGAGAAAAAAGACGGCTCAACTGGAAGAGTAGGAAATCTTCTACTTGGCGATACCACAGGCAAAATAAGGTTGACCCTCTGGGATGAAAAAACTAACTTTTTGGATGAAGTCGATTTTGATGAAACTATAGAAGTACTCCATGCTTATTCTCGGGAAAATGCCTTCAACCAGCAGGTGGAATTGAATCTTGGAAATAGAGGGATAATCCAAAAAAGTGAGAAGGAGATTGAATATAAAGAAAAGTTTACGGATATTGCTGATATTATCCCTGGAGAAACCTATTCAGTTCAGGGTAAAGTTTCCGAGATAGGAGAACTTAGAGAGTTTGAAAGAGAAGATGGTACCGAAAACATAGTTTCAAACCTAGTACTTAAAGATAAAACAGGTAGCATTAGAGTAACTCTCTGGGGAGAACAAGCGTATGTGATTGAGGATATAGATGTTGATTCTGAAATCCAGATAATTAATGGGTATGCAAAATATGGTTTAAATGAAGAAATCGAGTTGAGTATAGGAAATCGAAGCCGAGTGATTATGCTTTAATTATTTCCCTTTATGTTTTAATTACTCTCTTTAATTACTCTCCTTTTTCTATCCGATTTCTACACTCTCTGGTTTAATTTTAACCTCACGGAATTTTAGAGAAAATATTATGAAGTAAATTCCAGTGGAAATAAAGGGGTAAAAAAGATTTCCTGTGAGATAGATAAAAAGCATTGCAAATGTGATACAATTTTTTGAAATTGTATAATTCTGCTTTTAAAAAATACTCTTCTTCTGCACCTCTTCCTAATACTTTTTCTAGAGGACTGAACATTTTACACTCTCAACAAAAACCTCCAGTGAAAACAATAAAGTACTGGAAAAATTTCTGTAATAATTAAATAAATATTATTAGTATGACGAAATAAGCTAAAAATAAAAAAACACATTCCTGACTTCAGGAAAACTTCTGTTCTTTACAAAAAAGCAAAATTCCGTTATCATTATGTACCATTGACTCATATATATAAATGTTATAAAACCGTCCAAAAAAGATATGGGGAAAACGTCTTAGGAGAGAATAGACAACAAATCAAATTACGTGCAGCCACCCCACTCTAAAGGATGGGGTATGCTTCGGGCCGCTTGCCCGATTTATGGAAAATAGTTAAGGATATATTTACAAGACTTTCTTAATGCAGAGTTGCATTACCAACTTCTACAACCGCGATACTAAGAAACATCACAAAGAAGCAACGGTACAGAGATTTAATCGAAACCAATAAGATGCAAGGGTTCACTTCATCCCCAATCTAAAGAATGGGGTATTCGTGACCCTCTGCACTCCCATAGTAATAAATATAGAAATCATAGGCCTCACAAAAAAATTTCCCTTAAAAAACAAGAACCCAAAAAGCTGAATTAAACAGAAATTAAAACAATGGAAAACGTTTTTCCGAGAAACTTAAAAAATTTTAATCATGAGTTTATATTGCATATGTTATATTGCGTATTTTATATTGTAGATGTTATGAAATTAGTATAATACTATAGACCTTGTATTATTAATCGCCGAAATACAGAACAAGAGGGGGAACAGCAGCAAATGGTGGATAAATCTGGGAGGGACACAAATGCTGAAAGAGAGATAGGTGTTGGTATTCACAGCAGAGAGATTGAAAGAGAGGTTTCGGTTGCTGAAGTAATGAATAAAGCAGTAATTGTAATGGATATAAACTCAAGTATTCCTGCTATTGCAAAAGAAATGATCAGTCGTAACGCAGGAAGTGTTATTATTACCGAGAACGACAAAGCTCTGGGGATTATAACTGAAAGGGACTTTGTAAAGGGTATCGTTACAGAGGACAAAAAGCCAAGCGAGGTAAAGGCAAGTGAAATTCTCTCAACCCCTTTAATAACCGTAGAGCCTAAAACAAGTATAGTAGAAGCTTCTGAGATTATGTTAAAAGCAAATATTAAGAGGCTGCCAGTCCTAGAAAATGGTAGATTAATAGGAGTTATTTCTAACACTGATATCCTGATGGTAACTCCCGGACTTAATACTATTCTCAAAGAGCTTATTGATATGAACAGGGAGACTCTACTTTCCGCCCCCTCAATTGAAGAGGTTTCAGAGAAAGAAGATTTCCAAACAGGAGTATGCGAATCCTGTAACATTTTTACATATGATCTTAAATTTGTGGACGGAAGGTACCTGTGCGAAAAATGTCGACAAGAAGAAGGCGAAGATTACGAATAACCTAATACGTGTAGATATTTATTTTTAAATATTTTTATGGAAAGTTAGGAAGGTACACAATGAACGTTAGCGAGATTATGACAAATGAGCCTGTGAGCATCAAAGAGGGAGATTTTGTGACTCGCGCCCGTCAGCTTATGCGCGATTACCTCCTTCGAAGCCTTGTTGTAGTTGATGAAGAAAACAGACTTGTGGGAATGTTAAGTGACCAGGACATCCTGAGAGTTACCTCTACACGTTCAAATGTCACAGTAGGAGGATATGCAAGCCAATCCCCTACTGTAACTCCTGATATGGATGTTATGAAGGCTGCAAAACTGATGGTGCAATCAAGGCAGAATAGAGTCCCTGTTGTCAAATCAACCACAGATCATAAGGTGGTTGGAGTCTTGAGCAATGTGGATATTCTCAGGAACATTAAAGTTCCCAAAAATGTTTCCAAATCACTACAGGATGTAATGACAAAAAAAGTCAAAACCTGTTTACCAGAAGACAAAGTTAGCATGGTATGGGCACATATGCTCGAGACCGATTATACGGGAATTCCTGTAGTTTCAAAGAAGGGTGAGCCTATTGGAATGATAACAAGAAGAGATATAATAAAATCAGGTAATGTGCGAATGGAAGTCGAAGATGAAAGGAGGGTTAGGCTTGAAGATAGTCCGAGGGTTGAGAAAATAATGTCAACTCCTACCTATACACTTCCTGAAACAGATTCCATTCAAAGTGCAATTAAGATGATTATTTACTATGATATTGGAAGAGTTACTGTAGTAAATGAAAAGAACAAAGTATCTGGAATAATCGATAGACAGGATCTTCTTGAGTCTATTGTCAATGTATGGCCTGAAAAACCCTCTGAAAATCGCCTTTGAAAGAAAACTATGCAATAAAATATATGAGAAGGATGATAAATAATAATAATTAACTGAAAAATAGAGAGTTAAAAAAAGAGAATTAATGCAATGAAAAAAGCATTAAATTTTTGCGCAAAAAGATTATAATATCAAAGATCATCATTAATATTAATTATAAATTTAAAATAATGTAAACTTATTGAAAAAATTCGAGAGAAATTGCTTTCAGGTTTCATTTTTTCCGGGAGCAACTCTGGGTCTGTTGAAGGACGAACTTCAGATTCCAGGAAAATTCCTGCAAGAAAGCAGGAAAAAAGAAATGGAATACGAAAAAAGCAATTAATTTCAACTCGAATTCGGTGGTCCTATTGAACAAAAATACGACATTTTCATCCGTCGATAAGATGAAGGTTCAGCCAGGTGTAAGCAAATCTAAGAAAGCACAACAGAAAGATCCGCATATGATTAGCAGCATGGGTACTATGCGAATAGGTCCTGAGTTTAAATCCCATATTTCAGAACATGAAGGAAAAATCCTGGCCCTTGCAACAAGGAATGTGGTAACTCTTCCTCCAACAGCAACAATTATGGAAGCAATCAGGGTTATGACTGAAAAAGGATTCAGGCGCATTCCTATTACAAATGCTGGAACAAGGAGGTTGGAAGGGGTCGTTACTTCCGTAGATATCATTGATTTTCTGGGGGGTGGAAGAAAGAATCTGCTTGTTGAAAACCGCTTCAAAGGCAACTTTCTGGCTGCAATCAACGAAGAAGTACGTCAAATCATGGAAACTGATATTCCATACCTTAATGACCAAGCTGATTTTAAAGATGCGGTTTCAATGATGATTGAAAAAAAAACAGGTGGTCTACCAATCGTTAACAATGACAAACAGGTCGTTGCAATCTTTACCGAAAGAAATGCGCTTGAGTTGATGGGTGGACTCGTGACAAACCGGACTGTTGAGGAATATATGACTGAAAACGTCAAAATGATAGCAACTGATACACCCATCGGACAGGCAGCAAAATTAATGGTAGATAACAGACTTAGAAGGCTTCCTGTAGTTAAGGATGGCATCTTTGCAGGAATTATTACTTCCTCAGATATTATTCATTTCCTTGGGAGAGGAGACGTTTTCAGTAAGCTGACAACAGGAAATATTCATGAAGTGCTTGACCAGCCTGTAGGTTCTATTGTCTCAAGAGAACTGATATGGACTGTCCCTGGTACAGATCTGGGAAAAGCAATGGAAATAATGCTTGAGAGAAAGATAGGTTCACTTCCAGTTCTGGATAATGGATTGCTCCGTGGCATCATTACTGAAAGGGATCTCTTAAGATCTCTAGAGTAAAACCAGAGATAGATAATCAATTGATTAGGTTTTTAGGAGTTTAAGTTTTCAGAAAATTAGCTTCCTTAGAAGTTTAAAGAAAAGTCTCTAGATGAATAGATCAAGCAGTAAGCCGGTATTATAAGTATCCAAGACGTTGAAGTGTAGCGCATATTAAAATAAGAACTCTTTACAATAAAAAATTTTTAAGTCATTTTTATTTCAACAAAAAGTGTTTGTGACTTCTCTAAAAGTTTAACGGCTATAGTTAAAAATAGCTTTGTAGAAAAACGATCCAGAAAAACTTCAAGAAGCTGAAATTAAATGCGTAGAAAAAGATTATGTCATTCAGTTCAAGTTTCCGATTCAAAAACTATAATAATTGATACTTAGATATTGTAAAAGTGAAGGAGGTACTTCATGAATGTAGCGGACATCATGAGTTCACCTGTGTATGTCGTAAACGCAGACGAACCCGTGTCACGTGCGAGAAAACTGATGTTAAGGCATAAAATCAGTACGTTGCTTGTCCTTAATGAGGGCAAGATGGTGGGAATCGTTACAAAATCAGACATTACTAACCGTCTGGCTCAGGCAGAGCCTCTCTGGAGGAGAAGACCAATTGACCAGATCCCTATCAAGTTATTAATGACTGAGTCGGTTATTACTATCTATCCTGAAGCCTCTATTTCCCAGGCAGTTGCCTTAATGCTTGAAAATGGAGTACACAACATTCCGGTGGTAAAGAACGATATTGTAGGTATTGTTACCAGGACAGATCTTGTGCGCTATGTTGCGGAAAATAAAGAGGAAATCAAAACAAAAATCTCTAAATTAATGACTGAAGATATTATTTCTGTTCACAGACATCATACTATCAATCACGTAATTGACGAAATGAACAGGAACAACATAGAAAGAGTAGTTGTTAAAGACGATGCAGGAAAGCCTGTTGGGATTATTTCCAGCAGAACCCTCGCTTTAAACCTCTTAACTGATTTCCAAGGTGAACTTTCCACAAAAAATATCAAGATGACCCGCAAATCATCTCCTGCAGGCCAGAAAACTTATAGATACGTAAAAGAGCTACCTTTGACCGCAGAAGACATCATGATTTCTCCAATAAATTCCATTGAAGTAAATGAAGATGTCAGTTCAGCCGCCAAAAAAATGGTGGAAGACGAAGTGACTGCATTACCTGTCAGTGACGGAGAAGATATAGTGGGCATATTAAGCAGAACCGATATCATGAAAGCTATTCTCTAAAAATACCTCCGTGAGGAGGTATATACTGCGAAAGGTAAACAATAGATAAAACATACAAAAATAAGAGAAAAATGCTAAATTAAAGCTCAGTAAAACGGATGAAGAAAATACCGTAATGAATTACGAAAAATATAATTGGAAATTTTGGATACGCATGAGGTGAATTGCATGCAAGCTAAAGACATAATGGTACAGCCATATAGGATTGATAAGTCAGATACCTTATCTCACGCCCTGGATCTTATGGAAAAGAAAAACACAAAACGTCTGCTTGTAGTCCATGATGATCAGATACTCGGTGTACTTACAATGAGAAGTCTGACAGAGCAGCTTGGAACTCGCAAGAAACTGAGCAAACCTGCATCCTCCCTGCATGTTGCAACAGCCGTATCCGACAATTTTGTAAAGGTTCTGCCTGATACCAATACCAGGGATGTCCTTACCCTAATGAAAAAGACCGGTGGTGTAATTATTGTCACTGATAATGGAAAAGCCCTAGGATGGGTGACACCACAGGAATTCATGGAACTAAACCACTTCACAGGCTTTGTCGAGGAAGTAATGGAAAAAAGTCCTATAGTTATCAGTTCATCTGAAAGAGTTAGCCACGCTAGACGACTTATGCTTGACAAAGATGTAGGAAGGCTGCCAGTAATTGAAAACGGAAAACTTGTAGGCATTATTGCTGAAGACGATATTGCCTTTGCCATGCGCTCTTTCAGAGATCTGGTGGCTGATAATCAGCAGGATTCAAGGATCAAGAACCTATTGGTAGGGGATATTATGACCCGTAGTGTGATTAGTGTCTATACCAATACTCCTCTTGAAGAAGCTGTTAAGACAATGCTGGAACATGATGTCGGAGGTGTTCCAGTCCTTACCTTGGATGAGGAACTTGCTGGTTTCCTGGCTCGCAGGAATATAATAAATACACTTAAGGAATAAACTAAATATAGAAATAAAGCCAGAAAAAGTTCGATTGAAATCCTAAAAGCAAGTAATTAAGAGAAGGTCTGCCTTTTAAGACAGGCCTTTTTGAATTTCTAATACTTTTCTCGATTGATTTCTCGTTTTTAGAGTCTTTTTTGTTTTAAAATGGTTTTTCGTCCTTAGAACGATTTATCTCCACCGATGATACCTCCAAGGATACCAGTCCCGCCAATGCCATTTTGTTCTTCTCTATTACGGCTAAAGGTAGAGGCTGCAAAGATTCTGTCAGCAAGGCGGGAGAAAGGCAGGCTCTGTAAATACACAGTTCCTGGACCTGTAAGAGTTGCAAGAACAACTCCCTCACCACTAAATAGGGCATTTTTAAAGTTCCTTGACCAGGTTATGTCATAGGTTACGGTTTCGGTGAAAGCTGCTACACAGCCTGTATCAATACGATAAGTCTCGCCAGCTTTCAGGTCCTTTCTTATGACTGTGCCACCTATATGTAGAAAAACAAGGCCGTCACCCTTTAGTCTCTGCAGAATAAAACCTTCGCCACCAAAGAATCCTGCTCCTAACTTACGGGTAAAAGCTACTTCCACATCTATTCCACGAGCAGCACATAGAAATGCGTCTTTTTGGCAAAGGATGCTCCCTCCGAATTTGGTGAGGTCAATAGGAATAATCTTGCCAGGATATGGAGCCGCAAAAGCTACATACCCTTTTCCAGAACCTTTGTGAATAAAACTTGTAATGAAGAAGCTTTCACCTGTCAGGGCTCTTTTCAATCCTTTTTTGAGACCTCCAAAAAGTCCACCACCATCATTACCCAGACCCGTCTGCATCTCAATCCCTGGCCCCATGTATGCCATAGCCCCAGCTTCTGCTTGAACGGCTTCCTCAGGATCAAGTTCAATTTCAACGATCTGCATATCGTCGCCTAGAATATTGTAGTCGATTTCATCTGACATTTTGAATCTCCAAATTTTTTTGCTGGCTTAGATATAATAATTAGAAACAAAATATTTAAAAAGATTTTTAGTGTAAGTCATCACTTTTTAGTGCACATAACTACTCCTCAACCATTCTCAAAAAAGAATTATGATGAAGTTATTTCTGATTTTATAGGAGAGCAGATTTGCGAATAATAATTTATTTTAGGCCTGAAAACAAATAATTAAACATGAGTATAGAGGGCAATGAGGAGAAAGATCCGGAATTTGTATCCCGGCTTACTAATTTGCTGGGGTTTGATAGGGAAAGAGTTCAACACCTTTTTGAAAAGAATTACCTTGCCCAAAACTGGGGAAAATATGAATATCTGCTCCGGTTCGACAAAGAAATCTCCCAGATCGAAAGAGGAACTGTACTTTATGAGAAAGACGGTTCTTTTGAAACCATTATGGGTTTTCCGAAAATCCGAAGAGCTATGGTGCTGGACCCAACAATTAAAAGGCACTTCAATGGAATTGAAAAGGTAGCCGTGGAAGAAAAAATGAATGGATACAATGTCCGCATAGCAATTGCAAAAGATGAAATACTTGCAATTACGCGGAGTGGGTATATCTGTCCTTATACAACCCAAAAAGCAAAAGAAAAACTAAATTTAAAATTTTTTGAAGATTTCCCTGAACTTGTACTTTATGGAGAAATGGTAGGCCCTGACAACCCCTATGTCCCAAAAGAGATCTATGGTGTTGAATCAGTCGAGTTTTACATCTTCGATATTAGAGAAAAGAATAGTGGAAAGCCTCTACCAATAAAAAAGAAGCAGGAAATCCTGAAAAAATACGGTTTTCTTCAGGTAAGGTTTTTCAAGGAAATTCCACTGGAAACGGCTGCTGAAGAAATAGGAAAAATCATCCGAAAACTTGGAGAAAAAATACATGAAGGGGTTGTAATAAAAGATCCAGAAATGGTTCTTTCCCCGTTAAAATATACTTCTTCCCAGAGTAATTGTTCAGACCTTAATCACGCTTTTAAGTTTTATAATGAAACCGGAAGAGATTATATGCTTTCTCGAATTGTTAGAGAAGGCTTTCAGACAGTTGAATGGAACGAAGATAAAACCGAGTTTGAAAAACGCTGTACACAGCTAGGAAAAAGTATATTGAATCCTCTAAGAGAATCCATAAAAAATGTAAAAAATGGACAAAGACTATATGAGGAATCAAGAATCCGGGTAAAGGATTTAGAAACTGCAGCTGAGTTTGAAGATTACCTTAAAAGACTGGGAATCGATGCAATTTTTGAAGATCCTCAGTTGATCGGAGAAGAATATAACATAATTATAAAAAAAATAAATAAAAGTACTAATGATAAAACTCAGGCTATCTGGCAGGGCGAAACATGGTAATCTTTCCCTGAAAAATCTTGAGAAATTGAGTTAAGAATTTAAATTTATAAGAATTTTTAATAGGATATTTCGAAAAGAAATATATTACAGTATAATAATACCAGATGCAATTATATGATACATATTTTAAAGTTATTCTTCTATTCAGAGCTTATTATATTCAGAGATGTAGACCATGTAGATTTTAGAGTTATTAACATCGTTTATAGCTTTTAAAATCAAGAGACTATCTATAGTTCAAAAAGAATTATGAAGCTATATTTATATTATCCAGAATAATTATCTAGAAAATTATTTAGAATAATCATCAAGAGAAATTTGAATTTAAATAATAGTTAAATGTCGTAAAACGGCTTTAAATGCTATTAAAAGAAAAGTTATTAAAAGGGATCCATATGACAAACGTTGCAATTATCGGGACGGAAAAGAGTGGAAGAACATCCCTCGCCGCAAACCTGGGGAAAAAAGGAACATCTTCTGACATAACTATGTATAATAATGATAAAGAGAGCCGGAAAATGGTTTTTGTGGATTCTCACGGCTATCCAAAAGCCTTAAAGTCCCTGGTTACGGCACTGAATATTTCTGACATGGCAATTCTCTGTGTTCCTCCTGATGGTCTTAACAGGGATAACCCTGCAAGCGTTCATACTGGAGAATGTATTATTGCCCTCGACCTGCTCGGGTTCAAGCATGGAATAATTGCCCTGACAAAATCCGATAGTACCCATATGTATGAAGTCGACGAGCTGAAAAAGAAAATAAAATTAATGACTGCAGGTACTTCTCTCCAGGATTGGGAATGTATTTCTCTGAATACAAATAAAAGTGCAAAAGATCCGTTTGAAGGCGTGGAAGACCTTAAAGCTAAAATTAATGAGATTTCGGAAAAAATAGAAGCTGAACAGGCTGAATTGAACAACCTGCCTGCAAGAGTGTTTATAGATCATGCCTTTAACGTCACTGGAAAAGGATGTGTTGCGCTTGGAATTGTCAAACAGGGAATTTCAAAAGATAAAGACAAGACTAAAATCTTCCCGCTGGACAGGGATATTGAAATCCGATCCATCCAAAGCCATGATGTGGATATTGACAGCGCACCCACAGGAACAAGAGTAGGAATGCGTCTTAAAAACGTTCAGGCCAAAGATATAGAAAGAGGATTTATCATCTCTGATAAAGAAATCGTAACTACTGATTATATTCTTGAATGTACGATCTCGAAATTCACGCGAGCAGTTGAAATTTCAAGTGTACTTCATATCTTTGTAGGCCTGCAGTCCGAACCTGTGCGTGTGGAGAAGATTCTAGTTGACGGACAAGAAGTAAAAGAAGTGAAGCCTGGAAATACCTGTATAATGGAACTTTCAGGAAACAAAAAAGTAGCCTACAGCAAAGAAGACCGTTTCCTGCTGGCAAATCTTGATATTCCACAGAGGTTCGCAGGCTTTGGTTTTTCGAAATAAGTTTTTAAGTTTTTAAAAATTCAGTTAAAGGAATATTATGGAAAGTAACTCAGGAAAAAATGAAACTACCTGTGAAAGCAGAGAGAGTAAAGTAAGAGATAGAACTATCTATGGAAATGTTTTTCACCGAAATGTCTGCTGGCAGCGTTCTTACCAAAGGCCGGAGGGTGAAGAGCTTATTATGGCACTGTACGGCAGCCTTATAGATGGTCTTTACAACAATCGTCGTTTCGATCTTCAAAACAGATCAGAATTCCGGGTACAACAAAGGTAAAAGGATATGCTCTTTACTCTCTGGGGCCCTATCCTGGTATATACCCTCTGGAAAATTCCTACATAGTAGCCGAAGTGCGCAGATTTTCAGGAAAACAGCAAATTGAAGTTGCCAAATCAATTGATTATATGGAACTTTTCGGAGGATATCATAGGGAATATGTGGATCTAGAAATTGGAAATCAGAGATTCAGAGGTTTTCTTTATGTTTATGATGAGAAACCTGAATCAGAAAAAATAGAGCATGGAGACTGGACTAGATATTTGAAAGAAAAAGAATTTCAAGAAAAGGAATGACTTGAAAAAAAAGTTGAAGGAAAAAAATACAAAAGAAAAAAATATAAGAAAGAAAATAATCTTGGTGAAAAAACTGAAAAATAAAAAATAGTAACTAGAGAAATAAAAATTAAAAATGGTATTGGTAATCAAAAATAGATATATATGCTTATAACATATATTTCTTCATGAACTGCCCAAAATGCAATAGTTCCAGTCACAAAAATAATGGTATAGTTGGCGGGCGTCAACGGTACAAATGCTCTGATTGTGGATATAACTATACAGTAGAGCTAAAATCAACTGCTTTTTCCGCTTCTGTAAAAAGACAGGCTTTACAACTTTACCTTGAAGGATTGGGTTTTCGTTCAATAGGAAGAGTTTTAGGGGTAAGTCATGTTTCTGTCCAAAAATGGATAAAGAAATTTGGTCAAGAGTGAGAGAATCTAAAAAGTGAAAATGAGATATCTATTGTTGAAATGGATGAAATGCACACGTACATCGGTAACAAAAAAAATATTGCTGGATCTGGATTGCTGTTGATAGAGTTGGGAAAAAGTTCATCAACTGCTCTTTTGGCAGCAGAGGAACGGAAACTGGAAAACTACTCTGGGAAAAATTGAAGAAAAAAGAGATTAGAGAAGTGATGACAGATCACTGGAGAGCATATGCAGAGTTTCTTCCAGAAAAGATCCATACTCAATCAAAAGCAGAAACATTTACAGTTAAGGGATATAACAGCATATTGAGGCATTTCCTGGCAAGATTGAGAAGAAAGACAAAGTGTTATACGAAGAGTCTTGAAATGCTAAAGTACTCGGTTATTCTATTGATGAAATACAGAAATAAAGAGTTAACTATGTTTAGTTAACAACACCTAAAAATTAAATAAACTTTAATATACGTTATAAAAATTCAGTCAAAAGCAAGAATTTTTACGTCAAAATCCTCGAGATCCACGATCGGGACTCTGGCAGGAACAGGCATCAAATTTACACGTTTCTGGAATTCTGTCTGTCCCTGCCATGTTCCGGAATTGACAAGAAGGACATTTTTATAACGCTGTACTCCCAGTGTGTGGACGTGACCTGTATGAATAATATCAGGCACTGGATCGATTACAAAATAGTCCTTTTTCTCAGGTGAGATGGAAACTCTACTCCCATAAGTTGGAGCAAGGTGTCTGCGTTTCAACATCTCAAGGACTGCTCCAGCAGGTTCATGATATGAAACACCTGGAACACTTGCTACAAGATCATCAATCGACCTGCCGTGGTAGATAAGAATGCGGATACCGTCAAGTTCCAGAAGAGCAGGATTACCAACGAAAATAATATTATTAGGGAAATATGCCTGAATATTTTCCGGCAAGGCAGGCTGGGGTTCCGCCTGGCGAACAGCATCGTGGTTGCCCGGACTTATTATTATGCGAATGTGATCAGGAATTTCTTTGAAGTACTCGGCAGCCTTTCTATATTGATCGTAAACATCTAGAATGTCCAGTTCCAGTTCCTGGTCAGGATAGATTCCTATGCCATCAACAATGTCTCCTGCAACAACAAGATAACGAATACTTGCCGCAAGCTCCCGCATACTCTCTGAATCTGATTCCCCTTTTAAAAAATCCAGAAAATTCAGCCAAGAGTCTTCCATAAACTTGGAACTGCCCACGTGCACATCCGAAATCAGTACAGCTTTTCCGTGGCTTCCGGTTCTGCGCTGGATACTATTCGGGACGTCGGGCTGTATTAGCTTTGTTGCTAACATCAGGCTTCCATCATTTGTTATCGAACCAGTTACCCCTATGACCTCGTCTCGAAGAATTCTTGATGCAAGTTCAAAGAGCTCTTTATCGGAATTCCGAACGAGGACTGAAAAAGAACCTGTTGTATCCTCGAGAGAAAGAATCTTATGACCATTTGTTGTGCTGCCAATATCTGAAACCATACCTATAATCGAGATTTCCTCAGAACCTCCATCCCCTCCCCGGCGGAAACTTCTTCTTTTCAAGCTTTCGATGGGACGTGCATTTATCCTTCCCCTGATGATTTCCGAAAGCCTGCTGTATCTATCTCTGAAATACTGCACAAACTGCATATATTCCCCGACGCAGGTGGAATGCCCTGTTATATCTGAAATTACAGTCACGGGATTTTTTCCCGGATAATGCTTATACTCATCCCTAGAACTCGAAAATAACCTTTTATCAGAAGCAAAGGAAGACGCGTCTGTTCTGAAAATCCGATTTGAAGGAGACGAAGATAGAGAGTTATTCTGCCCAAAAACAGAAGAAGCGGACCTATTTACAGCCTGTGAAGAGTGATATGAGAAAATCGGAGACTCTGCCTTTACTGAAGATGGAGAGGCAGAAATAAGATCTGGAGCCGAACCTTCTTTATAAATAATATCTGATTGAGTTTTCAGACTATCTGGGGATGATTCATAAGACCTGTCTGAAACCATGTCTATATCTGAAATAGAATCAGAAACCACTTCTTGAGAAGATTTCACAATTGAGTCCGAAGATACAATAACATCATCGGGTTCTGAAAAAATAGCAGACTCTATGGGAGAATCAAGATCAGGACAGTATTTACTTGATGTGGAAGGAAATGCGAGATCTCTGGAAAGAGATCCCTTTTCTTCCAGAGAGAGATTTTCAACTTTATCTAAATCAACTTTATCTAAATCAACTTTATCTAAAGTCAGTTTTCTTGCTAAAGTTTCAAAACTGGAATTTTCTTCATTTCCTCTGTGAATTAGCTTTGAATCCTTTATATAGGCAGCAAATCCTTCAAGATCTATACTTTCAATTCCTATAACGATAACAGATTCATTTACAGTTGAAAGGACATATTTGAGCAGGTCTTCAGGAGAACTACTGGAATAAATAAGTTCTACGGCTTCAGGACTTATCTGGTACTCTGTTTCCATAATAATCCTGATAATGTCATTTCTTTCCATAATTCCAACATGTCCTTTTTGAATTGATCTCAGATCTTCCAGGTTTTTTGTGTTTCTATTTCATCAAAAAAAATTTCACTTTGACCCTGGAAAAGCTAAAGCAAAAGCTTGCTTAAGATATAAAAATTAATAAGATACGAGACTAATAGGATAAATTTAATTTGTTATAAAGAAGGACCTTACGAGACCTTCTGTGTTTCGATAGAATACTTATAGCTATTAATTTCTATCTATTAAAGACACTATAATTTATTGTAATATTTAATTTATTGTAATATTTAAGACTTGTAATATTTAAGACCATGAACATTAAATAATAAATGAGTTAAATAGAATAAAAACAAATCCTCAGTAAATATGTTGAAGATAGAATAAAAACAAATCCTCAGTAAATATGTGAAGATAGAATAAAAACAAATCCTCAGTAAATATACTGAAGGCTCAACAAATTAATGGACTAACTTTATATAAGTCTGAACAGTAGATGTAGAGCTGTAAATAATCTAGAAATTGCATTATATTTTGAGGATCTTATTATGGATCTTATTATAATTCTAAGATTATACTTCTGATTACAGTTAAGTTCACCCAAATAAAGTCTGTTTCGAGCCTAGAGACAAAATGAAGTATAATGCATCATCTTAAAGAATAAAATCAAAATAATAAAGGCTGATTATGAAAGAAATTAAAAAGGAAAACAGTGTCCAGGAACAGGAAAACACCTGGGTTTCCCTTGGAAAGGACTTGCTATCTGTTGTAGCTGTCCTGATCGTATTCATGGTTATTTCCAAGATGATATTCGGACTCTGGACTCCTATGGTTGCGGTGGAGTCAGGGAGTATGGAACCGCATATGCAGATAGGAGATATTATTTTCATTAAAGGTATCGATAAAGTAAATGTCACCACATATGAGGAAGGAAAAAAGACAGGATATAAGTCTTTTGACAATTATGGAGATGTGATTCTTTACCGTCCGTATGGAGAAGAAGGAGTAACCCCTATAATCCATAGAGCTATGTACAGAGTAGAAGCTGGACAGCCTATGTGGAAGGACGGTCCCATTGCTCCATATTCAGGTTATATTACTAAAGGAGATAATGTTGTAACCAACCAATATTATGACCAAGAAGGGCAGATAAGCTATGAAATGCCTGTAAAAGATGAATGGGTTATAGGAACTGCACAGTACAGGATTCCATATATAGGTTATATAAGGCTTCTTTTTAAATAATTAAGGCTTATATACCTTTTAACGTCTCTTTTTAAGTCTCAGAACCACTTTTCTTTATTAACAAGTGTCAGCAGGATTCCAGATATAGGTTATATAAGGTTTCTTTTTAAATAATTAAGGCTTATATACCTTTTAACGTCTCTTTTTAAGTCTCAGAACCACTTTTCTTTATTAACAAGTGTTAGGAAATTAATAGGTTCAGGTATCTTACTCTTAATGTTATCATATTTTGTCAGCTCTTTTCAGTTTTAGGTTATTGATGCTTAGTTTAATCTTGTGTAATATATTTTAAGATTCGTGATAATTAGCTGCTTATTTTTTATGAGAAAATTAGTTAATTTATAGAGTTTCAGTGGATAAGAAAAGGAATAGAATAAGAAAAGTTAGAACGATTATTAGGAAAAAATAAAAACATGAAAGCCTTCAACAACCGTCAGAAAATGAAACTTAATAAATTAAAAATTGGTAAAACTGAAACTCCTGGAAATCTGCTTCTTGCTCCTATGGCGGATGTGACAAACCTGGCTTTCAGGCTGCTCTGCAGGCAGAATGGAGCTGACATCACTTACACTGAAATGATCAGTGCAGATGCTTTGCTCAACAAAAATCGAAAATCATTTTTCAAAGGACTCAATTCTCCTGAAGATCGACCATTTGGAGTTCAGCTTGTAGGAAATTCTCCTGATAAGCTTAGAGAAGCTGCAATCTTTATTGAGGAAGAATACAGGCCTGAAATTATAGACGTTAACATGGGCTGTCCCGTACAGCGCATTAAAGGTGCAGGATGTGGCTCGGCTCTTCTCAATTCCAAAACTCTTGTATATGAAATAATTTCTGAAATGACCGATGTTCTGCAAACTCCCGTAACTGCAAAGATCCGTATTCTGAGGACAGAAGAAAAAACTCTTGATATTGCTCACTTGATCGAAGATGCAGGAGCATCTGCCCTGACTGTTCATGGCAGGAGAGCAGATCAGATGTACTCAGGAAGTTCGGATCTTAAAGCGATCAAGGCAGTCAAAAAAGAACTCTCAATTCCAGTAATTGCAAACGGAGATATAAGAGATGAAGAGTCTGCCGAAAAAGCCCTTGAATTTACAGAATGTGATGGGCTTATGATAGGACGCGCAGCAATGGGAAATCCCTTTGTTTTTAAAAAAATAAGGCACTATCTAGAAACGGACGAAAGGCTAGAAATTGACCAGCGAGATAAAAAATCAGAAGAGTTTGAGAAATATATCGCCTTACTTGAAGAACATAATCTCTACGAATCCATAAATCTAAAAATGCATGCCCACTGGTTTACAAAAGGATTGCGCGGCTCGCGGCAGATTCGAGAGAAGATTAATGATCTGAAAGATAGAAAAACCATGATCGAATTAATAAAGGATTTCTCAAAAGAAAAATATTAAATTAATCAAGATTTTTAAAAACCTATTCGTTTACAACCCTAACACAAAAAATCAGTCGTCTGAGACAGGTTAACCGAAAAATAACATGTAAAATACATTTAAAAAATAAAAATAAACTATAAAAATATACGAAGAATCTTGGATTTCTCACCGAAAAACTAATAATATTCTACACAATTATCCATGAACTATCAGGCACAAAACAGTGTGAATTTAGAATTGAAAATAAGTAATTTCAATATTGACTATAACTCAATGATATGAAAGAAATCCAGGTTAACAAATAGCCTTCCAGAATTTGGATTTCTGAACCTACATGTACATATTATAATAGTATATTTGGTAGTGCCTGAAGGTATCAGATGATAATCATATCTGACAAATTAATAAATTGAATAATATCAGGTTAATTCGATATCCGATAATATTTGAGTAATTAGCAGTGTGCCAGACAACTAATTGAAACTTGCCAAACAAACTGCCTAGAATAGCAAAAATACAGAAAAACACTACAAAACTATAGATAAAACCGCATTAAAAAGGAGAATCCAGATGAAGGAAATCAGAATACACGGTCGAGGAGGTCAGGGTTCTGTTACCGCGGCTGAAATGCTTTCTGTTGCAGCTTTTGAAGATGGAAAGTTTAGCCAGGCTTTCCCCGCTTTTGGGGTTGAGCGTAGAGGTGCCCCAGTGCAGGCATTTACAAGAATCAACAATAGTCCGATCAGGCTTCGAAGCCAGATTTATACTCCAGATTATGTCATTGTTCAAGATGCCACCCTGCTTGAAACTGTTGATGTTGCAAGCGGAATAAAAGATGACGGGATCATTATTGTTAATACAACCGAAAAGCCGGAAAGCCTGAATCTCAATACAAAAGCCAAGGTCATGACCGTGGACGCGACAAAGGTTGCAATGGACATTATAGGAGTTCCCATTGTAAACACTGTCCTTCTTGGTGCTTTTGCAGGCGCAACTGGAGAAATCAATGTTGAATCAATACAGCATGCAATAAAAGCCCGTTTTCCAGGAAAAGTAGGAGAAAAGAATTCAAATGCAATCCAGAAGGCTTATAAGCTTATCAAGGGGGAAGAAGCGTGAGTAACGGATCTGAAGAATGTTTAAACATTTCACACTGCAGAGTCTGTAAACCTGGTTCCACCCTTATAAACAAAACCGGAGGCTGGAGAAACTTCCGTCCTGTTTATATTTACGACAAATGCACCAAGTGTGGCATCTGCGAACTTGTTTGCCCTGACATGTCTGTCAAACCCAGAGAAGACGGCTTTTTTGAATACGATTATGATTACTGCAAAGGATGTGGAGTCTGTGCAAATGAATGTCCTGCAGGTGCAATTGAAATGATTCTGGAGGAGAAATAATGATTAATCCAGCTGACAAGAAAAAAATGGTAGTTGTGGAGGGTTCTTATGCAGTGGCCCATTCTGCAAAGGTCTGCCGTCCAAACATTATTTCAGCCTATCCAATTACTCCCCAGACACATATTGTTGAAGACCTGTCCCAGTTCATAGCAGATGGGGAAATCCCTAACTGTGAGTACATTAATGTGGAAGCCGAATTCTCTGCAATTTCTGCCCTCATAGGGGCATCAGCAGTAGGCGCAAGAACCTATTCAGCCACAACCTCTCAGGGACTTCTACTCATGCATGAGGCACTTTTTAACACTGCAGGTATGAGGCTTCCGGTTATAATGACAGTGGCAAATAGAGCAATTAGCGCTCCAATCAACATCTGGAACGATCATCAAGATTCTATTGCGCAGAGAGATACAGGTTGGATACAGCTCTATGTAGAGGATGTTCAGGAAGCAGCTGACACCCTGCCCCAGCTCTACAAAATTGCAGAAGACAATGAGATCATGGTTCCTGGTATGGTCTGCATGGACGGCTTTATCCTGTCTCATGTTTACGAACCTGTTGTCCTGCTTGAACAGGAACTGACCGATGATTTCCTTCCGCCTTTCCAGCCAGCAGATATTCTTGATCCTGAAGATCCCAAGACCTTCGGAGCCTTTGCAGCACCAGATACTTATGAAGAGTTCAGATATCTCCATGAGCAGGCAATGCAGAAAGCTCTTCCAAAGATCGAAGCCGTTGCAAAAGAGTTTGAAGAAATCTTTGGCAGATACCACGGAGGACTTATTGACGGCTATATGCTTGATGACGCAGAAATTATTATCATGTCTATGGGATCTATTCTTGGGACTGTCAAGGATGTTGTTGATGAGTACAGGGCAAGAGGAGAAAAGATCGGCGTCTTAAAAGTCAGGTCCTTTAGACCTTTCCCGAAAGAGCAGGTTAAAGAAGCTATTAAGAATGCAAATGCCGTTGTTGTACTCGATAAGAACATCTCCATAGGTACAAATGAAGGAGCGCTCTTTACTGAGACAAAATCCTGCCTCTATAACAGCAAGGTCCGTGTACCAGTCGTAGGTTATACAGTTGGGCATGGAGGCCGCGACATTCGTATGGAAAACATTGAGCAGATTATTGAAGAAACCAAGAAAGTTGCAAAGTTTGGAATTGAAATTGAAAGTCAGTTCCTGGACCTTAAGGAGGAATTGCTGTGAGCAAAACCACCCTAAAGACATACATTAGCTCTGGACACAGTGGCTGTGCAGGCTGCTGTGATGCTTTTGCTGCAAAATTCACACTTATGGGTGCAGGCCCAAATACAATTATAGTTAATCCTACAGGCTGCCTGGAGGTTATGTCCACGCCTTTCCCAAATTCTTCCTGGCAGGTGCCGTGGATTCACTCCCTCTTTGAAAATGCAGGTGCAGTGGCTTCAGGCGTGGAAGCTGGATTAAAAGCTCTTGGCAAAAAGAACGACACCAAGATTGTAGCAATCGGAGGCGACGGTTCTACTATGGATATAGGAATTGGTTCCATTTCAGGTGCTTTTGAAAGGGGACATGATTTCACCTATGTCTGTATGGACAATGAAGCTTATATGAACACTGGAATCCAGCGCAGCAGTGCTACTCCTTTCGATGCAAGTACAACAACCAGTCCAGCCGGAAAAGTTTCCTTTGGAAATCAACGCCCAAAAAAGAATATGCCTGCTATTATGGCAGCCCATGGCTCTCCTTATGTGGCCACAACTTCCATAGGTTTTCCAAGAGATATGATTCGAAAGGTCAAGAAGGCTACTGAAATCGTGGGCCCGACATATATCCATGCTCATGCTCCCTGTACAACAGGTTGGGGCTTTGATACATCCAAGACCCTAGAAATCGCTAAACTTGCAGTCGAAACTTGCCTCTGGCCAATGTATGAGATGGAAAATGGAGAAATTACCCAGGTCAGAAAGGTTAAGGATCCAAAGCCAGTCGAAGAATATCTGAGGACTCAGAAAAGGTTCAAACACCTCTTCACCAAGGAAGGTGGAGACGAAGAAATAAAGAAAATCCAGGCTATTGCAGACTGGAACATAAAATACTATGGACTTCAGTAAAAAACTGAAGTTTTAATTTTTTTAATTTTATTTTTGATTTTTAAACAACTATTCAGCCTACTTAAAATAAGTTGGTTGAGGTTGATTTTGACCTAATGCTTGACATAAACTTAACGTAACAAACCCTTATAAGATTTCTAGTTTTAGGCAGATCGTCACTTAATTAATAGAAGTTTGTCTTCCTTATAAAATATATCTCCTCAAAGTTTCCCAAACAGAAATTTTTCAAACCGGAACTTTTTTGAAATGTGTTCAAAGCAACAGTCTATGATTTTGATTTTTATAAAATTTTTGGAGTTATTATATATAAATATAGATAGCTTAAATATTAGAAGCATAAAATTCCATAAAATTAGAAGAGAATATAAAAATGAAAAAATAAGATAAAATATACAAATTATTGTAAAATAAAAGAAAGACTTGAATGTAAAAATTTGATCTTTAAATAAATTATGAAAGATTGGGCATATATCTTAAAATGAAGTAAATATTTTTATTTAATTTTCGATAAAATGGAATATTGGATGATTATAATTTGAATTAGTGGGGGACAGATTAAAATTTAAATTTCATATAGCTCAGGCTTTATTATAAAAAGATGAGTTTTTAAATTCATTGTGAAAAAGATTTGCTTTAAAATTTAATCCTTAGTGGGGAAGGATTAGAAATTGGTATTTGTCTGGGTTAGGGAATTCTTTGGACAAATTCTGATTTTTGGAATTCACCTTTCACTATAGATTATACAGATTAAAAAACGTGCGAACAGAACTTGGGAGTGAATAAATGAATAAGTATATTATAGATCCTATAGCTGTGGCTATGCTATTGCTGGCTTTGCTGCCAAGAATATGTAGTGCCACAAATATAAAGAATAAGTTGGTTAACACCAATTTACAATTCAGTAGACCTAAGCACCGGTCTATAATCTGAGCAATGCTGATAGTAATCTTAAGTGGAGCGTTTTAATGAGTGTGGTGCCTTTCGAAGCACAGGCTGCAGGTGGTGCATATACAATTAAATGGTATGCTACTGATCCTGCATTGAACAAAGGTCCATATTTACCGACCTATGAGAAGCTGATACCAACCCGTGGAGATATACTTCCCTTGCCGTCGGAACCGTAGGGAGGCAGGCAGATCCTCTCCAGAACGCTGTAGCATATGCTTCACCTTTTAGTTCCAAAAACCTTGACGCTGTGACATCTCTTGCACCCAAAGACATGGCTCTTGGCCAAGTCGTGCCGTTCGAGATGGAGATTTAGGTCAAAGGTAATACGGCTTCAGAGAACGGGGCCATAAATATCACAACTGATTTCCTCACAAAAACAACATCAGATGATGACTTTGGTTATGATCCGGCATATATGGTTTACTGCACCTTTGTTGATACAGCAGATCCCGGTACCATTGATCCAGGGCAGAATGCTAAAGTGGATTCTTTTACCTACACGCTCGCTAATCCAGGTACATCAAACGAAGAGATACAGGGCACATTCAATATTTCGGGCCTAGATAACGGCGATAATGTGATCGTTGAGATATGGGTTGTCCTCAAAGATCAGATCCCTGCCAGTGTCGGCGGTAACGTGCAGACAGAAGTAATCAGCGCGGAAACTGCAAATAACGATGCAATAAGTACCGGTCAACAGACAGTCCCCCTCTTGCAGGTAAAAGAGTTCTTCACCAACAAAGTTGATGTCTCCGTGATAAAGTACGATGAACCTGATCCTGTAAACCTGGGGCAATATCTCAATTATAGTCTCGTGGTGACAAACAATGACCCCTTGATCGTTGCAAACGAGATTGTAGTCACGGATACGTTAGATGCCAATACAAGCTTTGTTTCAGCATCAGCTACATCAAACATCTCGTCTAGTTATGATGCTAGCTTACATACTGTCACCTTCGATGTTGGCGCATTGAACCCCACTCAATCAGTGACGCTCACTATAAACACTACTGTTAATCTTACAGCGCCTACTAACAATGATACGTCTGAGAACCCGGAGGCAGGCTCAGCAACTCCACCTACTATATTGTATGATCTACTCAATTATGTTTCAGTGACTGCAATCACTGAATATCCCACTCCTGGTAACAATATTTATTACCAGCCGACGAATGTGTTGGGAAATCCGGCAATCAATATCGAGAAGTACACTAACGGAGAAGATGCAGACGATCCAACTGGACCATACATTCCAGTAGGAGAAACTGTAACCTGGACATATAAAGTTACAAACACAGGAAATGTACCGTTAAGTAACGTAGCTGTAACGGATAACATAACCGGAGTTAATCCTCAATACGTTTCAGGGGATCTGAACTCAAATGGTATTCTGGAAACATCCGAAATGTGGATATACGAAGCAACAGGAACTGCAACAGCAGGACAGTATGCTAACATAGGAAACGTAACAGCCAACTATGAAGATATACAGGTCTCAGACGAGGATCCAAGCCACTACTATGGACAAGGGGGACCAACAGGTCAGATAGCCCAACCGGAACTACTTGCGATCAGTACATGTCTGGTACTGCTACAAATTTAACACAAGCGAACTACCTTGTCGATAGTAAGACCAAGTCCATAAAAAGCGTCTCTCCGGGTGTGATGTTCTACTACAGCACTATCACAATCCCTGTAGGAGGACCATCGACGACGACTGTATCAGTTACTCAGTCGAAAGACAACAATAATTGGCCTTTCATAGCAATCCAAGACACTAAACAGGTAATCCTGTATGATTCCAATTGCAGAAAGGTCTCTGCTACGATGGCGAATGTCTCACTCGACGGATCCACGGTTACGCTCACGGCGAACAATCTGACTGCAGGTACTTACTACCTGGGCATAAAGTATTCCCTGAGCAGTTTGCAGGGCTATAAGCTAACAACGCAGACATACCCAACGGTCAAGTACACTTTCAAGACATCTCTTAACGGCAATGTAATCTCGACGAGCGAAGACGGTATTGACCTAATATCCAAGAAGTGAAGAGATCTTAGGTAAAATGTTAAAGTAGACTCAGGATGTCCTGAGTCTCTTTTCTTTTTTGAAGTTGTTTAAACTTAAAAAATTAATTTTGATTTATATAACTTTTTGAAATTATATTTCAACGGAAAACTAAGGCGAAAAATAGCAAGATTAAGGTTTGAAACTGGGCTATGTGAGCTAACATATTTTATATATAAAAATCTCTGAATAACTCATAGCTTTACTATGGATGTTATACAGTAAACTTTATATAAATTATCGAAAAAAGCAACATATAAAAAATTAAAAAGAATGAGATTAAGAACTGATTTTCATTAGGTTTATTAGGCATCTGTTTTTAAATGCCGTTTTTAAAAAATCCGTTTTTCAATAATTCGTTTTTTAATTGACACTCTAAAAAATATCGTTTTTCGAACACCGTTTTTAAAGCTTGCGTTTTTCACATGCCGTTTTTTATGTACCGTTTTTTAAGGACACCGTTTTTCACAGATGCCTTGCATCTCAGATAACTTTTTTTTATATAAAACTATTGATGTACTGAAAAATAAATATAAATTAATAGAAGTACTAAAAAATACACTAAAAGTATAGATTTAAATAGGAGAAAATTTTCTTTTTGTATTTGATTAAATTTAAACTTGGAAGAAGCTTTGATTCTTAAAATTATTAGTTTTGAAGGTTTTTATAAGTTTTTAGACACGTCAAAGAATCAGAATATCTGAAATATAAGAGCAGAAACCTGGAATTAAATTTTAAAAAATAACTTTATAGAAAAAATAAGTTATAGCTGATCAAAGATCAACCAATGGTAACTGCCTTCGAAGATCAGGCAAATATCCTTCTCTGTGAAGAGCTATTTTGTAATCACTTATTACTCTGCACAATTTACTAGTATATTTTATACAGTCAGTACCTACACTTCCCTTGAAAAGCACCTTTTCGGTTTTCTCAATAAATTCGGGATAGGTAAATAACATCTCTTCTTTGGTGTGCAGAAACAGAGCTGTAAAGTCCCTGTGAATACCCATGCTTCTTTTAAGTAGTTCAACGTTTAGATGGTCTTCAGAAAGATAGGAATTAAATTTTACAAAGGTATGAAAATCTGCAATATTCTGATTTAACGAATTCAAAATTGAGTACAGCACATTATCAGTTTCAGGAAGGGGGATATCTGGGAGATCGAGGTATTCTCCATCAAAAGTTTCGTTTTCTTTTACATTTTGATCCCGGGTTGTATCATGGTCCATTTTATCACCTGACGTGACATCTTGTTTTAGTAAACAGTCGGATAGTTCCCGTTTAAAATAACGGGTTCAGGCACTTGCTTTGAGGTGGCTTTCAGATACATTTATTGGATTGGCTTAGGGTGGCTCCAAATAAATCTATTGTGTTTGATTTGCCGACGTATCCGTCACTTCCCCACTCGAAGCGATTATACGCATATGGATTAAATGCTTCAGATTCTATTTTTTTCATTATGAATCCAGCCTGAGAGGTTTAGTCCTGGAATTCTATAAAATAAAACCCATTAAACGTTTACGCTCTTACATCTCACCATATATAAAATTATGTCATAATAAAACAGAATAAATATAATTAGGAAAACATGAATTTAAAAGCTTATAAAAAATGGAGATAGGAGTCTCTTAAACCCCTGAAATTCTTCTATTTTCAAGTATTTCCATCCCAATAGCTGCAAGTCTAGGTTCCGTTGCAAAAAATATCTGTTAAGGATATAATCAAATAAAAGGGAAGTAAAGGATAATGACATGCTATCTAATCCCTTTAAATGGAAGCATTTTGTGGGTGAAATTATTTTATTGAATGTTAGATGGTACTTAAAATATCCATTAAGTTATCGAAATTTAAAGGAAATGATGGCAGAAAGGGGAGTAGAAGTTGATCACAGTACTATCATGAGATGGGTACATCAATATTCACCTGAAATTGAAAAAAAGGTCAGAAGGCATTTAAGACCAACAAACGACTCTTGGAGAGTTGATGAAACTTATATCAGAATTAAAGGTAAATGGAAATATTTTTACCGAGCAGTTGACTCAAATGGAGATACAATTGATTTTATGTTAAGTGCAAAACGAGACCAAAAAGCAGCGAACAGATTCTTCAAAAAAGCTTTGAATTCTAATCATAATCAAATTCCAAGAGTAATAACAGTTGATAAAAATCCAGCTTATCCACCTGCTATAAATAAACTGAAAAATGATAAAATACTACCTATAAACGTAGGCATTCGACAAATCAAGTATTTGAATAACATTATAGAACAAGATCATAGATCCATTAAACGAATAGTTAATCCAATGTTAGGATTTCAGTCTTTTAACACAGCTATTAAAACTTTAAAAGGAATTGAAGCGATGAATATGATTAAAAAAGGACAAGTCAAGAATCTAAATTACTCTGGTCTTAATGAAGCTAAATATATTAATCAATTATTTGGAATAGTTCTATAATATTGATACATCTTCTTGAATATTTTAACTTCTGTTCATTGTCTATAGATTTACATGCTTATTCTGAGATTTTTTGCAACGGAACCGATAAGACCGTCATTGAGGAGAAAGCTACATATATCCAAATTATGTCATATGCCATATTTGACATATACCAAAATTTTTGAGCTATTAACGAGTATTTTTGGTGTAAACCCAAATTTGTCATAAGCTTACTCGCGGTTTTATCAACATTAATGCTTCAGTTATCATTACATAACGTTCTATTAACATCCTTTAACACTTGAAATATTTTAAGTAACGTTTAATGATATAAAATGACACCTTAATACTTTTTGTTTAGCATTTTGTCAGGTGATCAATGGCGATTTCCTTCATACAGGCATTCTCCATGAGTTATTTTTCCGCATACTCCGAACATCGGATGTCCCATTGAACTGCATATTTTGTCTACAGCATCCCTGGAAACAAAAGCCTCAAAACGCGAAACTTCGCTACATGCCTCCTCTGACGAAAGTCCATAATGAGTTAAAAGAAGACTCAGAATCCTATGCCTTCGAACAAGAAATTGTGCAAACGCCTCACCCATTTCTGTCAGGTCGACACCTCTGTAAGGAATGTGATTCAGGTAGCCTGTGTTTGCAAGCTCGTTTAAAGTCTTGGTTGTGGTTGAAGGGTCCACCTGTAGGCCTGAAGAGATCTCAGTGGTTTTTACAGTGTTCCCTTTTTCAAGAATAAACTTGAGATAATCTACCTTTCTTGGAGAGAGCTCAAGGCCTGTAAATTCAGGATAATTTTGGTCATTCATAAAGAGAAGTGTAGAAAACCGGTATATATTGTTTGCTGTATACCAAAGTATGAGATAAGAATTGTACTATAGAAATATTAACCTACTGGATAAACTTTAAAAAATAAGTCTCAAAAATTCAGTAGAATAAATACTTGCAATGGAAGTGAAAACTGAGATAACAGAGCCCAGGATAAAACACTCATCAACGTTAGATGATAACTTTTTTGTTATTGAAATGATGACATGTGAAAAACAGACAAAATAAAATGAAGTTACAGCTTTAGTTATAAAGTAAGTTGCAGTGGAAATCGAGGGGTTATCGGATATGGCAGTCAACTCTTTAGCTATTAGAATAAAGATAACATAATTTCTATGTTACTTACAGTGTAACTTAAAATTTGATAGAGATATTTAAAAAAGAAAATGATGTTTCAAGTAGTTATTTTGTCCTCTTAATCTTTTCTTTGAAAAATTATATATTTGAAATAAATATTATAATTGACATAATTAGTCCTATAAACAAGTCTGAAGTAAAACAGGATTTTAAGTGTGTAGTATTTTAGCTAATACCCTTAGTGCATTAAATATACATTAAACTCAACACTCTAAGTAAATACTATACTATGTTATTCTGTAAGTATCTGGAAAGTTTTAAAAGTTTATTGAAGACTGGAAACTTATAGAAGACTGGGAAATAAAGGACAAAGCCCTGAATATTCCCGAATTAATTTCAAAATATCAACAACAAAAAAGTGAGAGATTTTTATGGAAATTAATGGAGTAGAAATTGATGATACATATGCAGAAGCGTTTCCGATCAAGATATCGAGGGTACTCATAACAGCTGCTACAAAGCACTGGGCCCTTATAGCAGCTACCGAAGCTACTGGTTTCGCTACATCTGTTATAATGTGTCCTGCTGAAGCAGGGATTGAGAGATTTGCAAGCCCCTGTGAAACCCCTGATGGAAGGCCTGGAGTTTATATACAAATTTGCACTTTTAAATATGAAGCCATGGAAAACCAGCTACTTGAACGAATTGGACAGTGCGTGCTTACAGCTCCCACAACTGCAGTTTTCAATGGACTTCCTGAAGCTGAAAAACAGTTCAATATAGGCTTTAAACTCAAATTCTTTGCAGATGGTATGGAATCAGAAACCCAGATTGCAGGCCGCAAAGTATACAAAATCCCAATTATGGAAGGAGATTTCCTTAACGAAGAAAATATAGGGGCTATAGCTGGAATTGCCGGTGGAAATTTCTTCATCTTCGGAGATTCTCAAATGAGTGCCCTGACTGCAGCAGAAGTTGCTGTTGATGCAATTGGAGAAATTGAAAACACAATTACTCCTTTCCCTGGCGGCATTGTGGCCAGTGGATCCAAATCCGGAGCAAACAAATATAAATTCCTGAAAGCTACTGCTAATGAAAAATTCTGTCCTTCCATAAAAGATAAGGTTGAAAACACTGAAATTCCGGCAGATGTCAATGCTGTTTATGAAATCGTCATCAATGGACTTGATGAAGAAAGCATAAAAGCTGCAATGAAAGCAGGAATCAAAGCCGCTGTAACTGTACCAGGTATCAAGAAAATCTCCGCAGGAAATTACGGTGGAAAACTCGGAAAATATCAGTTCAAACTTCACGAACTCTTCCAAGTTTAAACTTTTTTCTTCATTTTTTATTTTTCTCTTTTCTTTTTTTCGAGTTCACTAATTATCTGTATACACTTTTATGGCAGTGAATGTAAAAAAGAACAAATGTTTGTACAAAAAATAAACATTGGATAAAAATATTGAATACCAGGACTAATTTTAAAGAGTATATAATAGAAAAAAAATTAGAATTTATAATATGACTGTTTAACTCCGCCTTGAATATAAAAATGTCAAATTCTTTAAAGACCGATTGTATTGAGGCCAACATGAATAATATCCATCGGGCCAAGACCGGTAACGCGCATCATAACATAAGCAGCAACGAAAAATCCTGTTGCACTTCCAACGTTTGCAAAACTTGCAACCAGAAGAACACGCATAAACTTGTTTTTGAACATCTCTTTGAAGGTATCTACTCCTGCAAGAGCTTTTATATCTGCAATAGTAGGATTTCGTTGTTTTGCTTCTACTAGGCCAGCAAACCATCCTGCAGCTAGCAATGGGTGAAGAGTGGTTAGCCAAGCAACTGAAAAAGCAGTCAGAACTGAGTAAGGATGTCCACCTGCAAGCACGGTTCCAATTGCGCTGAGAGTCCCGGTAATAATGAACCAGCACCCGAACGCTATCAAAAGAAGTTTAAGTGAAACACCTGAAAGAAGCAGTAACAAGAAAAATATAAGTACAATCCCAACAAGACCAAAACCAATAATTTTTCCAATGCTAAAACGTTTTTTTGGAATATCCATAAGTGAATTAAGGGGAGGAATGGTCTTTGGATTTTTTAGATATTTGGTCACTCCGGGCTTATGTCCTGCTCCTATTACAGCAACAACAGTTTTGTTTCCACCTGCAGCTACATTAACGAGATTTCCGGCAAGATAAGCATCCCTTTCATCGATCAAGACTTCAGCTGCAGTCGGGGCAAACCCTCTTAGCTCATTTACAAGGGCAGTCACAACATCAGTATCTGTTATATTATCAATATCAATCTCTGTTCCTTTTCCAATTCCTATGAGACCACCTAGCAGAGAGCTGAGCATTTTAATTTTTTCCAGGAATTTCATTTTTCCCCAGAAACGCTGAAGCGTCACCTGGATGTCCCTATCAATTAAAGCAATATTGGCTCCTATAGACTCGGCTTCTTCTATTGCGGAAATCATCTCAGCCCCGGGTTTTACACCCATATCGTCACCGATCTTTTTTTGCACATAGGCGAGCAACCAGTGAATAAGATAATAATTGATCTTACCTTGAGATAAAATTTCCTTGATAGGAACCTGATCTTCCTGCACCACATTACCTTTCAGGGAATTATAACGTCCTCTACAAAGCTCAACAGCTACAATATCCGGTTTCAAGTTTCTGATAGCAGCCTTGACTTCATCAACGCTCTTTTCCGAGACGTGAGCAGTTCCTATAAGCACAATTTTTGATGGCTGATACTCAACCGAGTTTACATCAGATAATTGGGAAGATGAAGAAATTGAAATTTCGGAAGCTGAATTAGAAATAGGATCTAGAATAAGTTCAGAACTTATATCAAGATTTGTTTCAAGTTTGTTAGACTCTGTTTCGGGTGATTGCACAGAAGTATCTTCCTGTGACATATTAGTTATATTAGTTGAAGAACCAGAAATTTTAGACTTTCCACCAGAAATGGAATTTTCTGAGGATTCAGTCACAAGTTTGTCCATAGAATATATTAACTCCTTAGATGAACTGTGAAATATGTAGTAAGGATCCTTGTCCTGAGAATTTGTAATTTTCAGGTTTGTTCATAGTTAATCTCTCTACTACTACGCATTTAAGTTATGCATGAGAATACCACTAACTGTGTTTACCTGCATGAATAATTAAACTTCATATAAAATAACCGATATGAAAGAACTTAGCTATAAGCAGATGATTAACTTGTGGTAATTATCTGCCAGAGATTATATTGCTGCTTCTAAATTTTCGTTTCTGTTTATAATCTTCATTATATATAATATTTCATAAGCTTGTTTAAGCATTTTAGATTTGATCCTAAAACCAATTTTATTCCCAAATCTATAAAGTTTTATAATTATTTCCGTGATCATAAATTCAATTGATTATTTGAAATTGCTAAATTTCGATAAGTAACTTGCACTTAGGAGTTACATTGCAATAGTTGTAGAGAGAAATAAATAAATAAATAATTTGAAGAAGTTGATATCTTTTAATAAAAATATCTTTTGATGAAAATTATTTGATGAAAATTATTTGATGGAAATTTTGGATGAAAATTTTAGATGGAAATTATTTTGATATTTCCGTGTTCTGTTAATGAATTCTTTAATAAAAATTGTTTTGATAATTTATCTTTTCTCTTAAAGAAGTCTTGATTAAATATTTTAATTCAGCCCAACAATTCTATTTAATAACATTTTTTGATAAATAATGTTGATTAATTCCAGATTATAAGAGTGAAAGTATAAAGTATTTTAGAATTATTCAGATCTTAATCTAAGAATCCGTACAAGATCAGTCCTTGAAAGAATTCCTACAACTGATCCGTTATCAACAACCATAACTCTTCCAATGTTCTTAGACGAAACCAATTTTAGGACATCACTTGCGTGTGCGTCTGAAGGCACAGATATAACATTTCTAGTCATGATATCTGAAATAAGGACAGCGGAGCGTTCAAGGTAAGGAACACGCTGGACATCGGTAAACGTTACAATTCCTTTCAAGCTGTCTCCTTTCATTACAGGATAACCCATATGTTTTTTCTCAAACATAAAATGAATTAGATCTTCAACGCTCATGGAAGAATTAACAGAGACTACATTCTTTGTCATGATATCCTTTACAATAATATTTTCGAGAGTTACTTCAGCCCTCGTAGAGCGTTCTTCTTCTGATGCGCCGACATAAATGAAAAGCGCAATTAGAGGAAACCAGAGATTGCCTACTATAATTCCGAAAATTGCCATGAGAATCGCAAAAAACTTTCCAACGGCTGCTGCACTCTGAGTAGCTTTCACATAAGACATTTTTCTTGCATAGAAAGCACGGAGTACTCTACCTCCGTCCATTGGAAAAGCAGGCAGTAGATTGAAAATCCCAAGTACCAAATTCATAGCGCCGAGAATCCAGAAAATAAGATATGCCGGGCTTTGAGAAAGTTCAGAGCTAGGAGAGATAAAATTCCTATATATAAAAAGGCAGGCTAAGCCTATTACAAGACTCGTTAACGGCCCTGCAGAAGCCATTTTTGCTTCCTGCCCAGGTTCCCTGGGCATCTCTTCCATGGAAGATACTCCCCCAAAAAGAAAGAGAGTGATACTCTCAATTTTGACTCCATAACGCATTGCTATATATGAATGTGCTAGTTCATGTACAATGATTGAAGCGAATAACAGGATCGCAGTCAGAACAGAAAGCACATATTTTGTTAGAGGCGGTTCGACACCCTCAAAACCAAATGGCTGAGGGTTAATCGCAAATACATAAGCAAATATCGGTAATATCAGAAGAAAAGTTATATGTAACCTGATAGGTATACCCATTACACTTCCTATTTTCAATGAAGATTTCATGAAATAAGCACTCCCACTCTTATTTCTATAATGCTATTATACTTATTTATATATATAAAGATGAATAAAACACTAATTCCAACTTCTAAATTTGAACTTCCAAGTAGAATTTATAAATATGGGTTTTTAAATATGAATTCCAAGAGATTTTAGATAATTATATCTTATTAAATTTTTAAGAGATTTTAAAATAATTATATTTTTAGTAAATTATGAACTTTTAAGTTATACCTTTTCATTAAAAAATCTAACTTCAAAGTAATCTGCCTATTTTATACCTAAATTTTCTACAAATTTTCCCTTTGAATATATCTGTATAAAGTTTTTCTCTAAAAGGAATTGACCCACATATTCCCACATATTATTTGGCAATAATATGTAATAATACTATAGATAACTGCTTCCATGTTATAGCTGCATGTTCTGGCACATCAAAAACTGTAAGAAATATATAAAGATGATATAATTATGTAAAGATATAAGAAATATAATATAATGCAAAAATAAGCAAAATGTAAAAAGTTAAAAAATAAAAATAAAAATAAAGAAATCGAGGGAAGTAGAGAAGTCAAGAAGATGAAGAAAATCAGGTCAAAAAATCAGTAGTTTTAAATTTAGTAGTTTCAAATTTCTGCCGTTACTTTTTTCAAATCTTCTAAAAATTCTTCGATGTCTTTATCAGTATTATGAGGCATTAAAACCAAACGTAGAGATCTGGGATCACGAGTAATTGATACATTCCATCCAAAATTTTCAAGGAGTTGTTTCCGAACAAGATCGGGGCTTGGAACTCTCAGGGCAACTACATTCATTACGGGTTCTATCAAAGGTTCAAAACCGAGTTTTCGAGCTTCTTCAACCAGTTTTTTGGTAAGCTGCATACAATATTGTACATTTTTTCTATATCCTTCGCAGCCTAAATATTTCATAACAGCGTATGTGGCAGCAGCTGAAGCTCCACTGCGAGTACCTGTAAGAGTAAACTGTGCCTTTGTTGTAAGGTAGGGAGTGCTTACTTTGAGGGAATCAAGGAAAGAAGGAGATCTGAATAATAAGACACCTGAAGGAATGGTAGAAAGACCCATTTTATGAGGATCTATTGCAATGGAAGTAACACCTGGAATTTTGAAATCAAAAGGATATGGATTCTCAAGGAATGGAATTACAAAACCTCCAAAAGCTGCATCGACGTGAAAAAAAATATCATTATCAAGAGCAATCTTTGCAAGTTTCTCAATAGGATCTATCTGGCCGAATTCCGTATTTCCTGCTATCCCTACAAGTCCTATGGTATTTGCATCAATCAAACTTTTCACAGATTCCATATCCACCCTGAATTCAGAATCCAAACGGGCTCTTCTAATCTCAATGCCCATCATATCGGCAACTTTATCAAATGAAAAATGAGCTGATTCTGGAATGACTATATTTGGATTTTCCCTTAATTTTCTCATGCCTGCAGTAGCAAGGTTTTTCATGCTCCTGACAGCCTGAATATTGGATTCTGTACCACCTGTTGTCAGATAACCACAAACCGAACTTTCATAGGAATTCCCAGAATATGATTCAACAGACTGTGCATGAAGAAGGTTTCCTAGCATCCTGATTACTTCAGTTTCCAGCCTGCTTGCCCCTGCAAAGAGTCCAAGGTCACCCAGGTTAGCCTCAATAAAAAGCCTGTGAGCTTCAACTGCAATTTTGTGTGGATGGGTACACATTGAACTTAAAACCCTATAGTAATCCGTATCTTCTGACTTTACATTTTCCAGATAGGAAAATATCTCCTTCTTAGAAAGCCCCTGATCATTCATATAGATAAGGTAAAACCAATTTAATTTAAAAGACTTATGGAATATTACTGCTAATTATTAAATAACTCTTTTAATAGCAAGGTAAAAAATATTAATTATATAGAAATGAAAAATATAGAAATAGCAATAGGAAATCAAAATTAGGATATATGAAATAAATAAAAGAAAAAATAGAGTAAAGAAATAAAATAAAATAAAATAAATAAATGTCAAAATAATAAAAATAAGAATATTTAGAATCTAGATATATGTATAAATGCATTAGTATTTTAAAAGAGTGGATGGTATCATAATATCATAATTTGATGCCTTTAGAGAGGGACCCCTATATTTCTATTGGAAAGATTTTTTAAGATTCTATAAGGAACAAATCTTTCAAGAAAACAAATCAATATATAAAATTTTTAGTATATGATAAGTTTTAAACAAAGTATTTTTGACACTAATTTTAAAACTGATTTGTTTCTTGATAATACAGGAAAAGACGGGATATAGAAGCCGTATATAGAGTAAAAAATGATTTTAAGATATGAACGTGCTCTAAATCACTTGTTGCAAGGACGCTATTTTTTGTAATACAATGTATCATGTATAATATTTTGAATGTTTTAAAGTCAGTTCTTGACATTACAGCATATCAAATGAAATTAGTAATCAATCAAGACATTATTAAAGCAGTAATAAACAGAATTGATTCGTTATGTAATATTTCAGTAAAGTTATTTCTGAAGTGCTTAACGAAATTTAATAAAGACAGAAATCGAGCACTTCACGTTCGATTAAGAGATATATATTTTAAAATATAATCAAATAAAAATCATAAAATCGGTTAGTGTAGACTATGCACAAATTTTATGTTAGAGCTTTTTAATATGAAAATTTTTGGAACACATTATCAAAAATGTAATCAAAATAGATGAAATGAAAGCTTTTCTTGTAAAACTATAAAATAAAAATTAAAAATTAATATGAGTAGTCACTCGAACCTACAACAAATCGAAACTACTGGTGTAATAGAAACCTATATATAATATTAATCACATAACCAAACAACATTATTTTTAGTTTTAAACAAAATATAATACTTTTTATTTTGTTGCTTACCCTTACCCTTCCTTCAGTAGAAACCATGGGGTCCGGGGGTTATATAAACCTTCCAGTCGAAATAAGGGGGTCTTTCTTTATGTTTTCATTTTCTTACTTTTTTACTTTTCTTCACTATATGTATTTCTTTTCGTTTTCGTTTTCTCTCTCTCAATTTTATAAAAGTGTTATACAAAAAGTCTTGAAATGCTAAAGTACTCGGTTATTCTATTGATGAAATACAGAAATAAAGAACTAGCTATATTTAGTTAACAATACCCTATTTATTTTAATTTTCATTCTTATAATTCAAGTAAAAAAAGTTAATACATTTAATAAATAAATTACATAGTTTCTTCCACTGGAAAGGAAGGAGTTTAAATTTAACCTCAATGGATTATGGAATTAAAAAGTTTTTATTGTATATTAATTAGGTTCTCTAGTTATTGTTTATTTAATGAGTCTTTAATATAAAAATAATTTCCAGTGGAAACAAACGGGTCTTTACCATAAGAATTAATACGGTGTACTTCCATTGGATCTACTGCAAATATGAATAAAAATTACTTGCTTATATACTAATTTCATCTAATATTTTGTTAAGGATGGTTGGAATATTGATTTTCTTCAATCTTGAGAAGTGTCTTAATGTTAGGCTTGCTCACCATTTGGTAAGTAATTAATAGAAGTATGAGAATTTCAGGCATTAACTATAAGAAAATGTATCTTCTATCCATTTCTTCATAATAGGATTTCATAGAATTTTTCATAAAAAGTATAAGAATTATGCGTCAAAATATATGGAAATGTTGAAGTAAACTTTGGTTTCAGATATAAGAACTAAGTGTTGAGAATTAAAAGTTAGAATTAAAAATTAAGGATTTTTTTCCTTTCCAAATATCTTCTTTCAAGAATTCAATTTACAATGCCTTAAAACTGCTTTCTCTATTACAATAGTTACCTGGGAAGCGCTCATTTATAGGCTTCTTCTGAAGCTTAAAAAACTTCAAATTAGACACGAAATAGATTTCCAAATATATTCCGCAAAGTTTCAATCAGACTAACTTTCTTAAATTTATATATTAAAACTAAATATAAAAGTATATGAAAAAAGGAAATATACAATTTGTTATCTGTATTAAATAATTTAATTTTTCAATGTTACTATGTTAATTTAACCATATTAATTTGATATGTTTATTATATCTGCATTAGAGTTATCTAGCTCCTATACACTTAACATTATAGTTTTTATAGAGGGTCATTCATGATAAAGGCTCAATCATTAGACGGCTTATTCGAAAAATTACTTGACGGTAAATCAATTTTCAAAAACAAAGAGGTACTTCGGCCTTCTTACACACCTGACCTTTTGCTGCACAGAAATGAGCAAATTAATAGTCTTGCAACAATTTTGGTTTCTGCACTCAGAGGCGAAACTCCTTCCAATGTATTGATTTACGGAAAAACTGGAACAGGAAAAACTGCAGTTACTCGATATGTTGGAAAAGAACTTGAAAGGGTAAGTGAAGATAAATCACTTTTCTGTTCGGTTGTTTACATTAACTGTGAAGTAATTGACACACAGTACCGGCTCCTTGCAAATCTTGCCAGGCATTTTGAGGAAGAAGTTCCTATGACTGGTTGGCCTACTGACCAGGTTTTCATGAAATTCAAGGAAGCAATTGATTCCCGAGAGCAAGTCATTATCATAATTCTAGACGAAATCGATAAACTAATCAAAAAAGGTGACGACGTTCTTTATAATCTTTCGAGAATCAACACAGACTTGCAGAGGGCCAAAGTAAGTATGATCGGCGTTTCAAACGATCTAAAATTCACAGAATTTTTAGATCCCAGAGTTAAAAGTTCTCTGGGAGAAGAAGAACTTATTTTTCCTCCTTATGACGCTGAACAGATCAGCGATATCCTCAAACAAAGGGCAAAAATGGCTTATACTGACGACGCTCTCGGTGAAATGGTAATTCCTTTATGTGCTGCCTTTGCAGCCCAGGAACACGGTGATGCCAGGCGTGCACTTGACCTCCTACGGGTATCAGGGGAAATTGCAGAAAGAGAAAACCAGCCGCAGGTTCTGGAAGAACATGTCAGGCGTGCTCAAGAAAAAATCGAAATTGATCGCGTGGTCGAAGTGGTAAGGACCCTCCCAACTCAATCTAAACTCGTACTCTATAGTATTATTCTCCTGAGAAGCCGAGGTAGAGAAGGTAAAAATGTAACAACAGGCGAGATGTACAATGTCTATCGCCAGCTCTGTCACCATATTGATGTAGATATCCTTACTCAGCGCAGGGTTACTGACCTCATGTCCGAACTCGATATGTTGGGCATAGTCAATGCAGTGGTTGTAAGTAAAGGTCGTTACGGTCGGACGAAAGAAATTTCTCTAAGCGTTCCAGTAGAAAGCACTCGTAAAGTACTTCTTGAAGATTACAGGCTCAAGCCTCTGGTGGATTTCAAGGCATCAGTTTTCAGCAAGATGTTTTCGTGATGGATAATGTGTTTATCCTCACTCTCATCATATTTCTTTATTTTGAACTTTTTTAATTTCAGTTTCTTTCGATCTTTTCTTTATGGCTTATTTCCTATTATCCAATATCAGTTTTCAGGAAATAATATATACAATCCTGTGGTTTGACTACATTCATATTATATAAGTGGTTAACTTATCAACTCTATGATTCTATTATTCAAAAATATGTCACTCTATTATCAAGTTACTACTTAAATTCTAGTTTAGATTTTGTTCACTATGGAATTAAGAACGATGACATTAGATTTCTATCAAATCTAAAGAATTCAATAGTTCAAGTTAATAACTCAAATTAATGGCTTAAGCTAATAATTCAGCTCTAATCGCTCAAGTTAATATTTCAGGTTTATAACTGTTTAAAGGGTAATTTTTGATGAAAATAATAGCATTTGTAGGTATGCCAGCATCTGGAAAATCGGAAGCTTCTAGAATTGCTGCTGAGATGGGCATTCCCGTTATTAATATGGGTGATGTGATAAGAAAGGAAGTCTCAAGGCTCGGACTTGAACCCAATGATTCCAATACTGGAATGGTTGCAACACAGCTCCGTGAATGTGAAGGCATGGATGCAGTCGCAATACGCTGTATTTCTCAAATAAAGGAAGCTGGTTCTGATCTTGTTGTTGTAGACGGAGTACGCGGGATTGCCGAAGTGGAATGTTTCAGGCGAGAATTCGGAAAAGGTTTTGTTCTAATCTCTATTTATACTCCTATTGAAATTCGCTTTTCCAGAATTCAGAAAAGAGGCAGAAGTGATGATATGAACAATATAGAAGGGCTTCACCATCGAGATGAACGAGAACTCAGCTGGGGAATGGGAAAAGCTATAGAGGCATCTAATATTGAAATTGAGAATTATTCCACTCTAAAAACTTTCAAAGAGGATGTCATTAAAGTTTTGAACAATTATTTAGAAAAAGACCAATATTAAAAACTGGGTCTTAAGAACGGTCAAAAAATATACACTATTTTAAATACATTATTTTAAACAAAAGTCCGTTAAATGATTTAGTATATTTCTAGAAAAGCTTCTGGAATTATTTTCAGGATTATTTTGGAATAAGCCATTTTAATACTACTGGAGTGGATTTATGATACAAGTTAAGGTCTCAGCAGCTGTATACCCTACGGAAGACTTCCAAAAGGTTATCAAAGCAATTTCTTCCCTTTTTACAGATATTACACTCGAAAAAAAAGTTATTGATACTGTAAGATTAGCAGGATCAGAAGAAGGAATTTCTCCCGCTTTTTTCTTTTCAGGAGAAGGAGGAATTGGCATTCTGAAAACTCTGCATGGGCTAATCCGTAGAGAAGAAATTATCGATAGTATGCAGAATAAAGTTTTCAGTAAAGGTTTATCCAATGATGGACTTTCAGTCAATTTTTTGCTTAACAAACAGGCTGCTTTTGTTGGAGTTCTCAGTGTTCCTGCGCAGGAAGAGCCTTTAGGATCTATTGAAGTAGTTATCAAATCTTATTCTAAGGAAGAAATGGAAAGACTCTTTGAATGGATTTTGCCCCTTACTGAAGAAGGAAGACCTGTAGTTGAAGTCGAAATGGAATATGTTGAAAGGGGTTGAAGTGCTTAAAATGTTTGAAATGCTTGAAGATTTTAAATCTTTGATGCTTTGTAAGCTTTATAAAGTCTGATTTGTAAATCCTATCAAACTATTGACAAACTTTAAAATATTTTTAATATTTTGTAAAAACTGGGGCCCTGTAGAAACCCTCAATATTCAGGCGAAAATCAAAATTAACACGAATTTAAAAAGTACTATAATTTATTGGGTAGATTTGTCGGTTTCAACCAATTGCCTGTGGATTTGATAGGTTTTCTACAGAGCCAAAACTGGGTTGTTATATAATTCAATCAAAAATTCAATTGAAGACTCATTTAAGAAATTAAAAAATTCAGTAACGAATTCAATTAAATAATTCAGTTAAATATATCTCAATTTGTACTACAATGTATATTGATAAATGAAAATTGATAAATGAAAAGGAATGAATTTTCATCATGCAATTGCACAGAATTAGTTATTCGTCACGTACAGTCGTTGAAGATCCTTTCAAATGGGCTTATACACTCGAAGATCATGGGTATACTGGTTGGGAAATCGTACAGGAAGGATCTCAGTGCCTGAACAGTAGGAATATACAGAATTTGAAAAATATCAGTGAAACCACAAACCTTGAGCTAACTTTGCACCTACCGTTTTCGGATATGAATCTTGCAGGTCTAAATACTGCAATAAGGACAGAAGTTCTCACTCAGATGAAGCATTATCTTACTCTTGCCTCTAACTATGTCAATCTGGCTGTAGTGCATCCTGGTTATCTTTCTCCTTATGGCGCGCAGGTTCCGCAAGAGTCTTATTTTACTAATCTTGCTTCTCTCCGGGAAATTTGTGACTTTGCAGCAGATTTTGGAATCCTGATTGCTGTAGAAAATATGCCTGATCTGCCGAAGATCTTTGGAAAATATCCTGATGAAATGCTTGAGATTCTCGAATCCATTGGAAGCCATAACGTAGGTTTTACCTTTGATGTTGGACATGCCAATACCGTAGGTTTAATTGATGAGTTCTTGGATCAGCTGGGCAATCATATTTCTCATGTGCATATCCATGACAACATGGGTAAAAAAGATGAACATCTACCGCTTGGAAGAGGCTCAATAGACTGGAAACGAGTTATGGAAAAACTTTCGGATTATAAAGGAATTTTCGTTACCGAGATGAGTTCTGTAGAAGAAGGAATTGAGTGCCTTGAGTTTTTAAGAAATCTTTAATTTTTAAATTTATATTTTTGGCATTGTTACTTAAATATATCTAGTTTTTTATTTGGTATTGTTAACTAAACATATCTAGTTCTTTATTTCTGTATTTCATCAATAGAATAACCGAGTACTTTAGCATTTCAAGACTTTTTGTATAACACTTTGTCTTTCTTCTCAATCTTGCTAGAAAATGCCTCAATATGCTGTTATATCCCTTAACTGTAAATGTTTCTGCTTTTGATTGAGTATGGATCTTTTCTGGAAGAAACTCTGCATATGCCCTCCAGTGATCTGTCATCACTTCTCCAATGTCTTTTTTCTTCAATTTTTCCCAGAGTAGTTTTCCAGTTTCTGTTCCTCTGATGCCAAAAGAGCAGTTGATGAACTTTTTCCCAACTCTATCAACAGCAATCCAGATCCAGCAATATTTTTTTTGTTACCGATGTAAGTGTGCATTTCATCCATTTCAACAATAAATATCTCATTTTCACTTTTTAGGTTCTCTCACTCTTGACCAAATTTCTTTATCCATTTTTGGACAGAAACATGACTCACCCCTAAAACTCTTCCTATTGAACGAAAGCCCAATCCTTCAAGGTAAAGTTGTAAAGCCTGTTTTTTAACAGAGGCAGAAAAATCAGTTGATTTTAGCTCTACTGTATAGTTATATCCACAATCATGGCATTTGTAGCGTTGACGCCCACCAACTATACCGTTCTTTTTGTGACTGGAACTATTGCATCTGGGGCAGTTAATGAAGAAATATATGTTATAAGCATATATATCTCTCTTTAATTACCAATGCCGATTTTTAATCTGAATTCTGGACTCCTCTCCAAAATTATTTTCCGATCCTTATATATACCACAAGGATTTAATATGCGGAAAATGTCGCTGGAAGAAAAAAAGGAAAATGCGGGGGAAGATTTCCCTAAAATTAAAGAAGAAAATCTGGAAGGAGAATCTACTTTTCTTCCTTTTGACATCCCTGACTTTAAAACTCTCCTGAAAAAGCAGGGCTATGCTCTGGCAGGCCGCCATTCGGCTGTCAAGACCTGTCTCTGGCTAAGGCATGCTATGAACGATCAGGGATTCTGTTATAAATCGAAGTTTTATGGAGTTCAATCCCATCGCTGCCTTCAGATGACTCCAACGCTTATATGTAATCAACGTTGCCTCTTCTGCTGGCGCCCGACTGAAGTTCCTGTACCTCCGCCTGAAGAATGGGATTCGCCTGAAAAGATTGTGGAAGAAAGCATTGCCTGCCAGCGTAAATTGATTACCGGTTTTGGAGGTTCTCCAAATGCCCTTAAGGAACGCTGGATTGAAGGTAATGAACCTAACAACGTTGCAATCTCCCTATCTGGAGAGCCTACTTTTTACCCTTATCTTCCCGAACTTATCGAGGAATACGAAAAAAGAGGTTTTACGACTTTTCTTGTCACAAACGGCACAGTTCCAGAAATGCTTGAAAAAGTTTCTCCTTCACAGCTATATATGAGTCTCGATGCTCCATACCTTGAAACCTATCTGAAGGTCTGCCAGCCCAGATCGCCTTCTCTATGGGAAAAGATCAACGAGTCTCTGTCCCTGATGAAACAGAAAAAAACAAGGACAGTCATCCGAACTACTCTGGTCAAAGGTGAAAATATGTTCAATCCTGAGGCTTATGCCAAGCTAATGGAAAAAGCTTCCCCTGATTTTGTGGAAATAAAAGCGTATATGCACCTGGGTTTCTCAAGACTAAGACTTGATCGCTCTGCAATGCCTACTTACGAGGAAGTCCTCAAGTTCTCAAAGGAACTTGCAAAACACCTTGGGTATGAAATCGCAGACGAATCTGAGATCAGTAGAGTGGTCCTGTTATCAAAGGATGGAAAGAAATCTCCAGTCAAAAAGATTTTATGACTTAATAAAACTCAAGTTTTCTATCTTGGTAATTTGTTTCTTGTTAATCAGCATCTATAGGTCAATTTAATCAAATTATTTTAATGCGCATTGACATTAGTGGTAATATAAATAAACATTTTTATATATCTACGTATATATAACTTAGGTTAATGGAATAGAAACAAATATAAACTCAGGTTTCAATTAGGATATAATTTCTACAAGGATAATCCAATTTTAAAATAATTAGATACAGCTTGAGTATAATTATGTCTCACATCTAGTGCTATCAACAGAACACGAAGCAGGATAATTTTTCGTGTTCATAAGTGGTTTTTACGTTCAGCTTTCGGTTTAGATGAGACTCGCTGTGTGATTGTAGTTACCAAATTTTCTTTTCACCCTTGTCAAGCTAACCGAAAAGCTAAACGAATTATGAACTGAATAATAAAAATAACAAAGATTTTTCATTATTAATCTCAAAATTGAAATGCTTAACTATACTTTCAAATTCAATAATGGATTCAAACTAAAAGTTATCAGAAATATCTAATAGAAATATCAAAATTTTATTATTTTCTTTTCGGGGAATTTTTTAATATGACTGAACAAACTGCACACGAAAAGTACGAATTTAAAAAGAAGCTTGAAAGCTTAAGAGATAAGAGGGGAAGAAGTACTGAGTTAATCACTCTTTATATTCCTAATGATAAACAAATTTTCGATGTTACAAACCAATTAAAAGATGAGCATGGTCAGGCTGCAAACATCAAGTCCAAACTTACCAGAACGAACGTACAGGGAGCTATTGAATCTCTCCTTTCGAGGCTCAGATATCTGGATAAGGTTCCTGAAAACGGAATCGTATATTTTACAGGGGCTGTGGATATCGGAGCCAACAAGACGAGTATGGAGAGCGAATTAATTGTTCCTCCTGAGCCCATTACTGTTTACAAATATCACTGCGATTCCGCTTTTTATCTTGAACCTCTCGAGGACATGCTCAAAGACAAAGGTACCTTTGGGCTTCTGGTCCTTGACCGCAGGGAAGCTACTGTAGGGCTTCTGGTCGGAAAACGAATTGAAGCCTTCCGCAACCTTACTTCAACAGTTCCAGGAAAACAGAGAAAAGGTGGTCAGAGTTCCCATCGTTTCCAACAGCTCAGGTTCATTGCTATCCATGAGTTCTATAAGAGGATCGGAGATGCCGCAAATGACATTTTCCTCGCCGTTGAGCCCAAAGATCTAAAGGGTATCCTGATTGGAGGACCTTCCCCTACAAAGGAAGAGTTTTATGCCGGGGAGTTTCTGCACCATGAACTTATGAGAAAAGATCCTTGGGCTCTTTGATACGGCTTATACTGACGAATCTGGGCTTTCAGAGCTCGTGAATGCTGCCTGAGATAAGCTCCAGGATCTTGAGCTAATGGGACAGAAGAATGCTGTAAAGGCTTTCTTTAAAGAACTTATTTCCGACTCAGGCAAAGTAGCCTATGGGGAAACTCAGGTTCGAGCAAACCTTGAAATCAATGCTGTGGATATGCTTCTACTTTCCGAAGATCTGCGAGCTGAAAGGGTAACTACAAAGTGCAGTGTCTGCGGATATGAAAATAAGTGGACGCGGCGATGGAAGCCAGGGGAGCCTGCACCAACGGCAGGTAACTGTCCAAATTGTGGAGCTTCTCTTGAAGTCACAGATGTTACCGATATCGTTGATGAACTTTCAGCCCTTGCTGACAAAAGCAATTCAAAAGTTGTTTTCGTGTCTACAGACTTTGATGAAGGTTCACAACTCATGAACGCTTTCGGAGGCATTGCTGCAATCCTCAGGTACAGTACAGGAGTCTGATATCTTCCAGACTTCTATCCAATATTTTTTATCCAATACTTTTTTAATTAAACTGTTCTTAGATCACAGATCAAAACTAGTAAATTAGAGTTATCACATTTTTTTGTGGTTTTTACAGGTGATTTATCTTGTTTCTTGAATTCAAAGCTCAAGCTACATTAATCTTAAAAAAAGCTATCCAAAAAGTTGGACTTGAAATTGAAGATTCCGAACTTTATTTCGAAACCTCTTCTCACGCTGACCTTGCGAGCAGGGCCGCTTTCAAGCTGGCAAGTTTGTACAAGCAAAATCCGAAAGAACTTGCAACCCGCATTGTTTCTGCAATCGAAATTCCTGATAATTCATACATAGGAGAGGTAAACGCTTCTGGTCCTTACATTAATTTCCATGCAAGTAGGCATTATCTGGACAGAACGGTTACTGCAGTTCTGGAAGAAAAGGAAAAATTTGGCTGCGGAGTTCCAAAAGATAAAATTTTACTTGAACATACTTCAGCAAACCCGAATGGTCCTCTTCATGTAGGGCATATTAGAAATTCCATTATTGGTGACACTCTTGCCCGTATTCTCAGGAGAGCAGGATACGATGTAGAAGTACAGTATTATGTCAATGATATGGGCCGCCAGATTGCAGTAGTTTCCTGGGCGTGTGAACGTTTCGAACTGGACCTTTCCAAAAAGTCCGATTCTGCTATCGCTGACGTATATATTAAAGCCAATGTAGATCTGGACAAAAATCCAGATTACGTAAAAGAAATTGATGCTCTTATGGAAAAAGTGGAAGCTGGGGATGTCAAAACAATTGATAGTTTTAGTAAGGCAGTTTCTCTGGCTGTTTCTGGAATTAAAGAAACTCTGCTTCGCTTAAATGTTGTCCATGACAGGTTTGTCAACGAATCTACTTTCCTTAAGTCTGGCGCGGTACACGACATTGTCGAGAGAATCAAAGCTACAGGAAGGACTAAAATGGACAAAGGTGCTCTTGTAGTAGACCTTTTGGATTATGGGTTTGAAAAAACTCTCGTTATCCAGCGCTCAAATGGTACTTCCCTTTACACTACCAGAGATCTTGCCTACCATGAGTGGAAAGCTGGGCAGGCAGATCGTATAATTGATATCTTTGGGGCTGACCACAAATTGATATCAGGTCAGCTCAGAGCTACTTTTGAATGCAATAGGCGTCAAGGAACCTGAAGTCGTTATCTTCGAGTTTGTTTCCCTTCCTGAAGGTTCAATGAGCACCCGTCGTGGTCAGTTCATAAGCGCAGATGATCTCTTTGGCAGAGTTACAGAAGCAGCTCTTGAACAGGTCGAAACTCGCCGTCCTGAAACCTCTAATGAATTCAAGAAACAGGTTGCTGAAATGGTAGGAATAGGTGCGGTAAGATACGACATAGTAAGAGTCTCGCCAGAAAAATCTACGGTTTTCAACTGGAAAGAAGCTCTTGACTTTGAGAAGCAAGGTGCTCCTTATATCCAGTATTCTCACGCCCGCGCCTGCAGTATTCTTGAGAAAGCAAAAGAAGAAGTAGCTTGGAACTCTTCCACAGAAATAGAGTCTTCCCTACTTGTTGAAGATGCTGAAATCGATCTTATCAAGAAGATGGCAATGTTTGACAACATCATAGATCTTGGAGCCCGTGAACTCAAACCTCATGTGCTTGCAATCTACGCCCGCGAACTCGCTGATGCCTTTAATCAGTTCTATCGTTTTGTCCCTGTAATTGCTGCTGAGGACGAAAAGATCAGAGGGGCAAGGTTAGCTCTTGTGGATTGCGCAAGGATTGTGCTTGCAAACTCTCTTGATACGCTTGGAATCGCTGCTCCTGAATCTATGTAATCTTTTTTCTTTTTCCCTTTATTTTTCATTTTTTATTTATTCTCAAGTTTTTTCTTGTTTTTATTGTAGGTGTGTTTTAATATCTTCTGGATACTATCTAGAGATAAAGCTATTGAAAAATACCTATCCACTTCTTTACTGAGTGGTTTGAGAAAAATATAATATATTTTGCAGCAAAAATAATTGTTTACAAATACTGCTACAGGATAGCTACAGGATATTATGACCACGATAAATGAAGCTTTTCGGATGTTCTTGAATGAGCAGGAAGCCACTTTGAAGCCGGATGATTTTCTGGACCTGGAAGATGTGATACTTCTTTACGAGGAATTCCTGGAATTCAGTGCAGAAGATTCTTTTTCTGAAGAGGACAGGGAACTTTATAATGCCCGGCAAGAACATGAAAAAAAGAACTACTGCGATATTTTTGGCCCTGAGCATCTAACACTCTCTGGAATTAAGGAATTCCTAGATGATTATATAGTTGAGGTTGGAGGAGGTAAGAAATTCACAGGTACAGCTGCTAAAGTTCTTGAAAAATTCTTTGAATGGACTAAGGAAAAAGGTTACATTGACGAAAAGGCTTTTGAAGTAAACAGTGAAGTTCTCAGGAAATACAAGAAAAGATATTGATGTGGTGTCGCATAACCAACAAAAATGTCGTCTAAAATCAATTGCAACCTTAATTTGACAAAAGTTGTTAATTTACAAAGTTGCTCATTACAAAAAACACCTTACTTCGGCATAGAATTTATTGGAAAAATGAAAATATAAAAAATCAAAGAACATAGTATCTAAATTATAATTGTAGGGAAAAACATAAGCGTATGGCGGAGTTATTCATTTTAATATTTATGCTTCTGTCAAATTAGGGATTTAATATCGTAAAACCTTTGAGAATTATCAAAAAACTACTAATTTATTGACAAACGTTTTGCTGAAATAAAACTCTGATAATCCTGTTATCAGGCAGTTTCTTTCTACTTTTTTCATTGACTAGGTAACACTCAGCTCATATCTCAAAGGTAAAATCACCGAAAATATAATCTTCAAGTCAGAGTTTTCCAGGTTCAATTTTTAAGATCTCCAAATATACTCGGGGTCGCTGTTATACTGGGCTTCAACCGGGTTATCTCTATACATAATCAAACATCAGTCATTCGATTATTTTTCACTTGTTTTGTAAAAGAGCCAGATTTTTTGCAACGGAACTCTATTTTCAATAGGTTTATTCATATTTCGATTCCCTTAATTTTTGTAAAGTTTCCATCTATCGTTTGGATTTAGATTAAACAAGCTGTATGTCAAGTTGATGTACAAAACTCTCACTGTGAAATTTTTGTGAATATACCTTCAACCCTTGTTTTAATTACCAACAAACATCTGATTTAAAAGCTTTGAAGCTTCCCTGAAAATATTAGAAAAACTGGAATCTACAATTAAAGTACAATTGTTTTGTTATACAATTAATGTCAAGTAAAAATATTTTTACTTAATGTTAATTATATATATTTTAACATCCCTAATTTTTTATAAAGCGTAATATTTATAAACATTAAATTAATTTTACTTGATTTAATATAAAATCAAATTTACTTAACATATCCTATTTACATGATTTAATAGGTATTTTAGTGATTAATATTCGGCATTGGTAACCAAAAATAGACATATATGCTTATAACATACATATCTATTTTTGATTACCAATACCGAATTTTGGTATTGTTAACTAAACATATTTAACTCTTTATTTCTGTATTTCATCAATATAATAACCGAGTACTTTAGCATTTCAAGACTTTTTTATAACACTTTGTCTTTCGTCTCAATCTTGCCAGAAAATGCTTCAATATGCTGTTATATCCTTCAACAGTATACGTTTCTGCTTTGGATTGAGTATGGATCTTTTCTGGAAGAAACTCTGCATATGCTCTCCAGTGATCGGTCATCACTTCTCCAATCTCTTTTTTCTTCAATTTTTCCCAGAGTAGTTTTCCAGTTTCCGTTCCTCTGCTGCCAAAAGAGCAGTTGATGAACTTTTTCCCAACTCTATCAACAGCAATCCAGATCCAGCAATATTTTTTTTGTTACCGATGTAAGTGTGCATTTCATCCATTTCAACAATAGATATCTCATTTTCACTTTTTAGGTTCTCTCACTCTTGACCAAATTTCTTGATCCATTTTTGGACAGAAACATGACTTACCCCTAAAACTCTTCCTATTGAGCGAAAGCCCAATCCTTCAAGATAGAGTTGTAAAGCCTGTCTTTTTACAGAAGCGGAAAAAGCAGTTGATTTTAGCTCTACTGTATAGTTATAACCACAATCAGAGCATTTGTACCGTTGACGCCCGCCAACTATACCATTATTTTTGTGATTAGAACTATTGCATCTGGGGTAGTTCATGAAGAAATATATGTTATAAGCATATATATCTATTTTTAATTACCAATTCCATAATTTTTATCTTTAGTATAAACAGTTGTCCATTTAGCAAAATTTGCAAAAGTAAAAAAAGTTAATCTTCCGATTCCATTTTTCCCATGTATCTCTGATTTATTATTATACACTCTATCATCATTATTTATTTTATCAGAATCGTGTACATATTTGAATTTTTTTTCTAACTCTTCATAAGTTATCCCACTTCCATTATCTTTAACAGATAATTCATTTAGAGTACCATTATCTCTAAATTGATAGTTCAAAATAACTTCAGATGCATTTGCATCGAATCCATTCCAAATATATTCGAATATTGAATCATAAAATGTATTAGTAGAGAATTGTAGTCTCTTTACAGTTTGTTTTATACCCTTAGCATTGATTTCTACTTTTGGCATAATATTACTTGTTAGACAGGTATCACTTGATAGAATATTTACTTTTTTAATTTGATTTGAAACCATTTTTGAACTCATAATATATCCCCTCAATAAAACACAAAAATTTTAGACTTTTAATAGGTAATTTCTTTTTATTTGTGTTACTCACACCATACGATATGTTACATGCATTTTAGAATGTTCCAAACTGACGAAGACGTTACAGAACCGTAAAAAGAAAGTTATTTCTAAGATAAAGAGGAATTAGGATTCCGTACTCCTATTAATAGGATAAATAAAATGTAAGATAGAGGAGAGCCATTTAATGAATAAAATAACAGAGAAGAAGCTTTCAAAACTAATTTCACATGGATCTTTGTTTTGGAATGGCATGCTGTTAACCTCTGATGAAATTTATGAGAAAGTTCAAGGATATTCATGTAACAACACAAATACAAACTTAAAAACAAACAGAGAAAAAGTACATCTTAAAAAAGTTTGTTAAAATCAACTTTCAGACAGCCTCCAAAAAATTATCTGCGGAATAATAGAAACACAATTTGAAATAACAAACCACAAAAAGAGGTATAAAAATGGAATACGAACTCGAAAAAGTTGAGATAGATTACATCGAATTCAGAAAAGAAATGGGAGAAGAATAAACCCAGAACAAATAAGCTAGCCTCTGTAGTCTATGAACAATCAACCAACCTCCAAAGATCTCATCAGAATTCAAATGTTTGAACCCATTCCAAAACTTGAATAATAATTCAAAATTAAGGGAACAAATTTTGAGTTTTGGAATTAGCTCAAAATTAAACGAAAAATTAAGGAGTTATAGTCATGAAACATCTGAAAATATGTCCAAAATGTCACTCTGACCTGAAATTACGTGCAGATGGTGAAACTCAGTATTGTAGTGTTTGCAAGTACTGGACAAAAGTAGGTACTGCAAGACTCGATTCAATAATGATTTTCGGATGAAGAGGCTGCATGAAGAATACTAAAATTGTTAATGTTTCGAATTATAAATAATTATAAAATTTTATATTTTTTAAAATCTAATGACTGAAATTCATGTGTATAACTCATCCTAAAATCTCATCCTAAAACCAAGTTTCTTATCAACTAAAAAAGTTTCAAAACATATTCCGTGGCAAGAAACGTGATTACTCATTAAAACTTTTGAATTAAAAAAATAAATTTTGAGTTTTAATTGGAATCCTAAATTCTGAAAATATTCAAATTTGAGACCGTTTTAGAGATCTGAAATTTTTGAAATCCATTTCCTCTTAATCCTTTTTAATAATCTTCACTTTTCTGTTTACTTATACTACTGAAATACAAAAAATATAAGTTAAAAATACAAAAAATATAAGTTAAAGATACACTTCATGTTACTGCATAAAATAGCAGCACAAGTATCTGTTCCCAATAAAAATATAGTGAAATGTATCAGTCAGAGAGAATTTTTTACAGAAAGATGTGTACTTAAACCCGAAGGAATAAAATAGTCTAACGATAAGATGGGGATTTCATACAACAAAGAAAAATCTATAATATCATGATTTTAATTTCATATTTCTGCTGGAGGTAAGAAACATATGAGAGAAGGTCCAGACCCATTTGGGGTAAGAGACACTATTGAAACAGCTGCCGGAAAAGCTATAATTTACAGATTGGGCAAACTGGAAGAAAAAGGCTTTGAGGGAATTTCCCAGCTTCCGTACTCCATAAGGATCCTGTTGGAATCCCTGCTCAGGCATGCTGATACTGAAAAGCACATAATAACTGCCGAGGATGTGGAGGCGCTTGCTCGCTGGAACCCTGAAAACGTAATTAATAGGGATATTCCATTTATTCCTTCAAGAGTAATTATGCAGGACTTTACAGGCGTTCCAGCTGTAGTAGACCTGGCAGCCCTTCGATCAGCAATGCAGCGTCTGGGAGGCGATCCCACAAAAATAAATCCTGTTATTCCTGCTGACCTTGTTATTGACCACTCAGTTCAGGTGGATTCCTATGGCACAGCATATTCCCTTGAAGAAAACGAGAAAAAAGAGTTTGAACGCAATAAAGAACGCTATTCTGTCCTGCGCTGGGCCCAGAAAGCATTTGACAATTTCAGAGTTGTGCCTCCTGGCAGAGGAATAATCCATCAGGTGAACCTTGAGTACCTGACCCCACTTGTGCACCTCAAAGAGAAAAATGGGGAATTATCTGCATTCTCTGACACTCTTGTAGGGACCGATTCTCATACTACAATGATCAACGGAATTGGAGTACTCGGCTGGGGAGTAGGAGGCATAGAGGCAGAAGCCGTAATGCTAGGACAGCCTTATTACATGCCTGTGCCTGAAGTTATTGGCTTCAAGCTCTACGGAAAAGCCGCGAAAGGAGTCACTGCTACAGATATAGTTCTAACAATTACAAAGATATTGAGAAAAGAGGAAGTTGTTGGCAAATTCGTGGAGTTCTATGGTCCCGGATTAAACTCACTGAGTCTTCCTGACAGAGCAACAATCTCCAATATGGCTCCTGAATATGGAGCAACCCTTGGAATTTTTCCACCTGATTCTGAAACTCTTGACTACCTGAGAAGAACTGGCAGGAGCAAAGAGCAGATTGACCTTGTGAAAAAATATCTGGAAGCTCAGGACCTTCTCTATTCTACCAACAAACCTGACCCTATTTTCAGCCGTACTCTGGAGCTTGACATGAGCACGGTGAAACCCTGTCTTGCGGGTCCAAAGCGCCCTCAAGACCAGCTTTTTTTGAGTGAAGTTCCTGAAAAATACCATGAAATAATGCAGCAGACCTTTACCCAAAAGAAAGAGTCAGGACTTGAACTTTCTCAGGATTCTGCTTACCAGCGCTGGATAGGAGAAGGAGGAAAACCTGTAGATGAATCTGAAAATCTTATTACAGAATATGTAAAATATTCAGGAAAAGATTTAAGGGTAACACATGGTTCAGTAGTGATTGCAGCAATTACTTCCTGTACCAATACCTCAAATCCTTCAGTTCTTATAGGAGCCGGGATACTTGCAAAAAAAGCCATAGAAAAAGGCCTGCACGTTAAACCTTTTGTAAAAACAAGTCTTTCTCCGGGATCAAGAGTAGCTACGGAATATCTCAAAACTGCAGGTCTTTTACCATATCTTGAAGCTCTTGGTTTCCACCAGGTTGGATACGGATGTACAACCTGCATCGGAAACAGTGGACCTCTGCCAGAAAAAGTGACTAAGGAAATTAAGGAAAATGACCTTACTGTTGCAGCCGTACTAAGCGGAAACCGTAATTTTGAAGGTCGGATTAATCCCCTTGTCAAAGCAAACTTCCTGGCGTCTCCGCCTCTCGTTGTGGCTTATGCAATTGCAGGTACTGTAAATATTAACCTTGAAACTGATCCGCTTGCTTATGATCCAAACGGACGCCCTGTTTACCTAAAAGATATTTGGCCTGCAGAAGAAGAGATTAAAGATGCCGAAAAGAACAGCATTAAACCTTTAATGTTCGAAAAAGAGTATTCAGGCGCTCTTGAAGGCCCAAAACTCTGGAAAGAACTGGAGGCCCCTACAGGTACGTTATATGATTGGAATCCTATGTCCACATATATTCAGGAACCACCATATTTCATGGACTTCCCACTTGCATCATCTTCGCCTAAGGACATAAAGAATGCAAGAGTTTTGGCACTTTTCGGAGACAGCATTACCACAGACCATATATCTCCTGCAGGTGATATCCCAGCCGAGAATCCTGCAGGTAAATATCTGATCTCATGGGGAATAAGCCCTGAAGATTTCAATTCATATGGGTCCCGAAGAGGCAACCATGAGGTAATGATACGCGGAACTTTTGGAAATATCCGGCTCAGGAACAAACTTGTGACCAGGGAAGGAGGATGGACTGTGTATCATTCTCGAAAAGAAGATTTTCCTGAGGAAACCTGTGGAGGAATCCCGATTTATGATGCAGCAATGCTCTATGCTGAAAATGATACTCCTTTGATAGTTATTGCAGGAAAGGAGTACGGAACAGGCAGTTCTAGAGACTGGGCAGCTAAAGGAACATTCCTTCTGGGAGTAAAAGCAGTTATTGCCGAATCCTTCGAGCGTATCCACAGAAGCAACCTTGTAGGCATGGGAGTTCTGCCACTGCAATTTAAAGAAGGCGAAAATGCTGATATCTTAGACCTTACAGGAAAGGAAAGCTATGATATTCTGGGCATTGAACACATGGAGCCTCATGGAGAGCTTACAGTAAGTGCAAAGAATGAGAATGGAGAAGAAATTAGGTTCCAGGTAACCTTAAGGCTAGACTCGGCTGTAGAAATAGAGTACTACTTGAATGGTGGAATTCTGCATAAGTTTTTGCGAGATTCAGTGAAGAAAAAATAATTAGCTAGTAGTACTGGACTGCATAAACAAAACTTTTGGAAAAGGTTCTAAAAATTTTACATAAAAACCCCATTTTTTTAGAACCTTTTCATTTACTGATCGAAAAAAGAGTTATATTAAGTATCAAAGGCGTATTGATGGAGATACTGTTCTGAAAAGAGCAAATTCTGTATGTAAAATAAATTAAATATTTAAAACTGCAGTGCCTTCAAAATACCAAAAATAGTTGTAAAGATAATGAGATATAATTTCAACAAATTTAATATACTTATTCGATGATAATAGAAGTGCATTGTCATCCTATTTTTGGGTTTTAGAAAGCCCTTCACGTTAAATCTTCCACGTATAAGCAGAGGATCCCCCAAACTTCAAAGTTTTTTGAAAAATCCTCTGGGCATAACTGTGAGGTATAAAATGAGTAAAAATATATGTTTCATTGACGGGTTGGAAGGCATCCTGAAATACAGGGAAGTAGACATTAATCAGCTTGTTGAGCTTCCCTATGATGCGGTTTCCTATCTGCTTATTCAGGGAGAGCTCCCTAAAGAAAAAGAGCTTGCCGAATATTCAGCCCGCTTGCATGGGGAGCGTGAAATCAACAGGGAGGCGATGGACGTTATCCGTATGTGCAATAGCAATATCGACAGTATGGAAGCGCTGCGTACAGTCGTTTCTTTTATATCACAATTCGATCCAGATATTAATGACAGTTCTCCTGAAGGAAATATGAGAAAATCAATAAGGTTAATTGCCAAGATTCCAACCATAGTTGCTGCATATTATAGAATCTCAAATGGAAATGAACCTGTATCCCCAAATCCATTTCTCTCTCATGGAGCTAATTTTCTGTATATGATAAGAGGAAGTAAACCAACTCAGCTGGAAGCTGAGATTATGGAAAAAGATTTCATCCTCAGTGCCGAACACGAGCTAAATGCCTCCACTTTCTCGTCAAGAGTTACTGCTTCTACTCTTTCAGACCTCTATTCTGCCGTAATTTCCGGGCTCTGCACTCTTAAAGGTCCTCTGCACGGAGGAGCAAGAGCAGAAGTCACAACCATGCTAGAGAAGATTGCTCATCCAGAAAATGCAGAGAGTTATGTCCTCAATAAACTGCAAAACAAAGAAAAAATTATGGGTTTTGGACATAGAGTTTACAAGACTTACGATCCAAGAGGCGCAATATTTAAGCAACTTGCTAAGCAGTTAGCAAAAGCAAAAGGGGATATGCACTGGTACGATACAGCCGAAGCAGTAGAAAATACTGTTATCCGTGAACTTGTAGAAAAGAAAGGAAAACCCATTTATCCGAACGTAGATTTCTATTCAGGAGTCATTTACAAATATCTCGATGTTCCTTCACAACTTGCGACTTCCATCTTTGCAATTGGCAGGGTCTCAGGCTGGATAGCGCACTGTTTTGATCAGTATGAAAAGAAAAAAATCATAAGACCTAGAGCTTTTATGCTTGATGAATGTTAAAATTACTCAAATATTTTGAAGAGAAATGAGGAGTAATATAAGCTCTCAATTTTGCTCTTTTCATCCTTCAAAATAGATTTCAGGAATGACTGAGTGTATACGTCTTTTTTCAGAATTCCTGAATTCATCGCTTTTCCCTTTAAAAAGAAAAGCATCCAAAAAAGTAAAAAGAAGGAAGATGATCCTCTTTTTGTCTTTTATTTTCATATCTGATGTCACTTTAATTAGAGAATTATATTGTTCATTCAGGGATAACTCACTGTGTATCTGCAGCTGCACCATCATCAACTGCTGTAGCTCCTGTGTCCTGATCATGAGGAACCCAGACTTGAGAGGAACCTGTTGCTGTATTACCTGAAGCATCCGTTACTTTATAATTAATTGTGTATACTCTGCTGTTTCCATTCCCATCTCTTTCTGCCCTTAAAGAAACTGTTTGGGGATCCTTAATGACAATGTCCTTCAATGTATTTCCATCTCCTACACCAGAGGCATCCTCAAATTCATCACTGCTAACTGATGTGATTACTACTTTACTGGCATCCACAGTTGGATCACCGGCATCTGTCACTGAAATACCGAAATCAGAGAGAGAAACGGTCTGATATTTACCATTTGGTGGCCAGAGTACTTTTGGTTTACCTGAAGTTGTTATTGTCGGTGGAGTTGTATCTTGCACTGTTACGTCAACGGTATCGGTACTCGAAAACTGCCCATCGGAGACGGTCAGGGTTATTGTTGTTGTCCCTAAGGGAAGAGTTACCACAGGTTTCTCACCACTAGCTGATCCACCATTCCATGTCCAGTCATATGTCAATGGTGAAATTTGGCCGTCATCAGTGGAACCTGATCCATCAAGAGTTACAGAAGTTACAGAAGTTCCAGTCGGATTCGCCTGCTCAACTACTTGATCAGGACCAGCATTGGCTACAGGTGATAGATTAGACGTTTTAGTCCATTCTTTGGTCACCACATTTGATTTATATTTTGGGTCATCCTCTGTTCCTACATAAGCATATATCTTGTCAGTACCTGCAACGCTGCTTGTGTAGCTCCAGGTTGCCTTTCCATCTGAATCGGTAACATTGGACCCTGTTAAACCAGCGTTTGGCCCTTTTGTGATTTTAAAGTTGACTGTTTCTCCAACTATTGGTTCACCTGTGCTCTCTTTAAGTTCTGATGTAAGAGTGTGGGTATCTCCTATTTCACTTGTTGCAGAAGAAGGCGAAAGGAAGAAATCTGCGGAAGTAAATGAGCCACCTTCAATGAAAACATCAGAATCGAGTATATAATCTCCAGCATCTGCAACGGCCAGTTTAATTGTATTTACTTGTCCCTTATGTACAGGAGCAGTGACAGTCAGGATTGTTGTCAATCCATCAAGTTCCGTGTTAATTGTTGCTCCTTCATTATTTCGATAATATTCCAAGTTGCTATATAGATTTACATTGTGGATTGAGACTGGGGTAGAAGTTCCAGGTATCAATGCAACGTTCTGACCATTTAAGAAGAAGCCAAAAACATCGTTATATTGGGTACCAACATACTCATTATATTCCTCCGACCCGAACACATACTTGAAGGTTATCTGATCAGAATCGGGAATAAAGCCAAATTCCAGGGATGCAGCGTCATTTGTGGAATAACCTGGAATCAGTCCGTTAAGATCTGTGTCTCCTGACATCCAATTGTTTGTCGATGTAGCCGAATTTTGATTTGGACCCACAACGCTGGATACTGCCTCACTGCTGAGTACAACTCCACTTTCGATTCCGATGTTATCTGAACCTCCAGTGAACGTACCGGCTGCAACGTCAGCTCCAGTATATTTGACACTCGTTACTGTAACTCCAGACCCAAGCAGACTATTAACCAGTTGCTCTGGAGTTAGTCCAGTAGTAAGGTCTTTTGTTGAAAGGCCTGTAGATGTAGTGGATGTTGTAGAAAGACCCATAGATGTAGTCATCAAAGGCTTTGCTACTAAGGATTTTACTTCTCCCTTTGGGGGATCTCCAGCTCTGTTACTTGCTGCTGCAACTGAACTCAATAACAGCAGAACTATAAGTATAATAGGTATATTTTTTTTAGCCATTGGTATTATTTCCAGATTAAGTTGGATATTTGACTGTCTTAATATAATTACAGTGAAGGAAAAAACTTCCAATAGCCGCCTTTTTGTTTTAAAGTCCACTCACAAATATCTCATTTAAATGAAATATGTCGTTATTCATGAGAAATATCGTCTAGTGGCCACTCACATTTTAACGGCTACTCGGTAACTCTCAAGTTTGACTATATGTGGAATGCGTGTTTGAAATATTTATAAATGTGTAGAAGTAAAAAATGGAGAAGTCGTATAAATTAATATAAGATTTAATTTAATATATAGTGGAAGTTGTTATGTTTCATAGCCTTATATAGTAAAAAAGACATTCCTTAAATCATAACTTTAGTTCAAAAAATATGTTATACAAATAACTCATGAAAAAAACTAACTTTATTTCCAAATCCCCAAAACTTTAAAATTATTTTCATGATTAGAATCGATTAATTATCAGGAATCTGAGATCAGAAAAGTAATTGAATTTTGGGATTATCTATATAATTTAGAAAGAGACTCTAAATTACCTGCTGAAGATAGCAAAAAAATAAAAACGTCTTTTAAAACTTGTGATCGGACAATCTTTTTATTATCTAACAGCTTTTTGGTATCCAGATACCCATGAGTTTTAGAGCTTTTATCGACCAGTTAAAAGAAAGCGGAAAACTGGTAGAAATTCTGCAACCTACTTCTCCGAGATTTGAAGCTTCGAGGGTTGCAAAAAACGCAAGATCTCCAGTTCTTTTCCATAATATTTCAGGTTCAAAAGTGATTATGAACATGCTTGGATCAAGGGATGAACTGGCTTCTATGCTCGGCGTTCCTAAAGAAGAAATTATAAAGAAGCTTTCTGAAGTTTCTCCTGAAGGTGAAGTGAGGCTGGTGTCAGAATCTCCAACGCTTGAAGTTGTGGAAAATGAAGTTGATCTGACAAAACTCCCTATCCTTACACATTTTGAAAAAGATGGAGCTCCTTATATAACTGCAGGAATTGTGGTTTCCGAATACGCAGGAACGATTAATGCTTCGATTCATAGGCTTATGCTTGTAGGAAAAGATAAACTCGCAGCTCGCCTGGTTCCTCCAAGACATACATATCTCCTGCACAAAAAAGCTGCTGAAAAAGGTGAACCTCTGCCTATTGCAATTGTACTTGGCTGTGACCCTACAATTATATATGCTACTTCAACAAGGGTTCCTGTAGGAAAAGAATTCGAATACGCAGCTGCTCTTAGAGGAGCTCCTGTGGAACTTTTTGAGTGTTCAAATGGAGTAAAGGTTCCTCACGCTGAGACTGTGCTTGAAGGTTATGTTGATCCAACTGAAAAAGTTGATGAAGGTCCTTTTGTGGACATTACAGGAACTTACGATGTAGTAAGAAAAGAACCTGTTATCCACATCACCCGAATTATCCATAGAAAAGACCCGATATATCACGGGATTCTACCAGCTGGCCCTGAACATCTTCTGATGATGGGTGTGCCTTACGAGCCCAGAATTTACAGAGCTGTCGGAGAGGTAACTACCGTCAAAAATGTGGTATTGACAGAAGGAGGATGCTGCTATCTCCACGCAGTCGTTCAGATAGAGAAACAGACTGAAGGAGACGGAAAAAATGCTATTATGGCAGCCTTTGCAGCCCATACAAGCCTGAAACATGTGGTAGTTGTGGATGAAGATATAAACATTTTTGATCCTAATGATGTTGAGTTTGCAATTGCCACGAGAGTAAAAGGAGATATGGACATTCTGATTATCCCCAATGTCCGGGGCAGTTCTCTGGACCCAAGAGGAGATCCTGACGGGACGACCACAAAAGTGGGAGTTGATGCTACAAAGGTTCTTGTAGAAAAGGAAAATTTTGAAAGGGCAGTAATTCCGGAAGAATAAACAAAAATTATTTTACTTATCTGGCAATTACCGAGTGAATTTTAATGTATCTTACAAAAGAAGAAGAGCAAATCCTCAATGGGGAAGCTGGAGAGACTTTAAGACAGGCTATTGGAATCCTGGTGACACTTGGAGATATTTACGGTGCAGACAGGCTTATCCCAATCAAAAGTGCACAGATAGCAGGAGTCTCCTATAAAACTATAGGCGATGCAGGTCTTGAGTGGATATCGGATCTGCAGGGAAAAGTTAAGGTTCCTGCGATTCTGAATCCTGCAGGAATGGACCTGGAAGACTGGGAAAGACTCAGGATCTCGTCTGATTTTGCAGAAAAACAAAAATTGATTGTTCAGGCGTATAAAAAACTTGGAATTCAATGCGAATGCACTTGTACGCCTTATACCCTTGAAGGTTTTAATGTTGGTTACGGCGACCATCTGGCATGGAGTGAATCGTCAGCAGTATCCTATGCAAATTCCGTGCTTGGAGCCAAGACAAATAGAGAAGGGGGTCCATCGGCCCTTTCTGCTGCACTCTTTGGTAAAACTGCAAATTATGGATTTCATCTGGACGAAAACCGTGTGCCTGAAATCTCAATTTATGTAGAAGATAAGTTAGAGGTATCTGATTACGGTGCACTTGGTTATGTGGCTGGCAAACTTGTTGGGAGTAAAGTGCCTGTTTTTCATCTCAAGAACAGTCCTGGAGTAGATGAATTAAAAGCACTTGGAGCTGCAATGGCAGCCTCAGGAGCAGTTGCTCTTTACCACGTGGAAGGAGTCACACCTGAAATTCTCAGGATGAGTTTTGAAGAACCGGTAGAAAAAATAACTATTGAGAGAAAACAACTCGAAGAGGTTTATGAGTGCCGGAAAAAAGCCTGCAAGGAACCAGAATTAATAACCGTTGGATGCCCACACTGTTCAGCAGCAGAGCTGGAAAAAGTAGCTAAACTCCTTAAAGGAAAAACTGTTTCGAAAGAGTTCTGGATTTTTACCTCAAGAGAGCTTACAAAACGCTACCCTGAATATATCAAGACTATTGAGAAAAGTGGAGCTAAAGTCGTCTGTGATACCTGTATGGTAGTATCTCCTGCGACCAATAGTTATTCCTGCGTTATGGTAAACTCAGGAAAAGCCCTTGCTTACGTACCAGGTATGTGTGGGGCTGAAGCTGTATATGGAAGTCTGGAAGCCTGTGTTGAGGAAGCAGTTGACGGTACAGAAAAGAAGACAGGTGATTCCTATTAAACTTAAAGGAAGGACTATTTCCAGAGGATGTGCAGAAGGAGAAGTATGGATTTCCAGAGATCCTATTTCTTTCCTTGGCAGTGTAGACCCAAAAACCGGGGTTGTAGTTGAAGAAAATCACGCCCTTGAAGGAAAATCAATACAGGGAAAAGTCCTTGTTTTTCCCCACGGTAAAGGCTCTACAGTAGGTTCGTATGTTATGTATCAGCTGAAAAAAAACGGCACTGCTCCTGCAGCAATAATAAATCTTGAAACCGAACCTATAGTTGCAGTTGGAGCTATTATTTCCGAGATTCCACTTGTTGATATGCTTGAGAAAAACCCTTACCAGGTATTAGGTAACGGAGATCTTGTTCTGGTTAATGGGAATGAAGGATATATTGAACTTATCAAACATGAAGAAAAATAATAGATTAAACATAATAGATTAAACACTAAAAACTGAAAATTGATAGATTTGAAAATAAATTTTAAGTTAGGGAATAGGAACTCGAAAAATGAACCAGGAAAACCATAAAGAAGGCAAAGGAAAATTCAATGCCGAAGAAACGGTTTCGCGCTTATACCCCTTCATAACCAGGGTATTTGATGTTTATGAGATCCAAAATTCCAAGAACGCTATTTACTTTTATGGAACTCCTAAAACCGATACTGAGAATATCACTAAAGAGCTTTGGGAACCCTTACAGCATTTTGGGTTAGGATGCACGTTAAAACACGAGCTTGGAGAATATATACTGTTGGTTTTTCCTGAAAAGAAAGAAAAAGAAAAGACATGGATAAACCTTCTCCTATTCATAACGACTATTTTTACAACAATGGCTTGCGGAGCCTGGATGTTCGGTGTATACCTTGTAAACGAACCTTCCCAGATTTATCGGGGTCTACCTTTTACCCTTGCGATAATGACGGTTCTTGGCTCCCATGAAATGGCTCATTATGTAATGGCCAGGTATCATGGGATGAAGGCATCTCTCCCTTATTTTATTCCCTTTCCCTCTTTTATCGGTACTATGGGAGCAGTTATTCGCTATAGAGGACCGGTACCAAGCCGAAAAGCCCTTTTTGATGTTGGAGTTGCAGGCCCACTTGTAGGATTAATTGTGTCAATTGCAGTTACTGTAATAGGACTTAAACTCGAAGTGCCTACAGTAAAACCCCTGCCAGATTCTATGATGCTTAATTTTGGCTTGCCTCCCCTTTTTGTATTTATTCAAAGACTCGTAGGTGTTACAGGAGATAACCTGCATCCTGTAGCTTTTGCAGGTTGGGTAGGAATGTTCGTAACTTTACTTAACCTTCTTCCCACAGGGCAACTTGATGGAGGACATATTCTCAGAGCTATGATGGGTAAAAAAGCGGAAAAAATTTCATTCCTAATGCCACGTATTCTGTTCCTTGTAGGACTTTATGTAATCTACTGGTTGAAGGAAGATGGGTTTATATGGATATTCTGGGCTCTTCTCCTATGGGTTTTTGCAGCAGCTGGACATCCATCTCCCCTGCATGACAAAGTAGAGCTTGACAAAAAACGCATGCTTTTAGGAATAATTACTTTTATTCTGGGCTTACTCTGCTTCACTCTGATTCCTTTTAAGCCCACTCCCTGAAAGGGCCTTATGCTTCAAAAACGGAGGAAAATAATATGGACGTGAATTTCCGTTACAGCAAAAAAAACTCTTACAGTTTTGCAGTCCTTTCCCCTTTATTGCCGGAAGCCGGGTTTGTATATAAACCTGTAAATGGGATCATGATATACAGTTTTACAACACGTCAGGCAGCAAAAGTTTTTACTGAAGTAGAGAATGCAAGTACAGACTCAATTTTCATTGCTGGAGGACCTCATCCATCTGGAGCCCCAGAAGAGACTCTTGAATATTTTGATTATGTTGTGATAGGAGAGGGAGAGGAGACCCTTCCAGAACTTGTGAAATCAATCCAGGAAAAGAAAGATCCATATAAAATCTCCGGCATTGCGTACATAGACGCAAGAACGGGTAAACCGGTGAAAACTCCGAACAGACCCTATGTAAACCTTGATTCTTATCCCTGCTTTAACCCTGAAAAACTTCGGGCTCCTATTGAAATTAGTAGAGGTTGCCCCTGGAGCTGTAAGTATTGCCAGACTCCGAGGCTTTTCGGAAGAGAAGTGAGACATAGAAGCATAGATTCCATTGTAAAAAATGCAGGGTATTATGACGACCTTCGATTTATAGCTTCTAACGCACTTGGCTACGGAAGTGACGGAATCCACCCCCGATTTGATAAAGTTGAGAAACTGCTTTCTGCACTTTACAAACTGCCGGATAAGAAAATCTTTTTTGGTACATTTCCTTCGGAAGTGCGTCCAGAATTTGTAACCGATGAGTCAGCTGAACTTGTAAGAAAATACTGCGCAAATGATAGTCTTAGCCTTGGAGCTCAGTCCGGTAGCGACCGGATATTAAAAGAGATCCGAAGAGGACATACTGTCAGAGATATTATTTTAGCAGTTGAATGCTGTATGGAACATGAAATTGTCCCTGCTGTCGATTTCATATTTGGCCTTCCCACTGAAACCGAAAAAGACCAGGAAAAAAGCCTTGACCTTATCCGTTGGATCTGTAAAAAAGAAGGAACCGTAAGGGCTCATTATCTAACTCCTCTTCCAGGGACTCCATATGCATCAGCCAGTTCTACAGAAGTTAGTGACAGAGTAAGGAGGGAGCTTGGAAAACTTGCCCTTAACGGTAAACTCACAGGATACTGGGAAAAACATCAAAAACTTGAAAAAAGTTAAATTAAGGAGATCGGCTTGAAAGTCATTTAGAATTCTAATATTGACTTTGAAAACCATACCTCATTGTTATGTATTAAGTAAATTTCGTGAGATGTGTTTGAGAACAGGTTATTTATTTTTTGGGTTTTTCGCGTATGTTATTGTTCCACTTCTGCTACTATTTTTTCTATCAACTCCACACCTGAATTCGAGTTTTAGTCCAGATTTCCAGTCGAGATTTAATTTTGAGAATATATTTTATTGGCATTGGTATACAAAAATAGATATGTATGCTTATAACATATATTTCTTCATGAACTGCCCCAGATGCAATAGTTCCAGTCACAAAAAGAACGGTATAGTTGGTGGGCGTCAACGCTACAAATGCTCTGATTGTGGATATAACTATACAGTAGAGCTAAAATCAACTGCTTTTTCCGCTTCTGCAAAAAGACAGGCTTTACAACTCTATCTTGAAGGATTGGGTTTTCGCTCAATAGGAAGAGTTTTAGGGGTAAGTCATGTTTCTGTCCAAAGATGGATCAAGAAATTTGGTCCGGAGTTAGAGGCTTTAAAAAGTGAAAATGAGATATCTATTGTTGAAATGGACGAGATGCAACTTACATCGGTAACAAAAAAAAATATTGCTGGATCTGGATTGCTGTTGATAGAGTTGGGAAAAAGTTCATCAACTGCTCTTTTGGTAGCAGAGGAACGGAAACTGGAAAACTACTCTGGGAAAAATTGAAGAAAAAAGAGATTGGAGAAGTGATGACAGATCACTGGAGAGCATATGCAGAGTTTCTTCCAGAAAAGATCCATACTCAATCCAAAGCAGAAACATTTACAGTTGAGGGATATAACAGCATATTGAGGCATTTTCTAGCAAGATTGAGAAGAAAGACAAAGTGTTATACGAAGAGTCTTGAAATGCTAAAGTACTCGGTTATTCTATTGATAAAATACATAAATAAAGAACTAGATATATTTAAATAACAATGCCATTTTATTTATACTCCTTTTGACTAGATCTTTACTATTCAAATCAATTTATTGATCTTGCACTTTTAAATTGATCTTGTACTACCGGTTGTTCCTTAAACAAGTTCGAGTTTTACATATTTTCAGTCACAACATTGTACATTCTGAGCTTAGGAGGCTCTCATACTGACATACCTATAGACTGAAGAATCTTTCGTTTTTAGCCAGATATGTAATAAAGTAATGAACATCTTTATAATTTGTTGCTACAAATTTGAAATTAAAACATAATCACCCGAGTTCCGTCACCCGAGTCCCGTCTCGGGAGGACGGTGCCCTTTTCGCTTCGCTCAAGAGGGCTTAATTATGACCAGAAAATTCGTTTTTCTGTTTGCGGAAGGAAGTAAATTTTGTGGTTCCGTTGCAAAGATGCAAAAATATAAAAAAGAAAAGATGGACAGCTTTTTGATATTGCTGTTTTCCGTTGTTACTGAAGAGTGTTTAGAATAGCTTGTTCTAATCTAAGTTTAAAGATCAGTTTACAAGAATATTAATAATTCACTTGGAAACCGAAGCTTCTGCCTTTATGACCATTTGCAGGCCTTTTTGCATAAGTTCTTCGGCTCTTTCTTGCTTTTTTGCTTCGGCAAAAATTCGGAAAATTGGTTCTGTTCCTGAAGGACGGATGAGCACCCAGCCATCTTCATACCAGATTTTAACTCCGTCAGTAGTATCCAGTTTGTATCCAAGCCCTGAAGCTTCTTGTTTCACCATTTCCATAGTGGCCTGCGTATTTTTAGATGGAGTTTTGGTTTTTGCGTTAAAATATTGCGGTACACTCATGGCAAGCTCGGAAAGCTTTTTCCCGCCAGCCAGAATTTCAAGGATCTTGGCACAGGCCATTGCTCCATCCCTGCAATACTGATGTTTCGGGAAAATGAGACCTCCGTTTCCTTCTCCTCCAAAGACCGCATTTACGTCCATCATTTTTCGGGCAACGTTGATGGAGCCTACTGCGGTCCAATAAAGTTCAACACCTGCCTCCTTTGCAACATCGACCATACGCTGTGAAGAACTAACAGGAGTTACAATGGGCCCTTTTTCACGTTCAAGCATATATTTTGCCATCATGGAAAGCAAGACTTCTTCATTTACAAATTCACCATTTTCATCCATGAAGACAATTCTGTCCGCATCCCCATCGTGCGCTGCTCCAAGATCGGCTCCAGTAAACTTTACAAGCTTGGAAAGCTCGGGTAAAGCATCAGGAGTAGGCTCGGGATTTCTCCAGGGAAAAGTCCCATCGGGTTGAGCTCCAAGAGTCAACACATTACAACCAAGTTCGCTTAGCAGGAAAGGAAGAGTGAGCGAACCTGCTCCACACCCTGTATCAACAACTATTTTGAGTTTGCGACTGCGAATCTTTTCGGCATCTACAGCCTTAATAATGTTTTTGATATAGTAATCATTGACCCCTGGATCGATCCCGAAACTGCCGGTCTTTTCCCAAGACACAATGGAATATTTTCCAGAAGAATAAATTTTTTCGATTTCTCTTTCTCCATCTCTGGGAAACTCCGTACCATCTCCAGCAATTAGTTTAATTCCGTTATATTGTCTTGGATTGTGAGATGCAGTAATAACAATTCCCGCATCTGCATAGTCTCGCACATAATATTGAATAGAAGGAGTCGGAAGCGTTCCCACATCAATTACGTTCAAGCCTGTTGAAAGAGCTCCGGCAATTGCGGCAGATTTCAGCATCTGGCCTGAAATTCGGGTATCACAGCCTATAGCAACTGTGCCTTTCGATCCCATATATGTACCAAGGCTTCTGGCTAAATTGACTGCCAGTTCTGGAGTTATATATTCATTGGCGATTCCACGTACACCATTAGTTCCGAATAATGCCATATAAGGTCTCCATCTTTATGATTTGATTGAGAGTTCTGCCATAAGGGTAAATTTGCTCTCTGTTTAGATTTATTATGATAAATAAAACTCTGACAATCAGAATTCAGGAAGTAAAAATATAAAAATGATTTCGAACTGATGTAATTCTGAGAATGGATCAAGCTCAGAAACAACATTCATTAAGCAAACAAATTAATCTGTTTTCAACTATCTTAAGTAGCTGACTATAGGGTTAGCAAATACATATATCTTATTAGCTAAAAATCCGTTATTAATGGCCGTTGAAAAGATAAAGTTGATAAAGGAAGCTATAAAAGCCCGAAAAAGTGCAGTTATTGCATTTTCAGGAGGAGTGGATAGTGCAACCCTTACAGCTCTTGCTTTTGAGGTACTGGGCAAAAAAGCTCTTGCCGTAACTATAGATTCTCCACTATTTCCAAGAAAGCAACTGGAAACAGCTGTCCAAACAGCCTGTGAAATAGGAATTCCACACAAAATACTCTCTTTTTCCCAGCTAAATCTTCCTTATTTTTCCTCAAATACAGTAAACAGGTGTTATTTCTGTAAAAAAGCCCTGCTTGAAACCCTATTGGATTTTGCAGAAAAAGAGGGATATAATGTAGTACTTGAGGGTACAAATTCCTCTGAAATACAGGGAGAAAATCGTCCAGGGTATAGGGCAGTAAAGGAAGCAGGAGAAAAGGTCATTTCTCCTTTCGTGGAATATGATATGACAAAAGAAGAAATTCGGGAAACTGCTTCTGAACTTTTGCTTTCAGCAGCCAACAGACCGTCTGCAGCCTGCCTTGCTACTCGTATTCCCTACGGGAAACCAATAACGTTAGAAGCTCTTCAGAGAATTGAAAAGGCTGAAGAGTTTCTCTTTTCCATGGGTTTTACTCAGTTCAGGGTAAGGATACATGAAAATTTAGCCCGAATAGAAGTAATCCAAGAAGAAATGGGGGAAGCTTTGCGGGAAAGAGATAAAATTTCGTGGCACTTGAAATCCCTGGGCTTTGAGTACGTAACCCTTGATCTAGAAGGTTTTCGGAGTGGGAGCATGGATGAACCTTATACATTGAAAAAAATAAGATTACCAGAAAAGAATTTAGAGAAATAAGGAAAAACTATGATAAAAATCCTTATCCGAGAAGCAAAAAAATCCGACCTTCTGGATATTCAGAAACTTCTATCCACTTACTTTCTTGATATTGAAGGACTTGGGCCGGAAGATTTCGTGCTGGCTGAAATCGATGAACAAATTAGAGGATGCGCTTCCCTTATAAAATCCGAGTTTAAGGGCAAAGAATTTTATGAAATTCATTCTATTGCCGTGCATCCTAATTTCAAGGGAAAAAAGATAGGGACACTGCTCATAAAGTATCTTTTGACTAAGATTATGGATCCATGTTGCGACTTGTATGTTAGGACAACTGCCCCTTACTTTTTTGAAAAACTAAATTTTAAAAAAATAGAGAACTCCGATAAGTCATCTCTCTGGGAAGATTGCGAAAATTGTGAGCATTTTGAAAAGTGTACACAACAAGCAATGAAATATTCTTACAATCGCTAAACTTTTTACTTAATTCTCACTCTTTCACTTTATAATATCCCGTTTTCCAGATCAAAAATCTTGCATCCCATGATTTGAAAAAAGTCCAAAAAAATAAGGAAGCTCTTCATGTTATGGGTTTTCGATTGACTAAGTCAAATGCTAGCAAAATGAATGTCAATTTTTGACGAGTTAAGGGGGATATAAAAAATTCAAAAGTATTGTATATAAGGACCTTTTAATACTAATTGGCAACCATTGCAAATAGTTGGGGTTTTACTGAATAAAATATTGAATGTTTTTCATATTTTCTCGTGATGGTAGCCAGTTTCGAACGAAATCAATGCTCGATTTCTACAATTCAAGAAAATAATAAACACTAAAATAAATAGAAAAGAGGAAGGAAATATGAAAAAGAGAGAGAAAGCGTATTCAATAGCTTTAGCTTCAACGATTATGATTTTATTTTTGATTTTTGTATCATCTACGGCATCAGCACTCATACCACTACTTCCATACATACCAACACATGATAACATCACCACCACCCCACCGGGGATCACCACTGGAGCAGGTGATCCATCAGATGACCAGGTTCTGCCCGATACTGGAGTAAATGTTGGTTCAGAATCTATACAACCTGCCGCTCTCAAGATCACTGAAACCCGAATTACAATCAATTCAGCTGATCAGTGGAGCCCTGTTATTTCTAATAACAAGATTGCGTGGTCAGACCTCCGTAATGGAAACTGGGATGTCTACATATATGACCTCTCTACTAAAAAGGAAATTTCTACTACCAACAAATCAGCTCAGTATTCTCCAGATATCTACAATAACAGAGTAGTGTGGGCAGATGAGCGCAATGTAGGTAGTGATATTTATCTGCAAGATCTCTCCACTAAAAAACAAACTCAGATAACTACAACGGGATCAGCATACACTCCTGCAATTTACGGTGACAAGATTGTCTGGACAGGTTCTCCCTACGGTCCAGACTCCGATGTGTACAATATTTATGAGTACAACCTTTCCACTAAAAAGGAAACTCAGATCACCACCGACGGATCAGATGATCATTATTCTCCTGATATTTATGGTAACTATATTGTGTGGGAAGACTGGCGCAATGGAAATGGAGGTATCTACATGTACGATCTTTCCACTAAAAAGGAACAGAGGATAACCACCAATGACTCCAATCAGCAGTCTCCTGCAATCTACGGTAACAGGATAGTGTGGCAGGATGATCGCAATGGAAACTCGGATATTTACATGTATGATCTTTCCACTAAAAAGGAAAAGAGGATAACTACCAATCCATCAGATTCATATTATCCTGCAATCTATGGAAATAGGATCGTGTGGGATGATGATCGCAATGGAAACTTGGATATCTATGTGTATGATCTTGCTACTGGTCAAGAAAGTCACACTACCGATAAATCAAATCAGTACTATCCAGATATCTACGGTGACAGGATAGTGTGGACAGATATGCGCAATGGAAACTCGGATATTTACATGGGTACCCTGGTTTATTCTCCAGTTGCTGCATTTTCGGCATCTCCAACCTCAGGAAAAGCCCCTCTCAAAGTGAAATTTACTGACAAAAGTACAGGATCACCAACTTTATGGAAATGGAGTTTTGGAGATGGAGCATATTCAACATCTAAGAGTCCTTCACACACATACAGTAAAGCAGGAAAATACACTGTCAGTTTAACAGTAAAGAACGCTGCGGGAAGTAACACTAAAACAGTGTCTGGATACATTAAAGTCTCTAAACAGTAATGAATACCTTAATTGGAAAATAAGTACAAAACTTAAGTATAAAAAATTGGGTAACTTCGGTATGAACTTATACCGAACCTCATCATTTTAATTTTTGGATCTCATAACAGTTAATAGAATATATGATCATGAAAAAAAGAGCCTGAAAATTTATGGTGATTCAAAATAAACATGTTTTAGGATGGATTCATAAAATAACTATCTAAAAAAAGTGAAAATGTTTGATATCAAATTCTGTAGACTGATACGGTTTTATTAATTTAAATATGTTAATTGCATTAAGTAATATATGGGATTTTTTAACACAACTGTTGGGAAAATAAATCTGTTTCATGATAAATGTGAATACAGATCGAGATGTATTGGGTATAAAGACAATTCTTACACATGCACAGAGACATTAGATAAAGACTACTGTGGGCTTTATAAACATTTTTTACAAGAAGCCTGATATAAAACACAAAACTATAATAAAATTATTTAAATGTATTAGGTTTAATCTGGCAAACCTTCTGTTGTAACTATTCATCCAATAAAAACAGGTCTAATGATAATGATTCTAATAAAAAGGAATCCAATAAATACTGAGGGATAATGAAAAAACATAACTATTCACCAGTAATCAAAGAAAATAAAGTTACAGAAATTTTGTTTGTTGAATTTTAATAAAGACAGTTATTGATGTGTTATTACCCAGGCTGAATAGTTACCTTCTGTTTTTTGTTTATTATTAATTAAATAGCAGAATATCAAATCCGAAATAGCGATTTTATTACTTTTTATCGAGTTTAACTGCGCCATTATAAGTGTGATATGGGAATTGATTGTTAAAGAATTATAAAAATCAAAAAAGAAACTTAAGTAAGTCACTAGAAATCGACAAAACATTATTTTATGAAAAAGAATAATGAAACACCTTATGCTCACTCTTGGAATAGTAAACACTTATGATAAGATCAAAATCCTTGATGCTCATTATCGAGCAATTGCAAGAGCTGCACCTATCTGCCATGCTTTTGGATTCCATCTTGCTCTTTATGATTTTCCTTTTAAGATGACTGCAGAAGAACTGGTGGCTTATGTGATGGAAAAAACCACAATAGGGGAATCTGGAAGTTATCTCAAAATCCTTTATGAAAAAAATAACCTATCAGTATCCGATCTTCCAAAGAAAGGGTTTCCTTCTCAGTTTGGGAAAGTCGTTATCACGACCTCAAAACCTGATCCAAAAAGACAGGTTATACCTGTAAAGATTGCAGAGGAAGCCCTTCGAAATCACTCATTTCTATTTCTTGTCGGGCTCGGGCATAAAGGGCTTCCAAAAGAGCTTTTCGAGAGAGGAAGGTATCATCTTGACATTACCTGCAAAGGACTTTCTCTTGAAACCTGTACTGCAATCGGAGCAATTCCAGCTCATCTTGCAGGGCTCATGAATAACCTTGAAAATAAAAAGTAAACTTTTTGGTTGAGATATAAAGATTTTGAATAATAACTGAGTTTGTAGAAAACAAGCTTAAAGGGAATTTTTATAGCATTTTTTGGCTTTGGAGAGAATTATCTAAATCATTTCATGCGCTGAAAAAAAAGAATAAAAAGCTATTAGATTATTTGTTTCACTTTAATAGAGTCTATTATTTCAGAGATTTTCTATAGAGCCCATTTTTAGAATCAAAACATCTAATTTTTATGCATTTGTATTCGGTTAAGATACGATTTATAGAAAATGTGTTATCTTTGTTGCCATTTCTGTAAACCTATAAATGTAAATCCAGATGCATAGATTATTGCAGTAGTCATTATAACGTTAACAGATTCCTTAACCGAATACAAATGAATTTTTATGTTATTTTGAATCTTTATTTAATATGCTACAGACAAGCAAAGGTTATTTATAACATATAATGGGAATAGGATTCCGTATACCCATTGAGTGAAAAAATAAAACGTAGGAAGAGGAGAGCCAATTGATGAATAAAACAACAGGAATGAGACTTTCAAAATAAGTATTATAACAATTATCGTTCGGGAATGGTATAAAATATTAGCTCAAAAATTTGGCTCAATTGAAAAAATTTGAAGTTAATATAAAAGAAATCCGGAAACAATATATATTACAATTGACAATTAATATTATATTGTGGGTAAGAACAACGCTTGTTGCGCTGTTGCGGGGTTTTTTTAGCCCAAGGGAAATAAAATTCGGGTCTGCGTTCAGGTATTGATCTAGAGAATAGAAAGCTCTAACCGTAATGCAGGAATTTGTCCTCAGGATTTAGAGAACAACTTGATAGAGATGCCTTTGAAGGACCGTGATTTTAAACCTGTAATCAACATGCTGCATCTAAAAAGACTGGGAACTTTAACCCAGATTACAGGGCCTCTAGTATCCAGAAGGACTGTTGACCCACATGCAAGCGCAAACATTGAAGAGACAGGAAGAAAATTATGAGCGAACTAAAGAATGAATACAGAAAAAGAAAAGAACAACAAATACACCAGGAAAGCAGTTACCATTCCGTTGTGAAAGGTTTCACTGACAGCCTGGACTCAGACGAATTAGACCTTTACCGCTTTATGATAGGCGGTGTGCAGGGTAAATAACCTGCAAAACCTTTTTTTATTTATCGTTACTAAAAAATAGGCATGTACGATGTATATGCGGTTCGTGAAGATTTCCCTGTTTTAAAAGAAGTCGTGTACCTTGACAGCACGGCAACGACTCAGACTCCAATACCAGCAGTTGAAGCTATGGTTGAGTATTTTTATAAGTATGCTGGCAACCACGGAAGAGGAGCGCATCGTCTTGCAAGGGAGGCTACAAACCGCTATGAAGATGCAAGGGAGACTGTTGCACGTTTCCTGAATGTAGAACCTTCAAAGACTGTTTTTACAAAAAATACCACGGAAGGAATAAATCTAATTGCAAACAGTTATCCCTGGGAAGCTGGAGACCATATTGTTACAACTCTGCTTGAACATCATTCAAATCTCCTACCCTGGCTGCGCCTTCAAAAAAAAGGAGTAAACGTCACAGTTGTAAGTCCAGACCATGAAGGTAGAATTGATATCTCTTCAATAGAGAATGCGTTTACTGAGAAAACCAAACTTGTTGCCATAACTCAGATTTCAAATGTTTTCGGCTCTGTTCAGGATGTAAAAAATATAACGAAACTTGCTCATAGAAACGGTATAAAAGTCCTGGTGGATGGAGCCCAGTCTGCAGGACATATACCGGTCAGCGTTAAAGACCTGAACTGTGATTTCTTTGCAACTGCCGGACATAAAGGACTTCTTGGGCCACAGGGCACTGGAGTACTTTATATCAAAGACCCAGAAGTACTTGACAGTGTTTCAGTTGGAGGAGGAACAGTTTCGGACGTTGAAGGATATAATTACGTACTGGAACCTTCTCCTGCCTGTTTTGAAGCTGGCACCCCAAATATTCCCGGAGTCATAGGGTTAGGGAAAGCAGTTGAATATGTAGAAAAAATCGGGGTTTCGGAAATTGAATCGCATGAGATAAAATTGTCCAGAGAAGCTGCAAAAAGGCTTTCTGAACTCGAACACGTAGAAGTCTACGGACCCAAAGATAGAGCAGGAGTAGTGCCTTTTAATGTAAAAGGACTTCATTCTCATGATGTGGCTCTGATTCTAGATCAAACAAGAAAAATCTGTGTTAGAAGCGGACATCACTGCGCAATTCCAGTTATTCACTTCCTGAAAGTGGACAGTACAGTAAGAGCTTCTTTTGCACTATATAATACAGAAGAAGAAGTGGATACACTGGTAAATGCAGTTGAAGGACTCAAGGCACTAATCTCTTAAATTCCCGCGTTCCGTTACCCGAATCCCGTCTCGGGAGGACGGTGCCCTTTTCGCTACCCGAGTTTCGCTTCGGGAGCACGATACCCTTTTCGCTTCGCTCAAGAGGGCTTAATTATAGTAATATGGTTTAAATCAATACAAGATTTTCAAGATGGCTACTCTTCATGAAAACCTCTCGGACAGTCTCAAAAGCCATTCAACAAGGAAAACGTTCAAGTTCATCTTTCCTGTGATCGATGATTGAAATTGATATATTCAATATGTTGTTGCTTGAAGTTGGGCAGTGTACTGATTCTTCTGTAAATTTGCTTTCTATTTTTCATAGGTTTCATGGTAAAATCTATGGATATTCAAAGTTGCAGATTCCTGAAAAATTACAAAATACCTCTAAGTATGCAGAACTTACATAACTTTGCTAAAAATTATAATACAAAAAATATTATTTCTGTTTCATCATCTGATTATTGTTTTAATGAAAATTGCCAATTTCAGGCTGATTTTTCCACAATCGCCTATGTGTTTGTTTTCTTGATTGTTACATAGTCTATATGAATATGCTTGTTTCTTTCGATAAACCTCACTTAAACGCAAAAAAACATAGAGAAACACATAGTAGAATACCTTCCCCTTGGATAGTTTGACTTTCGTTTATTATCCATAGATTTACATGCTTATTCTGAGATTTTTGCAACGAAATCTGGGATAACATATATTAACGGATGATAGACTATTTGAAATTAATGAACTCAAAATTAATCATTATCTTAATAATTTGTCTCCTGGACTAATAAAAAGAGAGCTTCAAAATGATCATCTGTTACTAGATTTTACCTACGTAGTATATAAATGATTAAATGTATGAAACAATCTTAAAATAATACTTATCTTTTAAGATCTTATCCTAGAAAAATTAACTAATCCTCAAATAGAATTAGATTTTTCTTTTTTATAATATACATGAATGTCTTGCGACACATTTCACCGTATATTATGATTTCGGTTAGCGTCGATAAATTATAAAATATGAATTTTTATAGACTTTAGATATAGACGAAAATTATTATTTTGAAAATATAATCAGTTAAATTTATTTATTGTTAAACTAAGGTTGTTTATGGAGTTCAAAAGTACTTCCAGGTCCAATTGAACTCCATAATCTCTGCCCGGAGGCATATTATGTTAGTTTGTAAAAAAATTTAAACCTACTTAATTCTGCCTCCTAGGTAAAATACATAGGAGCAATATAAATGGCAAAAAAATAAAAAGGATTAGAATTGCTTCGCTGTTTATGGCGATTCTAATTGTGAGCATATCTTGTGTGACTGCTGTAAACGCAAAGTCTGACTTAGAAAAGATTGACAAAAACCCATACTATTGTGTTTCTTACTCAAAGAACCCTAATAAAGTGTATATTATCAATTCATTAACACAGGGAGCCACAGCAACTTCAAGCGGATCTTATTACACAATTGGCTCAATAGCCATTACAGTACATTTAAGTTCTAATGACTGCAATCATATATTATCACAACAAAGCTATGTGTTGACGGCCATATTTGCCTACTTAATTAAAAAGCGACCAGATTTAGGCTTGGCTGCAACTTTAGTGGTAGCTGCTACAGGATTCTTACCAACAGAATACTATTATAAGTATAAAAACAGTAACGGATCTCTTGATTTCAAGGCATATTATGTAGATTTAGTGAAAGGTTGCCTCTCACACTTTTGGACATACTACGTAGGAGGACATAAAATAACCTTTTATTACTAAAGAGGTTCTATGAAACGTGAAACACTTGGGTATCTTCTTTATATTATGGGGTTTATCGGGATTATTTTAATTATGAATTCAGCAGTTAAAACTAACTGCTACGAGTTCGTTTTCCTCGCTTTCGTGGATGGAATTTTCATCTCTGCAGCCCATGTTTACCGCATGACAGGTAAAAATATATTTTTCCTTAAAGCTGAATAAACCCTATTTTCTTTTCTTTAGAGTGCATCAAATAAGCAGAATTATCCTGAAAAGTCCCGAACAGGAGTAGTACCAGCGTAGCTGTTACCATCCGCAAAGTAGGTTAATTTTATCTGTAAAATCTTCATGGAAAATGAAGTACACAGACTATGATATCAGAAAATCCTGTTTTTGTGGTAACAACAAGAGGTACAGAGCTAATTAGAATTTAGTGTCATTTACTTTGCCTCAGATGACAGCTACGCTGGATTTGAAATAGTCCCTGTTTTTTAAATATCTGAAATTGTATATTTATCAATTCTTAATAAACTGTTTTGGTGAGATACGTAAAAAAACTAAGACGGTTATAGATTTTTATGCATGTCTCCACACAGAAAACTTTTTTATAAATAGTTAAATTTTACTATTTATCACTCTAGAAAGTCTACGAGAAATAAGATATTAATTCCAAATGCATTCAAACATATAATTAATCTCGTATACTTGACAGAATTCAGACATATCATTATGAAACTATATAATTTCATAGAAATCTACTTTTTCAGATTATTATAGACACGAACTTTATGAGTTACAACATTCGGATTTTAACCAAAAAACCACTATTTTTCTATCAATATTTTGAATATTCTTCACAAAATGCGAACTTTTTATTATTCTGCTCGTGTACTATTTTAGTAGGATAGTTTCTCTTTAGTAATGTTTTCACTTAAAGGCATTAGATAGCATATTATCATTCTTAAACCTAAAATCAATATTTAATAACACCAATAATATTATGTTGTACAAATTTAATTCTGTGATTAGGAGCTCTGTTAGTCATTTAAAATACGAAATATAAATAAACAGATTTTGAGTTTTGGGATAGTCCCATATTTAGAATTTACAGAAATTAAAGTACAAGGCCTGTAGTTGGATACCGGTATATTTGATTTGGGAATTATAATAAAACTGTATGCGCTTGGGGTGCAAAATCAGGTATGACAGACATTTATGTAAAATATGCGCTGTAGAGAGTTGAAGGTTAAGCTCATATTTATTTTTGGCATTGGTACACAAAAATAGATATATATGCTTATAACATATATTTCTTCATGAATGCAATAGTTCTAATCACAAAAAGAATGGTATAGTTGGCGGGCGTCAACGGTACAAATGCTCTGATTGTGGATATAACTATACAGTAGAGCTAAAATCAACTGCTTTTTCCGCTTCTGTAAAAAGACAGGCTTTACAACTCTATCTTGAAGGATTGGGTTTTCGTTCAATAGGAAGAGTTTTAGGGGTAAGTCATGTTTCTGTCCAAAAATGGATAAAGAAATTTGGTCAAGAGTGAGAGAATCTAAAAAGTGAAAATGAGATATCTATTGTTGAAATGGATGAAATGCACACGTACATCGGTAACAAAAAAAATATTGCTGGATCTGGATTGCTGTTGATAGAGTTGGGAAAAAGTTCATCAACTGCTCTTTTGGCATCAGAGGAACGGAAACTGGAAAACTACTCTGGGAAAAATTGAAGAAAAAAGAGATTGGAGAAGTGATGACCGATCACTGGAGAGCATATGCAGAGTTTCTTCCAGAAAAGATCCATACTCAATCCAAAGCAGAAACGTATACTGTTGAAGGATATAACAGCATATTGAGGCACTTTTTGGCAAGGTTGAGAAGAAAGACAAAGTGTTATAAAAAAGTCTTGAAATGCTAAAGTACTCGGTTATTCTATTGATGAAATACAGAAATAAAGAGTTAAATATGTTTAGTTAACCATACCTTATTTTTCAGTTCAACCACGCAAGTCCTAAATAATATAAACACTTTTTGAAAGAAGTGATTAAAACTATGTCGAAAGTTAATTTTAGTTCCAAGGCTTTTACATATGCAGATAATGCATTGGTTCAAAAGTCAGCTTCTGAGGTTCTTTTGAATTTATTGTCAATTCAACCTGAAGAAGATGTACTTGATATAGGCTGTGGGCCAGGTCATATCACAAAAAAAATTGCACAAGCTACAAAAGGAAATGTACTGGGAATTGATGTTTCTCAAGGTATGATAGAACAAGCAGTAAGTTCCAACAAAGAGCTTCCCAACTTAAAATATTCTGTCATGGATGCTGAAAATCTTGAGCTAAATACGAAATTTGATGTTATTGTGTGTAATTCTTGTTTTCAGTGGTTTCAAAAACCAGAACAGGTATTAATGCGTTGTTTTAATGTGCTTAAGCAAGGAGGCAGAATAGGGATACAGGCTCCAGCTACTCAATCTTATTGTCCGAACTTTATTTCAGCAATAGAAAAAATCCGTATTCACCCACATACACGAGAGGTATTTAAATACTTTAAAAATCCGTGGTTTTTCTGTGACAGTAAGGAAGAATATGAACAGCTTTTTAGAAATAATGGATTTGATATAATTTATAGCGAAATAAGGGAAGAATCAAATTTCTTTTCTGTTGAACAGGCATATAAAATATATCAATCCGGAGCCGAAAACGGTTACTTAAACCAGTTTTATTACACAGTAACTTTGACAGACGATTATATCAATACATTTCGTGAATTAGTTAAAGAAGCTCTTAAAGAACAGGCAGATAGTTCAGGAATGGTTAACTTAAAGTTTGAAAGAATCTATTTAACTGCTAAAAAACAATGAATCTGCAGTCTTCTACTTATTGAGTGCTTACATGATTGGATTGTGTCCCTAAATTATTGAACAGTAATTCTGAACATTAGTGATTCCTTTAAACTCACAGTGACCAGTTATTTTTTGATCACCGCTAGAGTTCTTTGGAACCATTTTCTATTTTCAGAGTCAATTTTTAATTTTAGAGAATCATATCTTAGAGAATAATAATACTAATAATACTAATAATACTAATAATACTAATAATACTAATAATACTAATAATACTAATAATACTAATAATACTAATAATACTAATAATACTAATAATACTAATAATACTAATACTAATAATAATAGTACTAATAATAGTACTAATAATAGTAATAATAATAATAATAATAATAATAATAATAATAATAATAATAATAATAATAATTGTAAATCAATGTATTGAACTTTTTTAAAATAAACAAGAATTATTCCTCGTGAAAATAGTTTAGGTTAAGAAAAACATCATTCTGTTTTGGGAATTTTAATTTGAATACATTATAGTTTAACATAGTGCAGCCGGAACATGCAATATTTTTATAAAACGTTGGACTTATATGACCTAAGAACAACCTGAAGGCGAGAGTTTGAATGACTTAAAAGAAATGCTAGCGAAGAATAATTTTATTTCAGGGTTATTGGGGAAAAAAAGCGATCATAACTCTATTGCAGAGACCATAAAAAAGCTAGAAACTATTTTGATAGGCCATTAAGGACTCTGCCAGAGTATGATCCAGAAAAAGAAGGACCTCTTGTACAATTTGTAGTGCCTGATGGACTAAAAGAAATCGAAAGATACTGGCTTCAGGAACCTTATACTTTTGTCTCAGTTATGGAAGACAGCAGAACAACATATTACAGGCTTATTGAACCTTCACTCACAAAATTTGAGAAAGAACCCTTAAAAAGAATATATAAAGATTTTCAGGATATCCTTATTTTGAGGTCTACACATTCGAAGTCAGAAAAAGATGAATTCCTGGTTGATAGAGCTCTCTTTCTTCTCGAACGTTATAAGGCTGAAATTTCAAAAGCAGCGCTTCTAAAAATTATGTACTACCTTAGAAGAAACCTGCTGGGATACGAGAAAATCAATCCTCTCCTTTATGATCCTTATATAGAAGATATTTCCTGCGATGGAGTTGGAGTACCTCTATATTTTTATCATAACAGATATCTCAATATTGAAAGTAATTATTACTTTTGAAGAAGAGGAACTTGATGCACTTGTAATTAAGATGTGCCAGTTGAATAATAAACACGTTTCTGTAAGCCAGCCAATAGTTGATGCGACAATCCAGGACGGCTCAAGACTTCAGGCGGTTTTAGGGAGAGAGATTACTCCCAGAGGCAGTTCTTTTACTATCCGTAAGTTCAGGAAAGATCCAATGACTCCTATAGACTTGCTTGGCTATAAGACATGCGATCTTGACATGCTTGTATTTTTCTGGATGGCTATAGAAAATGGATATAACATGCTTTTTGCAGGGGGTACAGCTTCAGGAAAAACGTCTATACTGAATGCTACTTCCCTTTTCATGCCTTCGACAACGAAAATAGTCTCGATTGAAGATACAAGGGAACTTTTACTTTACCACAATAACTGGATTTCCGGGGTTGCAAGAGAGGGTTTTGCAGCTGATTCTTCTGGAGAAATTACCATGTACGATCTTTTGAGAGCTGCTCTCAGACAGCGTCCAGACTACATCATTGTGGGTGAAGTCAGAGGCAGTGAAGCCCTTACTCTTTTCCAGGCAATGTCAACAGGACATGCAACAAGCTCAACAATGCACGCAGGAGATGTACAGACTGTTGTAAACAGGCTCACTCACGAGCCAATAAACGTACCTCACGTTATGTTGCAGTCTCTGAATGTGCTCTGTATTCAAGAGCAGGTGTACATAGAAGGAAAAAGAGTTCGAAGAACTCGAAGTCTTGTGGAAGTCTTGAATGTCGACCCTGAAACAGGAGATCTTGGCATAAATGAGCTTTTCAACTGGGAACCTTTAGAGGACTGCTTCACGAAAGTTGGGGATTCTCATATCTTACAGGAGATTATGGATGTAAGAGTATGGGATTCCAGCCAATTAAGAAATGAGATGGATAATAGGAGAAAAATTTTGGATTATATGTATCAAAATGGTATAAGGAACTATATTCAGGTGTCCATCGTAGTTCAGGCATACCAAGACTTATCCGAAGATGGTTATGGAAGCTGTGGACAATGATACCCTTCAGGATATGATAGAGGGTATGGCTTCGTAAAGCAAGCCTTTTCAAAAAAGGCTTGAGCGAAAACCTTAGTAGTGGCGTGATAAACCGGCGCAACGGTTTCTGCAAGCCTTTTCAAAAAGGCTTGAGCGAAACATCATTGTAGGCGTGGTCACAAGACTTTTCAATAGTAGCGGTATGAAACAGGAATATGGTTTCTTAAGAGGGGGAGTATGACTTATACTATTGTGGATGAACTGGCATACAGATTTTACGGGGATTTTTTTTATAGAAATAAAGTACATTTTGAAGATTTAAAGGTCAAGATAAGATATTCCCATATTTCCATGTCAGTGGATCAATATCTGGCTTCTGCTTTTATGTATTCGGTAATTGTGGGGATTGCTGGAGGAGCTTTTGGGTTATGGCTGGGACTGAAAATCTTTGGGAACTCGGTGTCCAGACTTAACCTTTTTGTGGATCCTGTACGTGCTGACATTGCAGGCAAATATGTGTATCCTCTAGCGGTTTTAGCAGGTTTTGTATTATTTCTTGTAAGTTTTTTATCGTGTTTCTTATTGTATATATATCCTTATTTCCAGGCAAATAACCGGCAAGCTTCTATTGATAAATCCATGCTTCCGGCAATAACTTACATGTATGCTCTGACGAAAGGAGGAATGTCAATTTATGATGTTTTCCGCTCTTTGAGCAGGTATACATACATATTTGGAGCAACTGCAGAAGAAGTATCCTATGTTGTAAGAGATATGGATTACCTGGGAAAAGACTTCATAAGTGCCCTTAAAATTGCGAAGGACCGAACCCCTTCCAAAGTTTTTAAAGATTTTGTTGATGAGCTAATCATTGTTTCAAGCAGTGGAGCCATAACTGAGTACATTAAAAACAAGTCCGAACAATATCAGGGCATGGCTGCGCTGGCGAACAAAAACCTGTTACAGAGACTTGATGTGCTTGCCGAGATTTACGTGACTGCACTGGTTGCAGGCCCGCTTTTTGTAATGTAACTATTGTTGTGAGGCAGTTTTTCCAGCCAGCTTCAGCCCAGATCCTTTACATGCTTGTTTATGTGATACTTCCTCTTGCAACTCTGCTTTATTTAGTGCTTCTCGGTACCGTGGGAGAACTTTCCATTGATCCTAAAAAAGGTGACATTCGTAGTTTTATGATAAATCTTGCCGATATTCCGGAAATAGACTCAGGGCTCACTGAAGAGAGGGAGCAGAAAAGGAGAAAAATGTACAAGCTGTACAGAGGACTTAATAATCTCAAAGACATGATTCTTAATCCTTACAGGACTATCAGAGAAGAGCCGAGATACACGTTTTTCATTGGAATTCCGCTTGGGCTTTATTATCTACCCAACTTCCAAGAAGTCTTAAACACAGCATGCTATTCTAACTTACATCATCTAAGTATAAATTTTGCCCATGTAACTGACAGTGCTATAAAGTTTGTTACTGCTGTTGATGATTATGTTGTTATTTTTATTGTCATTTCCCTGATTCCCTTTATAATATTTTATGAGATCAAAGGCTGGAGAATGCGTAAAATTGACGAGAAGATGCCTGACTTTTTGAAAAGCCTTTCCAGCATGAATGAGTCAGGAATTATGCTTGCAAACTCGTTAAAAATAATAGCCGAATCTAAAATGGGAATTCTCAGTAAAGAACTAAAAAAGGTAACGGAAGACATTTCCTGGGGCACTTCCACATCAAGAGCCCTTATGAACCTTGAGAGAAGCATAAGAACACCTTCTTCAAGCCGCATTCTCCATATTTTAGTAAAAGCAAATGAGTCTACAAGTGACCTTAAAAGCGTACTTTCTATTACCGCCAAACAGGTCAGAAATGACGAGGACATGAGAGCAGAGCGTTCATCAGCAATGGTGGTCTACGTTGTCACAATCTATGTATCCTTTTTTGTCTTCCTGTTCATAGTCTATATCCTGGCTACAAACTTCTTCCCGCAAACAGCTAAGTTTGCAACTTCCTCGCAGGGAATGGCTGGAATCGGCGGATATTTTAATGTCGCAGAGTACACCATGCTTATGTTCCACTCAGCCCTTGTGCAGGGTTTTACCTCAGGACTTGTTGCCGGAAAGATGGGACAGGGGTCTGCATATCTGGGCCTGAAGTACAGTGTAAGCATGGTAATTTTAGCTTACGTGGTTTTCACCATGTTTGTTTGAATTTTATAGAGAAGTTTGAGGGTTTATCTAGGAAAACCCTCAATTTTACCCTTTTTTCACCTAACTAGATAAGGCAATAGCCCAAGATCTCTTCTTAGAACTCAAGTTTGTATCAAAAACGCAAAATATTGGAAAAGTTATTTAGAAAGCTGTAACTTTTCAGCCGGCAACACAATATCAATTGTCATTTTTAGTAAATTAAATAGATAAATTCTCCAAGTATATTTTCTTCAATTACTGTGATTACTTTTTTAGTTATCGCAGGTAATTTACAATATCACTTACGTTGAAATAAACCTCAATAGACTGATATTACATAAGCTGAATAGTTACAATGAAAAGGTAAAATGTGAGTGAACACAGATCATCTGGAAAAGTGATCCTATGTGTGGTAAAATTAAGAGTAAAAGCAATTCTGTAAAAGTCCACGCTGAAATATAACAAGAAAATTTCGAAAAAACTAGCTGAATAAAAGAAGATAAAGCACCTGTTTGAGGTGCTTAAACCTGTTTTTAGAACCTTACATTCTTGTCACAAATTAGCTGATTGGTTTCTTTATCGATAATTTTGATGTTTATAGTATTCCCCGAGTTAACGATTGGACTGGTACTACCAGTTACGGCTGTCAACGATAGGGTCTGGACATCACCAGCACTGAAATCACCAAGACCTGTAGCATCGATCTCAACAGATTTTCCATCAGACCCTGTAGCCGTAAGTTTTGCTTTGTCTTTAAAATGAATTGTGTCCCCACCAAGGTGCTCAATTTTTATAACTGCATCTGCAACTGTGCCCGTAGTAACACTAGGACTCACTGCTTTAATATCGAAGTTCGCCTGCGGTGCAGATTGGGCAGTTCCATGACTGAAAACAGAAGATCCGATTGCGGCGGCAAGGATGACGGTTATTGCAACCATCAGGATGACACCGATGACCGGAGAAACTGCTTTATCATCTTTTCTAAATAATTTCTTGAAATCCATATGTTTCTCCCTCCTGGTTAAATGTATTCGGACAGAAAAGCCTGCCAGAAACTTTTAACTTTAAAATACACAAATAACATTGTTTAATTTTTTAGATTATACCCTCCTATCTTTTATACGTATTTAAAATTTTGTTGAATGTTGGGAAGGACAGTTTGTGATCACATACAAAATTATTTCAGCAAGATACATATTCGCAGTTCTACTTTAATAAATTTTCTCATACAGTCAAGTCAATATTAAATTAAAAACATATTACTAAGTTGGTAATTAAATCTTTTAGAAGGTGGCTTTTATCCTGGAGGGTCAGAAGCGCAGGTTACTTTGCCAGGACTGTCGGGCAGTTTCAGAAGTATATGGGCAACTGCTCATGATAAGTATAGTTGTAATAGCCTTTTCTATGATCGGCCTGGCAGTATTTTCAGATCCTGGAGCTGTGAAGCCGGAACATACTCCGAATACCGATCTGCGTGAAAATATTAACGCAGATACTAATGAGATACAAATCGTCCACAGTGGGGGAGAAACTATTGACCTGTCCGCCATCAAAATAATACTTTACGTCAATGGATTGCAGGTTGTTCCTCCATATGACAGGTCTAATTTTCAAGTCAAAGACGCGGATGGCACTCTTAGAGTCAAAAACTCGGATGGCACTTTCAAATCCAAAAATTCAGATGGGACTTATTTCAGTGACAATGTATTCAGGCTAGGGGATTGTATCATAATTAACACTAATAGCACGAGAGATCCAGCATACCCAAAAGACCCAACGAAGATGCTCGACCTCAAAACTACTGATGACATAGATATGTTTTTCGTGGACACTCCATCCGAGCAGGTGATCCAGAAAGTAGTGCTTCAAAAGGGTAACAGGGAAAGTAATTTTCCTTACTGGATTACTCCTCATCCCTATGGAAGTGTATATGATAACTCTACAAATGAATGGCTACACACCGAACTAACTGACGGAATTGGTGATAACCTTCAGACTGATTGCCAGATGTATCAGGGCAAATGGTCTAGTGAAAATTTTACCTTTGGGATAGATCAATATGGACTGGATCTTCAAAATCCATTAAAAGAAGTTCTTTTAAAAATAATATATACAGCACATGACAGCAGTCAGAAAGACTTGACGCTTGAAATTAACGATAAAAACCCTGACAAATGGATAACTGTTACTGGGCCTGGTATGCCTCTATATAAAGACACGACTACTTGCAATAATAGTTTGGCTCTCATTGATTTGAAAACTTGGGTAGATACAACTGAAGAACTCAGAAATCTTACAGTAAGGTTTTCAGCATATGGTATTGCAAACAGTGACAATAAAATTGGTTGGGTTGACTTTATCGCGATCCATGCGGAGTGATGACTCGAATAAGGAGTTGGAGGCAGGGGGTTTGAAAATAAATGAAAAAAAACAAAGAAAAGAGAGCCAGATCAGAAAAAGAGCTTTTTTTCAATTCTGAATCTGGAACAGCAACTGTCATTGGGGCAGTATTGCTATTGGGAATCATATTTTCAGTACTCACCATTGCATGGGTAGACTGCGTCCCTGAGTGGAAAAACGATGCCGAATACGCTCATATGGATGATGTATGGAAAGACATGACAGAACTTAAGTTAAGAGCAGATGTGATGTCAATTGTCCTAGCTTCAAGCTCTAATTGTACCCCAATTAATTCCTTGTATTCAAATTGTACAGCCTCTGGTTTAGTAACAAGTGTACCTATTCATATGGGAGGCGGAGACATTCCATTCATAGTCTCAATGAAGTCAAGTGGAACTCTTGCTGTAAACAAAGGTAAGTGCGTAATAAGCATAATAGTAAACCCTGATACCACTCCAAAAGTCAACTCTATCGATTGCGGTACCGTTACTTACACTTCTCAGAATGGCCACTATGTAGATCAGGTTTTCAGTTATGAAAACGGAGCCTTAATACTGGACCAAGATGACCAAGCAGTCATGATGCTCTATCCTTCGCTCCGTTTCTCCACGACAGCAAACAATGGGCATAATGAGTAATATTTCAATAAATACGATAAGTGTCTGTCAGAACCCTCATGTTCTCCCTGAAATAATTTCATCAAATAGCGAATGCTCCCTCCGTCTTACAGGAATTAATTACGTCTCCCATTATGATAGTGAGACAGATAATTCGGGCGATGAAAGTAAGAAAAGTCAGCCAATGAGTGTAGACAAATTTATAATGATAATTACTTCAAATTATCCAGAAGCCTGGATTCAGTATCTAAATAAAGCAATGGAAGATGCAAAAATAAGCTCAGAAAAATACAACATTGAAAGGCTTACTGGCAACAATGTGCGTTTTACCTTCACTGCAGCACCCGATACAAGCAAAGGAAATAGCGGGAGTAATACCAATTCTGATATCATCAAAAGGCTGTATATAAGTGAGACTGTAATCAAGGCTGAACCTGGAATCGGCTTAATCTGAACTGAATTGAATGTGGAATTAGGTAAAAACTTAAGGAATAATAAAACTCACACTCAAAGGTTTGGAAAATGTTCCCGAAAACTATTACAACAAGGAGAGAGACAAAAAGCAGGAAAGAAAAAAGCTTATCCTGTTTTTTCAATTCGGAATCTGCTGCTGCAACGGCTATCGCAGCAGTATTGCTCCTAGCTCTCGTATTTACAATAATTTCAGTAGTCAAGCTTGAATATGTTCCAGAGTGGAAAAATGATGCCGAAATGAATCATATGCACGATACATGGAACGATATGGTGGGAGTGAAAACAAGTGTTGATATATTTTCCAAACTAATGGAATCAAATAATTATTTGAGTCGTAGTATTTCGATATCTGGTCCAGTTAATATGGGAGGGTGTGACATTCCTTTTTTAGAACCTTCAAAATGTAATGGAAAACTTGATGTGAATACCGAGAGGTATGCAATGACAGTAATACCACGCAGCTCCTCCCAAAAAATAGAACCTGATAACTTTACTATTGATTGTGGGGGAATCACCTGTCCTGAAAACAAGCAGTATCCAAACCAGATCTTCAGGTATGAAAATGGAGCCTTAATTCTTGCAAACGATGAAAGCTCTGTGATGAGACAGTCGCCTGCAATCACTATAGAAGAAGATGAAACTGACAAAAGCAAGTGCACAGTCATAATTAAGGCAGTCCAAATTTCAGGCAAGCACTATTCTATTTCCTCAAATACTATAATTCCACTTCAACTGGCAGGATATAAAACAGAGCCTGTATATGATAGCACGGGGTCAAATATCAACACTTTTAGCCTGACAATTGCTACAAAATACCCGGATGCCTGGATTGAATACTTCAATGAAATTGCACAAGATAAAGGACTCAAATACGGGAAAGATTATACTGTTCAATATCTTCAAGGCTCTGGTCACGTACGTTTCTCTTTTCTCCCTAGCGGCGATAAGACACTTGAAAGGCTCTATGTAAGTAAAACCATAATAGGTGCTGGTCTTGGAACAGAAAGTAATTTTGATTATAGTTTGATTAGAAGTGCAATGAAGCTGAAACAATGGTATTGTTTTGATACATTTACTGGAACATATAATGATATAGCATTATCTCCGTCCCCTGATCCTGCAAACCTTGAGGACAGTAACTATGTGAACCCATCAATACTTCCAGAAAGCTCTACAAATACAGAACTAATTTCCTATAACCCTAAAAATGAGTTTTCAAAACACATAGGAGAAAACGAAAATATTAACTTAACACTAAAATTCAATAATTATATGGAGTTTAAATCTACTCCTTCTAAAGCAACAGTTATGATCATTTATAAGTACGATAAAGAATCCTCTAAGGAACCAACAATGGAAATGTCACTTCCAGGAGTACAATTTGATTCAATAACCAACTTCCCAACAGGCTGGAGAGTTCTTTATGATACTAAAACGTTTAAAACATCACCAGCTTCATCTTCAGACCTTATATTTAACTTGAAAGTTATTACAAAAAATAATCAACAAGGTACTTTACATATCGACTATATTGCAATCTACCTGAGCTAACGGAAAAGAAAAAGGCATATGGATATATATGTTCACTAACAAGAAAAAAGCGAGAAAATAGATCCATATGCCTGAAAGATATACCACTCCTTACCCTGCAAAAAGAATCAATTCAAACGGCAGAACCGAAAATGTTAACGTGCTGCTAGCAAGGGAATTCCCTGTTAAACTTTTTCTTGATGGAAAACTCTTTACGACGCTTTTTGTCTCCCCATTCGAACTCAAAGAGCTTGCAGTCGGACACCTTATAACAGAAGGCGCTATTAGCTTCAGTGAAATTAAAAATGTTGAGATCGAAGGTAACAACATTCACATTCAGACCCAAAAAGAAAAACAACCTCTCAATACCGAAACCGCCGGAAAAAACGAAAACGAAGAAACAGTCAGCAAAGAAATCTTTGTAGATTCAGACTCGGTTTTTGAACCGCAAGTCATCTTTGCAGGTACAGAATACCTTGAATCCGACACATATAAACTAACCAGAGGAACGCATCTTGCAGCCCTGATAGATAAAACCGGAAAACTGAATATGCAAATTGTTGATGTTGGGAGGCATAACGCAGTAGATAAAGCCGTTGGAGCCGCTTTTCTAAAAGGTCTTGACCTGTCACAACATTACTTACTCTCCACAGGCAGGCAGCCTGCCTATATGATCACAAAAGCTGCAAGAGCAGGAATTCCTCTTATCGCTACTAAATCAATGCCCTTCGACTCAGGCGTTGAAGCCGCAAAAAACACAAGCGTCTGCCTCATAGGTCAGCTAAGAAAAGAATCCATGCTCGCCTTTGCTAATGAATGGAGGATAACAAAGAAAACCTTTTGAAAAAAGGGTTGAATTGCGCCATGATATCATGCTATTCTTGAGGAGTTTTTCGCTCAAGCCTTTTTTAAAAAGGCTTGCAAAAAATATAAGTAAGAGTTCAACTTTTTGTAGGGATTTTTACCAATAAAGATATATACTAAACACTATTATTTTATAATGAAATATAAGATCACCATACAGGAAGCAAAACGCTTTGTTAAATCTATTTTATCTAGGAGGGAACCTGATCATGTAGATCGAATGGACTCTAAATCCGTTCAGCCGGGTTAGATTCCCGGGGTTTCCGCCATATTTCTGAATCCCGGAATGGCAACACAATACCCCAATTATTAATCTGGAAATTTTTTTCAGAATAATTATAGAACCTTTCAGAACTTATAAATTGGTTCTACTGTATGGGATCACTTTTATTTTCCGGGTAGTGGTCAGCAAACTGTTGATTCCGTGCTTATATTCAGTAAGTAGGGATTCGGAAGTACTATTTCTTGGAGATCATCCGGGCTTTTAATTCACCGAGGTGACACTATGGACAAAAAACCGTTAAATGTTCTAATATCTGCGACCGGACTCTGGATGTCCAGAACTGGTATGCTCCACAAAATCAAGTATCATGAGGTCTCAAGAAGGAAAATATATATTGAAATGGCGTGCGGAGACCGACTTGTTGTAAATAACTCCAGAAACTGTAGAACAGCCAGAGCCTTCAGGCATCACAAGTACAGGAAAACCTGCAAGCACTGTAAGGTTTCTGACGAGGATATCGCTAATTTCTTTGCGGTGGCGAACGAGAACAAAAACAACGTGAAAGTTAAGGTAGTTTCTGTTCCAAATATCAAAAAAGCCATGCCGAAATCAGTCTCAAGGGCCCCCAAAGCTCTGGAAAGCTCTGAATCTGCACAGGCATCTACAAGCGTATCTAGATCTGCACCTTCAACTGCAAAAGCAGCTCCAAATTCGCCTTCAGGTTCGTCTATTCCCGCGTCAACCGCCGTTTCTGCACTTACGAAAAGCCAGCTTGATAGGGTTGAAACTCTCTTAAGTCCAGAGGACAAAATGTCTCTGAATGCGGCAAAATCTTTCAGGGAACTTGAGTCCGAACTGGTAACAAGAAGAAAAGAAGATTTTAAGCGGATTTATACCGATGACAGGGAAAACTATCTGGGAAAACTCGAACGTGATATCACTAAATTTTTCGTGGATCGGGGTTTTCTGGAAATCAAGTCTCCTATCCTTATTCCGGCAGAGTATATTGAGAGAATGGGCATTAACAATGATACTGAACTTTCAAAACAGATCTTCAGGGTAGATAAAAACCTCTGTTTGAGGCCAATGCTTGCCCCTACTCTCTACAACTATCTGCGAAAACTCGATAGAATTTTGCCATGACCCAATAAAGATTTTTGAAATTGGACCCTGTTACCGGAAAGAGTCTGATGGCAAAGAGCATCTGGAAGAATTTACCATGGTGAATTTCTGTCAGATGGGTTCAGGCTGTACCCGTGAAAATCTTGAAGCTTTGATTCAGGAATTTCTGGACTATCTGGAAATCGACTTTGAAATTATAGGAGATTCCTGTATGGTCTATGGAGATACCCTTGACGTAATGCACGGAGATCTAGAACTTTCGTCGGCAGTAGTCGGGCCAGTCCCTCTTGATCGAGAATGGGGAATTGATAAACCCTGGATAGGCGCAGGTTTCGGGCTTGAACGCTTGCTCAAGGTTATGCACAATTTTAAAAATATAAAGAGAGGATCAAGGGCTGAATCGTATTATAACGGGATTTCAACCAATTTGTGAGCTAAAAAATTTGTTTAAAGAATCTGGAGCAGCTAAAAACGGATAAAAGAGAATTAGAACATTATAATTGAATGGCAAAAGAGAAAATGGCAATATAAATGGTAAAATCGAAAGGCAATCGTTCAAAAAAATATATAATGACAAAATTAAATAGAAAAACTAAATGGCAAAATAAAATTGGAAAATTAAATAGAAAAAACGGGATGATAAAATTCAATATGGCAAAATAAGCTAAAAAAATGATTAAAATGGCAATTCGGCCCCAATTGAGCCGTAAAGTTTAGAAAAACATATGAGAGGGTGAAATTTTGGTTCAAAAAATGGCACTTGAAGAGTTTGACATGTTAGGGGAAAGAATAATTCAAGGTTATCAACTATCTGACGACGACCTGAGGATGCTTCTCTCCCTTGAATCCGAAGAATATCTGAAAAAACTTTACTCTGCAGCGCGAAAAGTAAGAGATCACTATTTTGGAAACAGAGTATTTCTCAATTGTTTCATCTATTTCTCCACTTACTGTAAAAATCAATGTTCTTTTTGTTATTATAACTGTGGAAACGAAATCAATCGCTATCGTCTAACCACAGAAGAAATAAAAGAAACCTGCAAAACCTTGAAAGGAGCAGGTTTTCATATGGTTGATCTGACCATGGGAGAAGATCCCTATTATTATGAAGATCCAAACAGGTTCGTTGAACTTGTCCAGATAGTAAAAGAAGAACTTGGGCTTCCCATAATGATTTCTCCAGGCGTAATGGATAATGCTACTCTTATTAAAGCTAAAGAAAAAGGAGCAAATTTCCTGGCTCTTTATCAAGAAACTTATGACACTGACCTCTACAGGAAACTAAGAGTTGGACAGTCATTCGATGGACGTGTCAATGCACGCCTTTTTGCTAAAAAACAGGGATATTGTGTAGAAGATGGGATTCTTACAGGTGTTGGAAACGATATCGAGTCTACCATTCTGTCCTTGAGAGGTATGAAATCAAATGACCCAGATATGGTCAGAGTTATGACCTTTTTACCCCAGGAAGGAACCCCTCTTGAGAATTTCAGAGAGAAATCAAATCTCTCGGAACTGAAAATTATCTCGGTTCTCAGGTTAATGTTCCCTAAACGCCTTATACCTGCATCCCTTGACCTTGAAGGCATTGATGGAATGGTTCATCGCCTAAATGCAGGGGCAAATATTGTTACTTCGATTCTTCCCCCGATTCTCAACTGGAAGGTGTTGCAAACTATGACCGCGACCTTGAAGAACGAGACAGGGATATAAAAAGTGTGATCCAAAGGCTTGAGACTATGGGTATGGAGCCTGCCAGGCAGGCTGACTTTGAGGCAGTTTTGGGGTGCTAGCTTGAAGACGATCTGTCTTGTAGGCGGGAAACTCCAGGGCTTCGAAGCTGCATATCTGTCTAAAAAAGCAGGAATGAGAGTAGTTCTGGTAGATAAAAATCCGCAAGCCCTTATCCGGAATTATGTGGATGAATTTCATTGTTTTGATGTGATAAAAGAACCTGAAAAACTTCTTGAACTCTCAAAAAGCGTAGATGCGTTACTTCCTGTGAACGAAAACCTGGTCTGCATCGAATTTCTAAGTTCAATAAAAGAAAAGTTCTTCTGCCCGGTACTCTTTGATTTTGAAGCTTACTGGATAAGCAGGGACAAAAAACGTTCAAAAGATTATTTTAAGTCCATAGGAGTTCCTACTCCTCAGGACAAACCTTCAGAACCACCTTATTTTGTAAAACCTCCCTGTGAAAGCAGCAGTATTGGAGCCAGAATAATCTATGATGACAAGGAACTTGGAGACCTTGAACCTGGAATGATGGTCGAGGAATATGTAGAAGGAGAAGTGGTATCTCTCGAAGTTATAGGAGATGGAAACCATTTTGCTGTGGTAAAAGAAACACTGATCCATATAGACGAAACCTATGACTGCCACACGGTTACCCCTCTTCCTTCTGAACCTCACTTCAGGCAGATATCCTATACTCTTGCAGCAAATTTATCCTTGAAAGGAATTATGGATGTAGAAGCAATATCCGGCCCAAAAGGGCTTAGAGTAATCGAAATCGATGCTCGTTTTCCAAGCCAGACCCCAACAACCGTTTATTATTCATCAGGGATTAACCTGATAGAACTCCTTTTCCGCGCTTTTACTGATGGTATTGAGGAAATAAGTGCTCTTCCTGAAAATAAATATTGTATTTATGAACACTTAATGCTCGGAGAAAACGGAATTCTTGTTCCCGTAGGAGAACAGGTACTTTCTATGGGAAACGATTATGGGAAATTCTATGAAGAGCCCGGCACTGAGATTTTTCTTTGCAAAGGAGAAAATCCGGTATTTACCTTGATTTTCTGGGGCAAGGATAAAGAAGAAGCCGAGAAAAATAAAAGCAAAGGAATTTCAATTCTGAAAAATCGTTTCGAAGCGCTATATGAAGGATGAAATAAAGCCTGAAAAGCGAATTAAAAAAGATTAAAGAAATTAAAAATGCCCAAAAGCAGAAAATGGAGATAATATGACACCCTCAACTCCAGATGATTTGGCAAATATAAATGAGCAGCTTCAAAAATCTTATTCTCCCGTTGAAAAAGTAAAAGGGCTTGATATAGAAGGAATCTGCGAAAAATACTGTATTTACGAACACCTAATACTCGAAAAAAATGGAGGTCTTGTTCCTGTGGGAAACCTGGCTTTTTCCAAGGATGATGACTACGAAAAATTCTATGAAGAACCTGGCATTGAGATATTGCTTCGCAAAGGAGAAAAACAGGTATTTACCCTGATTTTCTGGGGCAAAGATAAGGAAGAAGCCGAGGAAAAAAAATGTAAAGGGATCTCGATTCTGAAAAATCGTTTAGGAGTTGTGTCTTAAGAATGAATAGAGGCGCTGGAAAACGAATTAAAAAAGGTTAAAAAACTAAAAATTTCTAAAAACAGGAAATAGGAATAAAATGGCACTCTTAACCCCCGATGATTTGGCAAATATAAATAAACAGCTTCAAAAAGCTGATTCTGCTGTAAAGAAAGCAACAGGATCTGATATAAAACAAATCTGCGAAAATCTCTACGGTACCTTGTCGTGTTTTGAAAAAGTAGGTATAGTGCCTATAACTTCAGGAAACGGGATAATAGGTAATTTTTCGGCATCTCTGAATGCAATTACACAGTATTTTGGATTTGACAGCTTTATTACAGATACGCCGGATGTTAGCGGCTATTACGAAGCTGTACAGAATGAAGCCGAAATTATCCTTATGGCTGATGACCACACCTTTCTTGCACATAACATCAAAAACGGAAAAATCGCCAACAATCAGCCATGCACAGGTATAATCTATGCTGAGATTGCTTCCAGGAACCTGATAGCCGAATCAAAGGATGTACTTGTTATTGGACTCGGAAAGGTAGGTTTTCCCGGAGCAGCCCATCTTGTGAACAAAAGTTTCAAGGTTTATGGATATGATGCCGATGAAAAACTTCTGAAGAAGACTACCTCAAAGCTTGAAATGATTCCTTTCGACCCTGCAATTCCAAAAAAGTTTTCCACCATTTTCGAGGCAACCCCATGTGCAAATACGATTCCTGAAGCTGTACTTTCGGAGAATTGTGTACTTTCCACCCCTGGAATTCCTTACGCAATTTCTGAAGATCTGCGAAAAAAATATGATGTGCAACTTATAGCTGAACCCCTGGGAATAGGAACAGCGTCAATGCTGTATTCTGTACTCTAAAACTTGAGTTCTGAAAACCCTTTTTGAAAACTTTTGAACTCTGATTTGATTTATTTTTTACATTAATCTGAGATATTAAATTTTATATCGTTTATAGAGCTCCCACTTTGCCCCGGCAAACTATGCGAAGATGTTTCCAGAAATAAACCTACTTTTCCAGTTTCAGGACTTTAATTCTCTTTATACATAGAAATTTATTATGTAATTAAACTTGTATTGATTTTTAAAATTATACTTTGATCTTGTTTTTAATCTTAATTTCTTCGAGAGAATTAAATCAATTTTAAAAGTTAGAAAAATATTAGCTAAGTTAGAGATGAACTCCGTGAATTAAGAAAAACGAAACTTAAAAAAATGAGTGGAAGTTTAATCCACCATAAAATTATTTTGCTGTAATTTTCAGTTTTGTTATATCGATGGCACTTTCAGGGCAGATAGAAACACAGCGGTGACAGCTTGTGCCGAGACATTTCTGGCTGTCGTATTTTGCGATTCGTTTGCCGTCTATTTCTACGATTTCAAGAGCAGACTCAGGACATTCTTTTACGCATTTTTTGCAGTAGATACACTTTTCCACTGGGACTTCCAGAATTATGCCTATTTCTTTGAGAATGGCAAGCCCACCTGGTCCTACCTGTTCTATGTCTTTGCTGACTCGTTTTTCGATGCTTACGTGTTCAAGAGTTTTGGGGAGGAGGAGGCAGGCCATAGAGTTCAAGCATCTGGTCGTACATCTCAAGAGGCATGCCCTGGGTCCAGTAGGAAAGTTCGCAGAGGTAGAAATTGTTGAAAGTCATCGCTGGTTGCCATCATCAGGTGGTCGGCAGTAATTTTCTTTGCAATCGTTACTACGTCATCCAGCCTGGATTTATCAAGCACAAGTTCCCGAGCAAGCGCAAGCGAGGTATTTCCGAACTGGACAATTTTTTTTGCATAACCCGGTGCGGCTCCGAGCCTGCGGGAATCTTCAGCGTCCACATAGGCTCCGGAGGCTCCTGACATATATGCGTACTCCAGATCTTCGTACTTAATCCCGGATTCAACGATCAGAGTCATATGAGCAGCCCGGATTGCCCCGATAGCTTTTCCGGCTTCTTCCACATCCTTTCTCAGTGATCTCAATTCCAGGGCCCAGGATCAGCTTTCCGTTCGGAAGTTTAGGAGATTTTTCAATCAGCCCGCTTTTGAGTGCAAGAGCAAAGGCCGAGATAACTCCTGTGCCGGTGATTCCAACTGCCTCGTACCCGTAGGACTCTCTTTATCTCCCCTGTAACCGGATGGATAAGGTAAGCATTCTGTTTTTCCATTTCCCTGTCAAGAACCATAATTCTCCAGTACTGTCCTTCAGGTTTTACGTCACAGATCGCACCCGGGCTTGCGAGCATGCCTGAGCTTATACCCTGTCCTTCAATTGCAGGTCCTGCAGCCGCGCTTGCGGTGATAATCCTATCCCCGACTTTAAGAGCCATTTCGGCATTTGTCCCGTAATCCGTGACAAGTGAAGGTTCGGACTGGATAAGGAAATCAGTTTCAAGCATCATAGCCAGAGCGTCAGCTCCAATCTCGTGTTTGATTGCAGGAGGGCACAATAACTTCACAGTTTGGTAAGTCTTTTTCCCCGAAAATCTCGGAAGCAGGAAATACACGGGCATCTCTTTTTACATTCTGGACTCCAAGCTTCTTTTGCTTGTTTTCTCCTGCATAAGCCAGATCCCTTATTTCGATATTCTGGAAAAGGGAAAGCTGAATAGGGTTTCCACAGACTGCCAGCCGTTCCACTTTGGAAAGGTCAACATCGAACCGCAGGAACATCCTCCTGATGGTTTCGATAATTACCGCATGAGCCACATCCTCACCTGTTGTGATTGCAAAATCCAGGTGGTCCATAACATTTCCCCCAGGAAGGGGATGACCCATTGTTATGACTGTCTTTAAGGTTTCTTTCGTGTTAAGATCGATAAGCTGGGCTCTAAAACCGCTGGTACCCAGATCAAGTGCTATTCCATACATTTTTCAGGTCCTCCAAGAACATATAATGTTTTGAGGTGTCCGGCAGTAGAGACTACCACATAAAAGGGTGGGATATGAATTGTGCTTAAGTATGACATTATATTTTAGTATATTTCTAATTCGACAGTAATAGGAAAGAGAATATAATAATTTTAAAATTTATGAATTATAAAATATTACTAGTAGCTGGCTAGAAGTATTAATAAGTAGGGCATTGTTAACTAAACATAGTCTAGCTCTTTATTTCTGTATTTCATCAATATAATAACCGAGTACTTTAGCATTTCAAGACTTTTTTATAACACTTTGTCTTTCGTCTCAATCTTGCTAGAAAATGCCTCAATATGCTGTTATATCCCTCAACTGTAAATGTTTCTGCTTTGGATTGAGTATGACTCTTTTCTGGAAGAAACTCTGCATATGCCCTCCAGTGATCTGTCATCACTTCTCCAATCTCTTTTTTCTTCAATTTTTCCCAGAGTAGTTTTCCAGTTTCTGTTCCTCTGTTACCAAAAGAGCAGTTGATGAACTTTTTCCCAGCTATATCAACAGCAATCCAGATCCAGCAATATTTTTTTGTTACCGATGTAAGTGTGCATCTCATCCATTTCAACAATAGATATCTCACTTTCACTTTTTAGGTTCTCTCACTCTTGACCAAATTTCTTTATCCATTTTTGGACAGAAACATGACTTACCCCTAAAAATCGTCCTATTGAGCGAAAGCCCAATCCTTCAAGATAGAGTTGTAAAGCCTGTCTTTTTACAGAAGCAGAAAAAGCAGTTGATTTTAACTCTACTGTATAGTTATAGCCACAATCAGAGCATTTGTACCGTTGACGCCCGCCAACTATACCATTCTTTTTGTGATTAGAACTATTGCATCTGGGGCAGTCCATGAAGAAATATACTTTCTAATAGTATATAACTATAGTTAATTATCAAAGCCATAAGTAGCTATCAGATATTAACAACTCACTATTAACAGCTCTCATATATGCACTATGAAGTTTAAGAGAATTTATAAAATTGATAAGTTAATTGACAATATATATTTTACTTTTATTATTTAATGTATTTATATAACAAATTTTAAGTATATATGCAGTAATAAATGATATTGAATAGGCAATGGAGTCTGCCTTGAACCGCTTGTACAGCTAATGACTCCTACCACATATAGAGGTAGTTCATGCAAGCGGATGCTATTCTACTTATTAAAGATTCTTTGATATTATTAACAAGCATTGTCCCGCAAAAGCTAGGCTTATCAGTTGCCATTATTGAGTTAATTATTGCCACTTTTGGGAAAATCATTTTGACTTTTCGTACAGAGGTAAATATCGATAAAAAGCTAATGTGGAAACAATTAAAGGAACTTTTTCGTATCAGAATCATGCCTTTTTTATTTCATTGGTGTGGTTGTTATAATGTAGTTGAAAACAAGAAATAATAGGAAGTATTGATATGACTGAAAGACAGGTTGAAAGTGTACTTATTGAGATTCCAAAAGGAAACCGAAACAAATTCGAGTATGATAAAGAAAAGAAAGTGATTAAGTACGACAGAATGCTTTCTTCTTCAATGGTATACCCCTCTGATTATGGTTTTTTCCCCGAAACCCTGGCACTTGATGGTGACCCTTTAGATGCCATGGTCTTAACCTGGGAACCTACCTTTCCAGGTTGTATGATAGATGTATATCTTATAGCATTGTTTGACATGGAGGACGATAAAGGAAGAGATCAAAAAATTCTCTGTGTTCCAAAGAACGATCCTATGTGGAATTATATTGAGACAGTCGATCAGCTTCCACCGCATCTATTCAAAGAAATCACTCATTTTTTCCAAAATTACAAAAGTCTAGAAAACAAAAGAGTAAAAGTTATTGGCTGGAAAGATCTTGACACAGCAATTAGTATACTTAAGGAATCTAAAGATCGATATATTGAACAAAACAAGGAAAAATAAAGAGTTTTTCCAAAAACTCTTCTTATAGAATCCGGTATCTCACAAAACTGCTCAAGAGGCTGCCTTGCCTGATGGTATTCGAGCGGATAATAATCAGATAGTCCAGATTAAAGCTATTGATAATTCGTTAGTCAGAGGATTTCTGCAAATCTTATTATCTTTGTTTGCCATATAGATATATATGGGTCTGGCAACTATGGATTATGGAGCTAAAATACCTCCAGATATGGCTTTTTTGTACTTTTTCTGCGCCGTGGTGATAGTCTTTGTTTTACTCGGTCTTTTGTTTTTAATTGCGCGTAGTAATGCTCAGGATAAAAATAGTTATTGCACAGAAGATCATTGTTAACTCTGCCGCATTCACGGCAGATCTATTTTTGAATGTTCTTGTTCTTGATTTGATAAGTGCCATTACCTATGATGATTATATTCCAGAAAACCCATATAGTTTACAAGCTTCATTAGGACAAGAAATATCAGCAAATTTTTATTTTGTTTCCCATTTACCCATTATAATAAAAATATGTTGATTTTAAGTAAAGATCAAACAAATAAAAGAGAAATACTTAAAATTGAATGTTTTTCTGATTTTCAACCTATTTTTACAAGATATACGATAATTTTTTAAATTCTATTGATAGAACCATTACGTGGTTCCCCGAAAATGAGTGTAAATTTCCCTGTATTCATTCCAGTTATTAAAACTCGAAGTATGTTAATGGATATAAAATTTGATTAAAGAAGCAAGTTACAGAAGATTTAATATATTATTTCCGCTGGAGTTTAATAAAACAAATTTACTTGTTTTAGAGAATTTTTCAGCCAATTCCGACGGTTCAATTGATAAGTTTTTATAACATAATTTTTAATAAAAGGATAAAATACATATTTTTTAATATTATGTATTTTTCATAATCTTATGCACCTATAAAAATAAGAGAGGGATTATAAATGGCAGAATATACCCCAAAAGAAAGATTGTATCGTGCATTAAGGAAACAGCAGGTGGACAGGATGCCAGCTGTCTGTTTCACTCAGACTGCAACTGTAGAACAGATGGAAGCTTGTGGAGCCTACTGGCCAGATGCCCATGCCGACGCAGAGAAAATGGCAACTCTTGCAGAAGCAGCACATACTGTAGTAGGTTTTGAAGCTGTAAGAATTCCTTTTGACATCACTGCTGAAGCCGAATTTTTTGGCTGCGGAATTAAGGATGGAGACCTGAAGCAGCAGCCATCAGTGATCAAACCCAGTGTTAAGAGCATGGAAGACCTGGACAAATTCAGGAACTACAGCCTGAAAGAAGGCAGAATTGCAGTAGTCCTTGAAGCCGTCAAGATCCTTTCCGAAAAATACGGAAAAGAACTCCCCATAATAGGATCCATGATTGGCCCCTTCTCTCTTGCCCAACACATCAACGGAGACGCCTGGTTTGGAAATATATTCACAGGAGAAGAAGTTGTACCTGCACTTCTGGATTTCTGCTCGGACTTCAACGTAGCATATGCAAAAGCAATGGTTGAGAACGGAGCAGACACCATAGCTATAATTGACCCAACAGCAAGCTATGAACTGATAGGCGGAGAATTCTACGAAAAGTACGCTCTTCCTTACCAGAAAAAGATTGCCGATGCAATGAAAGAACTCGATGTGGCGACAGTTCTTCACATTTGTGGAAACACAACTAACGGTCTTGGAATTATGGATAAGACCGGTGTAAACGGGATCAGTGTAGACCAGAGAGTAGACATCAAGACCGGAAGCGCTAATGTGAAAAATGCCATTCTTGTAGGAAATCTTGACCCTGTAGCCGTACTTTGGAATGGAACTCCTGAGAGTATTGAAGAAGTATCAAAGAAGGTACTTGATGCAGGCGTTGGATTACTTACCGTTGGCTGTGGTATTGTCAGTATGACTCCTACAGTTAACCTTCAGAAAATGATTAGCTGCGCAAAAAGTCACAAGTACTGACAATATTGCTTAATAATCTAAGGACTTAGAGTATCGATACTGAAGTGTGACGCTTTAAAAAACAGATAGCCGGCCTTAAAGCCGGCTATATTTTAAAAATATTTTTAAAAGGTTATTTTGAATAGGTCTGTTCTCGTTTTTCTGCCTGCATTGTTCAAGAAATATTGGGTATTCTATTTTACCTGTTCATATCATAATTATTGATTAAGGTCTCTCTTTTAAAAAGAAGATTTCAGTACTTAAAACTAAAATGTTTGTTTATACTTTTTACTTTATGCTTCAGCCTTAATTTTAAACGAAAATACTAAAAAAACCTTAAAAAGTATGGAGTTGAAACTTTCAAATATCTTTGATTTAAAATTTTAGTTCAATGAAACTGATTATAAATAACTATAGTAATCTTTTATATAGTATTATTTTAATCTTAATTTAGAGATTGAGCCTTGAATGTTCAGGACAATCTCAGGCAGTTCCAACAGGCATACTGTTGAGAAATTTGGGATATAAAGCTAATTCGACTGGGAAACAAATTTGCAGTTTCTAGCAAGAAAATTCCCGGTAACAATGTCCATGAGAAAGGAAATTATTCATAAAAAACCCAAATATATTTGGGTAAAATGGCAAATGACAACATAAATAACTTGATTACAAACAATAAGATAATTCATAAAAGCACTTCCTCGCGCCTAATGGCTGAAAAATATAAGGCAGCAGGGATCTGAACTTAAAAGAGAACCCCATGCGAATGCTCTTTTTCTAGCTAGCGGAGCTTAGGTCTGTGTTTAACCCAAAAGCCTTTGCAAGAAAATTTCTCAGAAGACATTGTACTACCCAACGACACTGTACAGAACTGCAAATCTCAGTGGAGGTTTACAAAAATGGCAAACCAAGAGATTTTTGATAAGTTACGCGATGCAGTTGTAAATCAAAACATCGCAGGTACTGCCGAGCTCTGTAAGGAAGCTCTTGATGCAGGAATTCCTGCACTTGACATTATTACAAAAGGCCTTTCCGTTGGAATGAAAATTGTAGGTGACAGGTTCGAAGCAGCCGAGATTTTTTTGCCTCAAATCATGATGTCTGGAAAAGCGATGAGCAGTGCAATGGAAGTTCTTACTCCTGAACTTGAAAAGAACAAGAAAGAAGGAGACGAAGCAGGACTTGCTATCACTTTTGTGGCAGAAGGAGATATTCACGATATTGGCCACAGACTTGTTACCACAATGCTAGGAGCAAACGGGTTCCAGATCGTTGATCTGGGAGTAGATGTGCTGAATGAAACCGTTATAGAAGAAGCTACAAAGCACAAGGGAGAAAAAGTTCTCTTAGTAGGCTCAGCCCTTATGACAACCTCGATGCTCGGCCAGAAAGATTTAATGGACAGGATCAGGGAAGAAAACCTCAGAGACAGTGTAAAGTGCATGTTCGGAGGGGCTCCTGTGTCTGACAAATGGATTGCAGAAATCGGAGCGGATGCGACAGCAGAAAACGCTGCAGAGGCTGCAAAAGTAGCACTTGGGGTAATGAAATAATTCTGGAGGCAAAAAAATGACATTTAGAAAGTCCTTTGATTGCTATGATTTCTATGACAGGGCAAAAGTAGGAGAAAAGTGTAGTCTGGACGATTGGGATCTTATGAAGATTCCGATGAAGGCTATGGAGCTCAAGCAGAAGTATGGAATTGATTTCAAGGGAAAGTTTGTCCCAACAGATAAGGACATGATGGAAAAACTCTTCAATGCAGGCTTTGAGATGCTCCTTGACTGCGGAATTTACTGCACTGATACACACAGGATAGTAAAGTACACAGAAGATGAAATCTGGGATGCAATCAACAATGTCCAGAAGGAATTTGTGCTCGGTACAGGCAGAGAAGCAGTAAACGTTAAGAAAAGAAATGTTGCTGACAAGAGAAAGCCAATTGTGCAGGGTGGCCCTACTGGATCTCCAATTTCAGAAGAGGTGTTTATGCCTGTTCACCTGAGCTATGCTCTGGAAAAGGAAGTAGACACTATCGTTAATGGTGTTATGACCACAGTGAGAGGGAAAGCTCCTATTCCAAAGAGCCCGTATGAAGTTCTTGCTGCAAAGACCGAAACAAGGCTTATTAAGAATGCTTGCGCCATGGCTGGTAAGCCTGGCATGGCTGTTTAGGGCCCAGAGACCTCCCTGTCCGCTCAGGGAAACATTTCCGCTGATTGTGCTGGCGGAATGACCTGTACGGACAGCCATGAGGTCTCACAACTCTGTGAACTTAAGATCGACCTGGATGCAATTTCAGTTATTGCTCACTATACTGCAAACAGCGACATAATTATGGATGAACAGATGCCGATTTTCGGAGGATATGCGGGCGGCATTGAGGAGACAACAATTGTTGACATTGCAACTCATATCAATTCAGTTGTTATGAGTAACGCAAACTGGCATCTTGATGGACCTGTTCACATACGCTGGGGGTCAACAAACACAAGGGAAACTTTGATGATTGCAGGATGGGCATGTGCAACTATTTCTGAATTTACAGATATTCTCTCAGGAAACCAGTATTATCCATGTGCAGGACCATGTACTGAGATGTGTCTGCTTGAGGCGTCAGCTCAGTCAATAACTGATACAGCGTCTGGAAGAGAAATCCTTTCAGGTGTGGCTTCGGCAAAGGGTGTTGTGACTGATAAGACCACAGGTATGGAAGCTAGAATGATGGGAGAAGTTGCAAGGGCAACGGCAGGAGTAGACATTGCAGAAGTGAATGTTATCCTTGACAAGCTTGTAGCTCTATATGAGAAGAATTATGCAAGCGCTCCAGCAGGAAAGACGTTCCAGGAATGCTACGACGTAAAGACTGTAACTCCAACAGATGAGTACATGCAGGTATACGACGGAGCAAGAAAGAAGCTCGAAGAACTTGGACTAGCATTCTAAGTTGAAAGCCTGAACCTGAAGTTGATTTTAATATAGCCAAGTCAGCGAGATACTCGCTGATTAATTTTTTAGGAATTTAGCTTCAGGACTTTATATCTTACTTTGAGAATTATTTCTTTTAAGAATTATGTGTTTTTTGTGATGTTCCTGCTACTCAATAAAGTTCTATAAGTACTATAAAATTAAAAAAACTTAATAAAGTGACTACTGAGATAGAGTAACTACCTGAAGGAAAAAGGTAATAGACATTTTTAAAAATTCAGGTAAAATATCTTTTTTTCACAAAATTCCTTAGAATCATATTCTAAAATTTTTCACAAAATTCTTTAGAATCATATTCTAAAAGATACTAAAAAATATGGCATTGGTAAACAAAAATAGATATATGTGCTTATAACATATATTTCTTCATGAACTGCCCAAAATGCAATAGTTCTAATTACAAAAAGAATGGTATAGTTGGCGGGCGTCAACGGTATAAATGCTCTGATTGTGGCTATAACTATACAGTAGAGCTAAAATCAACTGCTTTTTCCGCCTCTGTTAAAAAACAGGCTTTACAACTTTACCTTGAAGGATTGGGCTTTCGCTCAATAGGAAGAGTTTTAGGGGTGAATCATGTTTCTGCCCAAAAATGGATCAAGAAATTTGGTCAAGAGTGAGAGAACCTAAAAAGTGAAAGTGAGATATCTATTGTTGAAATGGATGAGATGCACACTTACATCGGTAACAAAAAAAATATTGCTGGATCTGAATTGCTGTTGATAGAGTTGGGAAAAAGTTCATCAACTGCTCTTTTGGTAGCAGAGGAACGGAAACTGGAAAACTACTCTGGGAAAAATTGAAGAAAAAAGAGATTGGAGAAGTGATGACAGATCACTGGAGAGCATATGCAGAGTTTCTTCCAGAAAAGAGTCATACTCAATCAAAAGCAGAAACATTTACAGTTGAGGGATATAACAGCATATTGAGGCATTTCCTGGCAAGATTGAGAAGAAAGACAAAGTGTTATACGAAGAGTCTTGAAATGCTAAAGTACTCGGTTATTCTATTGATGAAATACAGAAATAAAGAGTTAACTATGTTTAGTTAACAATACCAAAAATATGGCATTGGTAAACAAAAATAGATATATGTGCTTATAACATATATTTCTTCATGAACTGCCCAAAATGCAATAGTTCTAATTACAAAAAGAATGGTATAGTTGGCGGGCGTCAACGGTATAAATGCTCTGATTGTGGCTATAACTATACAGTAGAGCTAAAATCAACTGCTTTTTCCGCCTCTGTTAAAAAACAGGCTTTACAACTTTACCTTGAAGGATTGGGCTTTCGCTCAATAGGAAGAGTTTTAGGGGTGAATCATGTTTCTGCCCAAAAATGGATCAAGAAATTTGGTCAAGAGTGAGAGAACCTAAAAAGTGAAAGTGAGATATCTATTGTTGAAATGGATGAGATGCACACTTACATCGGTAACAAAAAAAATATTGCTGGATCTGAATTGCTGTTGATAGAGTTGGGAAAAAGTTCATCAACTGCTCTTTTGGTAGCAGAGGAACGGAAACTGGAAAACTACTCTGGGAAAAATTGAAGAAAAAAGAGATTGGAGAAGTGATGACAGATCACTGGAGAGCATATGCAGAGTTTCTTCCAGAAAAGAGTCATACTCAATCAAAAGCAGAAACATTTACAGTTGAGGGATATAACAGCATATTGAGGCATTTCCTGGCAAGATTGAGAAGAAAGACAAAGTGTTATACGAAGAGTCTTGAAATGCTAAAGTACTCGGTTATTCTATTGATGAAATACAGAAATAAAGAGTTAACTATGTTTAGTTAACAATACCAAAAATATAAATTAAGAGAAAGTAGAAATTAATTTTTCGAGCTGGATTCTATCATTCGCAGCATCTTTAAGGCGAGCATCAGTTTCAGAAATCTTCACAACAAGGCGAGCAATATCCGAATCTGTTTCCCCTGAGTCTGCCAGAGCCTCGGAAAGGCCTTCCAGAATCTCAACCCCTAATAACCCTTTCTCAATTATCATCTCATCAATAAGTTTCCGTCCTTTAGAGAAATCACCTGCAAGAGCTGCATAAAGAAGTTCATCTATAGCTTCATCCCTGCCTCTCACAGCAGCCTGATATACCATTTCTTCAGTAATGATTGCACCACGTGCAAGTAAGGAAACAAGTTGCAGCGTCTGAACGGCTCTTGCAACATTTCCTTTTGCAGAATAAAGGATAGCATCAAGTGCTCCTTCAGATAATTTCAAGTTTTCAGAACAGACAATTTTCTCAAGATAAGTTTTCAGAACATTATTAGGAATATATGTGAAAAAAATTTGAAGACCTCTTGAGCGGAGTGGAGGAATAAGTTTAGAAGGTTTAGTTGTTGAAAGTATAAACCTGCATGTTTCACTATATTTTTCCATAATCCGCCTAAGAGCATGCTGTGAGTCTGAATTCAGAGACTCAGCATTATCAATATAGATTAGCTTGTAATCGGCGTCAATTGAAGCCATTCCTGCATACTCGTTGATGACTGACTTAAAGATATCGATTACACTTTTATAAATTTTCTTTGGATCGTCGGTACCCAGAAAACGTACAAAACGCTTATCACGAACAAGATAACGCTTTCCCTGGTCAAAAAAATCCGAGGCATTAAAGTACGAAAAGTTGTTTTTCCATGTATTGCCATAGAGCTGCTTTGCAAGAGCAAGAGAAGCTGTCGTTTTTCCGGAATTTTCAGGACCGTATAAAACGAGGTGAGGCAAGGTTCCGGACTTGGCAAGCTCAGAAAGCGTGGCTACAGCGTGTTCGTTTCCAAGCATTTCTTTTAGAGTACTTGCCCTATATTTCAAAGTCCAGAGATCCTGCATACATTCCACCTTGTTTTTTGCTTTTGGATACCAGTCAACCTCAAAGAATTTTATTTTTTCTTACTCAGTTATACTTGAGCTTCCATTTTCATCTACATGTAGCATTTCCTTGATTACTACAGCGTAAACTGGCCTTGCAAAAATCACACCTATAAAGACACCAATGATAGTTGTAATTGCAAAACCTTTCAAAGTACCAAAGCCCATTACAACCAGTGGAGCCAGAGCAATTACATTTGTGGAGGCTGCCCCTAAAACAATTGCAAAAGCTTTTCCGATTCTTGACTTGAATACCTTCGATGGAGGAAGTTTACCTTCTTGAAGCACTTCATCCGTGATGATCACAAGGTGGTCAATTCCTGTACCAATAGTAGCAATAATAGCTGCAATTGATGCAAGGTCAAGCTGCCAGCCGATCACTGCTGCAACTCCAAGAAGCATTATAACTTCACTGGTAGAAGTTCCAACCATAGGTATTAGGATTTCAGGCCTTCTGTACTTGAAGTAAACTACAGCTGCTACTCCAATCAGAGAAATAAAACCTGTAATCAGGGCTGCAGTTTTGAACTGCGATCCAAGACCTGCGTCCACATGTCCTGAACCTACAAGCTCTACATTAACAGGAAGAGCTCCTGCTCGAAGATGAACCTGAAGTGCCGTAGCTTCAGCTTTAGCAGCGTCATCAGAGCCTGTAGAAGCTTCCCAGGAATATATAGGACTTTCTCGCAATTTTTCTGCGGCGGATGAGCTTAGAGGTGCTCCATAGATCTTAACACCATCAAGATACATTATCAGGTAATGGGAATCTGGATTGTCAATTGCCCCGGTTTCAAGTGCAACTTTCTGGAGTGTACGGGCTCCTTCATCACTCAGAGTGAAGGGAGTGTGCCATTGTTCGTCATGATAAGATGGAACTCCTACACTAGCAATGGATTCACCGTAAAGGACATGTTCTGTATTATTTCCAGTAGTTTGAATCCTGATTTCAAATTTACCGGGTTTTTCAGCGATTTCCTTAGCAGTTGCCAGATCAATGCCTGCAAAATCGACTTGGATGTATTGATCCCCTACAGTCCTGACAGGAATATCTTTGAGACCTAGAGAGTTCAGCTTATCACTAAGGATTTGCTTTGTAAGGTCTCTGGTCGCAGTGGTAACTCCGTCTTTATAGGTTGAAGTTCCGTCTTCATTCTTGTGGATTGAACCTCCAACCTTTTCCAGCAAAGATTCAAGCTTTTGTTCAGTGACTGAAGTCCTTATTTCGTAGGTAACTCCGTCTTGAGTGCTTGTGGGAACCACTTCTGCATCAAGAGCTTTTGAGAGATAAGACACAATGAGAGACTGCTTACTGATATCAGAGATAGTTACCTGAGTTGTACTCCCACTCAATTTATCTACGTTTATAGTGCCCAAATAATTAAGTTGGGAGGAATTGACCGTACCAGATGTCGTAAAGGTAACCGATTGATTGGTAGCTCCACCTACATCAAGACTATTTGATGTAATCTGGATAGGGGCTCCAATTATAGGTTCAACAATTCCACTGACTAATTTTCCAGAGTCTACATCAATCTGAGCAAGTGTCCCAACAAGTTTTATTTGTAGCCAGGAACCTCCTTCCAGTTCAAGTCCAAAATTAAGATTAGTAGTTACCCCCTTTCCAGGAGTATATCCTGGATGGATAGCAACTATAGACCCAAGAAGAAGGACAATGAAAATAATGACTCTTGGATTCTTAAGAAGGCTTTTTTTATCGCTCATCTGTTATACCTCCCTTTGAATTCGGGTTTCAGAGCATACCACCTTAAGATTCCCGTATTCAAAAGCCAGGTATTCATCATATCTGCAAAAAGTCCCGCAATCAACACGATTGAAATCTGTGAAAGCAGAGTAATCTGCGTGTATGAAGACATAACCAGATATGAGAAATTTGAGACTACATACATTGACGCGAGCGCTGCAAGGGTTGTAGAGGTCATGGTAATTCCCGTATGCATAGCCTTCGAAACTTTCTCATCTACCATGCCCCGACGTTTAAGTACTCTATTTGTGAGTAGAATATCACTATCTACAGAATAACCGATAAGCATAAGTAGAGCTGCAAGTGTCCCCAGGGAAAGTTCGATCCCTGCAACCTTCATAAAAGCGGCTGCAATTACAATGTCTGAAAAGGCAGAGAGTATCACTGCAAAGGAAGGGACAAAAGTCCTGAAGAGCAGAAATACCACAATTGCCATCCCTATAAAGGAAATAACAAGAGCCTGTAAAGCCTGAACTTGCAAAGTCTTACCGTAAGTGGGTCCAACCTGCTGAATTTGCACATTGGAATAGTGACTTGAAATATCCTTTTCAAGTTTATCTTGCTGATTACTATCCATAACTCCGAACTGCATGATTACCCTGCTTCCAGTTTGCCGGACATCGGAGAGAGGGTAAGAAGAATACATATTCTCAAGTACAGCAGGAGAATCAGTCGTTTCTATCGAAATCTGGGTACCACCCTGGAAATCCATTCCCAGGCTTACCGGCGATCCGGTTCTCACAAAGGAAACTAGCAGTATTATTAAAGCAACTGCAAGTATCGCAAGGGGGAGTGCCAGCAATTGGCGATCATTGTGACTTTTCACGAAATTATCTAAAATTTCGGCCAAACCTTTTGCCATAATTAAATACTCCGGATGCGTGAATATATTATTTTATTGAACTTATCCGAACAGCTCATAACATCCAGATATATAATCCTGATGTGTAATTCAGAACACGAGATTTATAATCAGATTGTTTAGGAATCTTGAAAATTACTTTGTTACTCGGGTTCAGCATGGGGATAATGTTCTAAATGTTTTGATTATATAGATAAGATAATTTATAAAGAAGTTAATTTGTTTTAACTCTGTATTCACACAGATTATATTAATTCTTCCTCTAACAATTACTCTATACACCGCTAATTCATTGCACTTAAAATTAACTCTTGAAAATGGTACAAGCTCTAACGTCACAGCTATATATACCAGTTACTGTTCATTAAAAATTATGAAAGAAAGACCTTCCCTTGATGAATACTTCCTCGAAATTGCCTTCGTTGTAGGCAAAAGAGCTACATGCCTCCGAAACAATGTCGGAGCTGTAATTGTTAGAGACAAGCGAATTCTCTCGACTGGATATAATGGGGCACCCAGCGGCATGGAACACTGTCTTGAAATAGGTTGTATCCGGAACATGGAAAAAATCCCATCTGGTACAAGACAAGAAAAATGCAGGGCAGTCCATGCAGAACAAAACGCAATAATCCAGGCGGCAATTCACGGGGTAAGCATAGCGGGAGCAACTCTCTATTGTACACACCTGCCCTGTATTCTTTGTGCAAAAATGATTATCAACTCAAATATCAAAAGAGTCGTATATTCAACTATTTATCCTGACAACGATTCGCTTCAGTTCTTTAAGGAGGCAGGTGTAGAAGCAGAATATATACCTTTTGAACTGAAACATGAAACTTCAGATGAAAACTGAACTTATATGAATTCAGTATCTTCAGGGATTCGCAGAGAAATAAAGATTTCTAAAATAGAAGTTATGAATATTCTGCGATTCAAAGTCTAAGCTTTGAAGCCATTTAGTCTTAGATTTAATTCTGTTTTTGCAGGCAACGAAGCCCTTTTTTAATGAGATCCTGTTCTTCTGAACGGTAAATTTCATTTATAATGGTATTCTCTTCACAATAATGATCAAGGCCGCGAATTACAATTACAGGAGTACCACCACCACCTTCGCCCATCAAAAGGTTTGCGGCACCTGCAAGCTCATCAACAACTGCTTCCTCTGTAATCTCAAGGATTTTTCCAAAAAGATCTTTTTCCCCGATCCAGCGCTTTATAGGCTTTATCCTGTAAACCCCTATGGCCACACCAGTTTGCCCGATTTTGAACGCTCTCCCGTTTGTGTCTGTGACAATAACACTTACCTTTTTTCCGCTAAGCTTTTCGAGTTCCTGCCCAAGCCTTAAGGCACTAGCATTCGGGTTTTCCGGAGAGTAAATTAAAAATCCATTTTCAATATTTGACTCATCAATCCCCGCATTTACACATGTATGCCCTGCGAGAGTTGTCACAAGCATAAAAGGCTTTTCCACAAGCACTTCCTTGCTCCGAGAAAGTACAGCCTGGATAAACCTTACGTCTTTTCCATTACTAGACGCAATCTCAAGTGCCATCTTTCCTGGAGTAATGTCATCAAGCCTGAAAATCTCACCTTCAGCTTTAGCAACAACGGTCGAGGCAATAATAACAATATCCCTGTCCTGAAGTTCGATGTTCTCACAAATAATCGATGGCAGGTCGTCCCCAGCATGTATAAGGGGAATATTCTCAACGGCTATGGCTTCAAATTTCAAGTGTTTTCCTCAAAAACCTTTAAAATCAATAAAGCAACTGAATTTGTTATATTAGATAAATGAACAATCCAGTAAATCAATAATTTGCAGCAGTAAAGGCAGTAACCATAAATAAGACCACCGATATACTGGATCTTGCGGCGATGATGAAAGTTACCCCAACTGAGCAAAAGATGATGAAAATAATTTCCTGATGCCGCGATTTTTACCTATTTTCTTATAAACCTTATTTTTCAGTAACTTCATATTATATTCTAACACCTTAGCTCTGACATATTTTATTTTATAAGTACTGCTTTCTACTTTACTTTATTTACTGATAACGTGATTTCAAATAGATTTAAAGAGCTTTTATTTATCTACAAGTCGAATTCTATAGTGGTGCTAAAAATGAGCCAGTACGATCTGAACGAGATTATACAAAAAATAAAGGATAAAAGCCCTTTTGAAATAAAGGACAAAAAAAGAAGTCGAATCTGGAGCTTAAGGGTTATCGTAAGCAAGCTGTATTACTCCCTGGATTATGAGAATGAACCTCAAACTACCAGAGAAAAAGTAACTCAGCTTCTCCTTTATCATGGACAATTTAGTAAAGAAGAAATTGATAAAACTTTTCAATCAGCAGCAAAGGAAACTACTGAATATTCAATTGAATTCCTGAAACAGCATCCCAAAGTTGCACAGGCTGAAGCTCTGAAAAGTAAAAAGCTGCCTGATGAAGAAAGAGAAGAGAGAATCAAAGAAACAAAATATATTCTTCCACGCTACGCTTGAATATCTATTTAAAGTGTTTTTCAAGACATTTAAAGAAAGACAAAAAGATATTTAAGATTCAGGGATTCAGGTATTGTTACTTAAATATATCTAGTTCTTTATTTCTGTATTTCATCAATAGAAGAACCGAGTACTTTAGCATTTCAATACTCTTCGTATAACACTCTGTCTTTCTTCTCAACCTTGCTAGAAAATGCCTCAATATGCTGTTATATCCTTCAACAGTATACGTTTCTGCTTTGGATTGAGTATGACTCTTTTCTGGAATAAACTCTGCATATGCTCTCCAGTGATCTGTCATCACTTCTCCAATCTCTTTTTTCTTCAATTTTTCCCAGAGTAGTTTTCCAGTTTCCGTTCCTCTGCTGCCAAAAGAGCAGTTGATGAACTTTTTCCCAACTCTATCAACAGCAATCCAGATCCAGCAATATTTTTTTTTGTTGCCGATGTACGTGTGCATTTCATCCATTTCAACAATAGATATCTCATTTTCGCTTTTTAGGTTCTCTAACTCCGGACCAAATTTATTTATCCATCTGTGACTGGAACTATTGCATCTGGGGCAGTTCATGAAGAAATATACTTTCTAATAGTATATAACTATGTTTAAGTATCAAAGCCGAATATACTTTTTCCTTCTGTCAATAGAGAACATGAAATACAAAAAACATTTTAAATTCACCTAAATACATATTTTTTCATAACAAACAACTTAATTTTGTCAGTGATACACATCCTGAAAAAACCTGAAAAAATCTGAAAAAATATCTTTCTTAATACTCCTTTCTTTATAGAGTGCATATATATGCAACGTCTCCAATCTATATAATTAATATATGCAGAAATAATAACGATTACAAACTTTCGGAAACTACCACATAATCTCAAATAGAATAAAAATATGAACTAGTAATGTGAAGCTTATTTTGAGTTTCTCGACTCCTTCGAGGAAAACGAAAGACAGGGCTTTCAGGTGGTAATAATGGAACCCGAGAAAATTTCCGAAGGCAGAGTTGTTGCGTTTATCGATATAGGTACTAACTCGATCCGACTTCTTCTGGTCCGTATTAATCCCAATGGATCTTACCGGCCCCTGACCAAGCAGAAAGAAACAGTTCGGCTTGGAGATCAGGAATTTATAGACCGGATTCTGCAGCCTAAGGCGATAGAACGCGCAGTTGTTGTCTGCAAAAAATTCATGGAACTTGCCAGAGCTTACAGGGCAGAAGAGGTTATAGCTGTAGCTACATCGGCAACGCGAGATGCGAGCAATAAAGTTCAGTTTCTAGAAATGCTGAAAAGGGAGGCAAACCTGGAAGTCTGTACAATTTCCGGAGCTGAAGAAGCTCGCCTCATTTACCTCGGAGTTTCAAGCGGGCTTAGGCTTGGGAATTCAAAAGCTCTGTTTATAGATATAGGAGGTGGAAGCACAGAAGTTTCAGTTGGGGATCAGGCTCAGTGTTATTTTCTTCATTCCCTTAATCTTGGAGCGATCAGACTAACAAATATGTTTTTACCAGATGAAAAAGGGCCTGTTTCCGAGGAACAATATGAACAGATTAAAGCTTATATTCGGGACAAGATTACAGATATAATTAAAAACCTTTCTGAATACAATATAAGTTGTTCAATTGGAAGCTCGGGAACAATTGAAAACCTTGCGAGAATAGCTTTTGTCTATCTTCGCAAAACAACCAGTGAAAGCTTTGAGAAACTTGAATATGAAGACCTGAAGAAAATAGTTCAGGCAATGTGTGCCATACCTCTGGAAGAGCGGCGCAAATTCCCTGGAATCAACGCGCAAAGAGCAGATATTATCATCTCAGGGGCTGCAATTATCGAGACCTTTATGGAAGAACTGGGACTTTCCAATATCAGGATAAGTAAACGCGGGCTTCGAGAAGGACTTCTTGTCGATTATATCTCTAAGAGTGAATTCTCCTACATGATTACGCAGATGTCAGTAAGAAAACGCAGCATTATGCAGCTTGGACTCACCTGCAATTTCGATGAAGAACATGCTCATACTATTACCAGGCTTGCTCTTGAGCTCTTTGATAGTATTCAGGCACTTGGAATTTACAATTTCAGGACCGGAGAACGGGAACTTCTTGAGTACGGTTCCACACTGCATGATATAGGGACGTTTCTATCATATGATACTCATCAGGCTCACGCCTATCACCTCATAAGGGAGAGCAATCTTCCGGGTTTCTATCCTGAAGAAGTCGAAATCATAGCGAATCTTGCTTATTTCCATAGGAAAAATACTCCTAAAAAGAAGCACCCAAATCTTGTTGGTCTTAATAAGGATACAGTAAAAAGTATCAGGGTTCTGAGTGCCCTTCTCCGTATTGCCGAAGGTCTGGATCGCTCTCACAATGGAGTTATTTCCAATGTTAGATTTTACATAGCTTCTACTGACAGTCTGGTGCTTGAAATGCACGCTCAGCAGGAGTGTCAGCTTGAACTATGGGAGGTCGAGAAACAGAAAAAGTACTTCCAGAAAATGTTCGGATACAATCTGCAATCTAAAGTTATTATAAATCAGACTGGGAGTCCCTTGGTCTTTGAAGAAGAGGCTGAGCTTGAGGAACTTCCAAGGGTTGAAATGTTTTCAAAGAGCTAAACTAACAGTTTAATTAAAATAAAGTTCTACCTAAAAAAATCTTTTAAGAAAATATCTGGGTCCTCCGGTTTAAGTTCAATTTTTTTCTTTTTTCAAAACACAATTTTTTTCGAAATGGAAATGGAATTCAGAGTTTTTTTCTTTATACTTTGTAACAGGAAAAATAGAAAGCCTTTTCTCTTTAAATTCTGCTCTCAGAGCTTCTATCTCGGTTTGAGGAATTTTCAGAATCTTGCTGAGTTCTTCACAGCTCTGTCCTCTTCCAAGTCCTATCAAAATCTGAGCCTGCTTTCCATATACGTTTTTCTGGTCTGCAAGCTGTGAGCAGAAAGCTATTTCTCTCAGGTTAAGGAATGTTTTCTCAGGAAGGTTCTCTTTGAACAAAAAAGCTCTTTCGAACTTGGAAAAAGGGTTTTCTACCAGATTGTAATGCTTGAGCAGGAAGTTCCGGATAGTTTCCAGATCTTCAGAGCTTCCTTCGCTTTTAAGTTCAACTTCAAACTCATTATAATGCTTTTCTTTGCCTTCGCTTTTCAGGTTGACTCGATCCAGGTAAATCTCAGCTATAAGTTTTCTTCCCATTTTTACCTGGCGAATAACCCTTTTTTGTTTTAAGGACAGCAATGGAAAAAGATCAAATCCTGCCGTAAGTTCCAGTATCATATCTCTGATCCGAAAGTTCGGGCATTCAAATACGGAATTTTCCTCAGGAAGAAAACTTACAAACTCCTCTCTCCTGTGAGTGCCATCTTCAAAACCTCCCAGACTTTTAATAGTTATCCAGCTTCCGTCTTCTCCATAAGTTTTTCTGACCCGCAGGTAGTAACCTGAAGCCATAATATTTTGGTTTGAAGTATCAAAGAAAATATCTTCATTTAACTGGATTTTCGCCTCTGAGAGTGCGTATGAATCAAGTCTGGAAAGGTTTTCTAGAGCTTGAAAATCCGCTTCATTCATTACCAGAAATTTAGATTCTATCTCCATAGTTTTTCTCTCACCCGATTCCCTTCTCGGGAGGACGGAGCTTTTTCAATAAATCTATAAATTTGAAGTGCTCTGTTCTCTCCACTCCACTACTTTGTGCTCTTTTCCTATAATGATTATTTCTCAGTCTTTATAACTAAATCTACCATTATTCTTTTTATCTGTTATAATTAATCAAGGTTTATTATTTTTAAGTTAGTTTTATTCTGTTCCCCATAAGACAAAATTCCATAGTTCAATGGTTTTTATTTTTTTTCAAAACTGTAATTTTTCCTTCCAATTGCCATAATAAAATTTCATTGTTCTGTAGGAAAACTTTGGCTTTCCTATTAAAGAAATTTTTCTATCGTGATTTTTTTACAGAATCTTTGGACTACAATCAATAAGCTTGTTGATTAAATAAGTTAAGTAATTTAAAATAAGATATTTTTATTTATTATCTCACTTTTATGTATTAAGGATAAAGTAATAAACGTATATATAGTAATACTTATTTTATTTAATGTAATATGTTTTGGATAACTTTAAACTACATAGGTGGGTGATATAATAGAAACGGAACTTATGAGGATAGGGGTTTCTCTTCCGGATACACTTCTGAGTAAATTTGATGAAATTATTGAAAAGCAGGGTTATTCTTCTCGCTCGGAAGGCATAAGAGATGCCATAAGGAGTTATATTTCTCATTACGAATGGATAAATGATGTCAAAGGCTATCGTATAGGTACAATAACAATTCTATATGACAGCACGAAAAAAGGTCTTTCAAATGCTTTAACAGATATTCAGCATCATTACTCTCATCTTATAAATTCTTCAGTGTATTTTTACCTTGATTATGGAAATTGTTTTGAAATAATTATTCTGAACGGGCAGGGTGAAGAAATTGCAGAGCTTGCTGAATATATAATAGCTCTCAAAGGAGTCAAATTTTCAAAACTCACAACTCTAATACCAACTAAACAAGTTTGAATTTTATTTTTAAGAATCTTCGTCTTGGATGAGTGTTTAAAACCATTAAAGTGATAAGTAAAAATAGGGATTTGTTAATTTCAGGAGACACGAAGTGCACTCCCGAATTCTTCATATGCCTGCACTCACACATGAAAAATTCAGGAATTGCAAATTCGACTCCATATTTAGGAGGTCTTTTTTATGTCTGTTCGTCTTGACATAGGTATGTACGACAAACTTATATTTAATATTTTTCTTTAATTTCATAACACTAAATGTTATTATCCCAAATATCGCTCTTACTCTCTAAAGGAAATATTTACTCTGGGAATAATAATCTCACTCTGAAGAAACCACTATGATTTTCAAGATGCTTGACAGCTTTGAAGGTTATAATAAAGTTGAGTCGTAAAATAAAAATTTGTTATCCAAATCTCGTTTTGGATGACATATTGATTTTCTAATCATAAAAAACAGTTCTGAAACTTTATAGATTTGGAAACAAAATTGATTTTCGGAGTATCTCTCTAACTATTTTCCGGCTGAATCGCCATAATTAATGACAATTCAAAAAAGCTAAATGCAGTAAAGCATATCTATTAAAAATTTAAAAATGGTCACATATTTATCAAATTTACGCATATAAATGACAAGCTCTTTCCTAATTAGTTTGAAGTAGTTGGATTAAATAGAGTTTATCTATATATTGAGCTGAGATTAACTGTTTAGAAACTCTGCTTACTTAGAGGTTTACTTAGAGATTATTAAACTTAAGATTAATAGAAAAGACTCAATTCAAGTGGGGAATTATCTTATTTCCTGCTTTTTGATCTATTAAACTTCATTTCAACCAAAAAAACTTTCATAGCCCCTAGCTTTCAATATTATTTAATTTTCAATTATTTATGATAACATATTAATGACTTATGGAGTAACTCCCTTTGACAGGTAATGACATACTACTCTGGGATGAGACCCTATTTAAGGACCCATCGGTACTTGAGCCTGACTACCTTCCTGAATATTTTCCTCATAGAGAATCACAATTGAATGGACTTAGATTTGCATTCCGGCCATCACTTCGTGGAATGCGTCCTTTGAATTGTTTGCTAGTAGGTCCTCCAGGAACAGGAAAGACCAGTGCAGTTATGAAAGTGTTCGAAGAAGTTGAAGCACATTCACCTAATGTTGTTACCGTCAAAGTCAACTGCCAGATTGATTCCACTCGTTTTGCAGTAATATCCAGAATTTACAGGAAGCTTTTTGGGATCTCTCCACCTAATTCGGGAATTGCGTTTAGAAAGATCTTTGAAACTGTCGTTAATTTTCTTGTTTCGTCTGAAAAAGTTCTGTTTGTCGCCCTGGATGACCTCAATTATCTTTGCTACGAAGGGCATGCCAATGAAGTGATGTATTCGCTCCTAAGAGCTCATGAACAATATCCTGGAGCAAAGATAGGGATAATCGGGATAGTAAATGATGCTTCAGACCTTTATTGCATGGATTCAAGGGTAAATTCTGTTTTTTTGCCTGAAGATATCCATTTTCCGCAGTACGGAAGCTCTGAAATTCTTGATATTCTCAAAGATCGAGTAAAATATGGTTTTTATCCGAAAGTAATTTCTGACAAGGTACTTGAAGTGGTGGTATTTTATATAGAAAGGACAGGGGATCTGAGAGTAGGAATCGATCTTCTTAAGCGTTCCGGTTTTAATGCCGAACGCAGAGGAAGTCGTACAATCTCTTCTGAAGATGTGGAAAAAGCTTATGAAGCGTCCAAATTGCTTCATCTCTGCAGGGGTATCAGTTTCCTGTCCGGTTCTGAAAAACATTTGCTTGAGTTAATAGCAAGAAAAGGAGAAATTCAGGCAGGAGAACTTTACAAGTCTTTTCATGAATTAACACAGCTTGGATACACTCGTTTTTACGGTATTGTCAACAGGCTCCAGGTGCTTAACTATATAGATGCAAATTTTACTGGAAAGGGTCAAAGAGGCAGGACTAGAATTATAAAAACTAAATTCAGAGCAGAGGACATCCTTAATTGCCTTGAAAAGAAGTAAGTGTAATATTTGAAAACCTCTATTTCAGAAAATAAAAAAGCCTGAAAAAAGGATTTAACATGGAGATTCACATAGACTTCCGGTGAGAGACCGAAACCAATTTTCTTCAGACTTTATTTTAGGGACTAAAAGGATGGTACAGCTAAAAAACTGTACCTTTCCCTATTTACTAATAATATTTTTGCGATTCGGATTACATCATTCCTGGGGGCATTCCACCCATTCCGCCCGGCATTCCGCCCATTTCCTCTGGACCTGGGGCTGCACGGGTAGAAGCTATAATATCGTCGATTCTAAGGATCATAACTGCAGATTCGGTGGCTGCATTGATAACCTGAGTCTTGACTCTGAGAGGTTCTACTACAAAGTCTTTCCACATGTCAACAACCTTGCCTTCGAAAACATTAAGTCCTGCGGTTTTCATTCCTTTCTCGTGCTGTGAGCGCAGCTCCATGAGCATGTCGATTGGGTCAAGTCCTGCATTTTCTGCGAGAGTTCTTGGAATAACTTCGAGAGCTTCGGCATAGGCCTTGACTGCAAGCTGTTCTCTGCCTTCAAGGGTTGCTGCGTATTCCTGGAGCCTGAGTGCAACTTCAACTTCAGGGGAACCGCCACCTGCAACAAGCTTACCGTCCTCGATTGCAACTCCAACCACACGAAGTGCGTCCTCAAGAGCGCTGGTGATACTGTCAACTACATGTTCTGTACCGCCGCGCAGTAGGATTGTTACAGCCTTCGGGTTGTTGCAGCCTGTGACAAAGGTCATACTGTCTCCACCAACCTTTTTCTCTTCCACGAGTCCTGCGTATCCGAGGTCTTCGGGAGCGATTTCGTCCATGTTGGTAATGAGTTTGCCGCCTGTTGCTCTTGCGAGCTTTTCCATGTCGCTCTTCTTAACTCTGCGGACAGCAAAGATACCTGCTTTTGCAAGGTAGTGCTGGGCAAGATCTTCAATCCCCTTCTGGCAGAAAACAACATTTGCTCCACTACCGATAACCTTCTGGACGATCCTCTTTAGCATCTGTTCTTCCTGGTCAAGGAAGGACTGGAGCTGGTCAGGAGAGGTTATAGAGATTTCCGCATCTACTTCGGTGTCCTTGAGTTCAATTGCGCTGTTGAGGAGAAGGATTTTTGCATCCTTTATTTTTTCAGGCATATTGGGGTGGATTCTTTCTTTATCAATTATCATGCCCCGGATAAGCTCGGAATCCTCTACCTTGCCGCCGACTTTCTTAACAACGTTGATATTATCTCTGTCAACACTGTTCTTTCCATTTGTGTCTACAATGCTTGTTACAGCATCTACGGTAATTCCTGAGAGGAGTTTTTTGGAGGATTCTGCACCTTTTCCAGTCATTGCAGTTTCAGCAATGCTGACAAGCAGGTCACGGTTAGACAGTTCTACTGTCATTGCAAGGGAGTTCAGGACTTCTACAGCTTTTTCGGCTGCAAGCCTGTACCCTGATGCGATAATTGTCGGGTGGATCTCCTGCTCGATTAAGTCCTCTGCTTTCTTTAAGAGTTCACCTGCGACCACAGCTGCACTGGTAGTGCCGTCTCCGACTTCTTCATCCTGGGTCTTGGCTACTTCTACTACCATTTTTGCTGCAGGGTGTTCGATGTCCATCTCTTTGAGAATGGTTGCTCCGTCGTTTGTAATAACTACATCGCCCATAGAATCTACAAGCATTTTGTCCATGCCCTTGGGACCAAGGGTTGTTCTGACTGCTTCTGCTACTGCTTTTGCAGCCATGATATTGTTACTCTGGGCATCCCTGCCTCTAGTTCGCTTACTTCCTTCTTTTAAAATGAATATTGGCTGTCCTGCCATGATTTAATCCTCCATTAGTGTGATTTTGGAATAGCTCTAGAATTAAAATCGCATTTTACATGTTTGTACTTCTATATAAACTCATCTCATTGATGACTTTAGATAATAGGGTTTTTTCTTATTGGATTTTCGGCTTGTAAAATCTCTGAAATAGCTGATCCTGGCATTGTAAAATCCTCTTAAATTATCATCCTTATTATTTCAAAAAAACCTTTCTTATATATCCTACATTTTAATGCGAATTATATAAAATTATATATATTATATAAATTGGATTACTTCCCAATTCTAGAAAACGGCATCTTTCTAATTTCATAAAGTTACTGGGCCTATAAAAGTACAATTCTTCTTAGAATCTTTCTTGAATTTCTTAAAAAGATAACACGTTTTCTATTAATCTTTTACTCATTTTTTATTCTCTTGTTTCCGGAAGTTTTGAAAGAGCTTCTTCTATTTCTGATGCTTTCTCAAAAGAAAGCCCTAGCGGAACTTCAAAATCTTCATATCCGCTGTGTTTTCTCGACCCTTTACATCCAAAAGATAGTTCCTATACCTTGCCTGTATGCAAGTACGGTACAGTCTCCACAGATTGAAGCTGCACCCATTGTATCAATTATTGATCTTTTTCCTTCCGAGTAGGCACTTGCTTGAACAATGCGCATAGCTTTTTCAGGTTTCAGGAAAAGAATCAACACGTCAAAAACGCCTTTGTTCAGGGATAAAGGTTCGATTCTTATAAAGCAAAACTTTTTTTTCAATCTTGGGAGAGATAAAGCTGCATTCTCCGCAGTCTGCGAGTCTTCATATCTCCCAGATTTCAGGTAGTATGAAGCGGGGCTTTTTTCAGAAAGGCCCAGAACATAATCTCCTGGAGAACAGCTCTGCCCTGAGACCAGAAACTCTTTTCCCATACGAGCTTTTTGCACAAGTTCACAAAAAAGAAAGCAGACTTTTTCAGGAAATTTTTCATTTCCTGTGTCGACTGCTTTCTCCTCAGCCTTCCATTCTATACTTTTTTCAATTTCAGATTCAACTTCATGCTCGGTTTTGTTCCCTGTTTCGAAGGTTATACACACAGGTTCACCAGTTTCCATCAACTGACTGAGCTCCGAATACTTTGAAGAAGGGTTTTTCTTGGTTTGCATGCAGTTGCTCCTGTTTTCTTGGATTTCACACGAATTCCGCTTTTACAGAAGTGAAAACCGGGCCTCTCATATCTATTTTTTTCTTTTTGCCTGTGATATAACGCTGGGCAATAGGACCTATTTTCAGGTTAACTTCCGAAGGAACCTTGGCAATTCTTACCCTTACTATATGTTCGGTTGCTCCTGACATTGCAGCTTCTTCTATTTCTCTGGCAGCCTGAGCTGCAAATGCTTCTATAAAACGAATTCCTGCTTTTGCTGAATGGTTTTCAAAAGCTTTTTGCCATTTCTTGATATTTGGAAGTCCCATTATATCTCCCTGATAAGCTATAACTTCATTGAAAGCTGCCGGGCCACAGAGTTTGGTGTTTTCTTCAGGCTCGATTACTGAAACTTTTACTTTTCTACCGCAAATTTCTCCTTCCCACGCAGGAAATTCACAGGGGCTTGGTTCTTCCCCATGCAGTTCGCATTGAGAAACAATTGCATCTGCAATTGCGAGCCCTTCAGGAGTTTCAGGGACTTTATCCACAAAAACCTGTTTTGCGAGTTCGCGATCTGACATTTCCCATTCAGTATACTGAGGAATCTGCGGATAAGTAAGGGAACGGACATCTGGAGCGTCATGAAGGATCATTGCCAGTCTTTCCACTCCGAGTCCGAGGTTCATTACAGGGTAGGGGATATCATATTGTGCCAGCGCTGTTGGAGAATAAATTCCAAAAGTTGCAACCTCTATCCAGCCATCTGAATATTTTGAGTTAGAGCCAATAAGTTTTGGATGGAAAGCAAATACTTCAGTCTGAGTATCAGGAATATAGTATTTACTGCGTTTCTCATCGGGTCTGAAAAGGAATTTTTCAAAGCCAAACTGAGATAGCAAACCTTCTGCAACGGCTTTTCCGTGGTCAACAGTCACATCTTCATCCATAATTACACAGGAAGCCGAATAGTAGGTCATGAGTCTTGAGGCATCTTCCTGTTGTTCTCGCCTGAAGCAGCGGTCTACTGGAGAAAAAGTGGAAAGGAGGTTCTTGTCTCTCAAGGAGAGCACTTAATGAAATGAACCAGCCGCTTGTCATGTGGCTGCGAAGTGTCTTTGTGCTTGCCTGTGGTACAAGCTCTTTAAATTCCGGAAAAACTTTTTCAAGCATATCGGCGACAAGAGCGTCAGAAACTCCAAGCAATGCTGAAATCTCAGGAACAAGATCGTCTCCTTCAATCTTTCCTTTTTTATACGAATGGAGAACCTGTCTGATTTTATCTACTCCATCGTCGCCGATTTTTCCTAAGATCTCTTTTACCTGTGTGATGCGCTCATCGGAAATTCCAACGTTCGGTCTTGGAAGACCTGCAAGATAAAAACAACGATCTAGAACTGCAAGTGCTTCACTTCCAAACTGTTTGTGAACTTCTTTATCGTCTACTATTAGAGGGTTCATCATCTCTTCAAAACCCATCCTTAAATAGGCTTCTCTGAGTTTCTGGATAGTGTCGTAAACAGGATGTGCTTTTCCATATCTCAGAGTGGTTCTGGGATAACGCTCATTCAGAGTAGGTATCTTAACCAGCTTTTTACCCTCGTTCCAGGTAAAGTCAAAGTTCTCTCTTGCATCCTTTTTTATTTTTTCCGGATCAAATTTCATACATATCCTCTTGTGATAAATTATTGGAATTTTAAATATGTAATACTGGAATACTAAACAAATCAACTTGGAAATTCTGGATTCTAATATTTTGTACAGTTGTGCTGTCAAACGACTAAATAATAGTTAAAACAATAAACAGTTTAATTGTTATTGTGTAAACTTTATGGTTATAAATTAGTAAGTCGCAGTTTCACGATTAATTCCAAAAATTTGGTTCAAAAACGCTAATTTGCTCAATGTTTAGCCATTCTCCTATCTAAAAATTACACATTTTAAAGTCTGGATTCCAGATTTCGCATCGTAATTTCAAGCTTTTTTTGCCCAATTGCATTGACAACATCGCCGCGCGTTTTTTCTATTAAGGAACGGGATACATCGGTTTTTCGCCTCAGTCCTCCGGTTATGGCATCAGGATAATCAAAATTCATAAGTATTGCATGGATATTTTCCATAGTACCTAAAAACACTTCGGCTTTCTCAAAGGATTCTTTCCTGATAAGGTCCAGAACATGTCTTCTAAGCTCTCCTACAACATCCCCAAGCCCGTTAAGGTAAGCTGCATATTCGACTCTTAACTCTTCAGGAGAAGGAATTTTTTCTTCGTTCAGGAGGCTTTCGAGTACTGAAACCTCTGAATACTCCTGTTGGGCATGTTCCACAAAACCTGCATGATAAATGTCAGCATGTCCTTCGAAAAGAACTTCAAGTTTCTCGAGTGCTTTTCCCGCGGTTTTTATACATTTATCTGCTTTCTCAAAGTCCTGCCCGTGAAGAGCAAATGAGGCTGTCCTGCATTCCCTTACAACTTCTCTGGAAATCTTTAATCCATCTTCCCTTATGCTTTCTTTCGCCTCAAAATTTTTCCTGATTTTGGACGAAATTTCCTCAAGCACTATTTATTCATACCCCCTTTATGCTTCTTAGTTTTTTGAACAATTAATCTTCTCTGCTTAAAATCTAAAATACTTATAACTATTTATGTATTTTTAAGAACTTCAGAGTTTCAGCTTTGACCATTTTACATTGACAGGTCTATTTGTACTCTTATTTTAAAACCCGATATTTAATCCAGTTCCCGAAAAAGGGTATAAAAAAGAAGGAAAAAGTCTTTTCCTTGTCGATATCCTCTAACTTCAGGAAATAATTCCAAAACCAGCTAGAAGTAGCTAATAGAATAGTAAAATTGCTTCCTTTCGGCTATTTTTTAGAATTAGTCGGAGTTCGGGATTTTTTACAGATTATATCCAGAGATATACCTGAGCTTGCTTATTTCTGGAGTTTGTCTGTTTCCAGTTTACGTTCCCACGTAAATTCCATTTTTATGTAGTTAGTATTTATTTCTGTGTTACTCGTCTACAGGAATAGTCTCGAGCTGGCTTGAAAGGTTCCATATCAAAGTTCTTGTGTGCAGAGGAAGATTAGGATCGTTGCTTATATCTTCGAGAATGGAAATGCTTGAAGCTGCTCTGAGAAAAAGAGGTTCAGAGTTGTTGTTAAGTATGTCCATAATTTCATTCACGGAACGTCTGATATTTCTTGGAACTGAAGAGTCACTAGTTATACTTTCTAAAACCTGAAGACATTGTTTTATAACTTCTGCTGATTCATTTGATGCCACTCAAATCACCTTCGCAGTCAATTACGATGTAAAAATTAGAGCTAATAGATTAGTCTAAGACAGGCAAGTTATATAAAATAGTATCGGTGATTTTTAAAGTTGCCTGTTTTAATGTCTACTCCTTACGATTCTGAATTTACTATTTTTTCCTATTTTTACAGGGTAAATTCTCTCACATACGGTGAGCTACAGGAGATGTTTTATAAAATAAATGAGAAGCAAATGCATGAGAAGCTGCGAATAAAAGAAGGTTAGAGATATGGATTCTGAAAAAGATCAAAAAGTAAAAAGAATAGCACGTTTCCTTGAACTCGGAGGCACGATGCTTGCTGAACATTGTAATGTCTGCGGAGCCCCAAAATTTCGTTATCAAGGTACAGTAATCTGCCCTATATGTGATGTCCGGGAGGAGGGAGAAGCTCCAGAACAAGCCGTAGCAATCGAGGTACCTGAGCCCACGCCGTCTACAGAAAAAGATAGGTCTTCTTTTGAAACTAAAAAAAGAGTTCAGGTACACAGGCAAAAACCAAGGTTCGGGTTTAGAAGCTCTGAAGCTGTTGTTGAAGAGGAAAAAACTACTGTAGAAGAGGAAAAAGCTGTTGAGCCATTAGAAGAGGAAATTTCACCATTATTTTCCCCAAAAAAAGAGGCAAAAGTTTCAGTCCCTGAAGCTCTTGAGATATCTGCAGCTTCTAAAATCCAGGTCGCATCTCTAAGAAGATCACAAAAACCAGCCGCTTTACCAAAGGTATCTAGAAGTCATGTTTCTGGAGCGCATGAAGATCGGAAAATGCTAGAAAACCTTCTATTTAATAAAATGGTCAATATTGCAGATTTCCTACAGGATGAAACAGATCCGCGCAGTATTGCTGAGGACTTAGAACTAATTGAGAAAGGAATTGGGATTATAGAGCGCTTGAGACAATTATAAAGGTAAGAAAAAAGAAGGTAAAATAGAGGCAGAAGACGGAAAGACAAAAGATATAGAATAGAAAAATAAGGAAGAAAAATAAAAAAAGTACAAATAAGTTAAAAGTAAAAAAACTTGAATCTTATTTACTCATGCTTTATAAGGAGCCTCAAGGATCTCCCTTATTTTTGTTGCTCTCTTTGGCCCTATTAATTTTACCTTCTTTAGTTCATTTACATCAGCCTTCATAACAGCCTCTGCTGAGCCAAAATGCAAAAGAAGATTTCTTGCAGCTTTTGGTCCTATATCTGCAATAGAGGAGATCAGGTATTCCTGTTGCTCGGTAAGGGTATTGGTTGACTTTTTCCCATGAGGATTAACCTCACGTTTATTTTCCATTTGTTCACGTTTTGCAAGCATTTTCAGTATTGCAGCGGTTTCTTCTTCATCTCTTGAATATAATATAGATACTCCAAAATCAATTGCAATAGAGATTAAGGAACCGTAGATGGCATTTGGATTTATTTGTCTGGAAGTGAAGAGTTCTGTTCCTTCAATGATAAGAACAGGTTTTTCATATACTCTTGTAAGATCTGATAATTGAGCAAACAGATTACGTTTCCCGTCTATAAGAGAATTTACAAAATCGTCCGTACGTTTTCTCTCTACAGCAAGGCGGTCGCTTACAACATAGTCTCCAATTTCAAGAGTAGCAAAAAAGATTGCCATTCCAAGCTTCTCAAGAATATTTGCAACTCCACTCTTTGTTTCCCTGTAGTCAACCACTATTTTCAGAGACTCAGGTTTTGTCTCTATCTCTGATGTCTTTATCCCTGACATTTCTGCGGCTGGTTCAAGATTAGACTCAGATTTCTTTCCAGAAAGCGTTCCAAAATCGACAAGGGTTTTTTGTTTTTCTTTTAAATTTTTCCTGCTACTTAAAGTTAAATTCCGGATTTCTGATATCAACTCTTGATTTTCCTGCATTAAATCCTGATTTTCAAATTTATTCTCTGTTTTATTCTCTTTTTTAGTTCCATTTCCCATGTAATCTAAAATAAGAGGTTTAGATCCAAAATTTGAAAGTTTTAACTCTTGTTTTGAATCACTGGGGCTTATAAGAGCTTCAAGCCCTCTCATGCTGTTTAGCATCTTTTTTTCCTTATTCTTACTGCTCCAGTAATAAGCTTCGTCGCGTGTACCTTTCGTTACCATCACAATGACTCTGCCTTTATGCTGCCTGCCTGTTCTACCTTTACGCTGGATGCTCCTAATTTCCGAGGGAATTGGTTCGTAAAATAATACCAGGTCTGTTGCAGGTATGTCAAGTCCTTCTTCAGCAACTGAAGTAGCTACAAGTACATTGTATTCTCCTTCTCTGAATTTCTCAAGAATTTCTACCTGCTGTTTTTGCGTAAGCCCTTTGTCCTTACGGTGCGAAGCCTGTCCTACAAAACGAATCGGTACAACTCCTGAAACAGTTGAAAGGGCATTTACTACTATCTCTGCCGTGTCCCTATAATTCGTAAAAACAATTACTCTGGAATCAGGACTCCCTTTTAACTGTTCGGATACAATTTTTCGCGTTAAATCAAGTTTGGGATGTTCAATCTCGCATTCCTTTGCCATGTGAAGGGCTTTTCTCATGTAAAGGTCGTCCATTAGTCTTTTTGCAGCTTTGGTTGAACTTTTTGAAGAAGCTTCTGCATCCAGTTTCTCCAGACACTTCCTGAGGGTTTCAAGTCCCTGGGTCTCAATCATTTCTATAGCGTGGTTCACCTTCATTATTTCGGCAAGTATAGACATAGCAGTAAAAATCGCAGGGTCTCCTCCTACTCGAATTTCACTCTGAAGCTTTTTCTGGAGAAGTAAAAGGTCTTTTTTAGAGACGTATTTACCGTTGCCTGCCGAAAAACCCATGCCTTTTATAATTCCAAACCGATCATCAAAGATTTTCTCAAGATAACCTCGGATTTCGGCCATTTTGGGAGGAAGCTGGACCTGCACCCATTTGATCTCTTTTTCCTGCACATAAGGACGGACATCTCTGTCTTTTTCGGTTTTTACGGAGACATTTTCAACATGTAAAGCCTGGCAGACCTCAGAGATTTTCTCATCAGAACTTCCCGGGCTTGCAGTAATTCCAAGTACATGAGGGTTTTTTGCACTTTCAAAGTATTTTTCCGCAATAAAAGTATAAGCGTAATTTCCAACTGCTCTATGGGCTTCATCAAAGGTTATATGACTTACATCCTCAAGGCTAATCCTCTTTGTAAGAAGGTCATTTTCAATCACCTGAGGAGTAGAAACTATCAATTTTCCCTGTGCCCAGAGCTTTTCTCGCTCTTCAGGGGCAATGCTGCCTGTAAAAGTAAGAACTTCGTCTTCGGAAAGGGTCATTACCCTTTTAAAAAAAGCTGCATGCTGCTCAACAAGCGGTTTTGTTGGGGAAAGGATCAGAGCTTTTCCCCCAAAACGTTGAAGCCTGGAAGCAATCACAAAAAGAGCTATAATGGTTTTTCCAAGTCCTGTAGGAAGCACAACAAGGCTTGATCCTTCAAGGGCTTTTCCTGCAAGATTCAATTGATAGAGCCTCTGCTCAACTGTATCGGGTTTTATCAGCGGGTGCTTCATGAATCCCGGGTTATTGGGAAATAAATTCTCGTTCATTTTGCTTCAGGATTTTTATAGGCTCTTTGTTTTAGACTTTATTCAAGGTTATTTTGTTTTAGAGTCTTAATTCAATATAGTATATCAAAATTATAAAAATTAAAAATTTGCTGCAGACGTTTCAGCCCACAGCTCAGTAATTTATCCGTATCTTAATTTCAGAAATTAAAAGCTTTGCCTGCAGATTCGAAAGCTCTACCTCTGTAAATCAGCTCGTAGAGCACGTTTTCGATTCCTTCAACCGGAGCTCGAATCTGGCGCATTGAATCTCTGTCTCTTATAGTTACAGTTCCGTCTTCGAGAGTGTCGTAATCTACAGTAACGCAGTAAGGCGTTCCTATTTCATCGTTTCTCCTGTAGCGGCGTCCGATTGTTCCGGAATCGTCATAATTGACAAGCAGAGCCTTTTCCCTGAGTTTTGCAATAATATCTTTTGCAGGATCTGCAAGCTCTTTGCGGGTCAAAAGAGGGAGGACTGCAACCTGTACTGGAGCAACTGCGCTTGTAAAGTGCATGACAAGACGGGCTTTCTCTTCTCCCTCAGCTTCACCTTCTCCCTTTCCTACTTCAGATTTCTTTTCAGTTTCTTCTGTGCCTTTAAGCTCTGATTCGGCAGCCTTCTGAGCCACGTCTTCTTCTTCATAGGCGTGTTCCATGACCCCATAGAAGATCCTGTCGATTCCGTAGGAAGGTTCAATTACGTGAGGGATGACGTTCTCTCCGCTGACTTTAACAGTTTCTTCTGCAAAATCAACTGCATCTGAACTGACTGTTAACTCTTCTCCATCAACTGTAACTTTGATTTCGTTTTTTGAGAGTTCTTCTTCGGAAAGCTGTTTTAAGGCATCTGCGACAGCTTTTGCTTTTCCCTTAAAGATAGGACCGAGTTTGCCCATATTTGGTTTTACAACAAAGCGGGTTACCATTTTTGGCTCATCATATTCAACATAGACGTAAAGCTCGGTCTTGCTGACTTTTGCATGGGCTTTAAGGTCGTAGTCCGTCCGATCTGCAATTCCTACTATCTCGACCCAGCCGAACCTGTCGGTTTCGATCTCAGCATCCCAGCAGTCGATTGCGTAATGCGCCATCTCGTCTTTTAAGTGCTGCCTGAACCTGAGTTTTGCAGGATCAATTCCAACTTTTGTGAGGAACTCGTTGGTTAGTGCAATGTTGTAACCCAGAACTTCATGTGCAATTACTCCAGTCTTCACAGCTTCTCTCACAGTCATTTTAAAGGGTTTTCCTGTCTCTTGTGCTTTCTGAGAATAGAGTACAAGTTCTTTGTCTGCAAAGCGCTCGAAGTTGGGGTGTTTTTTGTTCCGCGGGTCAACAAAAATCTCACATTCTGCCTGTGTAAATTCCCTGAGTCTGATTACACCTTGTCTGGGTGCGATTTCATTTCTGTAAGATTTCCCGATTTGCACAGCTCCAAAAGGCAGTTTGTCCCTGTAGAAGCGGGACAGCCTCTGGAAATCTACAAACATACCCTGTGCGGTTTCTGGTCTGAGATACCCCTGCCTTCCAGTGCCTGGTCCAATTGTGGTTTTGAACATCAGGTTAAATTCATAGGCATCGCCGAATTCTCCTCCACATTCCGGGCATCGGATATTATTTTCCTTTATAACTTTAGTGAGAGCTTCTGCGCTCAGGGTCCCTGCGGCTTCCATTACGTTTTGTACAAGATGATCCGCCCGGAAAGCTTCTTTACAGTTCATACATTCACACAGGGGGTCAGAAAAACCTCCTACGTGCCCAGATGCGACAAAAACGTCTTCAATTCCAATTGTCGGGCATTCAATTTCCATAAACCCTTCCTGGATAACGTAAAACTCTCTCCAGGTCTGTTCAATTCGTCTCTTCAGCGTGCTCCCAAGAGGCCCATAATCATAAAATCCGCGGCTTCCGCCATATAGCTCAAAGGAGTTCCACAAAAACCCCCTGCGTTTAGCCAGCTCGAATACTTTTTCGTACTTATCCATGTTGTAAAATCCTCGTGAAATTGATAGGAATCTCAGATAAACGTAAATTTTTGAGTTGTCTGAAATATTAGATGGATAAAGGGAATCATTATATTAAATTTGCACTGCTCTGAGGCAGTTGAAGAATTTGTTCACAATCTCTATAATCTACTTTATACTGTGTTTTGAACTCTAGCTAAGAGTCTGAAGGCAACATTACATTCAAGTATTGAAAACTCTTAAATGAATAGTAAATGAGCAACCTTTCTCCAATATCTCAGAAAAGCATTCAGGATCTGAAGTCTCTGGTTTTTGAAACTTTAAATGAAGAAAATGTCACTGTTATACTCTTTGGTTCCAGGGCGAGAGGGGATTTTAGTCGAGTTTCGGATATAGATATAAGAATTCTTCCCGGGATAAATTTTAATTGGAGAAAATTAGTTTTCTTAAAAGAAAGAATTGAAAACCTGAATATTCCTTATACGGTTGATATTGTAGACCTTTCCAGGGTTTCGAAAGTTTTTAAAGAAAAAGCGTTACGAGAAGGGATTGTGTGGAAACATTAAAGCTCAGGATCGAAACTACTGAAAAAGCACTCAAAACTTAAAAGGCAATCACGGAAGAACCTTATTCAGTAATAGTTAGGGATGCTGCTATCCAGAGATTTGAGTATACTTCTGAGGCTTTCTGGAAAGTTGTTAAGGGTTACCTTGATGTTCAGGAAGGAATAGTCTGTAATTCTCCCAAGTCCTGTTTTAAGGAAGCATTTAAAGTAGGACTTCTTTTGGAAGAGGAAACTGTCAAAGTCCTTGAGATAGTGAATAATAGAAATCTTACATCTTCATACTTATCACGAAGAAATAGCGGAAGAAATCTATCGACAGATCGAAGAGTACTGGAAGCTCATCGACGAGGTTTTCAGGCGAATCGTTAATAAAGTTGACTCCGATTTTCGAATCCCCTCCACAGAAAAATAAAACTAAAGTTGTAAAAACCGGTTGAAATCTGCTTTAGTTTTGAAAAGGTACATTTGAGTTCATTTTCTCTTTATCGGGATTATTGCGCGCTTCTTTGTTTTACAGGGCACAGGAAATTAACTGAATAATAATTCTTATTGCCCTATTTTTTCGATCTCTGATATATATCCTCTAGTTTGAACTTCTTTATTATAACTTTTCATTCTCAATGCTCTTCATTTTCCTCCTATCCATTAACTAACACGTTAATCATGGTGTCTATATATTATTTCAGTATTTTTATAAAAATCTTTCATACAAGGTCAACAAGTTTTAATATAACAAGTTTCTAAAGCTAGAGTCGGTGGGGTAAATAATGCATTTTCGATATGAAGATGCCTCTTTGATATCACGTTGGATAGTGTATGCTATGCAAGGCACTTTCGAACATAAAATGCCTGTTTGAGATCTCGTTGGATTTTATAGGGTACGTATTCAGAGCGTTTTCTAAAAGGGAATGCTTTGAGACAATACAAAATAGATACATTATGAGTGGGGTTTAACAAAATGTTATCAAAGAACTTAAAAAGAATAGTAAAATCCGTAACGGAAAAAAGAATTTTTCATTCAGAAAAGCTTATAGAGATGACTCACTGGCTCCATAATCTGGAATTTTTGGTTGTCAAACTTCTGATCTTTGCCATAAGTATTCACCACCTATATGTGTACACTATAAAAACTGTGTTCGGAGCTTGATGTCTTAAATCATCTTCACTATATTTTTTTATTTTAATTATCTTTTAATTATCTTATTTTTAATCTTTTTTGAAATAATTTATTAAGTACGCAAGATGTATATAATATTATGGAATTGTTATACTGTAACTTCTGAGATAATCAAAAAGGGGAAACCTGTTCTTTCAGAAAGCGGGATATGGGCTAATGAACCGAAGGTTATCCAGAATTGTAAGTAGAAATGACAAAGTCCTTAGCTCTGAGTTTCTGTTATCATTATTGGATTCAAAATTTCATAGAGAGATTAGTTTTTCCCTCGGTGAAGTTTTTTTCTGTTGGATCTGAAAAATGGTAATCTGTTACTCTTAAACTAAGGCTATCGAGCTCATATTTTATATATATTAAAAATTTAAAGGAGATTCTCGAATTATGAGTGAGCTAATAGTTTTTGCATTTCCGGATGAGAAAGGTGCATCTGAAATGGATGAAGCCATTCATCGGCTTAAAAAAGAGGAACTAATTACCCTTGATGATGCTGCAGTTGTCGTTCGAAACCTTGACGGCAAGGTCAAAGTGAAGCAAGCGGTAAACCTTGTAGGTACAGGTACTGTAGGTGGAGCATTCTGGGGTATGCTTATAGGACTGCTTTTCTGGATGCCCTGGCTTGGAATGGCAATCGGCGCCATCACAGGTGCAATTACAGGGAAATTATCTGATTATGGGATAGACGATGACTTCATTCATGAAGTTTCTCAAACGATCGAGCCAGAAGGATCTGCTCTCTTCTTGTTGATTTCAAAGTGGACTGAAGACAAAGTTCTTGATGAACTGGGCAAATTCCATCCAAAGGTCGTGCGCACTTCCCTATCCAAAGAAGAAGAAAGCAAACTTAAAGCTGCCTTTGGTGCTGGAGAGTAATTAAATATTGACACAAAAAAGTTATGCAGATTAATATATACTGATATAATATACATTAAAATGAAAAATGCACATTAATCAATAAAAACCACTGATCTCTTCAGTGGAATTCTCGATGGGAATTAGTTGCTGAAATTACAACTAAAATCACATTTCTACTTGCCGAAACAAACAGAATATACTTACCTGATCTGGTTTAAATTGTACTGATTAAATCAGATCAGATAGTACAATTCCCACGATCCATTTTTCTTTCAAGTGTCCATTTAGTTCTTTAGTCTTTATTCAGAGTGGAGCAGCTTTCTTTCCTTATATATTACTGGTAATCTTCCAGGTATAGAGAGATGAAATTCGTGATGAGGTCAATATAGTTGGTTATGAAGAGCTTTAGGTACGAAAATCCTGTTCTTTCCATTAATTTTAAATTATCCTACAACTATGGGAAAACTCATGGTTCCAAAAATTCTTGTTACCAATGATGATGG
>CAVSHT010000011.1:0-350298 GCA_963727895.1 uncultured Methanosarcinaceae archaeon | reverse complement strand
CGGTGCACACTCCAGAGGAGCTGGAGCGGGCCCTCAAGGATCGCCCCAGTCAAACCCCAACCAGCGGACGTTTCCTAGATCGACTCGACGAATTCCTCTTCTTCCTTGCTCGGGTTGGTGTCGTCGAAGCGCAGGTGGCAAACCCCGCCAAACCCCGCCGCCGTGCCGAAATTGAGGCAGATGGACTTGGCATGCCCGATATGCAAATAGCCGTTGGTCTGCAGGAAAGCGAGTGACGGGGAAGGGGCACTTCCCGGCCTCGAGGTCCTTCGCCACGATGTCTCGGATGAAATCACCGGCACGGGCCGGAGCGGCTTCCCTCGCCTCCCCGCCTTCCTTCTCCTGACTCGCCACGGGGGCACCGCTACCGGTTCGGGCGGAGGAGACCCCTCCGCCCTTAACCTATTGAGTTTATCACGCCTGTGGAGTGGTCAGGTAAGTTTCTTGAGGAGCGCCTCGAGCAGCTTGAAGTCCACGGGCTTGGTGATGTACTCGTCGGCGCGGAAGGCGGTGAGGGCCTCGGTCTTGTACTTGGTCGCCGTGAACGTGGAGGTCATGACGATCACCTTTACCCCCGAGGTGGCCGGGTTGTCCTTCAGGCGGCGGCCCACCTCGCGGCCGTCCATCTTGGGCATGAGCGCGTCCAGGAGGAGAACGTCGGGCCGGTAGTCGAGATATTCAAAGACTATTTAGAAATACGAAAAATTTATTATATTGTACTTATATAATTTATGGTTGTATAATTGTTTATATTCTCTGGCAATTAAAATTAAACCTGTTTGTTTTGAATTTAAAATAAATGGCCAAACAAGTTTTTAAAAATAATTGCTATGAATAAACAGCAAGATGGGGGCTGATAAAGAGACAAACTAGAAGCGTGAACATTCTAAATTAAAAAAATGCTCATCCTGCTTAAATAATATATAAATACAAAGGTGAAAACCATAAGAAGAATTAGCTAAAATAAGGGGGAAAATATAATGCCAAGAGGATTTTTAACTGTATCTTTCTATCAAGTAAAGTGCTACTATGAAAAAACTTGTTTCACAATGTACTCATGCTGGTAATAAATAACAGCATATAATTTTCAATGCAAAAGTGAAAAACTTAAGAATAATTTTAGATCAATGGCCATCTTTTCAAGACATAGCGAGCAGCTTATGGAAACTTTTTTTGAATTGATGGCTATAGACCCATATTTTTAAAGTTAGCAACTAATACTATTTCCTCTATAGTTGCAGATATTCTTTTTTGCTTCTTGTCTATGTAGTTCTATTTGAACTGCACAAGTAAGATTTGAACTGCACAAGTAAGTTGTTGTTATATTTAATTGAGAGTTTATCACTTATCATCATATTTTATGATTAGATTTCTCATTAGAGAAATGATCATATGTATATTAATGAAAGTGATTTTTGGCATTGTTACTTAACTATATCTAGTTCTTTATTTCTGTATTTCATCAATAGAATAACCGAGTACTTTAGCATTTCAATATCTTCGTATAACACTTTGTCTTTCTTCTCAACCTTGCCAGAAAGTGCCTCAATATGCTGTTATATCCTTCAACAGTATACGTTTCTGCTTTTGATTGAGTATGGATCTTTTCTGGACGAAACTCTGCATATGCTCCCCAGTGATCTGTCATCACTTCTCCAATCTATTTTTTCTTCAATTTTTCCCAGAGTAGTTGTCCAGTTTCCGTTCCTCTGCTATCAAAAGAGCAGTTGATGAACTTTTTCCCAACTCTATCAACAGCAATCCAGATCCAGCAATATTTTTTTTGTTACCGATGTAAGTGTGCATCTCATCCATTTCAACAATAGATATCTCACTTTCACTTTTTAGGGCCTCTAACTCCTGACCAAATTTCTTGATCCATCTTTGGACAGAAACATGACTCACCCCTAAAAATCGTCCTATTGAACGAAAGCCCAATCCTTCAAGGTAAAGTTGTAAAGCCTGTCTTTTTACAAAAGCGGAAAAAGCAGTTGATTTTAGCTCTACTGTATAGTTATAGCTACAATCATGGCATTTGTAGCGTTGACGCCCACCAACTATACCATTCTTTTTGTGACTGGAACTATTGCATCTTGGGCAGTTCATGAAGAAATATACTTTCTAATAGTATATAACTATGTTTAAGTATCAATACCTGATTTTTTAATTGATTCAGAAGAGTATTATTATTCAGAGGATATAATTACTAACGAAATATAAATAAGAAACCAATATAAACCAAAGTCCAATAATATATGGCCTTTATCCAATATGAATATTCCCTAAATCTCAATTTAATTTAAATTAGTATATAATTATATAATTATGACAAAATATTATCTATTTTATCAATATATCAAACGATGTACTGACACATAATCCAGATAATTCTATTTAGTGTAGGAAATTCCTTTTAGCAGAAAGTAGTCTAACTGAAAAAAGATGTCTTAGCGAGTTCGAAAGCAACTTAAAATATCATCCCATCTCATTTGGAAAACCTCAAAAGAAAAACATTCTATGCCTTATAGGACTTCATAAATAAAAAATAGTTTGTGAACCAAGAACAATGACATTTAAAAAACCCTGAGAAACTAATGGATTATTTACTGTAGGGAAATTATCGATTAACTGAACATTAACTATTCATTTGACTCTGCTTGAGAATAGATCCATATCTACTGGCCATAACTTATATTCTGACCTCTTTCATATTTATAAATAGGTCCGATTTACTCCTTTATTTATATGTTTCTATGAATTTATTTTAACGCTATTAAATTAACATCTTACTGATATAAGTGCCTATAAAAAAATGTCTTTCACCAGCGAAAAATTTAACCCCAAAAGTTTGCGGAACATTTTACACTTTTTGGTAATTATTTCAGCATTATGCCTTCTGGTTATTATCACACATGGGTAATTATTTTTGCCATAATAACTATATAGTTCCACTCCATAAATTATTATGATAATATGCAAAAATCAGAACTTCTCCCCCTGATACTCAGTCACCAGACTTTTTTTCAAAATTCCTTAGATTTAGTTCCCCGTGATATTTTGTCCTGGTGTTCTATAGAAGGAAGTGAAATCAAGTTCATTTCCGGACCTTCCAATGCAGGTAAAACTTCCTTTATGAGTCAGGTTGCTAGTAGCCTTGAAGGTACAAAAATTTATATTGATTTTGAAGAATTTCAGATTCAGGGTTTTGGAACTGGACATTTACAAGCCATTGAGGATATAGCAGCTGAAATATGCAAAAAGGAAAACGAAAAAAATGGAGCAAGCCGTATTTTCTACTTTTTTGATGAAATACATAACCTTCCTGAATGGGAAAAATGGATTGATAAGCTTTATAGACAAGGGGCAGAAATTTATCTAACATCATCTAAATCAAAAGTGATAAATGAATTTTCTTCAAAGTTTGAAGATAAAGGTAAAATCTTAAAGCTTTTCCCATTCTCTTTCAAGGAATACCTGCGAATAAAAAATACAAAAATACCAGAACCGAGTCTTCTTACGCCTTCCATAAATGATGACTTATTATGTATATTTTTGCAGTATTTTGAAAACGGCGGTTTTCCTGATGTTATCAGAAAAGGTGACATTAAGCTTTCCAAAAAATACTTTGAAGACGAATTACAAAAAGGCGCTGTAGCCGGTTATGATATATATAAGTTAAAAAAACTTGCCGTATTTTTGATTTCTAACATGGCTTCGGAATATTCCCTAGATACCTTAAAGAAAGTCAGTGGAATAGAAAGTGATGAACTCATAAGTACCTATCTGGATTATCTTGAAGATATTTTTTTACTGTACCGGGTTCCAAAATTTAATAGCTTTCAAAAAATAGGAAGGAAAACAGATAATTTCTGCAAGATTTATGTAGGGGACACAGGCCTTTTCAAGGCAGTATATCCCGCCTATCCAGACAGCCTGGGACTGAGATTTGAGAACCTTGTATTCCTTGAGCTACTAAGAAGAGAAAAAGAAGTATCCTATTATAGGAATACAAAAGAATGTGACTTTGTCATTAAAGAAAAAAGCAGCTCAAAAATTTCGGCTGCGATTCAGGTTTCGATTTGCTTTGGAGGTCCCATAGTTAGGGAGAGAGAAATATTGGGACTTATCGAAGCAATGGATGAGTGCAACCTTAAAGAAGGGCTTATTTTGACAATGGATGATGAAGAGGTCGTGGCAGTTGAAGGTAAGTCTGGGAAAAAAATAATTACAGTTGCGTCTGTGTGGAAATGGATGTTGGAATAATGGAAGCCTTTGACATACGGGTTTCAATTTCCATTCTGATTTTCTCTTTAGTAAGGAAGACGTATTTCCCGTCTCCCATACGTAAAGCATATTTGATTGCCATTTTTATTGTCCCTTAAGATAAATTCAATTTGGATAGTTGATTTAGATATAATTCTATTTCAGAGCAGCAGTTCTTTTGCTTTTACGACATTCTCTAATCATGCCAATAATTTCCTTCTAACTTGAGGAGTTGTGGTCATCAGAGCAGAGAGTCTAATTGTATCAGCATTTGTTTCTTTTGACTTTTCTACAAAATTCTGTATCCTCGCATAAGGCAGGAAAAGTTTATCTCCCAAAAAGAGTCCAATCTGATTCATGCTTGTCGAAAGCTTTATTTAGATGATTTCTTTCAGAGAGATATTTAACATATCTCTTCCTACTATTTCTATTGTTTTTACAGGAGATTACTGCAGCAGCAATGCCAGAAAGTAATCTTTTAGTATTTGCCATTTTTTTCTGATTTTTATCTAAAGTAACTGATAATTTTTCTTTACATTTTACCGGATAACGGTAAGTTATTGCCTATTTTTTAATATATATTCTATACTAGTGTTACTTATCCACGAAATATAAATAGAAAAATGCGAATGCAGATATATAAAGGAACTTTCATAATTTATACTTATAAGAGGAAATAGCTATTCAGTGACATAATATTTTCAAAGATCAGGTATATATTTCATTATCAAGTAGGAGTATTATGGGGAATAAAAGAAAATAGTGTAATATGTTTTGTCCTAAGATACGATGATCTGGAAAGTATCTTTTAAAAAAATTAGACACACTATCACACTATACAACTATGTAAAATTAAATAGTATTCTTTTTGCGAGCTCTAAATGAATTAATGCAGTTGGTAAATAATACGTTTGCCAAATATAAATTAAAAATTTATCTGAGGAGAAGGGGTATGGAATTAGGGAATATAGAATTGGTGGAAAAAACGCGTACAAAACCAAAGAATATCTGGGAAGATTTTTTTAAAGATAAGACCCACGGAGGACATAGATATTCATCTGAAGAATTTCTTTCTATGGAAGCTAAAGAGAAATTATTTCACCTTGATGGAGGCAAAACTCTTCTTGACTTTGGATGTGGTTCCGCAGAACTCTTAACTTACTATGCTCCGGAATATGAACAGCTAGTCGGAGCGGATTTTTCACCATCCATGCTTGACGAGGCAAGTAAAAGGCTCAAGGACAAAAATTGTAATAATATCGACTTGATACTAGCTAATCATGAAACACTCTGGGAAAACTTGAACTTTACTTTTGATCGAATAACTGCAGCTGGAGTAATCCAGTACTTAACGCTTCAAGAAATCGATGCATTTATTGCTAGTGCATCAAGGCATCTCAGTACAAATGGTAAAATAGTTTTTTTTGATATATTGGACCCACGCTTATATCCTTTGTGGAAATTAGGAATATTTGCACCAAATGCAGGAATTATTAAAGCTTTATATAGAGTAGGTTGTGATTTTAGAGCTTCAATACTGGCGGCCCTAAAAAATAGTCCGAAAAATATTTACGGTTTTTCGCATAACCCTTATAATATCCAAAAAATTGCAAATAATCACGGCTTTAAGATGCGTTATGTGCAATCAATGTACTATGAATATAAATATCATGCAATAATGTTTCGACTTAAAGGGGAATAGACTGCGAAGTTAACTTATTGCAACATTACTCTAAATTTGAAGTAAGACCAATAAATCCTCAATACCTAACTTTTTTACAATAGCAATTGCCTTAGATCCTTCTTCATGAGTCAGGGAACGACCAATCTCTGGATATTCCATAGCTCTATAGCATGGTCTGTATTGAAACATGAGGTTGAACCTTATTTGTGGGTATGTTTTGCAGTCCATTCAGCAACCGACCTTGTGCAACATTCCAGATGGTTTGGAAAAACCAGGTGTCGAAGGAGAATTTCTGCGGTTTCATAGACGAATTCAAAATTTGGCTGCACTATATCCAGACAATTTTTTATTTTTGAATACTTTCTGGCACACACATTATTTCTGTATTTAAAATTCTCGAGGTAGACATCCACGATCCTTTCGAGGATTTCTGCAATTTCCGGGGAGTGGTACATATTTGAATTCCAGACAACAGGCGTGTTTACAGAGATTTCTCAAACTATCTTCAGGACTGCATGAACGTGTGGATTAGGGGTGACAAAATTCACATTTTTTGCTCCATGCACTCTCCTGAGGTCGATCAGCTTTGCGAATTTCCTTGGATAGATTAGATTTTCAGCATCAGGATTAGTTGAGATCTCCTATTCTGGCAGAAAATGCAGCCGAACAAAGTGTTATACGAAGAGAAGTGTTATACGAAGAGTCTTGAAATGCTAAAGTACTCGGTTCTTCTATTGATGAAATATAGAAATAAAGAACTAGATATATTTAGTTAACAATGCCACAAAATTTTATGTATTCAGGAGTTTTTGTCAAATCAAATTGAGCTAAAAATAGGAGAGATTTTCAATCTCAACTAGTGAATACTGTCAAATTTAGGTTTTAATGGAAATAAGTCAAAGAATAATCTTACATCTATACTTACTTTGAACTTATGGCTTTAACAGGATCGAGTTTAGCTGCCTGCTGAGCAGGGTAGATCCCGGCAATGAGGTTCAGCAGAAAAACTGCAAGAATAATGACAAGGATATCTCCAGTCCGGACAATAATAGGAATAGTTGTCATTCCGCCGTAAAGTTCAGAGGAGGCTGCTGGCATTTCATATTGATCTATGCCCAGAGATATTGCAACTCCTGTAAGAGTCCCAATAAAAGCACCTAAAAATCCAAGAATTCCACTTTGAAATATAAAAATTGTCCTGATACTAGAAATCGTAGCTCCCATTGCCCTGAGCATACCTATCTGGCTTATTGCGCTTATAACTGAAAGATTCAAAGCGCTAACCACTCCAAAAGAATCAATGACTACAATCAGACCAAGAACTACGCTATTGGAAGTGCTCTCAATGGCAATTGTTCTAAGAATTTCAGGATTGGTTTCGGTCCAGCCTTTTGCCTTATAACCGGTTTTTTTGATCTGAGCAGCAACTTCTCTGTCCCTGTTAAAATCTTCAAGCCTAACAGAGAGATCATTAATCACATCTGGAACATTGTAGAACTTCTGGGCAGTCTCCAGAGAAGTATATGTAAGGGGTTCATCCAGAGGAGAACTAGTATGGAAAATTCCAACTATTCTAAGAGAAAGAGGATTTGCATTGGGAAAAGAAACGTCAACTGAATCCCCCAGATTAACCTCAAGCTTATCTGCCATTTTCGAGCCAATTACTGCCGTATTTTTTGAGTATTCAAGTTCCTTGAAATTCCCTTCAACCATATCTGATTCAATATCACTGATATTATTTTCCTTTGAAGAGAGAATGCCTTTTAGTTCAGCGTTAAGAGAATTTGTCTTGAATCTGAAAGAAGCTTTTCCTGTGAGAAAAGGAGAAACTGCAGAAACACCTTCGATTTTTTCGGTCTGGTTAATAAGGGTTTGGTATAGATAAATATAGTCTTCACCTTCTTGCGGAGAAACCGAGACGTGAGGAAGTTTATTTACCGTGGTATTATATAGCTCGCCAGTAAAACCAACCATTAGAGCCTGGGAAACAGTAAGTACCATCACGGCAAGAGCTATAGCTCCAATAGATATAATTGTCTGAAATTTTCTTGCTCGAATCTGCCTGAGAGCAATAAATAGTTCATAACGCATTGGACTCACAGCCTTAGATTTGGTTTCAAATTTTGTTCCTGAAAAGGATCGAAATAGCAGCAAGCTCCGAAATTAAAGCTGTAGCAGAAAACCCGGGGATTCCGTTTTTACCTGAACTCTCTGTTTCTGACGTATTATTTACAAGGCTAACGTTGTAATTCTGTGATAAATCTGATTCGATAGCTGTTTCCCTGTGCTCAAGAACTTCATCGTCATTTCCCAGAAGATCGATTTCAAGTCTGTAAATTCCTTCAAGAAGCCTGTGGTTCCAGGCAACCTCAACGGTTTCATCATCATTATTCATCAGCACTGGAACCCTTTGCTGGATAGATTCAATAAGACTTGAATTCCTATTTTCAGAATTTGAGTTCAATTTGTATACTGAAAAAACCAGGTTTCCTTCAAAAGGCACCTGAGAACGCCCATAAACAGTTGCACTTGCTCCGGTATCACCTTGTAGGTATCGGTAATTTCTGCATTGTCGCTGGCAGTAAACCGTTCAGTTGAGCTTATAATTTCTTTTTCAGGGGAATAAACCTGAATCTTTACCCTTCCAACATACTCTTTATTGTTTTCAAGAAGTGTGCCCCAGAGAGCAGACAAAATTTCTGGAGAGCTGGTAAGTGATAATTTTTCAGCTTTTGTTGTATAAACAACATCTGAACCATTTACAAGCATATATTCGATATCAAAAATAGAAGCTTCTTTTGGAGAAAGCGCAACGCTGATCCCCTGAGAATTCGCGACCAGGTCATTTACCTGAAGCCTTGATGCAGAATTGGTGCCGTAAGCAAAATTATATTCAGATTCGGAGAGAGTTTGCTGACCTTCAAAAAGCCTGGCTTTTAACTTATAAGATCCACGTTCAGGGTTTCCAACATTCCATAAACCCACCTTTATTACCTGTTTATTTGTAGGAACACTGTCAACGGAAAAGATCTGTCTTCCAAGAGTTTCTTCAGTTGTTCCCACGGGTTTAACAAGAAGCACTTCAAGACTCAAGTTATTTTCGGGCTGGTCTGAGGTGAGAGTTACATCAAAAGACTCAAGATCGCTATAAAGATCGGTTATATGGGCTGTACTCGTTTTTTCAGTGTGAGAATTATCGGATGCTGAGACCGGAAAAACGGATATAAGGAAAAAAGTAAGTAAGAGAAGTGCAGCTTTCATTGTCTTTTACCCCGATTTTATATCATGATGATTAAATTGTACTTCAACTTAGAGATCTTGAATTATTTCTGGACTGTATAAAAAATTCTACTAATCTTTAATAAATACAACTCATTAATAAAGATCTTGAACACTGTTCACTTAGAATATAAGATGCAAGCTAAAGAGACAGCAAAATAAGAGAGAAAGCATTAACGAGATAAAAATGGAATGAAATTGGAATTCAAAGAAACGATATTGGAATTCAAAGGAATAAAATTGGAATTTTTGAAAATATTTAATTATTCATCAGGCTTTTCAAACAGAGTAGGGTACTTCTCCTTTAATGGAATTAAGATTTCTTCGTCTAATTTTGCATTGTAAAGTGTTTTTACATTGGAAAGCTGCTCAATCGACAAGTTATGGACTCCAGTAAGGTTAGCTCCTTCAAAATTGGCTTCTTGAAGCTCAGCTCTAAGAAGATTGGCTTTATGAAGATCAGCTCCATAGAGATTAGCGCATCTAAGATTAGCTTCTTGAAGATTTGCCTCTTGCATGTCTGCTTCGTATAGATCAGCATTCTCAAGGCTGGTTTTCTGCAGATTAGCTTCTCCAAGATTAGCAATTTGAAAGTTAGCGTTTCTAAGGTTAGCCCCCATAAGATTAGCCAGATGAAGGTCAGCCAGTTGAAGGTTAGCTTTTTCAAGATTAGACTCCTGAAAATTAGCTTTCATAAGCTGAGCTCCCTGTAGATTAGCCTCTTGAAGGTTAGCCTCTCGAAGATCTGCTCCTTTACCTTTAAGAAGGTGAGTATCTGAAAGGTTAGCCCCTCTAAGATCAGCTTTTATAAGGTTAGCCCCGCGAAGGTCAGCTCCTTCAAGGTTAGTTTTTATAAGGTTAGCCTCTTGAAAGTCTGCTCCTTGAAGTTTGGCTCCGATTAGATTAGCTCCCCTAAGGTGTTTACTCCCCGATATATCCATGAAATTAATCGGCTCTAAATAAAAATAAACATTACTATTCTGGAGAAATATATTATACTCTTAGAGTATAGTCTTTGATTTCTTTGTTGAAATTACTCTGATTTTGACTCAGTTTCTAAAATCGAAAGAATATTACAGGATCTCAAAGAAAATTCGCTCTCTACACGGCGCTAATTTCTTTAAAATTCTTAAATTAATTGCCAATGTATTAGAGTTTACCTTTTGGATTGGCATCTCAAAGATTGTAGAGAAACTCCTTAGAAAAACTCCTTTCGCTGTCAATTCTAAAAAATCAAATCGAAAAAGTACCTGTAGGTGACCAGGTTTTGGTATTACCATTAAATATGAGAACTAATTAAAAAATCCCTATAAATCGATGGTTTTTTATAATAATATCAACATACTATTGATTGGTTCATAAGGGAGTAATCTGTGGAGTAAATTCAGGACAACTTGAAATCTGATCCTGTAATAGACTTCATTACGCGTATCTGTAAAATGAAGCAAATTTAGGACAGCTTCAAACCTGTCCCGTAATAGACTTCATTAACGCGTATCTGTAAAATGGAGTCAATTCAGGACAGCTTCAAACTTGATCCTGTAATAGACTTCATAGGTGAAGAGCAAACCTTGTGAACCACCTTACAACCAACTTTTTAAATCAATGCTAAAGCCTATTATTTTATGATACCATCATCGTTTACTAACTTTTCCTGCCCTTTTTCGCTTTCTTCTTTTCTTCCGTCTTTGCAGAGCTGTAATCGTTAAAGCCTTCAAGCATATAACATACCCAATTACCATATTCAAGAGCAAATATTCTGTTATTGAGAGGCAAGTCCAGGCTCTTTCAAAATAAGTCTAAAGTTAATCCTGGTAATACTCGAAAAACTCAATGGGGAGACTGGAAATAAGCCCGTTTTTTGTTATATTTTTTTGCTTATTCAGCCATTATAAGAAAAAAAGATAACAGTTTTTAGTTATTACCTGTTTTTCAAATCTTCGGAAAGTGTAAAACAGAATTTGAAAAAGTAGTACTTATTAGAACTATTAATGTTTTTAAGTGGACTCGGCGGGATTTGAACCCGCGGCCTTTACGTTGCGAACGTAACGATCTACCCCTGATCTACAAGCCCATATTAAGAAAGGAGAATATGAAAATTTGGTTTTTCCGGACACATTGTCCGGTTTTCTTCTCCTCTTAAATACGATATACGTCCATAACCTGAACGTTTTCAACGCCCGAAGTTTTTGCAAAGGCTTCTTCTACAGCTTCAGTTCCGCCTTCTTCGTCGTTAACAATTAATGTCACAATCAGAGCCTTCAAACCAAAAGCAATAGGCTCTTCAACAATATCTCCATGAAGATCGGCCCCTGCTGGAATTACACTTTTAAGTTTCTCTTTCAGCTCTGCAAGGTCGGTATCAATGCTTTCGGGCATAATTTTAATTTTTGCTGCAACATCACCCATTCTGATTCTCCCTCTAAGACTTTGATTTGAAATTTATATAGATTTTATTCTGTCACATTAATAGATTAAATACTTTGGATTTTACCTGAATCAGGGTGCCTGATATCCGCACTTGGGGCAGGTGTATACATTACCCTGCTGCCTGCAGCTTGAACATCTTCCAATTTCTGCTCCACATTGTGGGCAGGGGAATTTTACATAACCCTTTTCCACTAAGCGAATTCCGCATGAAGTACAGTACTCAATTTTCTGTGCTGACATTTTTTTTCTCCTTTTATAATTGTTATTTTAAGTAGTTAATTTTGTAACGAGTTACCGGTGAATAAGATGCCTTCCTTTAGCATCAAACTTCTGCTTTCTGACACCTTTGTTAACATTAGCAGACTAAATGAACTGAATTGAATTAATGCTTTTGGATATGCTTTGCTTCTGCCCTAGTCATATACGATATACAATTTAAATATTCCCCTTTACCACAGTACTTAATACAGGTTTTCCATATACAGCTTGAATAACTCTATCCGAAAATTTCCCGTTTACGATCAGGCATTGCATTCGATTTTTCAAAAGAAATCCTGGCAGGGCAGAATCAATACAGCTTACGTGATTCCCTGTACAGCTAGCAGCAGAAATTTCTCTGACTAATTTTCCGTTCCTCAATATGCCATCTACATCGGTGGCCTTTATTAGTGCTGCTCCAACCTCCTTTGCAACCCAGGCAGCGATAGTATCAGAGGTTACTTCCCAAGTATGAGGTAGCAGATCTTTGTTTCTCAGGAGTTTGTATGGGAAAAGAAGAGAAACACCCTGAGGCAGGTTTGCTACCGAATCTATAGCCATGACTCTGCTCTTATCCTGAAGATAGCAAGCATACTGCTCCATACCCAGTATAGCCATCCAGTGAGCTGCATCGTCACTAAGAGAAAAACTCTCATCTGTCTCTCTTACGGCATCAGCAAAAACTCCTCCTCCTGGTACAATGAGAATGGAAAAAGGTAAACTTTCAGATAAATGTTTTTCATTTGTAATTTTCGGATTTTCTGTATTAAATTCTGTTACCAGCCTGCCCACAAGCTCTGGAGCCTCTTTGATAAGGCTTCCCCCTATTTTAATTACCACTCTTATAGGTTTCCTATCAGGTTCTTCATCCACAGATGCTTCACCTCTATTTATTTACCTCAAAACCTTACCACAACCTTTTCATGGAATAGCTTGCCCACAACCTTTCCGAAGGAAAGCTTGACCAAAGGCCCAAAGAAGGGATCCAAAGTAGGGATTTTTCGCTCAAGCTTTTTTTAAAAAGGCTTGCGGTCAAGCAGTTTTTATGAAAAGACTTGTGTTTTAGATATCGAGCATCCTGGCAGCTGCATATGCTGGAAAGACTTTTGAGATTTTTTCTCCCCAAAGTTCGGATACAGAAACACATTCAAAACCAAGCTTTTCTGCAGCTTCTTTTATTAGAAATTCTCCAAGGCCCGCAGATGCAATTTTATTAAGTCCATTCTTTTTCGCAACTTCGGAGATCTCTTCCACAAGGACAGAAACCTGTTTTTCTTTTACCTGACTAGCAATTTCATAGATTTCTTCTTCTTGTATTTCAGAAAGGTCAGCACATACCAGCCTTGCAAGCCTGCGCATCGCATCGGTTTTGCTACGACCTGCTCCATCTGCGGTTTCACATGTATACATACTTTCATTTATCTTTCCGAGAAGAAGATAAGCGTCCGCAGTTGTAGCAAAAAGTTCAGAAGCCGTCCTGCACCAGCCCTTTTCAAGCTTTATTTTTTCAAGGAGTGCTGCAAGGTTTGTTCGTAGAGTGCCAGCATAAACGAGCTCGCTCCTTAGCAACCGCTCAAAGTCAGTAGTTCCGGCTTTATGTTCACCTGACACTATAGGAATAATATCGCTTGTTGTACTTCCCACATCTACAAAAATACAGTCTCCGACCTCGTTTCCTATCAACCAGGCAGAGGCCGCCCAGTTTGCAGCAGCAAGTTCCCTTATATTGTCAACCTCGCTCTGGAACTTTCCTACATTATTTATGTAAGACACAATTGAAGATCCAAAAGCAGAATAAATAGATGACTTTATAAAACAGATTCCCTGTTCCTTATCTTCAAAGCAATCTGCAAGCTCACCGGTCATAACAACAGCAACTTTTTCGGGCTGTAACCGCTGTGCAATTTCCTTTAAGACCTCCGGAAGACGTGTATTCTTCCAGAGAGGCAAGTAATGTAGTTCTACAATTGTTCCATCCGAAGAGGCAAGTTTGGTATTTGCTCCTCCAATATCAAGCCCGATAATCTTTGAATTCATTTTTAAGCCCTTTATCTATATTTCAAGTTTTCTTGTATTCTTCTCTTTTCTGGCTTTTCAATCCTATTAAGCTCTTCCGAAAAGCTCGTCCAATGCATCCTTTGAGAAGCGGTACTCTCCTTCGAGATGTACCGATTCAGGCAGTTTTCCAAATTTATTTTTCAAAAGCAAATCCCCGATTTCCTCTTGCATAACATGACTAATTCCAAAAAGAGAAGCCGTAGGTCTAGGGTTTACATCCACTACATAAGGAAGGTCAGAAAGTATGATGTCTACACCCACATACCCAAAACAGTCCAGGCATTTAACTGTGGAGATTGCAGTTTCATAGATTTCCTCTTGCCTTGAAGTCTGGTAAGGAGTAAGGCTTCCGTTATATTTTATTTCAGAAACCCCTGTTTCCCCGTTTTCTTTAGTTTTGACTTCTGTTTCATTAAATTCTATGAACTGGCGGTTTACAGCAAGAGGAAGCGGTTTTTTTCCTGCAATAAGGCTGACACTCAGATGTGTTCCTTCAATATACTCGCTTGCAATGAATCCTTCTTCATTTTCAAAAGCTGTAACTAAGTGTGTTGCCTCTGCTCCACAGCCTGATCTGGGCTTTGTGACATACTTCTTTCCGTCTTCAGCTTTTTCTACGATTTCAGGAGCCTTAATTCCAGCTTTCTTCAGGATTTCCGTACAGAGAAACTTATCTGCACAGCAGGCGGCTGACTGAGGAGAACATCCAAGGTTTACAGTATTTTCCTCAAGGATTTTATTCAGCTCTGGAAGCATGGAATCAGGGGCAATAATTATCCCAGCATCACAGGCTTTTGCTTTACTCTCAATTAGCTGCCTAAAATTTTCTGCTGTAGATTCAATGCGCGTGCCTGCACAGATTTTCGTACTTGCAGATGGGTAGTATACTTCATGCTCAAGACGAACAAAGCTTTCTGCAAGGGTTTTTAGCATAGCTGCCCCTTCAGGTATAAGCGATTGTTCGATATCTGTGCCGACAGCAAATTCTGCTATCAGGATTTTCATTGGAAATGAAAAAACAGGTCATTTATATATTCCTTTTTGTTAAGTAATCCTTTTAAAAAAGGCTTGAGCGCAAACCTTTTGAGAAAATGTTTGATCGAAAACCTTAGCAGTGGCGTGATAAACCGACGCAACGATTTTGATCAACAAGCACAAAGATTGAGGAACAAAACCTGGAATTAAAAACTAATTTCAATATGTAAAAGTTTATATAAACAATATCATTTATACTTCAAAAGTTAAACATTGAAAAGTAGAAAGGTGCCTGGTATTATTAACAGCAGAAATCCTAATTCTCAATCGATATATGAAAGCCAGTTTGTGAAAACCCTTTCTATGGCGGTTTTCATGGGCATATTCCTAGTTGATATGGGTCTTGGGCTCTTTGAGATTTTTTCAACAAAAGATAGCCCATTGCCCTCTGCAGTCGTCCTCTTAATCTTTGCAGTGATGTTTATTGCAGGCATTGTTTTTTATGAGAGGAATGGACTGGATACTCTCAGCTCCCTTATAGGAGGAGCTTTTGCAGGCTTTGGTTTTTCTTTTGTATTTGTATCGCTTGTAGGAGGCGTGCAGTTTGCACTTGGAGGAGGAATCTCACTCATCGGGTGGGATCAGGTAATTTCAGCAGTTGCAGCCTCTATGATTGCAAGTATTGTAATACTTAAAATACTCTCATATAAACTTCAAAATCACTTTTACTGATTTTTCTTTTTTTCTTTTCTTTATTTGAATGATACATCCGCCAAACACGGAAAAAGTATTTATAGAATTACAAACAATCACAGATCAGGACGAGCGAAACCGTTATAATTACTTAATGGGGATCGATTGATGAAAATATTTAATAAAGATCAAAATTCAGATTCTAAAAAAGATACCCAGACTGGAGCTGAAGATCCTGACATCCAGAATTCTGGCTCTTCAACGAAAGAAGCTAACGAAGCATGTGTTAATCCAGAAGAGGTTTCTGCCAGTTCGGAAGCTGAGAAAAGCCCTGAAGCCATATGCAAAGAAGAGAACCAGATTCTTAAGGACCAACTTTTCCGGCTTGCAGCAGACTTTGACAATTACAGAAAACGGACCGTCCGCCAGATTGAGGATAGTCGAAAAGCTGTACTTGAGCAAGTAATTCTTGACTTTCTTGAAGTAACGGACAATTTCGATCGCGCAGTTAAATCTGCAAAGACGGCAGAAGATATAAACTCGATCGTCAGTGGAATAGAACAGCTTTCAAGACAGTTTTTTTCAATCCTGGAAAAATACGGACTTGAAAAAATAAAGAGTGAGAAAGCCAGTGAGTTTGACCCTCATAAACACGAGGCTATTCAACACATCGAGACCTCTGAAGTTCCGGACAATACAATAGTGGAAGTCTATAAGCCCGGGTATGCTCTAAATTCAAAAGTAATCAGGCCTGCTATGGTTTCAGTAGCCAAAAATCCTGATGAAAACGAAAACTACTGAAGATCATCAGTTAAAAAATTATTAAAAAATTATTAATATTACTCTTAACACTTTATTAAATAGAAAAGATACCAAACAACTTTATAAATAATCTTAATAAACCTACATATAGAATTTGTTAAGAATTTAATAAAGATTTACAAGGTAGTCTAGTGAGGATATAACATGGCAAAAATACTGGGTATTGACCTTGGTACTACTAACTCATGCATGGCAGTAATGGAAGGCGGGGAAGCTGTAGTAATTCCTAATGCTGAAGGAGCCAGGACAACTCCGTCAGTAGTTGGATTTTCCAAAAAAGGAGAGAAACTCGTAGGTCAGGTTGCAAAGAGACAGGCCGTTTCAAATCCTGAAAATACTGTTTATTCGATTAAGAGACATATGGGAGATGCCAATTACAAGGTAACTCTGCAAGGAAAGCAATATACACCGCAGGAAATTTCAGCTATGATTCTCCAGAAGCTCAAAACTGATGCAGAAGCTTATCTCGGAGAGACTCTCAAACAAGCTGTAATTACAGTTCCTGCTTATTTTAATGATGCTCAGAGGCAGGCTACAAAAGATGCAGGGGCAATTGCAGGCCTTGATGTTCTGAGAATTATCAATGAGCCAACTGCTGCATCTCTTGCCTACGGACTCGACAAAGGAAACGTGGAACAAACAATTCTTGTCTACGATCTTGGAGGCGGAACCTTTGATGTGTCTATTCTCGAACTTGGCGGTGGAGTCTTTGAGGTAAAATCCACAAGTGGTGATACCCGCCTTGGAGGAGACGACTTCGATCAGCGTATAGTTAACTATTTACTTGCCGAGTTCAGGAAAACCGAAGGAATTGATCTCTCCAAAGACAAGGCTGTACTCCAGCGTTTAACTGATGCTGCGGAAAAAGCCAAGATTGAGTTATCCGGAGTTGCAAGTACAAATATCAACCTTCCTTTCCTTACAGTTGGCCCTGATGGGGAACCAAAGCACCTTGATGTCGACTTGACCAGAGCTCAGTTCCAGAAGATGACCGAGGATCTTCTTGAAAAGACTCTCGTATCTATGCGCCAGGCTCTAAGCGATGCAAAGCTTACACCAAACGATCTCGAGAAAGTAATTCTGGTCGGAGGCTCTACAAGGATGCCTGCAGTAGTCGACCTTGTAGAGAACTTTACTGGCAAAAAACCCTACAAGAACATCAATCCTGATGAAGCAGTCGCAATTGGGGCAGCCATTCAGGCCGGTGTGCTTGGTGGTGAAGTAAAAGATGTTCTGCTGCTTGATGTCACTCCTCTAACACTCGGAATCGAAACGCTTGGAGGTATAGCAACCCCACTTATCCAAAGAAACACGACAATTCCAACCAAGAAAAGCCAGGTATTCTCAACTGCCGCTGATAACCAGCCGTCTGTAGAGATTCATGTCCTTCAGGGAGAAAGGGGAGTTGCTTCCGAAAATAAAACTCTCGGTCGCTTTACTCTGGATGGCATTCCTCCGGCTCCAAGAGGCATCCCACAAATCGAAGTCACATTTGATATCGACGCAAATGGGATCCTGCATGTAGGTGCAAAAGACCTCGGAACCGGCAAGGAACAGTCTATTTCCATCCAGAAACCAGGCGGACTCTCGGATGATGAAATCGAGCGCATGGTCAAAGACGCAGAATTGCATGCTGAAGAAGATAAAAAGCGCAAAGAAGAAGTCGAGAACAGAAACAATGCTGAAGCTTTGATTAATGCTGCGGAAAAGACTTTGAAGGAAGCCGCAGATGTGGCTACCGAAGATCAGAAGTCAAAGGTAAATGCGGCAATCGAAGACCTGAAGAAAGCTCTTGAAGGCACGGATAATGAAGCAATTAAGTCAAAAACCGAAGCTCTTCAGGAAGCTGTATACCCAATCTCCACTGCAATGTACCAGAAATCCCAGGAGGCTCAGCAGGCTGCAGGCGAAGCAGGAAGCGCAGATGCAAAAGGTCCTGATGACACGGTAGTTGATGCTGATTATGAGGTAGTTGATGACGAAAAACGTAAATAAACAAAAACCAAGTAATAAAACAGGCCTGGAGATTCCCAGGCCTTCCCGGAAACCTGACTTTGCAGGCTCCGAAGCTTATCTTTTTTAAAATAACAGGGAATCCTGATGGCCACAACACGAGATTATTACGAAATTCTTGGATTATCCAAAGAAGCCTCACCCGAGGAAATAAAGAAAACATATCGAAAACTTGCGTTAAAATATCATCCTGACAGAAACAAGGAAGCTGGGGCTGAGGAAAAATTCAAGGAGATCTCTGAAGCTTATGCCGTTCTTTCAGATGAGGAGAAACGCGCTCAATATGATCGCTTCGGACATGCCGGAATAAATGGACAGTACAGTGCAGAAGATATCTTCCGGGGCGCAGATTTCGGCGGTTTTGGAGACATATTCGATATGTTTTTTGGCGGAGGGGGCAAAAGAGGTCATATGGGGCCAAGGAGAGGATCCGATCTCCAGTATGATCTTTACATTACCTTTGAGGAAGCAGCTTTTGGGGTGCGTAAAGATCTTGACATTCCAAGAACAGAAAGGTGCTCAAATTGTTATGGAACTGGAGCAAAACCTGGAACAAGCCCAAAACGCTGTCCCACATGCGGTGGCACGGGACAAATCCACACCACTCGTTCCGGATTGGGTATGCAGTTTGTAAGTACCACTAACTGTACCACCTGTCACGGCAGAGGTCAGATTATTGAGTCTCCCTGCCCAGTTTGTAGCGGCACAGGCAGAGTTCGAAACACAAGAAAGATAACAGTAAACGTACCCGCTGGAGCCGATTCAGGCATGAGCCTGAGGCTAAGTGGAGAAGGAGATTCGGGAGAAACTGGGGCTCCATCTGGAGATCTTTATGTCGTGCTTCATGTGAAGGAACATCCCTATTTTAAGAGGGTCGATTACGATGTAATTTCCGAGCTTCCAATTTCCTTTGCCCAGGCTGCACTTGGAACGGATGTAATGGTTGATACCCTCCATGGAAAAGTTAAAATGAATATTCCGGCAGGAACCCAGACACATTCAGTATTCAGACTTAAAGATAAAGGAATTCCACATCTGCATGGAAATAGAAAAGGCGACCAGCTCGTAAGAGTTTTCATCACTACTCCAACAAAACTTACTCATGAACAAAAAGAGCTTCTTCGTCAGTTTGAATCCCTGAGCAATGGCAAAAATCCAAACGAAAATCCAAACGGCAAAAGCGAGTCCACAGAGAAAAACAGAAAAAACAAAGGTTTTTTTGAGAAAGTAAAGGATGCCTTTGAGGGATAAAAGCAGCTTTTAGCTGCATTTTAATCTTTTAGAAGTTTTAACTTTTTAGAGATCTATTATTTTCATTAAATAGTAATTCATATTGTTTATTTGTATTCCCTGTATATTCTTCTGTTTATTCCCTGTATATTCTTCTGTTATTCCTGTTTTTCAGCTTAGATTCATTTTAAACCCTATTTAATTTTTGGTATTGTTACTTAACTATCTCTAGTTCTTTATTTCTGTATTTCATCAATAGAATAACCGAGTACTTTAGCATTTCAAGACTTTTTGTATAACACTTTGCCTTTCTTCTCAATCTTGCTAGAAAATGCCTCAATATGCTGTTATATCCCTCAACTGTAAATGTTTCTGCTTTTGATTGAGTATGACTCTTTTCAGGAAGAAACTCTGCATATGCCCTCCAGTGATCTGTCATCACTTCTCCAATCTCTTTTTTCTTCAATTTTTCCCAGAGTAGTTTTCCAGTTTCCGTTCCTCTGCTATCAAAAGAGCAGTTGATGAACTTTTTCCCAACTCTATCAACAGCAATCCAGATCCAGCAATATTTTTTTTGTTACCGACGTAAGTGTGCATTTCATCCAGTTCAACAATAGATATCTCATTTTCGCTTTTTAGGTTCTCTAACTCCGGACCAAATTTATTTATCCATCTGTGACTGGAACTATTGCATATGGGGCAGTTCATGAAAAAATATAGGTTCTCATAATAAATAACTATAGTTAATTATCAAAGCCTTATTTTTTATTAAATTTCTGTTCAGTGAGTTTATACTGGAATATGCCAGAATTATAGTCTGTTAATTGCTGAGCGAGTAGCAAAAATTTTTTGTAAATGCAAAACGATTATGCACTATCAAAATAATCTATATAAGTAGATACTTAATTATCAAGGTTACTTAGCTGTAAACAGATAATCATCTAGCATTGTAGACAAACTTTAAATTACATAAAATTTTTCTAAAGTTTTAGAAAACTGAAGCTTTAGAATGAAGATCCCTCAGTTATTTCTATGGCTTCTGCAACGTCAGAAATCTAAAAATTTACAGGTAAATTTAAAAGAACAGGAGATTTCTTATGAATAATAGAGCTGTTTTTAATGCTTTGGGGAAAATTCTGTTTCTTCTAGCTTTTACAATGCTTGTTCTTCTTCTAGTAGCCTATTACTATCGAGAATCCCTGGTACCCTTTACATCTCTTTTTTGGTAGCGCTAATTGCAAGCTTGTTTCTCATGCGTTTTAAAGGCCGTGAGGATTGGCAGCAGAAAGAGGCACTTGCAATCGTTGCCTTGAGCTGGCTTGCAGCAGCAGTTTTTGGGGCTATTCCTTTTCTTTTTGAACGAGTCTCTTTTATTGATGCTGTTTTTGAAACAATGTCTGGTTTTACTTCAACTGGTTCTTCAATTCTAATAGATATTGAAAGTTATTCAAGAAGCCTTTTTTTCTGGCGTTCTTTCACTGCCTGGCTCGGAGGCATGGGAATAATCGTACTTTTCATAGCAGTCCTGCCAAAGCTTGGAGTTGCCGGTCGCCAGTTATTTAGAGCTGAGGCTCCTGGACCAACCGAAGATAAACTGAAACCAAGAATTAAGGAAACTGCAAGGATTCTGTGGACACTCTATGTTCTTATCTCGATTATTGAGGTAGGAGCTCTAATGTTTGGAAGAATGTCTGTTTACGATGCTCTTACCCACACATTTGCCTGTATGGCTTGTGGAGGTTTTTCTACCTACAATGCAGGAATAGAAGCTTTCAACAGCTCAATTATATAATTTATTCTCACGTTTTTTATGTTCGTTGCAAGGGCAAATTTTGCTCTTTATTACCGAGCTATCTACATCAATAAAGGTGTTATCTTTCGAGATGAAGAATTCAGGGCTTATTCTTTATTTCTTCTGAGTTTTACAGGTTTACTGACACTAATTCTCTATAAAGATATGGGGTTTTCTCCATTCAATTCTTTCCGTTATTCTATATTTCAGATAACTTCCATTATGACAGCAACTGGCTTTGCTTCAACTAACTTTAATCTATGGAAAGATTCAGCAAAAATTCTGATCCTTGCAGTCATGTTTATTGGGGGCTGTGCAGGTTCTACAGGCGGTGGAATGAAAGTCGTGCGTTTTTTGTTAATGTTAAAATATGCAAGAAGATAACTTTTTAAATTTGTTCATCCAAGGATGGTTAGACCTATCAGGTTTAATAATAAAGCAGTACCTGAGGAGATATTACAGTCTATCCTTTCATTTATTGTGCTTTATATAGGAGTATTTGTTGTTGGCGTAATACTTCTAACCCTTCTGGGAGTTGATATTATCAGTTCGGTTACAGCTTCAATAACTACTCTTGGAAATATAGGTCCAGGATTTAACATTGTAGGTCCTATGGCAAATTTTGAATCAATTCCATCACTCGGCAAAATTATTCTTATTGGTAATATGTGGGTAGGCAGGCTTGAGGTTTATACCGTGATTGTACTCTTTACAAGGGAGTTTTGGCATACTTGAATATTATACAGTACATCACTTAGTGAAATACTTTTCAATATACATGCTAATTTTTTGATTATACGCTTAAAAATTAGTTTCTTATACTGACCATAATATTCATGCTTCTCATAATTAAAAGAATTCTCCATCCAATAGAAAAAACTCCCCGAAACTTTTAAAATAATTTTACTTTTAATGTTGTATACATAATAAGTTTATTTAATTGACAAATAAGGTATTTATAGCCCTATCTACATTATGCACTCCATTTGTTATCCATCCGAGAAAAGGTTCTCGTTTCAAGCTGAATTCAATAGCAGTAACCCTAATGTGGTTCTTGCTTCAAACTGAATTCAACAACAGTGGACCTATAAAGGTTCTTGTTTTAAACTAGTACAGCGGCTATGAACCAAAAATAGTTATTTCAAACTATGTAAAAAAACAGTCGTGAACTAAATGATAACAGAAAATACAACCATAGAAGGTTTAATGCTCCTCCTCTTTTTGGTCATTGTTACCGGGGTTGCATTACCTTTCAGTAGTTTTTTTGTCCGGGTTTTTTCCGGAGAATTATCCCGAGGAATTCCAGGTTTTATAGAAAAAACAATCTACAGATTAATTGAGACAGATCCAGATACAGAAAATGAGTGGAAGGGCTACGCTCACGATATGCTCATTTTCAATTGTATAGGTTTTGTAATTCTCTTCGCACTGCTTCTTCTTCAAGGTTTTCTTCCTTTCAACCCCGAAAAATTTCGGGGCTTTTGATCTATTCACTGCAATTAACACTGCTGTTAGTTTTGTCACCAATACAAACTGGCAGGTCTACAGTGGTGAAGACAACAGCAAGCTATCTTACCCAGATGGCTGGTTTTACAGTCCAGAATTTCCTTTCCGCAGCTACAGGCATCTGCATAGCAATTGCAGTAATGAGAGGAATTACCCGTCATTCTACAGATAAAATCGGTAATTTCTGGGTCGATATGACTCGCTGTACCCTTTACATTCTTTTGCCGATAGCTTTCATTTTTGCCTTAATTCTGGCTTCCCAGGGAGTTATCCAGAATCTTGATCCTTATGTTCAAGCTACAGGATATGGCTCTCCAGGACAGCAGACAATTGCAATGGGGCCTGTAGCCTCCCAGGAAGCAATAAAAGAATTTGGTACCAATGGAGGAGGATTTTTCAATGCAAACTCTGCACATCCCTATGAAAATCCAACACCTTTGACTAATTTGATTGAAATTTTTCTTATTCTTATTATACCTGCAACCCTGCCTCTGGTCTTTGGAAAAATGACCGGTCAAAATTCGGCAGGGATGGATGATTTACACTGTTATGCTAATATTATTTCTATGTGGACTTTTTTACCCTCTACGCTGCAGAACTGGCAGGAAACCCTCTTGTAAAAGAACTGGGTGTTTCTGGAATATCCATGGAGGGAAAGGAAGTAAGATTCGGGTTAATGGGATCTTCACTTTTTGCCACAGCCACCACAGCAACTTCCTGTGGCGCAGTCAACTCCATGCATGATTCACTCACTCCTCTTGGCGGTCTTGTGACAATGTTTATGATTCTCCTTGGCGAGGTTGCCTTTGGAGGAGTCGGATCTGGTTTCTACACTATGATCGGATTTATAGTGCTTTCAGTATTCATTGCAGGACTGATGATAGGAAGAACTCCCGAATACCTCGGAAAAAAGATAGAGGTATTAGAGATGAGGGCAGCCGTAATAACGGTCCTGGTTCCTGGTAGTTATGGTTCTTCTGCTTTCAGGCATTGCATTGGTTCTTCCAAATGTCACAGAATTAATGAAAAATCCAGGCCCGCATGGGCTATCTGAACTAATATACGCTTTTGCATCAATGGCTAACAATAACGGTAGCGCCTTTGCCGGGTTTGATGCATCAAAACCTTTCTACACACTCACAGGCAGCCTGGCAATGCTGGTAGGTAGATTCGTACCTGCAGTTTCCATGCTAGCCATGGCGGGATCACTAGCACAAAAGAAAAAAGTTCCACCCAGTTCAGGAACTCTTCCCACAGACTCCATTACATTTTCAGTCTGGATAATTCTGGTGATCCTTATCATCGGAGCTCTTACATTCTTCCCGCTCTTTGCAATGGGGCCAATTGCTGAACATCTCTCTATGGTAGGAGGGATTTAATAATGTCAAGAAAACGATTCCCTCGTTTAGGTGCTTTTGAGCCTAAACTCATTCGTGAAGCACTTGTCAGTTCATTGCTGAAACTTGATCTGCGCCAGCAGAAAGAAAATCCGGTTATGCTACTTGTGGAAATCGGAGGTATCCTGACCACAATTAGCTCTGTAATTGAGATTGTTACTCAAAAATCTCCATTCTTTACAATCTTTGTGTCCTTCTGGCTATGGCTGACAGTATTATTTTCAAACTTTGCAGAGGCTCTATCTGAAGGTCGTGGAAAAGCTAGAGCAGCATCCCTCAGGCAGTCAAGAACCAGTGTTCCAGCCAGAAAGCTTACAGCAGATTCTTTTGATGCTGATTCTACCGAAATACCTTCTTCTGATCTTCGAAAAGGCGATCTTGTACTTGTAAAAGCTAACGAAATAATTCCTGGAGACGGAGAAGTTGTAAAAGGAGCTGCGCTAGTTAACGAATCCGCAATTACTGGAGAGTCAGCTCCAGTTGTACGTGAATCAGGAGGTGACCGGAGCGCTGTTACCGGAGGAACCACAGTTATTGCCAATGAGATTATTGTCAAAATCACTGCTGATCCAGGACAGACTTTCCTTGATCGCATGATCTCGATGGTAGAAGGTGCAGAAAGGAGGAAAACTCCTAACGAAATAGCTCTCGAGATACTCCTCATTGCACTCACGGGTGTATTTTTAGCAGTTGTAGCCAATACTTACTCAGTTTCTGCATATAGCGCCGCTTCATGCGGAAGGGGTTCACCAGCAAGTCTTACTATACTCATTGCGCTATTTGTTTGTTTAGCGCCCACAACTATTGCAGCTCTGCTTCCAGCAATAGGAATAGCCGGAATGGATCGTTTATTCCAGTTAAACGTCATAGCTCTTTCAGGAAGAGCCATCGAAGCTGCAGGAGATGTAAATGTCTTGCTTCTGGATAAAACAGGTACAATTACCTTAGGTAACCGGCAAGCAGCTGATTTTTTGACAGTAGATGGCAGATCAAATGAAGAATTGACGGAAGCTGCCCTTCTCTCTTCATTTGCAGACGATACTCCTGAAGGTAAAAGCATTATTTCTTTAATTCAGGAAAAAACAGGAAAAACTCCAGATTCTCCCAAAAATGTAACATTTATACCATTTTCAGCCGCAACAAGAGTTAGTGCTGCCACAGTGTGGTGAAACAACTTACCTAAAGGGCGCTTACGATGCAGTAACAAAGGCTGTTGTGGAACGTGGAGGAAACATTCCTTCGGATCTTAAAGGGAAAGTAGATGGAGTTGCAACTGCAGGTGGCACTCCCCTTGTAGTAGCTCGTAACGAGACAATTCTAGGTGTTATATTCCTGAAAGATATCTCTAAAAACAGGTATTAAGGAAAGATTTTCAGATCTGCGTCGTATTGGCATAAAGACGATTATGATCACAGGAGACAATCCTCTTACTGCCGCTACTATTGCAGCAGAAGCCGGTGTAGATGATTACCTGGCAGAAGCTAAACCTGATGATAAACTTAGAATGATCAAGGAATACCAGAATGAAGGGTACATGGTTGCCATGACAGGGGATGGAACAAATGATGCTCCTGCTCTTGCTCAAGCCGATGTAGCCGTGGCAATGAACAATGGAACGCAACCTGCAAGAGAAGCTGCAAACATAATTGACCTTGACAGCGATCCCACAAAGCTGCTGGACATTGTCGAGATTGGAAAGCAGATTCTGATGACAAGAGGAGCTCTGACAACTTTCTCCATTGCAAATGATATAGCCAAATATTTTGCAATTATCCCTGCTGCTCTTATAGGTATTTATCCGCAGCTTAAAATCCTGAATATCATGGGCCTTGCAACCCCTGAATCAGCCATTCTTTCGGCAGTCATATTCAATGCTCTGGTAATTCCAATGTTGATTCCTCTTGCTCTTGCCGGAGTTAAGTTCAAGAGTGTGCCGGCATCGAAACTCTTTGCCTATAACCTGACCATTTTTGGCCTTGGAGGAATAATCGCACCGTTTATTGGAATCAAAATAATCGATATGATACTGGCAGTTTTTATTCATGCCTGAGGAGGTATTGAAGTGACATCAATCAAAAAAGCCACGTTACTATTTGCAGTGTTGTTTATTATTACAGGTTTAGTCTATCCCATGGCAGTGACACTTGTTTCTGGTTTACTTTTTCCAAATCAGGCTCATGGAAGCCTGATTGTTGATAATGACAACCGGATTATTGGGTCCACTCTCATTGGTCAGAACTTCACTGCACCTCAATACTTCCAGAGCAGACCATCAGCTAATGGATATAATGCAAGTTCTTCTGGAGGATCAAACTTCGGTTCAACAAATCCAGTTCTTCTGGAACTTGTCCACAACCGAACAAATGAACTCAAAAAAGCTGGGGTTACCAGCCAGATACCTTCTGATCTAGTTATGTCTTCAGCCAGTGGACTTGATCCTCATATCAGCCTGGAATCTGCACTGATACAGGTGCCTGTAGTGGCAAAAGCCCGAAATATTCCAGAAGAAGAAATTAAGGATCTAGTACTTTCAGAATCTGTTGATTCTCCATTTACAGGAGCTTATGTAAATGTGCTGTCGCTAAACATGGCACTTGATAAAAGAAGTCAATCTAACTGAAGGAGGAAATTGTGGCGTCTAACCGTTTCGATGACGAAGCAAGACCGCGGGCTGAAGACCTGCTTTTCATTGCTCGTAGTGATGAAAAAAAGGCTAATGAGGGAAGACTAACAGTTTACCTTGGATATGCAGCAGGTGTTGGAAAAACCTATTCAATGCTTCAAGATGCAATTCAGAGGAAACAAGAAGGAAAAGATGTCTTAATTGGCTATATCGAGACTCATGACAGACCTGAGACCAATGCTCTGGTCGAGAACTTTGAAGTCATTCCAACACTTTCTATCGAACATCAGAACCTTTCACTCAGGGAAATTGATCTCGACGCAATCATCCGACGCCATCCACAAATCGTTCTTGTAGACGAGTTAGCCCACACCAATGCTCCCGGTAGCAGGCATTTGAAACGGTACCAGGATGTAGAAGAACTCCTGCAAGCAGGAATTTCGGTTTATACAACTGTCAATATTCAGCATATTGAGAGCCAGAACGATGCCGTAGCGCAGATAATTGGAATCAGAGTGTCCGAAACTGTACCGGACACTTTTTTTTCTAACGCAGATGAGATTCGATTAATTGACATTACTCCAGAAGAGCTAAATCTTCGTCTCAAAGCCGGAAAAGTCTATGTAAAAGATATGGCTGAGACAGCTGTTCAAAGCTTTTTCAGAGTAGGGAATCTTCTTGCACTCAGGCAGCTTGCTCTACGATATATGGCTGAATCTACAGACAAGAAAATGATAGGCTATATGAGGACTCGGGCTATCCCGGGTCCCTGGCCGGCAGCAGAAAGGCTTCTTGTCTGTATTCGTCCAGGTCCGACAGCTGAGCATATGGTCAGGGCAGCATACAGGCTTGCAACCAGATTCGATGCTGACTTAATTGTTTTTTCGGTAGATGTCAATGATGAAATAGCATTATCTTCTCAGGAGCGCCTATGGATAAACCAGTCTCTCGAAACAGGGAGAAGATTAGGTGGAAGAATAGTACGTTACCGTGGAAATGACGTAGCTGATGAGATTGTTCGTTATGCCAGAAGGCGAAACGTCAGTATGATCATGTTAGGAAAACCACATGGTCTGGATATTCTATCCTCTCCGGTTTACAGAGTGATACGAAAATCGTATGGTATTGACATTCACTTATATGAACCAAAAGGAAAAAGCGTTTATATACCTCTAAAAAAGCAAATTCCACTTTTCTTTACAGTTGAGTATGTGATCAGCCTCATCCTGATTACAGCCATTGTAAGCATAAATTTTTTTCTTAAAGAATATATCAGTTCTTCAAACTTGCTGATAATTCAACTTATTCCAGTTCTGGTATCTGCGTTTTTTTTCAGACGTAGAGTGGCTCTGTTTACGGCGGTTTTGAGTATTTTGGTTTTCGATTTTCTTTTTGTCAAACCTTACTATACATTTACTGTCAATGACAGAGAATACTTTATTGCTTTTGTCGGGTATGTTACTATTGCTTTTATAATTAGTCACCTTGCTACAAGACTGCGCCACCTTCTGCCACAGATATGGCAAAGTGAAGCTGAAGTGGAAGCGACATCAGGTCTTTCTCGTGAACTCGTGGAGGCAAAAACACGTCAAGAAGTCTTCAAAATCCTTGCTGATCAAATGCATAATTTTGGACCCGGAATTTTTGCAGTACTTATACCCAGTCCATCTGGGCTCCAGATAAGCGCTGGCGATACTACCTATCCTTTACATGATAAAGAAAGGGCTATTGCTCGATGGGCTTATGAAAATGGTCAAATAGCTGGGTCTGGAACAGATAATCTTCCTGCAGGAAAAGGATACTATATTCCAATCAAGACCCATAGAATGATTTTTGGAATTATGGCGTTTGTTTTTGATAAACCTGAAGAAGGTTTAATTCCGGAAAATAAAGAGATATTTGAAACAATGGCGTTTCTCGGGGCTCTTGCACTTGAACGCCTTTAAATTGTAAACAGCTACATAATTTATTTCGACTTATATAGAAAATCAAGATATTAATTTTCTTTTATATGAGTAGTGATAACTATTGAATCTCCATAACAAGGTCTATTAAAGCAGAATGTTTCAAAAATAAATTTGATTTTTGTTTTTTAAATGATTTAAGAGGTTATTGAATATTTATCTCAGACCCTGCAAGTTACACAGTCTCATTTATTGTTTTTGATTTGGTTTAGATAAATATACTAATTTTTGAATCTCTTCATTACTATTAGCTGAATCATCTGCGATTACATTTAAATAAGTGAGAATTGACTTTGAAAGAAAGTAGTTTATATATGCCAATGGAATCATTAAGATAACTATAATCAGAAATTGTAGTGAAAGATCAATTTTAAGTAAATTCAAAATCACAATTAATGAGACAATCAAAACACACCATATAGTGTTGACTGTAAACGAGATTTTGTTCATTCTTTGTTAATATATATATTTAAGTACTTAAATATTGACAGCATATACTTAATAACACACTCAGTTACACATTCAGAAAATAAAAAGAAATGCAAGAGGATGTGAAGCACACTATTATTCATTAATATAATTTATTTAAAATATAGAAAAGTTAGATTTCACACAAACCATCTGAATTAGAAAGGAGCAGATAAACATTATATACATACCTCTAAAAAAACAGAATCCACCTTTTTTTACAGCAGAGTACGCAATTAGCTTTATTTTAGTTGTAGCTGTAGTGTGTATCAATTTCCTTCTTAAAGAGTACATTGGATCTACAAACTTACTGGTTACTCAATTGGTTCCTGTCCTAGTGTCTGCTTTTTTTTTCAGTCGTGGAGTTTCTCTGTTTACGGCATGTCTAAGCATATTCATCTTCGATTTTCTTTTTGTTGATCCTTACTATACTTTTGTTATCTACGACTTTCAGTACTTCATATCTTTTATTGGATATGTCACACTTGCCCTTATAATCAGCAGTCTTGCCACCCGATTAAGTCATCTTCTACCTCAAATGTCGCAAAGTGAAGCTGAAGTAGGAGCAACGTCAGGACTTTCCCGCAAACTTGTTAAGGCAAAAACGCGGAAAGATGCATTTAGAACTCTTGCAAATGAGATGTACAATTTTGGACCAGGTACCTTTGCAGTACTTAACTATGATCATATGGAAGTTTATATAGAAACTGGAGACTCTGACTATCTGCTCAATGAAGAAGAAAAAGCTATTGCCATATGGGCTTACAACAATGGCCAGGCAGCTGGTTATGGAACAGATAATTTGTCTACAGGAAGAGGATATTATATTCCCATTAAAATTAACAAAAAGATCTTTGGAATTATGGCGTTTGCTTTTGATAAACCTGAAGAAGGTTTAATTCCGGAAAACAAAGAGTTATTTGAAACAATGGCGTTTCTTGGGGCTCTTGCACTTGAACGTTTGTAATGTGAAAACTAATGAGAACTAGATATATCTGAATACTTAATGGTATACCATTGAATGGTATACCATTTTTTGATTTTTAGAGTGTCTATAAGTACCAAACGAGTACAACGCTAAGTATCTACTCTTTCGTATTTCTTTATACTTTTATAGGCAAAACTACAAAAGGAATGCCGTCTGCATATAGTTTTCTCTGTGACGCGAAAACAGTATAGTTATGTAGCCATCTTGTAAGCATCGAGTCATTCGGCAAGACAATCTGTCCACCAAAGAATACAGCGTTAGGGAACTTCGTTAATATCTCTGGCGCTAGTTTTGTAATCTCTTCAACAACATCAGTACCTACTGCAGTAAAACCTTCTGCATGGTAACCGTGTGATGACATTAATTTTACGTATTTATCTACGTCTTTAGATACCTGAGTCTGGAGTTCTTTAATTTCTTCTTCTCCTTTGAATACACCTGCATCAATTACACCAATTTGGACAAATACAAAATTTTTATACATTCCGCCAAATAACTTGAATATAGTTGACAGCGCCTGCATCCCTAAACCGTTAAAACCGTTTACAAGGAGCACTGCGGTCTTATCCTGCAGATTAGATTTATCAGGTGTATCATTTTTAATCAGATTCATATTTTCAGGAGAATTGATTATCTTTGCATTCAGCTCTTTAATAAGCTCTGAAGCATTGTCATAATGGCGCCTTATGAGGATAACAATTCCAGCAAAAGCTCCGATAATAAGCAATGTTACCCATCCGCCTTCACTGAACTTAACCAATATCACTGACATTAATATTAAAATTGTTAGAAGCAGCCCGGTACCATTGATAATTAATTTCTTCTTCCAGTCTTTTACGTTCGTTTTAACTTTCCACCAGTGACGGACCATTCCTGCCTGGGATAGAATGAATGTTATGAAAACTGCTATGCTGTAAAGCACTATTAGAGTTTGGACTGAACCTTGAGTAAGAAGAACCATAGCTAACGCTGAGAGACCCATTATTAAGATTCCGTTCTGTGTTACAAGCCTATCACTCAGGGTTGCGAACCTTGTAGGTACCCATCTATCGAGTGCCATATTTGCCAGAACCCTTGGACCATCTATAAATCCAGTCTGTGCGGCTACAAACAATAGACCTGCTTCTGATATGAGAGTTGCTATTACAAAATAATGACCGAAAGGTCCCCAAGAACTAGTAATATGTTCAAAAAGAATAGCATTCAGAGTTTTTCCAGCTTCTGGAGAAACATGGTATAATATGTAGGTAAGCATCAGCCCTGATGCCATAAACGCCAGCGAAATCGCCATGAGATGCATAGTTCTCTTTGCCGTTTTTACCCTGGGTTCTCTCATAATTGGAACTGCATTACTTACAGCTTCAATTCCTGTATATGTTCCTGCACCCATGCTATATGAATGTAGAATAATAAAAAGCAATGCTGAGATTCCTGCACCTGATACTATAGAATGGACATCAGTTACAGTATTACTTGCTACTGTCGGCATGTTTGCTGCATGGAAATAAAGAGCATATAGTATTAGGATGACATGAGCAATTACGAATAATGCGAATATAGGTATTAAAAATATAACTGATTCTTTAATTCCTCTCAAATTTAATACTATAATTCCCATAATTACAAAAAAAGCAAACCCTAATTTTAATATGTGCCAGCTTATTGGTAGAAAACTTAGCATGGCATCTACGCCACTTGCTATTGATATAGCAATCGTGAGCACATAGTCTATAAGGAGTGCACAACCAGAAAACATTCCAAGAGATGGAGACAGCAATTTGCTAGCGACTAAATAGCCACCACCTCCTGTGGGAAATAGTTCAATTATCTGCGAATAACTTGTACTAATTACAAAAATAGTTAATATAATACTCAGTGCTACAAATATGGCAAGGTAAATGTGATTTCCCAATGCCAAGTATGCTTCTTCAGGACCATATGATGCAGAAGACATTGCATCAGATCCCAGACCTACCCATGCGAAGAGCGCTATTAAAGAAACTTTATGGAAAATATCATTATCAAAAGGGTTACGTGGCTCTCCAAGAATTAAAGTTTTTAAAGACTTTAATTTTTTATTATTAATTTCGTGATCTTGCATTCTTATTAGCCTTCGTTTTATTTATGGTCGTGTCCGTGAGCAGTTGATCGTTTCCGAAAAAAATGAGTACATATTCTTTATTTAACAGAAAGATAGAGAAATTCTTATGCTTATGATTTTCAATAACCCACGTCTGTTACCTATTTTTAGTCGTTATAACCAACAATTGTACAGACCTCAAATTCACACAAGATTATTTAACTCACAAATCGAAGTTCTAGTATTTGGATTTGTTCAGTGATTTTAAAAATTGAAGAATGTTCTAAAAATAAAAATATGTCATTTTCCACTGTTTTTTCAAAAACTACTTAAAAACTGGATTAATAATTATTCAAATTATTCATATTGTCAGACTTAAAATAAGCTATATGTTCAAAAAGTATAAATATTTTTGGCATTGTTACTCAAATATATCTAGTTCTTTATTTCTGTATTTCATCAATGGAATAACCTAGTACTTTAGCATTTCAATACTCTTCGTATAACACTTTGTCTTTCTTCTCAACCTTGCCAAAAAGTGCCTCAATATGCTGTTATATCCTTCAACAGTATACGTTTCTGCTTTTGATTGAGTATGAATCTTTTCTGGAAGAAACTCTGCATATGCTCTCCAGTGATCTGTCATCACTTTTCCAATCTCTTTTTTCTTCACTTTTTCCCAGAGTAGTTTTCCAGTCTCCGTTCCTCTGCTACCAAAAGAGCAGTTGATGAACTTTTTCCCAACTCTATCAACAGCAATCCAGATCCAGCAATATTTTTTTGTTACCGATGTAAGTGTGCATCTCATCCATTTCAACAATAGATATCTCATTTTCACTTTTTAGGTCCTCTAACTCCTGACCAAATTTCTTTATCCATCTTTGGACAGAAACATGACTCACCCCTAAAACTCTTCCTATTGAGCGAAAGCCCAATCCTTCAAGGTAAAGTTGTAAAGCCTGTTTTTTGACAGAGGTGGAAAAAGCAGTTGATTTTAGCTTTACTGTATAGTTATAGCCACAATCATGACATTTGTAGCGTTGACGCCCACCAACTATACCGTTCTTTTTGTGACTGGAACTATTGCATCTGGGGCAGTTAATGAAGAAATATACTTTCTAATAGTATATAACTATGTTTAAGTATCAATACCTAATAAATTATTATTTTTGGTTTTGTAGAAAAACTATATGTATATAAATTCTAAGAGTCTATAAATAAACGAGTGACAATGTATTAAAGGTTACTTGTTTCAAATTTATTAGAGTTCTTTATCTCAAAAAATTTATACAGAGCCATTTTTTAATTATGATCTATAAATATTGAAATTAAATTTGTTTTAGTGTAAGATAGGTAAAGTATCTAAAATTGGGTTTTAATACCTCTGATTTCATTTAACAATCTTTTCTTTTACTTAAAATATACGATAGAAGACCAGATGAATTGCAAATTTACTTGTTGTTTTCCGGTTCATAGCTGTCAAACCGTATTATATAATCATCATTGTTTCTGGAGCTTGTTATCAGTTCGCCGATTAGTCCTAGAGAAACAAATTGAGCTCCTATAACTGTAAGCAGTATACCTAACATAAGAAGAGGTCTATCTCCAATTCTAGTACCTGTAATCCATGATGATAACATATACAGGGAGATTATTATTCCTGAAAAACCTAATACGGTGCCTATGCCTCCGAATATATGTAATGGTCTTTTATTGTATAGCATTAAAAAAGTGATTGTTATCAAGTCAAAAAAACCATTTAAAATTCTGCTAATTCCATATTTAGATTTCCCGTGAATCCTTGGATGATGCTCAACTTCTATTTCTCCAACAGTGTAACCTTTCCAGTGAGCCAGGACCGGAATATAACGGTGAAACTCTCCATATAACTTTATATTTTTTACAACTTCTCTTCTATATCCTTTGTAGCCGCAGTTAAAATCATTTATGTTGATTCCTGTTATAAACCGGGTTAATTTATTGAAGCATTTTGAAGGAAATGTTTTTGAAACGGGATCTTGCCTGTTTACTTTCCATCCGGAAACCATGTCAAATTTCTTTAATTTTTCAAGGAACCTTGGAATTTCTTTAGGGTCGTCTTGCAGGTCTCCATCCATAGTTATGACAAAATTTCCCATTGATTTATTAAAGCCGCAGGAAAGAGCTGCAGCTTTTCCGTAATTCCTTTGAAACCTTACAATTCTTATATTACTGTCTTTAAGTGCTTTTATTTCTTGAAATGTGTTATCTTTCGACCCATCGTCTACAAAAATTATTTCATATGTCTTGTCCAGTACAAAAAGAATATTATATAACTGATCATATAGTTCATTTATATTTCCTTCTTCATTATAAACTGGGATTATAATCGAGATATCGGGTCTATATGAAGTATAACCTTTCAGCATATCGTAAGCGACTGGAAAATTAATAGGATAATCTATTGTATAGGTCTCTTGATTTCTCAATTGACCTCTCGAACTGTACATAGTATCTCCCCCAAAATATCAAAAATTATTACTAACGTAATTGCCCCATCAGCTTAATCTGAAATAATGTTAGTTCGCTGGTCGTCCAAAAATTCTAAATTTATCCAAATTATATTGTATAAATAATCAAGATAAATAATATTTGTTAAAACAAATTCTAAATTTAATTTGTTTTTTGTATATTTTCCCCGATGTCCTTATGTAAATAGGAATTTAATGACTTTTCTTATAAAAGTTGGGGTTAGATTGATTTTTATTAAAAAAGTTCAGATCAGTATTTTCTTTATGAAAAGTTCAATACACAGATTAAAAATACACAGATTTAAGTAGTATTGAATTAAAAAATATAAAATCAGTTATTACTAAGTAATAATTTCTCTTTTTATCTGTTCCTCTGGAATTTCCAGGTCTTTTAAAAGAGATATTATTGAATTTACCATTTCCATTGGGCCGCATATAAAAAATGTACGGTTTCTGTAATCTGGAAGATATTTCTTGATCATCTGTATCGATCCTTCTTGTAACGCCCTTCCAGCTAAATTCAGGTCTGGTAATTGTGTTAATTATTATTATGTTAGGTTGTTTACTTTGAATAAGTTCCAGTTCGTCCCTAAAGGCTATATCAGTTTCGTATCTATTGGAATAAATCAAAACGATATCAGTATTAATCTTTTTATCGATCGAATATTTAATCATGCTTCTCAACGGAGTTATACCTATACCTCCAGAGAGCATGCTTATGTTAGTATATTCTTCCTGAAAAGTGAATACTCCATAAGGTCCGTTTATAACAACTGTGTCTCCTGATTTCAGTTCAGTAAGAGCATTTGAAAATGGATGACCTGTCAATTTTTTAGTAATCTCAAGAAATTCTTCTGTAGGGCTACTGGATAAAGTAAAGGGTTTCTTCATCTGATTAGAATTGTTGCCCAGAGTCAGGACTACATATTGGCCTGCAAGGTAATTGAATCCATGAGGTTTTTCAAATCTGAAGCTCATTACATCAGGCGTTCTCTGGATAACTTTAATAACATTGGTTTCAAAAAGCATTTTTCCTCAGTATTCTCGGGTTATTTATAAAACGTCTCTTCTACAAATTAAATGGTTCAAAAAATAAATAGTTCAACATATACTAAAGTTTATTTTTATTTCTAATTATTTTGTAATTTCTTTTCTTTCTTTGATTTTACAACTTACAGTTCTTTCGACTAAAAATGAAGCTAAAGAACCGTATTTTTGAACAAATTTTCTCTTAATATTTTTTATAACTTTTTGGAATTGATACTTAAACATAGTTATATACTATTAGAAAGTATATTTCTTCATGAACTGCCCAAGATGCAATAGTTCCAGTCACAAAAAGAATGGTATAGTTGGTGGTCGTCAACGCTACAAATGCCATGATTGTGGATATAACTATACAGTAGAGCTAAAATCAACTGCTTTTTCCACTTATGTAAAAAAACAGGCTTTACAACTTTACCTTGAAGGATTGGGCTTTCGTTCAATAGGAAGAGTTTTAGGGGTGAGTCATGTTTCTGTCCAAAGATGGATAAAGAAATTTGGTCAGGAGTTAGAGGACCTAAAAAGTGAAAATGAGATATCTATTGTTGAAATGGATGAAATGCACACGTACATCGGTAACAAAAAAAATATTGCTGGATCTGGATTGCTGTTGATAGAGTTGGGAAAAAGTTCATCAACTGCTCTTTTGGTAGCAGAGGAACGGAGACTGGAAAACTACTCTGGGAAAAAGTGAAGAAAAAAGAGATTGGAGAAGTGATGACAGATCACTGGAGAGCATATGCAGAGTTTATTCCTGAAAAGATTCATACTCAATCAAAAGCAGAAACGTATACTGTTGAAGGATATAACAGCATATTGAGGCACTTTTTGGCAAGGTTGAGAAGAAAGACAAAGTGTTATACGAAGAGTATTGAAATACTAAAGTACTAGGTTATTCTATTGATGAAATAAAGAAATAAAGAAATAAAGAAATAGATATAGTTAAGTAACAATGCCATTTTTTAATATTTAAGTATAATTACATCGAAGATTACATTTGGTTTTACCTTTAAATAAAAATATAAATTTTTTGTTGGATATTAATGTTTTTTATATATTATAGTGCTATCAGAAATTATAAATAATACTCGAGGGTTCAAAATAATACACAATTTTTTGAAAAATTATACAAATATTTTATTTTTCGTCTCGATAACTATTTCAACTCTTAAAATATTTATAATGGAGTTAAAATGCACGTCCAATATGAAATAACAGTAATTGTTCCGACTTTTAACGAAGAGGCTAATATTGCTAACATCATTGAGGCTGTGAATTCAACCTTTTTATCAAATAATATTTCTGGGGAAATTCTGGTTGTTGATGATGAATCTCGCGATAAGACTATCGAAATTGTCCAGGATCTCACATTGAAATATAATAATTTGAAGATTATTGTCAGGCATGAAGATCCTGGACTGTCGCAGTCCGTAATAGAAGGTTTCAAACAGGCGAATTCGGATATTTTTATGGTAATAGATGCCGATTTTTCCCATCCACCAGAATTAATTCCTCTTTTTTATGAAAAAATAAAAAAAGGAGCCGACATTGTCATAGGAAGCCGATATACCTCTGGAGGAGGCATTAAACAATGGCCTCTAAAGCGTCGAATTTTGTCTTTTGGGGCAACCGGCTTAGGAAGAATATTATTTCCTGAAATTACGGATCCTGTAAGCGGATTTTTTGCTCTTAAAAAAGAAGTGGTCTTCGGAATTCAACTTTATCCTAGAGGATATAAGATCCTAATGGAAGTTCTTGGCAAAGGGCAGTGGAAATCAGTCTTTGAGATTCCGTTTACATTTACAGATAGACAGAATGGAGAGAGTAAGCTCACCTTCTGCATTATAAGCGATTATGCAAAGCAGATTTTAAGTCTGGCTGAATATTCTTTAAGTTCCCGCAATAACCATATATGGAATGAATGGCAGAAAATACTAAAATTTTGTTTTGTTGGACTGTCTGGTGTGTTGGTTAATATAGGTTTTCTGTATTTATTTACTGAATATATAGGTCTTTATTATCTCACAGCCAGTGTAATAGCAATAGAAATATCCATTCTAAATAATTTTATCCTTAATGACTTCTGGACTTTTAAGCCAAAAGATAAAATAGATTCATTTACACAGAATAGATTTCAAAGGTTTTTTTCTTTCCAGTGTGTCTCTATAATAGGACTTATAATTAACATAGGAATATTATATATTTTGACAGATTTTTTTAAAATTTATTATCTTATTTCAAATCTTATAGGAATACTAATTGTTTTTTTCTGGAACTACATAATAAACAGACATATTACATGGAAAATAAAAACATCTGATAACTATTCAGCTTATCAAAACATGTCTTTTGACGTTCATTCTACTGAAAACGAAAAAGCTAAAAAATAATATGAAATTATAAAAACGCAGATTTTCATAGATTTTAGATATAAGCTAATCAAAAGTATTGGGATGTTATTGTGGATAAAAAACGTATATTAATAGAGCAGCTACCAATTGTCGCTTTAATCGTGCTAATCATCGAAGGACTAGTCTGTAAGCTACTTGTTACACTACATCTTCATCTAAATAGCGATAATACCAATGCTGGTCTCATAGCGATGGAGTTCTGGAGACATCATAATTATTTTCTTTCAGGCATTTACCTTCCTTCTTTAGACCCATACTTTTTTACTGAATTGATACCGTTTCATCTTGTACTACAAGAAATTACTAATTATAACCCAACAGTGTTGCGATTAACCGTTTATATGATTTTTATCGGTGTATTGGTAATATTCTCTTATCTTGTTTATAAGATCACAAATAAAGGCCTTATTTCAGCTCTTGTTTTTGCTGCTCTACTAGCGAATATAAACATGCCAGCTTACGAAAAAGTTTATGCCCTAGCTTTGACTCATACTGGTACTTTATTCTTTACTGGTATCCTACTTCTTTTGATACTGTCTCTAGAAAAAGCCGGTACATTGCAGTTGAGTTTAATTACGATTTTAATATCTCTAACAGTACTATCTGATACTATTGTGGTTGCGTGGTTCGTTATACCATTTTTTGCTGCTTATTTTTTAGTTAACCATAATAGGTCCAAGAGTCTAAATATATGGATTATATCATGGACGATTCTTGCTGGGCTCGTCGCCGTTATTAAATCCCTGTTTATTGACTACCTGGTACCAAACCTGTTTAGTGTTCAGAAACAGTCCAACATGTACATTAATGCCATCGATTTTTTCCGTCACTTGTCAATGTATCTGAGTACAGGCTTATATCATATACTGACTGAAGGACATAATCCTTCTTTTGTTGACATATTACTTACGCTTGTTTTTTTAACAGCCCTTTGCATTGCTATCTGGAATATGGGGCATGCTACTAATCCTGGAATGAAGAGATTTGCTATTATAATGACCTTATCAGCCGCGATAATGTTCGCTGGACTTACCTTCACTAGTTTAAGCGAAGGAACTTACAGATACCTTGGGTTCACAGCTATTTCGGTATTCATGATTCTATCCTTTTTTGCAAGCTCAAAAAATCATTTGTATATTTCTCTCATTGCCATTATTTTAATATCATCTGCTACGGCTAACATTTTTTCTGTTACAAATCTAGATTCTCAACCAGATGCCAGAGCATATGAACTTATTAATTATATGGAAGCAAATAATATTACTTATGCGTATGCTGACTATTGGGATGCTGGTATAACTACATATTTTTCAAACGAAAAGGTGCTTGTCCGTCCAGTTATCTTTACAGATAATGGCTTTATTCCATGCGAATGGAATTCCTGTGTAAGATGGTACAATGAAAAACCGACTGATTATTTTATTATCAGTGATGATGATTCACAGTCAAATACTCCTAATGCTTTTGTTACGGCACATAAGCCGGATAGGATATTGCACTGCAGCAATTATACAATCTATCATTTTAGTGGAGTTAATGCGACATCTGTATACCATGCATGGAATCTAGACAAAGGCAATGGTTGGCTGCGTTTTAAGCAAAAGTATCTAAAAGGTTAATTTACTCATTAATACAAAAAAGCTTGATTTTTTAAAAAAATTAAGACATAGAAGGTTTTTGAAATTTTAGTTATTTTTTGATGAAAATATTTTTTAGCTTTAATTTCACAAAAAAGGAGGATTGACAGATCGACAAATGGGAGTGTTGGTGGTGTTTATTTTAACAGTTTATGGGGTATTAAAGGAGGTAATTTTCTGTGTAACAAGTAGATTTGTCGACCTGCAGGGGTTACATAAAACCAAAAGTATAAAAAACTATTGATAATTATTAGTCAGTAACTATATTACTGATTATATTATCTCGAATAAATACGCCATCGGTAGTACTATATTTCAAAAAGGTCAAATATATCTGATTTCTGTATTCTCCTTTACATTGCTCATAAGGCAAATAAGTTCTAAAAAATCACGATAATCTATGCTTATATACTCTTTCAATAAAAAAACAAGAAACTGATATTGAGTATAAACCTGTTTAGAATATTTACAGGAGTAAAGGTTAAATCTGTAAGCCTGAATAATTTTGAGACTAATATCAATAAATTTAATAATAGAAATAAATAGAATAATGGAAATAAATAGAATATACTTGCTTGATGACAATAGAAATTACTCCTAGTTTTTTGTGGGGACAAAAAATAAGGAGCATTTTTAATATTCTTTTTTATGAGGTTTTCCGAAAAACAGATATGGAAAGATTTCTACAAAACCTAATTCTCTAAAGAATTCTCAACTTTCTGCAATATTGAAATATACTTCTTCTCTATGCTTTCCCATGAGTAATTTTCCAAAACAAATTTCATTCCATTTATCCCCATAGCATGTCTCAATCCATCGTTTTTCAGAAGGAAATCCAGACATACCTCAAATTCATCATAGTTTTCATAATACAGTCCTGCATTGCTTCTGATACACTGACCTTTTAATATGTCACAACGTCCATTTACAAGTACAGGCGTATTACATAGCCATGATTCCAGCAGGACCATTGACAAACTTTCGTACTTCGAAGGCATTATTAATAGTTTAGCCGATTTTATCCCGTTAAACTTATCCTGTTCCGGTACAAAACCGAGGGAAAAAATATCAGGGCTTTGAGAAATCTTCATAATCTGTTTTCCCAGTAAAACGAGCTTAAGAGAAGATTTCTTTTCCTTTTTATAACGAAGAAAATAATCAAATAATTCCTGACAACCTTTAGACTCTTCGATTCTCCCAACAAAAATAATAAAGTCGTCCAGATTATATTTCTGAACAAATGAAGCGGAATCAATTTCATCCGGAATGTCTATACCTACACCTACAACATCAGAAGGTATATTTGAGACCCGGAATTTTGAAATAACTAAATTTTTTTCTTCCTTTGTGTTATAGATAAAATGAACTGGCTTGTTGAAAAGAGAATTGAAGATTGATAAATGAATAGGTGGTTCATCATGTGCTGTAGGAACAAGCAACGCTTTTTCTTTTACAAGCGGAAGACCAAAATAAGTAGTGCAGTATAGATATGTAAAAAAGATGAAACAATTATAATTATCTTTATTCTTTTTTAGGTAGTTTAAAAGTTTTGTTGAATACGGACCTTGAAGTTTCATCCATTCAATTTCATCTTCATAGGTGTGACTACTACCAAAAATTTTCTGAGAAAATTTATTAAATTTCAGTAAATCTCTTTCATAGTCAACAGGGAATCTCCTGACTAATACCCCGTTTAAGGTTTCAGTCCCTTCAGAGTAGTCATTTTTCCATGTTCCATAATCTACTGCACACGTAGTTAACACTTCTACATCAAAATATTTGGACAAATGCTCAGCTACAAGCCTACAGTGGAATTCAGCACCTCCATTAACTTCCAGACCATAACGCTGGACTACAAAAGCAACTTTTTTTGAAGGCATTATCTCACCTTAGATAAAATACTTTCAAGCCTAAGAATTATTTTTTCTTTATTAAAATCATCTAATCTTTTTTTCTGTTTCTCAACAATTTTTGACCTTAATTCCTTATCTTCTATCAATATGTTTATTAGCTCAGCAATTTCACAATAATTCTTTTCGTTAATCAGAACCCCCGAATTCTCAAGAGTTTCCGGGATAGCTGTAGAGTTATATGCTATAATTGGAACTTCAAAATACATGCTTTCCAACATAGGAACACAAAAACCTTCATGTTCACTCATACAAATAAAGACATCAGCTAATTTATAGTAGGAAATAAGATCATTAAAACTAATTTTACCTAATAAATGAACATCTTTTAGACCCAAACTTAGAATGAGATTCTTTAGATAGTTTGAATAAACATCACAGCCTTCATAACTTCCAGCCAAAAAAAGCCTTGATTTGGGGTTAATGAGTTTGTAATAATAAAATACTTTTATTACGTCTTCCTGTTTTTTATGAGGGGTTACTCTACCTACAAATAAGAGATTCACGAAATCATCATCATATTTTGAAAGCAATTTTTCATTCGGATTGTTATACTCTTGAAAGTCTATTATTATAGGTAAAACGTCTGTATTTTTAAATCCAAGTTTTTGCAGTTCTAACCTATTGTATTCAGAAACCCCAACAGCAAGGTCAATGTGACCAACAAGTGATCTGAGCTCTTTTTTTCCATTATCCAGTAAGTTTACAAGAGTTTCATTGACCCCACGAAAATACTTAGAAGGGGTAATGTTGTGGTAAATCATTATTTTTTTATCGGGAAGTTTTGCAACAAATTCAGAAATTTCAGAACCGATAGAGAAATGAAAAATTACTATGTTTTCTTTTGAAGAAACCTTTGTATATTCGGTATACTTTTTTGCGTTAATTTTGGGATGTATGTTTTGAGCGTAGATTTCAGATTTGTATCCCCATTCATTCAGAATTTTTTTAATTTCCTTGACCTCATTGCCTATGGCATCTCCTGGAGAAATTGTTGGCAAGATCTGGTGAATCTCCATTTTCAAAGGCTCCTTAAGAATTCAATATATTTTTCTACAATTTTATCCCAGCTAAAGTTTTCAATAACGTAAGACATCCCATTTGCGGCCATAATCTTTCTGATGGCAGGGTTTTCCAGATAGAAATCTAAGCACCCTTCAAATTCATAGTAATCATTAAAATAAAGTCCACCATTACATTTGATGCAGTGGTCTTTAGTTACAGCGCAATCCCCATGTACCAGTACAGGAGATTTGCATAACCATGACTCCATGATCACAATAGAAAAACTTTCATTCAAAGAAGGCTGACACAAAAAAGTAGCTGCCGCATATGCGTCATACTTATCCTGAAGTGGTACAAAACCCAGATCGATAATATCATTTTTATTTTTAGAGGGGATTTCTATTGTTCCACTACCAATAAGAACAAGCTTCAATTCATTCTCTCTATTCTTTTTATATCTGCAAAAAAAATCGATGAGAAGAGGAACATTTTTCCCGGCTTCCTTCCTGCCTGCATAAAGAATAAAATCAGTTTTTATCCCGTATTTTTCCCTGAATCTATCTGGGTTTAACTCAAAACCCATATCAATTCCCTCTCCTAAGACAATCTGCCTGTTATTTAGGTTATAAAGATTATTCGCCAATATTTTTTCAGGAGATGCATGAAAAATAATACCTTTGACATTTTCAAACATTGGCTTATAAATATCCAGGTAAGCATAGCTTTCATCATGAAGACATGGAATTAGAACTGATTTTTCAGGGTGTATACAAGATCCATAGTAAGTTGTACCGAACATATATGGAATAAATAAAAAGTAATCGTAATCTTCGCCGTGTTCATCAATATAAGAATAAAGGCCAGGACTGTTCACCATTTCCCGCATAAAAGTCTTCTCTTCCTCTGAAGAGATCTTAAGCCCACGTATAAGCTTGTAGTTTATTTTATCAAAACGAGTGGTATCCCTTTTCCGGACTGGAAATCTGCGTATACTTATTCCATTTAGATTATAAACGCCTTCTTGATAAAAATCAGTACTCCAATCACTCAAGAATTCTTTAACACAGGTGGTAAGTATTTCAACTTCAACGCCGTGTTTTTGCAGGTTTTCAACTGTCCTTCGACATTCACTTTCTGCTCCACCAGGAATGTTCCCGTACCAAGGAGTTACAAACGCTAGTTTCATACTAATTTATCCCGGTCCCGCACACAAAAATTATAGTAATTCAAACATCAAGTGCTTATTTTTTACCGATGACTGCATAATCCTGCGGTCCGTATAAAGTGTTGTTTAACATATCTATATTATGGTTATAAGTTTCAAACATAACTTTATCTCTGCCTTTCAGATCACCAACGTCTGGCAACTTTTTTAATTTCATGCTGTCCGGAACCGGAGAAATAAATTTTGTTTCAATATCACGGAAATTGACTGCACTTAATAAAAACTTGAGTGTCTCAGGGTGTACTGGTTTTATATGAGTAAGATCGATGTAAAAATTGGCAAACGAAAAGAGCGACAGAGGATTCACAGTTTCTGCTATCAAATAAAAACCATACTTGAGTTTTTTATTGCAAAGGTTTAGCATTTTGATTAGATAATCGGGAGCTAGATGCTCAACTACCTGACTGATGAAAATTCCATCAAGGCTTTTGTCTTCCAAACTTTCAAGGGTTTCAATTGCATCTTTTAACTCTACATCAAAACTTTTAGCTTTGCAGAAACTAACCATATCTTCATTAATATCTATTCCCTTTGCAACAATATTGTTCTGCCTGGCTAGTTCCAGGAATTCCCCTCTTCCACAACCGATATCCAACACACTTTTACAATCCGTGAAGTAGTCTAAAAACACCCTTTGATGCAGTTGGATATGATCCCTTGACCCTCTGAAATGTTCTTCAAATACATAATAATTTATTTCAGGCTTCGTTGTCTTCAGATTTCTGTACCTTATGATTTTGCAAGTTTTCTTTTAAACGATTCTCAAGTACACTGTTAAGCCAACCTTTGTTGTCCAGATCCAAATCGATTGCAGAAATAAAATTATTAACTTCAGATTTTATATTTTGGGAAGGAATCTAATTTTAAAGATTCAACGCTCAGTTTTTAAATGTCCAGCATCTGTTTTCAAATACTCAAAACCAGTTTTTAAACTGCTTAGCATCAGTGCTTAGACGTTCAAAATCAGTGCTCAAATGTTCAACATCAGTTTTTAAGTATTGAGATTCAATTTTTAAATGTTTAACCACGTCAACAACGCCAAAATTAAAATCTCTTTGTTTTTGAAACACTGGATCAACGTATCTCGGAGTTCTCCGTGAACAATTTTCCGTCCTTCTACAAGAAATTTCCCCATAATTGGACGATGAGAACTTATTGTATAACTATCATTACAAATGTCACAATAATTTATAAATTCGAGACCTTCAGGAATATCCCTATTGACAGGAGAAGCTGCAGAAAATGTTTCACTCATTATTTCCGGTTCATTTTCTGTATATATGCCCTCTTCTTTCCTCCTCTCTATATTCTCACGGATTTTTTCCATGATCTTCTCGACATTTACCTCTTCATCTTTAATTTCTAGTGTATCCAATTTATATTCCTCAATGAACTTGATTATCGTAAAATGAATCAATTTCCAGAGTATATGATTTATTATGACATAAAGTCCTTTAACCGAAACTACGTCTAATTATCTAAGTCTTTTATTATCCCTTAAAACATGTTCATTTTCGGCATGTTTCAACAGAAAAATGATAATTTAATCAAAAACACTATAGTTCTTTCCGAATAAGCTCATATCTCTTTTTAGAATAAGCTTATACTTCTTTGCAGCATCCTTCTTGAATTTTTATTTTTGGTTTCATATTGAAAACTCCAGAATAGATAATTGCACTACTCATTAGGAATTACTTTTAAAACCTCTACATCGTGAGCCATGAGCAAATATTCTTCAAAAGCATCTTTTCCGTATCCTTTATTTGCCACACCAACAGAGAATGAATAATCTCCTGCTGAAAGTGGAAAAAAGAATTCCCAGATTAATTCTGCAATCTGTCCTTTTTTTAGAGTAAAAGTTTTAATGCCACTGCAATATGTATTTGTTTCAAATACCGATACACCCAGATTGTTTCTAACGTGAAGACCAAAGTGAGGATCAGATAATTCTTTTAAGGCTTTGACTTGATATATGACTTTAATTACCTGTTCACTTTCAATATGTAATATTTCTTCATTTAGTGAATTCAGAACTTTAAAAGAAAGAAGTTCAACTTCCCCTGTTGAGACATTTGGATTTTTAAGACCTGTAAAATTGTTCACGTTTTCAATGTCATATAATTTTACTTCTGCGTCTCCCATATGTGATTTTTGCAAAATCATTCCATGATAATAATCAATTATATTTTTTGGGTCACCAGATTTAATTATATGACCATGGTCTAACAATATTGCTGAGTCACATATAGTCTTCACAGCATTCATATCATGAGATACAAAAATAATGGATCCACCATTGTTTTTGAATTCCAGAATTTTTCTCATGCATTTTTGCTGAAAATATGCATCCCCTACAGAGAGAGCTTCATCAACTAAAAAGCACTTTGGTTCTGCATGCATTGCTATTGAGAAAGCAAGTCTCATTAGCATACCCGATGAGTATGTTTTTATCGGGTCGTAAATAAAATCCCCAAGCTCTGTGAAATCAATAATTTCTTCTTTTTTCTTTTCGATTTCGTTTTTATCCATTCCTAGAAATGTCCCATTCATGAATATATTTTCAAGCCCTGTAAGCTCTTGATCAAAACCTGTTCCTAATTCAAGTAAACCAGTTATTTTTCCATCCACTTCGATCAAGCCCGTATCCGGAAGCATGACACCTGAAAGTACCTTTAATATAGTGGATTTTCCCGCTCCGTTCTGTCCTACAATTCCGAGAGTATGTCCTTCATTCACTTCAAAGGAGATATTATCTAATGCAGTGACCTCTCGGTGATATTTTTTCCTTAAGATTTTCTCTTTTAATCTGTCAGTGGGTGTATGATACAACTTGAACTTTTTTGAAACACCTGATACTTTGATCATATTGAGTCACAACTTGTGAGTTTAATTATATGAAATCTCGAATATCTTTTTCTAGTTTTTTGAAGGCAATCTCTGCAAAGAATAGAATTACAAAACTTAACAAGAGCAGACATAAAATAGGCTTTAAGCTCGGGATTTCTTTGTATATAAATATAGTTTGATATAAGTGAATGAATGAAAACGCAGGGTTATAAACCATAAGCTTTTTTACAAAATCTGGAAGTACATTATAAAGATACACGATTGGAGTAAACCAAAACCAGATCTTAAACATAATTCCTATAATTTCTTTTAAGTCCCTTACGAAGACAACAAATACTCCAACAAAAAATCCAATGGAATAAGCGAAGATCTGCTGGACAATATATATAAATGGAACGAATAGAATTGCACGGCTTACTCCATAACCACTGATTAGAAGTAAGAACAGAAATATTCCCATTGTCACAACATAAGTAATACTCTCCGAAACAGCAATATAGAGAGGAAATGAAGAAAGATCAACCTTAACTTTAGATATGATATATTTCTTGTCTAAAAAAACACTAGATGTCCTTGTGACAGTATTCGAAAAAGCATTCCATGCAATTACGCCAGAAGTAAGATAGAATCCATATGCGAAGACCGAAGAAGAACCTGGTAAACGCGATCCCATAAGATTACCAAATATAACAGTAAAGATAAAAATATCTACAAGTGGATAAATGAAGTTCCACAAAGCTCCTAAAGTAGATCCAGAATATTTTTCAGTAATATCCCTTTTTGCTAATTCGAGAATTAAACCTATATTCAAATTAATATCTCCTATTGCTACTTGCCAAAATGGAAGGAAATTCATTCAATTTGGTAAAAGACTTATGCTTTCAAAATTAATTATTATTAGACCAATTTACATATCTTTCGGCCAGTTTTCATGAGAAATACTTTTTTTCATAGCATTTTCAAAATTAGAGATATCAAACATAGCTGCTCTCTTAAGACATTCACTTCCATACCTCGATGGATTCTTCGAAATAACTTTTACTGCCCTTACGATATCTTGAATATCAGTTTCTACAAGCATGCCTGTTTTTCCGTCAATTATTGTTTCCTTAAACCCGCCTTCGTTTACAGCTACTACAGGTTTTCCACTTGCCATAGCTTCCACCGGCGTCATTCCGAAATCTTCATCCATAGCAGTGCAAATAAAACCTCTACAGCGGGAATAAAAATCAAGTAATTCAGGTTCAGAAACTTCTCCTAGAATCTTTACGTTTTCCGGTAAATTGTCAACAATATTTTTTGCGTAACTTTTTGCATGATCTCCTTCTGAATATCCTCCAATAATAACAAGCTTTTCCTCAGGCATTTTTTTGAATGCTTCAATCTGGATTTCTACTCTCTTTTCAGGATAAAGGCGATTTACTGAAAGCCAGAAATCTCCATATTCTTTACACGTAAATTTTGAAGTTTCTACAGGAGGATATATAACTTCAGCATCCCTGTTAAAGTATTTTTTTATTCTCGTTAATGTATTCTGTGAATTAGTTGCAATTTTACAGACGTGGGAAAAATAATATTCGGAAACTGGTCTATGAAGACTGACCCAGATCCGGAAAAAGATCGAAATAAAGAAAGACTGTCTATTGATGAAAGGTATCGTAAAGATCATAGAAAGCCCGCGTAGGAGTATGGCAGTAATAAAGGTTGGGTTTATGTTTCTTTGCTGCAAAATATGCCCAATTACCTGAAAATATGAAGAAATCATATTCCTTTGAAAAATCACAGACTGCAAAGTGATAAGATGCAGAAATTTGTTTTAAAGGAGGTACTTTTGGGGTATTTCCCAGGCTGATTATGCGAATATCCGGGTAACCCATTTTTTTTATGGATTCCGCATTTAAGTCAGTAGTGATAACATCGGCATTGAAGTGCTTTGCGAGCATGAGCACGAGTTTTTCTCCACCGCCAATTGCTCCGAAATAATCATGAAATATAGCTATTTTCATCGAACTCTCACTTGTTTTATGGGTATTAACGGATTTAAGAAGCAACTAAAAACAAATCCAGTATAGTAAGGGAGTAAGAAATGATACTTACATGATTTTTCTAATTTGCGAGACTATGATAGATTCTTAATACTAGTAGTATCAAATATTTACCAAGAATATCAAAAATTTTTATTGATGATACTATAATTTTTAAAAGATTTTATACTGGGATTGGATATTTTTATTAATAGCTTCAGAGCTTTAATAATAGCATTAGGGCTTAAATTAGTGAGAAGAATTGGCTCATTGATACTATCAACCATTTTCCTAGTAATAACATGTCTCACCTAAGTAAACAAATTTTCCATAACTAACAATAAGCCTTCTCCATAAATTCAAGAATTCAATAATTTCAACGGTTATAAGCTCAACGGTTATAAGCATTGAAAATTCATACCAACATTAGGAGAGTTATATATAATACTTGCTAGATGAGGTAAGAATCAGAAGTACCCACCATCTTAGTTGGATTAAAAAACTTGAAAATTATTAAATTAATTTGAACAATATCAAAGACCATTTACTCAAAAGTGGAGTATTCAAATGGATGAAAAAACTAAAAGAGATGGTTACAACGAACAAAGGCATGGGATGTCCGGTGGCAAAACGACCCGCTCATAATTCAAAATTCAGTACTATTGCTCTGACCATAGCTGTAATAGTTGCTTTTCTCATGCGTATGCTGTCATATTCCTCGGTTACGGCAAATGGAAACATAAACTTCATTGGATACGATAGCTTCTATCACATGCGACGCATTTTATATACAGCTTATAATTTTCCTCATACTCTGAATTTTGATTCTTACATTAATTATCCCCAAGGATATCAAATAGGGTGGCCACCTTTTTTCGATCTGTTAGGTGGACTACTTGCAAACATCATGGGAGGAGGACATCCGACTGTTCATACAATTGAATTTGCAGGAGCTTTGTTACCTGTAATTCTTGGAGTACTGACAGTAATTCCTTTGTATGTTGCAGCTTCCTCGGTATTTAACAGAAAAAATGCACTTCTTGCAGCTTTCATTTTTGCAGTTATTCCAGGGCACATATATATATCCCAGTTTGGGGCAACTGACCACCACGTAGCAGAGACTCTTCTCTCAACCTCAGCTTATGCGCTCTTCATACTTGCCTTAAAATGGGCTAGAGAAGAGTCCCTTTCTCTTAACTCTCTTCGAAATATTTCTTCTGAAAAGAAGCTTATAAAACCATTAGTTTTCGCAGGAGCATCCGGCTTTTTCTTTGCACTCATGATTTATACATGGATTGGAGCTCCGATTTTTGTGAGCTTCATTGTACTTTATGAATTCATACAGACCATAATAGACCTTAAAGCTGGGAAAAAATCTGACTATCATCTGATCTGCGCTGTTACAAGCATACTTGTAACGCTTCTCTTTACCATTCCTCTATCAGCTATGTCCGTACGTCCTAGACTAGAAATGAGTGCAATGTACCTTTCATGGTTCCAGGTATTCTATGTATTTGCTATGCTAGCAGGAACCTTAATTCTCTGGGGTTTTTCTTCATATATCTTGAAAAAAGATCTAGACTGGAAATATTATCCAGCTGCTTTAATACTGATTTCTGTAGCTGGACTTCTGTCCCTCAGAATTTTTTCCGTCGAAACTTATAATTTCATAATTCAGGGAATAGAATACTTCCTGGGAATAGGTGAATACTTAGGCACAATTACCGAAGCTCTACCCCTATTTTTAGATGAACAGGGCGGTTTTTCCCTTTCGCCAGTAATAGGAAGTCTAGGACTTTGTCTCATTACCACTTTAGGAGGCTTTTTCCTTCTGTGCCTTGAATGGAAAAGAGAAAAATCAAAGTCTGAAGGGGTATTTTTCCTTTTGTGGTCAATATTCTTTGCATATTTAGCATTTAACCAAAGGCGTTTTACATATCTGTTTGCAGTAAACATTTCAATCCTTAGTGCATACTTCTTATGGGTTTTATTTGAGTCTTTAGACTTTGAAACTGAAGTAAAGAAATTATTAAAATCCAAACCAATAGGAAACAACTCTATCCATGAAATTAAGACCGGAAAGGAAACAAAGTCAAAAACAAAATCAAAGATGAAAACTAATAATTTATCAAGCTCAAAAAAGAATTCTCAACCCGATTACTTCAAAATTATTTCATCCATTATACTGCTAGGGTTTGTGTTTGTACCCTGTGCATGGATAGGACTTGCTCTTGCAGATAATGGCGGCTTTATTGATCCTTCATGGAAGGACTCTCTTACCTGGCTTGAATCTTCAAGCCCTAAAACTTCTTATTATGATAACCCTTCCAAAACTCCTGAATATGGGGTTTTGAGCTGGTGGGATTACGGAAATTGGATTGTATATACGGCCAAAAGACCTGCGGTTTCAAACAATTTCCAGACAGGCATACAGGATTCTTCACTTTTCTTCCTGACTGACTCGGAGAAACAAGCAAATGAGATTATGAAAAAGCTCAAGGTAAAGTATGTAATCGCTGACAAACAGATGGCAACCGGCAAGTTTAGTTCTATTGTTACACTTGCAGGCAAAAACATAAGTCAATATTTAAACATTCAAACAGTTAATGAGAATGGCAGCTTTTCGACCGTTGCAACTGCTAAAAAGGCATTCATAAATACCGAGATATACAAACTTTATCGACTTGATGGATCAAACCTTGGAAACCTGAGGCTTGTTCATGAAAGTAATGTATCTGAAGAAGAAGATAATGACAGTGACGGCGTAAAGGTATTCGAGTTTGTTTCCGGAGCCAAGCTTTCAGGTACTACATCTCCAGGACAGAACATTACTGCTACCCTTGAACTGAGCTCCAACGCAGGCCGAAAATTTACATATCAGAATGAAGCAGTATCAGACAAGAACGGCTCATTTGAAATAACTGTACCCTATTCGACCGAAAATACAGCAGGTGGAGTCAATGCTCTGTTAGCTTATACCCTGAAAACAGATAAAAATGTCACAATTTCAGGAATACAGGTAACAGAAAAAGATATTGAAAATGGAAACAGTGTAGAGGTAAAAATTCCGAAAGCAAAGTAACACTTTCGAAATCAGATATTCAAAGCATCAAAAAGAAACTAGATGCCTAGAAAATTGAAAGCTTTAGAAAAGTGAGAGGAGAAAAACACTTTTTTCTCTTATCTTTACTCTATTCTGTTTTCTTATTTTTTACTCTATTCTGTTTTCTTATTATTTTTATTCGATTCTGTATTTTCTATTATTTTAACTCTGTTATGTTCTTTTGTATAATATTTCAAAAAGATTTCATTCAAAATCATTAGGTAGAAATTTTAGACGTATATTTAGAGTCGAAATGAAGCCTCATTCTCCAGCACTTTCGACTCCTACAGCACTCAGAAACCTTTTTACTACTGCTTCATTAACCAGCCTTAGTAATGTCTGCCGATCTTTTGTAGCACTGAAAACTCCAAGAGGAATTTGAGCTCCTGCTGCGTTTGCGTGTCCACCTGCATCTTCACCGAAAGCCTGGCGCATAATTTCTCCAAGGTTAATTCTTATATCATTACTTCGGCCGGAAATATATATACGATCATCAGTAACCCCAAAAACCACGGTTGTAGAGATCCCTTCAAGGCTCAACAGGTAATCCGCAGCTTGCGGAAGCGTATCTCTATCTCTTATGTTCCCAACATTCGAGAGAAGGTAACTTCCTAGCACCTGCCGGTTCCTGATAGCTTCCCCGAGTACTTCAAGAGTTTCGATGGCCATTGAAGGCTGCTCAAGCTGATCCAGGATTCCGTGGTTCGAAAGAGGATAAAGGTACGAAGCAGCTGAAAGATCTGCGGGGTCAGTCTTCCGCTTGAAATCCTGGGTATCAGTCCGGATTCCATAGAGCAGAGCCGTTGCCAGCGTCTTGGAGATATTTATATTGAGCTGCTGCAGATACTTTGTCATTATAGTAGCCGTTGCTCCAAAGTTAGGCCTAATGTCTATATACTCAGCCTTTATCTCAGTATCTCCGGTAGGATGATGGTCAATTACAACACCCACATACGAGTTGGGGGGAACCATGTTGTTAACTCCGGGAATCGAACAGTCAATCAGAGCGATTTCATCGAAGTCTTTGAGGTCGTATTCTTCCATCTTCCCGAGGTCAATTCCGAGTAGGTTTACAAAGGCTTTATTTTCCTGATGCCCGATTCTGCCGTGGTAAAGGATGTTTGCTTCAACCCCGATGTTCTTTGCAATCTCTTTTAGGGCCAGCCCACTAGAAATGGCATCCGGATCAGGGTTATCGTGAATTACAATAGCAAGTTTTTTATCCCTTATTCCCTTCAGCCACCGCGCAAGCCTGTTGCCCCTGTGAACTGACTCAGCTCTCTCAAGGGAACGGGAAAGGGAACTTGCAACAAGCTTGGAAGGCATAAAGACATAATCTGCCCCAAGATCTTCCATTTTTTCCTTATTGATAATGTCTGAAGCCCGGGAAAAGAGCTGAACATCAGGGTTAATTGCCTTTTTGAAATTTTCAATGCCCTTCCTGTTAGCCTCGTTATTGGAAGTAAGGAAAAGTATGACAACAACGTTTTTAAGGTCAATCTTATTGACGAGCTCAGGATCGGAGATGTCACCTACAATTGCTTCAAAGCCTTCTTCTCTAAGAGTCTCAACCTTAGCTTCGTCTTTATCTACAATAATTACGAGCTTATTGCTTTCCCTGAGCTCTTTTGCAAGCGCAAAACCGACACTTCCACTGCCCAGAACAAGGTATCTGGGTTTGACTGTACTTTTAAGATTGCTATCCGCATCTTTTGAAAAATTAGGCAAAAATAGTCCTCCCTATATTATATAAGTCCAGACACGTGCAAAGGAAAGCAAACATTTGATCAGAGTCCTACCTGTTCACGTTTTACTACAGTTAGTTAACTGTAAGGCTAGCCGTAGTTTTAGAACATTATTTTTACTAATTAAATACTCTTATGAAATTATACTTTGCGAATCATACACATAAGGAATAAGTGCTGTTTTTCATGAAAATTTAGTAATTCCGATATTAATTATATTGGAGTTTAACGTAATATACATAATGACATCAAATAGGTTTTCCTTGATGCAAAAATATAATAAATTACTTCAATTACTCTGAAATATATAATAATTCCTAAAATAGTCTATAAGCCAGCGAACCGAGGCTTGCAGAAATATTTGAGTAGTAGATAAGTAACAGGAAACAAAATGAGATAGGTAGGAAGGTAATTACCATGAAGTGTATCAGTTCTTCAAAGATGAAAGCAATAGACAAAAACTGCGAATGCCTTGGGCTTCTACCTGTCCAGTTAATGGAAAATGCAGGAGCCATTATTGCACAGAACGCAAGAGAAAAACTTGAAAGCGGGAAAATACTTTTTGTTGCAGGCAGGGGAAACAATGGAGGAGATGCTTTTGTTGCCGCCAGACATCTTGCAGGTTTTTCAAGATACACTGTAAAGGTAATCCTGTTAGGAAAAGCCAGAGATATAGGAACAAATGAAGCTCTTCACAATTATTCCCTTCTGAAATTCAGCCGCGTCGAGGCACTTGAAATAACGGATTCAAGCCAGCTTGAAGTTGAAGCGTCTAACTGGTTTTCAGAAGCTGATCTACTTGTAGACGCCATATTCGGGACCGGAGTAAAGAGAAAAATAAGAGAGCCTGAATCAAAGGCTATCGATTTTATAAATAGAGAAGGGAAAAAAGGGAAAAAAATAATTTCAATTGATATTCCTTCAGGACTTGATCCTGATGGAGGAAGTTTTGAAAAAGCTGTAAATGCAGAGCTTACAGTTACATTTCACCATATGAAGATTGGACTTTTAAATGAAGGAGCAAAAGAATATACTGGAGTAATAAAGGTTGCAGAGATAGGGATCTTTGCAGACGCCGAAAAATATGTCGGCCCTGGAGACCTGATGATGCTAAGCAAGAGAGAATCGAAAGGGCACAAAGGAGATTCCGGAAAAATTCTTGTTATAGGAGGTGGACCATATTCAGGAGCTCCGACTTTTGCAGGTCTTGCAGCGCTGAAATCAGGAGCAGATCTTGTAACCGTAACAGTTCCTGTGTCTGTAGCCAAAACTGTAGCATCTTATTCTCCAAATCTAATCGTCCGAAAACTTTCTTCAGAGATCCTCTGCCCCGATGATTTTTCTATTCTTGTAGATCTTATAAATTCCCATGATGTAGTAGTAATGGGAATGGGACTTGGAAGAGCAACAGAAACCATGGAAACCGTCAGGAAAATCCTACCCTTTTGCAGGAAAGCCGTTCTTGATGCCGATATACTTTCAGCCCTCTCAGGCAATATCTTTGAAAGCCTTGCAGGCAATTGTGAACTAATAGTAACCCCTCATGCCAGAGAATTTACCCTTCTGAGAAACATGGAAACTCCCGAAAGTGAGGAAGCCCGTATTAAAGTTGTGAGGGAATTTTCCGAGGAAAAAGGCGTCGTAACACTTCTCAAAGGAAAAATCGATATTATATCGGATGGAAAACAGATCCTTCTGAACAGGACAGGAAATGCAGGCATGACCGTAGGAGGTACAGGAGATGTCCTTGCAGGCCTTACAGGATCGTTGTTTTCCAGAAATCCTGCATTTCTTTCGGCAACCTGTGCTGCATACATAAATGGAGCAGCTGGAGATCTGGCTTTTGAAAAGGCAGGAAACGGGTTGCTTGCAACGGACGTTATAGAAAATATTCCAAGAATAATTAAAGAAGCTGAAATAGGATAAAAAAGAGAAAAAAATCTCAAAGTTCATTCTAGTTCTATAAATCTACTATTGCAATTAATTTAACATTAGAAGATTTAACTTTAGAGATATCTCCAATCCCCACTTTAAGATAGATTTAGGGAAATTAAAAAATTGCCTGCAAAGCAGGCAACTATGTAAGTTATAGCAATATAATTTTACAACATTTTACCGTTGTATGTGACACTATATTTTTTTCTTGAAAAGGAGATTTCCCTCCGAATTATTTCTGGTCGTAATGGATACGAATCGGGCCTGATATTGAATTGAAAATCAGATCATCATTATTCAGATACTGCAGAACTGCATATGCACCGTTTCCGAAGTTCAAATCTCCAAAGACAGTCTTATGAACTGTTTTGCCAGTATCCCAGTCAAGTCCGAGAATTTCCCATCCGTCTGGAGATTGATAACCATTGATAAGAGCCATATTACCTGACACGCTGTGGATTGGGATCATGCTTGTCGATGAGACATCTGATCGTGACCATACAGAAGTCCATTTATGCGTTGATGTATTCCATTGGAAGCGTTCAGCGCCATAAGAGGTAGAAGATGCTGGGCCCATGAGTGAGACCTGAAAAATCTTGTTCTTACCTTCAAGGTTAGAATCAAAAGTTTCCGGCATATTATTCACGACAAAGGCCCCGTATCCATATACCACTACAGACTGCTCTGACTGTATCCACTCAGTATCATTTGGCAAACCACAGGTTACTGGAATTTGGTCAGCGATGCGTTGGGATCCGTGGGGAATTTTGTCACGCCAGAATGCCACCAGGTTCATCCGTTTAGCACCATCGGTTATGACCACAAGTTTATCCTTGTCATTACCAAATCCCATTAGTGTTGGGGTAGACCCTGTTCCATTGCCCATCTTAATCATAGGAGGCTGTACCGAATTTGTGTATTCTTGCGACCACGCACCGTCAGCTTCATCGTCTGAAAGTTTTGTACCAGTCCAGACGAGTTTGTGCATGACACTATCGCTAGCTACATATATACCGTTGTTTTCATCTACTGCAACTGAGTTGCTAACGTATTCACTGTCATTAAACTGGCAAAAAGATGCACAAGTAGTGTTGAGGGCGCGGTCGGCGACTGCTACACCATTGCTGAATATGATAATAAGATGACCATCGTATGTCATGGAAAGGCCAGATACTCTAACGCTTGAAAGATGGTTCTTACCCTGAATAGCAGTTACTACATCTTCTATCATATAGCACGTTTTTATGCCTTCGGATGGTTTGCAAGGATTCTTTAGTGCAAATGCATAGATGTTATTACCATAATTGACATAGAGTACGTTTTTGTTATCGACTACCGAATATCCTCCATTCCCGAAGCGAGCTGAATAATTTTCACTGAAAAGGCTTTTTAAGTAACTATCCATCGAGGTTGCGCTCATTCCTACAGCAGACGACTTGCCGAAAGTGCTTAAATTTTTATAAGGAATAGCCGGTAATTTGTTGTTTGTCGCATTGGCAAGTGCCTCATATTCTGCCACCGCAGTCCAATTATTGCCTGAAATATTAACGTAGCTTACGCGATCGGTGCCGACTGCCCACATATAGTCCTTGTCTGTTGAGGCAAGAGTCATTATGTTAATTGGGCCACCGTAAACAATCGGTTCTTTCGTTGGATCTATAGTGAAAACACCGCAGGGAGGCCCATAAGGCGTAGAGTCACTCTGGGAAGAGTCAAAGTGGGTGATGGCATACAGTGAGGACGCTAAGTAAGGATTCGAAACAGGTTCATTGACCTTCGAAGCATCTTCCCTGGTTAAATATTTAGAATTTCCATCATTGCCAAATGGTTCTGCGCCTGTGATACTAACCAGTATTAAGAATACCAGTACTATTATTCCCAAGGCATTTAATAGAATCAGCTTTTTAGAGGTTTTATTACTCTCCATATTAACCCTCAGTTTTTGAATTTATATAATGAGCTGACCCCAAAATCTAAAATTGCTTATCTAAGCCTTATATTTAGAATTATCAATAGAGTTTCTGATTATGACTCTAATTATCAAAATTTTTTTAGAAAAAATTAAAATGATTTTAAGATAAGCCCATTAATAATAATTTATTATTAAATATGCAAAGATATTTAAGTCAGTTATTCTATGTAAACTTTTTCAACTATATATTTAATTTTATTTTTGTGAAATTAATAATTTATGAGATTGTAACTTTTTATATAAGTGAAGTTGACTATTTCTGAGAAGAGCCCTCAAAAAAGCTACATTAGTATCTAGAAAAATCTTAAAAACAATGATCACAGAAGGTAATGTCTAAGATATTAAACAACATATTCAATAATGTATTAGGTCGTGTATGCGAGCTATTGATCAATTCCTAAAAAGCAAGTACATTCATCTTATTTGAGAAAATCTGTAGAGAGAGTTTTGTACATATGTTCTTCATAACTTACATCCACTACCATATTTTAATACTACAATTAATCAAAAATCATAATTGATAATGATATGTTGCAAACTTGAAACATTCCAAATACATAAAATAGGGAGGTAATTTGTATGTTACAGGGGATTGAAAGGAAAATCAAGCTGGAAATTGAAAGAAACCGGATAAGAGTTACGATTTTTCACGGGGAAGATGAACAGGTTATAAAACTCAACCTTGAAGAAGCCAGAGAACTTGAAAGAGAGCTAGAAAAAGTGCTTGAAGACTATTCACAGAGAAAGAATCTCAGAATTTGAAGTGTGAAAAAATAAATTGATAAAGTATATAAAGAAAATGAAAATCGGATTTGATTCAAACCGAAAAGAAAAAATACGGTGATTTTGTGGAAAAGCAGTTTACTCATATTGAGTCCGGTAGAGCACATATGGTAGATATCAGCGAAAAACGTGATATACAGAGATTTGCCAGAGCTTCAGGGGAAATTATACTTTCTGGGGAGACTATAGAGATGATAAAAGCCGGAAGTGTGGAGAAAGGAAACGTACTTGCAACTGCACGGGTTGCAGCCATACTTGCGATTAAAAAAACTCCAGAACTAATTCCAATGTGTCACCAGATCCCAATTACTAGCATAGATGTGGATTTTAAGATAGAAATAAAACTGATTTCGGTTACAGTAGACGTCAGAAACGTCGGAAAAACCGAAGTTGAGATGGAAGCACTCACAGGAGTTTCGGCAGCCCTGCTGACGATATGGGATATGGTGAAATCTGTGGAAAAAGATGAGACTGGAAATTATCCAAATACTTCAATACAAAATATAAGAGTACTTGAAAAGCTTAAAGGATGAAGTCCAGAGTAAACACATTAAAAATAAGCTTTTTAAAGGATGGGATATATCAAGACGGCAGACTGAGGTATATATCTTGAAGATCATAGGTGGACCAGCATCACAATTACTTGCCAGCCGCACTGCCCGGGCTTTAGGAACAGAGCCTGTACTTTCCGAGTTTAATCGTTTTCCTGATGGAGAACTTTATCTCCGAATCGCTGATGAGATCGAAAATGAACATGTGACCCTCATCCAGAGCACGCCCAGCGATTCAGATCTTGTTTCTTTACTCCAGCTTATCGATGCCTGTGAAGGAGCAAAAAAACTCAATGTCGTGATTCCATACATGGGATACGCCAGACAGGATACGAAATTCAAGTCTGGAGAACCTATTAGTGCCCGTGCAATTGCCCGTTGTATTAATGCTGACAAAATATTTACAGTAAACATCCACGAAGAAAGCGTTCTTGAACACTTTGCAGGACCAGCATACAACCTTGAAGCTGCCAAACTGGTTGGAGAACATATTGCAAGTCTCGACCTGAAAAATCCTCTTCTGCTTGCTCCTGATTCCGGAGCTGAAGAACTCGTGAAAAATGTGTCATCAGATATGGATTTTGATCACGATCATCTGGAGAAAACCAGGTTGAGCGGAGATACAGTTGTAATCAAAACAAAAAATCTCGATGTAACAGGTAGACAGGTCGTTCTTGTAGATGATATGATTGCGACAGGCGGAACAATGGCCGAGTCTATAAGGATGCTAAGAAAGCAGGGAGCAGCAGAAGTTTACATTGCCTGCGTACATCCTGTACTTGCAAGGAACGCAGTTTTAAGACTCTTCAATGCAGGTGTGAAAGATATAATCGGCACCGATACCCTTGAGAAAGCAGAAAGCAGACTCAGCGTTGCGCCTTTGATTGCTGATGTTCTCAAATAACTCTGGTCAAATATTTTAATATTTATTACCGTTAACTATTTTTTATATTCTGTTGTCTTTAGTATTATGACCCTTCCAGAAATATGTCCACTTGATGAAAGCCAGATGTGCAAAGGGCGGGAATGTCATCTCTTCTGCCTGGAGTGGAGAACAAAAGAACCTACCTGCCTTATAGGCTATAGCACAACACGTAAGACATCCGAAAAATCGGAAAGGAATAAGGATACTTACGCTGAAGAAACTTTCCGTAAATTAGGCAGAAATCCCATTTCGAAAAGAAAAAGCGTCTCTGAAAAAGGAGACTGGATTCCGTCAAGGCTTGTAGAAAACAAGAAACTTGTTGAAAGGAAAAATGAAAAAAGAACTCATAACTGGCCCTTCCAGGAAGAAACTGTAAGGAAGCCTGATCCGAAGCTTAAAGAAAATTATGACGAAAAGCTAAAAGAAAGGTCAAATGATGTTGATTTAGAAAAAGCTTCCATGAACATGGAATATAAATTAGAAGAAGTACCTGAAAAAAATAAGATCATATGTACAAAAATGCAGACGAGAGTAAAAGAAAGACCAATCGTTCAGGAAAAAATTATTTTAAATGATAAGCACACGACGATTTTTGTAGCTTCTGATACTGATAAAAAAGAAAATTCTTACCGATCAGGAAGAGATAAGAACACAAAAAAATTATCTGAAATTAGAGAAAAACGTGAGAAGCTTGATGAAGTGATGAAAATAGACCTTCAAGATACCAAAGATGAAGATTTCTGGAGCTAATCAAAATTCTTCAAGAAAAATTGGCTAGATATACAGCAGATTTTCTGGAAAAGGATCTCTCACCCGTGAAAGAAAAAAGTTTATTTCATTCCAGCATTCCTGAGTAATCTCCCAGATTTCTTAAAAAGCCAAATATAGAGTTTTAAGGCATTACTTATGGTTATTAACCATGAGCATAAATAAGAAAAATCAATTGCATGTTTAGAGATACTTTTGATATAGAAGTTTGTCTCTCATGCTACTGAACTTTCATTTTGTATGCCCGGTAAGAAAACAAAAAAGGATACGATGATTCAGGATGGACCGCCAGACATACCAGATAATATATGTTTATTTCATTCCAGCATTCCTGAGTAATCTCTCAGATTTCTTAAAAAGTCAAATATAGAGTTTTAAGGCATTACTTATGGTTATTAACCATGAGCATAAATAAGAAAAATCAATTGCATGTTTAGAGATACTTTTGATATAGAAGTTTATCTCTCATGCTACTGAACTTTCATTTTGTATGCCCGGTAAGAAAACAAAAAAGGATACGATGATTCAGGATGGACCGCCAGACATACCAGATAATATATAGATCACTACATGACTTTAAAGATGTTTTTCGTCTTTCAGATGAATATTCCAAACCTGTAGGCATGCTTGCAACGATTCTCAACCAGAAAGTAGTGAAAAAGACAAGGTTCAAACACAGGAAGGTTTATTCTAGAGAAAGCGAAATTTTTTTAAAATGGAAGCAAGGACGTACAATTCTTGATCTTGCTGAATATGCAGGATTTCCACCTACCCTTATGGCATCACTTATTATGAAGAATTGTGAAATTTCCAAGAAAAATATAAACTGTCTTTTCAAGAATGTGGATTTAATTGAGAACCGACGTCTTAGAAAAGAAGTTAAAAAAGCCCTTGAAGCGGATCATTTTTTCTCCCCTCATGCTCATGAGATGCAATGTAAGAAAGGTGTGATGGGAGAAGCAGTTATCCAAAAATGGCTTGATGATAGGGAAATTTCATATTTTACCGAAGCAGATATTCGGGCTAAAGGAGAAGGCAAGACTCCAGATTTTGTTCTGGCAAACCCTATATGTGTAGACAATAGTATGGTCAATTGGATTGAAAGCAAAGCACTCTTTGGGGACGATTTCGAACACGAACATTATTCAAAGAAACAATTCCAGGAATATGCAAATATCTTCGGAGAAGGTATGGTTGTTTACTGGTATGGCTACCTTGAAGACCTTCCTGCCGAAGGCTATCTTGTAAAAAGCTATAGCTTTTTTGAAGAATATAAAGATGAAGTTGATGAACTATTTAACTATCTGGTATACTGGTGAACCACATGCCTTTTCACAAGCCTTTTCAAAAAAGGCTTGAGCGAAAACCTCTCTGGCAACCTTTGAGTTTGATGGCTTTATCCCCAAATCCTATCGGCGTGATCAACCGGCGCAACGGTTGTATTAAAGCTTTACAATAGATGATAAATAACAGTGTATAAAATTCCATACAAAGTTAGTCTACATACATCCAAGCGTTTTATCAAAAAATTACTGCGTTTTCGGACCTGTTTTATAGCTTCTTACCAGTTTTTCGGCATGAATTAACTGAATACAGAGAAATAGTATCATGCGGGATTTTCTGGCCTGTATGCCATAACCTTTCTCTTCCCAATGTGCTTATAGACCAGATGTCCGTCTATTTTTTACATTGATTTTCACGAAACATATTCATTTTGACTTTTTTGAGCTAGTTTTGGCGGAAAATTGTAGGATATCTCTGTTGTATGTATAGGTTTTGATGTAAAACCTATGCATCAATTAAACTTTTCATTGGTTTTATTCTGAATTTTTACAACCGAATCAGTCCTGAATGGGTTCATTATCAAAATTTTGTAACCAATTAGTTGTATCAACAATTATATATAATAAAAGTTGTTATCTACAAGTAAATTGGTTGTAAATAACAACTATATTAATAGGACAATCTGGTGGATAATAGAAATGAATACAATTGAATCCAGTGGAAGCTCATATACTAACGAATTGTGTGGCAAGGAATTCATTGGAAAATCCATCTCATACCTTTATAGATATGAACAAATCTACATTGGAAAAAAAATTGAGCCATATGGTATTGGAAGGGGACAGTTTCCTTTTCTTATGAGATTATATCATAAAGATGGAATCAATCAGGAGAGTCTTTCTAATTATCTAAAAATTGATAAAGGCAATACTGCAAGAGCTATAAAAAAACTTGTTGATGATGGTTATGTTTTCCGACAGAGAAATGAGAAGGACAAAAGATCATACAGAATTTTTCTTACCGAGAAAGGGAAAAAACTTGAACCTGAACTGAAAAAAATAGCTTCGGAATGGGAGGAAATTCTCTTCTCCAGCTTTGATGACAGTCAAAGAAGAGAAATTACGAATTTACTTGAAATTATGTTTGAGAATGTATTCAAAATAATGTAAAATAAAGAGATTAAATCATGCAATTTAAAAGCAGTCATCTTCTAATGCTTTGTATTACTGCATTTTTTGCAATGGCAGGAGGAGCTCTTTTAGCTCCAGTCTTGCCAGATATGGTGAAACCTCTGAAGACAACATCCCATGAAATAGGACTATTAATTTCAGCGTTCACTTTCTCAACAGCTATTTTCACACTGGTTATTGGACATTTCATTGACCGTGTAAACCGTAAGAAAATACTTGTTCCCTGCCTGGTGATTTATGGTCTACCAGGACTTGTAAGTTATTTTACCTCTGATCTACAATTACTTCTGATCTTGAGATTCATACAGGGCATAGGAGCAGCAGCCTTGCTGCCTTTGACCATGTTGGTCATAGCGGACGTGTACAAAGGTCATGAAAGTTTCCACGCCATGAGCAGAGTTAGTATAGCTCTTGCCATTGGCTCGGTGTCTGCTCCTCTTATAGGTGGAGCACTGGCAAGTTTTGGATGGAACTATCCATTCCTTTTCTATGCACTTTCACTTCCATTCGCTTTTGTTGTGCTTACCTTCCTTCCAGAGACAAGGGTTCAGAGGAACAATGATGATCACAAGGGCATAACTAATGGGTTTAAAGCACTCAAAGAGTTGAGAGTAACATACACAATATTCCAGGGCTTTGTGATTTTCTTCCTACTATATGCAGTGCTTGTCTACGTGCCAATCATGATTGAGACTGTACTTGGCTATACTGCAAAAGAAGCAGGACTTATTTTGGCTTTCCAGGGAATGGCTATCATTTTAACTATATCCCGCGTAAAGAGTCTGGCCAGCAAGTATTCAAAGACAACGATTATTACTGCTGCTTTTGTACTCGCCGGACTGGCATTATTATCCCTCTCATTTGCACATTCGATTGTTGCAGTTTTTCCTTTAATATTGCTGTTCGGAGCAGGGTATGGACTTGCTCAAACTGCAATTGATACACAGATAATTGATATCGCCCCTTCAGAATCAAAAGGTGGAGTTCTATCCATTCATAACTCCATGAAGTTCTTTGGTTCGTGTCTTTCTCCTATAGTGCTTGGTATAGTCCTGTTGCATTTTGACCTTAGCACGGTTTTTAGGGTATCAGGTTCCTTTGGGTTGCTTGTTGCTCTGACAACGTATTTAATAAATAATATTTTTGAGAATTCAGGTGACGAACACATAAAAGAAAAAGAGACGAAAGTATCAGTATCAAATTAAGAATTTGTTAAGTTGTTAGATGATGTCGTGTAAAAGTTTATCCCAAAACTTCATCTTACCTCAGTTGCTGCTAACATTATAACTTCAAGATATCATATTTCTTTGCTCTCAATCTTGGAAATACTTTTTGTTTAATTCTATCAAGCTTATGCCCATCGTACCCAATATTTTCCCTTTTGGGGAGGAATATTCTTTGTATCAATAAAGAAATATAAAATATCTATTTTCTTCAAGATTAGTAAAAATGATAAATCCTGTATTTTGAGATAAAGAAAAACTGGTTAATCAGAATTTATAGAACTTTCGGCACACTGCCCAATAAAGCCTTAAAATAACAATATTAAAGCTTTACAATGGACGACATATTGGTAATAGGATCTTTGTCTACCTGGAAAATGTGGTCTGCCGAATCTATAAGGGATTCGTCGTGAGAAACCACAATAATCTGGCCTACTCCTATATTGCGCATCATATCAATTAGTTTCAAAAGCTGCTTTATATGCCCACGATCCAGAAAAACTGTGGGCTCGTCAAGGATCATTGGTGGAAGGCCATCTGCTCGATCCCCACCAAAACCCATAGCAAGAAGTCTGTAAATAGCGCATCGTAAGATAAGGTTAAAAATCGCACGTTCACCCCCGCTCAGGAGCTTAGGTTCAAGGGGAATGCCATCTTTTCTGTAAATCGTAAGATTGTATTCCGGATCTAGTTCTATGTGAGAATAAGCATTATTTGTGTACATGAAGCTAAACATTTCATTCACAAGTGTGGAAAGAGCTCCTATATTCCTTGCCCGCATGTCAGCCCGAACACGCATATACATATTCTCAAGCTCTTCGGCATTATTATATACTGCTTCAAGGTACATCTGTCGGTTTTCAAGAGCTTTGAGTTCGTCTTTCAATTCATTACGGCGTTTTAAGCTATTTTCAACCATACCGACTTCTTTTAGGAGTACATCTTTTACAGTCATCGCTTGTCGAGTTTTTTCAGAAAGTTTTGCCTGATACTCTTCAAGCTGGGTACGTTTGAGCTGAAGATCTTCAAACTTGTTACCCTGCAATTTTCCTTCAATCTGCTTTATACGCTCACTTCTTTCAAGAATCTCTCCGTCAAAAAAACCGACTTTTTCAGTAAGGTTTCTGATTGAAGCTTCAAGCTCGGAGATTTTGTACTTTATGTTATCCATCTGGATCAGATTTGCCCCGAGTTTTTTTGTTTGTAAGAGAAGCTTTTTGCTCTCTTCATGAGCCTTTTTTTCCAGATCTTCTTTTTTCCACAAAGTTTCAAGCTCAATTTCCAGAGCTGTGAGTTTTTCTTTTTCCAGATTCTCCCGCGAGGTAAGCCCTTTTAACTTCTTATTGAGTTCTTCAAGCCTTTGTTTGTAATTTTCGATTAAAGCAAGAGAAGTCCTTATTTTTCCATTAAGGCTTTCTATTTCCGAGTAGTTTTCTGCAAGCTTTTTCTCAAAGGCTTTTGCATCTTGAAGCGCTTTTCCACTCTCACTGTGAGCTTTTTGAGCTGCCTCTTCCCAGCCTTGCAAGGCTTTAATATCTGGAAGTAGCTGACCCATTTTTGCTTCTAGCTCCTGCTTTTGTTTACTAAGACCTTCAAGTTTAAGGGAATCTTCCTCTATCCGAGTTTTATGGATCGCTATTCTTTCTTGCAAATCCTTTGCTTTATTCTTTAGTTTTTCAATCTCCTGATCGTAATCCGAAATCCGTTTCTCCAGCTTTTTTGCATCCTTGAGCCGGTTGAGTTTCTTTTCGATTTCAGCCTGCTGGAGCTTTATATCGAGATGTTCTGCTGTAAGTTTTTCTTTTTTCTGTTCGGATTCCTCAGTTGTACATGCAATCTCAGAGCCTTTAAGCTCCTGTCCGCAGGTAGGACATTTTCCTTCGGCAAGCAGTTCCCGGTTTTTACTGAGAACTTTATCAAGCTCTCTCAGGATAGCTTCAAGCTCTTTTTCATGTCCATGAAGCCTGTTTTTATTCTCCAGCAAAAGCTCACTGAGAGATTCAAGGTCCTCTAGCTGTTCTCCGGTAAATCCTAACCCTTTTAATCCAGCAGAAGCTTCGGATTTTTGCTCCTGTACTCCCAAAACTGCTTTTTCGTTTTCTCTGAGTTCCTCCTCAAGAATTTCAATTTCTGTTTTACCTTTCCCAACTGCTACTTTGTAATTTTGAAGTTCCTTATCGAGCGTGAGAAGATTTATATTTCCAGTTTCTTTTTCCTTGAAGGCAAGAGCAAGCTTTGTTGAAGCTTCATTTTTCCGTTCATGCAGAAGGTTTTCTTTTTCTTCCAGATCTTTTATAAATAAAGGAATCTCGGAAGTTTCCCCGACCCCTGCATTTTCTTTAAGTTTTTGATTATTTTCTTCAATTTTCAGTATACGTTTCTTGTTTTCTTCGATTTCCCCATTTGTAGTCCCTATATCCGTCCGGCACTGTGCTAAAACACGTTCAGTTTCAGCTTTTTCTTTTTCAAGGTCGCGTAAAGACTGATTATGAACTTCTTCTTCCCTTAATAGTAAAGCAAGTTCTTTTGAGATCCCATTTACCTTTTCCCGAGAAAGAAACTCTGCTTTTTCCTGCTGCAAACTTAGAGTCTCAATATCCAGATCTCCAAAACCACATTCTTTTCGAATAAAATTATTTTCTTCTCCCAGTTCGAGAAGAGCCTGTCTTTGCCCGTAAGCTTCTTTTGAAAATACTTCTTTTTCCCGGATACAGCCAGCTTTATTTTCCTGAGATTTAACAAGCGCCTGCTTCAGGTTATAGATTTCCTGAAGGCGTTCTCTATGTTCTGTAATCATTAAGTCGAGTTTTTCTTTCTGGGCAGTCACTGTTTCTTTATTTTCGTTGAGTTTTTGCAAGGCTGAATCGCTTTCTTTTATCTTCTGCTTAAGCCCATTCAGTATTTTATGCGGCTCTGTACTTTCAATTCCCTCAATTTCGGCTTTTACCTTCGAAAAATTATTAGTAATATCTCTTTGAAGCCTTCTGACAGCTGTCTTTGCATTGCCTGCCCTTTCCCTGTACTCTTCGAGTTTTCCTAGTTGCAACAGGCCGTCAATCATGCGTTGCCTATCTTTTGGTTTTGCGTTAATAAGTAAGTCAATTTCGCCTTGCCTTATATAAGCACAGTTTCTGTACGCTTCTTCATCCATATTAAGAAGGGAGCATACTTCTTCGTAAGTTTTTGTAGCCTGATCAACAATACTTTCCCCATCTGCATAGAGTACGCATTTGGAATTTGAAGCATTTTCACTTTTAGTAGAATACCTGAAAGCCTGTTCGATAAGATAATCCTGCCCTAAATGCTCAAAGCCCAGGTTTATTTTCGCATTTTCAGCTCCCTTGAAGATTACATCTGCAAGCACAAAATCTTTTGAGAGTATTTTACTCCCAAAAAGTCCCATAAAACAGGCTTCAAGCAAACTGGACTTTCCACTTCCATTGACCCCGGAAATGACCGTAACTCCATCCTCAAACGTAAAATCCAGTTTTTTATAGCTCCGGATGTTTTCAATATACAAATTTTTGAGCTTCACAGGTAATCACCAAGATTGTACTGTCGAGGTATAGCAGGCTTTCCTTTTCCGTTTTTATGCCCTATTCTACTCACTTTTTCTGATAAGTCAGTAGTTCTGACAGTTTTTTCTTCAGACAGCTCCCCAACTTTGTCTTGTATCTCTCTTTCAGTTTTATTTGTAGTTCCCATCTCAGAAAGCTTTCGAATATCTTTTTCGGATTCATTTTCAGAAAGCTCGAGTTCAGGCTTATTTTCAAGCTTGTTTTTAAATTTATTTTCAGAATTGTTATCTTGATCTTTCCAGATATCGATTTTTATTCTTGGGATTTTGTTAAGAGTCCTGGAAGTTTCCTGATGCGGCTCTGATTCTTTGGGAGCTACCAATCTATCAGACAACTCTGCTGGTTTCGAAACAGATCGTTCCATAGACTCTAAATTAGATGGCTGTTTAGAGTTCGATCCAGATTTCAATTCAGATAACAAACCAGATACCAATCCAGAATTGTTCAGATTCGTATCTGAAATCTCAATACCCTTTGAAGCTTCAGCACCAGTTTCAATACTCTTTCTTTCTTTATTTTCAATTCCATCTGAAGTTTTCAGAACTTCAGATAGTTCAGTAATTTCAAACTTTCCGGTAGTTTTTTCAGCAGACTTTACCTTATCACCAGATTTTACGTATTCAAGTTCCAGATATCCCTCAGTGGCGGAAGAACTGGATGAACTTGTAGATGATGAAGGACTGGCGGGAATCTCTATTTTAAAATAAGGGTTTTTAAAATCCTTACTTTTAGTCTCAATAAGCTTTGAGAGCAAGTTTTCGGTCTCTTCGTCCACCCTTGACCTTGAAATATTCGGGCTTCGGACAATTTCATCAATAATCAACCCGCCGTCGTTTAAGCTCATATTTTTTATTTCGTTTGCGACGGCATGGTCAGGATCAGAAAAAGTTACTTTTAAAATCTCTTCCGAGAGTGACTCTTTTGCTCTCCGGTCTACAAAGTTTGATACAAGAGATCCTTTATTAAGCAAGTACTCCTCAAGCTCACTCTGCGATAAAACTGCCCCCGGATCCCCTGAAATTTGCAAAGATACCACGGAATCAGGGATCTCCTCAAGATGTTCGTCTATTTTAGAAAAAATCTGCTCGTAGGGTTTATCTTCCTCGTTCAACTCTACTGGAATGAAAAGGAAATTCCGGGTAAGGATCGTGCGCTTGCTAATTTCAAGCCCTTTTTCAGAAAGCGTGATGATATTGTAAGAACGAGCTTCTTTTTCAGAAGTACTGTTCCTTTCCGTACTGCCAGGGTAAGTTATCCAGGTCTCGCCTGTTTTATTTTTAGTTATTGAATGTTCATGGTAATCGCCAAGAAGAACTGCATCAATCTTGAAAGGAAGGTTTTCAAGAACTTCATCACAATCCCATTCCGCATATGGAAAAGGACTCATTATCTGGTGCATTACAAGTAGTTTCCAGTAGTTTTCATCCGAGGAAGATGGAACAGAAAGCGTGGAGGAAGTTGAAGATGTTGAAGATGTTGAAGGCGTACAAAGAGTTGAACTCGGCGCTTCAAACTCTGAATAATCAAATATAGGAATTTTTGATTTCGGGACACTGTCAATCCCATAAATGGCTACATTGCCTACCATAAGCGGTTTTTTTCCAAGCCTTTCTGCAAGTCCCATTTCCTCAAAAAGGTCGAGCCACTGGGTATTTTGCTTGCTTTCATGATTCCCGACAATTCCAAAAAAAGGTATGTCAGCTGCCTTCAACCGGGAAAGGATATTCATAGTCTCAAGGAGATCTTCAAGGGTCGGGTTCCTCGAATCAAACAGGTCTCCTGCATGCACTACAGCATCAACCTGCATCTCAACAGCATCGTTTATAACAAGCTCGAATGCTGCAAAAAAATCGTTCCTCCGTGCCTCACTATGGTACTGCCTGTATCCCAGATGCGTGTCTGCAGTGTGGAGTATCCTTATTTCCCTGTCCATGGTTCTATCAGTCTCTAATTTTTATCCTATAAGGGTTTCTATATTTGTAATTAACTCATTTCCACAGAAAAGAGTCTCGGCTAGATGAGAAAATTAACATATTTCATACCAAAAATATAACTATTTAACATAAATTTGGCATAAAAATCAAGGAAAACTTGTAATAAAAAATAATTAAGATGTCGATTGCCGATTAAAGAGTCTATCACATAATATCAGATCTGCACTTAAAATTTATTATTTTAAACCTTGCCTTTTAAACAATCAGGAATTTTTCAATAGTGAAAATCGGATGAATAACATTAATAAAATCTGATTTTGTGCTTATTTTCCCAGTAAGTTCAGGAATATTGCATTAAATATATAATATTTGATATATATATATAGCCTATGCTATTGTTTTTGCATTCGAGATTAGAGTAAATAATCAACTACGGGTTAAAAGCAAGATAGGGGAACTTAGGTATGGACCAAAACAATCAGACTAACATTGATTCACTCGAACCAGTGACTAGAGCATTTGTAGAAAATGTGAACAAGCAGGGTGGAACTCCAATTTACGAGCTTTCTCCAGAAAATGCCCGTAAGGTTCTTTCCGATTTGCAGGCAGCTGAGGTAGCAAAATTACCCGCAGATATTGAAGACCTCAACCTTCCAGTTGGCCCTGGAGGACAGGTTTCTGTCAGGATAATAAGGCCAAAAGGAAGTAAAGAAAACCTGCCAGCCATTATGTATTTTCATGGAGGTGGCTGGGTGCTCGGGGGCAAAGATACACATGATCGATTAGTCCGGGAAATTGCAAATGGAGCCAATGCTGCAGTTGTGTTTGTCAATTTTACACTAGCTCCTGATGCGAAATATCCAACCCAAATAGAAGAAGCATATGCAGCGACAAAATACATTGCAGAAAATGGTAAAAATCTAAAACTGGATCCTTCAAAAATAGTTCTTGCTGGCGATAGCGTAGGTGGGAATATGGTAGCAGCAGTTCTCCTGCTAGCAAAAGAGAGAAACGGTCCAAAAATTGCCTACCAGGTGCTGTTTTATCCTGTTACCGATGCAAACTTTGAAACGCTTTCATATAAGCAGTTTGCAACCGAAATCTGGCTCACCCGTGAAGCTATGAAATGGTTCTGGAATAATTATTTGCCCGACGAAGAAGCGCGCAAGCAACCGACTGCGTCACCATTACAGGCTTCAATTGACCAGCTTAAAGGACAACCATCAGCGCTTATTATTACTGATGAGAACGATGTCCTTCGCGATGAGGGTGAAGCCTACGCACATAAGCTTATTCAGGCAGGTGTCAATGTTACAGCTGTTAGATACCTAGGAACTATACATGATTTCGTCATGCTGAATGCACTTGCAGGCACGCCTGCAACTTGCAGGGCAATCGACTTGATGAATGAAACTCTGAAGAACATTTTTTGAGATATTAATTAAGGAAGCTATTTCTTTAATTGGCATTGTTAACTAAATATATCCAGTTCTTTATTTTTGTATTTCATCAATAGAAGAACCGAGTACTTTAGCATTTCAATACTCTTCGTATAACACTTTGTCTTTCTTCTCAATCTCGCTAGAAAGTGCCTCAATATGCTGTTATATCCCTCAACTGTAAATGTTTCTGCTTTTGATTGAGTATGACTCTTTTCAGGAAGAAACTCTGCATATGCTCTCCAGTGATCTGTCATCACTTCTCCAATCTCTTTTTTCTTCCATTTTTCCCAGAGTAGTTTTCCAGGTTCCGTTCCTCTGCTACCAAAAGAGCAGTTGATGAACTTTTTCCCAACTCTATCAACAGCAATCCAGATCCAGCAATATTTTTTTGTTACCAATGTAAGTATGCATCTCATCCATTTCAACAATAGATATTTCATTTTCACTTTTTAGAGCCTCTAACTCTTGACCAAATTTCTTTATCCATCTTTGGACAGAAACATGACTCACCCCTAAAATCGTCCTATTGAGCGAAAGCCCAATCCTTCAAGATAGAGTTGTAAAGCCTGTCTTTTTACAGAAGTGGAAAAAGCAGTTGATTTTAGCTCTACTGTGTAGTTATATCCACAATCATGGCATTTATAGCGTTGACGCCCACCAACTATATCATTTTTTTGTGACTGGACATTGTGACTGGACATATAGTCACCTCTGTATTTACTGCAACATTCTTATACCTGAAATTAGTATATAATTTTATATATGAGTTTGGAAACATTTACAACTTTTGATATTTCTACAGCTATCATAAATTCCTGTAACAAAAACGAGCAGATTAAACTTCAAGCCTTATTATTGGTCAAAAATGGTTTGAGTCCTGCTAAAGCTGCCGACGATTTTTCAGTTCACCGTTCAACTGTTCATCGCTGGATAAAACGAGCTGAAACCGACGGTTTGTTTAGCCTTAAATGTAAACCTGGTCGAGGAATCAAGTCTTTTTTAATTGCAGAACAATTATCTGAGTTAAGAGAGGCATTTTTAGAACCTATACCAACAGATGATGTTTATTCTCGTGGTTGGCAAACAAAAGATGCAGTTCAATTTGTCAAGGAAAAATTTGGAGTATCTTATTCCAAATCAAGAATGAGACAAATTTTAAAAAATTTAGGGTTGAGAAAAATCACATGTCGACCTCAATCTAAAAGAAGAAATGAGGTGCTTAAAAAATAATTCATAAGAGAAGTCCAAAAAACAGATTACTAAACCCTAATCATTTATTCGTTACCCATGATGAAAGTAATTTTTGTGTGGATTCAAATAGATCAAGATGTTGGGCAATAAAGGGCTCAAAACCTATTAAATTTACAAGTGGTTCAAAAGCAAAAATCAATATTGGAGGATTGTACACTGAAAATGGAGAGTTTTATTGGTATGATTTAGGAATTACACAGAATACAGACTCTTACTTAAAATCATTAATCAAGTTTCAAAGAGATATAGGGGCAAGGATATTTCTTTTACTGGACAGAGCTACATGGCATAGATCAGCAAAGGCAAAGGAATTTTATCAAAATAATAAGCATTGGTTGAAAATAATATTTTTCCCTCCAGCTACTCCAGATAGGAACCCAACAGAATACTGTTGGAAAGTGACAAGAGAAAACTTAACGTCAATAAAATCATTTTTTCGTACTTCAAGTGCGTAAGTCCTATTTCTTTTTAATCTTACCTATGGCATAGAATTACAGTATAAAAAAATCATATTCCAGTTCAATAAAGACTTACAAACCCTTCCATCCGTTTCTGATAATAAAGATACTCCTGGGCATACCCGCAGTACTGTCCGAAATATTCTTTTCCCCAGTCTCCCATACAGCTCATGTTTTTGCATGTTTCAAAGTAACTGTCATCTATGTGGTAATGCTGGATGATCTGTTTTATATGGGTATCTACGGGAAAAGATTCCATTTTCCCAAAAGCGAAAAGGAGTACGCAGTCGGCAACCTTTTCCCCTATGCCGCGAAGCCTCATAAGGCGTTCTCGCGAATACTTGTACTCAAGGCGGAAAAGAACGTCAAGGTCCAGCTCACCTGAAGCTACGTCTTCAGCTGCGGCTCTTATGTTCTGAGCCCTAAAACCCAGCTTGCATTTTTCAAGTTCGTAAGTACTTGCATTTGCAAGAGTTTCTGGATCAGGAAAGCTGAAATATCCTGGTTCAAGTTCTTGACCAAAATACTGGCTTAGAAGATAGATTCGTTTCTGGATTGTGGGAATACTTGAGGCTGTTGCGAGCATATAGGAGATCAGACATTCCCATGGATCCTGTCGGATCAGCCGCATGCCACTATATTTGTGAATTGCCCTGTCGATCAGCAGATCCTTGTTTATGCTTTTATAGACTGAAAGTAAGTTATCATCCAAGCGAAAATAACGACTAAAAAACTCGGGCTGAAGCTTTGAATCGACAATCAATTGTCTGTGATCCTGCGAAAGCCGGATAACCTGATCTCTAACAACGCCTGTCCACCATTCTCCAGCTCGTACCCAGCGAAAAACCTGTCCGCAGTCAAGAGTATAGTTGAGATCAAAAAGTTCGAGGTTAAGCTTGTACATCCAGCTCAAGCCCCCTGAGAAAAGTCCCTGCAATTAACGTATCGCCCAGTCCAACTGTGGTTACTGGAGATCTGGAAAGCATTGTAGGCAAGATGCAAATGATATAATTCTCCTTTAAAACGTAAGCACCCTCCCCTAAAGTTTTTCCATTAAAAGCTTTCAGGAAAGAATCAATCTGCGCTCTTCCAAACTGGCTTTCCTGAAGTTTTGAAGCTTCCTTTTCAACGAATTCTCGCCCTTCAAGCTTGCCTGAAGCTGCATACACGCCTGCACATCTGACTCCAAACTTCAGGGCTTCAAGTTTTTCTTCGGCTGCCTTCTGTAATTCTCTTTCTGTTTCAGATTCATGTTCGAGTTCAGGACAGGATTTGGAATTAAGTTTTAAATCGGTTTTAAATGCAATCAGTACGAATTCTCTGATATGGATCAGGAGTTTCTTAAGACCGTACTTTGATGCCAACCTGAAAGCTGCATTGGATATAGCTTCTGCCTCCATATGCTGAAGTCCTTCTCTCTTGATTCCGTGTAAATTAGAAAGCATTTCAAGTTCGTCTTCATTCATTCCAAGGCTATCGGAAAACTTTACAAACTTAAGAAAAACTGAATTTGCAATTTCTTTACTTGCAAAATGTCCGAATTCAATATGAATTTGAAGCTTAACGTTTCTGTTTTTCCAGCTTTTTAACTGGTTGAAAGTATCTTCAAGAATTGTTTTATATGTTTTGCCGTCTAGATAATTTTCAAGTAGAAGATGAAAACCTGATACAAGTACACCATCAATCTCACAAGCATGTTGAAGGGCATAATGCTCAAATGCAGGATTGACAAAAAGCCTGAGATTTAAATGATCCCAGGTCGCTATGAAGCGATTTTCCCTTGGAACCCTTATCTCTGTTCCATAGAGAGAAAATGTCTCTCCTTCTGAAAAATCAAATACAAAATGTATAGGTTCATGGCTGCTGGAAAAAACACTTATATCTTCGTCAGAATCTTTCACTGTGTTTTCCATTGTCTGCAACATATTTTCTGGAAAGTAGATTGTTTTTTTTGAAAAGAGAGAAAGCTGGGTTTTGGATGAAACTGCTACATTTGGAATTACTCTGGAAACGCCTATCTGGGAGAGAGTGTTTGCCATTATTCCTGCATTTCCTCCCATTCTTACGAGAGATTTTCCAAAATAACGGTTTTTAATAAACTCGAATACGGACTGGTTAAAAATAAGCCACTCGGCTCCACATCCGTTTTTCATACAATAGACAAGTCCTGCTACAAAATCTGCCTCTGAATATATTTTTCCAGGGGGATTCTGGATTTTATCAAGCATTTCAGCCGCTTTGAAGGTTTCCAGAAGTTCCGAAATCTCGGCCCCAGTGATCCTATACACTGAATCTATATTGACATTATATCCACAAAGAATATTCATCTAACCAGTTCCTTATCCATGGAATAGGAGGTTGAGTGAGAAGCTTTGAGGGAATTCAAAGAATATTTATTTTCATGCCTTCCTTTGCTTCTTCATTGTTGCCAGCATGGCTATGAAAGCTCCTGCCGAGATCGCATCGCCTATTCCAACTGTTGCTTTGGGTTTATCAACCACTTTAGAAGGGATTAAAACTGCATCATGGTCAGGTCCATAGAGGTATCCGTATTCAAACTCTTCAGGAGTACAGAGTTTCTTCCCCGTACAGTAAAGTTTGAAGTTCTCGAGATCTTCAATGCCTTTACTTGAAACCGGAACCTTCAGCCCTGCTTCTGCATCCTTAAGGGTCTCAATATTTCCTTTAAGAGCTTTAGCACTGGCAAGGGTTGAAGAAAATAGTAGAGCATCCCTTTGTTCTTTAAGTGTAAGAGGGTGACCTTTTGCAAGGACACATATATAAAAACCAAGAGAATGAACATGTACTCTTTCGAGGGATAGGTCCTTTAAAAGTTGCACAGCCCCATGATATAGAGAGGTTATCCCGTCTTCTTCTTTTTTTATTACGGAGTAAGAGAGTTCTTCATGTCCCAGGACATTCAGAGCATTTGCCACTTCTACAGTATCAAGACCAAGAGAATGAACATGTTTGGCAACAATTTCTGTTAATATAGCCTTTCGTATTACGCGATTCTGTATGGATGTAAGCTCTACGTGGATTCGTAGGTCAGGATTTAAAGCCTTGAGTTTCTCAATAGCTTTTATGGAATGTGAAACGTAGTCTTTATAGGTAGATCCGTCCTCATACTGCTCTTTTATCATCTGATAACCAGAGAGCATTGCCCCGTCAATGGGGAGAAGTGAGTCCAAATGTTCATAGATTTCTCTGTCCATATCCAGGCGGAGCCATTTTGGGCGGGAGGATATTATAAGTCGGTTATCTCTTGGCACCTTGAAGTTGCTTCCGCCACAGGTAATTTCCAGGTCTTTTGAATATTCAAAGATCCAGTTGACTTTTGATTCTATGCCGGGTTTGAAAGCTTCCTGAGGATGTTTGAGAACGACTTTTTCTCCTTCTACCTTTGGATGCAGAAGATTATCAGAGGCGACAAAATACTCTGCCTGTTCTTCAGAAAGCCAGGGAATATAAGCCACCACTTTATTTACTCCAAGAGAGGCTAGAAGGTTAGAAATAATTCCTGCCTGACCTCCCATACATGCATAGTCAAAACCAAGGTTTTCTTTCAACCATTCATGAATAGTTGGAGTATAAGCAGGGATTTCGGCGGCTTTTCCCTCTCGCATGGAAATTATCAGGCGAGCTACGAAGTCAAGAGGCTCATTTATCTCTCTAGGATATGTTTCAACCCTTGCCTGAATCTCAGCCTCGCTGAAAAGTCCTATTAACTTCGACAGGTCTTTATCTGTCAGGTGTTTGATAGCATCGATATTGCTATTATAAGCTACAAAGATACCTTCCAGATAAGGAAGTTCTTCTTTGACATTATAAAAAGCATCTCTGTGACGCTGGTTCCATTCTTGTATGTCCATGTAATAAAACCCCCTGGAAATACATATCTTGACCAAAAATAATTTTTAGGAACAGGGAAAACCCTGATTTTTTCTAAAATGAACTCACTTATAGCTTATTTTTCGATTGCCTTCAAAATATTCAATACTGAATTAAGTCGTAATATTCAAGTCGTATATTCAGCGTTGATTCTCACATAATCATAAGTCAGGTCGCAACCCCAGGCTGTTGCCTGTTCATTTCCTTGATTAAGGTCAAGAGTGATGAAAATTTCTTCATTTTCCATTATCTTTTTCAATAGCTCAAGATCTGACGAACTGGATATTTCACCGGATGTTACAAGTTCTACTTTCTCCCCGCCTCCTGAGAATGAAAGAGAAAGCTTTTCCTGCTCAAGTTCAGCACCTGAATATCCTGCAGCAGCTACAACCCGTCCCCAGTTTGGATCTTTCCCGAAAATTGCGGATTTTACCAAAGGGGAACGTACAATGGCTTTTGCTGCAAGTTTAGCGTCCTCATGAGTTTTTGCACCCACTACCTTTGCTTCGATGAGTTTTGTAGCCCCTTCGCCGTCTTTTGCCATTTTCTTTGCAAGCTCTGTAAATACATAAATCAACCCCTCTTCAAAATCATCCAGACAATCCATGCAGGGCTTGATTCCAGACTTGCAGGTTGAGGTAAGGAGCACCATATCATTCGTACTTGTGTCTCCGTCCACTACAACCATATTGAAGGTTTTATCCATTGCTATCCTCAGGGCAGCATCCAGTACATCAGCAGGCACTTTTGCATCGGTATATGCAAAACAGAGCATAGTTCCCATATTGGGTTCGATCATCCCTGAACCTTTAGCAATGGCACCTATCCTGATCCCACAATCCATCTCAATGGCTACTTCTTTTACGACCTTATCAGTAGTCATTATCGCTTTTGCAGCTTTCTGACTGCATTCCGGAGAACTACCCAACCCTTTAAGGACTTCAGGAAGAAGTTCACTAATCTGGGATACATCAAGCCTTCTGCCAATTACTCCTGTAGAGGCAACGGCAACCGTATCAGCTTTAATGTCCAGTCTTTGGGAAAGCATTGTTGCCATTTCCATAGCATCCAGAAAACCGTCATCACCTGTAAAGGCGTTAGCATTACCGCTATTTGCAATTACGGCAGAAAGATGGTGATGGGTTTCAATTACTTCTTTACTAAGAGTAATTGGGGCTGCAATGACTTTATTTTTTGTAAAAACGCCTGCTGCAGGTCCTTCTGCATGAATGACAGTCAATCCCATTTTTCCAGCTTTAATCCCGTTTGCAGATACACCCTTTACTGCACAGATTCCACCTTCTATTTCTTTCATGAAAGACTCTCCTTTTCCCTCAGAGTTTTGCAAGACCTTCTATAATATCACCGCGAGTAACAATACCTACTACATGGTTGTCCTCATCAGTTACAGGAAGTCTGTTAATCCTGTGCCTTATCATGTGTTCAGAAGCTTCTTCCACGGATGCTTCTGAGGATATCGTGTGCACTTCTTTTGTCATGATTTCTTCTACTGTTGTAGAACCTACATCAGAGAGCATTTTTTTTGTTTCCTCCCAGCCAAGAAGTTCCCTTATAGGAACCTCTATAACCTCAAAGGGACTTGGAAGCCAGAGTTCCCCTTTTTCAGGGAGTATCAGCAGTTTTAGCAGATCTGCTTCACTTATTATTCCTACAAGCTCTTCGTCTTCAAGGACAGGAGCTCCACTGATACTGTTTTCCTTCAATATTTTTGCCGCTTCTCGAACTGTATCATCAGGCTTACAGAAAACAACGTTAGAGTTCATGACATCTTTTACCTTCATCTGACTACCCCTTGAGATAATTTCATTCTTTATTTTAACCTGTCACCAGTTATATTTTCTCGCTTGGACTTTGTTTACGGAGCTGCAGCAGGCATCCATAGTCCACTGGTCTCTTTCAATCCAAACATGAGGTTCATATTTTGGACAGCCTGTCCTGATGCGCCTTTGACAAGGTTATCGATTGCCGAAAGCACTACAACTCTATTAGTTTCTTTGTCTACTTCAAAGCTTATATCGCAAAAGTTAGAGCCCCTTACTGCAGTAAGGGAAGGGACTCCTGAAGTGAACCTGATAAACGGCTTATCTCTGTAAAATCCTTCGTAAATTGCCTTTAAGTCGTCCGTGGAAAGAGATTCTTTTGTAAAGAGGTGAGCCGTTGTAAAGATTCCCCTTATAGATGGAATTACGTGGGGAGTGAAATTGATGTTCTTAATCTTTCCATCAAGTCTCGTCAGTTCCTGGACGATCTCAGCTCTGTGCCTGTGAGTTGTGAGTTTATATGGGATTATATTTTCCGCGAGGTTTGGATAATGTGAATTCTGAGTAGGTGCAATGCCAGCTCCCGAAATTCCTGTTTTGGAATCAAAAATTGCAATGTCAATAAGTCCAGCTGCTGCAAGAGGAGCTGCTGCAAGAGTTGCTCCTGTTGGAAAGCATCCTGGGTTTGCCACGAAATTTTCCTTTGATACTTCGGGATGAAGCTCTACAAGTCCATAAACAGAACTCCTTGGATCGCTGTGTTTTATCCCATATATTTTTTCAAATTTTGAAGTTTCAAGCCTATAGTCTGCGCTAAGGTCGACAATCCTGGTGTGGCCATCAAGCAAATCAGGGACATAGTTCATAGCAGATCCGTGTGGTACTGCAAGAAAAACTACGTCACAGCGTTCTTTGATATCTTCAGAATCAGGATTTTCATACTTAAGATCCAGGAAACCTTCAAGATGCTTATGTGTACTTGTTACCGGCTTTCCTGCAAGGCTTCTGGAAGTTGCCAGCTCCAGTTTAACATCTGGATGATTGACAAGCAAGCGTAAGAGTTCTCCTCCTGTATATCCTGAAGCTCCTATAATTCCAGCCTTGATCATAACTGTCACTGCCTATATATATTAATAAAATATAATTAAATTTGTTTATTATTAAACTAAATATAAAATTTTTTGCTGTTGGTTTCTAAAATCATATATTCTTACAGTGAAATTTTCTATAACTACATTATTAATCTTAAACTCATATTTGAATGGAAATGCTATTTAAAATCAATATCTATAGAATGATTTTCGTTCAAATCAATATTTATATAAATATTCTCTTTAAATACATAAATTAGGATATTTGATTTAATACCCATAAAATACAAACTTTAAGTAAAAGTTGCTGATTATTAGAATTGATATCTTTTATTTAAATCTCATGCTAAAGACCATAATTAACTGGTGGAAGCCCGCTTTCTTTAAAAATCAGGCATAATATTTTCTCCGGTGTATCCAGAACTGAGAATTTTGAGGATTAAAATGTCTCGTAGCCAAAAATTAAGGCACTGAGTACTATAAAAATAAATTCACAGATAAACTATTTTACCTTTAGCCCCTCTTATTATATCAAAATTTGTTATATTTATACTCTGATGTGAAAGGAAGAAAAATGAGTACAAAAAAGAAAATTTACCTTGCAGGTCCACTTTTCACCCATGCGGAACTTGAATATAACCTTAAAATTAAGGATTTGCTGGTCAAAAAAAAAATTTTAGTTTTTTTGCCTCAGGAAGACGCAGAGGATACTACATCTGAGCGTGAAAGCCAGAATCAGGAGTGCATTTTCAAAAAATGTGTAGAAGGAGTTGACAGCTCAGACATTGTAGTTGCAGTCCTTGATGGGGTAGATGTAGACTCAGGAACGGCATGGGAGATCGGTTATGCTTATGCAAAAGGAAAGCCTATTGTAGGTCTAAGGACTGATTTTAGATCTCTATCTAATGGGATTGTTAATCTGATGATTGAGATGGCTATAGTTGCCCTTGCAAGAGATGAAGATGAATTGTCTAAGGTAATAGAGAAAATGTGTTAACTCCAATTAGTTCCAAATTTTTTGGGGCTATAACTTTTCCGACCCTACTCTTTTTTAGTAGTGATTTTTATAGCATTGGTCTTTGGTTCTGAGTGAGATTCTTTTCCTCTAACTGTTTTTATTGTACAGAACTTGCTATCGAAGGACTGGATATTTCAGAAAACAAGTATTAAATAATAACCAAATTAACAAGTTTTGGTTAACAGGTTTTAAATATGACCTTTATTTTTCAAAAATCTTTATGAACTTCTTTTTTATATATTATATAATTATATCTCGATTGGAATTAGTTTGAAGTTTATTTCGATACCAAAAGCTATAATCTATAATGATTATTAAGGAAAAAAATTTTAATATAGAATGCCCTATATAATTACTATTGGAGGTTAAAAGAATGACCCTTGTGAACGGATACACGTTTACAAAAGTGAGAACTTCACATGGACCTGACATGTACGTATCCAGATATGGGAAGCTGGTAAAGATCGTTCCGTGCAATCCACATGAAGGGTTCTCTGAAAAGTATACCAATGACTTGATCCACCAAATCGAGTCAATGGATTGAAATATAGAAAGTTTTTCCGACTTTTTCTTTTTATTCGGACCAATTTTCATGAAAATCCTTTATCAGATCGAAGCTCTTTCGGTCTGGCATTTTTTAGAATATTCTCCATCTATATATACCTTACTTTTTTCCTCACTTTTTCGTAACAGTTCTCAGAATCAAGGATTTTTCAGGTGATATCAGGTTAATGTCAGGTTATATACTGGATTTATGAAAATATTATTTAACTTTACGAGTAAAGAGCCTTGAAAAAAAAGGCAGATTAACCTTCAATTATAGCAAATAAATATTTAAAAATTATAGGAAAAACCAAGTTAATCTGAAAATGCAGGAAACTGATAGATTGATCCGAAGTTACAGTAAAACTGATCTTGAAGATATGGTACGAATATGGTATGAAGCTTCCATCATTGCTCATTCCTTTGTCCCTGCATCATTTTGGGCTTTGCAAAAAAGTGAAATGAAAGATAAGTACCTACCTCTTGCCGAAAATTTTATTTATCAGGAGAAAGAGCAGATAGCAGGTTTCATCTCTATTGTTGGGGAAAGAGTTTGTGCTCTCTTTGTGACACAGGAAATGCAGGGCAAAGGAATTGGTAGAGCTCTTATGGAGCACGCAAAAATCCTGAAAGGAAATCTCTCCTTAAAAGTATACAAAGAAAATAAACGTGCTTTTCGTTTTTATGAAATGTGTGGATTTGTAGCTATTGGCGAAGAGGTTGATGAGTATACGGAGCACATACAGATTTTAATGGAATGTGATAAACTCAAATATATTTGAATATTTGACAAACTTAAATCTTGAAATAAGGAAGCTTTGATTATCGGAAAAGCTTTTCATGAATTATGGCAAAACACATTGACAATTTCTAATACTTGTTTAATTCAATAATTTTCCTACATCTATATTGAAAGATATTAATTTAATTTTGACCATCAGTTCTAACCAAAATTTTTTTCCTGAATACTATGTATTTTTTCTCTCGAAAATTATACAATTTTCTTGATATTTCTATTTATTTTGTGGTTATTAAGCCAATATAATGAAAACTTTTATATAGTAATAACACTATCCATTGGATAGTAACTGCGGAACACTAATGCCCTTACAAAATCATTTAATGAATACTGTAAGTACAACCCGCAAGTTATGTTACAAGTACCTGAGAACAGACAGAAGACGAACCTGTTAACGCCTTCAAAAACGGATTTATTCCTCCTTCGAAGAGCCTTGAGAGCCTTAAACTCTCTTTCATAATACCTGCAAGAAGAGGAAAAGAGTGAAAATGAGCCTCTGTACGATTACTCTTTTCCATGCCTTTCAGGCAGTTTTCTGAAATCAAGGAATAAAAACTGTTCTAAGCGAATATTAAATTTACATATCACAAAAATAGGAAAATCAAATAAAAACCAGGGAAATTGAGTAAAAATAAACTTGACATCCAAAAATAAGAAGGAATCTGTATATGAAATTTCCAATAAAAAGAACAGATCGTGAGATGTATAACTGGGACCCGTTTGATGAGATCAGAAGAATGCAGAATTATATGGAACAGATGTTCAGACCTTTCCCTACAATGGAAAGCCGATTTGGAACAGATACTTTTTCTCCGCTAACCGATGTTGCGGAAGAAGACGATAAAGTTATTGTGACAACTGATCTTCCTGGGGTTGACAAGGAAAACGTTGAGCTCGATCTAAAAGATAATGTTCTGGTGATTAGTGCAGGAAAAGGAAACGAAGAAGAGACCGAAAAAGAAGGTTATCTCAGAAAAGAGAGATCTTTCATGCGCTATTACCGTGAAATTCCTCTTCCCGATGGCGTAACCGAAGAAGGTGCAACTGCACAGCTCAAAAATGGGGTCTTAACTGTTACGCTGCCTAAAACGAAATCTATAACCAGTAAAAAGATTCAGATTGAGTAAACCAGCGTTCAGAAGACGAATATGTCCATTATCATATAGATAGTCTAGAAAATCTGAATTTAGGATAAATTCAACATTAAAAACGTTCAGAGTTAACAAAACACTGCGGGCAGGATTAGAAACCTAATTCTGAAGCTTGCAAGCTGCCCGCAGTAAGATGCCAATATTAAAATATTCGGCATTGTTACTTAACTATATCTAGTTCTTTATTTCTGTATTTCATCAATAGAATAACCGAGTACTTTAGCATTTCAAGACTTTTTGTATAACACTTTGTCTTTCTTCTCAACCTTGCCAGAAAATACCTCAATATGCTGTTATATCCCTCAACTGTAAATGTTTCTGCTTTTGATTGAGTATGACTCTTTTCTGGAAGAAACTCTGCATATGCTCTCTAGTGATCTGTCATCACTTCTCCAATATCTTTTTTCTTCAATTTTTAGGTCCTCTAACTCCTGACCAAATTTCTTTATCCATCTTTGGACAGAAACGTGACTTACCCCTAAAACGCACATGATATTCTTTGAATAACAAGCACAACTAATGAAAGTACTCTCCGTTCTTTTTTTGACTATTAAGCCCTCATTACCTTGGGCAGTAAGGTTGTCTCGATTTTGGTTTTTCAAAACCGTCCTAAAACTAATCAGTGAATTGCCATCGAAGGCTCAAGTGTGACTTTGATCACGGATGCTAAATTGGCCTTTTAGGCAATTCCACTGCCCAAATAAATTTGGTGATCTAATTTGATTGAAGTCATAAACAAAGCTTGTGGTTTAGACATTCACAAACTCTTTTTCATTGCTACAATTTTCAGTAGATCTGGTGAAAAACAACAGCAACGCTTCAACAGAGATGATGAAGGAATTTTAGCCCTTAAAAATTGGGTAATATCAGAAAAATGTGATGTTGTTGCATGTGAATCAACCAGCGACTTTTGGGTTCCGATTCATGATTCATTGGTAAAGCATCTAACTGTGATAGTTGGAAATGCGCGAGATATGAAGGTATTTACCCATACAAAAACATATAAGATTGACTCAGAAGTCATTGCACAACTTGCACTTAATAATATGATTCAGCCATCAAGAGTTTTTCCAAAGGATCATATAGATTTTAGATCATATGTTCTACTTCGGTTAACACTTGTACAAAAAAGAACAGATTTAAAAAATAAAGCTCACTCAATTCTTGCATCTGAAATTCAATTTTTGCATCTGAAATGCTACACCTGAATAATGTGCTGACAGACGTTTTTGGCAAGAATGGCAGAATGATCTTATTAGGAATCTCTTCAGGTAAGAGTGTTGATCAGATTATTGCAAGCCTCTCTCCAAATGTTCGGAAAAAAGCTGCTCAGATAAGAGAAATTCTTGATCGAGAAATTTCTCAAAGTGCTGCATTTAGACTTCAGATCTGTCTGATACTCATAAAAAGTCTTGATGATGAACTCGAAGCTTTAGAAACAGAAATTTTTAATTATGCTTCTCGAAATCATAAGCGAGAAATGGAGATTTTAATGTCAGTTCCAAGTATAGGGGAACTTGGTGCGGCAATTTTACTTGCTGAAATAGGCAACTTTAAGGATTTTTCTTCTGGAAATAAGCTTGCTTCTTGGCTTGGTCTAGTTCCTAATGTGTATCAATCTGCAGATAAATACTATAACGGCAGAATCACAAAGAGGGGATCAAAAGTAGCAAGGTGGATTCTGACACAGATTGCTCAAGCAGCAGCAAGAAAGAAGAATAGCAGGTTAAAAGAGTTTTTTAACAGAAAAAAGAAGTCGATTGGACATGCAAAAGCAATTATTGCCTTAGCAAGGAAAATTGCAACGATACTATGGCATCTTATTACAAATGATGAGATGGACGAAGATGAAACCGGATATCAAAAGGGAGAAATCCAAAAGAGAAAGATTATTGAAACTGAGATTTTTTCGGTTGATGAACGGATTAAAATAATTAGTGAAATATTTGCGATTATGGGGAAAAAGGATCAGGAGAGCACGTGAGGATAATCTCCTCATGTACTTTCATGCTAAAATCTAATTTTACGGGGCACTTTGATACACGAACGTTTTGACCTATAATGTTCGTATTTTAAAAGAAAAATCACTTATTTTTCTCTCAATTTTTAGATATTCTATATCAAATACGAACATTTTAATATTTGTTACTATTTCTCAGTTCAGGTACATAAACCTGAGAAAAATACTGATATTTCTCTAAGCGACTTACTGTTTTCTGACTTTACACAGATAATCCTTTTTTAATTGCGACTGTCCAAGCGATCCAGATCAAATTACCCATGAATCAGGCAAAAACTAGCGCAGTAATCAAATATAAAAAGTATTAACATAAAAAATAACAAATATAAATAAGTATATATACTATGATACAATAGATCAGTCACTAAAGCTAAGTCATATGACACTAGCTTTAAAAACAAACGTCTAACTCAAACGATTGAGTAAAACTTTTATAGTACTAAAAAACGAGATATGCGAATACTTTACTCAATGTGCTTAAAAAACGGATTGTGTTAGTGCACAAAGAGGGGGGAATTACTCCCTCCTCAATACCTACTTATAAAAATCAGTTTTACATATTACGAAAGACTATATACGAATTTCGTTTTTATTCAATTGTTGCGTTCATCAGAAAAGAATAAGGTTTTTTATTAATTCAATTCATTCTTCCCACGAATTTTTTGTGTTTTTTAAAAATCAATTTGTGTAGACAGATTTTGAAGCAGTGAATTATCTTCTGTTTTATATATGTAATAAATATCAAAAATAATAAAAAGTCTCTAAAAATTACAATAGGTAACAATACTTTTCGGATAACTCTTAGAGCCCTCTTTCATCAATTCCGGCCTCAAGGTTCAGAGCTTTAAGATAAATTCGCATGATTTTCAGTCTTTCTTCGGCGATCTTTTTCGCAGTATCAGTATTCAACTTTTCAGGAATCGTGAAAGGTTTATACTGCATATATTCGTTAAAGCCTTCAACAGGGTCTTCAATATACACAGTTCTTTTTGAACTTCCCTTATCCATCCCTGTTGTATATTTTAACATCCTGAGAGCTCCCATAGAAAGAATGGACCTGAAAATTCCTATTGCTCCAAGGGCATCAAGCCGGTCGGCATCCTGCAAAATTCGGGCTTCGAGAGTCTCCGGGATTTCTCCTGAGCTGAATCGGTGTGTCCGAATACAGTTTGTAACAGCTTCAATAACTTCTTTTTCGAGCCCTGCTTTAGAAAGGAACTCAAAAGCAATTTCTGCGCTATATACGGCATGGTCCCCACCTTCTTCGTGCTCTCTAATAACGCCAACATCATGAAGGAGAGCTGCAAGCTGCAATATGAGAAGATCTCCACCTTCTTCTTTTTGAATTTCCAGGCAAAAAGCTTCTACCCGGTTTATATGGGACATATCATGGGAACTTGGTTCTCCTTCAAGAAAAGTAGCTACAAATTCCCTTGTTTTTTCAATTAATTCCATACTCAACGTTCCAATTCTACACTCATAACTTTAAGATGTTCCTGAATTTCAGAAATCGCTTCATTAAGGGCTTTTTTGTTATCATAAGTTGTGATTAATTTTACAAGTTCTTCTTTTCTTTCCTTTCTCAGATCCATACTGAACCTGATCATATTTTCGAGAGCCCTAGTAAGATTATCAACTATTGAAATTGTAGCTGTCCTTGAGGTTCGTGAAAGGGGGTTCAGGTCAATAGTTATAACAGTCTTTCTCATTTCTACAAGCTTTTCACATCTATCTCCATCTTCCAGTGGAACAAGCACTACGTCTGCTGAATAGATCCCTCGGCTTTCTACCAGCCGCCTGTCGTGAGAGAGTTCAAGGCTCGCATCCGGATTTTTACCGAGCACCTCAGAAGCCCCGTTAGCTTTTAGTTGTTCTATAATAAGGTGAACTCTTGTTTCAGTTCTATGAAAAAGATTCACTTCAAGCTTTGCCCCTGTAACGTCTGCAAGAGCAACAATTTTATCAGGAGCCAGAGCCGCTGCATTACCGTTTACAGAAATTACAGGATTTTTTGCCAGGAGAATGGCAGCAACTGCAGCTCTTTCAGCGTTCAGGGCCGATTTGGTGCTTCTTTCTCCTATAAGGTAATCAAAACTTTCTCCTCTTCCCTGGGAAATTAGCCCTTGAATACTTGTAATTCCCATTTTTACTCCGGATGCAACTTTTTCACGGGCTAACAGGGATTCATACCTTGGATGATCTTTTGGAATCTCGGTCATATTAGTCGCTTGCCTTTTTTTAGTTCATTTTTAGTCCTTTTAGTATATTATAAATCAGCAAATTAATTTCATTAGTTTTGGTATAATTGCCTGTTTTAATTACCTGATTATTTCAGATCACTCAGGTAAAACACCTGCACTAACACTCTATACATACCCTATTTACTTTATTCAAAATGTGTTCTGCTGAACTTATTCATTCATTAACTTCGGCACACAGGTACCGATTCCGTATTCCAGTACTTGTCCGAATTCCTGGAGAGTTTCATAGAGAGCAAATTCCTGGGAATTAGGGGCAATCGCAAAAACTGTATCACCAAGCATTGCCTGGGAAGCAAGTCCTCCAAATGCGTTTGCAGCTTCAATCACATCTTTTGCTCTGCTGCTCATAAGTTCGGTTTTACTGGCAAATGATTGTGCCTGCTGCATAAAATTCTCAAGAGTGGGTTTTTTAAGCAGTTCAGACATTGCAATTTTTCCTGCAATATTAATTCTTTCGGCTGCAGCTTCGTCCCTCAGAACCGAGCCAGTAGAGATCTCACCAAGAACAATACAAAAAACTCTGGCTTCGGGAGCTGGAATTCTATCTATAAGCCCAAACTCTGGACCACCTGGCTGTAGCCTGATTACTACCCCACCATTGGACTGGGCAGCAATATCTCCAAGTCCGCTGCAGTTAACAACTTCGGCTACGTGGGCATATTCAGTAAGGCTTTTTACGGTCTGATTTAGGGAAAGTGCCCTATTTAGAGCATAGGCTGTCCCAAGAGCTCCTGCACCGGAAGCTCCAAACCCGCATCCTGTTGGAATTTCTGCCCAGCTCTTTATTTTTACAGGTAACTCAGTCATCATCTCTGCGACTGTTCGGGTAGTTTTTCCTTCGACCCTTTTTCCGTTAAGGAAAATTTCAGTTTTTTCTATTGCTTCTCCGACCTGAACTTCGGTGGTTACGCCGCCGTTAAGAACGATTCCGCAGCCTGTTGATCCTTTACGATGAGGGTTTTCATGCTCGTGAATCTGGAAAAACCCTGTGATATGTCCTGGAGCATAAGCTTTTGTCAAAAGGTCTGCTCCTTCATTTTCATACTCATACATAAAAAACGCCTTTTTATCAATTCAGTCATTTTTAAAGTTCGTTCCTGTTTTACAGAATTTTTACGGAATATTTCCGGACTTTTGTAGAATAATCTGATAATTGTGGAATAATCTGATAGTATATTACAGCAGAATAATTATATTAATAACTCAGCTACTTCTTCGAGAATAGAAGCTGCTATTTTGCGTTTATTACCACTTACATGCCTGGGTTCGCTTTTTTTGGACCTTAAAAGATAAAGTTCATTCTCTTCTGTACCCATTCCGCCTTTTACGACATCGTTTGCTGCAATAAGATTAAGTTTTGACGTTTTAAGAGTCAAAGTTGCTCTTTTTAGGAGTTCCTCTTTTTCAACCCCGGTTTCAGCCTTGAAACCAACAATCATGAGATCAGGGTATTTTTCACGGCATTCTTTTATCAGTTTACGAGTTGGTTTCAATTTTAAAGTAAGTTCACCTCCCGATTTGATCTTTTCGGGAGAAAAATCGGTTGTATAGTCTGCAATAGCTGCCGAACTGATGAGGACATCATAATTTTTCTCAAGTTCTAGGAGTACAGCATCTGTCATGTCTGCTGCACTTTCTGCAAAAATCTCCTTTATCCTTGCAAATCCAATTCGATTCCTATGGACAAGGGTTACATCAGCCCCATTGCGATAAGCTTCAAGGGCAAGTTCTCTGCCAGTCTTTCCTGAAGCCCGGTTAGTCAGGATTCGGATTGGGTCCAGGCTTTCAGCAGTAGAACCGCTCGTGATAATTATCTTTTTGTTTTTAAGGGTTTTATTTCCGAGAGTCCTTTCTACCTCAAGCACAATTTCTTCATTTGCCGCAATTTTTGCGATTCCTTCTTCAAGCCTGGGACCCACAATAGAGATTCCCCAGCTTTTCAATTTCACAAGATTTTCAGCTACAGCAGGATGTCTGAACATTGATTCATGCATTGCAGGAACGACCATCACTGGTATACCAGAACCAAGAGCAGTTGTTACAAATGAAGTTACCGGAGTATCATCGATTCCGTATGCAATTTTTCCGATAGTGTTTGCAGTTGAGGGAGCTATAAGGAGAAGGTCAGCTCTGCCTTTGAGCCCGCAAAATTCTACATGCTCAACCCTGCCTCCAATTTCGGTAATTACCGGATTTCCTGTAGCATAATAAAGAGAATCAGGGTGCAGGATGTGCGTAGCAGCCTCTGTCATAACAGCATGAACTTCAGCCCCATTTCTTATCAGCTCTCTTGCAAGTTCAACTACCCTGACCGCTCCAATACTTCCCGTAATGCCAAGAGCTATGGTCTTTCCAGCGAGGGAAGAACTCTTCTGTCCCTGGATCCAGAGTGTGGGATGAAATTTTTCGGCTCTGGACCTGGTGGCCTTTTGTTGTTCTTCTTTATCCATTTCATCTACTCGATCCGATCTATTTGATCGGGTATTTCTCGGTTTGAGTCCTTCTGCCCATCTTGTTTTAAAGAACTGTCAACGAAAAATTATATTCGGGCAGCAGAGTGATCTATAAGGTTAATAAACTGGCAATAATTTTTTAACTCATTTTGCTTTTCAGAAAATGTTCTTGAAAGCAAACTGACATTCAATATGATATTCATAAAACTTTCGAAATACAAAGGATTAAAATTGACAAAGAGTCTATATAAATAACTCTTACTTATTAATATCTCAAACATTGAGCCTCAAACGTTGCGCTGTATCTAGAGTTTTCGACAAACGTATTCACAAAAATTTTAATTACTCGCTTGACCACAAGCCAGATAAGACCATTGGTCAAACTTTCTACCGGAAAGGTTACACTTGAAGCTATTTTCGCAAAGCAGTTACGCATGGGCAGGAGGGAGGCAAATTAACGACAAAAAAGCAAAAAAAGAAACCTCTAAAGGTACGAAAAAGGGTTTTAGTACATTGATAGGAAAAATTTCAGGAAAAGGAGAACTTGAACTTGAGGTAGAGCGACTCAACTCGCAGATCATTAAACTGGAACGTGACATGCAGAGTGCAAAAATCCAGCTTGAAAAAAGAGAGGGTCTTGCACGACAGGCGGTAGCGGACAGACAGGAAGTTGAAGCCCTTTTAAACCAGGAACGTATTCGAACTCAGACTCTATCCCACGAGATCGAAACTATTAGAACTGAATCAGAGGACAAACTGAAGTTCCGTGGAATTGAAACTCTGAGCCTACAAGCTGTTCAGGCTTACCTGTCTAAACTCAAATCCTTTCAAGCTCCGGCAGACGACTTGCTGACTGTTTACTTGCCTCCGAATACTCGCGTATCAGAAGTACTAAGTGAAAAGCTTATTGAAAGCATAGAAGAGAAAATTCTTACGCTTCTTGAGAGGCTTGAACCTGAAACCGGATTTGTACTTTTCTATGATATTCACCGCATGGTATGCGAAGCTATAGTCCCTCCTATCCCAATTGCTTCACCATTCTGGCAGTGTGATCACAGTTTTGATGTTTCTTTGCTTGAAGAGAGTTTGAGTGAGAGTTACCACATTTTAGTCCTTGTCCTGCATGCTGGTGAATCCTTCATAGGTTTTACTGCCGATGGGAGGCTTTTTGATACTGAGGAACTTATCCGCAGCAGCGTAAAGGAAAAACACAGCAAAGGAGGCTTTAGCCAGCGCCGCTTTGAGCGCCTGAGAGAAGAAGACATCGCGCATCACATGGACAAAGTCATCGAGGTACTGGATAAGATTCTAGAAGAAAATAAGTTTATTGATTATGTTTTTCTTAACGGTGATTTTCAGCTTATAGGAGAAGTTAGGAAGCGTTTGCCCTTCAATTTTGAGATAATTGAAAAGTCTTCTGACATCAAAATCGAAAAGGCTGGAAGTGACGAGATTCTCAGATCAGTCTTGAGTTCAAGAAGATATTTACTATAAGATTGAAGAGATTTGCTGCAAGCTGTCAAGAACCATGAAGTCAACAAAAGTATAATAAGCGGGTAAACAGTAATAATTATTTTGGTGTGTATAAGTGAAACATGGTTTGTATTTCCTAATGTAGGTGAAGTTAACTCTAAAAATTGTAGAAGGGGATTACTTAATCGATGGGTAAAAGCAAAACAATATAGTTTTATTTTGTAGAGGTACCTGCTCATTTTGTCAGAAACACCGAAACTGAATTTTTAGGATTAAGTGTTGGTGAATTTCTAACAAAAGAAGCTATAAATAAATTATATTTGAAAGACGATAAACTTCCAAAAGATATTAAATATATTTTTCACACAGAACCGGCTCTAGCCTCTAAATGCTATTTAAAGTGGTATAGTGAACCATGGGTAAGTCAATTTATAGAAATGAACATCGATATTGTTAAGCACATTGGATTACCTCCTTCCGTGATAGAAATTCATCCAGGAAAAAAGCCTAATACAAATCAATTCATTGCTGAATCTGCTATAAAATTATTTAATAATTTTAAAAAAGAATCTAAAGTGAAGCAAACAATTCTTATTGAAAATAGGACAGGACATGTAATTTCAAATGGCATACAGATGAAATAATTTTGGGAGTATTTAGTTAAGAATCATCCTTCATATCAGAAGCATATAGGCTTCGTTGTAGATTTCAGGACTATGTATACACAAGTATCCAAGAATTATTCTAACAATGTAAATAGTCATTTTATCAATAACATTGAAATGATACCTGAAGAATCAATAAAAGGATTCCATATCCATAATTCACACACAAAAGCCCCAACAATTAGAGACGACATCCCCTGGTTACCGGTTTTTAATAAAATAATTAACGTTAAAAATGATTTGATATTTAACCCAGAAGTATTTAGCATTGGATTAACGTTCATGTCCACAGACCTCTTGCAGTAACACTCAATGAAACTTCCGAAGAATTCCATATTTCCACTGGACTTCGATAGTTGAATGATGAATGCTCACGTAAATTGTATCCATTTTTAGTAATCACAAGAAATTTCTGAAAATCATTAAACGTTGCATGGTATTGTAAATTTATGAATTCATATTGCAAAGTCTCTATTGCTCGTTCAATGAAAGCGTTCAACCACGGATGTGCCTTTGGAAGAATATGATGTATAATATTATTTTTATTACAATATTCACGCACAGTCGCATTATTAAACTCCAAACCTCCATCAGATCGAATCTCGATTACAACATCTTTTGGTACTATTTTGCGTAATTGGTGAAGAGATTCTACCACATTCGCACCTGATTTTGTCTTATGGGCATCAAGGATTACAATACCACTGTTAAAAATATCAAGTACACCAAAAACATACGCAGTCTCACCATTTCCAATTCTCCGTTGAGTATAGTCCATATTGAAAGAGCTCAATGGTTCTTGAGGGCGTTGAAGATGTTTGGAACTTATAGCCGTCTTCTGTTTTCCAGTAAGCCCAGCAATAGCAAGAATATGATGAACCCATGATTTGCCAACACAAACTGAGCTTTCTTTGTTCTCTTTTTTTTTATTGAATGAAGCTGCAATTCTTCGAACTCCCTTCACAGCTTTATCCATTAATCCCGTCAATTGCTGTACTCTCTCTGATTTTAAGACATGGTCTGTTTTTTCCATTGCATCAACAAACGCATGTTTAGATGATTCGATTTTGTTTGTATTATTCAAATAGAGATTTATTATTTCAGCTTTATCTTCATCCGTTAGCTTTCGATATGGATTTTTAGGCTTCGAAGGCGTGTCCTTCAAGTCTTCTGCTCTACTTCCGTCTTTTGCTCTTTCAACAAGATAATAGAAAGTACGTTCGCTCATTCCATACATTTCCCACAGTTCTCTATCGGTATATTTTCCAGATTTTCGCAGTTCAAGGATTTTGGCTCGAATTTCTGCCACTCTTTCAGGTGGAAAATATTTTTGGATATCCTCCCATTTATAAACGTATATTTCAGACATATAGTAACGCCCATAATTGCTGCAAAAAATAACATTTTGTATCTCAATAAAGTTGTAGTATTTAGCCTATTGACTATAGATGTTGATTTGTTTTTACAAATATGTCAGAAGATTCAAATCAAATTTACTGCAAGAGGTCTGTGGACATGAACATTAGCAGTAGAAACTAAAAGATTTTGTATTGATATGATTAATGAAGCAAAGACTAGTTTTAACTGAATAGATAGATGTATTTTTACATATATTTATTTAGCTTCTAGAGACGAACTTAAATAAGTCTTCTATAAAGCCCATAATCAATATAAAAGGACTTAATAGGTTGAACTGAGAAATAGGTATATTTAATTATCAACGTCCCAAAAAGGATTTGATTACAACGTCTATTATGTGCGATTTTGTACTTCAAATGAGAGAATACAGGATTATATAAATGGATTTAAATATAATTATGAACAAGGCTCGTTACTATTAAATAGGGTTTTTTGAATTCAGAACGATAAAAGATGTTAACATTGAAAAACAAAAGAAAAATACGTTTATGTAATTTTACCTCCGAATCAGTAGAGCTTGGTATACTTCTTGCAATTGTAGGGGGATTTCTTGATGCCTATACATTTGTAGGTAGAGGAGGGGTTTTTGCCAATGCTCAGACAGGAAATATCGTGCTAATGGGTATAGAAGCCGCAACAGGAGAATGGGGGCAGGCAGTGCTTCACGCGGTTCCTATTCTGGCATTTATGGTAGGAGTAGTAGTAGCTGAAATAATTAAAAAGCATTCAATGCGCCTGTCCATACCGGAATCCGAAAGGGCAGTTTTAATTCTTGAAACTGTAGTCCTTTTTATTGTAGGCTTTATACCTTACACAAGTCCAAATATCATTGTAACAGTTGTTATTTCATTCGTTTCTTCGGTACAGATATCCTCATTTCGCAAACTCGTTGGCTCTACGTATAGCACAACAATGGTTACGGGAAACCTACGTTCAGCTACACAGGAAGCTTATATCGCTTTCACAAAAAGAGACTATGAATCAGCTCGCAGAGCCATTCGATACTCTACAATAAATCTTTCTTTTTTAGCAGGAGCTATTTTGGGCGCGTTGCTTACATCATTTATTGGAGTTAAAGCAGTGTGGATAGCTGTTATCGTGTTGATATGCTCTGTTATTTTGTTTAATAGTGAGCTTAAGAACAAAAGTACTTGTATTGAAATATGAGATTCAGTGGATTAAATTGAAGATTGATGAATGAACGACTTTTGCGCAATCTATATCATCTTTCAGTGCAGGGAAGGTAAGTAATGGCAAGAGACAGAAGAGACTATTATTATCATCAGGCAAAAGAGGAAGGATACCGGTCCAGGGCTTCCTTCAAACTCAAGCAGATTAATGAAAGACATCGTGTTATCAATAAGGGAGACTCAGTTGTTGATCTGGGCGCAGCCCCAGGCGGATGGCTGCAGGTTGCAAAGGAGCTATCTGGAGGTAAGGTACTTGGTGTAGACCTCCAGAGAATCGTACCTATTGAAGGCGTCGAGACCATTCAGGGAGATATAAACGCGGAATCGACAATAAAGAAAATTATTAAAATTGTTGGAACAAAAGGAACTGATGTGGTACTGTGTGACGCAGCTCCTAACCTTTCCGGAAACTGGTCTTATGACCATGCAAGATCAATAGAACTTTCAACATCAGCCCTGGAATGTGCAAAAAAAATTCTCAAACCTAAAGGAAATTTTGTTGTAAAGGTTTTCCAGGGAGACATGTTTAATGATTACATGCAGAAAGTCAGGGAAAACTTTGTCAGGACAATGGCTTACTCCCCGAAAGCTTCGCGGTCACAGAGTGCGGAAATCTACGTTATTGGAAAGAAATTTCTTACAGCGCCTCTCCGTAAAGGGGATGAGTTTATCGTAGATATTGAGAAGCTGGGTTCAAGTGGGGACGGAGCTGTACTCATTGAAGAATTTGTCGTCTTTGTAAAAGAAGTCGAGGTTGGAGAAAAAGTCAGGATAAAAATAGCAGATGTCAAACCAAACTTCGCTTTTGCCGATGTGGCAGAAAGGCTTGGAAAAACCGAGAAATCTGAGTAATTAAATCAGGAGCTTCAGCTAATATAAACTATAGTAGTTAGCAAAAATATATATAATTTAACAGCTGAAACTATAAATTGAAATTAAATATAGTTGTTAATTAAAAAAGTAGTAAACAGAATTAATAAGAGTTTACTTAATAAGAGTTTACTCAATGTTAAAAACTACTTCCAAACACGGTGATCTGGTTGATTGATCTTCACACTCACACGATTTTCAGTGATGGGGAACTTATCCCCAGTGAACTTGTCCGGCGGGCGGTTATTCACGGCTATAAGGCTATTGCCCTTACCGACCATGCTGATTACACAAATCTCGAACAACTTATAGAAGCCGGACAGAAAGCAAAATATCTTGAAAGTGAATGGGATATTCGCGTTCTAGCTGGCGTTGAATTAACACATGTCCCACCACGGAAAATAGCTCCTCTTGCAAAGAAAGCAAAAGATCTGGGTGCAGAAATTGTAGTCGTGCATGGGGAAACCACCTCCGAGCCGGTTGCCCCTGGAACAAATGCAGCAGTAGCTGCCTGTGAATTTGTGGACATCTTAGCTCATCCAGGCCTGATCTCGAAAGAAGATGCCGAAAAGGCTAAAGAGAACAATGTTTGCCTGGAAATCACTGCCCGAAATGGGCACAACCGAACTAATGGACATGTCGCCCGGATTGCTCTTGAAGTAGGCGCAACACTTCTGGTAAATACCGATACACATGCTCCTGAAAATCTGATCACTGATGAAACAGCCCTGAAAATCGCAATTGGAGCAGGGCTTAATGAAGCACAGGCGAGAGAAGTGTTAAAAGCTTCTGAAAATAAAATTGAAGAGATTATTTGAACTGTGATTTTTGGCTTTATACCTTTTCTATATTGTTCCTGTTTTTTGCTGCTGTTTTTGTTTTCAGATTTTCTACTTAGTTTTCGATTTTTTAATTTGTTCTTTATTTTTATCTGTGCCCAGATCCAATCCAGTTTGTCTAAATCCATTATGTATTAGAACGAAAAATTGGAAGTTGAATCAAATAAGTTGAATCAAATATTTCAAACAAGGAATATTGAGCAGAAAAAAGATTCAATAAGCGCATGAATATAGGAAAATATGCAAAGGTTTTTTAGTGTTTGAGTTCTTTTCTTTTCGAAAAACCAAGACAATCTGAAATCTTACTGTCTTGTATATTTAAACACATCCTTTAGATTCCCTCTAAATTGGAGTTACAATTAAACAATATTTTTGAGGTACTATAATGAAAAAAATAAGCTTTTTAGTAATTGGCTTGCTGCTTATGTCAGTAGTAGCAATGTCAGGATGTACTAGCAGTAAAACATCCGACACTACTACTTCTTCAGCAGATAACGCAAGCAATGTGTCCAGTAACGCTACCATGCCTCCTGGAGGAGCTCCAGGTAACATGTCTAACAACTCTACCATGCCTCCTGGAGGAGCTCCAGGCAACATGTCTAACAACTCTACCATGCCTCCTGGAGGAGCTCCAGGCAACATGTCTAACAACTCTACCATGCCTCCTGGAGGAGCTCCAGGCAACATGTCAGGTAATGGCACCATGCCTCCAGCAGAAAACTCAAGTAATAATTCATAATTTGATTATTTGAAATACGATTTTCAAAAATAGTCAAGATTAAAGGTAGCTAGTTAATTAACAACTTTACTACCTTTACCTTAACTTTTTTGTTCTGTTTTAAGTTTCTAGCATTGGTCGTAAATATTTATTCTTAATTTCTAAATCAAATCCATGCGTCTTCAGTTAAGTGAGGAATCGTGACAAATTGCTTTCATTTCCACAACATTTGTTAAATATGTTAATAGATTATGAGCTGGAACAAGATATCGATTTCATGTAGATAAGCTAAGATTTAAGGCAGGTTTCTAGTGCAAAATCGATAGCTTTCAGGCAAGAAAATTCCTTAACCGATGACCAATGAAATCAAATCAAAATAGAAATTACTGATGTAGTTTAGGAACACTGCAACCAGACATCAAAATCATCCAGTTCTTTTGCATTTACTTCATCAGATATAACTTTTGAAAGCTTTTCTAAGAACTCTGATTCGGGATGACCACTTTCTACGGCGGTTTTCATATTTTCTTCTAGATTCCAATACGGAGATCTGACTCCAGATTTGATCAAATCTTTTATTTTACAGAGGCTCTGATTTCTAGATTTTTTATCTTTTGTATGGGCATAACAATAGAACCAGCATTCTAGTAATAAATTTTGTTTATCAGTTGAAAAAAGTACCTTTTTTAATAGACTAAATCCATCTTCTTCCTTTCCCATAGATAGCAGAAATCCTGGATAGTTTCCAAGGTATCTAGCATTCTCGGGTTCAATATCGAGAACTTTCTTGTAAAACACTTCCGCTTTATCGTAGTCTTTACGAATATTCTTCAGAAAATTTGCATAGATTCCAAGGTATTTAGCATTCTTTGGTTCAATCTTTAGAGCTTTCTTGTAAAAATCTTCTGCTCTATCGTAGTCCTTACGAATGTCTTCCAAGAAATACGCATAGTTTTCAAGGTTATTAGCATTCGCGGGTTCAATTTTGAGAGCTTTCGTGTAAAACTCTTCTGCTTTATCGTAGTCCTTACGAATATCATTCAGAAAAATTGCATAGTTTCCAAGGTTGTCAGCATTATCTGGTTCAATTTAGAGAGCTTTCTTGTAAAAATCTTCTGCTTTATCGTGGTCCTTACGAATGTCTTCCAAGAAATACGCATAGTTTTCAAGGTTATTTGCGTGCTCGGGCTCAATTTTGAGAGCTTTCTTGTAAAAATTTTCTGCTTTATCGTGGTCCTTACGAATGTCATTCAAAAAAATCGCATAGCTTCCAAGGTTATTAGCATTATCTGGTTCAATTTCAAGAGCTTTCTTGAACAGCTCTTCTGCTTTATCGTAGTCCTTATGAATATTCTTTAGAAAAACCGCATAGTTTCCAAGATTTCTAGTATTCTCTGGTTCAATTTAGAGAGCTTTCTTGAACAGCTTTCCTGCTTTATCATAGTCCTTACGAATATTATGCAAGAAAATTGCATAGTTTTTAATAAGTTCATGACTATTTGGAAATTGACTTATACCTTTTTGGCAAATCTGGTCCGCCTTTTTAAGATCTGCCTTCTGATATTTTGATGCTTCTAACTCTATTGACCGCCAGGATTTAAATTCTTTTGATGTTTTCTCAACGGCATTTTCAAGAATTTTCTTCTCCCCAGAGTCTGGCTTTAAATTAATTTTTTCATTCAAATTTTGAAGTGTATCAAAATACACTTTAAACAATTTTTCAAATCTATCGTTTGATGGAGATTTAAGTCCAAATTCTTCCTTTATGAGAAGCATCAGTTCATCAAAATCCCTATGATTTACCCATACTGCATTTCTGTTTTTTAGAAACGCTCCCATATCGTTATTTGGTATACTTTGTCCTATCCAATAGATTCCCCATTGAAAAGAGCCTTCGTCTTCTGGAACTTTTTTAAGAATCTCAGTTATACTATTATCATTACCACCGTATCCGATGAAAATCAAGCCAGCTTCAGAAAGCAAGTTTTTAATTACTTTCTTAACTTTATCATTTAATTCCTTAGTTTCTTTTTTTGTATTCATAGGAGACAGTTTTGAATCTACATAAAGTTTTATTACCATAGGGCGTGTACCACTAATTTTTACAAACCCAGCTAGAGACTCATGGAAGATGACGATGGGTTTTTTGTTTGTATAAAGATAAAGAGCATCTGCAACCATATCATCAAAGTTTGTGGTGAGGATTATATTGCAGTGTTCTCCACATTTTTCTGCCAGTAACTGAGCTAAAATAGCATACCCGAATCCAGGATCTTTTTTTGCAACCAGCCTTTCGATTTCCTGCTGCCTCTGTTTTGGAGTTAGAAATAGTTCTTCCATTATGTCTCTATAGAATTGGGCTGCATTGTTTTTGTCGTATTCTGGAAATCTTATTTTGAACCACTTGTTAAAGTCTTCTTGATTTTTTGTTTTTAATTCTTTGAGCTTTGGAAGCCATAAATTCTCTACAAGGGTTGCTGCAGTTGGAATACCTGAGGATACCGAGCATCCTGCACCCAAAAAGAAGCAGAGCTTTGCATTTTTGTTTTCTATTAGATCTTTAAATCTGCGAACAAACTCCTGAACTCCAATGGATTTAACTTCAGTATCCATTTTTAGATCTCACCACACAAATTGGATATGTTATATGCCTTCTGTTTGCATAAGATTCATAAACACATTTCTAATTTTATCGTATTATAAAAAATTAGTTAAGTCGCGATTTCGTACTAGCCAAGAGACAACCGCGTCAGTCCTATACTATAAAAACGGGTATTGTTAACTAAATATATCTAGTTCTTTATTTCTTTATTTCATCAATAGAATAACCGAGTACTTTAGCATTTCAAGACTCTTCGTATAACACTTTGTCTTTCTTCTCAATCTTGCCAGAAAGTGCCTCAATATGCTGTTATATCCTTCAACAGTATACGTTTCTGCTTTTGATTGAGTATGGATCTTTTCTGGAATAAACTCTGCATATGCCCTCCAGTGATCGGTCATCACTTCTCCAATCTCTTTTTTCTTCATTTATTCCTAGAGTAGTTTTCCAGTTTCCGTTCCTCTGCTACCAAAAGAGCAGTTGATGAACTTTTTCCCAACTCTATCAACAGCAATCCAGATCCAGCAATATTTTTGTTGTTACCGATGTAAGTGTGCATCTCATCCATTTCAACAATAGATATCTCATTTTCACTTTTTAGGTTCTCTAACTCCTGACCAAATTTCTTGATCCATCTTTGGACAGAAACATGACTCACCCCTAAAACTCTTCCTATTGAACGAAAGCCCAATCCTTCAAGATAAAGTTGTAAAGCCTGTTTTTTAACAGAGGCGGAAAAAGCAGTTGATTTTAGCTCTACTATATAGTTATATCCACAATCATGGCATTTGTAGCGTTGACGCCCACCAACTATACCGTTCTTTTTGTGACTGGAACTATTGCATCTGGGGCAGTTCATGAAGAAATATATTTTCTAATAGTATATAACTATGTTTAAGTATCAATGCCTAAAAGCGTATAATATAAAATCAAGATTTCATTTTTGAGGTGTATTTAACATGAGTGTTTATGTAATGCACTTTAATGAAGTCGATAGGACAAATTTGCCTGAAGTTGGGGGAAAAGGCGCTAATCTGGGAGAAATAAGAAAGGCTGGATTTCTTATCCCGTCTGGATTTTGTATCATAACATCAGCTTACCGTGATTTTATTGCAGAAAGCTCTGAGATATACAGATTTTTTGATTTGCTTGACCAGTTAAAACCAGATAAAACTGAGGAAATTAGTAAGCTAGGAAAACTGATTCAGAACCATCTATTAACTGTTCTCATACCTCAAGCAATTAAACTTTTTATCCTTGATGCATGGAAAATAGTGGGGGAAGAACAGGCTTATGCCGTTCGGTCAAGTGCTACAGCCGAAGACTTGCCTACTGCTTCTTTTGCAGGTCAGCAAGAAACTTATTTGAACGTAAAAGGATCAGATCAACTCCTTCAAGCTGTGCAAAAATGCTGGAGTTCACTATTTACCGACAGGGCAATTCTCTACCGTATAAAAAACGGATTTGATCACCGTTCAGTCTATTTGTCTGTAGTAGTGCAGCAAATGGTATTTCCGGAAGTTTCCGGGCTTATGTTTACCGTGGATCCCGTCACCGGACACAGGAATACTATTTCCATTGATGCCAGCTTTGGATTGGGTGAGGCTCTGGTTTTAGGAATTGTTTCAGCTGACTCTTATCAGGTCCGCGAGGGTCAGATTGTCAAAAAGAAAATCGCAGAAAAGAAGAAAGCTATTTATCCAGTCACAGAGGGGGGAACAGTGACTAAGGAACTTGTTCCTGAACTTCAAAACACAGCAAGTTCTCTCTGATGATAAGATTTTAAAGCTGGCTCAACTAGGTCAAAAAATAGAAAAGCACTACTGCTCGGAACAGGATATTGAGTGGTGCCTGGCAGGGGACAGGTTCTATATCTTACAAAGCCGACCTATCACTACTCTTTATCCAATTCCTAAACTATATGACAGTAAACTTCACGTATTTTTTTCTCTGGCATACATGCAGACGATGACAGATGCCATGAAACCTATGGGAATTTCTATTTTTAAAGGCATATTTCCCTTTAGGAAGGACTTCTATATCCGGTTCCAGCCCAGCAATTGTAGAAGCCGGAGGCATACTTTTTTTCGATGTCACCTCTTTTTTGTACAGTAAGTTTTTTCGGCGATATTTGACCTAGAAAATCACTATTCTGGATGAATTAATGGGAAATGCTCTGGCAAAAGATAGTATCAAGTGAAATATTTCAACAGGAAGCAAACACAAACAAAGGTACAGCAAAACAGGTTTTCAAATTACTCAAACCAATGTTCCTGCTCTATCTAAAGGGTATCCCGTTAATTGTTAACAATTTACTGTTTCTCGATCCCTCAAGCATAATTGAGCGAGCCACATCCCCTATGGAACAGGTTATCGATAAGTATAGACGTAGTATCATGCAAACATCAGGAACAGAGCGAATAAAAAGAGTTCAGGAAAGTATGGGGAATTTGCTACAAGAACTGAACAGAAGCATGATGTACATACCTTTATCATTCATTGTTCTTCCCATAGCAAGCCATTTGACAAAAATATGGTTGAATAAAGAACTTGATGTTGACACGTTAAACAAATCTCCTCCTGGAAATGTGACAGGTGATATGGGATTAATGATTGGGTATCTGGCTGATACAGCACGAAAATATCCTGAAGTGGTAGATTATCTGGAAAGAGCAGAAGACCGTACTTTCTATAAAGGGCTCAGTAAAGTAAAAGGTGGAGATATATTCAGTGCCGACCTGGAAAGGTTCATGGAATTATATGGTATGCGCTGTCCCGGTGAAATCGACATTTCAAATATTCGATGGTGGGAAGCTCCAACTCTTCTTGTTCCATCCATTATAAGCCATCTAAAAAGCAATGAAACTGGTAAGCATCGAAACCGGTTCAAACAAGGCAGAAAGGAAGCTCAAGAAGCCATACAAAAAATTCTGGAACGCATTAGCGCTACTCATGTAGGAAACTTAAAAGCAAAAATTATGTCCAGACTTCTTTTCATTTATCGAAATTCTACAGGCTTACGTGAATTTCCTAAGTATTGTGTTGTTCGATTTTTTGATATATCGACAGGCTGTCCTGGTAGAAGCACGGGATTTACATCAACGAGGGGTTCTGGAAAGAGAGGAAGATGTGTTTTATTTGTATCTAGAGGAACTGGTTGAATTGTTAGAAAATCGTTTTAATGAAGACCTGAAACAGCTTATAAACTCACGTAAAAAAGTCTACGAACAGTACCAAAAGATGACTCCTCCAAGAGTTATGACCAGTGAAGGAGAAGTCATTACGGGTGTGAGGAGCGATGTTGAAGCTCCAAAAAACGCTTTAATCGGGACTCCTGTTTCTGCCGGGGTCGCAGAAGGGTACGTAAAGGTTATACTCAAACCCGAAGCAGCAAAGTTGAACAAAGGAGATGTTTTAGTAGCGCCTTTTACTGATCCTGGCTGGACTCCTCTGTTTTATTCCGTTGAAGCTCTAGTGGTGGAGGTAGGTTGCATGATGACGCACGGCTCTGTAATTGCAAGGGAATATGGTATTCCGGCTGTTGTCGGCATAGAAAATGCTACTAAAATCTTAAAAGACGGTCAGTATGTCCGTGTTGATGGCACGAGAGGCTTTGTAGAAGTCCTGAAGTAAAAAATTCAAGTTCAAAATATCCAGTTTAAGGTTTGAGATTAGAACATAGAATATATGATCAGAGTAAATGATCCTAAAAACTCTGATGATTTAGAAAAAAAGGTTTTGGGATATTTTTAAGTTGAAGTTTCCAAGAAGCATTTCCTAATTATTTTTAAATAGTTTGTTTGCAATATATTGTATATCACATAAGAGTTAATTACAAAATGAAATATTGAGAAGGACTGATCACTTATGAGTGACCTAACAGAAGTCACAAGGCTTGTGAATGAGCTCAACGAGATAGAAAATAAAAAAGAAGGGAAGGCCTATGAAGAAAGATTAAAGCTTCTTGATAGTCAATCTGTTCTCTGGAAAGAATTATACGGTCATGTTTGCGAAGTCATTTGCGTTCTGGATTAAAACTTAATAAAGAGTTAATCCTGGTAATCCACTTTATTTTCGAGTTTCAGAATCCAAAATTGCGTTCATCCTTATTGCTTTCTATCCTTATTGCTTTCTATCCTTATTGCTTTCTATCCTTATTGCTTTCTATCCTTATTGCTTTCTATCCTTATTGCTTTCTATCCTTATTGCTTTCTATCCTTATTGCTTTCTATCCTTTATTTATTCTGATTTTTTGACTAATTTTGACTAAAGTTCATGAGTTTCAAATTGTGTATTAAAAAATAAGCTAATTCAAAACCCAAAGTAATTCTTTAGATTTCAGAGTTGCAATTTTCATTTGAACCTTTTTCATAACAGAATTTCGAGAAATTTGTCTAACCACCAAAAGACTCAACAGTGACGCAATAATAAAATTATGGAACTGAAAACTCTGACACTGTTTTAGAGATTTGCAGTCCTAACCTTAAAACTTAAAATTTCACAGTATTTTCAAGAGTACGAGTTCACTTGTTGAAACCATTTGTAGAGCATTTAACAGAAGGTCCATTATGAGAATTTTTTTTCTGTGAAATAGACTTTTTTACACTTAATTCAAAGATTTGAAGGCGATACGCTATAATAAGCAGGATAGGCAAGGCTACAACTAGTAGGATAACATCATGCAGGATTGGACTACCTATAAAGTGTGTTAAGGAGTTCCAGAGAGCCAGGAATGGTCTGTGAAACAGATAAACACAATATGAAGCAGTGGCTATATACGTAAAGGCAAAACTCCAAGAATCTGAAAATTTATTATTTATAAATTTCATTGCGAATTTATATTCCAGGACACAGAACATTATCACAAATATATTGAGAAGAATCACAGAATCAATGATGAATTCTAAGTTATCGTAACCCATGCCCATCAAATGAGCTACACTTGTTAGCATCGATACAACCATGTGAGATTCTATAGCTCCCCCACTTGCAGACTCAATGACAAATGAAGCCCCTGGACTTAGGAGGAGAGTTGTTCTTGAGCCTATAACAATAAATATTACAAATATAGCAGGAAAAACTGCCAGAAGTACCTGAACAACAGGAATCTTCATGATCGTTGTTATTGACTTTTCAAATAGACTTTCTTTACAGGTAAGAATCCCAAAAATAAATGTCGGGAAAAACATAAAAAAGCGATTATCAATAATATTGAAAACTTTTGAAATTAACAAAAACCCTAGATATACAACAGCAGGGTAAAGTAGAAGCTGTTTTGAATTATTTGAAAGCATAATGATGAACGGGTAAATCGCATAAAAGGCAACAATTAACCCTACAAAATATAGTGTTAGCATTGGAGATGCATACGCAGGGGCAAGGAAGATCTGTAGTCCCAGTACATGTATGATTAGATTACTAAACGTAAATACATGTTCAGCGTTAGGAAATAAAAAGCCTGAGTGCAAATTTGGAGCGAATATGTAGAATACAAGTGTAAAAGCGGCTAAAGCTGCCCAGTAAAGAGGGTAAATTCTGAGGAGCCTTTTTTTGTAGAAAGACAAAACATTCTGGAATGATTTTATTGAGTTATTGTTATAATATAACAAATATCCACTCATAAAAATAAAAAGCCCTAATCCCATATTTGCAACATAAGGGTCAACGGCATAAAGTGCTAATTTAAGTGGAGTAAAAAACAAAAAGTTACTTAAGTGAGCCGGAATAATCATTGCTATTGCTAAAGCTCTCAAGAAATCAAATGCAATTATTTTGTTTTTCATAATCTCAAGTCCTATTAATGAAACTTCCTATTAATGAAACTCCAAGTAAATGTGAATGAATCTCTATAAAACTTATCATCTGAAGAGTTAAATCACAACAATAATTATTATTTGATAAACATATATTTATTAAAAAAGCATCAACGTTTTTTATTATATAAAATCTACTTTTTTATAGTTATTTTTTTATGAAGCTTTCAAATTAGTTTTTTAACTTAAAACCTTTCTTTTTTTATTAATTTAAATCTTCATTTCGTTTTGTTAAAAGAATAATTGTGGGAAGCATCTTCTGCGCTTTCAATATATTTAAATTCTGTGATAAAGAAAAAACAAAAAAACAGGTTGAGTGCAATTATTTCTTCATATAACTAGAAAAACAAGTTTAATAAACATACACTTATCAATATTCATTATTAACTTGTTCAAATTCTTCTTTGGTATTCGCAAGTCAAATTATTATCATTCAGGAATCAATATACCATATAATGAACGAAAATCCTCATTCAGACCGCATTAAGCAAATTAAAGTGCTCACTTTTGGAGAGGCTCTTTTTGATATTATCAGGGGTTCAGCGCATCTTGGAGGAGCTCCGCTAAATCTTGCAGCTCATCTTGCAAAATTGGGAGCAAGACCGTCTGTACTTACGGCAGTCGGAAACGATGATCTCGGAAAAATCCTGCTCGCTAAGGCTGAAGCAATGGGAATTGATACTTCTTATATACTAATTGATGAAAAAAGACCTACAGGTACTGTTACTGTCGAACTACAGGCTGAAGGAATTCCTGTTTTTACGATTAATGAAGATGTTGCCTGGGATGCAATAACACCGGATGAAAAGAAGTTCAGAGATCTTTCAGAGGAGGAATGGGACGTGTTTCTGCTTTGGAACCCTTGCCCAGAGAACTGAAGAAAACAGAAAAACCCTCGAAAGGCTATTTTCGGAAATAAAAGCAAAACATTTCTTCTACGATGTAAACCTGAGAACAGGTTACTACAAAAAAGAATGGATACTTTCTTCGCTCAAACGTGCAACAATTCTAAAAATGAACGAAGAGGAGGCTGCAACTATTTGCGACCTGCTTTATAGTACAGTAGATGTTTGCAAATCTCTTTCCACTTATAAAGCGTTTTGCAGCCTTGTTTCTGAGAAATATCCTGAAATTTCGGTAATTTGCATAACAAAAGGACCAAAAGGAGCGGCTGTTTACCATAAAGGAATTTATGAAGAAATAGAAACTACTCCTGTTGAGGTTGCAGATACCGTTGGAGCTGGAGACGCTTTTTCAGCAGGTTTTCTTTATACCTATCTTTCAGGGCATGGCGTTTCAAAAGCAGCTTCAATTGCCTGTATTCTTGGGACTCATATTGCGTCAAAACCTGGATCTGTGCCCGAATACTCAAAAGAGCTGATTGAAGAGCTTAAAAGCAAAGGATTAAACTTGAAACTTGATTGAAAAAAGTAAAGATAATAGCGCAGTTTAAGATAATAGCGCAGTTTAAGATAATAAAAGGTTAAGATAATAGCGCAGTTTAAGAGAATAAAAGGTTAAGAGAATAAAAGGTTAAGAGAATAAAAGGTTAAGAGAATAAAAGGTTAAGAGAATAAAAGGTTAAGAGAATAAAAGGTTAAGAGAATAAAAGTTAAGAGAATAAAAGGTTAAGAGAATAAAAGGTTAAGAGAATAAAAAGTTAAGAATAAAAGTTTTTTAGAAAGGAATTCCCCATAGAGGATACCATTTTTCTACATTTTTTTCTATTGGCATTTCCTTTTCCATTTCTGCTCTTAACCTGAATTCGAAAGGGTTATCTCTTTGCTTGCCGGAAAGCGGGACAAAAGGATAATATGTTCCCTGCTTAAAATTGTAGATCCAGTAAACAGATTTTCCAGTGCCAGAGTTTCCGGCTTCGGATTCACGGTCAAACCTGTAAATAGCACAGAGAAGCTGTTCGCCAAAACTATGTTCTTCAAGGGTTTCACTTACAAGGTGAATATTTGCAATAAGGTCTTCGAAATCCGGATCTTTAAAAATAGCCCACAGGAAGTTAAACTCGTCTTTTTCAAGCCTGAATTCAGTATTTGTTTCCTTAGAACTATATTCCAGAAGCTCCTGAATCTCTTTTCGTGCAGATTCGTACGATGAAGCACTTATTGGTTTAAAGCAAATTCCTGCAGCTCCTGACGGTTTTAGGTCAAGAGCACTTTCTAGAGTTATACTAGCTGTGGACATTGCAAAGAGCTTTTCAGTTTTTGCCTTCGGAAGCTTGCTACTCCCGAGGACTGCATTCATCAAATCCCGAAGACCCATTTAGTTTTTCCTCTTAATTACATACTGTTAACTTTTTCCGCTTAAGCCATTTCCTGCTGCATTTTTTCAAGTTTGGCTATTCTTTTTTCCACAGATGGATGAGTGGAAAAAAGATTCATTATAGAAGAACCTGAGATTGCAGGAATAATGAAAAAGGCATTCATTCCTTCTACTTTTCTGAGATCTTCATTCGGAACCCTGGACATAAGTCCACTTATTTTCATAAGGGCAGATGCAAGGTCAGATGGCTGTCCGGTAATAATAGCTGAACCTCTATCTGCAGCATATTCCCTGTAACGAGAAAGGGCTCGAATCAGTATAAAACTGATAACCCAGACCGCCATTGAAACTAACCAGACAAGTAAAATGCCTCCTCCTTCTTTCTTTCGGTCATTTCCCATGTTTCCAAAGAAAAGGATGTTACGGACAAAGTAAAAAGCCAGAGTTGAGATAAAACTGGCAATTGTTAAGACAGCCATGTCCCTATTCTTGATATGAGTAAGTTCATGAGCAAGAACTGCCTCGAGCTCGGCTGCAGAGAGTTTGTCCATAATTCCTGTTGTAACTGCAACAACAGCATTGTTCTGGTTTCTGCCTGTTGCAAAAGCGTTTGGAACCTCGGTTCTGACAATCGCAACTTTTGGCTTTGGAAGATCAGCTATTGCACATAGCCTGGTAATCATTCCATGAAGTTGTGAGGCTTCGCTTTCAGAGACAACGTGTGCTCCAGTTGACCAGAGTACCAGTTTATCCGAGTAAAAATACTGGATAGCCATGAAAAAGCCTACAAAAAGCATCATGACTACAGGTGGTGTTCCATTGTACGAAAGAAACACCAAGAAAAAAATATAAACTGCTGCCAGAAGAAACATTGTGAAAATCATTCTTCCTTGAAGTCCCAGATCTCTTTCCCACTTTCGTTTCATTGATTAATGCTCCTGGGTATGATTAAGATATTGAATTATGATTTTTTGATTATAGTTTTATTTATTGAAGGTAAATGCGTTTAATAAAAATATTAAATTGGAGTTAAATTATAATTAAACCTGTCTTAACTGATAATAATAAACATATATTAAATAGAAATCGATCAGATTAAAAGAACTTACAGGTTAACACCACAGGTCAAATACATATTAAACCGAAAATTTTAGTGATATGTGGATAAAGAATACAAGATATAACATAGCCATTATTTCAAGAATAACAAATCAATCTAGTTATATATCCGCTAAAATATTTCCTCAAAGATTAAAGTTCTTTCCCTCTTAAAAAAGATAAGATTCTATATAAAGACTGAATTTAGACATATGAATAATAAGCTAAGTTTTACAGATAGAATAGAAACAAAGTCCCAATGAATTACAAAAGATTCTGGTGCAAACCGCACATATAAAAAGAGAAAATATATAGCAGAGGATTTATAAAAGAAATGTAATTTATATGAGCAATAAATTCAAGCAAAAAATACTGATTATATAGAAAGAATTAGATCATTTGTACAATGAAATTTATAAATGTTGGATTGATAGATGTTGAATTGATAAATGTTGAATTGATAAATGTTGAAGAACAGAATAACAAATGTTATTATAAATTTTATAATATAGGTTTATGATGAATTTGTATACTTTGTTCCTCTCAGAACAATAAAAAATCATAACGGAATCCGCAAAACAATAAAACACAAATACTTCTTTCCTGCAAAAATTTCAGAGAATTTCTCCAAAGCCAGACTGAACCGGAAAAGTTCTAATAAAAGAGATTTGGCAAAAGAAATTCTACAATTCAGCCTTTTCTTATTGAAAAAAAAGCGTTTAAGGTTTACCCATGCAGAATATACTCTCAGTTCAATCTCTAACAAAGAAATTTGATGATTTTACGGCTGTAAAAAATATCAGCTTTAACGTTGAAACAGGCTCGATCTTTGCTTTTCTTGGTCCAAATGGAGCAGGCAAATCCACAACCATCAAAATGCTTACAACAGTCCTGAAACCAACATCAGGGGAAATAAGCATTAACGGTTTCAATGCACTCAAAGAACAGGATAAAGCTCGTGCATCTTTTGGGATAGTCTTTCAGGACCACAGCCTTGATGACGAGCTGACAGCTTACGAAAACATCGTTTATCATGCAGTCATCTACAAAGTGCCTAAAACAGAAAGAGAAGAAAGAATTCAGAAAGCTCTAGAAATTGTCGGGCTCTGGGACAGGCGAGAAGACTATGTTAAAAATTTTTCAGGTGGTATGAAGCGCAGGCTTGAGATTGCGCGTTCACTTGTTCATTACCCAAAGATACTATTTCTTGATGAACCTACGGTAGGCCTTGATCCTCAGACTCGAAACTCTATATGGGACCACATAAAAGACCTCAACAAAGAGAAAGGTATGACAATTTTTCTGACCACGCATTACATGGAAGAAGCTGAAGCAGTTGCAGACCAGATCGCAATCATTGATCATGGAAAAATTATCGAATCAGGCACTGTAGAAGAAATAAAGAAGCGGACAGAAACAGAATCCTTAGAAGAAGCTTTTCTAAAATTAACAGGTAAAGACATAAGAGACGATAACGTGTCTGGAAATCACGTGAGACCGATTAAAGGAATGAGAAGGAGGATCAGGCATTGATAGAAGTAATCTATATTCTCTGGCTTAGGCAGCTAAAACACTATTGGCGCTCCAAATCCAGGCTGCTGGGTTCTCTCGGGCAGCCCATTCTCTTTCTGGTGACATTTGGGTTCGGATTTGGTCCTATGTATACCAAAGCAAGTGGAGGGGGAAACTATCTGGATTTTCTTGCACCGGGTATTGTTGCCATGTCAATTCTCTTTACTGCTATATTTTCTGGACTTGAGGTCATATGGGACAGACAATTCGGGTTTCTTAAAGAAACTATGGTAGCTCCTATATCAAGGACAGATATAATGATCGGAAAAACTCTTGGAGGCGCATCCATAGCTATGATCCAGGGTTTGATCGTGCTAAGCCTGACCTATCTACTTGGATTCAGAATCCCAAGCATTGCAGGCCTTGTACTAGGACTGATTTTTATGTTCCTGATAGCTATCTTCTTTACAGGTATTGGACTTGCCATAGCCGCAAAAATGACAGATATGCATGGCTTTCAGCTTATTATGAACTTCCTGATTATGCCAATATTCTTCCTATCTGGCGCCCTATTCCCCCTTGACAACCTGCCATCTGCGATCTATTTTATAAGCAGAATTGATCCACTTACTTATGGAGTGGATGGCTTAAGAGGTGCCATTGCTGGAATGAGCGTATTTGGCATACATGGCGATTTGGCAATAATAGGTTCGCTCTCAATTCTTGTCTGTATGATTGGAGCAATTCTGTTTTCAAAAATAGAGGCATAAAAACCTCTTTTTTCTAAAGTACAAAGGTTTCAAGCCCCAAACTTTAGATAAAATAAAAATATTATATACAACATTAACGTATATGTTATACCAATAGTGTACTGTAATATACTTTCAGATTATATATTTAATAGACATTTAATTAACTGAATTCGGAACTCACGTCTGGTAACCACTGAAGGTAAATTCTCTGATTTGATGTATGAAAAATGAGGCATTGAAGATGTCGGATTTTTTTGAGTTTTTAGTTCTTGGATCATTTCTCGGCCTTGCTTCAGGAACATCTCCAGGCCCATTACTGGCTGTAACTATTTCTGAGACTCTGAAGCACGGCAAATGGGAAGGAATAAAAGTTGCAATGTCTCCTCTAATTACAGATCTGCCAATAATCCTAGCTATCTTGTTTCTTCTCTCACATTTGACAAACTACAATTCCATTATCGGAATTATTGCATTTTTTGGTGCATCTTATCTCATTTATTCAGGAATTAAATCCCTAAAAATTAACTCAAGCATTGTAGAACTAAAATTAGAAAAAAATAATGCTCTTAAAAAAGGAATTATTGTAAACTTTGGAAATCCACATCCATATATCTTCTGGATCTCCATAGGAGGTCCTATAATTTTTAAATCCCTGAGCACTCATGTCTCAAATGCAATTTTATTCATATTGGGATTCTATATCTTCCTTGTAGGATCTAAAGTAATTATAACACTAATAGTAGAGAGATCAAAATCGTTTATCAGTAGTAAATATTATTTTTTGATAATTCACATCTTAGGAATTATACAGATCGTATTTGGCCTGGCTTTTGTTAAAATGGGATTGAATTCATTAAACATCATATGATTTTTAGATTCCTGACAACCATGAGTAGTACTTTTTTTGTTTGAGATAAATTTACTAATAAAAAATAGAGTTATTGTGGTAAGCAACTCATAAGCAACTCATCTGCTGGTAAACATTTCAGCTGATTTCTTTTTATATAGCTATCAATATAATACAAAATGGAGAGTGGAAAGATGGGGGATATTGCTTGACTGACAGGGAAAAAATAAATGCAAAATTAAAAGTTGCAGAATCTGATCAAAGAGATGTCGGAAAAGGGATCGTCCGGGTAGATGACAATTTCAGGGAAAGATTGGGCCTCAAACCTTTTGACGTTGTGGAAATCATAGGAGGGAAATCTACTTCAGCTTTGATAGGACGCTCATATCCCAGTGATTCCGGCCTGGATATTATCCGAATGGACGGGCTTATCCGTACCAATGCAAAAACCAGTATAGGAGAGTATATCGAGATTCGCAAAGCCACCTGGAAAGAAGCAAAGAGTATAATTCTTGCTCCTGTAGCCAAGGGTATGCAAATCTATGCTCCAAGTGAAACTCTCAAAGCTATATTTATGAATCGTACGGTTTCAAAGGGAGATTTTATTTCAACCACAAGCCTGAGACAATCTAGAGAAAGGGAAACTTTCGGAAAAGGAATCATGTTTGAAGATTTTTTTCAGGATTTTTTTAGTCCAGGTATAGGTCAGTCTTTTGGATTAGGAGAAATAAAATTACAGGTTATTTCCACTTCCCCGTCGGGGATAGTGAAGATTACAGATACAACAGAAGTTGAACTCTTACCTGAAGCTGCAGAAATAACTCCAGAACAAAATATTCCTACCGTCATGTATGAGGATCTGGGTGGAATTAAAGACGCTATCACCAAAATAAGAGAAATGATAGAGTTGCCCTTAAAGCATCCTGAACTTTTTGACCGACTCGGTATTGATGCTCCAAAAGGAGTACTACTTTATGGACCTCCAGGAACAGGCAAAACCATGCTTGCCAAAGCAGTTGCAAACGAGTCCGATGCCCATTTTATTTCAATTAATGGTCCGGAGGTCATGTCCAAATACTATGGAGAGTCAGAAAAAGGGATCAGAGATATTTTCGAAGAAGCAGAGAAAAATGCTCCTGCAATTATTTTCCTTGACGAAATAGATTCAATAGCTCCTAAGAGAGCTGAGGTTACCGGAGAAGTAGAACGAAGAGTAGTTGCTCAGCTTCTTTCATTAATGGACGGACTTAAAACCCGCAAAAATGTAATTGTGATAGGATCAACTAACCGTCCTGAAGCAATTGATATGGCACTTCGCCGCCCTGGTAGATTTGACAGAGAAATTGAGTTAAGAGCTCCAGATACTGAAGGAAGGCTGGAGATTTTCCAGATTCACACAAGAGGTATGCCGCTTGCTGAAAATGTAAATCTCATGGATTTTGCTCAAATAACTCATGGATTTGTGGGAGCGGATATTGCTGCGCTTTGCAGGGAAGCAGCAATGAGTTCTTTGAGAAAGATTCTTCCAAAAATTAACCTTAATGAACCTGAAATTCCAAGTGAGATTCTTGATACACTTAGGGTCACAAGGGAAGATTTTGAAAATGCCATGAAAGATGTCCAGCCCTCAGCGATAAGAGAGATTCTTATCGAGGTTCCTAATGTAAGTTGGGAAGATGTAGGTGGCCTGGAGGAAGTAAAACAACTTCTGAAAGAAGCCGTCGAATGGCCTCTTAAAAATCCAGAGTCTTATAGAGATATAGGGGTTGAAGCTCCTAAAGGTGTTCTTCTATATGGTCCTCCAGGTACTGGAAAGACTTTACTTGCAAAGGCAATAGCTCATGAATCAGAGGCAAACTTTATCACAGCCAAGGGAAGCGATTTACTCTCCAAATGGTATGGAGAATCTGAAAAAAGGATTGCTGAAGTTTTTACACGGGCAAGACAAGTTGCTCCGTCTATTATCTTCCTGGACGAACTGGATTCTCTTGCACCTATTCGCGGAGCTTCTGTAGGAGAGCCACAGGTTACGGCTAGAATCCTGAATCAGCTTCTTTCCGAGATGGATGGTCTGGAAGAACTCAGATCTGTAGTAGTAATAGGAGCAACAAACCGTCCTGATATTATAGATCCAGCTCTTCTAAGGCCTGGACGTTTTGACGAGTTAATTCTTGTTCCCGTTCCAGACGCCGGAGCTCGAAAGGAAATATTTAAAGTTCATACCGAAAAAATGGTGCTTTCAGAGAATGTTGATATTGACAAACTTGTTACTCTTACAGATCAGTATACCGGTGCAGACATTGCAGCGGTATGCAAAAAAGCAGGAAGAGACGCACTTCGTGAAAACCTTCACGCTAAAGAGGTAAAGCACAAACATTTCATTCAAGCAATTGCTGAAACTGGCCCTTCTGTTACGCCTGATACCATGAAATACTACCAGGCTATACAGGGTGGCCTGAGAAAAAGGCAGTCGAAAGAAATAGAGAGTCCTTTTTACACATAAATAAGAAATGGAAAGGCCAATCTACTTTTTTCGTCCTTTTTTAGATACTTTTTACTAATTAATAATAAGTTAAATTATTTTTGATATAAAAATTTTATAATTATTTTCATATAGATAGCTCAATTTATATTCCGTGCCCATGATTCTGAAATTAACTTTAGATATTTAGGATTCTGTTTTCATAATAACTAGAAGATCCTTGTTTACCTACTTTAAAGTTATAAAATGCCTTATAAAAAAGTAAGCGAAACCACATATTCAATAAATTTTATAGTTGTGAAAACATTTTTAATGTTTATAAACTTAAAATTTATTGATAACACAGACTGATTGCATGTAGCATATTAATTACCTGTTACAAAGTTTACAGGTATAGTCAAAAAACTGCTCAAAATCATGACCTGTTATCATAAGCCCTACAGCTTGCCTTTTAAATATACATTCCTCGTTAACCAGAAAAATTTCATGATGGTAAAAGAGTATGTGATGAAAAATGTAAGTTAAAGCTATGAAAAAAGTTAAATTATAAAAGGAAATCTTGAACAAGAGAAAAAGATCTAATTCGCGCCTCAATGTTAATCGTTTTTGATTTAAAATTCAAGACAAACGAAAACAAATAAAGTATCCGCGTTTGGTCAAAAAATAAATAAAAATCTAAACTTTAAAGCAAATTCTGAAAAAAGGCTCACAGAGGCGTTAGTATTTGGAAATTAACGAAAAACACAAAATTAGATTACATGGTTTACGTGAATATTCTCATATAAAATTACATATTACTCAAAGCCTTGATACCGAATCCTCAAAGATCAATTCAATTGCAATCATAATTGGTCTTCTCACAGGTCTGGTAATAGGCTTATATGAACGCGCCTTAGAATATTTCAATACCTTTTTTGGAATGCAACGCGGATTTTCTTTACACGAGTTTCCTCATTATTATGTAATATTCATGCCCGCTCTTGGAGGGCTGATTGTTGGTGTTATTTCGTATTTATGTATTAAAAAACGCTATGGAGTCGATGGTCTTATAGAAACAGTAGCTCTTCGAGGGGCTCGCCTGAATCTTACAGATTTTTTTCTTGAAGTTTTTACGTCAATAATATCAATTAGTTCAGGAGGTTCCCTTGGAAAAGAGGCTCCTGGAATCGTAGGTGGAGCCTGGACAGGAGCTATTTTAGGACGAATTCTAAAGAGTTCAGACCGGCAGCGTCAAATTCTTCTTGGTTGTGGAGCAGCTGGTGGAATAGCTGCAGCATTTAATGCTCCACTTGCAGGTGCGGTTTTTGTCGTTGAAGTGATTTATGGAGAACTTGAAACAAGTACCTTTATTCCGATAGTTATTTCTTCAGTTTTTGCAACAGTTGTATCAAATTCAATCATTAAAGTAGAAACTCTAAAGATTCCTTCTTACTCACTTGTAAGTCCATATAGAGAGTTAGGGCTTTACCTTGTTTTGGGGCTTCTTGCAGGTATAGTTTCAACATTATTTATCCGCGCCCTTTACTATACAAAAGATCTGTTTTCGGAAATACCCGTCCATCCAATCTTTAAACCTGCTCTGGGAGGATTGATAGTAGGCATGATCGGCCTTTATTATCCACGAGTTCTTGGAATGGGATATGGTGTAATTACGGATGCTATTAGCAATCAGTTTACTTTCAAGCTTTTACTAATCCTGCTTTTCCTCAAAATTCTCGCCTTTTCCCTGAGCCTTGGATCAGGTGGGTCAGGTGGATCAATTGTTCCTTCTCTTTTTGTAGGCCCAATGCTTGGAGGGGCCTTCGGAACAATTGCAAACTTTTTTTCCCTGAATTTGTTGCAGAATCTGGAGCTTATGCTTTTGTTGGTATGGGTGCAGTCTTTGCTGGAACTGCAAGAGCCCCTTTGACTGCTATTCTGATCCTTTTTGAGCTTACAAGAGATTACAGTATGATTCTTCCTCTCATGTTTGCCTGCGTTCTTAGCAATATAATGTCAAATGCTCTGTATCCTGAATCCATTTTCACGGAAAGCCTCCGAAGAAAAGGATTTAAAATCCGAAAAGGGAGAGAGGCTGATATCATGAGCTCCATGTATGTAAAAGATGCCATGGTTATGCATGTTCAAACGGTTTCTGAGGAATAAAGTATCGAAGCCCTTAATGTTCTTATGCAGGCAAGCCGACATGTAGGATTTCCGGTTCTTGATCCCAAAGGCAAACTCTCAGGTATAGTAACTCTCTCAGATCTTCGAAGCAAAGTAAAGGCAGGAGAAACCGATAAAAAAATAGGAGATATTGCGACCAAAAATCTGGAAGTTGCTTATCCAGACGAAACCCTGGATGCTGTCCTCAAACGTTTTGCTTCAAAGCAAATCGGTAGATTACCCATTGTTGATAGAGAAGATAAAACCAGGCTTCTTGGTCTTATCACCCGAAGTGACATTGTAAACTCATACAACAAGAAAGTCGTTGAAAAAATCCGGGATTCAGAATGAGACTAAGAATGAGTGAGAAAATATGTTGAATCTCAAAAAGATTCTGGATTTTTAAGTTGTCTGATGAAAGTCCGAGCAACTTTATAAATTAAATATATTAATTTATAAACATTATGAAGATTTTGAGACGTGTCTTTCCACACAAATATGGGATCTTAAGATACTATTCGTAAATTTATCATTTATTTGACAACCCAGAATAAACTAAATATATTAAGTAAGACAGATGTTATTACAGGAAATTTCATGATTGATCCTATATTTTTAATGGAAATAGTTATTGATTTGCTTGTTATGTCCCTACTGGCCCAGGCTCTTAGCCACTAATTTCAGATTCCTTTTATCATCTTCTGTTTATTGAAGGAATAATAGTAGGGCCTGAAGTTCTAAACTTATTAAATCCAGCTCTTTATTCCGATGCGTTAAGCGCTATCGTTTCAATCTGCGTTTCTGTGATTGTCTTTGACGGTGGATTTATGATCTACTTGAAGCACCTGAGAGGAGTTAAAGAAAGTGTTTTAAAATTAAGTACAGTCGGAGTTTTTATCACTTTTCTCGGGATAACCATACTTACAAACCTTCTCATAGATATCCCTCTCCAGATTGCTGCCCTTTTTAAAGCTCTGGTTACGGCAACCGGTCCAAGTGTTGTTGGCCCAATAATCAGGCATATCAAGATCAGTCATAAAGTTTCCAAGATTTTGGAGCTTGAGAGTGTCTTAAACGATGCAGCAAGTGTAATTCTAACTGCAATGGTGTTTGAATGGATTACAGCCGAGCTTTCCAGAACAGGTGCAATGATTTTTATTCTACAGAGGCTTGGGATAGGGTTAATTATAGGAAGCTTAAGTGGGCTTATTCTTAGATGGTTTTTTACCAGAGGACTATCAATTGGAAAACAGCCCGTCAGACTGCTTACTCTTATTTTCATATTTGCCTGTTATGTACTGTCAGAAACTATGGGAAATGAATCTGGAATTCTTGTATTGGCTATCTTTGGGATTATTATGGGGTCTTCTGAATTTCCCCAAAAGAAAATGGTAGAAGAATTTAATAGCAATCTTGCGACTTTAATGATTGCTCTCATTTTCATCTTGCTTGCGGCAATGCTTAAATTCTGGTATATCATGGAAATGGGATTAAACGGAATTATTTTAGTTTTGCTTATAGCATTGTTTGTCCTTCCTGTATCTGTTTTTATCTCGATGCAGAATTCAAACATAAGTACCAAGGAAAAAATGTTCATATTGTTTGTAGGACCTAGAGGAGTCGTACCTACTTCTATTGCAACTTATTTTGCACTCAAACTGGATGAAATGGGAATTCCAGGAGGCAAAACTATAGTAGGACTGGTTTTCCTGACAGTCATTATTACTGTTTTCTTGACAGGTAGCATGTCAAAAAAAGTAGCTCAGATACTGGAGGTTATTCCTATGGAAATTTTGATTATTGGAAGAGGAACAGTAGGTAGAATCCTTGCAGAAAGATTTGATACACGAGGAGAAAATGTGTCAGTTATAGACATTTATGAAGAAGAATGTCAACAATGTAGAGATTTAGGAATCAGGACTTTCCAGGGTAATGCAGCAGATATAGGTGTTCTGAAAAAAGCAGGAATTAAAAATGCAAAGTATGTAGTTATAACCACAAAGAAGGACGATACGAATCTACTTTTTTGCCAGATTGCAAAGGCAAAGTTTGGATTTACAGGAGAACAATTAGTTTCCAGGGTAAACAATGTGGAAAATCTTCAGGCATTCTGGGATCTAGGAATTCGAGCAATGAGCCCTACAATAACAACGGCTGAAGTCATGGACAATATGATTGGAAGGAATAGTCTTTTTTCGATGTGTGAAGTTGGAGATAAAGGCAGTATTATGGAAGTCAAGGTTACCAATCCAAAAGTTGTGGGAAAAGCTATAAAGGAAATTAATTTTCCAGAAAATAGCCTCATGGTTATGATACAACGTGGAAGTGAATCACTCATTGCACATAGCAACTTGAAACTTGAATATAATGATATTGCAATGGTTATTTCAGAAAAGAGTTCAGAAAAGCTTGTTTCTGATATTCTGTTTAGATAAGTTAAAGCAAAATTATAAAATGCAATGATAATTACAAATTATTTTAGCATTGGTAATCAAAAATAGATATATATGCTTATAACATATATTTCTGCATGAACTGCCCCAGATGCAATAGTTCTAATCACAAAAAGAATGGTATAGTTGGCGGGCGTCAACGGTACAAATGCTCTGATTGTGGATATAACTATACAGTAGAGCTAAAATCAACTGCTTTTTCCGCCTCTGTAAAAAGACAGGCTTTACAACTCTATCTTGAAGGATTGGGCTTTCGCTCAATAGGACGATTTAGCATGAAAGTACATGAGGAGATTATCCTCACGTGCTCTCCTGATCCTTTTTCCCCATAATCGCAAATATTTCACTAATTATTTTAATCCGTTCATCAACCGAAAAAATCTCAGTTTCAATAATCTTTCTCTTTTGGATTTCTCCCTTTTGATATCCGGTTTCATCTTCGTCCATCTCATCATTTGTAATAAGATGCCATATTATCGTTGCAATTTTCCTTGCTAAGGCAATAATTGCTTTTGCATGTCCAATCAACTTCTTTTTTCTGTTAAAAAACTCTTTTAACCTGCTATTCTTCTTTCTTGCTGCTGCTTGAGCAATCTGTGTCAGAATCCACCTTGCTACTTTTGATCCCCTCTTTGTGATTCTGCCGTTATAGTATTTATCTGCAGATTGATACACATTAGGAACTAGACCAAGCCAAGAAGCAAGCTTATTTCCAGAAGAAAAATCCTTAAAGTTGCCTATTTCAGCAAGTAAAATTGCCGCACCAAGTTCCCCTATACCTGGAACTGACATTAAAATCTCCATTTCTCGCTTATGATTTCGAGAAGCATAATTGAAAATTTCTGTTTCTAAAGCTTCGAGTTCATCATCAAGACTTTTTATGAGTTTCAGACAGATCTGAAGTCTAAATGCAGCACTTTGAGAAATTTCTCGATCAAGAATTTCTCTTATCTGAGCAGCTTTTTTCCGAACATTTGGAGAGAGGCTTGCAATAATCTGATCAACACTCTTACCTGAAGAGATTCCTAATAAGATCATTCTGTCATTCTTGCCAAAAACGTCTGTCAGCACATTATTCAGGTGTAGCATTTCAGATGCAAAAATTGAATTTCAGATGCAAGAATTGAGTGAGCTTTATTTTTTAAATCTGTTCTTTTTTGTACAAGTGTTAACCGAAGTAGAACATATGATCTAAAATATCTATGATCCTTTGGAAAAACTCTTGATGGCTGAATCATATTATTAAGTGCAAGTTGTGCAATGACTTCTGAGTCAATCTTATCTGTTTTTGTATGGGTAAATACCTTCATATCTCGCGCATTTCCAACTATCACAGTTAGATGCTTTACCAATGAATCATGAATCGGAACCTAAAATTCGCTGGTTGATTCACATGCAACAACATCACATTTTTCTGATATTACCCAATTTTTAAGGGCTAAAATTCCTTCATCATCTCTGTTGAAACGTTGCTGTTGTTTTTCACCAGATATACTGAGAATTGTAGCAATGAAAAAGAGTTTGTGAATGTCTAAACCACAAGCTTTGTTTATGACTTAAATCAAATTAGATCGCCAAATTTATTTGGGCAGTGGAATTGCCTAAAAGGCCAATTTAGCATCCGTGATCAAAGTCACACTTGAGCCTTCGATGGCAATTCACTGATTAGTTTTAGGACGGTTTTGAAAAACCAAAATCGAGACAACCTTACTGCCCAAGGTAATGAGGGCTTAATAGTCAAAAAAAAGAACGGAGAGTACTTTCATTAGTTGTGCTTGTTATTCGAAGAAAAGCATGTGCGTTTTAGGGAAATTCACAGGTTTTACAATAAAACCCGTGCATTGAATAAATAGCAAAAATATACAGATTTTATCTTATAAAGGTACTGTCAAGTGTACGAGGGAGAGACAATCTCTAGGTTAGGCTGTAGGTGAAAAAATGTCATATCTTTCATAGATTTGATATAACTTAAAATCGGAAGATTTTCTAAAAGAAAATGAGGACAATTAATGCGCCTGTATAATCGGTACCCCTAACATGGTTCTTCTTATCGATTTTGCGTACCCAAAATTAGTAATTGTTTCTTAGCGTACACCTAAGCTAAAATCGGGATGATACCCTATATCCACTATTTATTCGTCGTTACATGTTGAGTGAATACTTTCAAGATAGCTCACTCTAATTCCTCTTTTCTTTCTTCTTCTGTTATTTTATTTCATTCGTAAAGTGACCCCATTAAGACTGCTTTTAAGAGAATCTAATAAGAGTCTCGTCTTTAAGTATTCCAGCTACTTTTGTTGCAACTATTATCAACTTCCCTTTACAATTAGGAATATCTATTTCATAATCAGTATACATTATTTTTCCAGATATTGGTATTTGAAGATTTTCTTGATTAGGCAGGGCAATTATACCTGGTTTTTTTGATGAAATAGATGAATCAACTTGGACGTAAAATTCAAAGTGATAAAATGAATCTTTATTACTACTATTATCAATAATTGGTGCAGTAATTAAATATTTTGGTATTGTTACTTAACTATATCTAGTTCTTTCTTTCTTTATTTCATCAATAGAATAACCTAGTACTTTAGCATTTCAAGACTCTTCGTATAACACTTTGTCTTTCTTCTCAACCTTGCCAAAAAGTGCCTCAATATGCTGTTATATCCTTCAACAGTATACGTTTCTGCTTTGGATTGAGTATGGATCTTTTCTGGAATAAACTCTGCATATGCCCTCCAGTGATCTGTCATCACTTCTCCAATCTCTTTTTTCTTCAATTTTTCCCAGAGTAGTTTTCCAGTTTCCGTTCCTCTGCTGCCAAAAGAGCAGTTGATGAACTTTTTCCCAACTCTATCAACAGCAATCCAGATCCAGCAATATTTTTGTTGTTACCGATGTAAGTGTGCATCTCATCCATTTCAACAATAGATATCTCATTTTCACTTTTTAGGTTCTCTAACTCCTGACCAAATTTCTTGATCCATCTTTGGACAGAAACATGACTCACCCCTAAAAATTTTCCTATTGAACGAAAGCCCAATCCTTCAAGATAGAGTTGTAAAGCCTGTTTTTTGACAGAGGCGGAAAAAGCAGTTGATTTTAGCTCTACTGTATAGTTATATCCACAATCAGAGCATTTGTACCGTTGACGCCCGCCAACTATACCATTCTTATTGTGACTGGAACTATTGCATCTGGGGCAGTTCATGAAGAAATATATGTTATAAGCATATATATCTATTTTTGAGTACCAATGCCATATGTTTTTTTCGTGCTTTAAAGGTTTATCTCTATCTGTGAAAACTTTAAAAAAGTTTGAAGTATATGCTGGATAAAACAATATTTGCTTACCTTTGGTATAGCAAATGCAACCAAGAGTTTTTATATATTCTGCAGAGATTTTAGACAGAAATTCTTCAGAATGTAAAATATTATCAACATTATTAACTTCATTTTCATAGAAAGTTGAGCTTTCTGTATGAGTGTTTAAAAATAAATATGAAATGTATCCTGTTTCTTTTCCTCTTTCAATTATTCTATCATATGGTTTAAAAATAACACTTTTATTATTTGGGTTTGATGTGGCCAATCCATATTTAAAACCAATATTTACAAACTGCAATCTCACTTCATTGGTATCTTTTATTTCTTTTATCACTATCATTTTATGGTTTTTTTAGCCTAATTTTATCTTGAAATTTAGACAAAAAATAATTGAAATGCACAGGTTTACAATAAAACCTATGCATTAATTAGGGTATATGGCAGTATGAGAACCATTGGTCAATTGGGAGTTTAGTAAAAGTTTAGAACTCATCAATTAACTGATATGCTTTTTTACAGTATTGAATAAAGATAAGAAGATTAGCATAGCATTGATCCCTATTCTATCTTATTTCCACTCGGATGCCCTGATTCGTTTCGAAAGTAGCGTATGGTGTTAAGAATCCCGGGCAGTGTACCTAATTTTCTGTAAAATTGCAAATATCGGAAAAATTACAAATTACCTCAAGTATGTAGAATCAACATAATTTTGGCGAAAAGCGTGGCACGTAAAGCATGATTTCTATGTTATCGCTTGTTTATTATAAAGAAATTGCCCTTTCGGGACAGAATTTCTACAAATGCCTATGTGTTTGTTTTCTCAATCATTCCAAAATATGTAGGAATACACTTGTTTCCTTCGATAACTCCACACATCAAAGGTAAAAAAGCTTAAGAAACACAGAGGTTAGACTGAAAGCACCAACGTAGGACACGATTCATCCGTAACTGATTTCCAGTAACTTTGTTTTATTTTATCAATAGCACTTGCTTAAATATCATCAGGCTTCATCAGAAAAGAACAAGGCTTTTTATTAATTCAATCCATTCTTCCCGCGTAATTTTTGCGTCTTTTATTATTTTGTTAATCATTCCTCTTCCTATCTTTTCAGTAGGATGCATTGGGACTATTGTTGTTCTTCCATCTGGATGTCGTAAAAATAAGTGACTGTCCTTTTGCCTTATCTGCTCGAACCCTATATTTTCAAGTGCTTTCACAACTTTTTTTGCCGGAATAGGTAATATTTTATTCATCAGACCTCAACTTTAACTTGTTGTATTCCAATGAAATCAAGATGCTTTTCTCTTCCTTTCTCGGCTTCAACTTCAAAATAGAGTTCAATTGCCTCTTTTACCCTTCTGCTTAACTCATCAAGAGTTTCAGCCTGGGTATGGCATCCAGGGAGTTCCGGAACAGAAGCTATGTAAATTCCATCCTCATCCTTTTCGATGACAACAGTAAACTCTCTCATTCTATGGTGTTCTCCTTTTATAATACAACATATCCGCATGATTTTATATATAGCTGTGGAAAAACGCTCTACGCATAAATATACTCAATTTGTCAACCTTTAAAATTTAGTATCATTTTCAGGACAACTTTTTTTAGGATAACTTCTTATTCCAGTTACCTAAATTTCAATTTCCCATTAAATTAAGTATTTTTCAAACTCATATAGAATCTCTTAAACCTAAATTAATCTAACTTCAGTTCATTACCTGACGGATTTGATTATATGGCTGATATAATTATAAAAAATGCTTATGTTCTGACGATGGACCCTGAAGTGGGAGACCTTAAAAATGGTACCGTTGTCATTGAAGACGGAAAGATTACGGAGATCGGGAAAAAGACTGAAGAAAGTGCCGAGACTGTGATCGATGCAAATAAGTCGGTAGTAATGCCCGGTCTTGTAAATACGCATAATCATGCTGCAATGACGCTTTTTCGGGGTTATGCCGACGATTTGCAGCTTGCAGATTGGCTTGAAGGGCATATCTGGCCTGCTGAGGCAAAACTGACTGCAGAAGACGTCTATAAAGGGAGCTTGCTTGCCTGTCTTGAGATGATCAAGTCAGGTACTACCTCTTTTGCAGATATGTATTTCTATATGGACGAAACTGCAAAAGCTGTTGAGGCATCAGGGCTTCGGGCTTCACTTTGTCACGGGCTTATAGAGCTCTGGAACGAAGAAAAAGGAGCAAACGACCTTCAGGAAGGAAAGCGTTTTGTTCATGCCTGGCAGGGAGCAGCTGACGGAAGAATTAAAACAATGTACGGTCCCCATGCTCCAAATACCTGTTCTGATGAATTTCTTGCAAAGGTGAGAGAAGAAGCCAACAAGGATGGAGCCGGAATCCATATTCATCTCCTTGAAACAGAAGCCGAACTTCTGGCTATGAAAGAACGGTACGGAAAATGTTCGGTACACCTTCTTGAAGATATAGGATTTTTTGGACCTGATGTGCTTGCTGCTCACTGCGTCTGGCTTTCGGACGGCGATATAGAAATTCTTGCGAAAAGAGGAGTGAATGTTTCTCATAATGTCATAAGTAACATGAAGCTTGCTTCAGGAATTGCGCCTGTACACAAGATGCTTGAAAAAGGCGTGAATGTGAGCCTTGGCACAGATGGTTGTGCCTCAAACAATAATCTTGACATTTTTGAAGAAATGAAAACAGCTGCCCTTCTACATAAGGTCAATACTTTCAGCCCCACTGTCCTTCCCGCACGACAGGTACTTCAAATGGGTACGGTAAATGGTGCAAAAGCCCTTGGCACAGATGCCGGCATGTTGAAGGTTGGAATGAAAGCGGACCTTATACTGGTAGATATGAAAAAACCGCACCTTACCCCCTGCTTTGATGTTCCTTCCCACCTTGTATACTCTGCAAAAGGAAGCGATGTCAGGACAACAATTGTAAATGGTAAAGTCCTTATGGACGACTATAGAGTGCTGGCTATGGACGAGCAGAAAGTAATGGAAGAAGCTCAAAAAGCTGCAGAAGAGCTTGTCTCAAGGGTAAATGCCTGAAACTCTCTCCTATGATAAAATCATTTATATCAAGTGTTCCTCTGTGGAACCAGAATGACTTAAAGGCAAACACTTATGTTTGAAGCTTGAATAAAGATCTAATTCAATTTTATATTTATATTACGGGATCAACATGACAGAAAAAGAACTCATAGAATCCGGAAACATGAAGATGGAATGGGCAAGAAACCATATGCCCGTACTTGCCATCGTCAGGAAAAAATTTGAGGAGGATAAACCCCTCAAAGGGTTGAAGGTAGGAATGGCCCTGCATGTAGAGGCAAAAACCGCAGTCCTTGTAGAGACTCTTGCTGCAGGCGGTGCAGAGGTTTCAATTACCGGCTGCAATCCTCTAAGTACACAGGATGATGTGTCTCTTGCTCTTGATACTCGCAAGAATATTAGCTGCTTTGCAAGATACGGTGTAGGAAACCAGGAATATTACGACGCAATCGATAAGGTACTGGACATTAAGCCTGATATCACCATAGATGACGGAGCAGATCTTATATTTAAGTTACATACAGAAAGAACCGATCTGCTCCCGAATATCCTTGGCGGCTGTGAAGAAACAACAACTGGCGTTCATAGACTTCATTCAATGGACAAGGATGGAGCCTTGAAAATGCCGGTAATCGCAGTAAACGATGCCATGACTAAATATCTGTTTGACAACCGTTATGGAACAGGTCAGTCAGCATGGGACGGAATTAATAGGACCACAAATCTTCTGGTTGCAGGCAAAAATGTTGTTGTTGCAGGCTACGGCTGGTGCGGGCGCGGAGTTGCCATGCGAGCTTCAGGACTTGGGGCAAATGTAATCGTTACCGAAGTCGATCCTATAAGAGCTCTTGAAGCAAGGATGGACGGGTACAGGGTTATGAAAATGGCAGATGCCGCAAAAGTAGGTGAAATCTTTGTGACCACCACAGGAAATCGGGATATCCTTACAGCCGAACATTTCAAGTCCATGCCTGACGGAGCGATCCTTGCAAATTCCGGGCACTTCAATGTAGAAATCGATATGGAAGCCCTTGCTTCACTTGCGAAATCCAGCAGAACAGTAAGACACAATATAAAGGAATATGATCTCGGCGACAGGCGCATTAATGTTATAGCTGAAGGAAGACTGGTTAACCTTGCTGCTGGCGACGGCCATCCTGCCGAGGTTATGGATATGAGTTTTGCAAACCAGGCTCTTTGTGTACGCTATATCGCCGAAAATAAGCTTCCAAATGGAGTTCACAAAGTTCCTCTTGAGCTTGATACTTTTGTAGCAAAAATGAAGCTTGAATCAATGGGCGTAAGTATCGATGAACTCACGTCGACACAGGAATGCTACATGAACGACTGGGAATGCGGAACATAATTTTAAAAAAAGCTGAGAAATATTTCCAGCACTCTACAAATCATAATTTAAAACGCAGTAAATGCCGGTTATTTTCCATTTTCGGGAATTGATCGTCTTTACTGCACCTGATTTTTCGTAGCTTTTAACTATTTTTAGTTGTTTTGACCCAAGAAGTATTAGCTTTTTGTCTTGAAATTGGGTTCAAATGTTTACTTTGTTTTTCCCAAAACTACGTTAATATCATCCATTTTCGTTAATTTCGAATGATAACTTAAAAACACACAAAAATTTAACAAAGCTTAAATAATAATTTATAAAATTATTTACATCAAAAATTTCGCTTGTCATTCAGAATTCGGATGCTTCAACAAAACGAAGTGACATTTCAACGGAGACATTTACTAAAGTGGAAACTAAAAGTATAACTGAATACATTTCTGATCGCCGTTTGCTCGATAGCCTTAATTCTATTCGTGGGGCAATGGAAGAGATCTGGGCAAGTGATGCTCCTAGAATAGTACAGGATTATACTGATCATGGTGTTAAACATAGTGAAAGGCTTGCTCATTTTGTGGATAAGTTACTTCAGGCGAAATTAGACAAGGATTTTTCAGAACAAGAAATATACCTGCTATTTGCAGGCATTTATCTACATGATATAGGAATGCAATGTGATATCGTTAAGTTTCCCCAACTTAAGGCTAAAGCTGAAAATTTAGGTGCAGAATTTGACGGTGAATTTAATTCAAAGAAGTCTAGCACGTATTCTGTAGATGATCAAAGACAGATTCGTAAAAATCATCAATATTTAACTGCTGCATGGATTGACGATGCATACGGAAATAACACATCTGAATTACATAGTGCCATTAAAAGTGTGCCTGATGATTTAGTTAATGATTTAATGGATATTTGTAAATACCATTCCAAATTATTTCTTACTAAATGTTCAGAAGGTTTAATCTTTGATCCTCATGAGCGTAAAAGAATGGTGGCGGCGCTTTTACGTTTTGCAGATGAGCTTGATATTGACAGCAATAGAGTTTCGATTAAAACCGTTCTGAATTTTTCACTTGATGTCCATAATAGTGTTTTCTGGTGGGTGCATAACAACACAAAGGTCGTTTTCAATGATTCTGGCGAGATTCTTATAACAATCAGGCTTCGCTCTGAAGACTTTGGACCGTATAATTCTTTCATCCATGAAGAGTTCATTAACAAATTTAAAATTAAAACTCAACCTGTTATGGATGTTCTGGTCAAGTATGGAATTCCAATTACAATATCAAATAATTCTGCTGTAGTGGAGTATGATCATGCCCCAAAATTTCCTTCGGAGATAATTGCTGTTTTAAATGAACAAATGCAGCAAACGGGTGATTCTTCTTTTCAATTTCTAACTAAACAAAATAGTGAAAACTCATATGTTGGAAATCTAAAAAAACTGACATCTTCTGAGACTGAGCAAGAAACAAAAACCGCAATATCAAACATTCCTTATTCAAGAAATCTTCGTTTTACAGGACGTAAAGACAAGTTAAAACAAATACGTGAAGCTCTTCTTTCAGAGAATACGGTTGTTGTATCTCAACCTGTTGCTGTGTGTGGACTTGGAGGTATTGGGAAAACACAAACTGCGATTGAATATACTTATCGTTATCGTGCTGAATATGAATTTATATTCTGGGTAAAAGCTTATTCTGAAGATTAAATAATTTCCAGCTACGTCGATATTGCAAAATTATTGAATTTACCGGTTAAAAACGACTCCGACCAGAATAATATTGTTTCATCTGTATTAAACTGGTTTAGAACCCACGAAAAATGGTTACTTGTTTTTGACAATGCAGATGACATTTCTTTTGTAAAGCGTTATCTCCTCCCAGATCCCAAAGGGCATATTCTCCTAACCTCAAGGTTAAGAGTTTTTGATAAATTGGACATTACAAAACTTGTTGATATGGAGGCAATGACTCCTGACGAAGCTAAAAGTTTCCTTTTGAAACGCACGCTGCGTAATAATCTGGATCAATCCGAGATTGAAGCCCTTGAAAAGCTTGTACATGAACTTGGTTATCTCCCATTGGCTTTAGAACAAGCAGGAGCCTATATTTATGCAAACAACTCCAGTTTCAAAGATTATTTGGTCAGCTACAATAAACGTGGTTTGAAGTTATTAGAAAAATCTCCAATCAATACTAATAAATACCCAGAATCGATAGCCGCCACTTGGTTAATGAATTTTGAAAAAGTAACGAAAAATTCAAAGGTATCAGCAGATTTTGTATATGTCAGTGCTTTTCTCAATCCAAACGAAATACCATCTGATATTTTTTATAAAGGGGCGAATGAGTTAGGACCGTTAATTTCTGCCGCATTTGCTGAAGCTGATATAGATCCACTAGTTTTTGATGAAATTCTTAATCCACTTTGGCAATACTCTTTAATTAATCGTGATGCTGGTTCCCATACTTATGATATCCACCATCTTGTACAGGCTGTTCTTAAAGACGGAATGGAAATAAATGAACAGAAACTCTGGGCTGAAAGTGTTGTTAAAGCTGTAAACCGTGCATTTCCTGAGGTTGAGTATAAAAATTGGGAACTTTGCGAGAAACTTCTTCCACATGCTCATACCTGTGCAGAATAAGTATTGGGTTGTGGGACCTCGAAACTGAAGAGTCCGCAAAATTGTTAAACGCAACCTGTAGTTACCTGCATAAAAGTGCACGTTTTAAGGAAAGTGAGGTACTTTTAAAAAGTTCATTGGAAATCAGAAAGAATATTCTGGAACCTGAACATTTTGATATTTCTGAAAGTTTCAATAATTTAGGGAGGATGTATTACGATTTAGGTAGGTACTCTGAAGCAGAACCACTATATTTGCATGCACTTGATATTCGAGAAAATACTTTAAATTCAGATAATTCAGCTATAGCAGAGAGTCTTAACAATTTAGCGGAACTTTACAGATATTTAGGTAAGTATTCTAAAGCGGAACCGCTAAGTGTACGTGCATTAAAAATCCGAGAAACTATTTTAAATTCAGATGATCCAGCTATAGCAGAGAGCCTCGACAACTTAGCTGGAGTTTGCAGAGATTTGGGTAGGTATTCAGAAGCCGAATCACTACGAATCCGAGCATTGAATATCACTGAAAAAGTGTTTGGTCCTGAACATCCAGATATGGGTAATTGCCTTAATAATTTAGCCACAGTTTATATTGATTTGGGCAGGTATTCTGAAGCTGAACCTCTGTATACTCGTGCCTTGAAAATCACAGAAAAAGTGCTTGGCTTTGAACATCCAAATATAAGTACGTGCCTTAATAATTTAGCCGGAGTTTATATTGATATAGGCAGATATTCTGAAGACGAGTCTCTGTATACTCGTGCCTTGAAAATCACAGAAAAAGCACTTGGCCCTGAACATCCAGATATGTGTAATCGCCTTCAAAATTTAGCAATTTGTTTATACAAACAAAAAAAGTATCTCAAATCCACACCTTATTTTGAGCGAGCAATTAAAGTTATGGAAAAAACCAAAGGGGAAAATATTCTTGAGCTTGCTAGTCTCTTAGAGCATTATCCATCCTTGTTGAATTACATAAAAAGGAATCGAGAAGCTACAAAAATCTCTAAGCGTGCTAAGATGATACGTTCAAAAATAGAAACAGAAACAAAAAAGTGAGCTTTATTTTTCTTTTTGAAAAGTAAAAACACTTCTATGTCTTATAATATTTTTTGTACTTCCTAATATTTATTGTATCTCTCTAATGTACAAAGTAACTCTTTTTACTAATTTTCTATTCCATATTCAAATGTTTTATTTTTATTATAGGCAATCTTATAACTCAAAAAAATCAAAGAGCACGAATAATAAATAATTGATTTTACAAAAATATTTCAATAAATAGTATATTTATTATTTTACAAAACAGTTTTAAATTTATATTAATTCACAGCTTATCAACATTAATTTTTAAACTAGAATTGCATTTGGAAAGGGTTGTAATGAAAAAAAGTTTAAGAAAATCTGGAATTGACATTATTGGTGAGGTGCCCTGGGGAACGCACTTCTGTCAATTTTACCAGACAAAACAGGATTTGATTGACATACTGGTTCCCTACTTCAAAGCAGGGCTGGAAAATAACGAATTTTGTATGTGGATCACATCAGAACCCCTGGAAATAGAAGATGCAAAAAAAGCTCTTAGAGAAGCTGTTCCAGAAATTGATGTTTACCTGGAAAAAGAACAAATTGAGATTCTTCCTTTCACTCACTGGTATTTCAAAGAGGGAATTTTCGATTCGCAAAAAGTGATTAACGGCTGGATTGAAAAACTCAATAGAGCTCTGGCTGATGGTTACGATGGTTTGAGGTTGAGTGGAAACATTCTTTGGCTGGAAAAAAAAGACTGGAATAGTTTTGTTAATTATGAAGGGGAAATTGACAGTATCATTGGCAATTACTCCATGATAGCTCTGTGTACCTATTTCCTTGATAAGTGCAGTGCAACCGAGATTGCCGATGTAGTCATTAACCATCAGTTTTCCCTGATTAAAAAAGAAGAGAAATGGACGCAAATTGAGAGTTTCAGGCGTAAAAGGGAAAAAGAGAGTGTTTTTCAATCCACACAGTATTGGAAATCTACCTTTGATAGTATTCCGGACCTGATAGCTATCCTTGACAAAGAATACCGGATTGTCCGTGCAAATCGAGCTATGGCGGCAAGATTGGGTTTATCTCCAGAAAAGTGTAACGGCTTAAATTGTTATCGGGTTATGCATGGAATAGATGAGCCTCCTTATTTTTGTCCTCACAGGCGACTGCTTGACGACGGACTTGAACATACTGTTGAGATTTGTGAGGATTGCCTTGGTGGTTATTTCATAGTGAGTGTCTCGCCGCTTTATGACTCTGAAGGAAATATTATTGGAAGCGTTCATGTTGCCCATGACATCAATGAACGTAAAAACGCTGAAGAAGCTCTGTTAAGAAGTGAAACTGAATTCCGTGCGCTGGCTGAAAATTCTCCTGACGTAATAGCACGTTTTGATAGGCAAAATCGCCACATTTATGTCAATCCTGCTGCTGCTGAAGTATATGGTTATTCTCAGAACGAAATTATTGGGAAAAACAATCAAGAACTTGGCAAAGGTCCTGAACAAATAAAATTATGGGAACAAAATTATCAGAGCGTATTTGCTACTGGAGAACCCAGAACAATGGAATTCCAGTATATATCGCCTCAAGGAAAAGAATACTATTTTAATACAAGAATAGTACCTGAGTCTGTTAATGGAAAAGTAACATCTGTCCTTGCTGTTTCCCGTGATATTAAAGATATAAAAAAAGCTGAATTCAGGTTAAAAGAGACACTTGATAATTTAGAAACGTTAGTTGAAGAAAGGACATCAGAAGTTGAAAAAGCCTATTATTCTTTGAAGGAAAGTGAAAGAAGTCTTTCTGAAGCACAGAAAATGGCGCATCTTGGAAACTGGGACTGGAATATTGTAACTAATGAGTTATACTGGTCCGATGAAGTATATCGCATCTTCGGATGTAGCCCTCAAGAAGTCTGGACAACTTATGATGAATTTCTTAAATATGTACATCAAGAAGACCGAGATTATGTAAACAGGGCTGTTAAAGAAGCTTTAAACGGAAAAAACTACAACATCAATCACCGGATAATCTTAGTCAGTGGAGAAGAACGTGTGGTACACGAACAGGCCGAGGTTATTTTTAATGAAAAAAATATTCCTGTCCGGATGAGAGGGACAGTTCAGGATATTACTGAACATAAAAAGACTGAAAAGGCGTTAAAGCTAGCTAATGAATACAATCGCAGTCTTATTGAGGCAAGCATAGATCCCCTTGTAACTATTGGTCCTGATGGTAAAATTACTGATGTGAATAAAGCTACGGAACTGGTTACCGGTTTTTCCAGATGTGAATTAATAGGAACTGATTTTTCAGATTATTTCACTGAGCCTGACAAAGCTAGGGAAAGTTACCAGCAGGTTTTCAGGGAAGGATTGGTGCTGGACTATGAGCTTGAAATTCAGCACAAAGACGGATATGTGACACCGGTTTTATATAACGCATCGGTTTACAGAAACGAAGATGGGGAAGTTATTGGAGTTTTTGCAGCTGCACGTGACATTACTGAACTAAAAAATGCAGAATCAATGTTAAAATTAAAATTAAAAGAACTTGCTCGCTCAAATGCTGAATTAGAACAGTTTGCTTACGTATCATCCCACGATTTACAAGAACCTTTAAGAATGATAGCGAGTTATTTACAACTTTTACAAAGAAAATATCAGGGAAAGCTTGACGATAAGGCTGACAAATACATCTATTTTGCTGTAGACGGGGCTTCCCGTATGCAAAACCTGATTAATGACCTTCTGGAATTCTCCAGAGTTACTACAAAAGCCAGAGAATTTGAACCTACAAATTGCAACTCTATTTTGAAACAGGTAGTGTTTGATCTGGAGGTTTCTATAAAAGAAAACGAAGCTGATGTATCTTATGATTCTTTACCTGTAGTAATGGCGGATTCTAGTCAACTTGCTCAAGTATTCCAGAACCTTATCAGCAATGCAATAAAATTTCGCAGCGAGAATACCCCCAAAATTAAAATCTCTGCAAAGAAAAAAAACAATCAATGGCTCTTTTCAGTACAGGATAACGGAATTGGAATAGATCCAAAATTCTCTGAGAGAATCTTTGAGGTTTTTAAAAGACTCAATAAAAGGGATGAATACCCAGGAACAGGTATAGGGCTTTCAATATGTAAGAAAATTATTGAAAGACATGGAGGACATATTTGGGTAGAATCTGAACCTGAAATTGGTTCAACCTTTTATTTCACTTTGCCAATAATCCAAAAATTTCATGAATGATATTTTGTCGCATAAATTTGATTTTCCAGAATTTGGTTCATGTTCAATAATCGATTTCGGAAATTTCAATATTTTATTTTAATTCTAACCCCGTCTTGACTTACAACCCAGGAAGGTCATATAAATGGAAACCCACATCACATCTAAACCTATAGACATTCTCTTAGTAGAGGACAGCAAAGGAGACATAGGATTAATTGAAGAAATTTTTGAGGACGCAAAAAGTGTTAATATTCTTCATATTGCAGAAGATGGAGAAGAAGCAATCTCTTTTTTACGCGCTAAAGATCAGTTTTCAGGGGCTCCACGACCAGACATCATACTTCTTGATTTAAATTTACCAAAAAAAGACGGACGTGAAGTTCTCGAGGAAGTTAAAGGAGATGATGAACTTAAGAATATACCAGTTGTGGTTTTAACGACTTCCAGAGCTGAAGATGACATAATGCGATCTTACAATCTTCATGCCAATGCATATATTACTAAGCCTGTTGACTTTGATCAGTTTCTAAACGTGGTTAAGTCCATCGAAAATTTCTGGCTTGAAATTGTAAAGTTGCCATCGAGGTAAGGCCAGAATTATCGGATAGGACGGTCTGGATATGGAGAACAAAATTGAAATTTTACTTTTTGAGGATAATCTAGGAGACGCATGCTTAATTGAAGAAATGCTCGAAGAGTTTGCCGATTTTCAATATGAGCTTAAAGTTGTTGAGACTTTGAATGAAGGTCTGATTCTTCTCCGAGAGAATCCGTTTGATATAATATTATCTGATTTAGGGTTGCCAGATAGCGATGGTATTGATACTTTTCTTGAAATTCATGCAAGGAACTCACGAATTCCCATTATAATTCTGACTGGGATGAGTAATGAGAAAATAGGGATCGATGCTGTAAAGAAAGGCGCTCAGGACTATATTGTTAAAGGGCAAGTAGATGGCAGGTTATTAAGACGTTCTATCCAGTATTCTATTGAGCGTAAAAAAACAGAAGAGAGAGCTCAGAACTTAGCTAATATAGTGGAATCGTCAAATGATGCTATTGTGACACGTTCTCTTGACGGTTTCATTACCAGCTGGAATTTGGGGGCAGAGCATATCTATGGGTATTCAGCTGAAGAAATTTTAGGGAAGTCTGCAGCAATCTTAATACCATGTACACTGGAAAATGAAACACAGAATCTAACTGAGATGGTAAAACAGGGCGAAAAAATTCACCAGTATAAGACTTCAAGGTTAAGAAAAGACGGTAAGATTATCGATGTCTCAATAACTTTTTCTCCGGTTTTTGATATGTCTGGAGAGCTTATGGCTATTTCGGTTATTGCCAGAGATATAACAGAAAGTAAAAAAGCTGAAGAAAAGCTTCAGAAAAGTGAGGAAAGGTATCGGATTGTAACAGAACAGACTGGTCAGATTGTGTACGAGTATGATCCTGAAGAAAATAAAATTTACTGGGCAGGAGCCTCTCCGGTTTTTGATATGTCTGGAGAGCTTATGGCTATTTCGGTTATTGCCAGAGATATAACAGAAAGTAAAAAAGCTGAAGAAAAGCTTCAGAAAAGTGAGGAAAGGTATCGGATTGTAACAGAACAGACTGGTCAGATTGTGTACGAGTATGATCCTGAAGAAAATAAAATTTACTGGGCAGGAGCCATAGAAAAGGTTACAGGATATACTCATGAAGAATTACAGAACGCTGGACTTAATCTCTGGATAAACAATGTCCATCCTGAAGACCAGAAAAATTTATGGGATCAAAAGATAAAAAACTGCGATCAGAATGTAAAATGTTCTGAAAATAAGAGAAACTTCAAGCTGGAATATTGTTTTAGAAAGAGAGATGGGAAATACATTCATATTGAAGATCACGGAGTCTATCTTCAAAAGGGAAATTATCTTACAAATAAAGTTCTTGGGATAATGAAGGACATCACAGAGAGGAAAGAAGCTGAAAGTTTCCGGAAAAAAATAGAAGAAGCTCGTAAAAAAGAAATCCATCACAGAATTAAAAATAATTTGCAGGTAATTTCTTCTCTTCTCGATTTACAGGCGGAAAAGTTCACTCAAGACGAGGTCTGCGACACTTCAAAGATTCTTGCAGCTTTTAGAGACAGCCAGAATAGGGTTATTTCTATGGCTCTTATACATGAAGAACTATATGGATCAAAAGATGTCAATACTCTTAATTTTGCGGTGTATTTGAGCAAGCTGACAGAGGAACTGTTTAAGTGTTACAACGTTGGCGTTTCAGAAATTGATATGCTTCTAGAAATCGAGGAAAATATTTTTTTTGATATGGATACTGCAGTCCCATTAGGCATGATTGTTAACGAGCTTGTTTCAAATTCTCTTAAGCATGCATTTTCTGATGGAAAAAATGGAAAAATTCAGATTACGCTATCTAAAGACACGAATGAAATTTCTGAAAACTGTAATTTAGAAAGTGAAAACTTCAATGAAAACTTCAACTTAGAAAGTGAAAACGGCAAATTCGAAATCAAAAACAAAGAATGCAAAAGTATAGACTATATCCTGACTGTTTCGGATAATGGAATTGGTATACCTGAAAGTATTAGTTTGGAAGATTCTGATACGCTTGGAATGCAATTGGTAACTATTCTGATAGAACAGTTAGACGGTGAATTTGAGTTGAATCGGGCGTGCGGGACTGAGTTTGTCATTAAGTTTACAGTAACAGAAGATTATAAGAAGATTTGTTAAAACTTACAGTAATGAAAAAAATAATAGTGATTTAATAACGACTTCCACACGAAATTTAAGTTTCCATATGGTTTTTAACTTTATTATTCTTGTCAAGTAGGCAATTAAACAATTTTAGTTAATATCTTTTGGAAAGGAGGATTGAAGGAAATTGGGACGTTATTTAATATCGGGGCGACATTCTCTATTTACCAGAAGCCAGAATTATGGAGGAACATATTAATTCTTAGCTTTACAGTTTAAAAAGTGAAAATTCTCGTAAATATAGCTTTCCAGCAAAATCTGGAATATTTCTGAAAAAATCCTTCACATATATAATAAAATTACTGTATTTTTAAAATAATAACGAAAGACAACCCCCGTTGACCATAAACTATTTATAGAATACCCAGAATTAGAGGGTTGCACTGGTGTAGGAGGTGCCCTCTGAGGCAGCGGGGCTGCAGAGTGGTATGAAATACTCCAGGATGAAATAAGTGAATAAGTAATATGGGCCCGTAGCTCAGTCAGGCAGAGCGACTGGCTTTTAACCAGTCGGCCTAGGGTTCAAATCCCTACGGGCCCGCCATATTCTTTATTATACCCGGCGGAAAGGCCATTCGCGGGAAATTTGACCAAGTTTTTTGAATACTTTATTTTTGGAGGAAAGGATTTGACAAAATTCAGCCTGCTCGACCATGAGTCGGTCCCTAAACATGAAATTATGTATGAGGGCGAGTTAAAGTCTGTTTTAAGCAAATATTCTATTGAAAAGGAACAACTTCCTAAGCTCAAAGTGCAGGATCCTGTTAGTAAAGAGATAGGGGCTGTTGTCGGAGATGTAGTGAAAATCACAAGAAAGAGTCAAACTGCAGGGGATGCAGAGTATTACAGACTTGTGATAGAGTAAGCGAAGGGGAGTAAATCGCTTGCATTATCATGTTTTCTTCAGGAAATGTCTTTTTGAATTCCATGCACCACCGTACGGAAAAATTCAATAACTACATGCCGATTCAAAGCTCACTCATATTCTTTATTTTCATTTTAATAAGCAAAGAGGGTGCTATCATCACGTTAGAAACAAGTATACTGTCGCAGGCTTATTTTACACAGGACAAGATAGTGCAGCACCATATAGACTCATTTAACAAGTTTATAGATTACGGGCTGCAAAAAATCATAGATGAACAGCGAATAATAGAAACCGATATCGAGGATACCTACCTTAAACTTGGAAAGATACGGGTAGAACATCCTGTGGTAAAAGAAGCAGATGGGGCAATAGAAAAACTTTATCCAAACGAAGCAAGACTCAGGAACCTTTCATACTCAGGTCCTCTCTACCTTGAAATGAGCGTAGTAAAAGAGGGGATTGAGTCTGAAGTTATGGAAGCAAAAATAGGACAGCTTCCTGTCATGATCAAATCCAAGATCTGTAATCTTCTCGGGCTTAGCGAGACTGAAAAAGTCCGCTATGGAGAAGACCCCCTTGATCCGGGGGGATATTTCATTATCGGCGGTACCGAAAGAGTGGTTATGACTCTTGAAGACCTTGCCCCCAACAAAATTCTTGTGGAATATGGCGAGAGATATGGCGATACTATAGAAGTTGCAAAAGTATTCTCCCAGAAACGTGGATATAGGGCACTCGTAATTGTAGAAAGAGGACGAAAATCCTTGCTTGAGGTTTCTTTCCCTTCGATTTCAGGCAGAGTCTTCTTTATTACTCTCATGAGAGCTCTTGGGATTGTAACTGATGAAGATATTGTAAATGCAGTTTCAAGTGATCCCGAAATTATCAAATTCATGCTGGAAAATCTCGAAGAAGCCGAAGTTGAAACCCAGGAAGAAGCAATCGAAAAAATTGGGGCTAGGGTCGCCGCTGGGCAAGCCAAGGAATACCAGATAAAAAGGGCAAACTACGTTATTGACAGGTATCTTTTCCCGCATCTTGGAAACGATATGAAAGACAGGGTCGCAAAAGCTCATTTCCTGGCAAGAATGGCGGAGTCCTGTTTTGAGCTGGCTCTTTTTAAGCGTTCAGAAGATGATAAAGACCACTATGCAAACAAAAGGCTGAAACTCGCAGGAGACCTGATGGAAGACCTTTTTAGAGTATCTTTCAACAGGCTTGCAAGAGACATAAAATACCAGCTTGAACGCGCAAATATGAGAAATAGGGAACTGAACGTTGCCACAATTGTCAGGGCAGATGTCTTGACTGACCGTCTGCAACACCCCCTGGCAACAGGAAACTGGGTCGGAGGAAGAACAGGTGTCTCCCAACTCCTTGATAGAAATGACTATATTTCGACTCTTTCTCATCTGCGCCGTGTTATTTCTCCTCTTTCCCGTGCTCAACCTCATTTTGAAGCTAGAGACCTGCATGCCACTCAGTGGGGAAGGCTCTGCCCTTCGGAAACTCCTGAAGGTCCGAACTGTGGTCTGGTGAAAAATTTTGCAGAGATGGTTGAACTTTCCACAGGTATTGAAGAAACAGAAGGAATAAAGAAAATTCTCTATGATCTGAACGTTGAGCGTGTGGTTGTAAAGGTTCCGGAACTCCCAGCTAAGATGAAAGAAACCTTACTTGATGAGTTTGGAGAAGAGATTGTGGAAGAAATAGAAGAGTCTTCTGAAACCGAAAGCAAATTCAAAGATAATGATTTTTACGATTACTCAGATACGGATGATGGCGGATCAATGTTTGATGAGTAAGGGGTCGATGCCAGATGACTAAAGCAAAAGTATTCATAAATGGGGAACTTGTTGGAACCCATGATAACCCTTTGGAGCTTGTAGATGAGCTTAGAAATATGAGACGTCAGGGTTTCATATCCAGACAAGTCAATGTATCCCTTAACAACAGTACAAGGGAAGTAATTATAAGCTCCGATATGGGCAGAGCAAGAAGGCCCCTTTTAGTTGTAGAAAATGGGGCTCCTTTGGTAACCGAAGAACACGTACAGAAACTGAAAAACAAAGAAATCAGTTTTGACGACCTGGTAAAAGAAGGCTGTGTAGAGTATCTTGATGCTGAAGAAGAAGAAAATGCATACATTGCTCTTTACGAGGCTGACCTAACTCCAAGGCATACTCACATGGAAATTGATCCAGAACTTATGCTTGGAATTTGTACGGGGATGGTTCCTTATCCTGAACATAATGCATCTCCGCGTAATACCATGGGTGCAGCTATGATTAAACAGTGTATTGGAGTCTCTACGGCAAACCAGAAACTCAGACCTGATACTCGTGCCCATGTTCTTCACTATCCTCAGAGGGCAATGACCAGAACCAGAACCTGTGAAGCAATAGGTTTTGATGACAGACCTGCAGGTCAGAACTTCGTGGTCGCAATTCTGTCTTATGAAGGATATAACATTGAAGACGCTCTGATTTTCAATAAAGGCTCAATTGATAGGGGTCTTGGAAGAAGTCACTTCCTCAGAACTTTTGAAGGAGAAGAAAGAAGATATCCTGGTGGGCAGGAAGACAAATTCGAAATTCCGGATTCAGAGTACCGTGGATCTAGAAGTGCAGAAGCATATGCGAACCTGGATACTGATGGACTTGTAAATCCTGAGACTCCTGTTGGCCCTAATGACGTGCTTATCGGAAAAACCAGTCCTCCAAGGTTCCTTGAAGAACCATCGGACTTCGGGATTGCAGTAGAGCAGAGAAGAGAAAGCTCGATTACCATGCGGTCAAATGAAACTGGAATTGTTGATACGGTTATCCTGACCGAATCCATTAACGGAACCAGGCTTTCCAAGGTAAAGGTCAGAGATGAACGAATTCCTGATATTGGAGACAAGTTCGCTTCAAGGCACGGGCAGAAAGGAGTTATCGGTCTGAAAGTTCCGATTGCAGATATGCCGTTTACGGAATCTGGCTTAACTCCAGACCTTATGATTAACCCGCATGCAATTCCTTCTCGTATGACTGTGGGACACGTTCTGGAAATGATTGGTGGAAAAGTAGGTTCAATGGAAGGCCGAAGAATTAATGCAACAGCTTTCTCAGGGGAAAACGAAGAAGATCTCAGAGACGCTCTGAAAAAACATGGTTTTGCACATACCGGAAAAGAGATTTTTTATGATGGTGCAACCGGCAAGATGATCCCTGCAGATGTTTTTGTTGGAGTAATTCTCTACCAGAAACTACACCACATGGTTACTTCAAAAATGCATGCACGTTCACGTGGACCTGTACAGGTGCTTACCCGCCAGCCAACAGAAGGTCGAGCCAGAGAAGGTGGTCTCAGGTTCGGAGAAATGGAACGTGATGTGCTGGTAGGGCACGGCGCTGCCATGTCATTAAAAGAAAGGTTGCTTGACGAGTCTGACAAGGTTGTAGAACTTGTCTGCTCTCACTGTGGAATGATTGCAACGTATGATAAGCAGCGTAACGTCTCTTTCTGCTCAACATGTGGAGCTGATACGGATATATATCCTGTTGAAATGAGCTATGCATTCAAGTTGCTGCTAGACGAAATCAAATCTCTGGGAGTTGCTCCCAGGCTTAACCTTGAAGATGCGGTATGAGGTGAGGTAGATATGGCAAACGTACCTCCAATTCCGAAAAGAATTTCTTCTATTAAATTCGGCTTAATGTCTCCTAAAGAAATCCGTAAAATGAGTTCAACGCCTGTTATCACAGCCGACACTTACGATGATGACGGATTTCCAATTGACATGGGGCTTATGGACACTAGGCTCGGAGTTATTGATCCAGGCCTTCGCTGCAAGACATGTTCAGGGCGGGCTGGTGAGTGTCCGGGACACTTCGGACACATTGAACTTGTTTCTCCGGTAGTACATGTTGGTTTCAACAAGGTAATCCGAAAACTTCTCAGAGCAACCTGCCGGAAATGCAGCAAGATCCTGCTTGAACCTGCACAGAAACAGCATTATCTGGACCAGCTTACAGGCATTGAAGAAATCGGACATATGCCTGATGACGTGATTAACGAGGCTTATAAGGAAGCCAGCAAAGTAAAGGTCTGTCCTTACTGTAATGAGGAACAGCTGGAAATTAAATTCGAAAAGCCTACTGAATATCTCGAAAACGGAGAAAAATTAACCCCTACCGAAATAAGGGACCGCTTTGAGAATATTCCTGACGAAGACATCAAAGTTATTGGGATGGACCCGAAAAATGCAAGGCCTGAATGGATGATCCTTACGGTTCTTCCCGTGCCTCCTGTTACAGTTCGTCCTTCAATTACTCTTGAATCCGGGCAGCGCAGTGAAGATGACCTGACCCACAAACTGGTAGATATTATCAGAATTAACCAGCGTTTCCAGGAAAACAGGGAAGCTGGTGCTCCTCAGCTCATTATTGAGGATCTCTGGGAACTCCTTCAGTATCACGTAACAACGTTCTTTGATAACTCCGTTTCAGGAATTCCTCCTGCAAGGCACAGGTCAGGCAGACCTTTAAAAACCCTTTCTCAGCGTTTAAAGGGTAAAGAAGGTCGTTTCAGAGGAAGTTTGTCGGGTAAGCGTGTTAATTTCTCAGCCCGTACAGTAATCTCGCCTGATCCAAACCTGAGTATTAATGAAGTAGGGGTTCCTATGCCCATTGCACGGACTCTAACAATGCCCGAGGTGGTAACGCCAAGGAATATAGAACAGCTCAAAATTTACGTGCGCAATGGGGGAGATGTACATCCCGGAGCAAACTACGTACTGCGTCGTGATGAAAGACGTATAAAAGTTACCAATGTAAACAAAGATGATCTTGCCGAAAAGCTGGAGTTTGGATGGACAGTTGAACGCCAGTTAAAGGATGGAGATATTGTACTCTTTAACAGGCAGCCGTCCCTACACAAGATGAGTATTATGGCTCATTCTGTGAAGGTATTTCCGAATAAGACTTTCAGGCTGAATCCTGCTGTATGTCCTCCATATAACGCTGACTTTGATGGGGACGAGATGAACATGCATGCCCTTCAGACCGAAGAGTCCAGGGCTGAGGCAAAGATCCTGATGCAGGTTCAGGAAAATATTCTTTCTCCGCGTTTTGGCGGTCCTATTATAGGTGGAATCCACGACCACATTTCAGGACTTTTTTTGCTGACACGTTTCGAAAATCATATTTCCAGCTACGATGCTTACGATATGCTCCGAAAGAGCAGCGCTCGAGATTTGCCTGCACCTGCAGGGTATGATCCAGAGGGGAAGCCTTACTGGACAGGAAAACAGATTTTCAGCCAGATCCTGCCCAAAAACCTGAATACACAGTTTTCAGCCCAGGTTTGCTCGCACTGTGACACCTGTAAGAAAGAAGAGTGTCCGAATGATGCCTATGTGGTAATCCGAGATGGACAGCTCATCATGGGCACGATAGACGAGGCGGCGATCGGAGCATTTAAAGGAAAGATCCAGGATCGAATTATCAAGGAGATAGGTCCCGAAGCTGGGTCCAAGTTCATAGATAATATGACAATGCTTGCGATTCGGGCTATCATGCGGACAGGTTTGAGTTTCGGAATAGCTGATGAAGATATTCCAAAAGAAGCAAGGATCCAGATCAACGAGGTCCTAGGCAAAGCTGAAGATGCTGTTCAGAACCTTATTATATCTTATCAAAATAAAGAGCTTGAACCCCTTCCTGGAAGAACCCTTGATGAGACAATTGAAATGAGCATTATGCAGAAGCTCGGAAAGGCCAGAGACGAGACCGGTAACATTGCAGACAGTCACATGGGACTTGAAAATTCAGCAGTTATCATGGCCCGCTCAGGTGCCAGAGGTTCTATCCTGAACCTTACTCAAATGGCAGCCTGCGTTGGTCAACAGGCGGTACGTGGTGAACGTATCCGCAGAGGATATGCAGGCAGAACATTGCCTCATTTCGAAAAGGGAGACCTTGGTTCGGATGCTCATGGATTCGTGAAGGCTAGTTACAAGAGCGGGTTAAACCCAACCGAATATTTCTTCCACGCAATTGGTGGTAGAGAAGGTCTTGTGGACACTGCAGTCAGAACATCGCAGTCAGGGTACCTGCAGAGGAGACTTGTCAATGCTCTTCAGGATCTCGAAGTTCAGTATGACCTTACTGTCAGGGATACCAGAGGCGTGCTCGTACAGTTCAAGTATGGGGAAGATGGGATCAATCCTACAAAGAGCGATTTCAGCAAGCCTGATACTATCCATAGAATTGTCCGTTCGGTTGTTAACAAGGAGGTGGCCTGATGAGTATCAGTGAAACTACAATTGATAGCATGCTGAAAGATCTTCCTTTTCCTTCGAATATTATCAACACTATCAAGGAAGATGTCATCAAAGCCGGAGTAAGCAAAAAAGAAATGGAAGAGATAATAGAAAAGGCAATGGAAGAATATGAGGTCTCATGTATCGAGCCCTGTGATGCTGCTGGTGTGGTTGCGGCTCAGTCTATAGGGGAACCTGGTACTCAGATGACGATGCGTACTTTCCACTACGCTGGTGTGGCTGAGATTAACGTTACGCTAGGTCTGCCTCGTCTTATCGAAATTGTGGATGCTCGGAAAATTCCGAGCACTCCTATGATGACAATTGCTCTTTCTAAAGAGAATCCTGAAGATTATGCTTACGACAGGGAAAAGACAAGAGCCCTTGCTTGGGAAATTGAAGCAACGAAAATCGACCACATTGCTGATGTGACCACTGATCTTTCTCAGATGAAGTTAATAATTGACCTTCATGAAAAAGCAATGGAAGGCCGGAACATTACTATAGATCAGGTAAAGGAAAAGTTCACCGAAGAGCTGAACGTGCTGGTTAGTATTTCTCCAGATATAGATAATCAAATTGTTATTGTCCCAGGAGAGCCTTCTTACAGGGAGCTTTTGCAGCTTGCGAAAAGTATCCACAATGTCACTCTTAAAGGGATAGAAGGAATCAAGCGTGTAGTGGTTCGAAAAGAAGGGGAGGAATATACTCTTTATACTGAAGGTTCTGCCCTGCGTGAAGTACTGCAGTTTGAAGGCGTAGACAAAACAAGGACAAGTACTAATAATATTAATGAAATTTATGAAGTTCTTGGGGTTGAAGCTGCGAGAAATGCAATTATTAAGGAAGCTACAGATACCCTGCGTGAACAGGGTCTAACTGTTGATATCCGTCATATTATGCTTGTGGCCGATCTCATGACCTGTGATGGAGAAGTAAAACAGATCGGAAGACATGGGATTTCAGGCGAAAAGGCAAGTGTATTTGCTCGTGCAGCTTTCGAAGTTACAGTAAATCACCTTCTGGATGCAGGGATGCGCGGGGATGTGGATCATCTTCAGGGGGTCACGGAAAATATTATTGTTGGACAGCCAATTCGCATGGGTACTGGAGACGTTCACCTGATAACTAAAAAAAGAGACGAAATTAAAGTCGAAGAAGAGTGATTTTCAGGGTAAAAACCTGAACCTTAACCTATAATTATTTAAATGTGTAACCTGATAGAAGACCAGTCCAAATCAGGTATACATTACCTTTATGAAACTCAGAAAGTCCTGCTGCAAAACCTTGAGCCCGCTAAGCTCATAACCAGTAAATAAATATAAGGCATCAGGTATTTAGAGTACCATATATTCACCGAGCTTGGAAAATCGTTATTAAGAAAGAGATCGAGTAAACGAGCTCATTTGAGACAGAGTTGATGAAAATGAAGATCAATGTTGATAAATCTCTTATCAAGGCTGTGAAAACAGGAAAAGTAATCATTGGAGCCAATAGGACCGTTGATGTAGCTACAGAAGGCACTGCAAAAATGGTGGTACTGGCATCAAACTGCCCAGAAGATATCAAAAATAAAGTTCAGGCAACAAATGTACCTGTTCTGGAATATGAAGGCACAAGTGTAGAACTTGGACCTATATGCGGTAAGCCTTTTACGATTGCAGCCATGGCAATTCTCGATGTAGGAGAATCTGATATTCTGGCAGCTACAGTTTAATAGAAGGAGTTGGCAACGTCTTGGGTGAAATAAGACTTACTGCAGAAAGTATCCAGCATATTGCGTTATTTGAAAATATGACACGGGCCAAAATTCTAGACTGTATCGCTGAAGAGGAAAGGCTTGTATATGTCGTAAAACATGGTGATATGGGACTTGCCATAGGCAAAAATGGGGAGAACATAAACCGTGTTAAAAAGGTTCTGGACAAACCTATAGAACTTGTGGAATATTCAGATGACCCTGTAACCTTCCTGAAGAATGCCTTCGGACCAGTGTCCGTGAGCTCGGTAAACATTATAAGTAAAAATGGCAAGCGATTAGCTTATGTAGAGGTACCCAATAAAGAGAAGGGTCTTGCCATAGGCCGTAACGGGAAGAATATTGAAAAGGTAAAGATACTTGCCCGTCGTCATCATGATTTCGAAGATGTGATCCTGCAGTAATTTATCTTATTACATTGATCTACTAATCCGGCGTTGAAGAATACTCTGGCATCCGGTATGCCTCTAAAAACTGAGATCAATTTTTAATTGGAGAAATTAACAATGACTAATGGAAAATATGCAGCTAATATTCTAATACAGACCAGGAAGAATGCCCGCTGGAAAGATACATACTACGGTAGGCGTGTTCTTGGGCTGAATGTGAAAGCCGATCCTCTTGGTGGTGCACCGCAGGGTCGGGGTATTGTATTAGAAAAAGTAGGAGTTGAAGCAAAGCAGCCAAACTCAGCTATCCGCAAATGCGTAAGAATCCAGCTCATCAAAAATGGGCGTCAGGTGACTGCTTTCTGTCCAGGGGACGGTGCAGTGAATTTCATCGATGAACACGATGAAGTGACCGTAGAAAGGATTGGAGGCCGCAAGGGTGGTGCTATGGGTGATATTCCGGGCGTACGCTTCAAAGTTATTGCCGTAAATAACGTATCTCTGAATGAGCTGGTTATCGGCAGAACGGAAAAACCCAGGAGATGATCTTGTGAAAGTATTCGGAAAATGGGATCCCACTGAAGTTGAAGTCCAGGATCTTGGAATTAAACGCTATGTCAGTCTTACTCCTGTTATTGTGCCCCACAGCAGCGGAAAGCATGCCAGGCAGCAGTTTAACAAATCTGAGATTTCCATCGTGGAACGCCTTGCAAACAACCTGATGAGGAATGAGGTTAACACTGGAAAGAAGCAAAGGACCCTCAGCGCAATTGAAGAAGCTTTTGACATCGTGAACAAGAAAACTCAGAAGAACCCTATTCAGGTGCTTGTGGATGCTATTGCCAATGCAGGTCCCAGGGAAGAAGTTGTAAGGTTGAAGTACGGTGGAATCTCCGTACCAAAGGCAGTAGATACCGCACCTCAGAGGCGTGTGGATACAGCTCTGCGCTATATCAGTATGGGGACCAACAATGCATCTTTTAAATCCAAGAGGTCTGTTGCAGAATGTCTGGCAACTGAATTAATAGGCGCTGCAAACCGTGATACCAAATCTTTCGCTATCAATAGGAAAGATGCTAAGGAAAGAGTTGCAAAGGCAGCACGCTAATTACTTATGCGGGTTTCCCCGATTAAAAAGTCAATATAATCTGGACATATTTATTTACAAGGTATTATTATGGGACGAAGGAAGAAAGATGGTCGAGCGCGTAACGACGCTCATGAATGAACCAACAAAGATCAGAAACATTGGAATCGTTGCGCACATTGACCACGGAAAGACTACATTATCGGATAACCTGTTAGCTGGCGCCGGCATGATTTCCAAGGAACTTGCGGGCAGACAATTATTCATGGATTCCGACGAAGAGGAACAGGCAAGAGGTATCACAATTGACGCCTCGAACGTTTCCATGGTTCACAATTACGATAATGAAGACTACCTGATTAACTTGATCGATACTCCTGGACACGTTGACTTCGGTGGGGACGTTACTCGTGCTATGAGAGCCGTGGACGGTGCAGTTGTTGTTGTGGATGCAGTCGAAGGTACTATGCCTCAGACTGAAACCGTGCTGAGACAGGCTTTAAGGGAACATGTTAGACCTGTACTTTTCGTTAACAAGGTTGACAGGCTGATCAATGAGTTACAAGTTGATTCCCAGGAAATGCAGGTTCGTCTTGGAAAAGTTATTGATCACGTGAACAAGCTCATCAAGAATATGAACCCTGAAAAATACAAGGCAGGCTGGAGAGTCGATGCTGCAGCCGGAACTGTTGCTTTTGGGTCCGCTCTTTACAACTGGGCAATCAGTGTACCCATGATGAAGAAAACCGGGGTCTCTTTTAACGACGTATATGAGTTCTGTAAAGTTGGAGATATGAAGTCTCTGGCACAAAAATGTCCTCTGCACGAAGCTGTTCTTGATATGGTCATTAACTTCTTGCCAAATCCTCTTGAAGCTCAGAAGGATAGAGTAAAGGTCATCTGGCATGGGGATGAGGACTCTGATATCGGAACTTCAATGATCCATGCAAATGCAGACGGAGATCTTGCATTCATGGTAACTGACATTTCAATTGACCCCCACGCAGGAGAAGTTGCAACAGGAAGGCTGTTTAGTGGTTCTTTTACCCGTGGTATGGAGGTCTTTACTTCAGGAACTGCAAAGAAGAGCAGAGTCCAGCAGGTTAGTATCTTCATGGGGCCTGAAAGGCTTGAAGTGGACAAGATTCCTGCAGGAAACATTGCTGCAGTTACCGGCCTGAAAGATGCAATCGTCGGATCTACTGTGACTACTCTTGATGGCATGGCTCCTTTTGAAAGCATAAGGCACGTGAGTGAACCTGTGGTGACTGTAGCTGTTGAAGCAAAACACACCAAAGACTTGCCCAAACTAATTGAGGTACTCAGACAGGTTGCAAAGGAAGACCCAACTCTTCAGATAACTCTTGATGAGGAAACCGGGGAACACCTTATGGCAGGTATGGGAGAACTTCACCTTGAGGTTATTGCCCACAGGATTGAAAGGGACAAGAATGTGGAAATCACCACAAGCAAGCCAATTGTCGTTTACAGGGAAACCATTAAGAAGAAGATTGAAGCTGTTGAAGGAAAGTCTCCAAACAGGCACAACAGGTTCTATATCCATGTGGAACCCCTTGACCTTGAGATCGTCAGTGCTATCAAATCCGGTGATATCAACATGAACCTGCCTGAACTTGAGCGCAGGCAGAAGCTGATTGATCTTGGCATGGAGAAAGAAGAAGCAAAAGGTATTGTCGGCATCTTTAATTCCAATATTTTCATCGATATGACCAAAGGTATCCAGTACCTGAATGAGACAATGGAACTCATACTTGATGGGTTTGAGGAAGTCATGCGTGCAGGCCCACTTACTAGGGAACCTGTAGCAAATGTGAAATGTGTGCTCGTAGATGCCAAGCTTCACGAAGACGCAATCCACAGAGGTCCGGCACAGGTTATTCCTGCTTCAAGGCAGGCCATTCAGGCAGGTATGCTTATGGCAGATGACACCCTGCTTGAGCCTTATCAGAAGGTCTTTATCCAGGTGCCCCAGCTTTTAATGGGTGGTGCAACAAAGGAACTGCAGGGTCGCCGTGGAGTTATTCTTAACATGACCACGGAAGGAGACCTGGCAATTATTGAGGCAAGAGTGCCTGTAGCTGAGATGTTTGGATTTGCAGGCGAGATCAGGTCTGCAACCGAAGGACGTGCTATGTGGAGCACTGAATTCGGCGGCTTTGACGTTGTGCCTACCAGCATCCAGAACGAGATTGTGGGTAAGATCAGAGAAAGGAAGGGTCTGAAGAAGGAACTGCCCAAAGCTGCAGACTTCCTTTCAATGTAAGCGAATTTTTCGCTTACCCTTAATATTTTTAAGGTTATACCTGTCTCCTCAGGCAGGACAAAAAAGTACCCGACTGATCTGGAAGGGAAGAGAATCCCTATCGGTTCGGGGATATGGCCAATCGGAAAGCTTTAAAACAAGATATGCCTATATTGGGGAAAGCAGTCCAGACCACTGGAAATTTATAGAGTTGCGGTTCGAGAAGGAGCCCGGAAAGGGAAAACTGACAATATTGATAAAATAGAATATGTACAAGCTAGTAAATCAATATTGGGACCCGTCTCTTATGTTAATATATAGTAAATATTTGAATACGATGAAACTCATCAAGTATTACAGGAGAATTATAAATGGCAGCAGATAAACCACACATGAATTTAGCAGTGATTGGTCACATTGACCATGGAAAATCAACATTTGTAGGACGCTTAATGTTCGATGCAGGGGCTGTAGCTCCACATATCATCGAGAAGTTTAGAGAAGAAGCAAAGCAGAAAGGTAAGGAATCCTTCGCCTTCGCATGGGTTATGGACTCTCTTAAGGAAGAGCGTGAAAGAGGTATTACAATTGACATCGCTCACAAGAGATTCGATACAGACAAGTTCTACTTCACAGTTGTAGATTGTCCAGGACACCGTGACTTCGTAAAGAACATGATTACAGGTGCTTCCCAGGCTGACGCAGCTGTTCTCGTTGTCGCAGCTCCTGATGGTGTAATGGCCCAGACAAAGGAACACATTTTCCTTTCCAGAACCCTTGGTATTAACCAGCTTATTGTTGCAATCAACAAGATGGATACAGTTGAGTACAGCGAATCCAGATATAAGGAAGTTGTCGAGCAGGTTTCCGGTATCCTTAAGATGATCGGTTTCAAGCCAAGCGAAATTCCCTTTGTTCCAACCTCTGCATTCTACGGTGACAACATTGTGAAACACAGTGACAAGACCAGCTGGTACAAGGGTCCAACCATGATGGAAGCTCTCAACAACCTCAAAGAGCCAGAAAAGCCATCCAATCTTCCGCTCAGGATCCCTGTGGAAGACGCATACACAATTTCCGGTATCGGAACTGTACCTGTAGGCAGAGTTGAAACAGGTATTATGAAGAAGGGTGACAAGGTCGTTTTCATGCCAAGCGGAGTATCTGGTGAAGTTAAATCCATTGAGATGCACCACGAAGAAATTCCACAGGCTCTTCCAGGAGACAACATTGGCTGGAACGTCCGTGGTATCGGCAAGGCTGATGTTCGCAGAGGCGATGTTTGTGGCCCTGTTGACAATCCGCCAAAGGTTGCTGAAGAGTTCGTAGGACAGATTGTTGTTCTGCAGCACCCCTCAGCAATCACTGCCGGATACACTCCTGTATTCCATGCCCACACCTCCCAGACAGCATGCCAGCTGATCGAACTTAACAAGAAGCTGGACCCAAAGACCGGGCAGGTAAAGGAAGAAAACCCAACCTTCCTCAAAGCTGGAGATGCAGCAATCGTTACCATTAAGCCAACAAAGCCAATGGTCATTGAGCCAGTAAAGGAAATTCCACAGCTCGGCAGGTTTGCTATCCGTGATATGGGTATGACAATTGCCGCCGGTATGTGCATGAGTGTTAAGCAGAAATAACACTCTCCTTTTTCATTTTTTTAAGGAGAAAAAAGGTATGCAGAAAGCTAGAATTAGATTGTCAGGCATCAGTCCTAAAGATCTGGATGGAGTTTGCAATCAAGTAAAATCTATTGCAGAAAGAACAGGTGTTAACATTTCAGGGCCTGTTCCGCTTCCCACAAAGAAGCTTGTAGTTCCTACAAGAAAAAGCCCAAGCGGAGATGGAACTGCAACATGGGATCACTGGGAGATGCGTGTGCACAAGCGTCTCATTGATATTGCAGCTGATGAAAGGGCACTTCGCCAGCTTATGAGAATTCAGGTCCCTAAAGATATTAATATCGAGATTGTACTCGAAGGATAAAACGAGAAAAGAGACAGGCTACAGAAATTCTCTGTACCCGGTCTTGAAACCCTCTTTTCATTCATTGTTTCATAATATTTTCTAACTACTCAGCAATTGCTGAGGAATCTGCCGGCGGTCGTCAACTAAGACGCTCTTTCCGCCAGCGTTTCTGTAACTGTTTCTGTAACATTACTCATTCTCACGATAGAATATACTCTATTAAGATAGAGTGATGAATTCATAATGATATTGCTTTTTGTAGAGAGCTCATCCTAAAAACTTTATTTCTTCTTAAATCAACAAAAGTTTCAAAAAGTCTATTTTATAAAAAGAAACTCGATTGATTGTTCAAAATTCGAGATTCAGAAAACTAATTTTGAGTTTTGGAGAAGCTCAATATAAACCAAAGTCGATGAGGGTTCCCTTTTTCAATTTTTAAAAAATAAATTAAGTAAAATTTTACTTTAACAGCTTTAATGCATCCCTACAAGCTGCGACTGCAGGTGCTCCTGATGTTATGAATATGACATCCATAACTTCCATTATTTCTTCTTTGGTGGCACCATTTTTAAGTGCACTCTGCATCTGTACAACTGTACATCTTTCACATTGCTTGGATGCAACTACAGCAAGTGCTATCAGGATTTTCACTTTTGCAGGCAGAGCGCCATCTGACAGTAATTTGTTATTACACCTGTTGTATTTTTTAAGAGATTCCTCGTCAAGGTCTCCAAGAATTTCAAGAATATGCGGGGTAAAACCCAGCTTCTCACTCATACTTTCAAGTAACTCTTTGTGCTCAAGTTCTTGATGCCCTCTCATTTAATTAACCCCCAATTACAGTATATTTAATATTTAATATTAATATACTGCATATTATTTATCTATTCCTAAGACCTTACAGAATCCCACAAATTTTGCAGAACCCTGCAAATCTGTTAAAAAGCCGCTTTTAATAAGCTTGCCCTCAAGACAGGTAGATACGATATGGTCATCAAGTGCAATAGTTGTGACTGACATTTGTGCTCAAGCAGATTTATTGAGCAAAAAAGAGTTGAAAGAAGGGTTAACCGTGAATCAGTTTAGGAAGGCAGCGGGTACAGACCCAGAGGCTTTGCAGGTTGTGTCTGATAGGAATTAGATAGCTAGTCCGCAGGAGAAACAGTTGATGGAGATGTCTTTTTGTTTTGGCTGAGCTTCTGCTTTTTCTCTGTTAAATTCTGAGACTTTTTATTATTTTCTGGTCTACCTCTTTTTTTCTCAATCGTGCAAAACAATAAAATTTTAATTTCATTGAGATAAATTCGTTTTAATGGGAAGAGGAAATAAATCAATCGAGAATTCAATGATAAAAACGATATTTGAAGGCAATGTATTAATTCCTTTGCCGAAATTGCTAGTTGAAAATCGCTTTCATTCTCTGTTCTCTTTAATATCTCCTACTCATTGTGATTTTTGTGGCGCTAAATTAAATGTGAACTCTCACTATACTCGTTCAATTCTCACAAGTTATGGCACCATAACTTGCAATACTACATACTGGATTTGTCCTACTTGTAAAAAGCATTTTCATGATCAGATCGTTGGTGTTTCTGGATCCGCAAATTACAGTGATGAGTTCTATGACGAACAAATGCTTGTCAGATACGATAGCAGATGCAGTCTTCACAATTCCTGTAGGGTAGGCGAAACATATACAGAAGGTTTGACTGATATATGCGGCAGAGCTCCTTGTGCCTCTTCATTATGGTTGCATGAGCAAAAACAATCTGCATTTTCTAAGCAAGAACTTTTAGACCAAAATCCTGATTTTGATGGAACTTTGTATATTGATGGAGATCGGGTCAAGAAAGGATGGAAAAAGAAGTTTGAGACTCTGATAGGACGAGAGATTACATTAAAAGAATGGAAAAAGATGCGATATCAATCCGTTTACGTATAGTGATGATTTTGGATCTGTAAAAAGTATTCCAGACAATGATAAACTTGTGTACAATGAAATCTGTCAATTAATACAGTCTGATACGGTCATTAATTCTGTCGTGTGTTTTCAAAATATCCTAAACCTGGCATCTAATCTTGAACTTTCAAAAGCATCTCAAAAAGCGATTTCTTATGCAAAAGAAATTTTCATGAAGAACATAAACTTTTTGAAAAAAGGATTTACACCTGAGACGGATAATACAATGGAACAGATATTTTCTTTGATAGGAGACATCGTAGACAAGACAAGATCATTCAAAACTGATAGTGGTCTAACTAATTTTTGCTACAATTTGTTTGCTTATTTCAACAAAAGGTGTTTCCGCACTGGAAAATGGGCAGGATTTTCGCCCTTGATGAGGGCGAGATTCCAGTATGGATAATAAAGGGTGAATGGAAACTTCCACTATAAACATGCAACTTTACAGCGGTAGCTATCGAATGATTTTGAAAAAAATCAGAAATATGTATAAAAAAGTTAAAAATAAGTGGATCAACTTTTCCAAAATGAGGAAATGAGTTTAATGAATTTGGATAGAATTCCATTGTTATTATAGAATCGCAGAAAAACCAGAAAAAATTAAAAAGACTCTAAAATAATCTTTCAAGAGCAGTTTGAGCAAGTATAATTCCTGCATCTTTTTTAGAGGTATTAGCATTATAATACCAATAAATTACTTTTTGAAAAGTATCATTCCATCTTTCCTTAAACCAGCATTTCATAAAACCCAAGAACAGTTTTTCCATTTGATCAGAATGCATTCTATCAAACCACGAAATTGAAGAAAATGATGATGAAAAAGTAGACTCAGTTGGTGCAGACCACCCTTCCCATATAGGATTCCCTGAAGAATCATAGCCTACAGCACAAATGGGTCTACAAGAAAATCCCTTCACAAAAGAGAAAAATGAGTGTAGAGCATTTAGCTGATCTTTAGCTTCCTTATCTGAAAATTTAGTATTGTCCACGTTTTCAAATTTCCCTATGTGTGTAATCCCATATCCGCCCTTTCATCCAATATTTTAAAATTAGTTTTTGATTCTGATAAAGATCGTAGCTCTACAGCCCAATCATCTGTTTTGAAATGGACATGCTGAATTAGGTAACCTCCATAGGAATGAGAGGTTACAAATTCCTCTATACTTGTACTTGTTCCAAGAAAATTCACGAAATTGAATAAATGGAAAACAACATATTGTATCTGTGTGTCATCGTCTCCAACTACAATCATTGGATCAAAACGCGGGAAAAAAACTAGTGAAGGTCCATTAATATTTAAAAAGTTGGCTTGTAGTATATATCCTTCAGACCAATTTATATATTTTTTAAATGTAAATTCAAATTGTTTTTGATCTATATATTCTCCATGTAACTTTCTTAGTGATACTTTAGTAGTGTCGAGTTTTTTGCCGGAAAAATATACATTAATACTAGGATTTGGTAACAGATCAAGACAAACTTTTGCATTTCCGTCTATTACATATTCATTGATGTCTTTAATAGATGCTTCTTGTTCTGCAAGCACTACTGATTGATTTGGCTTACCAAAAGTATACGCAGGGACAAATTGATATTTCACATTCAAATTTACCATATTCATCATCAGTTGTTGAATTATTATTCTTTAATACTATTTTTTGATACTAAGAGCTAGCGAAATAAATTTTACTATTTAGTATCCAAAAAAAGAAAATTTACAGAGATAAGTCCATTTATACAAAATTTTCTATAAACGAGTAATTATAGAGCATTAAGAGATTTAGAAAATAGGTTGGGTTTTGAGACAGCTTTTAAAATGTACTGTCTCACATTGCTAACTGGTATATATTTATTATACCTTTAAAAGTTAAATCCACTGCAAGAGCAGCAAGCAAAAGCCCCATCAGCCTTGTAAAAACCAGCATCCCATTATATCCTATCATCTTGTGAATCCCTCTTGAGAAGTGGAAGATATAATAGCAGATAATGAACGTCAATATGATTGATATGAGAATTATCATTTTTTGAACAATTGATGCTGTTCCTCCCATCAAAACAATAACTGTACTGATCGTACCGGGACCTGTCAGAAGAGGAAGGCTTATCGGGAAGATCCAGATGTCTTCTCGTTCCTGAGAATGAGAAATCTCTTCTTCAGTAATCCTTCCCTTTGAGATTTTAGCATGCATCATATCAAAAGCAATGCTGAAAAGCAGAATTCCTCCTGCAACCCGCAACGAATCTACGCTAATGTTGAACAGGTTAAGTATAATATTTCCTGCAATTGCAAAAAATAGGGCAATTACACATGCAAGTATAACTGACTTTTTTGCGATTTCGTTTTTTTCTTCATTTCTCATCTTGCTGGTCAAAGAGATGAAAGTAACTACTCCGCTAAGAGGGTTGACAACAACGAAGATAATTGTGAAAAAGTGGATTAAAAATCCGAGATTTTCGGTTATCACTTATTTCTCCTACTAATTTTTACTCTCTTATCTATTTATATCATTTTTTGTTTTATACTATTACTCAATCTAGAAAATAATGTACATAATGTGATTTCCTTAAATATACCTGAAAGAATAAAAGTGACAATATATATAAATGTATACTCGATGGCGTTTCAATCTAGCGTTTCAATCCTCATCTTATGAAAAGTGTGTAGATATTTATGGATCCAATATAAGTATCCGGAAAGAGATTGAAGAACATTACAGATTTTGTTTAAATATTCTCGGACAACGGGACTGGTATTCTTGAAGACTTTAAATTTAGAAGATTCCACTTAGTACTCAAAATTCTTATGTCTTGCTTTGTTGTAATGTCAGTAAGTGCAAAATTATTTAAATTTGGCATTGTTATCTAAACATAGTTAACTCTTTATTTCTGTATTTCATCAATAGAATAACCGAGTACTTTAGCATTTCAAGACTCTTCGTATAACACTTTGTCTTTCTTCTCAACCTTGCTAAAAAGTGCCTCAATATGCTGTTATATCCCTCAACTGTAAATGTTTCTGCTTTGGATTGAGTATGACTCTTTTCTGGAAGAAACTCTGCATATTCCCTCCAGTGATCTGTCATTACTTCTCCAATGTCTTTTTTCTTCACTTTTTCCCAGAGTAGTTTTCCAGTTTCTGTTCCTCTGCTGCCAAAAGAGCAGTTGATGAACTTTTTCCCAACTCTATCAACAGCAATCCAGATCCAGCAATATTTTTTTTGTTACCGATGTAAGTGTGCATCTCATCCATTTCAACAATAGATATCTCACTTTCACTTTTTAGGTTCTCTAACTCTTGACCAAATTTCTTGATCCATTTTTGGACAGAAACATGACTTACCCCTAAAACTCTTCCTATTGAGCGAAAGCCCAATCCTTCAAGATAGAGTTGTAAAGCCTGTCTTTTGACATAAGTGGAAAAAGCAGTTGATTTTAGCTCTACCGTATAGTTATAGCCACAATCAGAGCATTTGTACCGTTGACGCCCGCCAACTATACCATTCTTTTTGTGATTAGAACTATTGCATCTGGGGCAGTTAATGAAGAAATATACTTTCTAATAGTATATAACTATAGTTAATTATCAAAGCCTTAAATTTAAATAACATTTATTCCAAAGAGAGATATGATAAACACTTCTTTCTCATTGCTTCAAACAAATCCACAATTTTCAGCTCTGATTTTAATTCTAATGCTGTGGGAGCTTTTTCTGGAAAGGTATAGCAGCTCTATGGAAGTCAGCACGAGAATCTCAGAAATACTGGTTTATCGCTCTACTAATCTTGAATACAGCTGGTATTTTACCTATTCTTTATATTTTCTTATTTAAGAAAGGGAATAAGGGAATATAAATCAAGAAAATCAAGTTACACATCTTTTGTTATATCTCTTTTAATTCTCATAATATACTTCTATGCTTTACTCCCAACTTTTTTGCTTCTTCAACGGGTTAATGCCAAAATTTTCTGCTTAATCTCTTGTGACAAAAACGACATAGTATGACGAATGACGTTGCAAATGACGTTGTAAAGGTCAGAAATTAGGATTTTGAACCGTATGCTACTTTAATATCAGTATTCAAAAACAGCTTCAATCAAGGGCTCTGCAAGTTTCAGCACATTTTCTTTAAAAGCGCTTATGTCCCCTAAAACCGCAGAATTTTTTCCCCTGAAAAATTCCTGTTTTAGTTTTTTACCCAGAATATCGTCATTTCCAGACGCCAGTCTGAGCACGACAGAACCCGGAAAGACTTCAGTCCTGCAAGATATCCCATCGCAATCTCCGCCCGTAATTCCAATTATAGGAATCCCGAGTCTGGAGAGAATGTCGCCTGCTATAGATGTTGTATCATCTTCCACTGTAACTGCAAGTTCAGCACCTGCTGCCAGTTCAAAGGTATCTTCTGCAACATGGTCTATAAGTACAATTCTTCTTCCAACTGGTTTGAAAGAAAAACCCGCATTTCTACCATGCACGTTAGGTTTTCGGGCTTTCAGGGGTAAGAAATTGCTTCTCCTAATGTCTCCACTTTTCACCCAGGCTTTTGCAAGGTCTACTTGATCTCTTTTTTCATAATTGTGAAGTTTTTCGAGTCCATGCTCTTTTATTTCTCCACCTTCGATTGCGACAATAAAACCGTTTTCGGAAACTATTCTTACTTTGGAAGAAAGGGCTTTTCCAATCACGATTCCATTTACAAGAATATTTTCTCCGGGAAAGACGCCTGAAAGCTTGCGTATAACCTGAATTTTACCTGTTTCAGAGCGCTTTTCTATAAAAATCGAATTCTGAACAATAGAATTTTGAAGCGGTAACGTTTTTTCCATGGGAAGCCCTAAAATCTCAGAAAGCTTTTCAAGATATTCTCCATGTTCTCTGGTCTTTTTATTAAGAGATATCAAGATTCCATTGGTACTTTCAGGACTTTCGATCTGGATAAGAGGTTTTATCTCCGGTTCTCAAATCCGTGAAGCAACTATTTCTCCAAATGCTTTTCCTGTTTCAATTGTTTTTCCTTTATTCAGGAGGCATACAAGGTATGAGGTTTCGAGAAGTGAATCAATGCAGGAGCTTGGCTTCTGATGTCTGGTTATATCTATAACGTCTTCAAATCCTGCATCCAGAACAGCTACTTTTCCCATAGTCCCTCCAAGCTTTGCTTCAATTTTGCCAAGACAGAAAAGCTTTTCAAGGACGTTTTTTGCTTCTCCCGAGTCAATTACTTCGGGTCCGTGGATAACCATACCTATCTTCATTTTCAGTCCGTTTGACAGAAGAAACATATTAACATAATCCTCAGTACAACTCATTTTATCTTTTTCGTTTCTTTTTTGTCTATTTTTCATTTTTTTCATTTCTTTTATTGAAATTCATTATTATCCGAAATTATCGAAAATTAAATTACTGATAGCTAAACTACTGATACTTAAATTACTGATAGCTAAATACGATTGTTAAACTACTGATCGCTAAATACGATTGTTAAACTACTGATAGCTAAACTACTGATACTTAAATTACTGATGGCTAAACTACTGATACTTAAATTACTGATAACTAAATACGATTGTTAAACTACAATTTATTAAATTTTGACAAAACAAGATTATGAGGCAAAAAGATGGCTGGCGTGAAGATTACATGGCTTGGGCATTCGGCTTTTTTGTTTGAAGCTAATAAGAAATTATTAATTGATCCTTTTATTTCAGGGAATCCACTGGCTCCGTGCAACCCTGATGAACTGAACCCTGACATAATAGCCGTAACTCACGGACACCGCGACCACCTTGGAGATACAATAGAAATTGGGAAACGTACCGGCTGCCGGATAATATCTGTTCATGAGGTTGCAAATTATATCAAATCAAAAGGGGTTTTTGCAGAAGGCATGGGAAAAGGCGGTACAGTAAACATAGAGAGAATAAAACTGACCATGACTGAAGCACTTCATTCTTCTTCCATTGATGCATCGGGTTTCAGTTTTGACGGCGGTTCCCCAGCAGGTTTTGTTATACAAATCAATGGTCATTCCATTTACCACGCCGGAGACACCGGAGTTTTTGGGGACATGCAGCTTATAGGCGAACTCTACAACCCCGAAGTAGCTCTCCTGCCAATAGGAGATCTATTTACAATGGGGATAAAAGAAGCCATAAAAGCCGTAGAACTTCTCCGACCAAAAATCGCAATCCCTATGCATTATAACACCTTTGACGTAATCAGCCAGGATCCTGAAGAGTTTAAAAGAGCCGTTGAATCAAAAACAAATACAAAAGTTACTATCATGAAACCTGGAGAATCTATAGATCTTTGATTTAAGCTTTGATTTAAGTTTTGTGTTGTCAATTATTATGCAGTTGATGTTTTCATTATTAATTTTCCCGTGCTAGAAATGCCTTATGTTTCTTGTATCAAGCATGCTATTAACCATACCAAATTGGAAAAAAGATATTATGCACCACTAAAAATGTTTTAGAGATAACATCAAATAACTAATAATTCACGACCTAAAAACCAGAACTCATTTTTCAAAACGACTGGAAAAATTTGTGTAATGATAAAAATATTTGAATAAAAAGAAAAAGCTTTTAGAGTTAAAGTGTAGAGGGAAAGTAAATAAATTGAAACTTTCTCATAGCTGATATGTAAATGAGATTATATCAATGACAAGTGAAAGGGTGATGCAGCTTATCAGAAAAGCTTATGAAAGAAACCTTACAACGCTTAATTTATCCGGAAATCAGCTGACACAACTGCCACCTGAAATTACAGAACTTAAAACCCTTACAACGCTTAATTTGTCAGAGAATCCTTTAACCTCACCTCCTCCTGAAATTGTTTCAATGGGATTGGAAGCGGTCTTCATCTTTCTGAGACAAACAAAAACTGCAGAAAATAATGAGGCTAAGTTAATACTTGTTGGTAATGGGGAAGTTGGAAAAACATGTTTAGTTATAACAGGCTAATTAATGGCAAATTTATAGAGATGTGATCACTGAAGGAATTAAGATCTCTGAGTGGATTACTTTTGCGCCAGATTCCAAAAATAGTATAATCAAACTGAATATCTGGGATTTTGGAGGGCAGGAAATATACCACGCTACTCACCAGTTTTTTCTAACTGAGCGTTCGGTATATTTACTTATATGGAATGCACGGAAGGCAAAAGATTTTGACAACATATTCACTTGGTTGCACACGATTGAAGCTTCTGGAGGAGATAGTCCAATAATTCTTGTGATGAGTAATATGAATGAAAATGATGATCTTAACCTGAAAGAACTAAAAAGTAGGTTCCCTCAAATTGTAGGTTCTTTAAAAATCGATAGTAAAGATGGAAAAGGAATTCAACGTTTAAAAGAATGTATCAGTGAAACAACCTGGAAACTTCCTTTAATGAGAACACCGAGGGTAGATTCTTGGCATAGAGTCCGAGAAAGACTTGAAATATTAAATGAGTACTGGATTTCATACAATAAGTTTTATGATCTATGTGTTTCAGAAGGTATAGATGACAAAAATTTTTGGCTTTGATACTTAAACATAGTTATATACTATTAGAAAGTATATTTCTTCATGAACTGCCCAAAATGTAATAGTTCCAGTCACAAAAAGAACGGTATAGTTGGTGGTTGTCAACGGTACAAATGCTCTGATTGTGGCTATAACTATACAGTAGAGCTAAAATCAACTGCTTTTTCCGCTTTTGTAAAAAGACAGGCTTTACAACTTTACCTTGAAGGATTGGGCTTTCGCTCAATAGGAAGAGTTTTAGGGGTGAGTCATGTTTCTGTCCAAAGATGGATCAAGAAATTTGGTCAAGAGTTAGAGAACCTAAAAAGTGAAAATGAGATATCTATTGTTGAAATGGATGAGATGCACACTTACATCGGTAACAAAAAAAATATTGCTGGATCTGGATTGCTGTTGATAGAGTTGGGAAAAAGTTCATCAACTGCTCTTTTGGCAGCAGAGGAACGGAAACTGGAAAACTACTCTGGGAAAAATTGAAGAAAAAAGAGATTGGAGAAGTGATGACCGATCACTGGAGGGCATATGCAGAGTTTATTCCAGAAAAGATCCATACTCAATCAAAAGCAGAAACATTTACAGTTGAGGGATATAACAGCATATTGAGGCACTTTTTAGCAAGGTTGAGAAGAAAGACAAAGTGTTATACGAAGAGTCTTGAAATGCTAAAGTACTCGGTTCTTCTATTGATGAAATACAGAAAGAAAGAGTTAACTATGTTTAGTTAACAATACCAATAATATATATGGGGGGAAATGAGTGGAAGAAAGCCAAACAGCTGAATTGGATCCTGATTTCTTCGAAAATCCTGGGAAGGGTCTGGAAAAAGCAACATTTGCTGCAGGCTGTTTCTGGGGAGTTGAAGAAGCTTTTAGGAACGTTGAGGGAGTTGTTGCAACTGCAGTCGGCTTTAGTGGTGGGCATTTTAAAAGCCCTAGCTACGAACAGGTCTGTTCTCATGATACAGGTCATGCAGAGGCAGTTAGGGTCATTTTTGATCCGAAATTTGTATCTTATGAATCCTTACTTGATGTCTTCTGGAATATTCATGATCCCACTACAAAAAACAGGCAAGGTCCTGATATCGGGAAACAATATCGTTCAGTTATCTTTTTCCATTACGAAGATCAAAAAGCCGCTGCTTTAGCCTCGAAGGAGAAACTTGAAAAATCCAGGACCTTTAAAAATCCGGTCGTGACTGAGATTATACCGGTTTCCGAGTTTTATATGGCTGAGGAATATCACCAGCAGTATTTCGAAAAGAAAGGATTTTTACAGAATATACTCCGTGGCTTGAAAAAGTGAAATATCGGTTTTTTAAAGTTCCATTAAATTATATTTATACACTTTTTTAATAAATAACATTTCTCTCATTTATTTCAGTCTAATACCTTTCAATTTGCGTTAGGTATGTTCATATAACCGATTTTATTGATTTTAAAAATAAAAATTTTTGTGATGAACCCATTAAATGTTTTAACCGGTTATACGGAATATATTTATTATACCTGTTGAAGTCAGGTCTACTGCAAGAGCTGCTAACAAAAGTCCCATCAGCCTTGTAAAGACTAACATTCCGTTGTACCCAATTAATTTATGGATCCTTCTTGAGAAGAGAAAAGTGTACAAGCAGAGAACGAATGTCAGTATTATCGATACGAGGATTATTATTTTCTGTTCAATATGATCTGTACTTCCCATAAGGACAATTACCGTACTAATCGCGCCTGGACCTGTAAGAAGAGGTAAACCTATAGGAAATACCCAAATATCTTCACGTTCTTGAGATTGCGATATTTCTTCTTCAGTAATACTTTCTCCTGAGATTTTTGCATGCATCATATCAAAGGCAATGCTGAAAAGCAGGATCCCTCCTGCAACTCTAAGTGAATCCACATTAATGCTAAATAGATTAAGTATAATGTTTCCTGCAATTGCAAAAAAAATAGCTATTAAACATGCTAATGTGACTGATTTCTTTGCAATGTGATTTTTTTCTTCATGTGTCATCTTGCTGGTCAGAGAAATAAAAGTCACTACTGCACTGACAGGGCTGACAACGACAAAGACAGATGTGAATGTGTAGATGAAAAACCCGATGTTTTCAGTTATCATCTCACTTATCATTTTTTTACTCCTGTCTTCTTAATCTCTCTCACTTGTACATATAATTTGTTCTCTTACATAATTATTCCTTCTTTTTATATCTTATTCAGTCAAATACCCTAGCTAGCTTTCAGCGGGGTGTGCCAGCGCAAAACTTTGATTTTACCTTTTTTATTTTGATTGAAACATAAATCGATAGTTTCTGGTTTTTGCATATATATTAAAAAATCGTCATTGACTTTATAAGGTCTCTTCACTTCCATTAATCTTTATGAGGTCTCTTTACTCCATTTGAAGAAGCGATAGCATAAAACCGAGATAGAAGAAAAGCAAAATAAATCCCTCTATTTTTTTTATTCTCCAACCTGTTCGAAGAAATAGGAGAAATAAAGTGGTTATTATCATCATGAAAGGCGCTATGTAATAAATAGCAAGATATGTTATTGTAATGGGATGTACAAGCCCTGAGCAGCCCAGTATTAAAAGTATATTAGTTATATTTGACCCTATAGCATTACCAAGAGCTATAGCAGCATAGTCATTCCTGGCTGCTGAGATAGTTACCATGAGTTCAGGAACTGAAGTCCCAATTGCAACAAGGCTGACTCCAATAAGTGTCTCTGGAACTTGTAATAGTGAGGCAAAGAATACTGCCTGTTCAACAAAATACTTAGCACCAATTATTATTGCAATTCCACTTGTAATTAACTTGAAAAATTCTATTAAAAGGCTAGTTTCAAAAATAATTTTTTCTGGAATGTCAACGTCAATATCTTCATGTTTATATTCAACTACAGGTTGGACTTTTGTTTCGTTCCATATCTTTTTTTCAGTATTAAGTCCTTCCTCGGTTTTCTTTTCGTTAATCTCTTCTTTATTCAGGACATATTTTATTAAACCTTCATATTTTCCGTTTCTTTTTCTGTATACCTGAATTTGTTTTATATATTTTCCAGTTTGGAGATTTATTCTTGATTTTAAATCAAAGAAGTACTCGAATTTTAATAAATAAATAATAAAATCTTTGAAATAAAGTTCTTCCTCATCTTTATTCACTTTATTGAGTAAGAATAAAAGATAGACTATATATAACAAAATGAATACTAAAGTTTCTACTCTTGATATTTTAAAGTCAAGCATAAAAAGAAAAAGGAGAAATGAGGAGAAGAGCATTATATAGCCGTTCCTTCTCAAAATAACTTTTTCAGTATTAATATTTGCAAGAATAGCCGCCGTACTTGCAATTAGTCCTATGTTGGCAATGTTTGATCCTAGTATATTGCCTATAACTATTTTGCTTTCTTGCTGGAAAGATACTGTCAGAGCAGATGCAAGCTCCGGTACTGAGGTGCCAATGGACACAAGAGTCAATCCTATTACAAATTCAGATACTCCAAGTCTTTTTGCAATCATGGAAGAGGCTAATACAAAAAGATCTGCTCCTTTTAACGAGTCGTAAGAGTCCACCAAGAAATATAAGGACATTAATTGCAATCACATTGAAATGTGAAATCCATGTTTATTTAAATATATCTTAACACATAAAATTACCCTGAAAAGCAAAAAATGGTCTGAAAAAAGTTTCTAAATAAAGAAAAATAGATCATTTAAGGTGAAAGAGAATATAAGTCATGTAAAGGTAGAAAAAAAAATAAATCATTTAAGGTGGAAAAGAAAAATAAGTCATGTAAAGATGGAAAAACTTCAAAAAAGCCTTAATTTCATCTCATAACATTTCTCGTTCTGTCCACATATATTTTCTACTTCTTTAGTTTCTTTAAAGCCTATTTTTTTGTATAATTTTATTGCAGGGAGGTTATTTACATTGACATATAGGAGAACGGATGATATCCCGTTTACTTTCATCTCTTCTATACTGTTCCTTAATAATTTTTCAGCAAACCCCTTGCCTCTGAAATTACTGTCAGTTGCAATTGAAGATATTACGGATTGTTTCGCAAAGCCTCTGAGGGAAATTGAAGGTTTCAGATAGTAGATACAGTAACCCACGATTTTACCCTTGCTTTTAATAACAAAAAAAATATCTCTGAAATTCTTTGAATACTTTACCATTATTTCCGGGTTTATATTTTTAAATCCTTCTTCTTGGATTCTGAGAACATCAGGAAGTATAGAGTCCTCTATAGAGACAATATCTTCTTTCTCTATCGATTTCCATTTTTTTACCAATTGACTGCCAACGGTGTAGTTCAGCAGACTTTTAAAACTCATAAAATATCTAGATGGGAGAATATAAATTTTCGCACTACCCATGAAAAATCACTATTATTTAAGGCCGTTGGTGAAATTGTTTTTGAGAAGTTTATCATGTCAAGCGATTAGAAACTTCTAACATTATATGTGAATGAAACTTACTACCTTATGAGTAACAGAGGTTGCCTCTACATCGAGGTAATTTCATAAGTCTTAAAGAGTTTGATTCTTATTTAAATATATCATTAAATAAAAACTTGCTACATGAAGATCTCAAGGACAAAGCCAAGTAAAAATAGGTCGTCATCTGCAATTGGAGCAGTTGAATAATATCATTTATACTATAAAATTGTTTATAATTGAGTTTTATTTTAAATTAAAACTCTTTTGCTCTTTATCTACTGTACCCACTCATAATGCTGGTTATACGTCCTTATTACATTCTTTGTTTCTTCAGGACGAGAACAATAATTTGTCTTAAAAAGATCTTTATTCTATTTATTCTGACGTTTTACTCAAGAGATAATGTCCATTTACTGATGCGTCTTTTTCATATAATATTCCAACTGTATTTATATTTGTACATTATTATCTTATTAAATTATTATATAACCAATTGTTATCATAAGATATAGAGAATATAAGAAAGTGTATCTAATTTAGAAATATATGATGCTTAATAATTGTTAACTAAATATATTTAGCTCTTTATTTCTGTATTTCATTAATAGAATAACCGAGTACTTTAGCATTTCAAGACTTTTTATATAACACTTTGTCTTTCTTCTCAATCTTGCCAAAAAGTGCCTCAATATGCTGTTATATCCTTCAACAGTATACGTTTCTGCTTTTGATTGAGTATTAATCGTTTCAGAAAGAAACTCTGCATATGCCCTCCAGTGATCGGTCATCACTTCTCCAATCTCTTTTTTCTTCAATTTTTTTCAGAGTAGTTTTCCAGTTTCTGTTCCTCTGCTACCAAAAGAGCAGTTGATGAACTTTTTCCCAACTCTATCAACAGCAATCCAGATCCAGCAATATTTTTTTTGTTACCGATGTAAGTGTGCATTTCATCCATTTCAACAATAGATATCTCACTTTCACTTTTTAGGTTCTCTCACTCTTGACCAAATTTCTTTATCCATCTTTGGACAGAAACATGACTCACCCCTAAAACTCTTCCTATTGAGCGAAAGCCCAATCCTTCAAGATAGAGTTGTAAAGCCTGTCTTTTTACAAAAGCGGAAAAAGCAGTTGATTTTAGCTCTACTGTATAGTTATATCCACAATCAGAGCATTTGTACCGTTGACGCCCACCAACTATACCATTCTTTTTGTGACTGGAACTATTGCATCTGGGGCAGTTAATGAAGAAATAGAGGTTCTCATAATAAATAACTATAGTTAACTTCCAAACTCTCTAATTGTTATGTAAGCTATAGGTATATATTTCAGAAAATTTGAGAATTAATTGGCTAATGAAAAAAAATTGAAATTAGAGTTTCAATTTAATACCTTACTGCTTGTTTTCCATGTGTATAAGTGTATATACAGCGTATTTTGACTTTTTTTACGATAATCTTTTTCTTCAAGTTCTAATCTTAAATTCTTGGATTTATGTACTATATAAAAAGTAAATAATAAAAATAGTGCAAATAACTAATACAAATTCATACAGTAAAAAACTAAAAAAATGATTTTTCTATTAATATCATAACAAAGCTTAAATTGAGTACAGTATTTACTGAATAAACTGATTGACATGAGAAAGAGCCGTTTCTCTTTCGAGCAGGTGAATGTCTGCTTCTAAAAATGGATACTTTATCAGACGTATGATTAAAATTCCATAATATAAACAGCCGATATCGGAGTTTACAGTATTCATCGGTTAGTAATTTTGCTAGCACTTATTGGGTAATTGCATAATAAGAATTTGCACTGACCACGTTTTCACTCTAGAATATTTCATAAGGGAGACCCCTATATGATAGAAGATAATCAAACCTGACTTCTTTTAAACTAACATATTTAAAAGAAATAAAGAAAGCAATTATATAGTAAGCCTTGTTAAGTATTGGAACTCCATATTAAAATAATCTAGTTTTTAAAAATGGACTATTTACAGAAAAGAGAAACCGTTTTTAAGGAACGGCAGCCGCAAAAAATATGTGGGTAACATTGCAACAGTGGCTCACCGAAGTGGTGACGTGTGGCCTGACTAAACAGGCTGTGTAGTTGGATCTTGGCTTGCCGTTCTTGATAATAATTATATTGCGAACAGCCCGAGGCAACAAAAGGGAATGGATTGACTGTTCGCTTTTTGCAGGGAGAATGTTTAAAGACCCTGCAAGGTGATTTTTGGAGCACGCCAAAGAGTAAACGTGCATTTAGCATAAAGGGAGTTGGAGGCATCGCCCAATGCCTCCTTTTGTATGGGCGTATCGGAGCAGAAACCGATACCGTTTTTAACGTCCTGCTTTTCGTTTTTCATTGCATAAATGCTTTACATATCTATATATGTTCTTCAAACTATATAACGATATGTCTTTTTATCCATAAAATTATATAAACTATCATAGTATATACTTTAATTTTTAAATATATACTTCAAACACCTAGACCAATCGGTCTAGACCAGTTGGTCTAGTACACTAAACTAAGCGTTATGTAGACAAGTCTACCTGTATCAATTGGTCTAGTATGCTAGTCACGTATTATGTAGATCAGTCTATCTAGACCAGTCAGTCTAGTACACTAAACTGGACATTATATAGACTGGTCGGTCTAGACTAACGAAATAAAACGAAACAAAAAATGCCTGAAACGAAATATTATAAAAATACAGCACGTATCAGTTGCCACTAAAAAGGTCAAAACGAAGAAAGCGCCCGCGCGCAAGTCCCTATATATTTAACTAAAAGGCTCCTCCAAAAATCTTTCGTTTCTCTAGAAGGTTATATGCCAAAACGAAATAGAACGAAAAAAAGAAATTCAAGAGTTTGAAGAGTTAATTCCGCCACTGACTCAGGAAGATTACGAGCAGGACTTTGCTTCAAGATCTGCAGCTAAGATGTGGATCATAGAAAACCAACTTGGCAGGAGAAATATAAACAATATCATAAGAAATGATTTGCTTGGCAGGTGGTATAATGAAACAAAGAATGTTTGGGGGACAAATCAATTTGCTGCAAACAGTCTAAATAGGATCCCTCAAAATGAGGGATCCTCTGAGAATGCAGATATAATAGCTGATCAAAAAGTCAGAATGTGGGCCACGTGGGCAAAACATAGACAAAAACTCCGCCAAAATGGCGAAATTTTTACCGCATTTTTGAGCCTATACATTTATATGTATACATATGTGTACACATTTTTAATCATTCTAGGTGTATACATGTGTATACAAAAATTTATATCCTTAGTGTTGTATACATATGTATACGAGGGATCATATGAATAAAGACAAAACAATTAGAGTTTCAAATGAAGTACTACAAATGTTAATGAGTTGCAAAAGTGATGCTGTGTCAATATCCTCAACTGTTGCATCAATGTTAGACGAGTACAAACCAAATGACTCTATTATCAAAAGTTCTGGAAAATTCATACTACTTATAGATGAAAAAGAGATTGAAATTCCTATGTTCACTCCTGTGAACAAGGTAATTAGAGTCTCATCTGATGTATTCAAGAGAGTGCAAGATATTAGAGCCTATCCTGACGAATCAAACAACATGATTCTTTTTAGGCTATTTACACACAGCACCACAAAACTATTGAATATACAACAAGTGAGATTTTCCACACGTCAGTTTAGGAGTGCATCAACCGAGCTTAAAATAGATGTTGAGTTTGAAGCGTTACGTCCTCCATTGACTCAGGAAGAGTACGAGGGATTAGAGAAAAATATAGTAGAAAACGGCTTCAACCCCGCCTTTCCGATAGTCATTTGGAATAATACCCTTATCGACGGGCATAACCGTTATCATATATGCCAAAAGCACAACGTTGAATTTACAACTATTGAGCAGAACTTTGCTTCAAGAGATGAAGCATATGCATGGATTATTGACAATCAACTTGCGCGCAGAAACATAAACAGTATCACAAGAAATGATTTGATAGGAAGAAGGTATAAAGTAGAAAAGAAAGCTTGGGGAGGTTTGGAGTATAAACTATCGAGTGGCAAAAATTGCCACTCGATTAAAACAGATGAAAAACTCGCAGATCAAATGAATATCAGCGCTCGACAAGTACGTTATGCAGAAGAATTAACAGAAGCAATAGACACTATTACAGCCAACACAGGTATATCAAGAGCTACAATTCTTGCAAGAAAAATTAACTATCATCAAGAAGACTTAACAGCCCTTGCAAAGCATGACAAAGAATTTCAAATCAGGGCAATGGAAAAAGTAATCCAAGATAAAGACGACATTGAGTCTGCAATAATAAAAACTGAACGTGAAGACACTGCCAAGCGAATGGAAGAACTGGAAGCAAAAAGAAAGCAGCTTGAAGAAGAAGCAAGGCTCAATCGTGAAAAAAACTTAGCCTCAGAACGCGAAAGGCTAAAAAAAGAACGAGAAGAAAAAGAAAAACTTGAAAAAGCACGTCTTGAAAAAGAACGCATAGAAGAAGAAGAAATGCGTTTAGAGCTAATAGAACATGCCCGTAAAGTAGCAGAAGAAAAAGCAAGAACAGCTGCAGAACAAGCAAAAATCAGAAAAGAAAGCTCATGGTGGGTGGGAAAGAACAAATTCTCCAAGTTATCAAAATGATAACTTGGTAAAGACAAGTGAAAAAATTGCAAAGCAAGCAGGAGTTAATCAAATAACAGTTTGGAGGACAGCTGAATTTCAACACTTTGTCTCATCCATGAAAAAGGATGTGCCCTTCTGTACTAAGTTTAACCCTGAGTTTTTCCCACTGTTTCTGCAATTGTGCAGCCTTTTTCTCTTTGCTCTTTTCCGACTTTGCACGACGCTCTTTTTTCTTTTCCTCGTTCAGCTCAAAAGCTTTTTTGAACTGCTCGGTTTTTTCAAGGCTGGTGACTTCTTCAATTGAGAATAATTTTACAGGTCTGTCTGGTCTGTGCCTGTTTGTGACAAAAGTTGTGCACTCTAAACCAAGCTCCTTCATTATTTCAACAGTCCACCCTCTTTTTTTAACTTCCGTCTGTGAGATAAGCTTTTTTGGGTACTCCACTTTTAATCCCCTGTCAAATTATGTTATAAGTTGTGAGTTTACTCTAGAAACACTTTTTCAGCCATGTCATGACGCTGACTTGTTGCTCTAATTTTGGCGATTTTATTTCCTGTGGGTACTTGCTTCAAAACTTTTTGTTTTTCGGAAATTTTTCGTCCCTTTTCCCTCATAGCAACTGAGGGTTCCTCAGGATCTTTACCTAATCGAAACGGCCATAGTGCACATTGCGAGTAAGTTTCAGCATTTGAACCCGCTGCACAGTTTTCCACATCGAGGTATGAACCGCCGCAGCAGTTTAAACAGTGTTTTCTAACTGTCTGTAATAGTTTCGTTTTTGTAGTTGTCATTTTAATCGCCTTAATCAATTTTTATTTTAGTAATATGTAAACTGTTTCCGACTTTTTCAATATTGACGCAACTTTCGCTAGTTAGAGCAAGTTCTCTTGCTAATTTTGCTGGAACGCCAATACCAATACTGCCGTCCCTATTTAATTTTAAAACTTTTTTAAGCATTTTTTAAAACTCCGAATCTTCGATTACTAACAGTATATACGCCGTCAAAATATTTAAACCTTTCGATCTTTAGAGACATTGGGCTAAATAAATTTGTTTGTCCCACTTTGAAAGCCAAAAGGACAATAAATAAAATATATTTCCAAAATATAATGGTAATCAGTAACAGCTAAATTTCGAAAAGAAAGTGTTTGAAAGTTTTCGTCCTTTACTAGGGGAAGTCGGTCATAAACATCAAAATGATATTTTTGCTTATATGGCTCTGCTGACATATATACGCTCAGTACTTCGCTAAAATTCCTCATCCCATATTTCCTCCTATTCATCTACCTCATACACTCCACCACTAACCTAACCCTTAACTTTTTTCTAAGCCATTCCTCAATGAGAATTATGAAAGTATCAAATCTGATAGGACTTACACAGTTGAAATCTAAAATCAAGCACAATAGACGTTATAGTTAAAAATACGTTTTAGACAGTTATAGGTTTAATGCTATTGATTTTTCAGTTCAATCGCGTAAGTCCTATCTGAATTTATCTTCATCTACTACGAGAGGACCTCTTTATATAATCGTAAAATGTTTTTTCGATCATTTCCTCAGACTGAACCTTTTTTCAGGTGCCTCTTCCTCTGACAGCAGTATAATTTTTGAAGGGAAAATCCTAGTCAAGTAGATAACGACATAATTAAATGAATCTCTTGTATAAATCAAAGCAAATTTGAACTTATAGTTACTCAATTGTTTATTTTTATTAAATATGTCACAATAACAGATCTACTTGAGTTTTTGATTAATTTATTTATTTTTATAATTAATTTTAGGAATATATATAAAATATGTTAACTATCCAATTTTATGACTTGTATATAATGGACTATATTTCAAAGATACACAAGTGCGCTAAATTAAACATAGGACCTATTTCACTATTTTAAGAGGGTGTAATTTCTGTGATTGAAGCAATGAAAGAAATTGGTGAGTATGCACTCGAAAAAGATAATAAGGATTTAAATGATTTTGTGTCAATTCTAGTTGAAAACCCTGCGAGCAATGAAACTTATAAACATGTATTTTGCATTAAGTTAGTTTCTTGCAAAGATTATTTTGAGTTTAAAGAAATTGAGCATCAGGAGTACTCAAAGGAGAAAATTATAAAATATCTCTATAAGAGAGGATCTTCTAATGGACCAGACATTACTCCTACTGCACGAGTCACAGAAATCAAAAAAACATTCTCTAACAAGATTATAGGCTGGTTCTCAAAGCCTTTGAAAGAAGCAAAGCCTATATTAGATAGTGGAGAAGTCCAATTTTTGGAGCTTCTTGGAAAGTGTATAAAAGAGAATGAAGAGAAAATACTCTTAGATCTGGAACCTAAAGTTAATTCCATCGATTCAAAGGAGAACTCGATATTAACCTTAGTTTTTGAAGAAAATGACTTCATCAGATATGTCGGAGATTTTGAAGTATTTCGTAAGATCCTTAAGAACAATGGGGCTTCCAAGTTTTACAATAAATATGATATTATCTCTAAAGCCGATGATAAATTATGCTCGGTTTGTAAAAAACATAATGAAGTTTATGGTTTCGTTACGCCTTATGAATTCTATACAGTAGATAAAAGAGGATTTGTTAGCGGAGGATTTGACCAAAGTAAGGCATGGAGAAATAATCCTATTTGCCTTGAATGTGCCTTGAAAATTACAGCGGGAAAAGAATATATCGAAAAATACATGTCCTTTGGTTTTTATGGGTTCAATTTCCTCATTATCCCTAAGCTATTTAATAATAGTACTAACGAGGACCTTTTCGATACTTTTGAGAAATTTAATGAGAAAAAATTTACATTTAATAAGGACTATAAAAGATTTTTAACAACTAATGAAAACGATATCCTTGAAATTCTAAGTGAAGAGGATAATTATCTTAATTTTAATTTCCAATTTTATGAAAAATCCAATTCGGCATATCGAATTCTTTTGTATATCGAGGACATTCTTCCTTCAAGGTTAAGAGAGCTTTTCAAATCCAAAGAAATCGTTGACAAAAGAAAAATATTCAGTAACTATTTTTCTAATGATACCGAAGTAAAATCCATTCAATTCACATTAGGTAATTTAAGATGGTTCTTCCCAAATACTCTAGATGACCCTGATTTAAACAAGTACTTTTTAGAAATCACAAACGGGATATTTACAGGAACTTCCATTGATTATAATTTTCTGTTAAAGTATATTATGCAGCGTATTAGAAAAGATTTCAGAAATGAAAATTCAACAAGATATTCTCTGTTTTTGGGATTCCAAATGTTAGATTTTTTAAGTCAATTTATGTTTGCTTGGAAATTATACAGGAGGTAAATGTGTGAATTCTACGAATTTATCAACTTTATTAAGTGACATGGAACCAAAGGAAAACAATGGTTATGAGGAACGAACAAATGTTATCTTTTCGGAATTTGAACATTTCTTCAATACCGATGCAAAGAAGGCTATTTTTTTAGAAGGCGCACTTGTTCAGTATTTACTAAATATTCAAAAATTTCAGCGTGGAAGTACTCCTTTTAGAACTAAACTTCGAGGCCTGAATCTTGATGAGCGTTATGTAAAAAGAATCTTCCCTGAAACCATAAATAAACTCGAAGAGTATGATGCTAATTATTATAAAGAACTTGAATACTCTGATCTCAAAATACATGATTCAATCTGGCAATAATTGGAAAATGTCAAACGATGAAATCAGTTTCTATTTTGTTCTTGGTATGAATTTGTCAAACCTTTTAAAGTCACCTAAATCTGAAAAGGAGATTAAAAATGACTGAAGTAAACAGAAGATCTGAAATTGTATTTTTGTATGATATAAAAGATGGAAATCCAAACGGAGATCCACTTGATGAAAACAAACCACGGATTGACGAAGAGACAGGAATAAACCTTGTAACAGATGTCAGGCTTAAGAGAACAATACGTGATCATCTCTACAAGTTTAGAGGTAAAGAGATTTTTGTTAGAGAAATCTCAGATGAAAATGGTTCTATTCAAGATGCAAAAATGAGAGCAAGAGATTTTTTGACAACTGAAGAGACTCTTGATTCATTCGAAACTGGTAAAAGTGCCATAAATGAGAAATCTTCTGGCTGATTGTATTGACGTTCGTTTATTTGGTGGAACTGTTCCACTTGAACTTAAAGTCAAGAAAGGGGAAAAAGAAACAGGTTCAATAACTCATACTGGTCCTGTACAGTTTAAGATCGGTAGATCAATGCATAAAGTCTTCATGAAACATTTCCGTGGAACAGGAGCTTTTGCTTCAAAGGAAGGAGCCAGTCAGAAAACGTTCCGTGAAGAGGATTTCTTACCCTATTCTTTGATAAGTTTTTACGGAATTATTAATGAAAATGCGGCAAAGGATACGAAACTTTCAGAGGAAGATGTAGATCTGCTTCTTGATGGAATGTGGAATGGAACTAAGAACCTGATTTCCAGGTCAAAAGTCGGCCAGGTTCCCCGTCTCCTGTTGAAAGTAAACTACAAAGAGGGAAATTATCACATTGGGGATCTGAACAACCTTTTCAGTCTTAAAGTCTGATTTGATTGATGAAGAGATTCGGGATATCTCACAGGTAGAGGATTGATGTCCAGAGATTGGTTGATGATACTGGCTAAAAACAAAGACAAGATTGAAAATATCCAGATTTGTCTGGACGGGTCTCTTATGTTCACATATGGCGGAGAAGAGACTGACTTCGAAAAGAGCCTTAATGAAGCCGGGATTAATACTGAAAAATTATCAATGTGAGCTAAGAACATGAAAGTATTAGTGTTCGATGTATGGGGAGAATTCGGTCATTTCCGAAAACACTATACTACAACTTCTCCCCTTACATATTCTATTCCTCCTCGAACAGCTATTGCTGGAATGATTGGTGCTATAGAGGGGTTTGGAAAAGATGAGTATCTGCAGTATTTATCTAAAGAAGATGCAAATATTGCAGTAAAAATAGGTCTGTCCTATCAAAAAGACCAGAATTGCAGAAAATTTAATCGACACCAAAATTGCTCCCATGATGAGCAGAATAAAGACCAGAACTCAGATAAGATTCGAGGTATTAAAAGATGTAAGATACAGGATTTATTTTTCTCATTCTTCGGAAGAAGTATATAACAAACTTTACTCTATGTTAAAAGAGCACAAGTCGGTGTATACTCTGTGCCTCGGTCTGAGTGAACACATTGCCAATTATGAATTTATAGGAGAAATGGAGGCTGTCAGTGAACTTTCAGACTCTGAAAGGGAAATTCATTCTGTAATTCCCGAAAAAGAGCTAATAAAAATCAATTTTGAAGAAGGAAAAGAGTATTTTTCAGAGACTATTCCAATAGAAATGCTTCCTAATAGGGAAGTTACAGAATACGGCAAAGTTTTGTTTGAAAAAAATGCAAAATGCATTCTTGCGAATGTAAATAATCTCTGGAGGCTTGAGAATGGAGAAGGAATTGTCTTCATGTGATTTCCATCTTTATTCCCATCCCGATAAAATACTATTTAAACATTTATCCAATGTAGGAAACAAATCTATCTCGACAAGCAGGGAGAAAAGATTATCACTGGAAAAGTTTGGAATTGATGAAAATACTTTTTCAAAAATAACATTTCTTATAGGTGTTTGTCACGATTTTGGGAAAGGCACAAGGTATTTTCAAAGATATCTTTTTGAGACTAGATCCTTCCATACAGAGGGGCTTAAAAAATAAAAAAGAATATCATCATGGCCTTGATATCAGCTATTTTTACCTATTACATATTAAAAAAGTATGTAGATTCGCTTAACGATAAAAATATTCTGGAATATACTCCTATCATAGGATATCTCATTGTAAAAAGGCATCATGGAAACCTGAAAGATGCTGAGGATGAAATACGAGAATTATAGATGAAGATACTCTTGAAATTATTGATCTTCAAATAAAGTCATTAGATACAAGTGAATTAAAAACAATATATGAAAAGTTACTAGATGGGTATGATATTTCTTTTGACATCGACACTTTCTGCAATGAATACCGTTCCATAGCTAACGAAATTTTAAAAAATAGAAGGAAATTCATAAAATTGCTCAAGAAGGAGCAATTTACAGGCTATTATTTAATTACATTAACTCTATACTCAATTCTTATAAACTCTGATAAGATAGATGCGTCTTCTATTGATGTTTCCAGTGAAATCGAAATTTCACCTGAACTTGTGGATAAGTATAAGGTAGAAAAGGGTTTCCAAAATAGTGAAGGTATAATGAATAAAGTACGTAACGAGATTTATGAGGAAGTTACAGAAAGTATTGAGAAACTTGATCTTAATAATAAAATATATTCAATAAGTGTCCCTACAGGTTCGGGAAAAACTCTCACATCACTTTCGTTTGCATTAAAATTGAAAGCAAGATTAAGAGAGGAAAAGAGAATCAAAGCAAAAATAATTTATTCTCTACCTTTTTTGAGTATAATAGACCAGAACTACGATGTTTTTGAAGATGTTTTTAAAACAGTTGAGACCGCAAATCCTTCTGAGGAAGTGCTACTTAAACATCATCACCTTGCAGATATATTTTATAGAACGCAAGACGATGAAGAATTTGAAGGGCTTAAAGGTTTATTTTTAATTGAGGGGTGGAACTCTGAGATAATCGTAACTACATTTGTCCAGTTTTTCCACACAATTGTGTCTAATAAAAATCGCTCACTCAGAAAATTTCATACAATTGCAAATTCGATTGTAATACTTGATGAGATCCAGTCAATTCCTCATAAGTACTGGCTACTGTTAAAACAGATCATTTCGGGTTTTGCAGAATATTTTAATACGTACTTCATTTTTGTAACAGCAACTCAACCTCTCATTTTTGATCCTGAAAAGGGAGAAATTGTTGAGCTGGTAAAAAATAAAGATACGTATTTCAGGGAATTTGATCGAGTTAAGCTGAATATAAACCTGAATCCGATGGATATGGATCATTTCAAGGAAATAATTGAATCTGAAGTAAAAAATAATTCCGAAAAAGATTTTTTGTTTGTATTGAACACTCTTAAATCTTCGCTTGAGGTATTTAATCATTTAAAGAATTTAGAACTTGAAAATAGTGATTATTATTATCTTTCTACTAACATTATTCCAAAAGAAAGGCTTACAAAAATTAAGGAAATCAAAGAAAAGTCGGAAAAAAGAAAAATTATTGTTAGCACTCAGCTTATAGAAGCCGGAGTAGATATCGACGTAGATGTTGTTTACAGGGATTTTGCCACAATTGATTCAATAAATCAGGTTTCAGGGAGATGTAACAGGAATTCTTCCAAGAGTTCTCGAGGACAAGTAAACATTGTGGTTCTGAAAGATGAAAGGAAAGAGTTTCATCGATATATATATTCGAGTTTTCTAATTGACAAAACAAAAGAAGTGTTGAAAGACCTCCCCTCTGAAATTTATGAAAAAGACCTGCTCTTTTTAAATAACAACTATTTCAGGAAAGTTAAAGATACTTCAAGTGAAGATGAGTCCAAAGAGCTACTCTCATACATAAATGAGCTTAAATTTAAAACTCTTACATCCGATTTCAGGTTAATAGATGACAAAACAGGATACGAAAAAATAGATGTATTTGTAGAAAATGATAACGAAGCGGCTGAAATATGGAAAGAATACATTGTAATGAAATCTCTTAAAAATCCACTGGATCGAAAAGAGAAATTCCTGTCCATCAGGAAAAAATTCAATGAATACATCATCTCGGTGCCTAAAAAAGACTTTTCCTGTGAAGAACTAGAGGATCTCAATATAGGATATATTCCTTTTGAACAAATAAAACATTATTATGATCCTGAAACCGGTTTTGTTTTTGAATTAAAGTCCAGCATGATATGTGATTGACATGAAAGTCAAAACGCTAACTCTAACTCTTGTTCCTGACCGAAAAGTAGGAACAAACGCCTCAAAACTTCGAGGTTTTTTCGCTACCCGGTTTAATGAGTATACACTTTTGCACCAACACAATTGTGATAAAGTTATCTATATGTATCCTTTGGTTCAATATCAAATTTTGAAAGGGATTCCTCTAGTTTTCGGGATAAATGAGGGTGTAGAAGTCTTGCAGGAAATTTTCAATAAATATGAAAAAATCGAACTAGGTGAATCCACATATGAAATTCTGGAAAAGAAAATCTCTTTTAAAGAACAAGATTTTGGCATTTCAGACAAAATCCATACCTACAGATTTGAAACTCCCTGGTTTGCCCTCAACCAAGAAAACTTCACTGGCAAATACAAGAAGATGGACTCTACAGCACAAAAAGAACTCCTTCGAAAAACTCTGGTTGGAAACATTCTTTCGATGTCCAAGTCTCTTGGATATACTGTTCCGGGACAGATCAAATGCGAGATTAATATGAACCCAGGTTCTAGTAAAATGAAAGGAGTGGAAATTGCTACGTTCAAAGGGGAGTTTATGGTAAATTTCCTTATCCCCGACTATTTCGGTCTTGGAAAATCCGTATCTCGCGGTTTTGGAACGGTGAGAAAATGCAGCTTGTAATCAACACCCGCGGTTCATTTCTAAAAAAACAGAACAACTGCTTTTCTTGTAAAAGTTGACGACAAGACTTTCGAAGTCTCTGAAAAGAAAGTTGACAGCATCCTGATTACAACTTCTGCAACCATAACAACCGATGCCATTAAATTTGCAGTAGAAAACAATATTGACATCGTTTTTCTGGATAATTTCGGGGACCCTTACGGCAGAGTATGGCACTCAAAACTTGGGAGCACGACTTACATAAGAAGAAGGCAGCTTGAAATTTCGGAAGAGCCTGAAGGGTTCAGGCTTGCAAAAGGCTGGATTGAGCAGAAGATTGACAGCCAGATTCTTTTTTTGAAAGACCTTAAAAAGAACAGGCCTGACCAGAAGGACGAACTTGACGACTACATTTCTGGAATGGAAGACATGAAATCCCAGCTTGAAGTCCTTGAAGGAAAACTTGATGAGATGCGGGGAAAAATCATGGGGCTTGAGGGAATGGCTTCCAGATACTATTTTGAAGCTTTGAGTTTTCTTTTACCGGACAGATGGAAATTCAATGGCAGAAGCCGGAATCCTGCAAAGGACGGATTCAACTGCCTTTTGAATTACGGATATGGGGTTTTGTATTCAAAGGTGGAAAAAGCGTGCATTATAGCAGGACTTGATCCTTATGTCGGCTTCAACCATACGGATGACTACAACAAAAAATCTTTTGTGTTTGACCTGATTGAAATGTACCGCATCCACATTGACAGGACCGTTTTCAATCTTTTCTCGAAAAAACAGGTTTCAAACAGCTTTTTTGATGAAATTCCTAATGGAATGACTCTTAACAAAGAAGGTAAAGCCGTCCTTATTCAGGCTGTCAATGAAACTTTTGATAAAGAAATAAGCTACAAGGGAAGGAAAATAAAAATTGGAAATACAATCCAGTTTGACTGTCACAGGATTGCAAACAGCCTGATCGGGAAATAAAACTTTTAACGCGATAAGTTTGTGAAAAGGTAAAGTAATAATTCGAAAGTAATAATTTGATAAAATAAGAATGAGGGGATTGGGTTTGCTTGTCTGGGTAATATATGATATTACAGAAAACAGGATTCGCCAGAAAGTAAGTGACCGCTGTAAGAACTATGGACTTTACAGGGTTCAGAAAAGTGTTTTTCTGGGAGACTTAAATACGAATGACAGAGATTCTCTGGGCCTTGAATGTCGAAGAACTGATTGATACTGAACGTGATTCTGTATATATTTTTCCGATGGATGAACAGTCATTTAAGAAAGTCCAGCTGATCGGCCAGGCTTTTGATAAGGAACTTGTTAGTGATGAAGTGATTACGAAATTCTTCTGAGTTTTGAGGTAAGTATGACGAATTTTTCTCTCAAAGAAGGTAGCTCTTCTGCTTGTGCGGGAAGTGATCAGCAAGCTGCAATAGATTGTGAAAAAGATATAGCTCCTGAAAGTGATCCTGATAATGAAGAAGGGATATACACTGAGCCTGATTTTGATAAAGATTCCGGAACAATAATCCGAATTTCAGATGTTCTTGAATACCTTTTCTGTTCTCGTTTTATCTACTATATGTATTGCCTCGATATTCCCCAGTATGAAGAGAAAAGGTTTAAGGTTATCAAAGGCCGCGAGGTCCATGAAACAAGGAAACTAACCAACAGGGATTATGTGAGAAAAAAACTAAACTGCATAAGGAAAGAGAGTGACGTTTTCATTGCTTCAAAACAACATCATATAAAGGGAATAGTTGATGAGGTGCTTTTTCTTGAAGATGGAACTGCTGCTCCTCTTGAATACAAATTTGCCGAGTATAAAGACAAGATTTTTAAAACCTATAAATTTCAGCTGGTTTTGCAGGCTCTTTTGATTAGAGAAAATTACGATATTGAAGTAAATCGTGCTTACATATGTTTTACCAGAAGCAACAGCCTGGTTAAAGAAATGGAGATTACTACTTCTGATTTCAAAAAGGCTGAGAAAATTATTGGGGAAATACTCGATATTGTTCAAAAAGGTTTATATCCCAAAACCGCTAAGTCTTCTAGAAAATGCGTAGATTGCTGTTACAGGAATATCTGCGTATGAAGAGATTTTTCTTGTATTTATAAAGGGTTTGATAATTTTCCAGCAAGAATTTTAGCCCAAAAAAAGGGCTTATTTCAGGCTTTTTCTGGCCAAATGACGGAAAATTTTGCCCTATTCGTGAGCAAGATCCACTAAAACAAGGATTGAAACAGTAACTATAGGTCTGGTCATCCGGGATTGAACCGGATTCGTGAGCAAGATCCACTAAAACAAGGATTGAAACAATCAAATTCTAAACACAATTGTTTCAATTTTGAGAGATTCGTGAGCAAGATCCACTAAAACAAGGATTGAAACCTATCAATGGGATAATTTCAATTGTTAAAGCCGCAAATTCGTGAGCAAGATCCACTAAAACAAGGATTGAAACCAGATTCCCCTTCTGTACTAATACTTGAGGTATCCAATTCGTGAGCAAGATCCACTAAAACAAGGATTGAAACTTCACCTTCAAAATCCTACGCAATCTAAATACAAATTCGTGAGCAAGATCCACTAAAACAAGGATTGAAACTATGTCCCTTGTCGTCAATTCCCTCAAGTCCAGTGAAATTCGTGAGCAAGATCCACTAAAACAAGGATTGAAACACAATGCCCTCTGATTCCATAATTCAGCTTGTGTCTTATTCGTGAGCAAGATCCACTAAAACAAGGATTGAAACTACTCCTACAACCAATATATCAATCACGGATCTAAGATTCGTGAGCAAGATCCACTAAAACAAGGATTGAAACTCATTCATGGCTTTGATATCTTCTATTTTAGAGTATTCGTGAGCAAGATCCACTAAAACAAGGATTGAAACCGCATTCCTCCCGCAGCTAAAGCAACGGGTATCCTGATTCGTGAGCAAGATCCACTAAAACAAGGATTGAAACACGTTACATTATCGTTGAGAGTTAATTCCATGTTTTAAATTCGTGAGCAAGATCCACTAAAACAAGGATTGAAACCGCTGCATCAGGGATCTAAGGAGGCTGTAAATGTCTATTCGTGAGCAAGATCCACTAAAACAAGGATTGAAACGATATTCAAACCATTCTTTGAATTCAAGAGGCTTATCAAAAAATTCGTGAGCAAGATCCACTAAAACAAGGATTGAAACATCAGGGATTTCTTTTAAAACGTCATCGTTCCATTGGAATTCGTGAGCAAGATCCACTAAAACAAGGATTGAAACACTAACTCAGCATCCGTTTTACCACGGAGTACGGAATTCGTGAGCAAGATCCACTAAAACAAGGATTGAAACACTATTAGTGTTATTGTAGTATATAGCAAGAAATATTCGTGAGCAAGATCCACTAAAACAAGGATTGAAACTTCAAATTTAACAAGAGACTCAAATTCTGATTTGATTCATTCGTGAGCAAGATCCACTAAAACAAGGATTGAAACCAATTGACGACGCGCTATCATTTGCTGCCAACAAAATTCGTGAGCAAGATCCACTAAAACAAGGATTGAAACAAGATTGTTCCAGAAGTTCAACATATCGTTGATAATTCGTGAGCAAGATCCACTAAAACAAGGATTGAAACTCCTGCGAAGTGTAGACCTCGCTCCTGTACTTTCATATTCGTGAGCAAGATCCACTAAAACAAGGATTGAAACATATTTCAACAGGTTGATCCTAAACATTCTTCTAATAATTCGTGAGCAAGATCCACTAAAACAAGGATTGAAACTTTTTTGAATAGTTTCTTCTAACCCATCGGCTTCATTCGTGAGCAAGATCCACTAAAACAAGGATTGAAACATTTCAATATCTTTCATTAATTTTCGTTCGTCCTATTCGTGAGCAAGATCCACTAAAACAAGGATTGAAACTCTTGCAGGCATCATCTATGACACTGTACGCTGCTGGATTCGTGAGCAAGATCCACTAAAACAAGGATTGAAACATAATCTCTCTAAATCAAATATAAAGTTACATTGGATTCGTGAGCAAGATCCACTAAAACAAGGATTGAAACGACAGAGCATACTGAATGTTGAAAGTACCGTATTCAATTCGTGAGCAAGATCCACTAAAACAAGGATTGAAACACCCAAATAGTTCCTGCTGCTGTCCCAGTCCAATCATTCGTGAGCAAGATCCACTAAAACAAGGATTGAAACCTAATGCATATGGTAAGCTCATTTCGACTACAAAAGAGATTCGTGAGCAAGATCCACTAAAACAAGGATTGAAACCTTGAGCTTTGAAGAGTTAATGGATTTTTCTAATAAATTCGTGAGCAAGATCCACTAAAACAAGGATTGAAACCTAGGTTTGCGTGTCAATATCCAACTCATACGTATTCGTGAGCAAGATCCACTAAAACAAGGATTGAAACTCTTGCAGGCATCATCTATGACACTGTACGCTGCTGGATTCGTGAGCAAGATCCACTAAAACAAGGATTGAAACCGCGGTGAGTAATACTGGAGCTGGAAACAGAGTAATTGATTCGTGAGCAAGATCCACTAAAACAAGGATTGAAACGAACTTGCACTGTCAAGGGTCAACATTCCACACATCATGATTCGTGAGCAAGATCCACTAAAACAAGGATTGAAACCGATTTCGGGATATTTCTTCATCAATTCTTTTAACTTCGATTCGTGAGCAAGATCCACTAAAACAAGGATTGAAACAGTTTATAAGTATCAATAACAGCAATTAGGGTGTTTGTATTCGTGAGCAAGATCCACTAAAACAAGGATTGAAACCTACTCAGTCCCTGAATTTGAAAAAAACGCTCACAATTCGTGAGCAAGATCCACTAAAACAAGGATTGAAACACAAATCAATTAGAGATTTGTTTAAAGGTACTAAAATAATTCGTGAGCAAGATCCACTAAAACAAGGATTGAAACATTGTTGCATTAACACCTTCGTTCTGAAGGATCCTAATTCGTGAGCAAGATCCACTAAAACAAGGATTGAAACTTAGACTGATTGAGTCTATTATCTCCTAATGCGGACATATTCGTGAGCAAGATCCACTAAAACAAGGATTGAAACTAAGATTTTACGGTAGCAGTCTTAAACGTCCAAGATCCATTCGTGAGCAAGATCCACTAAAACAAGGATTGAAACGCAATTAGAGACTGTCTATACGTATTAAATACTTCAAATTCGTGAGCAAGATCCACTAAAACAAGGATTGAAACTACAATCGTTTCTTATTCCTTCCGCTTGAAATCTTATTCGTGAGCAAGATCCACTAAAACAAGGATTGAAACATGGATAGTGATGGTACTATTAAAAGAGGACAAAGTATTCGTGAGCAAGATCCACTAAAACAAGGATTGAAACAAAAGATCCACCGAAACATAAGGAGTTATATGCATCTATTCGTGAGCAAGATCCACTAAAACAAGGATTGAAACTAGAAACTATAATACGGATTATAGAAAATAGAAATTCGTGAGCAAGATCCACTAAAACAAGGATTGAAACCCCAACCGCCGCAGATCTGTATCTTAAACTAGAATCCTGATTCGTGAGCAAGATCCACTAAAACAAGGATTGAAACATCTGCATTGGAAACTATTCAAACGCCAATATGATAATTCGTGAGCAAGATCCACTAAAACAAGGATTGAAACATAGTTCTAGAATGCCATTTGATGATTTCATTTACTTAATTCGTGAGCAAGATCCACTAAAACAAGGATTGAAACCAGATGAGGAAATATTAATAGCATTGAAAAAGTGTATTCGTGAGCAAGATCCACTAAAACAAGGATTGAAACTAGGAATTTCATTTCGAGCGAATTTTGAAGATAATATTCGTGAGCAAGATCCACTAAAACAAGGATTGAAACATAAAAAAGCCCATCGCGGTAATAGCAAGGGCACCTAATTCGTGAGCAAGATCCACTAAAACAAGGATTGAAACAGGAAAGGAGATGTTGAAAATGAAAATTGAAGTATTCGTGAGCAAGATCCACTAAAACAAGGATTGAAACTTACAAGAAGGACAACGTTTTGTGATTTTTTGAGCTAATTCGTGAGCAAGATCCACTAAAACAAGGATTGAAACTTGCTTCTTTTGCGTTTTCTAGCCACAATGCATGAATTCGTGAGCAAGATCCACTAAAACAAGGATTGAAACAATTAGAATTATAACTCCCATACAGGGTAAATGTGCAATTCGTGAGCAAGATCCACTAAAACAAGGATTGAAACCAACCTCTGCGTTTTGTCTCAATTTCATATGAGCATTCGTGAGCAAGATCCACTAAAACAAGGATTGAAACTTGAGATGGATGACCCCGATGAGGTATCAGCACATGTTATTCGTGAGCAAGATCCACTAAAACAAGGATTGAAACAATGCATTCGAAGTCGGTCTCAATTTTTCATCTTATTCGTGAGCAAGATCCACTAAAACAAGGATTGAAACTTCCGATGTTGGTATTCCTGAATACATTCAGGTTCTATTATTCGTGAGCAAGATCCACTAAAACAAGGATTGAAACATAGTTTTAACATCAATGTGGGTAAATCGTCGTCATTGGATTCGTGAGCAAGATCCACTAAAACAAGGATTGAAACGACTTTCACTCCATATCTAGATGCATAATAATTACTTATTCGTGAGCAAGATCCACTAAAACAAGGATTGAAACCCCGAATGGAACGATACCCCACATGCTGAAGCCTGATTCGTGAGCAAGATCCACTAAAACAAGGATTGAAACAGAAGATGTTATTGGAATAGGACGACTGGACTTATTATTCGTGAGCAAGATCCACTAAAACAAGGATTGAAACGGTTATGGCATTGCAGCCGGAGATTACGACGCAACATTCGTGAGCAAGATCCACTAAAACAAGGATTGAAACTTAAAGTTTCCATCTTTTGTTTTCCTCCTAATTTACATTCGTGAGCAAGATCCACTAAAACAAGGATTGAAACTAACGTCATACACTCTTCTTTTGTGACCTGATAAACAATTCGTGAGCAAGATCCACTAAAACAAGGATTGAAACCCAGGATATTTTTGTTCATCAAATAATTTTCTGCATTCGTGAGCAAGATCCACTAAAACAAGGATTGAAACTATCAATCAACGGAGCCAGATACATAAACGCTTTAATTATTCGTGAGCAAGATCCACTAAAACAAGGATTGAAACATTGGAAGTGGACCTTCTTTCCAGGAACCTTGATATTATTCGTGAGCAAGATCCACTAAAACAAGGATTGAAACTCAGAACTAAAGGGTAGACTAGAAGAACGAGCAAAGATTCGTGAGCAAGATCCACTAAAACAAGGATTGAAACTGCACCGTTCTGTTACACACAAATACAAATGTATACAAATTCGTGAGCAAGATCCACTAAAACAAGGATTGAAACCAGTTATCGGAACGCAAAACCAATATGGTTCTATGTATTCGTGAGCAAGATCCACTAAAACAAGGATTGAAACAATATACTTCCCTCTGATTCAAAAACTATAATCTGATTCGTGAGCAAGATCCACTAAAACAAGGATTGAAACTTTGTTTTACAATATTGTATGATGTTTGGAACGATTGATTCGTGAGCAAGATCCACTAAAACAAGGATTGAAACATGTCTCGCTCTATTGCATATGAATGAGAGTATCCTAATAGAATTCGTGAGCAAGATCCACTAAAACAAGGATTGAAACACCTACAGCCAACCTCAAATGCAACAAACCCAGTAACATTCGTGAGCAAGATCCACTAAAACAAGGATTGAAACAACAAATGACACTTGAAACAATAATTAACAGACTTATTCGTGAGCAAGATCCACTAAAACAAGGATTGAAACAGTTTTATGTAAAAAATGTTATGCCGGAATTTCTTAAAGGAGAGATTCGTGAGCAAGATCCACTAAAACAAGGATTGAAACTCTTGGATTGAAATGGTATAGTTTTCGCTTTCAATTAATTCGTGAGCAAGATCCACTAAAACAAGGATTGAAACCTCATTTCTACAATTACAGTGTCTTTTCTTATTTTGATTCGTGAGCAAGATCCACTAAAACAAGGATTGAAACTTCTCTGCATAGTCGTTAATCTCCTATCTTTTTGCGATTCGTGAGCAAGATCCACTAAAACAAGGATTGAAACCAAAAGATATATTCTAGGGCAATGGGTACTCGCAGAATTCGTGAGCAAGATCCACTAAAACAAGGATTGAAACTCAAATTTATCAACTCCTTCAGAAGTCCATGAATAATCATTCGTGAGCAAGATCCACTAAAACAAGGATTGAAACATAAAAAAGCCCATCGCGGTAATAGCAAGGGCACCTATTCGTGAGCAAGATCCACTAAAACAAGGATTGAAACCAACTTATCAATTAATCCTAGGTGGCTCTTGCATATTCGTGAGCAAGATCCACTAAAACAAGGATTGAAACACATCGGGTTTCCAGAAAGGTAAACGCATACCCTTTTTATTCGTGAGCAAGATCCACTAAAACAAGGATTGAAACACATGATTAAAAGAATATTGTATTATGGAGCATATTATTCGTGAGCAAGATCCACTAAAACAAGGATTGAAACAAAACTGAAATTGGGAACTGGATTGGGATGATATTCGTGAGCAAGATCCACTAAAACAAGGATTGAAACAGTTGTGTACGGATTGTTTGTATCCTAGATGTGCATGTATTCGTGAGCAAGATCCACTAAAACAAGGATTGAAACCAATACCCCTTCTGAGATTCATGTCCATTCAATGATTCGTGAGCAAGATCCACTAAAACAAGGATTGAAACTTATTCCACGAGACCGCAAGTTTCTGGCTAACATCCATTCGTGAGCAAGATCCACTAAAACAAGGATTGAAACTTATTCCACGAGACCGCAAGTTTCTGGCTAACATCCATTCGTGAGCAAGATCCACTAAAACAAGGATTGAAACTACCCAAATGCCTCAACAATATCTTTGTTATATGTTGAATTCGTGAGCAAGATCCACTAAAACAAGGATTGAAACATTGGACAGATGTCTACACCGCCTGAAGTATTTTTTATAATTCGTGAGCAAGATCCACTAAAACAAGGATTGAAACTAAACTATTTCGCTGCCACCCTCGGACATTTCACTATTCGTGAGCAAGATCCACTAAAACAAGGATTGAAACATATAGATATCACAATTTTTAATTTTGAATATTATATATTCGTGAGCAAGATCCACTAAAACAAGGATTGAAACCCAAATACCATGTATCCCCCCAATCATCGGAATATATTCGTGAGCAAGATCCACTAAAACAAGGATTGAAACTTAGATCCTGTTAACTCAACAAAAAACATGCCGTCAATTCGTGAGCAAGATCCACTAAAACAAGGATTGAAACATTACTTCCATGTAATAGCTACATGAGGCTGGATATTCTTTATTCGTGAGCAAGATCCACTAAAACAAGGATTGAAACCAATAACACTTTTGTAAACAATTATGGTTATGCACTGATTCGTGAGCAAGATCCACTAAAACAAGGATTGAAACGCTATAGAACCAAAGAGGGAATAATTGTAGAAGCATTCGTGAGCAAGATCCACTAAAACAAGGATTGAAACCCGTAAACCTGCATTACTGCCATGATTTCTTTAGCATATTCGTGAGCAAGATCCACTAAAACAAGGATTGAAACATAGTTCTAGAATGCCATTTGATGATTTCATTTACTTAATTCGTGAGCAAGATCCACTAAAACAAGGATTGAAACTGAAGTATGGGTAGATGATCCAGATGGTGATTTCGGAATTCGTGAGCAAGATCCACTAAAACAAGGATTGAAACTGAAGTATGGGTAGATGATCCAGATGGTGATTTCGGAATTCGTGAGCAAGATCCACTAAAACAAGGATTGAAACTGAAGTATGGGTAGATGATCCAGATGGTGATTTCGGAATTCGTGAGCAAGATCCACTAAAACAAGGATTGAAACCTCAGACTGTGCCATCATCCCTCAACGAAACCGTCACCATTCGTGAGCAAGATCCACTAAAACAAGGATTGAAACATTGCAGAGGGCAAAACACAAGAGCAGATGGCTAAGTATTCGTGAGCAAGATCCACTAAAACAAGGATTGAAACACATCCCACAAGGAAACAGCTACTTTTCAAACATCTATTCGTGAGCAAGATCCACTAAAACAAGGATTGAAACTACAAATAAATTAGATAACTCTTTTGAACAAAAAACGATTCGTGAGCAAGATCCACTAAAACAAGGATTGAAACAAATCTGGAAGCCCTTGCGCAAGTTGGGGATTTGTAGATTCGTGAGCAAGATCCACTAAAACAAGGATTGAAACTATAAAATATATAAGCCCGAACCGAACTTCTCATTTATTCGTGAGCAAGATCCACTAAAACAAGGATTGAAACCATTTCTAATAGCATCTATAGCAAGTTTAGCAGTTATTCGTGAGCAAGATCCACTAAAACAAGGATTGAAACATTTTTTGCTAGACCTTTGGTAAGGGGTAGCAATATTCGTGAGCAAGATCCACTAAAACAAGGATTGAAACACTTGTCAGCACACGGGATCGTAACTCCTAATATTAATTCGTGAGCAAGATCCACTAAAACAAGGATTGAAACTTTAAAATCTTCCAAAACAAAATATGTAAAATTTGTATTCGTGAGCAAGATCCACTAAAACAAGGATTGAAACACCTACAATATGTGGGAATTAAACCTCACAAGATTGGATTCGTGAGCAAGATCCACTAAAACAAGGATTGAAACTTTCATTGATTTCAATAGCTAACGCACAAACTTATAATTCGTGAGCAAGATCCACTAAAACAAGGATTGAAACGAGGACGTATAGTCTGGATATTATCTGCCCTTTTACATATTCGTGAGCAAGATCCACTAAAACAAGGATTGAAACATACAGGGTATATTTTGTGCATGATAGTTTCGTTAACAATTCGTGAGCAAGATCCACTAAAACAAGGATTGAAACCTACAAAGTCCGTTGACAATGGGAAAAAGTGAAGGATTCGTGAGCAAGATCCACTAAAACAAGGATTGAAACCTGTATGCTTCGCTTCTTTTGTTTCTTCCATTTTGCTTCGTCAAGAAGTAGTTTCCACTAAAACAAGGATTGAAACCGTCCGTATTGTCTCATTTCCATAATCATACGATTCATTTGAAAGTCAAGAAGTAGTTTCCACTAAAACAAGGATTGAAACTCCTCAAATAAGAGTTTAAGCTCTTCCATAAAATCGTCAAGAAGTAGTTTCCACTAAAACAAGGATTGAAACTTGTGATTATTCCTGGGACATTGCCACTGTTTAAGTGTCAAGAAGTAGTTTCCACTAAAACAAGGATTGAAACTTTTCAATTATCGCTTTTGTCATCGGTCACTACTGTCAAGAAGTAATTTCCACTAAAACAAGGATTGAAACGTCTCATTCCGCTGATTCTTCAATTCAGCAATCTTCATGTCAAGAAGTAGTTTCCACTAAAACAAGGATTGAAACTTAGTATTATTGGTTTTCGTGGTATCACTTCCGCTATTTGTCAAGAAGTAGTTTCCACTAAAACAAGGATTGAAACTTCAGAATGTCATCCACTTTTGTAACCTCTCTATTTTTTTTGTCAAGAAGTAGTTTCCACTAAAACAAGGATTGAAACTGCGAGATCGAATATTATCATGGGGTCGTTAGCGGGTCAAGAAGTAGTTTCCACTAAAACAAAGATTGAAACTTGCTCCCCCGGCAAAATCAAGCTCCCGTCTGATTTTGTTGTCAAGAAGTAGTTTCCACTAAAACAAGGATTGAAATTCCTCTTTTTGTTTATCTAATACTTCCATTTTTATTGAGAAACAGTTCCAAGAAAACAATTGTCAAGACCTTTAATTCGGAAAAAATCCGAATTCTTCGTGGCTAAATATATCAGGTTCCGTAGATGATTGAAAATTAAGAATCATTTACGGAGGTATCTGAAATCCAGAAGCAAAAAATAGCCAAAATTCAACTGAAACTGTACAATAACGCTAAGAGCAATCCTAAAAAACGGTTTAAAAATCTTAAAAAGCTGCTTTTGAAAGACGAAGTCCTTTACACTGCCTGGAAGAAGCTGAACCGAAATACAAAAGGAACTGGTTTTGATTTTCTGACTATCCAGCAGGTAGAGACTTCAGGGGTTGAAAACTTCATTCGCTCAGTAAAGAAGGAGCTTAAAAGTGAAAAGTACGAGGCTGGCGAAGTAAAAAGAGTCAAAGTCCCAAAAAAGAATGGGGAAACAAGGCAGCTCGGAATTCTTACCTTAAAAGACCGGCTTGTCCAAGGAGCTGTAAAACTTATTCTTGAGCCGATTTTTGAAGCTGATTTTGAAAACTGTTCCTATGGCTACCGTGCTTACAGGTCTGCAAAACTCGCCAGCCTTGAAGTTTACAAATGGCTTGAAACCGGGAGCATCCATTATTTGAAAGGGGATATTGAGGACTGTTTTGATAGCATTCCTCATGATAAGCTCATGAAGGCTCTTAAAATAAGAATCGAAGATAAATTGATACTTTCTCTGATCAAGTCCTGGCTTAAAAAAGGTTCAGTTGGAAACAGTTCCGGAAAAGATTCAGGAAAAGGATTGCTTCAGGGCGGAATTATCTCGCCTCTTCTTTTAAACTTCTATCTTGACCAGTTTGACAATCAGTGGACTGAAATAGGGTTGAAGAATGTTGAAGGGGACTCAGTTGAGCATCTTGTGCGTTTTTCAGATGATTTTGTGATCCTTTCAAAAGAATGGATCAATCCTAACAGAGTTAGGGCTGTACTGGCTGTACTGGGGCTCAAATTAAACAAAGAAAAGACCTATGTTGGGACTGTCACAAATGGTTTTGAGTTCGTAGGCTTCTATTTTCAGGAAATTGAACAGAACAACGGGACAGGGAATGGCATAAAAGTTGTACCCACTGAAGGGTCTATTGAAAATGTAATAAAGAGCATAGAGAGTATAAGACGCACAGAAAAAGTAAGAAACGACGATATAAATAAAATTAAGTCTATTAATAGTGTAATTAAAAATATCTACCAAGTTGTTGACCCGTGGGTAAACTATTACAAACATACGGATTGTGCGGCTGGGCTTGAAATAATTGAGCAAAGTTTTAATAAAAAGATCAAAGCGTTCATTTAAATATATTTAAATTTTTTATCTTTGGAGAAATATTTATCGATAAATATCAAAAGTTATTTATGCTAAAACCAATTTAGACAAAATTAGAAAAACTATTGTTAAAAAATTTGTTGTATTTCTCATGATTCCTGAAAATATTAAACTCAAAACTCTTGAAATGACTTTTGAAGGCTCAGAAGAGTTCAGAGGGGATGCAAATCAGATCCGTGGGTTCTTTGCGTCAAAATTCAATGAATACGACCAGCTCCACAATCATAATACTGACAGGTTTTATTACCGGTACCCTCTGGTGCAATACAAAGTTCTTGATAGGATACCTTTAGTGGTTGGTATAAATGAAGGAGCAGAAATATTAAAAGATATATTTGATAAATTTGATACGGTTACTCTTCCTTATGAGGACTTTGAAATCACTGAAAGGTCTCTGAGGCTTAAAAAACATGATTTTGGCCTTACAAAAAACCTCTACTTTTACGAATTTCTCACTCCCTGGCTTGCCCTTAATAAAGAAAACGAAGAGAAATTCTTTGAGACCAGAAACCCTGAAGAAAAAAAGGAAATCCTCAGGAAAACGCTCATAGGAAACCTGCTTTCCATGTCAAAAGCTTTTGGATATACTGTTCCTGATACCATAAAATGCGATGTTGATGTGGAACTCAGATGTTCAAAGTACAAACAAATGGATTTTACTTCTTTTACAGGCGGTTTTATAGCCAATTTTTTGATTCCGGATTTTATGGGAGATGGGGAAAGGGGTTGCGAAGGGGTTTGGAACTGTGAAGAAAATACGATTCTGATTATTTAAATACATAGCTTTGAAAAGGAGGATTCAAACTTTGGGTGAAAAAATTGCAACAAAAAATGAGTCTGACAAATTTGCTGAGTATAGAAGTGACTACCTGTTTCTGCTGATCGGTACAAATCCTTTACCAAATTATGTTGTTTATCACTTACTCGCAAAGCCATCTTCCCATATTATCTTTATCCATACTTCTAAAACAAACAAAATCGCAAATGATCTTATCACAGTACTTAATATTCCTTCAGAAAGGTGGACTAAAATTCTTGTGAATGAATCAGACTCCAGAGATATATACAAAAAAATAACTGAATACTCAAAAGGGAAACAAAAACTTGGGCTAAACTATACTGGTGGAACAAAGGCTATGGCAGTAAATGCATATAAGGCCGTTCTAGATGCAGATCAAGATTCTGTTTTTAGTTATCTCGATGCTCGTAGCCTGGAATTAGTAATAGATACGAGGGATTCATCATCAAAAAGAATTCCTGTAAGCTTATCTGTCAAACCATCAATTGAAGAACTTTTTTCTTTGCATGGATACGAAATAGATAATAAAAGAGAAGTATTTATACCCGAAATTTGTGAAGTTTTGGCAAATGATCTGTTTACAGAATTTCGGAAATGGTGTGACAAAAAATTAAGGTCCGAAAACTTGGGTAAAATATTGAACAAACCTGAACTGAAAAATGTAATTTTGCCTATTGATCCGCCATTTGAAAATTTGGCTAATTTTTGGGAAGATTGCAGCACCTTAGAGGATCTAGCAAAAAAATGGGGAATAAAAGTTGAGAATTTGGCTAGTTGGTTTGATGGTAATTGGTTGGAAGACTATACACTATTAATGTTTCAAGAGGTAGCTGAGGAATGTAAAATCCATGATCATGTTTTAGGAGCAAAATTCAACTATAACAAATTTGAGTTAGATGTGGCTATTTTAAGAGGATATGAATTATTCGTAGTTTCTTGTACAACTGCAAGTAAAAAAAGTATTGTAAAGCAAAAGTTATTTGAAGCTTATGTCCGCGGTCAGCAGTTAGGTGGGGATGAAGCAAAAATAGGAGTAGTATGTTTTGCATCAGACAGAAGTTCTGACGCTAGCCCTGAAATAATTAAAAAAGAAATTAAGGAAGAGTGGCATTTAGAAAACAAGTTTAGAGTATTTGGTGCGGAACAGATCCAAAATCTTTCCATTTATCTGAAGGAATGGTTGACATCTTGATATAAGAAGGTTTTTTATGACAGAATTCACAGTCACAGTCATAGATACTGTTGGGATCCAAGATTATATTTTTGGAAGCAACAACCTGAAACAGAACGTTGGGGCCTCTGGACTGGTTAATTTTGTAACCCATGAAATGGTCTATGAGGAATTGAAAAAAATTGGAACGACTAATATAGAAAAAACTAATCTGGATTTAAACTCTAGAACATTAAACAATAAAAAGATTGAGAAAGATGATTTGGATTCCGAGCTTGTTTATTCTGGGGGAGGAAACAATGTAATTTTATTCAAGAACCAGGATCTTGCCAAAAAATTTACACGAGAATATACTAAAAAAGTTCTTTTAAAAGCACCAGGCTTACAGTTAATTATCGCTCATAACAACTTCATATGGGATAAAGATAACCTAGATACCCTTGAAAAAACAGTAAGGGAAACTCTCCATAAAAAAATAACACAAAAAAAATACAACTATATTCACTCATCCCCTCTTCTTGGAATTGGGGTGAATGCTTCTTGTCAGTATACGGGTCTTCCAGCTTCCGAGACTAGAAAAGATGAGACTAGAAAAGATGATGGAACAGAAATTAGGGTTTCGAGAGAGATATCTACAAAATTGGATTTTTTCCGTTCATCTAATGACAGACTTTGCAACAAATTTCTAAATAAGGATGAAAAAGATCGTGGTATAGATTTTGTATATGATTTCAATGAAATCGGTTCCAAAAATGAGTCTAGTTACATTGCTGTTGTTCATATCGATGGAAATGGAATGGGAAAAAGAATTTCAGAATATTCAAAAAGACATTGGAAAGACAACCGTGAATACATAAATTCTATTCGTGCTCTTTCGGATTCAATTGAAGAAGCAAGTAGTAAGGCAATCAGAAATGCCATAGTTAGGTTGCTTGAATCTCAAAAAGACGAAGAAGGAATATGCAAAATTGGGGGGGTTAGTAGAATTCCAAAATAAATTACCTTTCCGACCAATTGTCTTCGGTGGCGATGATATAACTTTTGTTTGCGACGGACGATTGGGATTAACTCTTTCTGAATTACTGTTACGCCAATTGACATCCAAGGACAAGAAGTTGAGCGATGGACATCCGATCTCTGCTAGAGCTGGAATAGCTATTGTAAAAACTCATTATCCATTTTACCAAGCTTTAAAACTGGCAAACAACTTGGCAGAATCCGCGAAATCACGTATAAAAGGAATTGAAAAAGCATCTCCTTCTGAAGAAGGAAAAATTTCTGCCATAGATTGGCACTTTGCTTCTAGTGGAGTAATTGAAAGTATTGAGAACATTAGAAAGCGTGAATATACAATCAAATGGAAAGAAGGCTCATCAGAAATATGTGGCAATTTAAACATGCGTCCATTACGCCTTGGAGAATCCGTAGGAACAGACTGGTGCTCCTGGAACACTTTTGAAGAAATTATTTCAAAATTCAAGGGTGAAGAATGGGAGGGTAAACATAACAAAATCATGCGCCTTAGAGAGGTTTTACGTAATGGACCCCATGAAGTTGAAAAATTCATAAAAATATATAATGACTCGCTTCCAAAAGAACAGCCACTCCCTAAAATAAAAAACAACGAAGAATCTGACAAAACAGGCTGGGTTGATAATACTTGTACTTGCTTTGATGCAATTGAAGCTCTCGATTTTTTTGTTCAGCTTGAAGGGGGCAGAAAATGAAAACATTCTGGTTAAAATTTACTATAAAAAGTGACTCAACTTTTGGTAGGGGAGACGGTTTAGCGGGTCTGGTCGATGTAGAAGTAATGCATGACAAATGTGGATTACCTTTTTTGAACGGGAGAACTCTGAAAGGCTTGCTTGAAGAAGAGTGTGCAAACATCCTTTTTTCCTTAAATGAACAAAATCATGACGTGAAATTCCAAGAAGAATTCTATGAATCTTCCCAACACCTTTTTGGAAATCCCGGAAGCAGTGATTCAGATAAAGCTATACTTCACATAAGTAATGCCACTTTGCCAGCGGATTTGAGAAAAACTGTCGCATACGAGCTTGAAAAATCTCGCAGCTCAATGAGATTAAGTAGTGAAGATATACTGAATTCTCTGACTTCTATTCGTCGTCAAACTTCGATTGACGAAAAATCAGGAGCACCTAAAAAAAGATCTCTACGTTCAATGAGGGTAGTGCTTAGGGAAACATCATTTGAGGCGAAATTATCGTTTACAAAAGATCCATCTGGTTTGGATCTACCTTTGTTAGCAGCTTGCATAAAAGCTTTCAGGAGAGCTGGTACGGGTCGTAATCGTGGGAGGGGTAAACTTGTTGCTGTTCTTTGTGATGAAAACGGAATAAACGTTACTGAAAATTATTTTACTGTATTTTGTGAAAAGGTGATGCCATGAAAGCATTGACTTTCAATATACATTTATTAGAACCCTTATTGGTAAACGATATAAGTGGAGGGGATCCAAACAGTGCGATTGGATTTGAATTTATTCCTAGCAGTGTAATTAGAGGGGCATTGATAGGCAAGTATCTCCAAGGAAAACCGAAGAGCTCAATCGATGCGGAAGACGCTGAATTTAGAGAGCTTTTTTTTGATGGAGCTGTACGCTTCTTAAATGCATATCCTTCAAATAAAGATTATAGCCGGTCTTTACCTACTCCTCTTTCATGGCATGTAGAAAAAGGTGATCCTGATAACATAATATATGACTTTGCGACAGGGGATTTTTCAGACAACGGAGAGAATGACCCTGAAAGAAATTGGAAAAAAGTTTCTGAACCTTTTTGTTATTTGTTTGAAAACGATGAGGGAGAAGGAATCATTTTATATCAACCTTCTAATCAAGTCCAAATACATATCTTTCGTGCGAATAGACAAAGAGAGACTGCTGGAGAAAGTACAATTTTTCGTTATCAAGCATTGGAAGCAGGTCAAGATTTCTCCGGTGTTATATTAGCTGAGAATGAATTATGCTTTAAAAAGATTAAAGATTTATTAACAGACGGAGCGATCTTTAATTTAGGGAAATCACATCTTGCAGGCTACGGACATGTAAAGATCAATAACATAAACATTTGTGATAATTGGGAAGAATATTTTACTGTTGGCGATGAAGAAGACAACACAATAGTAGTTACTCTTTTAAGTGATACTCTTATCTGCGACAAGAATACTGGCGCTTACAGCACAAACATCAATTCCGTTTTAGGTGTGGAGTCAAAGTCTCTTAAAAAAGCCTTTGTAAGCACGCGGATAAGAGGAGGCTTCAATAATACCTGGAATCTTCCCCTTCCTCAGGTTTTAGCTATTCGAGCAGGCAGCGTATTTGTTTACGAAAAAAGTTCAGAATTGCTTGATCGGTTAGAAACACTCAAGATCACTGGGATTGGAGAAAAAAGAGAAGAAGGTTATGGACGAATTGCTGTCAACTGGCACCAAGTAAATGGAATTAAAGCAGAAAAGTGGGAGTTTAAAGAATCTACTTTACCTTACGAAATAAAAGATCCGGATAGCTTGTGCTTGGCTAAAAGAATTGTTAGCAGGATGACTAAAGAAAAGCTGGATCGAGATTTAATCAAGGCAGTTAACAAATTGGAAATAACAAAAGAATCCATTCCAAAGAAATCTCAGCTGTCCCGCATGCGCGTGATAGTTCGTCGATCTTTGAGTGAGGATGATTTGTCCATAGTTACAAGTCACCTGGATAAAATGAAAAAAACTGCAAGTGATCAGTTTCAAAATGCCCAGATTGAAGGAAAATCACTGGAACAGTGGATTAAGGAATTTGCAGCAAATCCACAAAGTGTTTGGGATATACTTCAAGTTAATAAAAATAACTTACCCTCGTTAGGAAATATAAAATCAGATTTAAATGATAATCTGGCTCGTGAATACACTGCTCGTCTGATTGATGCAGTTCTTCACAAAGCATCCAAGGAGGTAAACAATGGATAATTCTCATTGGTTGAAAAGTCGAGAGATTGTAGAGAGAATCACTATCCTTGGAAGCCTTGTTTTGGAAACACCAACATATTTTGGCGCAGGTGACCACGATGAGCTGGTGGATATCCCATTAGCATTAGATCCATTAGAAGGTAAGACTCTTTTGACTGGCGCGTCTTTAGCTGGTGCTTTGCGAAGTTATTTGAGGGAATATGAACACGGTTACGGACAACAAGGTGACAAAAAATCACTATATATGAATCTATTTGGTAACCAGGAAGACGATGAAGGTGAACAAAGTCTGCTTATTGTTAACGATTCATTGGGTGAAAAACCAAAGGTAGAATTGAGAGACGGAGTAAAAATCGATAACAAGACTCGAACAGCAGAAGATAAACACAAATTTGATTTTGAACTGATTGAAGCAGGTACTTGTTTCTCCATCGAAATGGAATTATTGACCCCGAAAGAAGATACAAGAAAAGAAAAACTACTTCTTGGTCTGGCTATTGCTTTAAAAGGATTGGAAAAAGGAGAAATATCTTTAGGTTTTCGTAAGAGGAGAGGATTTGGTAGCTGTAAGATAAAAGAATGGAATGTCTGCCGCTACAACTTAACAACTCCTAAAGGGCTAATTAATTGGCTGGATGAGGATCTGAAGGAGGAAAAGCGTGGTCAGAACATTTTTACTTTATTAGGCATTAATGAAAGTAACCTAATTGATAAAAGACACCTTTTCACAATGAATGCCACTTTTTCTCTTGATGGTTCCATGATCATTAGGTCAGGGTATGATAAAGCCGATGCTCCAGATATGGTTCATCTTCATTCAAACCGAAACGGAGAGTCAATTCCTGTTTTAAGTGGTACCAGCTTGGCGGGTTCATTAAGAGCAAGAGCATTTCGTATTGCAAAAACTATTGGGAGCGAAGAAAAAGCCAGCGAAATGATAAACAGATTATTTGGTCCAGAAATCAAATCTCCTTCAGATAAAGCTTCTGCAAGTCAGCTAATAACAACTGAAAACGAAATCACAAATCCCTTGAACCTTGTGCAACAACGTATCAAGATTGACCGTTTCACTGGTAGCTCTCTCCCTACAGCACTTTTTAATGAACAACCAATTTTTGAGCAGAAGGGAACAAACGTTAAATTTAAAGTACAGATCCAAAAACCAGAAAGTGCCCAAATAGGACTCTTACTACTCCTGCTGAAAGATTTATGGACCGGTGATTTACCATTAGGTGGTGAAGCAAGTGTGGGAAGAGGACGTTTGCGTGGACTAAATGCAAAAATAACATATAAAGAAAGTTTTGACACACAACATGTATGGGAAATCAATAAAAAAAATAACGGAAAGATAGAAATTGTAGGTGACAGGGATAGGCTTGAAAATTATGTAAGTGATTTTATTGGAGGTATTGTAGCATGAAACCAAAGGTCCTGAATCTGAAGTATAAAATCCTCCCGCTAAGTGTTCCAGCCGATTTTGGAGGCAATATAGCAGTATGGTTTGAGGAACAGGCTAAAGCTTATGATCTCAAGTGGTTATTAGTTCATGCTGACGATGGAGTAATATGGGGTGAATTGAGAGATGATAGGATTCACCTGTCGTCTAACTTATTTGGACCTTCATTGAGATCAAAAACTCTTCAGATGGCAAGGTTATTTGGTACTAATGGTGAGTTATTCATTTGGAGAACTGATTCTTGTAGCTGGCAAGCCCGCTTGGTGATTGATAATCAAGGACAAGATATAGAATATTTTGATGAAACTATGCTTTTATGGGGTACCAGACAGGAAAATAGCAATAATGGTTTTTTTCTGTGGGAACATGGATCTGAAGGATTACGACATGCTCCACCGGTTGATTCAAACAGGGACTTGAAACTTAAGGTACGACACTATCTAGATTATGACAAAGATGGCCAGGCATATATAAAATTCAGTCGACTGGTATTTATTAGAGCGGATATTATAAAAGGGGTGGTTTAATGTTACCAAAGCATTCAAATCCTACAAGGAAACGCTTTGACAGAAGAAATAAGTCTTTTTGGGCATATGCTCCTTACAACTTTATACCCTTGCCAGATAAATTGGTAACTGTTATCGATAAAGTACCGGACCAAGACACTTACACTAATAACACCGGCTATATAGAATGCACCATGAAAACCGAATCCACATTGTACGTCCGTTGCTCAATGACTCCTTCTTTTTTTAGTGAACATGGGGATAAAAAATTTCATGAACTGAATCCAGATCAGAAATACAAATGTGCCCAGTTTTTTTATAGAGATAATGTAGATATTCCAGTAATTCCAGGTAGCACTCTACGAGGAATGATTAGATCTTTGGTGGAGATTGCAAGTTATGGAAAAATACAATGGGTAACAGACAAAAAACTTGTTTATCGTGCTGTTGGTGATTCAAGCAGTTTGGGCGCATCTTATCGGAACAAGTTGTTAGGTAATAATCAGCAAAATAATATGAATCAAAAGTATTTTTTTGAATATCCTTCATCAAATGTTCGTGGAGGGTATTTAAAAAAAGAGGGATCACATTGGTCTATACAGCCAGCTCGTGAAATATATGGGGAAACATTTGTTCATATTGAATACAATGCAGCACAAGCGGTTAAATGTGATAAACATTATCCAAAGGAAGATTATACTGCAAAAGATATAATTGAGGTTTATATTCGTCCTCCAAAAGAAAGAACGATTCCACAAAGATCAAGTCGTGATTTGGCATTAAATCTTGCTGTTGTTCAAAACAAATCAGATATAAGACAAATTTCTGAAGGAAAAGAAGATGGGTTTGAAAAGGCTGTTATTGTACGTAGTGGGCATATGGGTGGGAGAACAGAAAAGCACATGCATTGTGCCATTTATGAGCCAGATACTAAGGAAAAACCAATTTTGATCCCTAATCACATATGGTCACTTTATTCAGATGACCGGGGTATCTCTCGTGGAATTTCAAGCCGTCCTCTCTGTGAAGATGGAGATCCATTGTTTTATCTTGTGGATGACAAGGAAGAACTTGTTTTTTTGGGCCCAACAATGATGTTTCGATTGCCTTATGATGAATCGGTAATTCACTTTGTTCCTGAAAAATTGAGAGAGAAAGATGAAATTGACATTTCTGAAGCTATTTTTGGCTATGAATCAAAAAATAGTCACAAAACTTCATGCGCAGGACGTGTATTCTTCACTGATGCAAAACTTGAGTCTCCATTTGAAGACATATGGCTAATCGAAAAGCAGAAAACGATTATTCCGAAAATCCTTGCATCCCCCAAGCCTACAACATTTCAACATTATCTAGTTCAGGATCTACATAAATCCCATGATCCTGATCAAAAGGTAAATTTAGCTCACTATGCCACTCCTTCACCATATGATACTGTAATTCGTGGGCATAAGATGTATTGGCATAAAGGCGAAGTTAAATTAGAAGATATAAAAGAACTAGATATGAGAAATATTGAAAAGTCGCCTACACAGTATACGAGAATTAAACCGATAAAATCAGGAGTTACTTTTTCATTCCGCATCTATTTTGAAAACTTAAGAGATTTTGAATTGGGCGCTTTATTGTGGGTTTTGACACTTCCTGGGGAAGAAGGTAAAGAATATCGCCATTCGCTAGGAATGGGAAAACCCTTTGGGATGGGTGCAATTAAGATGAAACCTGAACTTTATGAATCTAAAAGGGACGAGAGATATCACAAGTTGTTTGAAGGTGATTCATGGTATGAAGCTGTGCACAAGCTGCCTTATGAATCTAAAACTAAGTTAATTAATAGTTTTGAAAAGCACATATTAGAAAAAATTGGTGAAAAAAAAGACCAGCTATATGAAGTTGAGAGGATAAAAATGCTTCTTAAGATGATGGAATGGATGGGACCTAACACTGATTTAACCAGGTATCTTCAGATCAATCCCGATAATGAATATAAAGAACGTCCAGTGTTACCTGATCCATTTAATATCAGCCCACCTTAAAAGATGCAAATTAGATCCAAAAATTTTGTCATAGCTTGATCTTCTAATATATCGTTCCTTTAAGGCTTGGAAATTAGATTTTTAGTAAATGGTTACCTTATGTAACCCCGAGTTTTGTATTTTAATACTTCAACACCCAACAAAGTTCATAGCTACAGATGGTTCAAAGCTGGAAGGGGCTGTAGTCATAGAGTCACATATTTAACTTACCAAATTGGCTCAGTTTTTAAATGCTGACTTCTAATGAGGTATTAAAATGAAAGGAATTCACAATCGATATAAGAGGATATCCAGAATGTATCCAATTTACAACACTATCAGTGATTTTTTAGTAGGTGGTGTATTTGGAGGCTTACTCTGTAGTTTCTTAACATCAGATATTAATTTTAATATTATCTTTAAATGGGGATTAATTATTCTCGTAATTGTTATTTTGATCCATATCATAGGTAACCTTCATTTTAGTTTCTTGGAGAAAAATAAAATTGAAGTACTTAATGCTCCAAAACCAAGTAAAATTTACAAAGGTCTCATAGTTTCCATTAGCAAAGCATCGAAAAAAGAAAATCTAATTCAAGAAATCGATTCTTTACTCGATAAAATAAAAGCACATGAAAACCCTGAAAAATTATTACATGAGTTTTTCAAAAATGTATGGGGAATAGGTCAAACATTTAGAGCTATCTATTATCATCGTGACCATCTTGAAGTATGTTGGTTGCTATATACTGATCAGTCAAAAGAAGAGATGAAAATTGTTAAACATTTTATCAAGAAATTTGTTCCGATTGTTAATCCGATAGATATTTTTATACAAGACCCTACAGATTTCATAAAAATACGTGACGAAATTAGCGAAAGATATCCAACCGAATTTAAAGTTAATGAATTAAATAAAGAAGAAGTTATTTGGGACGTTACAGGTGGAACAACTCCTATGAGTGGGGCAATAATAATTGAATGTAAGATGAATGATTATACCATGGAGTATACAAAACAGGGTGAAGAACCTGAATTGATTGAACTTAACAGCTCCAGAAAGAGATGAGTTCTCTTCTACCTCAGTTCTTACTGAAACTCGTGCCCAGTGTTTCAAGTAAAAATTAATATGCGACTTTTAAAAATATAATTTTTTATAAGATTAATAACCTGAGAGCGTGTCTTAAAATTCAAACCAATCATACAATTGAGACCGAAGTTATGAATTTGAACAGAAAAACGGTATAATTCATGCGTTTTAGGTTAAGTGAGGAATCGTGACAAATTGCATCAATTTATTTAACATTTGTTAAATATGTTAATAGATCCTGAGCTGTAATAGGGTATCGATTTCATGTAAATAAGCTAAAATTTAAGGCCAGCTTCTAATGTAAAATCAATAGCTTTCAGGCAAGAAAATTTCTTAACCGATGACTAATGCGGTATAATTAAGCTGTCAACTCCCCAAAGTATGTATCTTAATTATGAAGTCTTGACTTATCTAGTTCTTAGTAAAATATATCCTACTATGTTAGACTCTGAATCTGGCGCCTTTGAATGCAACCATCACAATTTGGCAAACTGAGAAAATAGGGGATTCAACCTTATTTACAATATTCAGGCTTTTGGAAAAGTCCTAAATTCTATTTTATCCATCTAGTGTCGCGTCAATTCTCAAGAATTCAACGATTACGAATAAATAAAATCGATTTTATACGACATTTTACTGTTGACTCGACACTAGTGTCATGAAAATTTATTTATTAGTAATCTAATGAGCTCAAAATCGTTATATGCTGACTAGAAGCTACCAATATTATGCTCAACAATTAAATTGCCAAGACACTAGTGTGTTTGAAGAAGCAAATCTTATAGATCACGGAGTAATTCTTGAGTATCAGTTACCACTTACTTCTAAGAGATTGGATTGCTTAATAACTGGTAGAGATAAAAATAACGTCGATAATGCAGTAATTATTGAGTTGAAGCAGTGGAGCAAATGCAGGGAAGCCTCTGGAGATAATGAAGTACTTACATGGGTTGGGGGGAATGAAAGAGAAGTACTCCATCCATCTGTACAAGTTGCTCAGTACACAATGTATTTACAAGATACCCATACATCTTTCTATGAAGGCGATAATCCGGTTTGTCTGAACTCTTGCACTTTCCTGCACAATTACAGTTATGACTCTCACGATGTTATATTTTCTGATAAATTCTCAGAGGTAATCAAAGATTATCCTTTATTCACAGCTGATAATGTGAGTGGACTTGAAAGGTTCTTGCTAAATAAATTAGATAGCGGAAAAGGGTTAGAAGTCCTTACGAAAATAGAGAATGGAAAATATAAGCCAAGTAAGAAATTGATGGATCACGTTGGAAAGTTGATTAAAGGAAAGCCAGAATACACCCTCCTTGATGAACAGCTGGTGGTATTTGATAAAGTGCTTTCTTGTGTCAAAAACGGTTTCTTTGATGATCAAAAGAACGTGATCATTGTAAAGGGTGGGCCAGGAACTGGAAAGTCTGTTATTGCAATTAACTTGATGGCTAATCTTCTCTTAGATGGTTATAATGCACATTACGCTACCGGCTCACGTGCGTTTACTGAAACTTTAAGAAAAATAGTTGGAATGCGTGGTTCTGCTCAGTTTAAGTATTTCAACAGTTATATGGGTGCAGACGAGAATTCAATAGATGTATTGATCGCTGATGAAGCACACAGAATAAGAAAAACCAGCAATAATCGGTATACTTCTCGTGAGAGAAAGTCAAAAATACCACAAATCGAAGAATTAATTAATGTTGCAAAAGTTTTGGTTTTATTTATAGACGATGATCAAGTTGTAAGACCTGATGAAATAGGATCTGTTGAGTTTATAAAGGAATATGCAATTAAAAATAATTGTCAGGTTTTCGAGTACGAATTGGAAGCTCAATTCAGATGTAGTGGATCAGATGGATTCGTAAATTGGATAAATAATACACTGGGAATAAAAAAAACTGCTAATGTTATATGGACTCAGCAGGAAGAGTTTGATTTCAGGATTCTGAGCAGTCCGGAAGAACTTGAAGCTGAAATAGTTGGAAAAATTGAAGAAGGATTTACTGGAAGATTGACTGCTGGGTTCTGCTGGTCTTGGTCTCAACCAAATAAAAATGGAACATTAATGGATGATGTGGTCATAGGAAATTTTGAGAGACCTTGGAATGCAAAACAAGATGCCAAAAAGCTTGCAAAAGATATCCCAAAAGCTTCTCTTTGGGCTTATGATCCACGCGGTGTGAACCAAGTTGGATGTGTATACACTATACAAGGATTTGAGTTTGATTATGTTGGGGTTATATTTGGGAAAGATTTGGTATATAATTTTGAGACTCAAAGATGGGAAGGGCATCCCGAGTATTCAGAAGATACTGTCGTAAAAAAGTCAAAAGATAAATTTACTGATTTAGTAAAAAATACTTATAGGGTTTTATTATCAAGAGGAATGAAAGGTTGTTACGTTTACTTTATGGACAAGGATACCGAAAATTTCTTTAAATCCAGAGTAGAAATGTGAATCTTTAAATCATCAGGCAGCGATTTAAACAAAGGATGAGGTTCATCCATTCAGCCTGAAATTTTCCTCGTGACCACGCTTATTTCAAAAACTTCTCGGTAAAAAGGTTGATATTTGTCCATCTTATGAATGAAATACTTAAAATAAACGTATACTCTTTAAAAAAATGAAAAGGAAAAGATTGAAATAAAGAATGGGTCAAAATTATCTGCGCTTTACTGTTTTCTGTGCTGATTTTTGTGCTGATTTTTGAGCGGCTTTTTGTGCTGCGCGCTCAGCTTTTACCTTTGGTGCCTTCTTTGCACCTTGTTCTTTCTGTGATCTAACTTTATCAAAAATTGATGTCTTTTCCGGTGAAGGGGTTCTCATTTTTTCTCTATTTGCATCATCTCTAGCTTTTTTAGACTTCTTTTTGATTTCAGTTTCTTCTTCTTTGCCTAAAATCTTTCTCAATATGCCCATTTTCTAAACCCTCTTTGCTTCCTTATACACCTATTTTCATTAATTGGCGCATTTTCTAAGAACGTGTTTTAAAACTCATTCTCATAGAGTTTTATCTTATCTAGTCTTCTAATTCTTTTTCTTATCATAGCAGCACAAGTTAAAGGTTTGCTTTTGCATATATGCCTCCTATATATTCAAACGTCTCCGCGAATAATAATCTGAAAATATATATAGTCTAGTTAGATTATTAATACCACTTGTAATCACAGAATCTTGTGAAGTTCAAGGGAGGATCAATATGACAAAATGTGAAACATGTGGTGAAAGGATCCAGTCATTGCCGTTTAAATGCAAACGATGTGGTGAAAATTTTTGCGTAGAGCACAGATTACCAGAGTTACACGACTGCCCAAATATACCTCACTGGTGGCATAGTAGGGGAAGAAATGTAATCCCAGTGAGCCAATTGGTGAACACACGGGTAACATGCCACACACTGTTAAGTAGTGAAGAAGAAGCCAGTATACCAACAATACTAATGCCATGAATTAGTGGTAATACACGGCTAAAAGGGGTAGGAGAAGATTTCTTACCCCTAGTACCCTTTACTCTATTTTTATTCTGTGCACACAGAGTTTTGCTCTCAGAACAGCTGGATTCCAATTAACCACATACCACCACGTCAAACTCGGAGGAGTTCTCGTGTGATTGGAATATTTGCCCATGCCTGCAAAAAGAGACGAAAATTCTACGTTGTAGCGAAAAACAGCTTAAATGCCCGAAAAATGTGTAACTGTTTAAAATAAACACAAATTAATATAAAAATGAATTAAATGTAATAAGGTATATATCACAGTAAAATATATTATTTACTACACGGACACGAAAATTAAAAATATATTTAGCCGAAGAGAGGGGAATAAATCCCTTCTCCAACACGGTATGCAGCCGTTTCTGTTCAGTTCTTTCTTTTTCTTCTGTTTCTTTTCGTCTTTCTTCCTGCTGTTCATCCCACAACCTGTCAAAAGCAACTGCTAGACTTACTTCTCCTTCGTTAAGTATGAGATCAATTATTCTTTTTTGTGATCTTTCATCCTTTTCAGCAAGGTCTTTAATTTCGTCTTGCATGCCGTCTATTTTCCCTGAGAGAATATCATTACAGGTTATGCCTGTGGTGGCTACGATTTTATCTGTTACGAGGGGTAATTCGGCTGCTCACTCTACTGTTCTAGAGCCTACTTTTAACTTATCTGCAATAATTTCTGACTTACCTGTTCACGAATATGTTTTAAAATTAGATCAATTGCAGAAATGTCTACTAATTATTCCGAGGGAGATTAGAACTCTATTTTAAAAAACAAGCCTTAAAAAAATTAAGTCCCAAAAATCCCCAAATAATCCCATTTATTTCCCATTATTTACCCATTCATAAATTCTCATATTAATCTACTAGAGGCATTAAAAAAAATACAAACTAATTATTTACCCAAAAATGGGAAAAAGGGAGAGAAAAAAAATGTGTGTGCATTTAAAAAATTGAAGAAGTTATATTTCTTATATACATAAGAAAAATGTGTGCGTATTTTTTTGTTCTCGCATTTTTGGGCATTTTTGGGAGAACAATTCTACCGCTACTGATTCTTTTGGAAATAAATGGGATTATTTGGGGATTTTTGGGACTTTTGGGTATTTAATTTTGTTTTTAAAAATAAAGGTCTAAAACGTCTTTAATCCAGTATAAAAAGGATATTGTTTTTTACTGCATTGATAAACACACCTATGGTGTGTCTGTGTATACTAAGCAATCTAGGTAAGCAGCAGTACTAATTTAAAATCAACTTGCACGCAGAAACATAAACAGTATCACTAGAAATGATTTGATAGGAAGAAGATACAAAGTAGAAAAGAAGGAAGAAGGCAATAAAACAGGATTACCTAGAGACAAACTTGCCCAAAATGGGCAAGTTAGCGAAAGTAAATCAACTAGAGAAAAAATTGCAGCCCAGTTAAAAGTTGGTACAGGTACAGTATCAAGAGCAACCGAATTAACAGAAGCAATAGACACTATTACAGCACTTTGTTACAATTAAACAAGATTTCCCTTCAAGATCGGCGGCTTACATTTGGATTATTGAAAACCAGCTTGGTAGAAGGAATATTAACGATGTCACCAAGACTGATTTGATTGGAAGAAGGTATCTAGCAGAAAAGAAAGCTCTGGGTGAAAATCAGTTCACAAATAACAGTCTAGATAGGGTGGGACAAAATGTCCCACCCATAAGAACATCCAAAGTAATAGCTGATCAGTTTAACATAGAAGAAAAAACCGTACGAAGGGCAGCTGAATATTCCGAAGCACTGGACAAAATCACAGCCAACACCGGAATTTCAAGATCTGCAATACTCACTAAACAGATATATGGCACACAACTTGACAAAAAAGCCTTAGCAGCACATGACGCTGACTATCAGAGAAAAGTAATAGCACAAATTCTTGAGCGCAACTACAACATAGTAGCAGCAAAGAGAGGTGTGGATTGGGAAGAAATGTTTTGTTGCCTGCATTGCAGACAACAAGTAAGTTTTCTATGACATTTACTAATGAAACTGCAGGGGAGTTATACCCCTACCTCTCCTGCAATTGTTACGAAGTCTCTGTTGCTTTCAAAAAGCTGCCATGGGTCGAAACTGTCATGCAACTTATAGTATTCAGTGCGTCTGCCCCTACTTTTCGAGCTACCGTCAGCACTTTTTACAGTATTTGTATCGTTCAATTGTTCTTTCGTAAGGCCCTTCACTTTAGACAGTAACCCCCCATCCTCGTCAGGTCGATCTGTTCTACCATTCAGCAATCTTCGAACTGTGATGACGCTCATTTTAGTGCCAGTTGCGATTTCATTGATAGAACAACCCTGCGGCCCTTGGTGATTTTTAATATATTTTATTATGTCCGTTTCTCTCCCAGTCATCTTTGTAATCGTATTTTGTTCTCTAGTTTTGAACAGCTTTTTTGCTGCATTGAAATCATCCTGAGTTGCCATTATCCAACCGTCAGAATCAACTTCTCTTTGCATGAAATTCATCACTGCAAACCCTCTTATCATATCAAACAGAAGAGGCTGAATTCTACTATTTGAATAGTCCTGCAAGTTGATTCTTTCTGCAAATGGTATTCCTACATTGAATGTTTTACTTTTAATTTTTGTAAATATTCGTCGACAGACAAGTACTTCAAATGTAACAGTTAAATCTGTCATTTTATTTTTTTCTAATTCTTTTTGTTTATTGTATATTCGTAACTTTTGTTCAATACTTGCATCAGTTTCAAATACAAGCTGCCTGTTAAGAACTTGATCAGAGACATGTGATTCAACACAGGTTAACAAGAGGTTCGTTCTTGCTGGGATTGACAAAACGTTTGTTTCCCCATCCTTAACAGTTGTTCTGAAGGTTTTTTCCTGATAGTTAGTTGTGGACTGTTTGAACAGTGTAGCAAGGTCTTCATCCATGTCTGTATCGTCTGAGTATATTATCATCCCCTCTCTCAAGTTCATGTAATAGAGAGCCTTTGACGAAAGACTAGTGGCTCTTTTGAATCTTTTAGGCATTCTGTGCAAAAACGCCTTTGCACCGTGGCTTTTTCCACTTCCGCTCTCACCATTCACAGCTATTTGGATACCTGCAGTATTAAGGACTGACTGGCCTGCAACAGAAACACATAGTCCCTCAATTGTGTTTTCGTCACCTACGTGTACTGTGGCAATACTGTTCTTAATGTATGCTATAGGGTCGCCTTCCCTCATAATACGTTCAGCCTCAACGTCAGCCTTTTTTATAGTTTCCTCGTCAAAAGTTTTCTCATCGAAGTCTATATCTTCGAAAAAGTCTAATTTTTCTTTATCTCCGCTTGTTTCAGCGTCTTGACTACCTGATTCAGCTGATTTTTTCTTAAGTTCTTTTTTTGCAGCCCTAAAACCCTTGCAGACATTTCTGATTTCTACTACCGTTAATTGAAGGTACTCTTTTATATTTTCCAGTATGAAAGCTTCAACGAAGTCCTCTTCCTCGTTTAACATGTACTGTTTGATGAAATTTTTAGTATCAGTTATTTTTTGTGTAGAGGTTGTGTGAACCTGTTCATGTAATAGCTTTGTATATCTCTCTATACTGTCGGTTTTTTCATCTGCAGCTTTCACAGCCTCTACAATAATTTTACGCAGCTCATTTTCAGGAACTTTTTTATCTACTGTCAGTTTATTATTTACATTTTCAATGAATTCTGAAATTTGGTTAGAAGATAAATTTTCAACAGCATACGTGACAATTTCAACAATATCTTTTAATTCAGGGGTTTCCATTAGCAATGCCTCCTTCCCAGTTTTGCACAAGTTTTTACTAAGTTGTACTGTAGCTCACTTAATTTTGTTTCCTTTGTGGCACTTATGTTAACGATCTTCATTTCTTTCGCAAACGCCATCATAACCTCTCTAGAAGGAAAGGGGTCATCGTATGGTATTAATCCTCTATTTTTAGCATATTGCCACACTTTGAGTACAGTTTCAGGATTTTTGGCATCGGCGCCAAAAAATCTTCCACAGTGTTGTTTACCCGCATCCTCACAGTTCATGACCCCAGCGAGCACACAGAGGTAGCTGAAAGCATTGTGCGTCACTTCATGTCGCCAGCAATGTAATAACCCCTCAGACACGGAACAATTTTTATAAGTTCCTGACTCGTGAATTTCCGAAGGGATAGGAACACGCTTTCCATGGGTATCAGAAAGCCCTGAAACATCCTCTATGGTTAAATCCCAAAGGGCGCTTTTCTTTCCCTTGAATGCTGTTTGTGTGGTTGCAGTAGATTTTTTTATTACTGTACTGATAGCTGCTTTAGAGTCAGCAATCTTCCTTGAATTGTTGGCCTGTTTATAGACTTCCGGGAACTCTTCATATGAAATTGTGCTAACAGGCAATTCTTTGAATACGCTGTAGTGCCCAGCATTCACTTTTTCATCGTCTGGCATTCTAGCTATGTCCTTGTCACTGCATGTGACATAAGAACCCGGTGCAACCACATATTGCCAACAGCTTCTAATTTCACCTGCAGTATCAGCTGGAATATTTCGTTTAGCCGTCTCATCTGCTGCAAAGAAAAAATTGTGTCTACCTATTCTTTTTCTTGAAACACATTGAAGTGTCGACTTTATTTCTGGTACTTGCTCCATATCGTCAACGTCAATTATGACTAAAGGGTCGTCGGGTTTGGCAGCAATACCAATATTGAAGCCTCGTCTCATCAGGTGCATAGCTTCATTGTAGGTCTTGCGGTTATTCTTCCAACTTACTCCTGCAAGAGGATCTTTCCCCTGCCTTTCAAGGGGAAATAAAAATGGCTGATAGCCCTTTCTATCCTTTGTTAGAAGCTTCAGGAAGTATGCAAGCTCAGTCGGGTTGGTTTTAATAAACTCTTCCATCAAAACCACCCTGCCGCAACTTGTGTAAAGTTTCCTTTACATTTATTTATGCAGTTGTTAAAAACAGTAGCAGTAGCTAAACTAAAGTTATAGAAAGCTTTATTTACTCTAAAAGCATATACTGTATATTCAAAAACATTATGTATACACATTATTAGCACCTCTGCGTGCAAACAAATCTCTGCAGGGCCTTTCAGTTGGTGACTCGGGGCTCTGTGGAGTTCAATCCGCACTTTTTTGTTATATCTTTCTTGTTCTTATCCTACTCATTTTTCATTAATTCCTAATGCAGCTTCTATTACAGTTGTACAAAACATAGACCTTGACATCTCGGGATTTCTGAAAGAATCAATTTGTTGAAATGTGTCAGGGTCTATGTAAAGAGCGATCCTAATTTTATTTCGTGAAGACATATCTGGCATGTATATATCACACCTACATGGTCGGTCAAAATTTTGACAAGCCTTATAGGTATATATGTATGTTTCACTATAAAAACTTTTCGAAGTTTCATAACTTCGTCTATTATAAAAAAGAGCACATGAATTTCGTAAACTATTTTTTGTACTACCTTATACCACGTATTAACTTAAATATCTTTCGTTGTTCCTTCTTGTCGTTTTTTCGGAAAGCTTGTTGAAGAGTGGCCGCATTAGCCACCCCCCTCAAGCAACTTTTTAAATATCTTAATCTTGGCCCTCTCCATTGGAGAACCAAAATTTTCAATATACTCAATCGTTGTCCTGTAAGTGTTTACAGAACTGTGTTGTATAACAGTGCCGAGGCACTGAGCTTCACCAACGCTTTGATTTTTGATATGCGCCATGTAACGACTGTTTTGTATACATGTGCCAAAGCACAGAGATTCACCAACGCTTTGTTTATTTTCGATATGCACTATGCAACATATCCGCTGTGAAGCATCACTTAGTAATTAATTTTCAAACTATTTAAAGCCCTGTATTTTTATTATTGTTTTGAATTTTATTAAATTCTTCAGCAAGGGCCTCAACGATGCTCGGATCAAGTACAGCCGCGCGGAGCAACATTAAATCCATTTCTGACAGTTCTTTTTCAATTTTTTCTTTAACACCATCTTTTAAAGGTAACCCACATTTGCCACAGTATAAACTATTTTCAGGGTTAATTTCTTTACATCTTGGGCAACGTCCAACTTTAAAAGTATCATTAATTCTTGCAGGACTTTCAATCCCATGGAGTTTAAATACAGCATCTTGAATGTCGCGCTGGGATAGATGTACATATGTTGCTGCCATATTAGACCCAGCTGTCCAGCCTAAAAACTGTTTCAACTGCTGCTCTGTAAATTTATTCGCTAAGTGAGAGGCTCGGCTATGTCTAAATAGGTGTGGGTATATTTTCTTTTTAATACCTGTTCTTTCATGCAGTGCCTGCATTAAGTGTTTTAGTCCTGAAAAAGAGAATTGTCCAAATGGAGCTTGTAAAGAACAAAACAAGGGGTCACTCTGTCCTTTAGTTGGATGACTTTCAACCCACTGTCTCAGATAGGATGCTGAGTACACTATAGGAATAGTCCGAGGGCCTGTCTTACCTTTCGGAATAGTAACAGTTGCACCGTACTCGGTAAATGTGACATTTTCAAGTCTTATTGATACAAGTTCCCCTTTCCTGCATCCTGACTCATAAAGAAACGAAATTAAAGCTCTGTCTCTAGGATTCCTGCTGGCTTCTATTAATTGTTCAATTTCTGCTTGTGTTAAAATGATAGGTGGTTCCTTGCGTTTAACTTTCAACTTTATATTTCTTGCCTGCTCAGGAGACATAGTAGACAGAAACTTTTTTAATACAGCTTTGTATTGATACATAGTACTGTCACTATAATTTTTGGGCTTTAGTGATCTGAGGTAAGCCAAAACAGTCTTGTCTGTAATATCTTGTCCATCAAGCCATTTGATAAAAGGTTTTAATATGAAGATATTATTATCCAATGTTCGTTTACTTAATCCATCATCCTCTAACCGTTGCAAATATTCATCAAAGATTAATTCATTCCCCATATTCTAATATATAAACTAACGCCTATAAAAGATGTCACATTTGAGGATCTTCTATGATAAAAGAAATCACTGCCAAATATAACGCAGAGCAAATTGAAAAAAAAGTAACGCAGCTCTGGGAAGATAACGATGCTTATCGAAAAACCCGGGAGAACCGCAAGACCGGAAAAAGGCTTTTTTTTGTTGATGGACCTCCTTATACCACTGGACATATTCATCTGGGGACTGCCTGGAACAAGGTAATCAAAGATTCCATTCTCCGCTATTACTCCATGAATAATCGCAATATTCTAGAGCGTCCTGGCTGGGATATGCATGGTTTGCCAATAGAAGTAAAAGTTGAAGGTGTTCTTGGTTTCAAGAACAAAAAAGATATTGAGAGCTTTGGGGTAGAGAATTTTATTGAAAAATGTAAAGAATTTGCCATTAACCAAAAGCAGGACATGACTGAACAGTTCCAAAAGCTTGGGGTCTGGATGCAATGGGAAGACCCCTACATGACCTTAAAAGATGACTACATTGAAGCTGCCTGGTGGACTCTCAAACAAGCCAGTGAAAAAAATCTTCTGGAAGTTGGGAAACGCTCAGTCAACTGGTGCCCCCGCTGTGAGACTGCAATTGCAGATTCTGAGGTTGAATATGCCGAGCGTACCGATCCTTCAATCTATGTGAAATTCAAGATTAAAGGTGAGGAAAATACTTTCATAGTCATATGGACAACAACACCCTGGACAATTCCCGCAAACGTGGCTGTAGCCGTACATCAAAGTTTTGAGTACTCAAAATTCAGGGCAATCAGGAAGGATGGATCTGAAGAAATATTAATTGCTGCTACAGGTCTGATCAAGAATGTCCTTAAACAGGGCAGGTATGTTGACTATGAAGTGCTTGAGACAATGCCCGGAGAAGAGCTCACAAAACTGGAGTACGAAAGTCCTGTAGGGGATCTTGTGCCTGTGCAGAACGAGATAAAGCATGGAGTTTATCTTGCCGATTACGTAACTGCAGAAAACACAGGTTGTGTACACATTGCCCCAGGTCATGGTATGGATGACTTTAATGTTGGAGTGAAGTATAAGCTTCCGATTCTCTGTCCTGTTGGTCCTAATGGTTCCTATTCTGAAGAAGCTGGGGAATATGCAGGCAAAAACGTCAGAGAGGCAAATCCGATTGTAATAGAAGACCTGAAGAAACGCGATAGGTTGCTTGCAGAAGGAACTGTAACTCACAGGTATGGACACTGCTGGCGCTGCAAAACTCCTATAATCTATCTGGCAACTGAACAATGGTTCCTCAAGGTTACCGAGATAAAAGACAAAATGCTTGAGGCAATCGATGCCGTGAACTGGTACCCTGACTGGGCAGGTTCAGCTAGATTTAGAACATGGGTCGAAGGCGCCAGAGACTGGTGTATTTCCAGGCAGCGTTATTGGGGAATGCCAATTCCTGTCTGGAAGTGTAAGAAGTGTGGAAAGCTTGAGGTAATAGGAACTAAAGCCGAACTCCTAGAAAAAGCCGGAGTGGATTGCGATGTAGAGCTTCACAGACCCTATGTAGACAAAATAACTATTCCCTGTGAATGTGGTGGAGAGAAAAAGCGTGTTGAAGACGTTTTTGATGTCTGGTTTGATTCGGCTGTAGCTTCCTGGGCTACCCTCAAATTCCCACAGACTAAGGAACAATTCGATGAATGGTGGCCTGCTGATTTTATCACTGAAGGACATGACCAGACACGTGGCTGGTTTTATTCACAGCTTGGAGCAAGCATGGTGGGCTTTGGACGAGCTCCGTATAAGAATGTACTCATGCACGGCTTTACTCTTGATGCTGGCGGAAAGAAAATGTCCAAGAGCCTTGGAAACGTTGTTTCTCCAATTGATATTATCAATAAATATGGAGCTGACACACTTCGTGCCTATGTGCTCTCCTCAAGTGCACCCTGGGATGACCTTAAGTATAACCAGGAAGAAGTGGAAACCGTTCATCGTTCAATTAATATCTTGTGGAACGTTTTCAGGTTCCCGCTTCCCTACATGGCGCTTGATAAGTTTGATCCTCTGAAGGTTAGTCTTGATTCCGTAAAAGACGCGCTTAGGGAAGAAGACAAATGGATTCTCTCAAGAGTTCAGTCTGTTGTCAAGAACCGTAGACGAAGCAATGAAAGGATACTTCCTGCATAAAGCCGTGCGTGAAATTCTGGAATTTACGCTTGAAGACCTCTCTCGCTGGTATATTCAGCTCATTCGTCCAAGAACCTGGACCGAAGCCGACGATCCTGACAAACTTGCAGCTTACTGCGTGCTTTATGAGGTTTACGTAACTCTTACAAAATTGATCTCTCCTTTCATGCCTTACCTGGCTGAAGAAATGTACCAGAACCTGATTCGAAACGTAGACTCGAATGCAAAAGAATCGGTCCATATGTGTGACTGGCCAAAGGTAAATGAAGCCTACCTTGATCCCGATCTCGAAGCAGCCATGAATACTGCACGTTCTATCGTGGAAGCTGCCTCAAACGCCCGTCAGAAAGCAGGAAGAAAGCTCAGATGGCCTGTATCACGAATAATTGTCTCCCCTGAAAGTGAGGATGCAGTCAAAGGCTGTAGAGAGATTGCGTTCAGTCCTTATGGACCAGACCAATTCCAAAGCAATTGTCTTGACAGCGTATCTCTGAGAGCTGGGATGAGCTAGGGCTTGAAGTAATTCCTGATCCGGGCAAAATAGGTCCTGTTTTCAAGAAGGATGCAGGAAAAGTCATCTCTGCCCTGAAAAATGTTGACGGTTTTGTTCTGAAAAAAGCCTTTTCCGAAGCTGGTGAATTTGAAATCTCCCTTGCAGATGGAACAAAGGTTACAGTAACTCCTGAAATGGCTAATTTCAAAGAAACATTGCCAGAAGGAACAGCAAGTGCAGAATCCGAGGCTGGTCTTGTTTATGTGGATGCAAACCTGACTCCTGAACTTGAAGCTGAAGGATATGCAAGGGAAGTAATTCGCAGGCTTCAGGACATGAGGAAGGAACTTGACCTCATAGTGGATGAAAACATATGTGCTTCTGTCCAGATTAAAGATGATAGGATCTTGAAGCTTGTTGAAACCCTCAAAGACCTGATAGCAGACGAGGTAAGAGCCGATGTCTTTGACCTTGGTAGTGATATCGATGTTTCAGGATCCCTTGTAAAGGATTGGGATGTCGAAGGAATTGCCATGAAGATGGGAATTGCAAAGAAATAAACTCTGAGAAAATTGAGTTTAAGCGAAATTCATTTGTATTCGGTTAAGGAATCTGTTAACGTTATAATGACTACTGCAATAATCTATGCATCTCGATTTACATTTATAGGTTTACAGAAATGGCAACAAATATAACACATTTTTTATAGATCATATCTTAACCGAATACAAATGAAGCGAAATTTAGAATTCAAATTAAAGCATTGAAAGGAATTGATTCATATGGATTTTGCTGTCTGGGAACCGATTTACAAACGAATCCTTGAAGATTTTGGATTCGATCGTACAGGTGACGAAAAGGCAGCTTTATTCCTTTCCAATATGCTGACAGAAAAAAATAGTGTCAGTCTTTCTGAACTCAAAAACGTAATTTCTGGAAAAGCTGTCCTGATCTGTGGAAATGCTCCAGGACTCAGGAGTGACCTTTCAGAAATTGATTTCTCTGCCTTTACGGTAATTGCAGCCGATGGAGCAGCTGCTGTACTTATGGATGCAGAAATTGTTCCTGGTGTCATATGTACAGACCTTGACGGCAATTTGGAATCTGATATCGAGAAAGAAATTCTTGCCTGCGAAAATGGCTCAATAGTTCTGATTCACGCACATGGGGATAATATCGATAAGCTTGAAAGATATGTATCTCGCTTTAAACGATTTATTGCAACTACCCAGGCAAGACCTTTTGATAAGGTCTATAATTTTGGAGGCTTCAGTGATGGAGATCGATGCTTTTTTGTAGCCCGGGAATTTGGAGCTAAAAAAATTAAGCTGGCGGGTTTTGATTTTGAAGATCGCGATGTAAACCCGATAAAGAAAAAGAAATTGAAATGGGCAAAGAAATTAATGGGGATTTAAGATCATCTAATATTAAGAACTTGAATTAAAAGTGATGTAGCTGTAATTAATTGACATGTTTTGTTCTTTTTCTTCCCACTCTGATTTGAAAAACTTGGTCTATTGAGTTGTAGCCCTTTATATAGATATTTAATTAATACTATAAATTACTAAAGTTGTAAAGTATAAAATCATTAAGAGTAAAAGGACTTTATCATCAAAATAAACATTTTTTAAGGCTTTAAATTAAATTTAGCTGGAAATTAAAGCATATAATGAATATTAATCCAATATTTTCTGGCTAAATATTCAATTTCAGATTATTATTCCTGATTAGTTGAGAGTTTCAATAGAATTATAAATTGCAAAATAAAGTTAAAAGTAAGCTTATATTATTGACAGAAGGTTTGTTCGTTTTTATAGAGACTATTTATATTAAGAAACAGTTATTCTAGATCTTTTATATAATTCATAATTCTATGTTTAATTGTACTTTCATGACAGAACTATTCCTCTCTAAACGGAAGTAAGTAACTCTAATAATTCAAAAAAAGTTGTCATGAAGGTATGATTGAGGGTGGGTGAAAGTTCGATTAGAGGTTTATTAGAGGATATGATCCTAATCTAAAAAGCTCACCTATACAGCAGATAATAAAATAACATAGCAAAACCTTGGAGGCACAATATAATGTGGTTTGGAAATTGTGGCTGGGGCGGCTGTGGCGGCTGGGGTGGCGGCTGGCGTCGCTGGGGCGGCTGTGGCGGCTGGGGCGGCTGCGGCGGCTGGTGCTAAAAGAATAGCCAAGTCATAGCTGAGTTAAAGAACTATTGAGTATTGATGAATAAGAATGGCTATCAGTTCAATACTAAGATCCTGATAAATTGTCTTTTTGAATTGATAGCTCTGTATTTTATTTTTATTGCTTAGCAGTTATTAACTATACATATACCTGAAAGTGAACGGTTTCTATTCAGGGTAATCTGAATGCATTGAATCGATAATCATCAAATATATTCATAGATTAAATTGAATATATTCATAGATTAAATTGAATATATTCATAGATTAAATTGAATATTCGCTTTTATAGGGAATGGAGCAAATACTCGACTTTTAAACAAAGATACCGGAGTTTCTGAGTTAAAAAACAGGATAAGTAATACTATTTTCTTTCACTAGAGATGCATCTTTTTTGAGCCTTCAAATTGGTCATAATTGGGGGATATAGCTTATCTATGCCGAAAAGGTCTTATTTTTCCTATATATTAATGTCAGACTAATTTCAGACCATGAATCCTTATTTTATCGAGATATTTATAAAATTATATGTTATAAATTAAATATAAAATTAAACTTATTTTTTCAGGGCAGGTTTACTAGGTTTTTTAATGACTATTTTATATTAAGGACATATTATTCTATTGAGTTTATATAATTTCCAATTATATTATATTATTGTACTTTCTGGCAATTAAACTTGAATCAGTTTTTGTCCAGATGAAAATAGATAAACGCAATTGTCAGAAGTACTTGTGGAGTTTGGGAGTTGATAAAAAACTTAGTTAGAGAATTGCATACCCTAGTGTATACTCTGGAGAATTGCAAACTCTAATTCTAAAACTTAGTTAGAGAATTGCATACCTTAGTGTATTTCTGGAATTGTAAACTCTAAAACTTTCTGGAATTGTCTAAAACTTTGTTACTTTGTTAAAAACTTTGTTAGCTCCTGTAAATAAAAAATATTAAAATAAATTAAAAATTAATACAATAAATGGAGGAAAATACAATGGGATTTGGAGGACCTTTAGGATTTGGTTTTGGTGGTAGAGGAAGATTTGGAAGATTTGGTGGTTGTGGCGGTGGCTGCGGTGGCGGCTGGCTTGGCGGCTGCGGTGGTGGCTGGCTTGGCGGCTGCGGCGGAGGATGTGGCTGGGGAGGCAGAATATCCGGCTGCATAACAACAATTCGTGGCTGTTTCGGTGGAGACGGCTGCGGCTTTGACGACTGTTAAGAACAGTCACTAGACCAATAGCTAAATGCTGACTAATCGAACCACATATTAGATAGGTATATAAATTTAAGACCAAGAGCGGCTCATTCTTATGACCTTTGCCGGAATATATAAACAAGAGAATCCTAATTGTATTAGAATCGTATGATACTGAAAGGTTTCCTCTGTAAAAACTTCATCCTTTTAAAAGGGTCAAAGAATGAGCCTATATCAATTTATTCATCTAAAATTAAGGCAGTTTAATTGAAAAATCAACTGCATGGGGATTAAAACAAATCAAGTCTGAATCTTTTGTACCAATTTTATCCATACTTGATTTTGAAGTCGTTGTTTTTGCTGTTGTTTATATATTGAATAAAATAATAAAAGTAATTTGATAAATAGAAAATTCAGTATTTAAAAGAAATACTCAACTTTATAACTAATCAACTTTTAAATAAATAAATTATAGTAACAATGTTTAAAACTATAATAAGTACTACTCTTTTTTTCTCTAAATAAATATGTTTTATGCCCTTAATATAAAAAATAAATACAAAATAAAACATATAATTAGAATTTAAGCATTATTTGTTATATGAATATTAAATATAGTCTGAAAACTCTTTTTTTAGAGATATTTACTAAATAATAATTGGTAAATTAAACTTAAAATTTAACCTATTCCAGGAGTATGATTTTCCCAGCTTTTTCAATGACTATTTAATATTAAGAATATATTATTCTACAATGCTTATATATCTTATAATTATACTATTAATTACACTTTATGACTAATAAAGTTAAATCTGCTTTTATAGAATCAAAAGTGGATTAACGCAATTGTCAGGAGTAATAACAGAGTTGGAGAGTCGGTATGATATTTGATTGGGTTTATCACTCAATATTAGAACATATCTGCTCATATGTCTCGGAATATTAAAAACTACCTAAAAATAAAAATATAGTTATATTATAAGAGGTATATACAATGGTTTTTGGATGTGGACTACTTGGAAATGGACTATTTAATGGCTGTGGGAGAGGCTGCACCTGGGGCGGCTACAGTGGAGACTGCGGCTGCGGTGGAGGATGTGGCTGTGGTGGAGGATGTGGCTGTGGTGGAGGATGTGGCTGTGGTGGAGGATGTGGCTGTGGTGGAGGATGTGGCTGTGGTGGAGGATATGGCTGCGGTGTGAGAATATCTTGCTGCATAACAACAATCCGTTCCTATTTCTCTGGGGGCAGCTGCAGCTGTGGATGCTATTAAGAACAGTCGCTAGACCAATAGCTGAATACAATTAACCAAACCACGGACTAAACAGCCATATAAAGTAAAAACGACCGGCTCATTCGTAAAGTCCTTGCAGGAATACATAAAAAAGGGAAACTTGAGTGTATCAAAATCTTAGAATATAATGAAAAGTTTCTCTTGAATTACAGCATCCTTTAAAAAGGACCAACGAATAAGCCTGATCTCTTTTTTATATTTTAAAAATGACACTATTTTATTGAAAATCTGAAGATTACAATTTCTATGTATGTTATTTCTTTGATCTCAGTTTTGAAAATGCCTTATTTCAAAACTCTATAAAATGTATCAAACTTTTTTAATTCTCTCTTCAACGATTCTAAGATCTGTTATATCTTGCGTTGTCCCTCTAAACCGAACAAGATTTTTTCCTTATCGAAAACAGGTTAACCTTTAGAATGGACTATGCGCTCCTCTCTATTGGTTAGAATTATTCTATGATCAATACCAAAATTTGGCTTTGATAACTAACTATAGTTAGTTATTATGAGAACCTCTATTTCTTCATGAACTGCCCCAGATGCAATAGTTCTAATTACAAAAATAATGGTATAGTTGGCGGGCGTCAACGGTACAAATGCTCTGATTGTGGCTATAACTATACAGTAGAGCTAAAATCAACTGCTTTTTCCGTCTCTGTAAAAAGACAGGCTTTACAACTCTATCTTGAAGGATTAGGCTTTCGCTCAATAGGAAGAGTTTTAGGGGTAAGTCATGTTTCTGTCCAAAGATGGATAAAGAAATTTGGTCAGGAGTTAGAGGCTCTAAAAAGCGAAAATGAGATATCTATTGTTGAACTGGATGAGATGCACACTTACATCGGTAACAAAAAAAATATTGCTGGATCTGGATTGCTGTTGATAGAGTTGGGAAAAAGTTCATCAACTGCTCTTTTGGTAGCAGAGGAACGGAAACTGGAAAACTACTCTGGGAAAAATTGAAGAAAAAAGACATTGGAGAAGTGATGACCGATCACTGGAGGGCATATGCAGAGTTTCTTTCTGAAACGATTAATACTCAATCAAAAGCAGAAACGTATACTGTTGAAGGATATAACAGCATATTGAGGCATTTTCTAGCAAGATTAAGGAGAAAGACAAAGTGTTATACGAAGAGTATTGAAATGCTAAAGTATTCGGTTCTTCTATTAATGAAATACAGAAATAAAGAGCTAGGTATATTTAGTTAACAATACCCAAAATTTTTCCCGCTTAAAGCTTCTTTAACAGCATTATCGACATAATCATGATCATCTGGATGTAAGTGACTTAACAATAATTCATAATTTACTTCAAACTCTTGAGGCTTAAACCCAAAAATCCGATACATTTCATCAGACAAGTGTAATTTACCAGTTACAGAGTTCCACTCCCAATTACCAATGTGAGCCATTTTTTGAGAATTAGAAAGAAGTTCTTCTTTTTCTTTCAAAATGCTGTAAGCTTTTTCAAGTTATAAGGTACGTTCTCTAACTTTTTCTTCCAATGTTTCATTTACTATTTTTAGGGCATCTTCTGTATTCTTGAGTTGTGTAATTATCTATAAAAGTGCAAATTATAATGTTAATGCTACCATCGGAATTTAGCAGCGGTTCGGCACTAGCAAGCGTCCACACCCAATCTTTGTGCGAATAACGACGTATAACCAATGACCTGATTCTTTACAGGCTTGCGATTAATCCTGGCGTACTGTACGGGGTGAGACTCAAAATGCAGGGCATTAACATCCTTGTCGACAACATTCCACGTATCCCAGCTAAGGTCTTGAATCTTCATATGCTCGAGCTCTTGTTCAGAAAGATTGAAAATTTGCAGAAATGCGGGATTGTATATTGCAACTTTACCTTCGCCATCAATGAGAAAGACACCTGATTCTAGGTCCTGCCCCAGTGCCTCAAACCGTAACTCACTCGCCTTTAATTCTTGCTCAGCTAGTTTGCGGTTCTGTTCAACTTTTCTTGTCTGCGGAACTTGCGTCACCGCCGGCGCGATAGATTCGAGATCCTCCTGTTGCTTATAGCTATAGCCGCCTTCACGGTTCGCTACAACAATTAAACCTATCGTTTTTCCGTCTAAAATAAGAGGTACACCAAGGAATGAATTGATCGAAGGATGTCCATCTGGCAAGCCTATGCTTTCTGGATGTAACTGTGGCTAGTTGGTAAAGGAGGCTTTTCTCGTTGATTATAATACTACCTACTTGCAGGAAAGTGTCTCATTCTCACCTTCATTTTCCCATATGTCTCCTTATCTTTGATGGCAAAATGTATAATTAACTATTGTTAATAATTGCTTAACCGCTTATAGAAAAAGATTCTTTTAATTAATGTAATTATATAAATAACTTAAAATTTAAGACTTTCTATTATAATAAATATCGTTAAGAACAAAGAATCATTAATAGAAGTAATTTTCTAAAAAACTTAGAGTCTAATAATATATATTTCTCTTCATTGAAGGTAAATATTCAGGTAGCTTCATACTACACAATTTTTCCGTTTTTCTAGAAAAGAACTATCTTGAAACTTCATCATCTGCAGTCATGATTTACACTTCCTCATAGAAAGAGATCAAGCGAACTTTCATTGACAAAAACCGTAATCTATGGAGCTAAACATTTAGTAATGACAGCCATATACCGATTAGATTAACAAAAACTTACCAGTCCGAAAATTGATAGCTTTCAGATCTTTACTTCAAAAGGCTTGGAACTAAGGCTTGTGACCTGAAATTTTACCCTCAGTTATTAGAATACAAACTGTGAACAAATATATCGATTCATAAATTATAAATATCGATATCCTTACTTTATATTGGGGTTGTTAGCAGTAAGGAACGCGAATTTGAATAAAACAGCCAGAGCATCTCGTCGCATCTAATGTTCAAATATCTAAAGTCAAAGCATCCATATTGATATGATTCTGGATATGGTGTAGATTATATCAGAAAACGCGATGATTTAATAACTTACACCAAATTCCCAAAAATAGAAAAATAATATTTCATTTTAAATCATTTACTGGGAAAAATTCTTTAGGAGAAGCTATATGGCAATGGTAAAGATGTCTCCTGATGTATTTTCGTGTTCTGATGATAAAGGAAACATGGAAATTCAGGTTAATCTGCTAGGAGTAAAGAAAGAAGATATTGAATTAAAGATGGTTGAGGAAGGTTTTTTCATAAGAGCCAAAAGAGAAGAAACCGGAGTAGAATATGCAGGAACTTATGCATTCTGTTGTGGCGTAATTCCTCAAAAGGCAGTCGCAAAGTATTGTAATGGAAAACTATTCGTCGTAGTGCCCTACAGGGAGAGTTCCAAGACTGTAAACGTCGAAATTCAGTGAATGCCGAAGTAAAAAATCGTCATATATATATTATTTGTATTGCGTATTGAGCTTTTCAATCTGAAGAACATATATGAGAGGGGGAAAATGCATCCAGTAATTGATTATAAATTGTGTACCGGGGCTCTTGCCTGCTACGAGGTTTGCCCCGCAGAAGTTTTTGATATCGAAGAAATTGATAAAGTAAAAAAAGCAGTTGTATCCAGTCCGGAAAACTGCATAGAATGTAATCAATGTGTCGAAGCATGTCCGGAAAATGCCATTGAACTTGTAGAAGATTAAGTTAAAAAGATCTGAATTTCTTGTAATTCTTTGGAATTAATTTTCAACAGGTTGTTCTTCGAGAAGAAATCATATAAAGTCGATTGGACTAATCAAGAGCCTCGAATTTGGAAATATAAAATAATCAAAAAATAGTAAAAGTTAAAATCTTAAAAGTAACACAAGTTTCAACAAAAAAGGTTAAGCTTTTTAATAAATATGCTAAAAATTAAAAAAATAGAAAAGTAAAGGAAGCTTTCCCTTTACTATCAAACGGTCACTGATTTGCGTAGTTTAATTTCGGTTTCAACAATTTCCTTTGTTTCTCTTGCAATTGCAAGTTCTTCATTGGTTGGAATGACAAAAACCCTTACCTTTGAATCAGGGGTACTGATCTCGATTTCCTGACCTCTTATCTTGTTCTTTTCGTCATCGATTTTTATACCGATGCCTTCAAGACCGGAAAGGATTCTCTTTCTAATGCTTGCACTGTTTTCTCCAATACCTGCAGTAAAGACCAATGCATCTGCACCATCAAGAGCAGCTAAATATTCACCAATGACCTTCTTTACCCTATATGCGAAGACTTCCAGAGCAAGCTCGGCTCTCTCGTTGCCATGTGAGGCTGCCTCATCAAGGTCTCTGAAGTCATTGCTAATGCCGGAAACTCCAAGCACACCTGACTTCTTGTTCATAAGAGTATCAACCTCTCTGCTTGACAGGCCTTCTTTATCCATAATGAAAGGAACAACTGCTGGGTCAATGGAACCACATCTAGTGCCCATTGCAACTCCTTCAAGCGGAGTAAAGCCCATGCTGGTATCAACAGATTTTCCACCATTCACTGCTGCGATACTTGAACCGTTTCCTAGGTGACAGGTGATAATCTTGGTATCTTCAATAGGCTTTCCGAGCATAAGGGCTGCTCTTCCGGAAACATACTTGTGGGAAGTACCATGGAAACCGTATTTTCGTATTGCATGCTTTTCGTACAGATCATACGGCAAAGCATACATATAGGCATACGCAGGCATGGTTTGATGGAATGCTGTATCAAAAACAATAACCATGGGTGTTCCAGGCATGATCTCTGCACAGGCTGTAATTCCCATCATGTTTGGAGGGTTGTGAAGAGGTGCCAGTTCGAAACAATCCTTGATAGCTTCTTCTACACCCGCATCAAATAACGCAGAAGTTGTAAACTTCTCGCCACCGTGCACAACCCGATGTCCGACTGCATTGATTTCAGCCATGCTTGCAATGACACCAAATTCCTGATCGGTTAGAGCCTTAACAACTTCTTCAAGAGCTACTCTTGTGGGTGGGAAGATCAATCTGCTTTTCCAGCTTCTTGCCATCGAACCTCTTCTGAGTAATGGTCGAATTATCGATTCCCACCCTTTCGCAGAGACCTATTGCAAGGGGGGACTCATTGCTCATATCAATTAACTGATATTTAAGGGACGAGCTTCCTGCGTTTATAACCAATACCTTCATGTGTAAACCCCAGTTAATACATTGCTTTTAATTCAGATTTCACATCATTTTACATTTATATTCATGATAAATATTTAGTATAGAAAGCTAATAAAAAGCTTTCTAAAATGTTCACAAATATAGAAACGTCAGCTATTATTTGAGATTTTATTTGTTGTCCTGTGCTGCGGCCTGAACGCAGGTAATTGCAATGGCACCTACGATATCTTCGTCGCTGCATCCTCTAGACAGGTCATTAATCGGTTTGGCAAGTCCCTGTGTGATAGGGCCATAAGCTTCAGCCTTGGCAAGTCTCTGAGCAATCTTATATGCAATGTTTCCAGCAGTTAAGATCAGGGAATATAAATACATTGGCTTTTCCTGCAACAGGGCTTCCTGGAGCCTTTGAAGCTGCAACTTTTGGAACAATTGCTGCATCTACTTGGAGTTCACCATCTATTGCGATATCAGGGGCAAGTTCCTGTGCACGCTTTGTAGCAGCAATTGTAGCCTCGGTTAGAGGGCTGTGTGCGCTTCCCTTGGTGGAGTAAGAAAGCATTGCAACTTTTGGTACGTCCTGAACCAGTAGTTCAAAAGTTTTTGCAGATATTACAGCAATGTTTGCGACTTCTTCTGGATTTGGCATTTCGACCATACCTGAGTCAGCAAAGAGGAATGTTCCATCTGACCCGTATTCACAATCCGGTACGGCAATAATGAAGAAAGCAGATGCAAGAGCTGCGCCAGGAGCTGTTTTTACAATCTGGACAGCTGGTCTGAGAGTGTCTGACGAAGAATGAATCGCGCCTGATACTACGCCGTCAACCTCACCGAGTTTTGCCATCATAACAGCGAAGTAAACGTAATCTTTCATAATTTCCGCTGCACTTTCGAGTGTAACACCCTTATGCTTTCTCAGCTCGTAAAAAGCCTGAATATATTCATCTTTTTTCTCATAAGTTTCAGGATCTACAATCCTTGCTTTTGAGAGGTCAAGATCTCCTGCAAGTGCCTTAATCTTTGCTTCATCTCCGACAAGAACTATGTCTGCAATACCTCTTTCAAGAGACTTAGCAGCTGCCTGGAGTGTTCTTATATCGGTAGTCTCAGGTAAAGCTATTGTTTTATTAAGTTTCTTTGCTCTTTTGCTGATCTTTTCTAAAAATGTTACCAATCAACCAACCTCCTATATAATTAAAGCAGCTTAAGTTAGCTGGGTCTTAATATATAAATTTACGTAAAATGCATGTGGATATATATAAAAATGAAAATATATATATTTCAGGCTGTCAACACACATCTATATTACGAACTTTTTCCTTGAGAAATATAACAATCTGGATTATATTTACGGCAGACAGCTATACTTGAAATAATATTACTGAATATAAATGATAAATTAATATAAAAGAATTTCGGAATGATCTCAATGAAGATACTGGGAATTCCAGGCAGCCCACGAAAGGGTCAGAACTGCGAAAAAATGACCACAGCTGTACTTGAAGTTGCAAAGAATAGAGGTTTTGATGTAGACTTTGTTTTTTTATCAACTTCCCAGGTTGATCCTTGTAAAACCTGTGACACTGCAGAGAAAAAGACTCATGTATTATTGAAGACGACATGGAAGAAATCTATGAAAAAATGAGAACCTTTTACGGTATAATTGTAGCGTCTCCTGTTTACATGGGGAATTATCCTGCCCAGCTCAAAGCTCTTTTTGACAGGAGCGTCCTTCTCCGCCGTAATAGATTTAGCTCTCAAAAATAAAGTGGGAGCAGCTCTTTCAGTTGGAGGTTCAAGAAACGGAGGACAGGAAAAGACTATTCAATCAATCCACGACTGGATGCATATTCATGGTATGATCGTAGTTGGTGATAACGCTCACTTTGGTGGAATTGCCTGGAATCCTGTAGAAGAAGATGATGTCGGAATGAAGACCGTACTTGAAACTGCAAACAAGGTATGTGATGTGCTAGAACTTATCGAGAAAAAATAAACAATACATATTAATAAAAGTTTGAATGCTTTTGAACTAAAAATACTCAGGTAGAATTACACCTGACACTTATTTTTTCTGAAAGTGCAATAGGATTCCTCTTAGAATAGTATTCTTCTGCCCTCTTATCTTGCTGGCTTTGTTTCTATACTTTTCTGATGTACACTTAAAAATCCAAATAACCTTTCTTCGAACAATTCTCTTTATCACATCGTTAAACCTGCTCTATGTTTCAGACATGATCTACGTAGCTCATTGTTGTCACATAAATCACTATTATTTATACTCCACACTTCCTTTTCTGATAATTCCGGTTATGAGCTATCAAGTAATAATAGAAGCCTCAATAACCAGAAAAAACAAAAAAGTAGTGAAAAGAGTTTAGGGATACGTACTGAAAGCAGTAAACATAAAAAAGGCCCTATAACAAGAAGAATAAAATGGGGAAAGAAAACAATAAAATTGTGAGGGCTTTATGTCTGGAACTGAAAGCAAATCAGCTTGGGATCTGGAAAGGTACCTGAAAAATCTAATACTGGAAGACAAAGATGAAAATTATAACTACATAGAATTGTCTGCCAGAGAAATACTACCAATTACACGCAGACTTTTCGAAGAAAAAGTTTCCTTAGCCCACGACTTTAAAATCTCACAAATTGTGGAAAAAGAAAGGCTACTTGATAATTTACGGAGAGGCTGGTTCGGGAAAGACAAGTACACTTAAATGGCTGAATACTATTTATGCCAGAAAATACCTCGCAAATGAAAAAGGACTTGTTCCGATCTATGTAGTACTTGATTCCTATGTTAAAGGCTCTTTTTACAATTATTTAAAAGCAAAAGTAACGAAAAAAGGCATTTCTGAGAAGGATTTTAAAAAATTGCTTGAAGGAAAAGCCCTACTGTTATTAGATGAGCTTGACCTGCTCACACCTTCTGAAAACTTTTCCCCTTTTGATGAGATTTCCGATTTTATTTCCGAATATGAAGACTGCAGATACGTAATTGCCTCAAGACCCGAGCCTTTTGATAGCCTGAAAAGTACTTTTGCAGTTTCAGAACTTGAAAAATTGATCGATGAAGAAGATCAGGCTCTTTATTGAGAAAGAATATTCCTAACAAGAGACAGGCAAAGCTTTTGAAAGCAAGAAGTCATTAAGGAAATTAATTCAAAACCGATCCTTCGAAATCCACTGATTGCTTTACCTCTGGATCAAACTTTCAGCGGCTCATATGGATAATGGGAGAAAGAAAGAGACGAGGCTGAACATTTTACCCTTTTAGACTCTATTCCCTCCAGCCGGGCAGAAGCCTATCAGGTTTTTGTCTCAGAGCTTTTTAGAGATTTCAGGGCTAAGAGAAAGTGTGGTAAGTTCAAAAGCTTATTTGTCTTCTAGAAGAAAAGACAGAAGAATAAATATTAACAGAAGAAACAGAAGAATAAATCTTGAAAGATTTTCTCCTGATCTGAACGCTAAAAAACTGCTTGTTCAAAGAACAGAAGCTGAAGGCTTTCTAATGAGCCTGGCCTTCAAACTTCAGTGCAGAAATAAAACTTCATGCAAATACATCTATGCCTTTGACGTAGCAGAAGAGTATGCAAAATGCAACCCATCTAAAAGAATAAAAGCTCGAAAGCTCATCCATACCTGTATCTTGCTGGGGCTTCTTACCAGAGACAACTCCAAAATAAAGTTTGGAATAAATCGATCTTTTCAGGAATATTTTGCGGCTTTAAAGCTGAAAACATATCTTGAAAATGGAGTGGATATCTCAAAGACGTTCAGGCATCCGAGATGGGAAAATGTAATCACTCTTACATCGGAACTACTTGAATCAGGAGAAGAACTTGTAAATTCAATAATTTCAAGCGGAAATTTATATTTAGCTTCAAAATGTGCTATGAAAGCCAGTGCTGAAACAAAAGGAAAATCTATGTGCCTTACTTGCCAGGAAACTTGACAGTAAATATACAGTAGAAAAAGTAATGGCAGTTCAAAGCCTTGGAAGACTGGGAGCCTGCGGGATCAGGGCCAATACAGGAGCACTTGAAGATAAAGACGTCGGGGTAAAAAGAGAAACTGCGAAAGTGCTTGGAGAAACAAGATCAGAAATGGCACTTGATCCTCTTGCAGTCTGCAGTTGGGGATGAAGATTATTCTGTTCGGATAGAAGCTGTAAAGTCTCTTGGTGTAATAGGCTCTGACAGAGCAATCGAACTGCTAAGGAATACATTTTCGATAAGAACCGGGCTGTCCGTCTGGAAGCTGCGGAAGCGCTAATGCAGATTGGATCTGAAAAAGCGCTGGAAATCCTTATTTCCGCACTTGGAGCCAGCGATGACTTTGTTCGTATTGGGGCTGTAGGAGCTCTTGGAAGAACAAACTCCGGAAAAGTGGCAGAGGCTCTTATAAAAGCTTTTCAAGAAGAAGATAAGCTTGTTCAATTGGGAGCTGCCGAGGCCCTGGGCCTGATGAGATCGGAAAAAGCTGTTGAACCATTTGTAGATGCTCTTGAAGACAAAGACGAATTTGTACGCTGGATTGCTACAAAAACACTTGGTGAAATAAAATCAGACAAGGTTTCAGACAGTTTCATCAATATGCTTGGGGATGAAAGCCGCTTTGTCCGAAGAGAAGCGGCAAAGGGACTTGGTACATTGGGGTCTGAGAGAACGCTTGTTCCTCTCGTCCTCTGCACTCTCGGATGAGGATGAATTTGTAAGAAAAACAGCTGTAGAATCCCTTGGAGAAATAAGATGTGAAACGGCTGCTAAAACCCTGATAAATAAGCTTAATGATAAAAGTCATTTAGTCCGACTTGAAGCGGCAAAAGCCCTTGGAATGATAAATGTCCAGAAATCTATTGCTCCTCTTCTTTTTGCACTGGGAGACGAAAATCATTTTGTCAGGAAAGAAGCGGCAAATGCACTCGGAAAGCTGGAATCTGAAAAAGTTCTTGAACTGCTTATTCAGATTTTTAAGTCTGAAGACCCTATTATAAGGAAAGGAGCAGTAAGAGCTCTTGGCCAGACAAATTCAGATGGAATGCCTGAATGTATATCTGATCGAATATTTGATTTCATTGATAACGCTTTTAGAGACGAAAATAAATTCGTGCGGAAAGAGGCATCAAAAGCCCTGCAAAATAGGTCTGAAAGCAGGAGTGAAAGAGCGTTTGAGTCTCTTATAAGAGCCCTTGATAATGTGGATGATGAAGTAAGGAGGCTTGCAGCCGAATCACTCGGACTTTTTGATTGTGAAAAGGCGGTTCCACAATTGATTAATGCCCTCAAATCCAAAGATGCAACTGTGCGCCGGTTTGCGGCTGGAACCCTTGGCCGGATAAAATCCAGAAAAGCGGTAGAGCCTCTTATAGATGTTCTGGTTTTCGATAACAATGGCTCTGTAAGAGAAGAAGCTGCAATAGCTCTTGGAAATATGAAATCCAGAAAAGCGGTAGAGCCTCTTACTGATGCACTGATGGATATAAATAACGAAGGAAGATCCGGAGCAGCAGAAGCTCTTGGCCGGATTAAAGCGCATAAAGCAGTCGATCACCTTATTTCTGCTCTTATGGATACAGATGATTTCACGCGGCTGGCTGCTGCAAAAGCCCTCGGCAGGATAAAACCAAAAAAAGCTGTTGAACCTCTCATTAATACTCTTTATGATTGCAATCGTTTCGTCAAAGCTGAAGCAGCAGGATCTCTGAAGAAGATCTGTACTGAAGAGGACAGACAGCTTTTGCAAGTTTTACTAGATTCCGAAGATGAATTTACGGCAAATCTTGCTTTTGAGATTCTGGAAGGAATTGAAATGGAAAAAATCTTAAAAACCAAACTATTCTTAAAAAACAGGCTGTTTTTGGATTAAAAAGTGAGTAATTTACTTTAAACGTGTATTTCGCTCTAATTTTGCTATTAAAGGCATATGCTCGCTCAAAGAAGTCCAATCTTCATATTTACCAACCGAAAATGATTTTCCGCGATTAATAATTTCAGCAGGTGCAAAAATATAATCTATGTGATAAGGAGTCTTTTTATTTTTCCGAAAATACAACGTCTGTTCTTTTTCAATCCCTAACTCTGAATTTGTAAAAGTATGATACATACTGAAAATGTCAAATTGCTCTAACAAATTAATTACATCAGTTAGTGTTCCGTAAAGAGGATATTTCTCATTTCCCTAATCCCAGATAACATTCCAGTTAAAATCACCTGCAATAATCGTTGGAAGTTTGAACAAGTCTTTGTAGTAATCCAGTGATTTCCAAACTTCTCCAATGTATCTCCTTCTTGGATCTTCTATATTATTCTGTGACCAGATAGCAATAAGATTCATTCTTTCGCTTCCGTTCACTTTGACAGGAAGGAAAAACACTCAAACCTTTGTTTCTGTTATCACCTATCCATAAAACGTCATCGTAAAACTTATCGCTGAATTTATCTGGATGTTCACACTCAGAAACAATTAATAAATCCGGATCAAAAGGAAGAATTTGTTTGTACTTTTTCCGAAAAGCCATATTGCAATTCCAGGTTATAATTTTCATATCAAGACTGTTGATATAATCACTAATTACTACAAAACTTTGAATTTAAGCTAAAAAAATTTGAGATTATTTGCCACGTTTGACGCAGAAAAACAACTTTTCATGAATAAAATCGGAAGAATTAATATAGAGGATTTTATAAAGAAGTTAATTGAGAAGTAAAGAAGAGATTTTCATTCAACAGGGATAAAATGGTTATTTCAGAATTAGCTTTAGGTTTTCTTACTAATTTCTTATGTGATTCTTCCAAGAAGATCCCTGGGTACATTTTCAATACTTATTCAAAAGTTTATAATAAAGCAATCAAAGAGTTCTCTAATAAAAAGTCTAACTTGACTGAAATACAAATTGAGACATTTTTTCATCAGGATAACGTGAAAAAAGCAATCGAAAAATATCTAAAAAACCCGGATAAGCTTGATTGCTCAAAAATTTTGATCAACGAGTTTTTTGACTTATTCAGTGAGGAAGATTTCTCTCGCGACAATGCAGATTTAATTTTAAACTCTTTTTTTGAAATTCTCGATGTCGAAATAGAAAAAGAACCTGAACTTATAAAATATCTTGACCACTACTTAACAAAAAGAATAGATAAAACAACCCAAGAGACAAATCAAGGAGTTCAAGAGTTATCTAAAGACGTCAAAGAAATAAAAGAAGCAATCAACGTCGGTAGAGTAAATCCAGATAAAAAAGATTCTGGCGTAGACTTTGAAGAATCATTAGAAAAATATCTGAACAAAATAATAAACGAAGATGGAAAAAACGGAATCAGTGAAGTTTATACCGAACTTTCAGCCAAAGAAGTTTTGCCAGTAACTCTCAAATCCCGTGAGGGCTTTGCTAATTAACTATAGTTATTTATTATGAGAACCTCTATTTCTTCATTAACTGCCCCAGATGCAATAGTTCCAGTCACAAAAAGAATGGTATAGTTGGTGGTCGTCAACGGTACAAATGCCATGATTGTGGATATAACTATACAGTAGAGCTAAAATCAACTGCTTTTTTCACTTATGTCAAAAAACAGGCTTTACAACTCTATCTTGAAGGATTGGGCTTTCGCTCAATAGGAAGAGTTTTAGGGGTGAGTCATGTTTCTGTCCAAAAATGGATAACGAAATTTGGTCAGGAGTTAGAGGATCTAAAAAGTGAAAATGAGATATCTATTGTTGAAATGGATGAAATGAACACTTACATTGGTAACAAAAAAAATATTGCTGGATCTGGATTGCTGTTGATAGAGTTGGGAAAAAGTTCATCAACTGCTCTTTTGGCAGCAGAGGAACGGAAACTGGAAAACTACTCTGGGAAAAATTGAAGAAAAAATAAATTGGAGAAATGATGACAGATCACTGGAGAGCATATGCAGAGTTTATTCCTTAAACGATTCATACTCAATCAAAAGCAGAAACATTTACAGTTGAGGGATATAACAGCATATTGAGGTATTTTCTGGCAAGGTTGAGAAGAAAGACAAAGTGTTATACGAAGAGTCTTGAAATGCTAAAGTACTCGGTTATTCTATTGATGAAATACAGAAATAAAGAACTAGATATAGTTAAGTAACAATGCCTAGTAAAAGTATAAGTGCAAAGTACACAATGCGAAATTTAAAATATGTTTCAAAATTATGGACTTTATCTAGATGTTACTCTGACTGCAAAAACACTTTAACTAACAAAAATGCTTTCAGCAATAAAACTCCATACAGATACTTTAAAAAAGGTGGAAAAAAGAATTGTAATAAAGGAGGGCTCTGCTTTTATTAGCAGATCAGCCCCCTGTGACAACTCTGAGGATTGTGAGTCTATCAGAACTGATGGCTCCATCAAGGGGAACAGCTGTCCCTCCATTTAATACAAGTACTGTTTCCTGATTTATATTCAAGTTATTAAGCAGGTCTTCGTAGGTAGTACAATCGTCTATTTCTACGGTCTGCTCAGAAATCTCTCCAGCCTGGATTGTGATGTGTACTTTTTTACTCACTCTATTGTTGCTCCACCGCCGCTTACCTGAATTTCGCCTACGATTTCCTTTATTAACTTCTGCTCCAGTTCGTATTCTTTTCTGATACCTTTCCTTTCTGCATTTCTTTTCTGGAACTTTCCTGTCATCTTTAGATCTCCTTACGATTTTTCAGGTTTGCAACATAGTTGGTATAGATCTCTTCAAGCAGACTCGTTTCTTTGTCTTCTCGAGATATATATCCAATAACTTAATGATTTTCTATTTTAATTAAGTTTTTGGTTGACAATTGGCTCAGGTTAACATATCTTTTTTTACTTATTAACAACTACCATATATTCGAACTTCATTCTTAAATTGTAGGTTAACATTAAACTTGATTTCAGTTAAAAACTTGACAATTTATTATTACTTTTTAGTTCTATATATCAACTTTAAATATCAGTTGTCAAACATCACTTTATATATTGAAACTATGTATTTTAAAATATATTTTTCAAACTAAAATTCAAATAGTTTTATGAATCTTTGATTTGAATAAGCCCCTTCTTTTACTATATTGCCAAGGTGAAGAAAAAACAGAAAAAACTAAAAAGGTTTTTTTATTTCAGTCGAATACCCCGCTAGTTTGCTGCGGGGATGGAAACTTCCCCGGTAACCGTTGAAATAATATAATTTCCAATTTCCATTTTTCGGTTACTAACTTCTGCTTAAACTAAATTATTTAGGGTTATTATTTTCTTTAACGGAATTTCGAGCGGTGGCGCGAACATACCCCATTGCTTGGAGGCTGTCCGACAATTATTTGTAGTAATAAAAATCGCTAAATTTGATTTTTAACCTTTTTTATCTCTTAAATTAATCAATATTATGTATTGATTTATAATTATAAATTAGGCATTGATACTTAAACATAGTTATATACTATTAGAAAGTATATTTCTTCATTAACTGCCCCAGATGCAATAGTTCCAGTCACAAAAAAACGGTATAGTTGGTGGGCGTCAACGCTACAAATGCCATGATTGTGGATATAACTATACAGTAGAGCTAAAATCAACTGCTTTTTCCGTCTCTGTTAAAAAACAGGCTTTACAACTTTACCTTGAAGGATTGGGCTTTCGCTAAATAGGAAGAGTTTTAGGGGTGAGTCATGTTTCTGTCCAAAAATGGATCAAGAAATTTGGTAAGGAGTTAGAGGACCTAAAAAGCGAAAATGAGATATCTATTGTTGAAATGGATGAGATGCACACTTACATCGGTAACAAAAAAAATATTGCTGGATCTGGATTGCTGTTGATAGAGTTGGGAAAAAGTTTATCAACTGCTCTTTTGATAGCAGAGGAACGGAAACTGGAAAACTACTCTGGGAAAAATTGAAGAAAAAAGAGATTGGAGAAGTGATGACAGATCACTGGAGGGCATATGCAGAGTTTCGTCCTGAAACGATTCATACTCAATCAAAAGCAAAAACGTATACTGTTGAAGGATATAACAGCATATTGAGGCACTTTTTGGCAAGGTTGAGAAGAAAGACAAAGTGTTATACAAAAAGTCTTGAAATGCTAAAGTACTCGGTTATTCTATTGATGAAATAAAGAAATTAAAAACTAGATATAGTTAAGTAACAATGCCAAAAATTATTATACACCAGACCGATCACTGGAGAGCATATGCAGAGTTTCTTCCAGAAAAGATCCATACTCAATCAAAAGCAGAAACGTATACTGTTGAAGGATATAACAGCATATTGAGGCATTTCCTGGCAAGGTTGAGAAGAAAGACAAAGTGTTATACGAAGAGTCTTGAAATGCTAAAGTACTCGGTTATTCTATTGATGAAATAAAGAAATTAAAAACTAGATATAGTTAAGTAACAATGCCAAAAATTATTATACACCAGCCGGGATTCGAACCCGGGTTCGAGCGTTGGCAACGCCCGGTGATAACCGCTACACTACTGATGTATTGTGGTGCCCAGACCCGGATTCGAACCGGGGACAACTGCCTCTTCAGGGCAGCGCTCTCCCACTGAGCTACCTGGGCACAGGTAGATAATCCTTTATATGTGTTTGGTGTTTGTAACAAAACTTTTTTAGTGGGCCCGCTGAGATTCGAACTCAGGACCTCCGCCATGTCAAGGCGACGTCATAACCGTCTAGACCACGAGCCCATTGTGCTTTACTTATTTTCATATTAAATACATTTATTTAATGTACTCTTATAAAAAAGTTATACACCAGCCGGGATTCGAACCCGGGTTCGAGCGTTGGCAACGCCCGGTGATAACCGCTACACTACTGATGTATTGTGGTGCCCAGACCCGGATTCGAACCGGGGACAACTGCCTCTTCAGGGCAGCGCTCTCCCACTGAGCTACCTGGGCACAGGTAGATAATCCTTTATATGTGTTTGGTGTTTGTAACAAAACTTTTTTAGTGGGCCCGCTGAGATTCGAACTCAGGACCTCCGCCATGTCAAGGCGACGTCATAACCGTCTAGACCACGAGCCCATTAGTTTGTTGCTTCCGTTTTTCGCACCAAAGTGCAACTCCATAGTACGCATCATTATTTATATAAGTTTTGGGTGGTATGCCCCATTTCTATGTGAATCCACTCAAAAAAACAAAGAATTTTACCTTTTTTGTGAACGAGTTTTCATTATTGAACCATATACTTTGCAATTTAACTTATATTTATTCTCTACTCTATACTTAAAACGTTCACTCTTTATTTCTCCATTCTTTTCTTATATTTCTCTTTCCATTAAGATCTTTCTTTAATTTGTTTTAAAATTCTTGTTTTCAAGAATCTTGCTGTCTATTAAAAACAGACACGCTTCTAAAACGCACATGCTTTTCTTCGAATAACAAGCACAACTAATGACAGTACTCTCCGTTCTTTTTTTTGACTATTAAGTCCTCATTACCTTGGGCAGTAAGGTTGTCTCGATTTTGGTTTTTCAAAACCGTCCTAAAACTAATCAGTGAATTGCCATCGAAGGCTCAAGTGTGACTTTGATCACGGATGCTAAATTGGCCTTTTAGGCAATTCCACTGCCCAAATAAATTTGGTGATCTAATTTGATTGAAGTCATAAACAAAGCTTGTGGTTTAGACATTCACAAACTCTTTTTCATTGCTACAATTTTCAGTAGATCTGGTGAAAAACAACAGCAACGTTTCAACAGAGATGATGAAGGAATTTTAGCCCTTAAAAATTGGGTAATATCAGAAAAATGTGATGTTGTTGCATGTGAATCAACCAGCTACTTTTGGGTTCCGATTCATGATTCATTGGTAAAGCATCTAACTGTGATAGTTGGAAATGCGCGAGATATAAAGGTATTTACCCATAAAAAAACAGATAAGATTGACTCAGAAGTCATTGCACAACTTGCACTTAATAATATGATTCAGCCATCAAGAGTTTTTCCAAAGGATCATATAGATTTTAGATCATATGTTCGACTTCGGTTAACACTTGTACAAAAAAGAACAGATTTAAAAAATAAAGCTCACTCAATTCTTGCATCTGAAATTCAATTTTTGCATCTGAAATGCTACACCTGAATAATGTGCTGACAGACGTTTTTGGCAAGAATGGCAGAATGATCTTATTAGGAATCTCTTCAGGTAAGAGTGTTGATCAGATTATTGCAAGCCTCTCTCCAAATGTTCGGAAAAAAGCTGCTCAGATAAGAGAAATTCTTGATCGAGAAATTTCTCAAAGTGCTGCATTCAGACTTCAGATCTGTCTGAAACTCATAAAAAGTCTTGATGATGAACTCGAAGCTTTAGAAACAGAAATTTTCAATTATGCTTCTCGAAATCATAAGCGAGAAATGGAGATTTTAATGTCAGTTCCAGGTATAGGGGAACTTGGTGCGGCAATTTTACTTGCTGAAATAGGCAACTTTAAGGATTTTTCTTCTGGAAATAAGCTTGCTTCTTGGCTTGGTCTAGTTCCTAATGTGTATCAATCTACAGATAAATACTATAACGGCAGAATCACAAAGAGGGGATCAAAAGTAGCAAGGTGGATTCTGACACAGATTGCTCAAGCAGCAGCAAGAAAGAAGAATAGCAGGTTAAAAGAGTTTTTTAACAGAAAAAAGAAGTCGATTGGACATGCAAAAGCAATTATTGTCTTAGCAAGGAAAATTGCAACGATACTATGGCATCTTATTACAAACGATGAGATGGACGAAGATGAAACCGGATATCAAAAGGGAGAAATCCAAAAGAGAAAGATTATTGAAACTGAGATTTTTTAGGTTGATGAACGGATTAAAATAATTAGTGGAATATTTGCGATTATGGGGAAAAAGGATCAAGAGAGCACGTGAGGATAATCTCCTCATGTACTTTCATGCTAAATAGAATGAACTCAATACCTTGATTGAGAATCATAATGAACAGAGAACTTAATAATACAGATGTATGCCGTACAATTCCGGAAATTCAGGATAAAATTGACGCTGGAGACGCTATTGTTTTAACTGCTACAGAAATAAGTGCGAAAGTTCTGGCTGGGGAGGAGATAAGGCTTGAAGATGTAGACGTTGTAACTACCGCGACGCGTGGTATTATGAGTGGAACTTATGCTGTGCTTTCATTCAAAGTTTCAGAGCCTGATTCCTTTATTAAAGCATCAGAGGTCTTTTTGAACGGTGTTCCTGCAATTGTAGGCCCCTGCCCTAATGAAAGACTTGGAATCTTAGACCTGATAGTACTTGGAACAGCTCATAGTAAATCCGATCCCAATTACGGGGGAGGGCACCTTTTTAGGGAAATGGTAAAAGGAAAAGCCATTAAAGTTGATGTAACTACCGTTGAAGGAAATCGCTTTTCAGTAGAGACACGGTTATCTGAGATCCCTCACGCAAAACTCCATGCAACAAGACACGCTTTTAAAAATTATCGAGCATTTGTAAATCCAGGAAAAGAACCTATCAAAACCATATTCCATGCCCTGCCGTTTGAAGGCGAATTTAAGGAAATGACTTTTTGCGGCTGCGGTGAGTTAAATCCAATTGAAAACGATCCCAAGCTTGAGACAATAGGAATCGGAACAAAAGTGCTTTTCAATGGAGCAGACGGATTTGTTACAGGAGCTGGCACCCGAAGCGTTCCGGACAATCCCAACCTGACAGGCTTTGCAGACATGCATGACATGACTCCCGAATATATGGGAGGGTTCTTAACTTCTGCTGGTCCTGAAATCATCAATACCTGGGCTGTTCCGATTCCAATTCTTCATGAAGGAATGCTGAAAAATATCCTGAAACTGGATAAAGAAATCCTACTTCAACTGGTAGACCTTGCAGGACGAATCCCTCTTTGTGAGATCACCTATGGAGATGTTTGGGATAACGTGGACCTGAGTGTTAAATACGATCCAGAGAAATGCATTAACTGCAAAGATTGCCTTGTGATTGAATCCTGTCCAATGGGTGCTGTAAGCCGAGGAGAAACCGGAGCAGTACATAGTCCGGAATTTTGCTTTAATTGTGGACTCTGCATATCAAGATGCAGGGGACAAGCTTTCAGCGCAAATTTGGGTTCAGTCAAATGCACAACAGAAGGCTGTCTCAGGGACATTAAAATAACCCTTCGTCAGTCTGACCGTGCAAAGGCAATTATAGCGGCAGAAGAACTCAAAGAAAAAATTCTCACCGGAAGATTCAGGCTTACTGAACCTGTAGAAAAAATAAGCTGGAGAGAATAAAACAACATTCTTCTCTCCTTTAATGCTTCTGTAGCTTGTGGTTCTTATTGAGGCACTTTAAACTTTTCTTTAATTTTAGCCTCTTACCTTTAATTTTTCAGGGCTTCTTTAAAGCGTTTTGTAACTTCTTCAGGATTTAAAGGAATATTTGGAGCTTTTGTATTTCCGGGTTTTAGAATTACATGGATAAAAGAAAGTTCCTTCATGGCCTTAAATTTCCTGAAAACTTCTATTAACCCTTCTGTGCTGTTTACTTTAGCTGTATTTTGTATTCCGCAGGCGGTTGCAAGAATTTCCAGATCTATATAGCGGAGGGCACAGGTTTCCTGCGAACCTGTGGAGCCGTAGGCACCGTTATCAAGGCAGATAATTATCAGATTCTTTTGGGCTTCTTTGGCAATTTCAAGAAGGGCATTAGGGTTCATAAGCAGGCTGCCGTCCCCATCAAAGGCTACGACAGTCTTCTCGGTTAGAAGAGCAAGGCCAAGACCTATTGACGAAACTAATCCCATTGAGCCAAACATATAAAAATTGAGATCTCTGTCTCTACAGGCATAAAGTTCCTTACAGGGAACTCCTAGATTCGTTACTGTAATTTCGTCATCAAGCTGAGAAGCAATTGCGCAAATTGCGTCATTCCTGAGCATTAATGGCTTGAGAGTTTCCCTGGTAAAATTAAAACTGCATGTTTTTTCCATAAGTTCCGGCTTTACTGGCAACCCCGCAGTTTCCCAGGCGCAGCACTCCGAGCTTTCCCAAACTTTTGGGGAGACCAGGGCTATATGCGGCCTTAAGTTCTCAAAAGCATCTTTAATAACGTTTTCAAGTAAAGGAAGCTTTTCTGCTTCATCAATTATTGTATACTTCAACTCTGCTCCTTCAAGGATTGCCGGAAGATGGACGCCAAGAGGAACCTGCGCTTCTATGCCTTCACCATAAACCCCTCTCCAGCTTGCTAAAACAGGTAATGGAATCTTGCATATTATGTTCAGGGACTCCAGAGCATTAATCATATTTCCAAGCCCTGTGCTCTGGATAAGCATCATCGGTTTCCCCCCTGCAAGGTAAGCGCCTGCACAGATTCCTACCCCATTCTCTTCTCTTGTTAATCGGATTTCAGGAAAGTTTTCTGGGATCAAGGGAAGCAAGTTCTTTATTCTGTCACATGGCAGAGTTGCGGCAAGGTCAATACCTGTTTTTTTCATTATAGCTATTACTTCTTCTTCCGGATTTGCCATGGAAATACCTCATTTTTCCTTTTCTTATTTCTTATGTAATTCTTTCCAAACTCTTTTTGGACTAATACTTTTTCAAATCATATATTCAGTTCTTCAAGGGGTATATCCGGGTTTTTGGCAATAGCTACCGGTTCAATTTGGTGGAGTGTAAAATCTTTTTTCAAGCGTTCGTATCCCCCGCCTGCAAGATTCAGGAGAATAGTTTCATCTTTCTTAACATTTCCTGCTTCCACTGCTTTTAATAAGGAAGCTGTTGCAACTGCAGAAGGTGGCAGGATGTCTATTCCTTCAAGGGACTCGAAAAGGGCTTTAGCTTCAAGAGCTTCTTCTCTGGTAATTGCATACATTATTCCGTCAGTATCTGTAAGTGCATCGTAGAGACCACCTGTAACTCCATATGGGGGAGCCCGATTGGTAAGGACCTGTGCATAAGTTTCTTCTATCTGTTTCTTTGCATCCTTCATATCAAGCTCTGGAATAATTTCTCTTCGTCTATCTTTCCAGGCATTGGACATGGGAACAAACGGAAGGTTCTGAGCAAGCTGAAGTTTCGGAAGTTTTTGTCCAAATCGACCATCTACTTTGAGGCGTAATGCGGCTTCCCATGCTGAAATTCCTCCTGTGCCGCTTCCGACTGCCTGGAAATAGTGATCAGGTATTTTTCCTATGGTTACTGCGGCGTCCAGCATTACAGTGCCCATGCCATCTCTTCTGGCAACGTTTCTTGCTCCTCCCTCGGAAACCATTCCAGGCATTTTTGCAATCCTGCCTGCGAGATTAATAGCATCAGTGTAATCATTTCCGGGGCTCATGCTTATAAGATGAATGGAATCAGTAGGCTCTTCAGGCAGCCATAAAGTTGAAACTCCAGAATCCGGTACCACTATATATACATCAATTCTTGTCAAAGCCGAAACGTGTGCAAAAGCCCTACCAGTATTTCCGGCAGAAGCCAGAACTATGGCTTTTCCTCCGGTGTCTTTCAAAAGTTGCATGGTCGGGTAGGCTTCAAGTTCTTTGAAACTGCAAGTTTTAACAAAAGCCCCCATTTTGGGCCAGTATCCGCTGAACCCTATATAAAGGTTTGAAAGTCCAAGTTCTCTTGCAAAGGCTTCACTTTTATAAGTTATGGGTCCTGAATCTGTAGTAAGCTCTTCCTGTATTGGGAGCCATGAGTGAAATTTGCCAATACCTGGCTGGTTTCTTAGTTCGAGCTTCTTTTCAAAGTAGTCCGCTCGCAAAAAGGAGTCATCGTTCTCACAGGTGAGTCTGTATTCTTGTCCGTATTCTTTTCCGCACTTAAGACATTTAAGTTTGAATCTTCCCATTGCTATCAAGGAAAATTAGGCTTCTAGTTAAATATATATTCCTTCTGTGCGAATTTGATTCTCTTTTTGTGTTATTCTTTTTAATTAATTTATCATATTAGGATATTTTACTTTCTTTATGAGAATTTCACTCTTTTATGGGAAGAAAATCTCTTATTTTATTAATACATTGAATAAAACAGTTCGGATAGAAAGAGGAAAGAGAAAGGATCGAAATACGAAAATGAGGTTATTGAATTTATAAAAAAGTAAAAAAACACAAATAAATGAATAATAAATGCAAGAAGTTAGTATATATCACTTATAGTTTATATTACATTTTCATTTACATTCACATACCATCATTTAAATCATAAAAAACTGGCGGAGTGACTTTTACATGTTCATAACTCCTTGTCTTGCCTTTAGGAGGATAAACAAAGGTAACGACGTCAGACTGCACTCCTAATTCATAGGAATCACACAGGTAGTTTCCGGCTTCTTCCCTAGAAATATTTAGTACCTGGAGTGAAGCACTTGATCTTCCGATTTGTTGAATCTTTACTTCACGAAATCCCGAAAAAATCTCCTTGATCTTAGGCTCCAGATTCTTGCTGCCAAACATGAGTACATATGCCTGAGCGAAGGGGTTGAGGTGATAGTTTATACTGACAGCTGCATCAGTCTTTTCAAACTGGATCTCTATACTGTCAACGTGAATGTATTTTCCTTCTTGAAATTGGTCGGCGCTGTTTCCAGGAACCATTCTAGCAGCCAGTAAAGCAGCCGAAATGAGAAGGGCAATTACAATTATTGGTTTTGTTTTCATGGTTCTTACTCAGTAATTATCCTCTTTTCTAATATCTCTTTCCTGCAAATATTTTTTCTGTCCAGTTTTTCCCTTCCAAACTGAAAATTCGGTCTTTTTCTCCAACCATGTCAATTTTTTAATTTCGTGCAACACTATTAACTATCGCAATAGTAAAGGTATCTCAACTTTTATATAATCTAATACAGAATTACAGAATTAAGAGGCAACAAAATGAGTAAAGATATTAATTTCATCTGCCCCAAATGCGGAAACACTACCTATGAAATCGGCGAGATCCGCACCATAGGCGGCTTTCTCAGCAAACTTTTCGATGTCCAGAACAAAAAATTCACCCATGTTACCTGTACGCGCTGCAAATATACCGAATTCTACCGAGCCGACAGCAGCATGCTTGGAAATATTTTTGACCTGTTTACATAATAAGGCAAGGCCGGGACTTTTTAGCTAACATAATATTTTTCTACCTTTTTTCAGTATTTTGATTGCTTATTAACTGGAACTGGATAGTAGCGTCTTTAATGGAGCTTTTCACGCTCGACGAAAGAGAGCGGCCTATAAGAAAGTGAATTTTTAAAATTACAGGATGGGAATGGAAATGAACCAAAAAAATTTTTGTATTCTTTAGCTGATCGGAATAAAGATGTATCGACATTTTTCCTTTATTTCCTCAAAATCCAGATTATTCAGGTTCTCAGTATTTTCATGCATAAGCGGTGAGTATTTCTCAATCAGGGAGCTATTTTTTTCTATTAAATTTTTAATTTCTTTTCGATCTTTACAATCATTGATATTCCTTATTAAAGTCAAAAATTCTTCTGCATCTTCTGTTTTAATGTTTTCAGCCTTAATTAGACGTATTTCATTCTCTTCAAAGATATGTATGAACTATGTTTTTATTGGTTCTGGTCCTGTTTGCAAGTCTTTTGAAGCGGAAAATTGGGTATCTATGGTAGCCAGCAAAATAAACTGCTCTTTTTGATCTTTAACATGGGAAATTATTCCTTCATCCTGCATTTTATATGTATCTTTGTCGAGAGTTAGTAGAACTCCGGATGATCCTCCCTCAATTTTATCTTTATTCGGTTCAAACTGACCATTTTTCATTTTTCCTATTCTGAAAATACCATTAGCCATTATGCACGTTTTATTTCCAGCACAAAGAGGGCTATTCAGATCGTTCTTTGCAACACCATAGAATCTTTCAGGACGGGGATTTGTCTGAGGTACAATAATTACATCACAGGTCGAAATCAGGCGGTGTCTAAGTTCGTTAGTAATGTATTCAAAGCAGATAAGAACTCCAAGGTTAAGGTTATCCCGCAGTTTGAAAATATGGTTAACTTTTCCCTGCTTTCATACCTTTGTGAAAAAATAGATCGCGTTCTTCTTTTGCTCCAAACATCTTTTCACTGTGTATTATTTTTGAATTTGGAATTACAATTGGACAGATGTTCTTTCGGAAATCTTCTTCTGTAAATTCAGAAGCGAAGAGTTTTTCGTATTTCTCAAGATTTTCGTCTGTAACGTAGTGTGTACCAGCAAAAACAATTATTCCAGTTTCATTTGCATATTTCTGTACATCTTCAAGATAGTCAAATGGTATTAGTCAAATGGTATAGAAAACTCAGGGAATACGACAATATAAGCTTCTCCTTTCACAGCTTCAAGAATTGCCATTACTTTTCTTTTATATGCTTCATTTTCCAGGATTTTTACTGCTGAGTCTTCACCATAAACATCGTATCTTAACTGCACAGCTGCAACTTTCAATTCCCCTGCAGTACAGACACCGTTACAGCAATCGTGCAAAAAGATTCGAGCTTTTTTATTTTTGCTTATTGTTTCTGAGTAATCAAGATCTCTTATCACTGGTTTCTGAGTTGAGTTTCAAAGATAATTGTATCTTCACCGCTGGGAATATACCTTATTTCCAGATAATCAATTTCAATTTCATTGTCTTTGATTTCTTCTTTGCTCAGTGCGCGGTTGAAAAGAATGGTATTTGCTGTTTTTATGGTCAATTTACCTTTTATTTTTTCAGCATCAAATCTAATTCTGAGCTTCCAGTTGTTGTAAAAAAGATTAGGGCTGAAAGGTTCCTCAATATAGTCCTTTGTTCTTTTGTGGATATACTCAAAAAGGTTTTCAAGAGGTCGATATTCAATTGAGTTAATTTTTTCTAAAAAATCAAAAAGAAGTTTATCTCTGGTTTTATAGTCTTTTTCTTCAAAGATCTGCGGGAGATCCTTAAACGAATTGCAGATGTTTGGGTTGACATCATCAGATAGAGTTTGGGTAACTTCTTCTACAACCTTTTTCAACTTTGGTATATCTACTTCTTCAGATTTTTCAATTTCCTTCATAACTTCAAATAGACCGGTATAGACGCAGTAGCAAACATTTGCTTTTTCATACGTTTCAGTTGCTTTCTTGAACTGTTCCATTGCCTGTTTAAGTCGTTCCAAGTCAGGCTGCTTTGAAGAAAGCGCTTCGTTTACAAGTTTTCTTCCCGAAAGGTAATATGAGATAGAATCACAGAGTTTTGAAATAGCCTCATCTTCTTCAACAGATTTTAGCTTTTCAACTGTTTTTATAGCTTTTTCATATTCATCTGCACGTTTTCCTGTATCGGGCTCAGCTCTGATGTTTTTGAGCAAAAAACTAATATATGCACTCAATTCTGACCCAATAACCAGCTCTCTTTCGTGCTTCAGCTCATATTTTATAAAAAAATCCTGATTTCTTTTACATAGCTCGATTGCTTCTTTCAGGCATTTCATTTGATCATATTGATTGCCTTTTTTTGCCTGTTCTGTATTTAACTCAACAAGTTTCATTATCGAATGAGACTTTCTACCTATTGTCAGGTATTGCATAGGTTCGGTGTAAATTTCAAGTGCTTTTTCGTACCTTTGTTTCGCTTCTTCAATGCGCCCCATATTTTTAAGCAAAATTCCTAAATTGTTTAGTGTCATTGCTACAGATGATTGGTAAGCTACGTTTTCGGGGTCGTTTTCAAGAAGTTTTTGAGAGATTAAAAGATGTAGTTCATAGCAATTTTTTGCTTGAAGAAAACGTCCTGTGTTATAGAATAAGTTTCCAAGAGTAATAATTTCGTCAAGGTTCATTTGAATAATTGACTGATAAAATTCGTTATCAGGATCTGTTACAAAAAGCTCTTCAGCAGCTTTTATGGCAAGAGAATGGAGATTCAGGGCTTCTTCATATTCTCCTAATGTTTGTAGTAGATGTCCTTTTAAACTCTGAACATAACGAAAAATGTCATTTGCTTTTGTCTGGTATGCAGCTTCTTCAGCTTTTTCAAGTACTTCTAAGGCTTCCTTGTTCTGATTTTTTACCATTAGCTCTAAAGCTTCATTGAAGTAATTTATTGCTGAATCTCTCAAACTCTCGGACATAAATAAAAGAATAAATTTAGGATGGCTTAAATATTGCGATCTTTTACGATAAAGATGGTAATAAAAAGTGTGCGAATAAGAGATGATTTGCTTTTCTTTCTTTACATTCTGGGAAAAGCCGCGCTGCAGGCGCGTGGGCAAATTCGGACTCAGATGGCTGATTACAGCATTTAGGAATTAGATATTAGATTATTTTATTTATTCACCGCTTGAAACAGATATTTTTGAATAATTTGATGTTTGTTGACTTCTAAAAAGAGTATTTAGGAAAAGGTAAATAATGTAAATAGGAAAATAAAATATGAATAATAAATAGAGACTCAGGGGAAGGATAAAATCGAGATTCCTGAAATTAGAAATCGAGAGAAACTATATCTCATACTTGTTGGTATCTTTCTTGCAGCCGTCCTCTTTTATACCTTTTATATAGGTCAGCTTTTTTGGGGTATAGTTATTGATATTCTTATTCTGAGGCTTTATTTCCTAATGAAAAGAGAAAGAAGTTACTTCAGGGAATGTAATCTTGATGAAGAAGAAGCTGGGACTCCGCAAGATCCTGAAATAAAAAGGAAAGTAAGGCTTGCAAACATTCTTATTACCCTCTTTGTGCTTGTGCTGGTCATTTATTCATACTTTACTTTCCAGTTCGTCTCTGGGATCGTTGCAGGTCTGCTGATTTTACTTTATCTACACATGCTGCTCTTTTCAAAAGATAATCTCTAACTTAATAACCTCTAACTCAAAGTTTTTCCAGCTTTTCTGTTTTTTCTAGTTTTTCTGATTTTTCTATTTCTTCCAGCTCTTCCAGTTTTTCTGATTCTTCATGTTCTTCCAGCTTTTTCGACTTTTCTAGCTCTTCCAATTTTTCGAGTCTTTCTCGGGTTAAAGCAATGGATTCTTTAATATTCTTATCGTTTGGCTGCTGGGAGATAATATTTTCCTGCATATTGAGGGCTCTTTCAAGGCTCTGTTTTGCGGTATCATAGTTTTCTGAGCCCTGTTTTATGAGGCAGTTTCCGAGCTGGCTGAGTGTCTCTGAGAGTTCAGCCTGATAGCCGGGGTTGTCGGGTTTTTCCTCGAGAAGCTTTTCATAAAGCTCAATCGCCTGTTTGAGAACTTCACATGCTTCTTCAAAAGATCCCATGTCCATAAGGAAAGCTGCATAGTTATTCAGGTTCTCGCCGGCAGCGGATCGGAAAACTACATTTTCAGGTTCCTTTGCCAGGAGGTTTACATAGATTTCACGGGCACGGATATAGTATTCGACAGCTTCCGGCTTTTTGCCTTTACTTTTGAGAAGATTTCCTGTATTACTCAGGGTTGTGCCCATGTAGTGATGGTAATCGGTATTTTCAGGGTTGGTTTTAAGGAGTTCTGAACCTGCATCAAGCGCTTTTTCGTAGGTTTCGAGGGCTTCATCATATTTTGCCTCAGTATAATAGATGCCTCCGCGCATAAAAAGAATATAATATACGGCATCAGTAGCTTTTGCTTTCCTTGCTGAATCTTCAGCTTTTTTTAAGGTTTCAAGAGCTTTATCCAGGTTACCTTTCTTGATCTGGGACACTGCGCTGTGTATTTGCTTCAAAAGGAGAATATTTCTTACCTTACTTCTGGCCATAAGAGAAAAAAGCCTCTTATTTTTTTAAATAGCTATCGATGTCGGTTTATGGGTATCAAATATTAAGTTTTGGCATTTCTTTAAAATCTATTTTACTTTTCTCTATGTTCTCTCTGACCAGTCTGAACGATCTTCTTATCAATCATAATTATTTCTAAATAATTTCTAAATAATTTCTAAGTAATTTCTAAGTAATTTCTAAGTAATTTCTAAATAATTTCTAAGTAATTTCTAAGTAATTTCTAAGTAATTTCTAAATAATTTCTAAGTAATTTCTAAGTAATTTCTAAGTAATTTCTAAATAATTTCTAAATAATTTCTAAGTAATTTCTAAGTAATTTCTAAACCATATTTGTATCCTCTCAGAGGCATCTCTAAATCATCTCTGTATCCGCCCGGAATCATCTTTAAATTCTCTCTAAACCAGTTTTGAACTTTCCTATCCAGGTTTTAGTTGGTTTTGAATTAACTTTGAATCAGTAAATAATGCTCAATTTATATATAGGAGAAATATCATAATATAGCCAAATCTATAATTAAACATTTATTTATTGAACATTGATTTTGAATTATTTTCTATTTCATTTCCAAATCAAATTGAATTTTAGTTAAATCGTATATAACGAAAAGTTTCTATATAACGAAAGGTTTCTATATATTGTATATGTGGCGTAGGTTAATTTTATATACTGTAAGTTTATATAATTAGCCAAAGTATGGAAGGGGTTACAGTATATTGAAAAACTCTTTATTGTGACACCAACTTTTGCCAATCACTTTATCACTAATCTGGTTATTTTTTCTAAAACGTCAAGTATATATATCGATCAGTAACGTCTATTCAATAACGTCCTAATATGTGAGCTAACTATGGTATATAATAATAATCAGAACATAGACGTGTCTGCTGGGAAGATAGACGAACCTGTTCAAAATACAGATGAGTCAATCCAAGAAGTAGACAAGTCTACGGCCGATCAGGAGAAGGACGAGTCCAGTAGGGGTATGACTGGGCCTGAATCCAATCAAATGGCCGAGTCTGAGTCCAATCGCGACACGGATGACGATGATGTTGACATCGGCTTCTCTTTTGAAGATACTTCTAATATAGATGTACCCAAACTTCTTATTGACCAGGTGCTGGGTCAGGAGCATGCCGTAGAAGTAGTAAAAAAAGCGGCTGGCCAGAGACGGCACATCATGATGATAGGAACTCCCGGAACAGGAAAATCTCTACTTGCAAAAGCAATGGCAGAACTTCTTCCTAAAGAAGAGCTTAAAGATATTCTCGTCTATCCTAATATGGAAGACCTGAACAACCCTAAAATAAGGGAGGTTCCTGCAGGAAAGGGTAGAGAAATCGTCATGGCTCACAAGATGGAGGCCAGGAAGAAAGCCCAGGCCAGAAATATGCTCATGATGCTTTTTGTTGTGGCTATTGTCATCTACTCTTATTTTGTTGGTCAATTGCTCTGGGGTATTATCGCAGGCATTATGATTCTCATGTTAACGCGCCAGTTCTTGCCGAAAGAAGAAATGATGATTCCAAAATTGGCGGTTTCAAATTATGACAAAGAACACGCACCCTACATCGATGCAACTGGAGCTCATGCCGGAGCTCTGCTTGGGGATGTAAGGCACGACCCATTCCAGTCAGGTGGACTTGAGACTCCTGCTCATGACAGAGTAGAAGCTGGAGACATTCACAAGGCCCACAAAGGTGTGCTCTTTATTGACGAAATCAATACCCTCAGATTGGAGTCTCAGCAGAGTCTTCTGACCGCTCTCCAGGAAAAGGAATATCCAATTACTGGACAGTCTGAGAGAAGTTCAGGTGCACTTGTAAAAACTGAGCCAGTACCTTGTGACTTTATTATGGTTTCTGCAGGAAACCTTGATGCTGTGCAGAAAATGCATCCTGCACTCAGGTCCAGAATAAAGGGTTATGGTTACGAAGTCTACATGCAGGATTCCATGGAAGATACTCCTGAAAACCGTAAGAAAATGGTTCGTTTTGTTGCCCAGGAAGTTGTTAGAGATGGACATATTCCTCACTTTGATGAAAACGCAGTAGAAGAAGTTATCAGGGAAGCCAGAAGAAGGGCAGGTAGAAAAGGACACCTTACCCTGAAGCTTCGTGACCTTGGTGGACTTGTACGCGTGGCAGGAGACGTTGCCCATTCCGAAGGCGCTTCAGTCACAACTGCAGAACATGTACTTGCAGCAAAGAAGATTGCAAGGTCTATCGAACAGCAGCTCGCAGACAATTACCTGGATCATCGTAAGGAATATGAATCCTTCATAAAAGATGGTTCTGCTGTGGGTAGGGTCAACGGGCTTGCAGTCATGGGTGGAGATTCCGGAATTGTACTTCCTATAGTATCCGAAGTCACCCCGGCACTTTCCGGATCCGAAGGGCGTATTATAGCAACAGGTAAGCTTAAAACGATTGCAAAGGAAGCAGTGCTAAATGTCTCTGCAGTAATTAAGAACATGACAGGTACGGACATATCCAGACATGACGTCCATATCCAGTTTGTGGGGACCTATGAAGGTGTCGAAGGAGACAGTGCATCGGTTTCCATTGCAACAGCTGTCATATCTGCCATCGAAAAGATTCCTGTGGATCAGACCGTGGCAATGACAGGGTCCCTTTCAGTCCGGGGAGATGTTCTGCCTGTAGGCGGAGTTACCTATAAAATCGAGGCTGCAGCTCGGGCCGGAATTAAGAAAGTCATTATCCCGAAGGCAAACGAGGCAGATGTCCTTATCGAAAAGGCATATAGGGAAAAAATTCAGATCATTCCTGTCTCCTCTATTGCGGAAGTAATGGAACACAGCCTTGTGGGTCCAAGAAAGAACTCTATTATTGAAAAACTCCGAAACCTTGCAAAGCTCAACTTCGATATTCCTGAGGTTTCACCCAATTCCGTACAGGCTAAGAATCTTTTTGGGTGCAGGAATTAATCATGACAGGCATTATGCAGGATATTAAATTTTATGACTGCAGGGTAATTGAGGGTAGTTCATCCTCTATTATCCTGGATAACGGAAAGATTGAAGAAATATCCAGAAACTTTACAAAGGGAGCTGGTTTAAGGGCTCTTTGTGGAGGTTCCTGGGGCTATACTTCTGTAGAAGGAGATATAGATCTCAAAAAAGGTGTTGAGGCTGCTTCAAAACTTGCTTTTTCTATGAATGCCAATACCCCCAAGGAAGACGTAGAAATTGCGATTATAAATAATCCAGAAGTAAAGAATCTTCCTGAAATCAAAATTGACCCAAGAGATGTGCCTATTGAGGAAAAAGTCGACCTTTTAAAGAGTATCGAAACCAATGCAAAAGTAAAAGGTGTCAGCAGTACCAGAGTAATGTACCTGGAATCTGAGTTTAAAGTTGAATACAGGAGTTCCGATGGTATTGAATGTGCTTATGAACTTCTGAACGTCGGTTTTGCAGTCTCTGCAGTCGCTTCGGAGAATGATATATATCAGGCAGGAAGAGAAAGTCGTTTTGGGTACGGATACGAGCTTTTTGAGAAAGAAAATGTTCTGGAACTCGGAAATAAGGCAGGAAATTCCGCAGTTGAACTCCTTAATGCGAAAACTCCAAAGGGTGGAGAAATGCCTGTGATTCTTGATCAAGAACTGGCTGGTGTCTTTGCCCATGAAGCTGTTGGACATGCTTCGGAAGCTGATCTCGTTCTCGAAGGAGATTCTATTCTTGAGAACAGGATAGGAGAACAGATTGCATCACCCCTCGTTACTATTATTGATGATCCTACTCTACATGAATTCGGATACTATCCTTTTGATGCTGAAGGGTCGCAATCAAGAAAGACAGAAATAATCAAAAACGGAGTCTTTAATTCTTATCTGCACTCAAGGGAAACTGCAGCGAAACTTGGAGGAACTCCCGGAAACTGCAGGGCTCAGGGATATTCCATGCCCGTTGTCAGGATGAGCAATACTTTCATAGATAATGGGGATGCTAAGTTTGAAGAAATGCTTGAAGAAGTAAAAGATGGGATGTATCTCATAGGGTCCAGAGGAGGACAGGTGAATACCGGAGAAGGGATTTTCCAGTTCAATGCCGAAAAAGGGTATCTGATAAGGAATGGAGAACTCACCGAACTTATAAGGGATGTTTCTCTCTCTGGCAAAACTCTTGAGATTCTCAATCATGTGGCTCTTGTGGGTAAAGACCTGAAAATGACTGCAGGCAGATGTGGAAAAGCAGGACAACTTGTTTCTGTATCTGATGGTTCTCCTCACCTCGCTGTATCAAAAGCTCTTGTTGGAGGTGCCTGAATATGTATGAGCTTGCAAGGAAAGCCCTTAAGCTTGCAGAGAAAGCAGGGGCCGAAGAAGCCGAAATCTATTATGCTTCAAATCATTCTACAGGTGTGAACTTTAAAAAAGATGCCATAGAAAACGCTAAAGACCGTTTTTCGGAAGGTATCGGAATTCGAGCTGTAGTAAACGGAGCTATTGGTTTTGCAAGTACGAATTCGGCAGCACAAATAGAAAACGCTGTTGAAGTTGCTGTTTCTGAAGCAAAGGTAAGGGAAAATGACCCTGATTGGGTAAGTCTTCCTTCTAATGAGAAATATCCAGCTGTCTCAGGTATTTTCGATAAAAAAGTCGAGTCTTTGGAACTTGAAGCCTGTATTGAGTACGCTCTTGCACTTGTAGAAGGCACAAAAGAAGTTCCAGGCACTCTCCCAACGTCTGGTGGCTTTACCAGAGCAAAAGGTAAGCAACTTATCCTGAACACCAATGGTGTAGAAATTGAGGAAGAATCCACAGCAGTTTCCGGTTTTGTAGATGTAATTACGGTAAATGGACAGACTTCTACGGCCTATGACTTCGCAGTTTCCCGTTCTCTTGATATTGATTTCTTTTCAATAGGAAAGAACGCATCTGAGCTTGCCCTTAAGTCTAATGGTGGAATAAAGGTCGAACCCCAAAAGACTGATGTAATTTTTCATCCCTTTGCTTTATCAGATATTATTGAGGAAGCTTTTGCTCCTTCCATCGATGCGGATAATATCCAGAAAGGAAGATCTGGTTTGATCGGAAAACTCGGGGAAGAGCTGGCAGTTCCGGAACTCAATATCTACGATGACGGACTTATTGAAGCAGGAATTGATACTTCAGCATCGGATGACGAAGGTGTTCCTTCACAACGTACTACCGTAATTGAGAAAGGTGTTCTTGAAACTTACCTTTATGACAGTTATACTGCAGGAAAAGAAGGCATAAAGAGTACAGGAAATGGTTCAAGGTCTTTTTATACAAGCGCCCCTTCTGTAGGGCTCAGGAACTTTATCATTGATTATCCTCAGATGGATGTTATTGCTGATACGAAATCTGGGGTTTTCGTAAATACAGTAATCGGTGCTCACACGGCAAATTCAATTTCAGGAGACTTTTCCATAGAAGCAAGAAATGCTTTCACAATTAAAGATGGGGCTCTTGATAAGCCTATTAAATCCCTTATGATTTCAGGAAATGCCTTTGAACTTTTGAAACAGATCACAGGGGCAGGATTTGATGTTAGGAAAGTAGGAGGAATAATCACTCCCTCCATCCGAGTTTCGGACATGAGTATTATAGGTTAAGGGCTCTTAAAGAGCACCTTTTCTTTTTAAAAAGTTCTTTCTTAATAAATAGCAGTTCTTCAATTATCGATTCTATTTTTAGCAAAATAATAGCTCTTATATAATAAAGGTAATAGTCTTTTATTTTTTGATTTCGCCTTTTACGATCATTACCGGTGTTTTTGAATGTCTTATCACTTTTTCTGCTACGCTTCCCAGTAAAAATCTTTCAAGCCCTGTTTTTCCAAGTGTTCCCATGATTATAAGGTCTATTCCTGCGTTTTTTGAGAATTTCAAAAGTTCATCTGCAGGATGCCCCTCAAGAATCACAGATTCTACATTAACGCCTGAAACTTTTCCGATCTCTTCAACGTGATTAACAGCTTTTTTTGCTTCAGTTTCAAGCAATTCTCTTAGTGATTCCTCCCACCCGAAATCTCTCGAAGAATAGCCAGTAGGGGCAATTACATATACAGCATAGAGATTTGCTCCAGTAAGCTTAGCAAGCTTAATTCCTTCCTGAACTGCCTTTTCTACTTGTTTAGAACCGTCGGTTGCAATCATTATCTTTTCGTAATTTTTGCCTTCCAAATTAATATCTCCAAGCTTTAATACCACAAAATTTATGCATTATCTTTTTTATACTACTCTTATATTGTAATTTTTGCCTTATGATCTTGATCGTATTATTTTGTAACTTCTTATTTATAGGTCTTTTATTCCATAAATAAAGACTTTTTGTTGTGTATGTTTATCTTTATTTGTTCAAACTTAATTGCAAAATTCAGTTTCTATATCCCTATGTTGATCTTTTTCAATTCTATGTTTTTTTTAAGTTTATTTATGTCTACTAATTAATATTAAATTGTTTTTTTGTATGATTCTATTTAATTAATATTATTCACACATTTCATATTGTCTCTATACGGACAGAAATATGCTAATTTATAATATTTTTTTGATATTTCTTGCACAAAAAGACCTTTTATTTTTCGTGTACCAACATACTTATATATCAAATAATCGTCAAGAAGGATTAGTGAACGGGTAATGCTCAAAATCAAATATTATTGACAATAATTATATCCAACATATTTTAACCTCCTCCAAAAATCCCGTTCATCAACTGTATTTTTTATATTTTTCTTAAGTTTATACAAGTAGTTTTTATCTATTTTATCTCTATTTTTCTTTCCTTTCAGCTTATCATTTTTAATTTTTAGGACATTAACCGTCTGAAAGAGTTTATTACTTACAGTATATATTTCGATAAATTTTGATAATTATGTGCCCTTCTTATTTTTTATTCAGTTTTCCTCTTACAATAATTACTGCTTTTTTTGAGTGCCTTACTACATTTTCTGCTACGCTTCCTAGCAGGAATCTCTGGATCCCGGTTTTTCCAAGTGTTCCCATAACGATAAGGTCAATATCATTTTTTTCTGCAAAATCGACAATTTCATTTGCAGGGATTCCTTCCAGGATTACGCTTTCTACCTCAATATTTTCAGCTTTCGTAGAGTTTTCAACATAAGCCGTTGCTTCCCTACCTTCATTCTTGAAATATTCTAAAGTGGATTTTTCCCATCGTATATCGCTTGGGTAGGGTACTAAAAGTCCTCCATAAGGAATGACATAAACGGCATATAGTTTTGCTCCGCTTATTTTTGCGATTTCAACCGCTGTTTCAATCGCTTTTCTTACAAGTTCAGATCCGTCAGTTGCAATCATTATCTTTTTATAAATATTATCACTCATAGCGAATTCCCTATTTTCTTTTTAAGTTCATTATAATATATGACAACTTATGTTAATATAACAATGAGTTTTTATGACTCTCATCAAAGGAGATAGTGGAGGCGCAGATAATCTCTATTAATTGCAACCGAATATACTATCTTCTATCTATTTATCTCAAACTCTACAAGTTTATTATGCATTTTCTCTAAATTTCGACAATGTCTGAGAAAATAAGGGCTTGTGTTGGGCATGCCTCAACACATGCAGGTAAATCCCTCCCTTCACAAAGATCACATTTTAGCCCTGCTTCAGCTTTTCTGTCAATTACTCCACGATTGTAGTTCATAGAACTGGTCCAGCATCCCATAACGAGAATCATTTGATATAGAGAAATAAAACGAGGACATACCATAGAACAGATCCAACAGTCTACGCAAAGTTCAGGTTTATGACTTACCGTGCCTGTAATTTCATCTTGAGAGAGAGATTTTGTAGGACAAACCGAAACACAGGGTGCATCTTTACAGTGCCTGCAGGTGATAGGAAGTGATACTCCAAAGTCATGGATATGCTCTAAACAGATACGGTTTTTTGGAAATGGTTTTTCTCCTATAGCTGAAAAGAGGTTCTTGCTTTTAGAATGTGCAACGGCACAGGCAATCTCACAGGAACGGCAGCCCAAGCAGCGTTCGGGCCGAATCGTTAAGTCTTTCATTATATCATCTCTCTTATGCCAAACCCAGTGCCTTTCTTTTTCCGTCAATGTGTTCAAGCATCAGGTCTGCTGCTTTAAAGGGATCAGGTTCAACCGCAAAGCTTGCTCCGACAACACTGTTTAAACCCTCTGTCAAAAGAGACGTAACAGCCTGGCTTCCAAGAACAGCCGGAATAGTCCCAAGCACGGTAAATACTCCTGATGAAACGACATAAGTTCCGATACTAACTGCTTTTTCACTCATCCATTCAGGTGCTGCTCCTGCTGCTGGAAGATCGCTTATGTCTACACCCAGACGATTAGCAATCGCTGATGAAAGCACGAGGATACGGCTGATGTCAACACAGGAACCCATATGCAAGACAGGGGGTATTCCCAGTGCTTTACAGACAGCTTTCAAACCATCCCCTGCAAATTCAGAAGCTTCAGGCAAAAGCAGCCCTGCTTCGGCACAGGCGATTGCATTGCAGCCGGTTGTTACCACAAGTACATTGTTCTTGATCAGTTCTTTAACAAGATTAACATGACCGTAGTTGTGAGTTACTTTTACGTTATTGCAGCCTACAACCGCGCCTATTCCTCGAACTGCTCCGTCTTTTATAGCTTCAATTAGAGGATCGGGGCTTCCGCCAAGAGCATTGAGGATTGCTTCAGCACTAAAACCGACCATGCATTCTTGCTTTTCTTCAGGTATAACAACCTTTTCTGGGACCCTATTAGGGAAATTTTCAACGGCTATCCTAACGATTTCTTTTGCAGTTTCATAAGCTCTGTCTTCATGGAATTCCATTCTTACAGTGTTAGGAAAATCAGCTTTTTGGGATGTAGATATAAATTTTGTATGGTAGCAGCCTGTAAGTTCTCCAAGGGAAGGCATGATACACTGAACATCCACTACCATAGCTTCTACAGCACCAGTAATTACTGCCAATTCCTGCTGGAGAAAATTGCCTGCTATAGGGGTTCCATGTCGCATCAGAGTCTCGTTACCAGTACAGCAGATTCCGGCTACATTAATACCTGCTGCACCCTTTTCTTCTGCAAGTTTAAGAAGCTCAGGATCTTCTGCAGCTTCCACAATCATTTCTGAAAGAATTGGTTCATGTCCATGGACGATTACATTTACTTTATCCCTGGATAGTACACCCAGATTAACTGTACTTTTTCTTGGCTGTGGAGTTCCAAAGAGTACATCCTGAATATCAGTTGCAATCATTGAGCCTCCCCAGCCGTCAGAAAGCCCTGTGCGCAGTCCCTGTAACAGTATATTGACTGCATTGTTGTCCACACCCGTATGGGTCCTATGCATGCATTCTACAATTTCCCTGTCAATTCCCCTGGGATTTATTCCAAGTTCAGTCCAGAGTTTTAACCTTGATTTGGGGGCTCTTCTGGTACACAGGAGGCTTCCGGTTTGTTTTCCAAATTCAAGAAGCAGTACATCGGCGAGCTTGGCTGCAATTTCTTCGCGGCTTTTTCCTTCCATATAAATTCCATATTCTGAAGCAAGGGACAACAGTTTTGCTTCATCTTTTATCTTATAGCTTCCAGCCTCTCCTTCACTCATTTTTTTAAATGTTAGTACTGCATCTCTTGCATGATCTGAATGAGCTGCTGCACCTGCAGCTATTGTTCTAAGGAGGTTTCTTGCAACTATGATATCTGCGGTAGCACCACAAATTCCTCTATTAGCTCCCTCTCCAAAAGGATCTATCCTGCAGGGACCCATATTACAATTTCGGCAACAAATTCCAAGTTGTCCAAAACTGCACTGAGGCAGTTGCTTCTCATATCTGTCCCAGACAGTTTCAATATTTGTTTTCTCGGCTTCCTGTAACATTATTCGGGTTGCAGAATCAATGCTTTTATCATTTATTTCCTGTTTCATCTGTATCACACGAATTCATTTTAATTTTTTAAACTGTGCAGATTTTCCACATTTTACCATATAAGTATGAATTTTTAATTTTTAAATGAATTCTCAAGTCTGATTGTGAAGCAATATCTCGTTGGTTCTCCGTTTTATGATATTGATTTCTCAATTCTTGATACTGAATTATATATAATTTGAAAATCAAATTGTCTCTATACAATTCTTTATTCTATCTCTGATATCTAAACTTTGTACCCTGGTAATAAGTATTTGAAGATTCCTAACTCATAAGGTTTTTACAAGTTGAATTCTCAAAATATGCGGGAATTATCACTAATATTTTATAAATTTTCTGAAAAGATTATTTTAAGTGTTCTATAAAATGTATTAATGCATTATATAAAAATCGATAAAAGGTCAAATCATAAGTGTCTTTTATATAGATTACATTAAAATAGGAAGATGAATTGAATACGGTAAATAGTAGGATAAAGTTTGATACTCATAGGAATAAGAGCAGTGAGAAAACAATTAATAATCCAAACAAGAGTAAAATACTTTCTTCTCTATCGGAAAAGTAGCTTTAACGGTGAATCTAAGTGAAGACAAATCTTATGGATATTCTGGCTTGCCCTATATGTAAGAGCGACCTGGTTTTGAACGTTGTTGAAGAAAATAAAGAAGAGGTCATATCTGGAACCCTCTATTGTCCTGTATGCAAAGAACATTATCCAATAGATGAGGGAATTCCAAATTTACTTCCTCCTGACCTCAGAAACTGATGTGAGGGTTAGACTTGCAGCAGATATTCCAGAATGTTGTTCTCAACCGACAGGAAATAGACTCAATTGAATTTGAAAAAGAACATGTCGAGATTCCTCTTTCTCCCGGCGAAGAAGAAACCTTTGAGATTCTTATCACAAACTACGGGTCTCCTACCCATATTCATCTCTCAGTAAGTGAAGAATTGAAAGGCAGAATCACTTTTTTGAGAGATAACCCGTATGTGCTTCAAAAAGAATATATTTCCGCAGTTGCAAGAATTCCTCTAGAAGGAAATGTGTTCATAGAAGGGCAGATCTATATCACGGCGGGTTATGGCTCAAGAAAAAAAGGTTTTCCAGTAAAGCTTGGAAAAATTGATCCACAGCCTCAGGCTCAATCAAAAGATGAGTCCTATGTAGAGGATAGAAACGAAGAATTTATCTTTCAAAAGCCTTCAATTTCACTATCTATAAATAGGACTTCTCGTCCAAAGTCAGGAAAAAGGCTTAATTGGTTTTCATCTGTATGTAATAAATTTAAAAAAGGTTCTTTGGATTTCGCAGGAAAGAAAAGCCGCAATGTACCTGGAAATGATAAATATTCTTTGAATTTAGCTTTTGGAGGTTTTTTACTACTTATATGTTTATTTTTCCTCTATTTCATACTACCTTCAAGCCTGCAGTTTAAAGTCAGCTTTGTCCAGTCCCTTTTGTTTTCAATACTTTTTATGGTCTGCATGATATATATTCTGCTAAAGATTGCAGAGGAAAGTTAAACTTTGGGAAATTGTATATTTGAAAATATTATATCTTTTAATCCTATCTACATCAGTTTAGCATGAAAGTACATGAGGAGATTATCCTCACGTGCTCTCTTGATCCTTTTTCCCCATAATCGCAAATATTCCACTAATTATTTTAATCCGTTCATCAACCTAAAAAATCTCAGTTTCAATAATCTTTCTCTTTTGGATTTCTCCCTTTTGATATCCGGTTTCATCTTCGTCCATCTCATCGTTTGTAATAAGATGCCATAGTATCGTTGCAATTTTCCTTGCTAAGACAATAATTGCTTTTGCATGTCCAATCGACTTCTTTTTTCTGTTAAAAAACTCTTTTAACCTGCTATTCTTCTTTCTTGCTGCTGCTTGAGCAATCTGTGTCAGAATCCACCTTGCTACTTTTGATCCCCTCTTTGTGATTCTGCCGTTATAGTATTTATCTGTAGATTGATACACATTAGGAACTAGACCAAGCCAAGAAGCAAGCTTATTTCCAGAAGAAAAATCCTTAAAGTTGCCTATTTCAGCAAGTAAAATTGCCGCACCAAGTTCCCCTATACCTGGAACTGACATTAAAATCTCCATTTCTCGCTTATGATTTCGAGAAGCATAATTGAAAATTTCTGTTTCTAAAGCTTCGAGTTCATCATCAAGACTTTTTATGAGTTTCAGACAGATCTGAAGTCTGAATGCAGCACTTTGAGAAATTTCTCGATCAAGAATTTCTCTTATCTGAGCAGCTTTTTTCCGAACATTTGGAGAGAGGCTTGCAATAATCTGACCAACACTCTTACCTGAAGAGATTCCTAATAAGATCATTCTGCCATTCTTGCCAAAAACGTCTGTCAGCACATTATTCAGGTGTAGCATTTCAGATGCAAAAATTGAATTTCAGATGCAAGAATTGAGTGAGCTTTATTTTTTAAATCTGTTCTTTTTTGTACAAGTGTTAACCGAAGTCGAACATATGATCTAAAATCTATATGATCCTTTGGAAAAACTCTTGATGGCTGAATCATATTATTAAGTGCAAGTTGTGCAATGACTTCTGAGTCAATCTTATATGTTTTTGTATGGGTAAATACCTTCATATCTCGCGCATTTCCAACTATCACAGTTAGATGCTTTACCAATGAATCATGAATCGGAACCCAAAAGTAGCTGGTTGATTCACATGCAACAACATCACATTTTTCTGATATTACCCAATTTTTAAGGGCTAAAATTCCTTCATCATCTCTGTTGAAACGTTGCTGTTGTTTTTCACCAGATCTACTGAAAATTGTAGCAATGAAAAAGAGTTTGTGAATGTCTAAACCACAAGCTTTGTTTATGACTTCAATCAAATTAGATCACCAAATTTATTTGGGCAGTGGAATTGCCTAAAAGGCCAATTTAGCATCCGTGATCAAAGTCACACTTGAGCCTTCGATGGCAATTCACTGATTAGTTTTAGGACGGTTTTGAAAAACCAAAATCAAGACAACCTTACTGCCCAAGGTAATGAGGACTTAATAGTCAAAAAAAAGAACGGAGAGTACTTTCATTAGTTGTGCTTGTTATTCGAAGAAAAGCATGTGCGTTTTAGGTTATAAATGAGAATTAATTCAAGTTCATAAATTTCAGGTTCATAGCAAGAAAAGCATGAAAAAATTATTCAGAATATTTTTGCGATTAAGGAGTCACTTTATGGTTAGATAAATTATACTTTTCTGACCTTTTCTTTCCTATTCCATGTTTTAAAGTAGCTGAAATTTTAACCATTGCCTTATATATTCACATTTTTTGGTTTTGTAGACAATCGAATAAGTAACTAATCTCTATTTATTTGAATTAAATGACTTAACTCCGTTTTTCATATTTAATCAGATTATTTAAGCTGGTTTTGATAGTTTTTCTACAAAACTTTTTTAATCCAGTTTCATCACTACTTACTAATATATTTAATACATCCTCTTTTTAAAAGTAGAGAGTATTTTTTATATCATGAAGATATTGGTATTGTGTTCGTACCAGAGAATTAATGACATATTTCTTATAAAATAGTAACTTTGATTATTTCCCTGTCTAACTCCATACAATATCCTTTAGTCTAAAATCACTATTCGGAAAACTATTGAGGGAGCTTACCCATGAAGTATATAGTAGTTACCGGTGGGGTGATGAGTGGGCTTGGAAAAGGCATTACCATCGCATCCATTGGCAGAAATCTTAAAAATAAAGGTTATAAAGTTACAGCTATTAAGATCGATCCTTACATCAATATTGATGCAGGTACCATGAGCCCCTACCAGCATGGGGAAGTCTTTGTGCTCAAGGATGGAGGGGAGGTTGACCTGGATCTTGGAAATTACGAGAGATTCCTTGATACGGAACTTACCAGAGATCATAATCTTACTACAGGTAAGGTTTACCAGGAAGTAATTTCCAAAGAGAGGAGAGGAGAGTATCTCGGAAAAACAGTCCAGATAATTCCCCATGTTACAAACGAGATAAAAAGCAGGATCAGAAAAGTTGCTGCCAGAAGTGGAGCTGATATATGTCTTATCGAAATCGGAGGAACTGTTGGTGACATTGAAAGCATGCCTTTCCTTGAAGCTGTACGCCAGATGCACAGGGAAGAACCTTCAGAAAACATTGTATTTATTCATGTGACTTTAGCTATGGAAGATCTTCAAGGTGAGCAAAAAACCAAGCCTTCTCAGCATTCCGTAAAAGAACTTCGAGCCCTTGGTCTCAGCCCTGAAGTGATAGTTGTGAGGTCAAAAACACCTCTTCAGGATAGTGCCAAAGAGAAAATCGCTCTCTTTTGTGACGTTCCTCAGGAGTTGGTCATTAGCGCTTATGATGCCGACGATATTTATGAAGTGCCTATTAATATAGAAAAGCAGGGTTTAACTTCCCAGCTAATGAAACATCTGCAACTTGAATCTGATGTCGAAAACGGTGGATGGAAAGAAATGGTTGCAAAGATGAAATCCACAACCAATACCGTCAAATTGGCAATCGTCGGAAAATATACCAATCTTGAGGACTCTTATCTCAGCATTCTTGAAGCTCTCAAACACGGTGGAATCGATAATGGATGTAAGGTTGATGTCCACATGGTTGAAGCCGAAATACTGGAAGAAAATCCGACAGATGTTGAGAATTTAATACAGTATGACGGAATTCTTATTCCGGGTGGTTTTGGAGAACGTGGCACTGAAGGGAAAATGATGGCAATAAAGTTTGCCAGAGAAAACGATATTCCATTTCTTGGAATTTGCCTGGGGATGCAGCTTGCAGTAATTGAGTTTGCCAGAAATATGGCTAAACTTGAAGGGGCAAACAGTACAGAATTTGACGAAGATACTCCTTATCCTGTGATTGATATTTTGCCTGAGCAAACTGGTGTTGCGGACATGGGTGGAACCATGCGCCTTGGAGACTATGAAGCTATCCTTAAAGAAGGTTCAATTGCTGCTAATATTTATGGAACCAATTACATTGTAGAGCGCCACCGCCATAGATATGAGGTAAATCCAGAGTTTGTGGACAGACTTGAGTCTTTTGGTATCCTATTTTCCGGAAAAAACAAGAATAGAATGGAGATTGCGGAAATTCCTGGCAAACGTTTCTTCTTTGGCTCTCAGTTCCATCCTGAATTCCGTTCAAGACCTGGAAGACCATCTCCTCCATTTAATAGTCTAGTTGAGGCAATGTGCAAATACATAAAGGAAAAAGAAGGCAAGTAACAAAATAAAGTTATTTTAAAGGAATATTTTCGCTTTAATTCCTTTTTTACAATTTATTAATCTTATATCATATAAAATAAAGCCGTTAAGGGTTATATCTTATCTCTAACAATATTAGAAAATTTATATTTGGTGGAAACTGATAAATACTCTTAAAACTGAGAATAATCAATTATGTGATATCTGTTAAGGCACTTCATATCAGTAATGCCTGTAAAGATATTGTAACTTCACTAAAATATATGAAGGTACTCACTATGGCAATGTCTAAAAAAGATATGGATAAGAAGAAGATCGCTAAGAGAGAAAAGGTGGAAGAGCTGGAGAAGCTGGCTTCTGCAGGCAGTAAAGACGCAAAAAAGAAGCTTGCAAAGGAAAAGAAGAAAAAATAATTCTTATCTAACTATTCTATATAGCGTGAGAAGATCCGGGGATTTTTTACCCCCGATTCCTATCATTTTAAATTCAGACTTTTTTAAATTCAGACTCACTAAAGCATATTAAATATATAATTTAAGGATAAGATTTTTACTGTCTTTTAACACAACCTGACCGATTCAATTCCCATTTTTTCCATAAGGCAGGCAGGAATATCGAGTACTTCTTGGACTGAATCTATAATAATCCCATCAGAAGTCGCTAAGATTACATTCTTTTCTAAGTTTGCTCCCTCAGATTTCAGCTCGAAATCTGCGAGTTTTGAGGTTTTTGTTTCACCTGAAATTTCGTATTCTCTCATTTTGTGACGGATAAATCCTGCAAGTTCTCCACTCCGGCTTATTTGGGCATCAAGGAGAAAAATAACTGATTTTGGGCCTGCTTCCAAAAAAAATCTGAGAACTACATCGACGGCTTCCTCTATGTCTTCTGCCTGTTTAGCTTTACTGAAATAGTAGCGGCTGTCTCTTATGTATCCATCATCACAGAACCACATAGGTTCTTCCTTTAGTAGGCTGTCTACACTTAAAAGGACATTGTACCCGTCAAGGAGAAGGTTTCTATCTTTTATTCCATTGCAGGCAACTTTTTTATTAATTCTGGAAATTATCTTATTAGGAGGCATAATAACTCTTGTGAGAATCTGCCTTTCTTCAGTGCTGAGCTGGAAGTGGTCAGCCACGAAACGAATAGTAGAAAACTTTGGATAGCCCCATCGAAGTATACTTCGAGTATCTTGCGCAGGCTTGAGTAATTTTTCTTTGAGTAATTTTTCTCTCTGAAAGAGACTGGAAAAATCATCTGAACTTTCATGCAGATCTCTCATTAATATATCTCCTTTTAGAAAGGGAGTTCTTTAAATCAGTGAAGATATATGTTATATATACTTATTTGCGGAAATAAGAATAAACAATGTAATTTCAGGTTGTTGGTTTGCCTCTTTATTTTTATTTCAGTACTGTTTAATTTGTTTTTTCAGCTGCGATCCAGCTCACGGTTCCGGCTGGGGGTTATACTATGGAAGTACTATGGCTGGCTCAGGAAGAAGTAAAAAGTGTTATGGATATGAGTTCTGATATGCAGGTTGTTGAGAGAGCTTTCAAGCAGCATGGACTTGGTAAGGTCCAGATGCCTCCCAAATCCTATCTTTACTACACAGCTTATAATGGGGATCTTAGGACAATGCCTGCATATCTTGAAGACGAAAATATTACTGGTGTGAAAATTGTAAACGTTCACCCAGGAAATCCTACTCACGGACTTCCAACAGTAATGGCTCTTATTGTACTTATTTCTCCAGAGACTGGCGCTCCCATAGCAATTATGGATGGTACCTACCTGACCGATATTCGGACTGGAGCTGCAGGAGGTATTGCTGCGAAATACCTTGCAAGAAAAGATTCAAAAGTTATAGGCCTTGTTGGGACAGGAAACCAGGCAAGGACTCAGTTAGAAGCTCTTTGCAAGGTTTTTGATCCCGAAATTGTAAAAATTACCTCTCGGACAAAAGAGAGTTCTGAACGGTTTATTCAGGAAATGGCAAATATTACTCCCTGTGAAATCTGTTATGAGGAAAGCATTGAGAAGGTCTGTGACTGCGACATACTTGTCACAACCACTCCTTCCAGAAAACCTATAGTAAAGGCTCAATGGATCAAAGAAGGTACTCACATAAATGCAATAGGAGCTGATGCAGTAGGAAAAGAAGAGCTTGACCCCGAACTTTTAATCCGGTCCAAGGTAATTGTGGACGACGTTGTTCAGGCACTTCACTCTGGAGAAGTAAACGTTCCTCTTTCCAAAAATTACATTTCAGAAAACGACATTCATGCCGAGCTTGGTGAAGTAATTGTCGGCTCGAAACCAGGCAGGACGAGTGAAGAAGAAATTACAATTTTTGATTCAACAGGCCTTGCTATTCAGGATATTGCAAGTGCACACCTGGTTTATGAGAGGGCTGTTAGTAAAGGGCTTGGCAAGAAAGTTCTTATGTTCTGAAACTCGAGTCTCTTCGCCCGAGTTCCGTCACCCGAGTCCCGTCTCGGGAAGACGGTGACCTTTTTTCGCTACCCGAGTTTCGCTTCGGGATCATAGAAAATATCCAATTTACTGGAAGTTGCGATGTAGTCGCAACAGCGCGAAGCTCTTTTCGCTCCGCTCAAGAGAGCTGATTTGGGAAAAAATAATTACAAAGTACAGTTATTATTTCCTATCTACATATAATACAAGATTAATATAAATAATAAAATTAGACACTAAAATAGAATAATTTCAGTATGCATAAATAATTGTCAATTGATTATTTATTATTGAGTGGTTTCTGGAGGTTGGATATACCCTCCACGAGTACTGCACTTTGCCCCCCAATAGACCAATAATATTGATTTTTATTCTGACTACTTACAATACTCTCTCGAAGCCACTCAACATCTTTTTTATGCCAAATATTCTTTCTTTATGTTAATTCTTAAAGTTAAGTTTTATCATATTTTCTGCTTAGCTGCACCTGAATATTCTTATGTTTTCAGTGTTCAGGTATTTATCTTAGATCCCAATGATTTCGTAGACTTTTTTCATGTCAAGGTTCTGCTCAACTACATTTGCGAGTTCTTCATAAGCCTCGTTTTCGGTCATAACGTTTTCAGGACTGTATGTAAGTCCTTTTTTCTCACAGAGATACTGCATGAGAGCATCTCTTATGTTCTTGTTTTCAAAGAGGCCGTGAAGGTATGTTCCAATTATCAGACCGGTTTCATCGATTGCACCTTCGTTTCCAAATATGTTACGATGAGAATCGGTAATTCCCATATGGATTTCATATCCTTTTATTTCTTCTCCATCTATGGGAGCAAGTATCGGGCCATATGCATTCACTTTTTTCGTAACCTGGACAGTTCTCTTTGTGTATTCTTCAAATTTTGTTCCTATATTCAGGAGGCCTAAACCTTCAAATGCGGCTTTTGTCCCATTTTCGATCCCAGAATCGTAAATTGTCTTGCCGAGCATCTGGTAACCACCGCAGATCCCAAAAATAGGAATTTTTCCTTTAAATGCCTGAATTTTTTCGGCCATACCGCTTGCCTGAAGGTCAAGCAGGTCGTTAACCGTATTCTTTGTACCTGGGATCATTATTGCATCCGGATTTCCAAGGTTCTCTTCAAGGTCTACATATCGAATTTTAGCAGTTTTTTCTAGGGGTTCAAAGTCTGTGAAATTCGAAATCCTCGGCAGGCGAATTACTGCAATTTCTATATCTTTTTCGTTTTTTACATTTTCTTTATCTTCAAGTGAGACTGAATCCTCTGAAGGGATGTTGAGCTTGAAGTAAGGAAGGACTCCAAGGACTGGAATTCCTGTTTTTTCTTCAAGTTGCTTCAGCCCTGGCTTCAGAATTTCCAGATCGCCTCTGAATTTATTGATTATGAATCCTTTGACTTTTTTCCGTACATCCTCAGGAAGGAGTTCAACTGTACCATAAAGGCTTGCAAAAACGCCTCCTCTTTCTATATCTCCAACAAGGATTATGGGGGCTTGTGTAAGTCTTGCAGTACCAATATTTACAATATCTCTTTCATACAGGTTAATTTCAGCAGCTCCGCCAGCTCCTTCCATAACAATAACATCATGCTCTTTGCAAAGCCTTTCAAGAGCTCCTTCAAGGACTTCGTTCATTTCTTCAATGGAATCATAATACTGACCTGCACTTCTGTCAGCATAAGGTTCCCCTAGCAGGATTATCTGAGAAACACAATCTCCTTTGGGTTTTAGAAGAACAGGGTTCATATCTGCAGTAGGCTCAATGCCTGCAGCTTTTGCCTGGATTGCCTGGGCAATTCCTATCTCTTTTCCGTCTTTTGTAATCCAGGAATTCAAACTCATATTTTGAGCCTTGAAGGGGGCAACCCTGTATTTCCTTGACAGGATCCTGCATATGGCGGTCACAACTGAACTTTTCCCAACATGGGAGGCGGTCCCCAGGATCAAGACGCTTTTCTTTTCCATTTTTACCACACCTTCTGCTCAAACATTTTTTAGGACTTAATTTTATAATTTTAAAAAATTGACCTTTGTCTTTCTTTTTAATCCATAACTCAAGTAAATTTGTTTATTGTTGATATTCACCTTTTTATACTTCAACTAAAGAATAAATACCTTCGGATTCACTCCGATTTTGTTTATTCATTTTTAAAAAAAGATAGGATTTCAAGCTTTTTAACTTATCAAGTTTTATTTTCTTATTTTTAGTTTTATCTTTTTGGCTCTGTAGAAATCCTCTAAAATAACGAACGCTATTAGGTACAAATAGCCTGATACACTGGCCCATTTCATTTCAGTTTCTTAAAACTGATTTATATAAATTTTCTCCAAAGCCGTAATTTTGTTAAAAGCTATATGCATTTGTTTTCTATTTCCTTTTTTATTATCTTCTTTTAGTTCAGATTATATGAAAGTCCCAACTCATTTGAAAATCTGCTTCAGGTCTTCCATTCCAAGGGAAATCTCAAACTCTTTTAACCGATAAAACTTCTTGGCTCTCATATCATCATCTTCAAGCCTGAGATCACTTTCAACAAATCCTGCTTTTTCCAGGCGTTTTAAATGCAGATTTACTACCTGCCTTGAGAGATTGAGGTCTTTGGCGAGTTCATACACGTATCTTTCTCTTTCGGCCAGCAAGTATAACAACTTTAGCCTTACTGGATGAGAGAGAGCTTCGCCAATATCTATGATTTGGAGTCTTTTTAATTTTTTCCGGTTTTTCTGCGATTCTATAATAACAATGGAATTCTATCCAAATTCATTAAACTCATTTCCTCATTTTGGAAAAGTTGATCCACTTATTTTTAACTTTTTTATACATATTTCTGATTTTTTTCAAAATCATTCGATAGCTACCGCTGTAAAGTTGCATGTTTATAGTGGAAGTTTCCATTCACCCTTTATTATCCATACTGGAATCTCGCCCTCATCAAGGGCGAAAATCCTGCCCATTTTCCAGTGCGGAAACACCTTTTGTTGAAATAAGCAAACAAATTGTAGCAAAAATTAGTTAGACCACTATCAGTTTTGAATGATCTTGTCTTGTCTACGATGTCTCCTATCAAAGAAAATATCTGTTCCATTGTATTATCCGTCTCAGGTGTAAATCCTTTTTTCAAAAAGTTTATGTTCTTCATGAAAATTTCTTTTGCATAAGAAATCGCTTTTTGAGATGCTTTTGAAAGTTCAAGATTAGATGCCAGGTTTAGGATATTTTGAAAACACACGACAGAATTAATGACCGTATCAGACTGTATTAATTGACAGATTTCATTGTACACAAGTTTATCATTGTCTGGAATACTTTTTACAGATCCAAAATCATCACTATATCTCTTGTTCACGCTTTTCAATTGATGAAACACACAAAAAGAATGAACCACTTCAGGAAAGACGCTTTTTACAGCTCCAATGATTGCTTTATCTTCATCAGAAACGATTTTTTGTATTTTGCCTTCTGGAAATCGGTTTTTTATTCGTAGGATAAGAGAAATTAGAGCTTCAATTGTTGGTAACCTGTCAGTTACCTCAAAATCCAAAATTACCTTTTCTTTTGTAGCGATAACGTAAACGGATTGATATCGCATCTTTTTCCATTCTTTTAATGTAATCTCTCGTCCTATCAGAGTCTCAAACTTCTTTTTCCATCCTTTCTTGACCCGATCTCCATCAATATACAAAGTTCCATCAAAATCAGGATTTTGATCTAAAAGTTCTTGCTTAGAAAACACAGATTGTTTTTGCTCATGCAACCATAATGAAGAGGCACAAGGAGCTCTGCCGCATATATCAGTCAAACCTTCTGTATATGTTTCGCTTACTCTACAGGAATTGTGAAGACTGCATCTGCTATCGTATCTGACAAGCATTTGTTTGTCATAGAACTCATCACTGTAATTTGCGGATCCAGAAACACCAACGATCTGATCATGAAAATGCTTTTTACAAGTAGGACAAATCCAGTATGTAGTATTGCAAGTTATGGTGCCATAACTTGTGAGAATTGAACGAGTATAGTGAGAGTTCACATTTAATTTAGCGCCACAAAAATCACAATGAGTAGGAGATATTAAAGAGAACAGAGAATGAAAGCGATTTTCAACTAGCAATTTCGGCAAAGGAATTAATACATTGCCTTCAAATATCGTTTTTACCATTGAATTCTCGATTGATTTATTTCCTCTTCCCATTAAAACGAATTTATCTCAATGAAATTAAAATTTTATTGTTTTGCACGATTGAGAAAAAAGAGGTAGACCAGAAAATAATAAAAAGTCTCATGATTTGTTGAAGTGATTTTGTCATCTAAAATGTTCTCCCATACTTTTTGTTTCATCTGACTTTGGAGGTTCCAGAGTCTGAAACAAGTATAAAACTTTAAATTTCTTCCAGTTTGGACTTTATATCTTCTACTGCTTTTTTGATTTCTTCTATATCTTTTTCCATTTTCACTATTCGTTCATTGTCCCTAGGGGCTGCGTATTCTGATCTATTAAGCAGTATTACCACTGCACCAACTATCACAAAAATGATTAAAAGAATAAGGAGAAATCCCCAGAAAGAGCCAGTCATGCTGTATCCCATACCGTTCAAGCTGTCCACCTCTAAAAACAAGTTTTTGATCTATACGTTTTTCTTATTCTACTTCTTTTTGATATTGCTAACAATAAATATAAAAGAATATCCAGTAAAAGGCAAGTGCAAACATAAGGCATTAATAAGATATTTTAAAAGGATAATAAATCGAAGACTTAATCGATAACTTAAATATTTAACCTAAATAAATAAATAAATAAATAAATAAATAAATAAATAAATAAATAAATAAATAAATAAATAAATAAATAAATAAATAAATAAATAAATAAATAAATAAAGAGGATGGTTTAGGGATGGTTTCAGTATTCAATGAATATCATTGATCTCAAGAAGTATATGCTTTGCAGTAGCCTTGACCCATACCGTTCCTGTGACCAGCCTGAGCTCCTGTGCAAACAGGAAAATTGGTAAAAACTTGACCGCTGAAGGCATCAATTCTTGCCTGCCTGTAAGTTCCATCTTTGTCATGATAGGCGACAATCCACCATCGGCGCATCTGAGAAATGTCTTCTATTGACACTTTGGTATTAATTTCCTTCTTTGCAATTTCAAGCGCTTCATCAGCAGTTTTGACCTTAAGTTTTGAGGTTCCGTTTGAGTTGAAATAAGGACAATAGGAGAAGTTGCCATCAGACGAGCTCGAATTAATGTATCTTGCGGCCCATCTGTTCATTGGACCAAAACCATAATTTGTCCCTGCATTATCCGAAGCAACTGCGTTGACAACAGCTACTCCGGAAGCACCTATCAACAATATTCCCAGAAGAGTTGCTATAATTGCTTTTTTCATTTCTGCACCTTTATATATATTATTCTTTTTGGCATTGATACTTAAACATAGAGAAAGTATATTTCTTCATTAACTGCCCCAGATGCAATAGTTCTAATCACAAAAAGAATGGTATAGTTGGCAGGCGTCAACGGTACAAATGCTCTGATTGTGGATATAACTATATAGTAGAGCTAAAATCAACTGCTTTTTCCGCTTCTGTAAAAAGACAGGCTTTACAACTCTATCTTGAAGGATTGGGCTTTCGCTCAATAGGACGAGTTTTAGGGGTAAGTCATGTTTCTGTCCAAAAATTGATAAAGAAATTTGGTCAAGAGTGAGAGAACCTAAAAAGTGAAAATGAGATATCTATTGTTGAAATGGATGAGATGCACACTTACATCGGTAACAAAAAAAATATTGCTGTATCTGGATTGCTGTTGATAGAGTTGGGAAAAAGTTCATCAACTGCTCTTTTGGTAGCAGAGGAACATAAACTGGAAAACTACTCTGGGAAAAATTGAAGAAAAAAGAGATTGGAGAAGTGATGACAGATCACTGGAGGGCATATGCAGAGTTTCTTCCTGAAAAGAGTCATACTCAATCCAAAGCAAAAACGTATACTGTTGAAGGATATAACAGCATATTGAGGCATTTTTTAGCAAGGTTGAGAAGAAAGACAAAGTGTTATACGAAGAGTCTTGAAATGCTAAAGTACTAGGTTATTCTATTGATGAAATAAAGAAATAAAGAGTTAACTATGTTTAGTTAACAATGCCCAATAAATAATTAGATCTATTTAAGTAACAATGCCTTCTTTTTATTGTACTGCAATTAACTGTAAACATATGTTACTCCTACATATGTAGCTTTTATGTTACATATGTAGCTTGCATAATGGGATATAACTTATGGCATGTGCTGTTTGCTTGAACAGAAATTTAGCAGTACTTTTCCCTTCACCTTCTCTACAAGTATTGGTCTCGAGCAAAAGTTTGAAAAATAGCTTCCGGATCTGTAATTCTACTTATCGGACACTCATACTGATTCCATATAATTATTTACAGTTATCTGGGTTTTAAACAGGAATACAGGAAACACATATAAGCTTGCTTTCCAGATAATATATTAGAGAACATATGAAAGTATTAGAGTGCAACACAATTGATATTGCTCCTACTATTTCGAAATTGCTGAAAATTCCTATGGTGCCACCTACCGGCAAGACGATTCCTGAAGTAGAGAGCTACGCAAAAGAAAGAGGCTGTAAAAAAGCAGTAATTATTGTGGTTGACAGTCTTGGTTATTCTCTTTATAACTATTTTTCTCCGATTATGAAGAATTTGAGTGAAATTTCCAGGACAGGTCTTCTGTTCAGGTGTAAATCTGCTGCGACCATCACGTCTCCTGCTATTGCATCAATTTTTACAGGAGACCTGCCAGAGGAGCATAACATCTATTCAACCGCGGATATTTATGCAGAACGGACAAAAGACTCTGAAAACCCGAAACTTAAAAGCATTATGGAATGGGCTTATAGAGCAGGCATGAAATCATCAGTAGTCATAGAATCCGAAGGTGCGGAAAGCTTTAGAGGGAGAATAAAAGACTTTTATGGAGTCCCAAATTCCGAAGATATCCTTGATTATGACCTTCAAATAACTAATTATGCGGTAAATGCCCTCAAAGAAAATCCCGATGTTCTGGCGGTTCACCTCAGGACTCTTGACCGTTTTTCCCATAGGGCAGAAAGCTGGAAAGAAATTGAAAGAGCTGCAAAAGTCGTGGATGAGAATCTTGGAAAGATTTTCCGGAATGCAGAGAGAGGAACGATTTTTTTTATTTGCGGAGATCATGCGATCCATGGAGGGAAAAAGTGGTTAAAGGATGCCGGAGCAGAAAACATAAATAATCACAGGGAAAATTTTGTGGCCCTTATTGTAGCCTGTAATCAAAAAATATAAATTTTTCATATTGAGTGTACGAGTTATTTAATTTATGGAAAAGTTTGCATCAGGACTGTTGTTCAACTTCAAGAATCTTATTAAAACATCGGATTGTCCGGCTGCTGTTCTTATGCAGAATTCCGATACCTCCCGCTTCTTCCCATTCATGGATGTTTTCAGAGTTATCATCAATAAGAACCTTTGAAGCTCCTGATTGTAAGGCTTTTTCAGGGCGGTAACAAAGAATTGCAGTTTCTGCATAAGAAGGACCGAGTTCTTTTCTGAGCCATTTGATTTTTCCTTTTCTTGCATTGCTTAACGCCTTTCTTCTTTCAGGGCCAGGAAGAGCAGAAAGGATTGTGGGACAAACCCCAGATCCTGTCAGGAATCCGTGTAGTTCTCTTCCTCCAGGCATCCACGACATCTCCGACCAGAATTCGATCCCTGCAGATGTAATCTTTTTCCAAAAGAGTCCTTTATCGTTTCTGTACCAAAGCATCATATTGTCACTTAGTTTTTCACAGGCGGCTGTGAAATCTGTAAGAACTCCGTCCATATCTAGAAAAAGTTTTATTTCTTTTAAGGGTTCAGGAGAATAAGAAACATCAAACAGATGGCTTGAGAGAAATTTCTCAAATTTTACCGAATGGTTCTGGATAGAATTAAGTTGATTGAAAGAACTAGGCATAATAAACTCCCTTTTTTGTTCTGGTGACAAGTGACAAATGACTTCCCATTAATCATAAAGATATCATAATTAAAGAAAGTAATCATTGTAAAAATATTTTTTCAATGAAAGCATTAATGGAAAAGATAAATGGATTAAATATGACAAAGAGTGAAGAATAAATTTAGTTAAGATCAATCCTCATGAAGATAAACTACAGTCTTCGCAAACAGATCATGAAAGGCTTGTTTTTTTGAAGTAATATAAATTAATAAAAATCCCATAAAAAGGGGAATCGCAGTAAGAATTTTCATAATAAATCGTTTTGTTGCCTGCTTAAAAGAAATCTGATTTCCATTTAGGTCGGTAACAATGAGATTCAAAGCCTGCTTGCCTACCGTTCCTTTCAGGGTAGAACTCTCTTGATAAGCAAAATAAATCCATAATGTCAGAACGAATATAATACAGAAGGTTTCATCCTGGGTTTCTGTTATGAAACCGATAAACACAAAAAGCAAAATAACTACGAAAATATCAATTATTGAGGCTATAAACCTTCTGAAAAACCCGCAGTATGATTGCATTCTATCCCTCTAAATTCTCTAACATAAACAGCAATGAATAACAGAAATAATTTCAAATTAAATACAATAATTTTAATCTCTCTTCTACAAATTGAATTTTAGCTCAAATCAATATGAATAACTTCATGACAGAGTTGAATTCAAGTTCAAATGAATCTAAACAACTTCATGGCATAATTCATAGTATAACAAGGCTAATTTTCTCAAAGTACATCTTAAAAAGCAGAGAATATAATTGAAAAATGAAACTTGGAATAAATATTGATCTCCTCGCTGAAAGATTCTACTTCTTCATCATCATGTTATCGCTTTCATTTTTTCTTTGAAATCGGGCTTTCGATTTTGTCTACCAGTTTCTTTATATCGCTCTTTATATCTGAGGCAAGTTTTTTTGCACTATCACCTGTAGCATCAACTAGTTTTTCAACTCTGGTAGTGATACTCTTTACTTCATCCTTTACATCAATTGATTTTATTTCTCCTGAAATCGATTTAATCTCAGAATTTATATTTTTTGCAAGTTTTGAAGCTTCCTCTCCTGTTTTCTTTGCAAGAGAATCAATATCATTTCCAAGCTTTCCGACTTTTTCCTGTATTTTAGAACTCTTTTTTCCAGTTTCGGTTTCTTCACTTTTGCTTTCCGATTCTTGTGTCATATAAACCCCTTTTGTTAGTTATCAAAATGGTTACTTTCTCTTCTAAAAAATATGTATTCTTTTAGATATCTCCTTATGAACTTCTATACTTAAAAAATTATCTGCCAAAGTTTGATTATGAATCGCTTATATATATCGCAAGAAAATGAATAAAACAGTATTATTTTTGTAGACTGGCCTTCTCGAAGAATAGAAAATATACTTTTTTAAGGTTAAGGCTCCTTGCTTTCAGGTAGTCAATAAAAATCTTCAAGTGTCAAAGTCGGTTTTGAGAATATTTTTGTGCGTAAAAATAAAATTTATTACGTTACAACTTATAATGTATAAATTAAAATAATATGATTGTAAAAAGTAAGACACGTTAACTGATTAAAAGAGTTTGTAGAATATTCCGGCAGGAAAGATATAAGAGCCGGATCCGAATAATGTACAGGAATAATTAGCTTTCTGTGTTAGAGTAATCCATTAAGGCTATGAGGATATATGCAGACATTAGTTATATGCATAGACAGAGATAACGATCTGGGTGAAAAAGCAAGACTAGAAACCCCAATAGTAGGACGGGAGGCAAATGTTCAGGCTGCTGTCGCACTTGGGATCGCAGATCCTGAAGACTCTGATACAAATACGATTTTCGGTGGCATCAAGATCCTTGATGAGTTAAGGGAAAAAGGTGTCGATGCTGAGATAGTTTCTTTTGCAGGAGACAAAAATGTTGGAATAATCTCAGACCAGAAAATTGCTGAGGAGCTTGAAATTTTCCTCAATAAGACTGATGTTCAGAGGGCGATCTTTGTCTCAGACGGAGCAGAAGACGAAACACTTGTGCCTATTGTCCAATCCCGTCTGAAAATTGACTCAGTGAAACGAATTGTAGTAATGCAGAGTGAAAATCTGGAAAGCACTTATTATATTTTGAAACATGTATTCAGCGACCCAAAAATATCTCAAACTTTCTTCGTACCTTTAGGGCTTGCTTTTCTCATTTATGCAATATTCCTGCTTGCCCGTTATCCAGAAGGCGCAATTGTGGGAATTCTTGCAGCTGTAGGGCTTTACATGTTGTATAGAGGCTTTGGGCTCGATGACCTTGTTGCCCTTGAAAAGGAAAGGTTATGGGATGCTTTTCTGGAACAAAGAATGGTGTTTATCAGCTATACAGCTGCCCTGATTATATGTCTTATAGCTACTGTGTACGGAGTCACGGAGGTATGGAAGCTTTATTCGGCAGAAGGAGTATGGTATCAAGGAATCCTTACGCTTGTTTCAGTATTCATTAATGCTTCAGTCTGGTGGTATGCAGGAGCTTTACTGCTTGCTGATCTGGGAAAAATCTTTGATTTAAGGATGGAAAATAAGCCTATTTACAAAAACGTTGCGATTTCTCTGTTTATAATCGCAACCGGACTGCTGTTCTGGGGTGCAAGCACATACATTCTCGCGACAGCTTCCCTTTCGGCAGGAATTACAAATAATGCGGCTCTTGCCCTCCAGTACTTTGTGTATTCGGTTGCAATTGCGATTCTTATTGCCCTTGCAGGCATAAAATACAGTGTATCAAACCAAACTTCCAAAAAAGAAGAGAACGGAAGAGCTAGTAAAAAGAAAAAACTTGCCTGATTTCAGATTCTTACTCAAGAGGAATAATAAAGCTAGGGCGAAAGCATGAATAGGAGTTACAGTAAAACACCAAGGAAGATAAAAATGGAAAATGTATCTGAAGACGTTGAAATTGCAGTGCTCGGTGGTGTAGGTTTTAACTCGTATAAAGACTTTGAAAGTCACTTAGTAAATACTCCTTATGGAGATGTTACTGTCTACTTTACTGATATAAAAGGCAGAAAAGTTGCTTTAATCCCCAGACATGCCGGAGAAAACCATATTCCACCTCACAGGATCAATTATAGAGCTAATATCTGGGCTGTGTATTCTATCGGGGTAAAACGCGTAATTTCCACAAATTCCGTGGGGTCAATGAGAGGACATCCGGTGGGTAGTTTTGTAGTGCTCGATGATTTCATAGATTTTACCCGTAACAGGCCTTCTACTTTTTATGATGATAGGACTGTACATGTTGATGTTTCTGAGCCCTATTGCCCGGAGATCAGAATGGCTCTTAGAGATTCTCTGGAAAAACAGGGGTTTTCTTATACCGAAGGAATTTATGCCTGCACAGAAGGCCCACGTTTTGAAACCAGAGCCGAAATTCGTATGATGAGTCAGTTTGCAGATATTGTGGGAATGACCGGTGTACCTGAAGTAACTCTTGCAAAAGAACTCAGTCTTTGTTATTCTTCTCTTGCTATAGTTACAAATCAGGCATGTGGAATGACCACCCAGAAATTGACTGCCGATGAAGTAACTGAAGTAGTAGGAAAATCTCAGGATGCAATTTTTGAGATTATTTCAGATACAATAGGAAATATTCCAAAAACTCGAAATTGCAGGTGCAGATTTGCAAAGGAAGGAGCTTGTTTATAAAAAAAGTGTTCTAAAAAACATAGAATCGCAGTTTCTATATAATTCGTTTTTACGCTAGTATTTTTATAGTATTGATTTTATTGCTTTACCTGATGATATATTTAAATACTTACTATCTATTTTTTGTTTCTTTAAATTGAGATCTTAAACTAAGTTCTTAACATTAATTATAAATAATTCTTTTATGAGGGTATTTTGGATATTGAAAATCTGAGTGTAATTAATACATGGTGCATATATATAATATTAAAGTAATAAAATGTTTATATATATTTATATAATAGTTACATATAAAGTGGAGCTACAAATGAGATGAGAAGATAGAGATCCTAGAAGCTTGCGAAGGAAGTATAAAATAGTACACTCTTTAGAAAGCACTGAAAATGTAAATAATATCCCCAAATAAACTTTTACTTGTAAATATAAATTTTGCTTCTAAAGTAAGAAGATAGCAGAATGTTGGTTTTTCAGTCTTCGAAGGTAGACTTTGAAGGAAATTTACAGGTTTTGAGAAGAAGCTTACTTATATCATTCATATATCAGGATAAACAATCATGCTCTGGGTCCTAGTCCACGCTGAAAAATCAAAAATAAGAATTATGGGTATAAAGGACCGGATGAAACAGCCGATTTATATGGCCGAACTCCATATAAAAGATAGTTACAAAGGGCCTCGCCCTCTTAAAATTAGGCTTCTCACCGGCAAGAAAGAAGAATTCATTCCTCCCCAGCAGTTTATAGAGCTTTTACGCAGTGCAAACCGAATAATGTTTACAGAAGGGGGAAATCCTGAAAATGAAGCTGCTTTTTTGGAAATGCTGAAAGCTTTTCAGCTTAGTGCGGACAAAGTTAAAATCTGCAAACACTGCTGGATAAATGAACGTTTCAATTTTGTAAACAGTAAATCAATCAAATACAATAATGAACTAATCTGCCTTAACTGTGCAAAAGAAGAACTCTTGCGTGCAGTCCGTTCGGCTGGTGTTCAATATGGAGATAAATCCATAGAGTTCTTAGAACAGGTCCTATCGAAAACCAGAGACCTGGATAGGACTATAAGGATGTTGACTCCTGAAAGGCTGGATCCTGAATTTACACGCTACGATACTATACGAACAAATCCTGTCAGTAATACAGTCAAGGTAAATAGTCTACGCATTCACACAAAATTTAAGGAACTGTTGCTCGAAAAATCCGAAACCTTATTGCCTGTCCAGGCTTTATCGATAGAAGCTGGACTTCTTAAGGGAAAAAACCAATTTGTGGTCTCGGCGACAGCAACTGGAAAGACACTTATAGGGGAGATGGCAGGAATCCAAAATTTGCTTAACAAAAAAGGAAAAATGCTTTATCTCGTTCCCTTAGTCGCACTTGCAAACCAGAAGTACGACCAGTTCAAAGAACGCTATTCAAAATTAGGGCTCACTACTTCCATAAAGATTGGCGCAATTTTAATAAAAACTTCTCAGCGTGTGAAAATGCAGACCAGCCCTAATGCAGATATAATTGTAGGGACTTACGAGGGAATAGACCATATGCTTCGGTCGGGAAATGCTGATTTTCTGGGCAAGATCGGAACTGTGGTTGTTGATGAAGTCCATACTCTTGAAGACCAGGAAAGAGGTCACAGACTGGATGGGCTAATAGGAAGGCTAAGGTATGTTGCACCCGAAGCTCAATTCATCTACCTTTCCGCAACCGTTGCAAATCCTGCAGGCTATTCAAAGAAACTTGGAGCCAGTCTTGTCCTTTATGAACACAGACCGGTTCCACTTGACAGACATCTACTTTTCTGCCAGGATAACGAAAAGGCAAAACTGATTTCCCAACTTGCAAAAGACGAATACGCAATGTTCTCTTCCAAAAACCATAGGGGACAGACGATTGTTTTTACAAACTCCCGAAGAAACTGTCATAAGCTTTCAGGATCCCTTTCAATCCAGGCGGCTCCTTATCATGCCGGGCTTTCCCAGTATGAGAGAAAGAAGACTGAGACCCGCTTTGCAAAAGGAGAGCTTCCAGTAATTGTGACCACGGCTGCTCTCGCGGCAGGCGTGGATTTTCCGGCTTCTCAGGTTATCTTTGAATCCCTTGCAATGGGAATAGACTGGATTTCAGTCCAGGATTTTGTACAGATGAGCGGAAGGGCAGGCAGGCCTGATTATCACGACAGGGGTGTTGTTGTACTTATGCCCGTGCCTGGAAAGTCCTATTCAGGTTCTCAGTCTGATACCGAAGAAGAGGTTGCGATCAAATTACTCCAGGGAGAAATGATTTCAACAAATATACAATATGGAGAAGCCGAGCAGCTTGAGGAAGTGCTTGCCTCGGTTGCAGTTACTTCATCGGTTCAGGACCTCCGGATGATCCATAACTTGATGTTTGGAAGCTACGACATGGACAAAATAATTTTGCGCCTTCATAAATATCGCTTTGTGGAAAGAAAAGGAAACCGAATAACACTTACGCGTTTTGGAAAAATTATTTCAGCTCATTTCCTTCCAGTATCAAAAGCTTTCCTTATTAGAGATGCAGTGCTAGAAGAAAACGAACCCATAAAAATAGCAACAAACTTGGAGTTTTTCGATGCGGCATATTTCAAGTATGCAAACCAGATCGGAAGTTCTCTGCATGTTAATATGCCTTCAAGAGTCTTTCAGGGGGCAACCCTTGATATAATTTTTGATGGTGAATCTTTTTCCCAGCTTGATGCAAAAATCCGTGAGCTTATGTTAAACTTTGCTTCAGATTTTTTAACTTGTGCATGTAAGGATTCGCCTTACTGTGGCTGTGCAGAACAGAAATTTTCGGAAAAAATTATCAAATTGCGTACAGAAGCACTTGATCCTGTAAAGATCATAAAGAAACTTGAAGATAAGTATGGGATCTCGGCATACCAAGGCGATGTTTTCGGATATCTGGACAATGCAGTTCGTAATCTTGATGCTGTAGAACTTATAGCAAAGGTACATTCTAAGAAAGGAGTCGCGGAAGAAGCAAAGAAACTGAAAAAGAAAGTTCAGGGCTAAATTATCAAAAAAGTTTTTGCAGATGACATGATATTATGAATAAAAATGTTCCTGTATGCGTGGGAATGCATCTTTTATATGATCAAGACTGTCAGGTTTTTTTTAAAAACTTGTCAATGTATTAGAATCATATAGAGTCTAACCATATAAAGTACGGGATATCTGAGATTAAATACAGAGGTAATTTCATGACTGAGGATGTTGAATCTAGGGAAAATATCGAAAGTTCAGTTCCTAAAAAGATTAAAAATGGTATTACAATAGAGTTTATGAAGTCCGAAGATTTCAGGCAAATATATGCTATTGGAGCTGCAGGGGGGCACAGTCCCTATGATTTCAGGATAGGTTTTTACAATGATACTCCAAAGATGTTCGGGGAAGCTTCAGAGTCAAGGATTGTCCAAAGACATATCGAAACCGAAATAATACTCTCTCCGGTTGCTGCTCTTGAGCTTTCTCACTGGCTAATCCAGCATATAAATGAATACGAATCCGTTTTCGGGCCTATTGCAAGAGCAGTCCCAAGGCCAAAAAAAGGGACTGTAAAGGCTGTTGACGAAAGTATGGACATACAGGGTTATATCTAATAGTTTATATCCAGCCCTTAGATCCTATTCATACAAAATATCCTGTCAGATGCACAAAATGTTAACAGAAAAGTTTTGCAAGCTTTTTCAAAAAAGGCTCGAGCAAAAAAGAGAAATAGAACGCTCACAAATCTTTTAAAAACAATTTGGTCAAATATATTTTGGTAGGAACTATTTGATCTTGGAATTCTTTTGAGATCTCTAAGATCGATGGTTATATATCTCTGTAAAGGGTTATGTAATTTTCAGTTTTCTTAAAAGCCGGTGGAGTGACAATATAGAAGGATTTTTCGGTTACTGGGAGTAAGCGACTAATACAAGGCCATAGGCAGACTGCATATGTGAATGTGGTTCTGATGCGGCTTGTCCGGCATCGGCTTGGGATATAGAAAATGCAAACCCGGGAGTACGGGGAAATTGAGAATAAATCAGCGAGGGTTTAAATTTGTTCCCAAATAAAAAAGTTCAAAAAATCGTTGGATCAAGGATCCAGGTAGAAATGAAAGGTGACCTTAATCTGCTTGAAGGCACTCTTAAAAGTGTAGATGACTATATGAACCTTCATCTTGTTGACACGATGGAAATTGTAAAAGGCGATAAAGTACGTTCTCTTGGTTCAGTAGTTCTTCGTGGTAATAACATCATACTGATCACTCCTGTAGAAGAATAAAACTTCATAAGGAACCTTATTAGTGTGGAATCATGGATCTTGAAGAAGAAGCATATAACATAATAAAGAGTCATAAAGAAGGCGTTTTTCAGAATGTTATCTGGAAAGAGCTGAATATCGACAGTCGAAAATGTTCCAGAATCATAAAAAAGCTTCTGGATAAAGACCTCATTTTACGCGAGGTTGGAGTCTCAAATGGAGCAAGGACATACCTGCTGAAGGCAAAGGAAGAGGTTAAGGAGAAATATGATCTCCTTCTTGCAGGAGAATTGTTTTCTGCCTGTACAGGCTGTACCGGTGACTGTCAACCCGAATATTGCGGGAGACTCAGTGAATGGATTGGCAGCCTCATCCAAGAGGCTGAAAGATCAGAAGAAACTAGCGGAATTGAAACTGATCTGGAAGATGAGGAAGAAGTTCAAGAAGAAATCTGAAAAAGAGATTTGTGAATTTAATTCTAACAAAGTTCTCAAAAATCTGTTTCAATTTAAACATTTTGAGTTAAAATTTGCAGTTAAGTTTTTTCTTAAAAAGTTTGTGAAGTTTTTCATTTAACAATCAAATAACATTTTCAAAAACACTGGCAACCGCTAATTATATATAGAAAAACCCCTTATTGAAGAACCTCTCCAATAAGGGGAAATAATGTACAATAAAGCTCCGGTAGTGTAGTCCGGCCAATCATTCCGGCCTTTCGAGCCGAAGACTCGGGTTCGAATCCCGGCCGGAGCACCATACATTTTTGGATGAACTTTTTTCTTAATGATTTAGTTAATTATTTTTAAATTCCTTTCTGATGTTTATATTTTTCGATTCGTTATTTCCAGCTTTTTACTCTAACTTAAAAATCTGTTAAGATATGTTCATTTTTAAAAAGTTGAATCTTATACAAAAGAAAATTAAAACAAAAGAAAATTACATTAATTTTGGTATTATTTTTATAAGTTTTATAGATAGTTATTAAGCTATAAGAGTTTAACAAGGGACAGATATATATATTACTAGAGTATATTGAAGGTCTCGCTGTGAGATGCAATGTGCTCCGGTAGTGTAGTCCGGCCAATCATTCCGGCCTTTCGAGCCGAAGACTCGGGTTCGAATCCCGGCCGGAGCACCAAATCCAATTTTTTTACATCGAACTTCTTTTCTATAAATATCTATTTTTATAATGTTTTTATAACGAGTTTTTGTTATTTCTATATGATGATTCTTCTTTTTTAGGCTATATTTAAGAAACGTATTTCAGCCTGTAAAGGTTTTAATTACGTTTATCAAGTGTTTATGTCGTGCTAATTGCTTATTTAACCCTTTTTCAGGACAAAAGAATGAAATTTTTTTATTTCCCTTATTTTTTCCAGGTTCTGTTCTTCATCAAGCAATCCTGTAGTATTAACGGATTCAAGAGCAGAATTTGCAGCAAAGCAAGCTTCTTTCATTCCACGTTCTAAAGTGAGCAGCCGGATAGTTTCCAGAGACCACGCTATCTGGATAAGTACCTTTTTCAAGCCATGATAAGAGGTCGCAGTGCTAAGTTTTTCGAGTGCTTCAATTACTGCTTTTACATATAACTCGTTATTTTCCCTTATAGCGATATTGCTTATATCTTCAAGGATGATTGTAGTTTCCAGCGGACTCGTTTCTATTGACTGATCAGCCGAAAAAACTCCGATCTCACCAAGAAAACCTATAGAAACAATTCCTGTGTCAGGAAGGTTTTTATCTAAGGATTTCAAGGATACCTGCATGAGGTAAATCTCAGAAAGACTTGTCAGGGTTTCCATTTTCATCATGGAAGACTGTTTTCCACACTTCCCAAGTGCTCGGGATGTAACTTTGGTTGCTGCATTGAGTCTTTTTTCAGCAAAATCCAAAGCAAGACTCCCAACAATGGACAAAGTCTTTATAGCAATTGGCTCTTTTTTCTGGCTGGCAGCCTCAAGAACTATATCTCCAAGAGCACGACCTGAAGCCATACATGCTTGTTCCATTCCTTTTTCAGCAGCTACCTTTGCTATATCTCCGATTGAGATCACGAGTGCTTTTATGTCCATTTCATTTTCAGCATTTGCATCCTGGTGAATTAACTGGAAAGCAAAATCTTTGAGTTTGTTAACAGCCTGTATTGTTCCCCTTATATCTTCACTATACGCTTTCTTGAATCCTTCTTCAATAGTCCTTACTTCATCAAGTTCATTTTCATTCACTGACTATGCACCAGACCCCTCAATAGTCTTTGTTAATCCTATGCCCTAACTCCAAGATTAGCCTTCCGATTAAAACAAATATTTGGTCACTATTCAGAATTATAAACTTTATCAATGAGTCTGTAGGAGCAATAGTCTATTGGATTATGCCATAAACGCAAATTAATAAGAAACACATAAACAAATTTAAAAGGCTTATCGACAGCTTTATTTTACCACCTTATTTGTGGTCTTTATAATTTCTTTTTTATATTTGGGTCCTGCAGGTTGTAAATTCAATAATAAAAGTACAAATAGGGCTCTTTTTAGTAAAAAGCTTTTATTTTGGTTTTAATAAGTATTAAAGTTATTATATTCTAATCTAATGTGTATTAAATTGTAAAAAAAGCTTCTTTTTTAACGGTAACTCTAAAAAATTTTTTATATATAAGAAAGCTTATATTTTACGTTTTTTATTTTACAATCGTTGATAGTGAGTCAACAAGAAGTGCATATAGTCGACAATGAATATGGTGTGTACATGTGTAGCTACAAAGATCATTACAAATAAACTCACAAGTCTATAATACAAAAAAAAATAAACTGCATCGAATTTTAAAATAAGTTTTTAAACTTTCTCAACTAATTTACTATGGGGGTTTGATCTGACTGACATTCTTAAACTGAAATCAAATATTATGAGACTTCTAAGAATTGTGCTTATAATTATAGATTCACCCGTGCTTTATTTTACTTCTCAAATACATAAGTCGGGAAAGATCATTTAATAATTTTATGTTCTAGTGAGGTTTTTCAGTGCTTCTTTTTGGACACATCGGTGTCACATTAGGTATATTTTTTGGACTTGAACTCCTAATACCTCGACTGAGGAATATTATAGATCCAAAGTACTTAGCTATTGGAGCCCTTCTGCCCGATTTAATAGACAAACCGGTAGGAATGGTTATATTTGCTTCTACTTTTGCAAGCGGACGTATTATAGGTCACATTTTATTGTTCTCTCTTTCTCTCTTCATTGTGGGTTTACACATATACAAAAAGAGAAAAGATGTCCGGGTTCTTACCCTTGCTTTTGGCTTTTTCTTCCATCTTATGGAAGATCAGATGTGGGAAAGTCCTAAAACTCTATTCTGGCCTCTTTTTGGATTGAAGTTCCCTAAAGACCACATGGAGGCAAATGGGATGGAACGTATTATAGAAATGTTCAAAAATTCTTTTACATTTCATTTCTCGTCTTCTTCAATCCCTGAAATGCTCTGGGAATGGGAGTAATAGTTGTTTTGGCCTTATATTGGTTAATAACAGATTTAGGCAAGATAGAACGATAAAAGTAGATTCTTAAACTGAAAGCGGAAAAGAATCTTTAAGTTATTCAAAATAGAAGCATATGGAATAAAGTATATAACTCTATTAAATTATGTATACTGTATCTTCTTCAGTTGCGAGAATCTAGCAGAAAAAGTCTTTAATAAAATTTATTCTTAAAATAATTTATAAATAAACCCCACTCCTCTTAATTTAATATTCTTTATTTTTCCTTCAGAGAATCATTGATTTTTTGAGATCATTTTTTCACTTTGATATAATTCGAGATTTTCTTAATGTTACTATCTGCTGCATTTTTTATAGTTAAACTAACAGTATAGTTTCCAGCTTTACTGTACTTATGTACAGGGTTTTTCTGGGTTGAATATGTTCCATCGCCAAAACTCCATTTCCATGAAGTTGGTGTTCCTGTGCTCTTGTCAGTAAACTGTACTTTCAAAGGTGCATTTCCTGTAGTTTTGGATGCAGAAAAAGCAGCAACTGGAGTTTTGAATATCTTGTTTCCACTAATTACGGGATTTTTAATATTTTTGATTGTGATTCCTGAAGATGAATTCGATGTACTCACATTTACGAAAGTATTATTTTGGATTTTTACAACGCCATTTTTGAAAGAGTTTCCATCTACATAGATTCCTTCTCTTTTTAAATTTCTAAAAGTGTTTTTAGAGACATTTAAGTTTACTCCGTTTATTAGAAACTTCTGATACATTCCTTGATATGAGAGATTGCTAAAAGTGTTTCCACTTATTAATATATTCTTGAAACTTCCATGGAATGGGAAAATAATTCCATGCATTCCACTGTTTTGAGTATTATTTCTTATAATAAGTGTATTATCTGTTCCATTTCCTCCCTCATACATATTACTTGATATGTCAGTAAATGTATTATTTTCGTAAATGTGTACTCCACCATTTAAGGTTCCACGTTTAAATATACCTCCAAATCCTCCATAAACATAATTGTTAGAAAAAGTGGATTGTTGTGTCCCATCTGCAAATGCAAAATAGTATGGAAGTTCTTGTATGCGCCGATAATTTGCAGATGCATAATACTTGGGGGTATCAGCTGCTATTTGTGGGTAGATCTTATTTTTAGTTACAACAAAATTAATGGTATCTACGTGAGCATCAACAACATTGGAACCAGTGATCTTAGCGCCGATCAAGGTGTTATAAGCGATAAAGACATCTCGATTTAGAGATTTAAGTTCAGCTGAATTACCTGTTATAGCATGCCTGCAATTTTCTATGTGATTATTTTCAATATTTACAAAAGCTGAACCGCTACTTACGTCGACACCGTATCCACAATTGGGACGAACCGAATTGTAAATTTTATTATTATTAACACTTACATTAAAACAGGAATATAAACAAATAGCACCAAATCCGTTATTATTGAACCAGGAGTTAGTGGCTGAGCTGTCTTTACAATATTGCATAGCCAGTCCATGATGTAACATCGTCGCGCCTGTATCCTCTAGCCTTATATTCTTTATATTTATTTCAACAGGCCTATACACTTCAACCTTTACAGTCTCAGATAAGTTGTAGTTCCTAAGAATTGGTTGATTTAAGGTAACGACATTTCCATCTACACTTTTAACAGCATATATTTCCCCTGTCATTTGATTGGGGTAATTATCAGGATAATTTAAAGGACACCACTGAATATTTTTCCAAATTTTAATCAAGTCATTTTTGCGGACTTTAAAAGCATCAGTTAAAATCACTTTAGAAGAGTCTTTTTTAACATTAGTAGAGAGGATTTTGCTTGTGATTAGTGAACCGCCAAAATAAATATCGTTAATTTCTTTACTAGAAGTCTTAATGTGAAGAGTTACTTTCCCTTCGCCTATTAGATTCAGATTTTTATTTTTTTGAGAAATTCCTTTTGTGATATAATAATCTCCTTTGCGTATAGTAATCGTATCTCCACTTTTTGATTGATCTAGTGCCACTTGAATGCAAGCTGCATCATTTGCATAATTGGGCGTGTGAAAAACGTTTGATCCATCTGATCCAGCTTGCTTGTCAATTACGATATTCGCCGCCAAAGCGGTAGAGCTACTTAACACAAGAAAAAAAAGAATGAGGATACATATTACCATGATAGTTTTTGAATTTTTCATGAAATGTCTCTCCTGATTTTTACTCAGAACATATTTTGAACAAATTTGAGTCTAAAATCAAAAAATTATAAACATTTGTATGAAATTCAAATAATAGATATGTTTGAGATTATGGCATCAACTGCGGAAATTTACTTCTCCTTTTTGTCCATTGATATTTTCACAGATCAGCTAAATTGATCCGTTATCAATAGCTCTATTTTGTACATTGAACAGTTATATAAATTGATTCATAGAGTGGTTTATAAATAAATCCCCCAATCCTCTTAAAACCTTTAAAACTTAATCTTTTGAATTATTTTCTCGTAGATAATTATTGATTTTTTTGAAATCATTTTTTTCACTTCTATAATTATTTATTCCCAATATTACTACATACTGAATTTTTACAGTTGAACTGTACTTTCAGTGGAGCTTTTCCTAGAGTTGTGGATACTGATAATAGCAACTGGAGTTTGCAGAGGAGCAGTAACAGTTATATAATTTGTATTTATCTCCGTATCCTTGCCAGCTGCATTACTCACGGTTTCTTTTACTGTATAAGTGCCAGCTTTTGAATATGTGTACGTTGGATTATACTTAGTTACCAGAGGAGATCCATCTCCAAAATTCCATTTCCATGAATTAGGCGTTCCCGTGCTTGTATCAGTATATGAAACTGTCATAGGTGCATAGCCACTAGTTATATTAGCACTGAAGTCAGCAACAGGAAGTACAGGTTTTGTTGAAACATTAATTGTACTTGATGTTGAGCTTGTACCGTTTGCATTGGATACTGTCAGATTAACCGTATAGTTTCCTGTTGTAGAGTAAGCATGAACAGGATTCTGTTCAGTTGAGTTTGTTCCATCTCCAAAGTCCCAGTTCCATGAAGTTGCATTTTGAGAGGTATCTGTAAACTGTACAGTTAGGGAAGCATAATCGCTGGTTAGATTAGTACTGAAATTTGCAATAGGAAGCACTGGTTGTACTGAGAGTGACCCTATAAATTTTCCAATGGCAATAGGACGATTTCCCACATTCAAGGATGAGACATTATTTGTAACTGTGTCGATTACAGAGACATTATTGCTTCCGTAATTCGCCACATATACTTTTGAATCATCTGGAGTAACTGCAACTCCTTCAGGTGCATATCCTACGTTTACTGTAGCTGTAACAGTATTAGTTTCTGCGTCAATTATTGAGATTGTATTGTTGCCGTTGTTAGCTACGTATACCTCTTTTCCATCTGGACTGACTGCAACTCCAAGGGGTCTATACCCTACAGGTACAGTAGCTGTAACACTGTTAGTCGCTGTATCAATGACATATACAGTGTCATCATCGAAGGCATTAGTTACATATACCTTTTTTCCATCTGGACTGACTGCAATTCCACAGGGATAATTTCCTACATTCACTGTGGCTGTAACAGTGTCTGTTGCAGTATCGATTACAGAAACACAGTTACTGTCATAATTTGTTACGTATAACTTTTTTCCATCTGGAGAAACTACAATTCCTCTAGGACTACCATCTACGTTTACTGTAGCTGTAACAGTGTTTGTTGCAATATCGATTATAGAGACAGTATTACTATCGGTTTTTGCAATATACAATTTTGTTCCATCTGGAGAAACTGCAACTCCATAAGGCCAAGTTCCTCCTATAGGTATAGTATCTGTAACAGTATTACTTGCTGTATCAATCACAGATGTCGTGGCGGTGCCGTAAGCATTTGCGACATATAGCTTTGTCTCATTTGGAGATACTGCAATTGCAAGGGGGCCACTTCCTACTGGTATAGTAGCTGTAACAGTGTTAGTTGCAGTATCAATTACAGAGACAGTGTTGTCGCCTTGGTTTGTAATATATGCAAATGGAGATGCTCCTGCAATATTTGACAGCATAAAAAGCACCAAGATCATTATTCCTAAAACTCCAGTGAGAGCACAAATTTTTCGTGTTTCATCGCATTTCATATTTATCATTCCAATCCTCAGGAAGTTATTTTTTTAATTTTATGAAATATAATCTAAAAGTAACATTACTCAATGCTTTTCTATATAAAGAAAACCATTAAATTAAAAAAAAATATATCTCTATTTTTAAGTAGACTTTTATATCAACTTTAGTGTTTTGTGATACAGAGTATCCTCACTCTAGTATTTAACTTTAAAAATTTGATGAAGCAGTCGATAAAGCCAACAGAGATAAAAATTCAAAGCCGAGTAAATGATTACTTCCTTATTCATAAGTTGATTCTCCAGAATACGCTTGGAAAAACTTGAGAACTTACTCTGTTGTAAGTTTTGATTATTTTCAGAAAACAGCAAATTAAGAATGAAACTTTTACCAGGAATTTTCGAGAATAAATAGGGCGAATAATGAGTATAATAAATTCAAAAGCTTTTAGGAAAATAGTAATTTTAGCTATTAAAATAATTATTTTTATAAATATTGTTATATCAGTTATAAAATCGTAAGCAAGAGGGTAGTTCCCTATCTGACAATATGGACCAAAACCATTTAATTTCCAGACAAGATCCATAACCCTCAATGCCTTAAATAAATTTCACTTTTTATCTTTCCTTAGTTTTATACAAAAAGTACAGAGTAAACAGATAATGCCACTAATTACACTAAATCCTGAAGTCTTTTTGTTTTCTTCAGCTATTTTACTTGCAATAGTGCTTGTATTATTTTCTGTAGCAGAATCTGTACTAATTCTTTTGCTTTTATTACTATTTTCAGTATTGTTTGTGGTTGTTTGAGGAAGTTTCGTAGTTATTGCATTATGTTCGCTGTTTGTACATGTTATTGCGAAGAAGGAATATCCAGGAACATTTGCTGTGAAATGCAAAAATTTGTTATCTTCACCTGTTATATTTGTTGGAAGCCTTATCCATTCTTTTTTCATACTATCGTATATATTAAGTGTAATAGATGATTTGTTTATATTATTTTCTTGTATCCATGAGGTATTGACCTTAAAATTGACCGATGAATTTTCAATATTATTTGAATTACCATAACCGCCGTTTCCAACCCATATATTGAATGATTTGTAAACAATACCTTCTGGTAATTTAGAAACCAGAGTCGACTTATTTTTCAGTTCCTCTACTATTGTAGTAGTCTTTCCAACGGTTTTTGATAATTTGAATATTATTGATTCAACACAAGTTGTGTTCTGTGTAAAATTAAAAGTTATTTCCTTATCACTGGGGATAAAAGTCTGCGAAATCTCTTTTACCTGAACATTACTTGCAGGCTCAGGGGAACCACCTACACCGCCACCACTGCTGCTACTGCTGCCACTACTGCTACTGCTACTGCTACTGCTACTGCTACTGCTACTGCTACTGCTACTGCTACTGCTACTGCTACTATCACTGTCTGAACTGTCTGAACTGTCTTGCTGTGTGACAATTATTGTAGCATTTTTTGTTGATGAAGTACCGTTTTCATTTGTTGCAGTTAAGGTAACGGTATAAGTTCCTGTTGTAGAGTAAGTATGAACTGGATTCTGCTCTGTTGAGTTATTTCCATCTCCAAAGTCCCAATTCCATCCATTTTCATTTTGTGAGATATCTGTATATTGTACGGAAAGAGGAGCATACCCGCTAGTTGTATTTGCATTAAAATCAGTTACTGGAATAATAGTTTCCTGATCCTGAGCCTGCTGCACAATTATATTTAGAGTTGTTGAGTTCGCGTTATTTCCATTATTTACTGTCAGGACAACGGTATAGTTTCCTGCCTCAGAGTAATTATGTGTTGGATTTCTTTCATTTGAGGTATTTCCGTCTCCAAATTTCCAAAACCAGGAAGTTTCATCGGTACTGCTATCAGTAAATGATACCTTCAATGGTGCATTTCCGGAATTGGGAGTTGCAGAGAATGAAGCTACTGGTAGGTTTGAACCGTTATTATCAGCAGTTACATCGGGTGTCTGTGCAGGTGTATTGGCATCATTATTGTCAGTTACATCAGATATCTGTGTAGATGAATTAGCACTTTCATCATTATTGTCAATTGCATCGGATGTCTGTGTAGGTGTATTAGCACTTCCAGCAGGGGTCCATCTTGCATAGTATGGCATTCCATCTTTATAGATTCCACTAATACTTTCTATAGCGACATTTTTTGTATCAAAAGACGTGTCTATAAACTGATTGTTTCCTATGTATATTCCCACATGAGCGGCAAGCCAATATGTTTTATCGTTTTGGGTTACGTCCTTTTGCCAAAAAATTACATCTCCAGGAGTGGGGGAAATCGTCTTAACATAATCTGCATTTTTGTTCATACTGGGGACCTTCTGGAAAATTATATCTTTAGCCCCAGCTTCTTTATATATTTGATATACTAAGTGAGAACAATCAATGCCAGATCTGTCGTTGCCACCATGAACAGATTTAACTCCAAGCCAACTCTTTGCAGCTGCTACAACTGTAGATTCAGATGTCCCTACAGGAGCTGCTTCTACAAAGGGGAGTATCTGTCCTATTAATATAAATAAAAAAAGTAGAGTTATTAATTTTTGTTTTTCTGTTTTCATCTTTGCTCAATGTCCTTATCAATGTCCTTATTTTACTAATTTTAGTATAATGTCTACTAACTGCCTGATCCAAAATTTTTTGTAATTCAATAGTGAAATGCCCTTTTTGAATGAGAAATATTAAATTTTGTTTTGATATAAAATGCCTGCCAAAATCTACTCAGAAATATAAACATAAATATATCTTTTTTAGTTTTTAATAAACTTCTTTTATTTAATACTCGTCTCCATCAAATATTTAGATTTTCAATCGCTACTTTTACTTTTTTTAAAGTAATAGATATATTGTTATCTCGTAACTGAAGACAAAACAGAATCCTTATTTTTAAATTGAGCCTTTAATACTTGAATCTCCCTTGATCTCCTCAGGCTCGACACAAATTACTAATTTCAAATTTTTCGGTATTAATATGTTCTCGCAAGAGATAAAATATGAAGAAGTTTTGTTATGAATATATTTTATTTGTTAGTAAAAACACTAACAAAAGTGACTCATCAAAGGACTTATATAGGATAGTGCAGTAATTAAATCGTTGAAAGATTTATTAAAGATATGGATGGGGACAATTCTAAAATTTGAGTTTGATTACAAGAACAGTTTGGGTTTTTATACATTCTACCGGGCTAATAAGCTGTAACAAACTTTAGAGGCTTGTGAAGTTTATAATTGTTCTGATAGTTAGTTAAAAAAGTATTAAGTTAAAGATTGGTGATTGATTGAGAGCCTTATTTGATGACCCTAGGCTCTCAATCGGTGAAACCCCCTTGAAGAATACTCCCCCATATTCTCCCTATAGTTGTAAGAGAATCAGTGCAAGTATTTAATTTATTTGTTATTGATTGAGAGCTCCTTATATGATTCCTGAACTCTCAATCGAAAAACCCCTACAAAAACCCTATATGCTATACACAAAGATGCACTTGCATTTCTCTTGCAACTACATCAACTAATGCTGAAATTGTATATATAATAAATTACGTCAAATATTCAATTACCTATCATTTTTGTATTATCGTAAAAATTCTAATAGGCAAAACAATTTACAATCTGCTTAAAAAATATAATCACTAGATAATATTTGCTAGTATTCAATTTTTTAATGGCTTTAAAACTTAAAGCAACAAAATTGTCAAAGTAGGTTTTGCGAAAAAATAATTAATCTAAATGGCTGATACTTGCCTTTATGGTTAATTATTTTTGATCAACTGCTATTTTAACAGATGCTGCCTTTAATCAACTGCTATTTCATTCTGCTTATTACAAAGTTCCACAGCCATTTCCCTTAACCTATATTTTTGAATCTTTCCACTCGCTGTCAATGGAAATTCTTCTACAATAAATACATACTTTGGAACTTTATAGCGAGCGATCTTGCTTAAGGCATAATCCCTTATATCGGCTTCTGTAATATCTACACTTTTTTCGAGAATCACAAAGGCACCTACAATTTCCCCGTATTTTTTGTTAGGGATACCTACAACCTGGACATCTGTAACTCTGGACATAGTAAGAAGGAGTTCCTCAATCTCTCTTGGATATATGTTTTCTCCTCCCCGGATAATCATGTCCTTAATCCTGCCTGTGATTCTGTAATAACCCTTTTCGTCACAGGTTCCAAGATCTCCGCTGTGAAGCCAGCCGTCTTCATCTATAACTTTTTTAGTTTCTTCAGGCATCTTATAGTAGCCTTTCATCACATTATACCCGCGACAGCATATCTCTCCTGCAGCATTTACGGGCACTGGCTCATTGGTATCAGGATCAACAACTCTTACCTCTACGCTCAGGAAAACATTTGCCAACAGTTTCGACTCTAAGTTCTAGAGGATCATCCACAGTAGTTTGAGTCATACCAGGAGATGCTTCCGTAAGTCCGTAAACACTGGTAATCTGATGGCAATGCATATCATTTACGACCTTTTTCATGGCTTCCACAGGGCAGGTCGAACCTGCCATAATCCCTGTTCTGAGAGACGATAGGTCAAACAAATCAAACATCGGATGCGTATACTCTGCAATAAACATCGTTGGCACGCCGTAAAGAGCCGTACATTTCTCTTTATGTACCGCAGCAAGTACCATTAAAGGGTCAAAAATTTCGAGCATAACAAGTGTTGCTCTATGAGTCAGAATAGCCATGACTCCGAGTACTATCCCGAAACAGTGAAAAAGTGGCACAGGAAAACAGAGTCTATCTACATGGTGAACTTCTGGCGATCTCCTGATAGAAAGTCCATTGTTCAATATATTTTTATGGGTCAGCATGACTCCTTTAGGAAATCCCGTTGTTCCTGAGGTATACTGCATATTGACAACATCGTCACAGTCGACGCTAGACCATAATTTCGTGGAGTTCGTCATCAAGATAATGACTGCCAAGGAGCAAAAGCTCACTTGTGTTATACATACCCCGGTGCTTTTCCTGTCCTACGTAAATTATGCTCTTAAGATAGGGAAAGTTTTTACTTTTCAATCTCCCTCTTTCAGAAGTTTTGAGTTCAGGGATTAGCTCATTGATTATTTCAAGGTAATCAACATCCCTGAAGCTATCAATAAGAGCCAGAGCTCTCATATCAGACTGTTTTAACACATATTCTACTTCATGGCTCTTGTAAGCAGTATTTACAGTAACAAGCACTGCCCCGATCTTTGCCGTGGCAAACATGAAGGTAAGCCAGTCAGGAACATTCTTTGCCCAGATTCCTACATGGTCACCCTTTTTCTATTCCGATAGCCAGCAGTCCTTTTGCAAGGTTATTGACCCTTTCATTGAATTGCCCATAAGTAAAACGAAGATTCCTATCCGGGTAAATTATAAATTCATGGTCAGGGTCTACAGCCATCTGTTTTTCAAAGTATTCACCGACGGAGTTCAATATCATAATTAATATACCTCCAACTGCATATGGCTGAGCCGGGGGAAATCGGTGATATAACCTGCACTGCAAAAAAATTGAATGCGGCTTTAAACAGACTCCAAAGCTCAAGCATTTGCGCTCAAGATAAAAAGTCAATCAAGGATTTTATATTTTCCATCCGAAACAAGACTTGATACTAACTAAATAATAATTTAGAGTCAAGAAGTTCTCTGGAAATTATTATTTATTTTCAGTAATATAATGGGTTCTCAAATGAAGCAATCTTATATAGTTATCTCAGATGTCCATTTAGGCAATGAAGAGTGTAATCATAAAGATTTTTGTGATTTCCTTAAGTGGATGCATGATTTGGAAAACCAACCTAGATTATAAAATACAAGGATAAAGAAGAGGTCACAATTAAAAAACCTGACAAAATAATTCTCTTAGGAGATATCTTGGATTTATGGAATCCAAAGAATGGTGACAGAAACAACATTATCAAAGATTTTGCGAGACCTTTTTATTTACTTTCTACCATTAATTGCGACAAGATATATGTAGTTGGTAACCATGATGACTCTTTGGGTGAGCTTGAAGGAAAGGACAATTTTGATATTTTAAATAATGGAAAAAGATTTGTTATTTACAATAGGTATTATCCTAAAAAAGACAAGAAATCTGGTAAAGCACATGGTATTAAAATTGGAAACAGGTCATATTTTTTTCTACATGGTCATCAGTTCGATAAAAATCAAGCTATTTTAAAGCATATCAATAAATTATGGAATCCTATTAACTGGTTTCAAGATCTTTTCAATGTGAAATTTACTAAAAAATACTGGAAAGCAAACTTTGTTATATTTTTATTCCTGTTAATTTGTGAAAAATATTTTTTAATGAGAGATTTTCCACAACCGAGTTTCTTTGATAATCTATCTTGGGCTATGATTATTGGTTTTTTTGCATTAAGTTCTATTCCTGGTATTGTTGCCAATACCCAAGGAATTATTTACAACTCCACGAGACCTATGGACAAGACTGCAGAACAGGTCATTAAACATAGATATTACCAGAAAAATAAGGAAACTATAGATTCAGATGTTATTGTTTTTGGTCATACCCATTTTGCAAGTTCTTATGAGCTAATAACAAAAGCAGGAACGAAATTATTTCTTAATACTGGGTGCTGGATTGGGAAAGACATAGAATACAATGGAATAATGTGTTATACAAATACGTTTTCTATACATAGATGAAAGCGGAGCATATATCATGAAATGGCGTGGTCCTGGTAATATTGAATGCATTGAAGCTTTTACATAAAGGGGAGTTTATCTATGTCCTATTTCTTTTATAATTGGATATTTTCTAATGAAAATTAATGTTTCAAGAGTTTGTGTATGTATGCTGTAATCTTCTGTCCAGTTTCGTTATAAAATATGATTTAAAACATTACCTGCCTAAAGTATGAAACCGATGATAACAATATAAACATAGTACTATGAAATATAGCAGAAATCTGATCAATTTATCCATGTAATTACTTCTTATATTAATCACTTAATTTGGAAATAAATGGCTTAGAAATATTTAATAGTAATATAATGAAATATTTTGAAATTCCTCGTTGAGATATTAATACGTCTTCTTAACTTTGTTTTTTGTCTGTTAATTTGAGTGTCTACTTTTCATGAATATTTTGTTTTAATCATTTATATAAGATGATTCAAGCATTTAAATATAATTAAAATATGTAGGTAATATGGAGATGCAAAAATATGTCTGAACCTCCTGACAGATTTCATTGCCTTAATGCCGATGTTTGGATTGAGATTCCAGATAGGGTAATAGGCGCTACTGGTAATTGCTACATTGGACGGGATTACATTCCTAAAAACGGTAAAACACGATATGATTTGAGGGTCTTCGTTAAAGAGATCAAAATGGAACCAGAGAATCCTGATACATTGATTAAAGACAATGCCCTAAAGCTATCTAAACGTAAGTTAGATGACATTGACGCTTTGATTGATAAAGGAATTACTTTGAGAAATATTAAAAAGTATGATGAGGCTCTGCAAGTATTTGAGAAAGTGCTAGAAACCGAACCGGAGAATGCATAGGCATGGCATAATAAAGGAATTATTTTAGGAATCCTTAAGAAGTACAATGAAGCTATGCAAGCATTTAAGAAAGCAATACGAATCGAACCGGAGAAATGTCTTAGAGATCGTAGTGCCCGTCATTCTCGTTGCGCTCGCAATAAGACCTCTGAAAAGAATCGGGGCAGCAACACAAGAACAGTTCGATGACTAACCTCTCAAATAAGAGAATAAGACGCGCAATATTGAGCCTAAGCGTTTTTAAGATTCGAAACCGATGCTTTGATTAACCCATTTTCCGGTTTTTATTCAAGACTTTAGATGGATCATAATACTAAATCATTACGTAATCTCTTTTTGAAGATAGTTCTCAAGAAATTCTGTATCATAAAAAAGCGATTCCAAATCAATTCGAATCGACTTTTCTTTTATGGGGTTTGATAACTTAACATTTTGAGCGTCTGTGACCTCATCACCATAATTATTTGCAGGCAATTCGTGGCTTTGACGCCATGTAGTGACATCGTGTTTCCTAACTTAGAGTGTTTCGGCAATTTTATTATCAGACAACTCTAAGTCATATAGTTCACGCATTTTCAAGTGTTTTTTCCCATTATTCGGTGCAAGTCCGAGATTATTGCGTATTTCTCTTATTAATACTTGATCTTGTACACCAAGTGCTTTTGCGATCCTTACATCACTCATGCCTTCTGTATATAGCTTTTTGAAATCATCTATGTTTATGTTCTCAAACAAAGTTTGTTTCTTGCGTAGGAATAAACCTATATCACAGCGTCTTTCATAAATAGTACGATCACTAACACCGAAAATAGCGCCAATTTCTTTATCAGTAAGTCCTATAGCCATGTAATGTTTTAATTCCTCAATGTTAACATATTTCCTACTTAATGGCTGTGGAGTTAACCTTAGGTCGTGACGAGTTTTCCTTGCTGTGTCAATACATATACCAAGAATATTTCCGATCTTTCTGTCACTTAAACCTTCATAATAAAGATGCTTGAATTTTTCGATGTTATCAGCTGTTCTTTCCCACTTTTTCCATCTTAATAAACCTAGAATTTGGCGATGTTTCAAGATTGTATTCTCACTTACACCAAAAAATTCACTAATTTCATTGTCACTAAGACCTTTTTCGAAAAGCCTTTTGAGTTCTTTATGGTCTATAACTACTGGTACGGTGGGTTTGCGACTACTCACTAGTGACGGCAACCCTAAATTGCAGCGTATGTTGCGTGCAGTAGATTGAGAAAAGTCGAGAATATTAGCGATTTCTTTATCGTTCATTCCATTATTATAGAGTCTTTTGAACTATTCGATATCGACATTTAATTTTCTCAATATGAACACCTCAGAAAATGAATAACAGTTTGCTATTAAGAAATTATACGACGATTTCATAAAACACTTGCAGTGAAGTTTCTCATTTGGTTAGTAAATAGTAAATATGATATATGAAATATTTATATTATATTAACCAGAAATATCTTTCCTTTTTCTTATATCATACTATATAAACAGATCATTCTATAATTCCAGTGGTAAATTGATTAAAAGATACGACGTAATACATGGTTTTGATGACCAAAGATTATGTGTTGTGAACTTCTAAAAAAAGAACCTTTTTTCTCTGCACAAAAATCCCAACGTTTTAGATCGCTGAGTCTTTTTGAACACTATTGCTTAGTTACTTAATAAATTATGGAACAATGTCTAATGGATCCTATTATGATAAATTCCTGATATTGTATGTACAATAAGTTGACAATTAATTGAAATAATTCATAAAATTAATAGAATTGTATACTGGAAACTAAAGTTTGTCCTAAAAAACATCAAAAAATCAGACTTTTTCAGTAAATTGTTCAAAATTCAATCGTTCAGTTGACACTTTGATAAAGCCGTCAACTGACCCTTAAGATAAAATCAATTCTCTATTTTAGATCACACTGATAAATAGGAGATAAAAACAACCTATTTTTTAAATAGAACTATGTATGCTTTAAACATCTAAATTTTTTCATATTTCTAATCTCAAGCGCCTTTCATGGCTGTGAAACTTCATTTTGCTTGTCAGTTGATTTCTGTATTGCATCGAGAAGCTGGTCGTCGGTCTTGCCCCTTATATCAATTCCAATTTTTTCAGCTGTTTCCTGTATCTTGCTCTTTACAACGGTGGGTTCTTTTATGGATTTTTCAAACTCTCTCAGATTTTGTTCAGATTCCATCTGAGCTTTTTTGAATTCTCCCATCGCACTCCCCATGGATCGAGCTAATTCAGGAAGTTTATTTGCCCCAAAAAGGAGCACAACTAGTATGAAAATCGGTATAAGTTCCTCTGCGCCTAGCATTGAATTACCTCATTTTTTTGTTTTCTTAAATAACTTAAGGTCTTTAGTATATGTGTTTTAGGGACTGCGCATCTTAGGAATAAAATAGATATTTCACAATACTACAAATTTGTTGTTAATACTATATTTCGATATATTAATCGCATTATTCTTTTCTAGTTCGACTATAAAAGTCAGGTGGACTCAACTTTCATTCTATATCCCAACAAATATAAAAATGCATCCTCATGCATGGCTTTTCTAATCGGAGAAAAATTCTTTAATATCTCAAAACCCAATGAATCAACTACAGTAATTCGGAATTTTGAAGCAGAAGTCCATATCATGACATAGAAAAAAATTAATTTGAACTATTTTTCCAAGGGAAGGGTAAATGTACCCATCTCAAATAAAATACGCAAAAATATACATGGCTGATTGTAAAAAATCAATTAGGAACGGCTAACAATCATACCTGTTATAACACTTTAGCCACGAAAACAGCGATATCTATAAATTCAATGCACTAGCCGTTCCCAAAAACTTCACTTTTCTACTTCTTGCTTTCCCGCAGGAGGCAAGTATGTTCAGATTGAACAGGGTGAATCTGCATCTGTTTCTTTTGTATCCATCGCAGGAAGCATGTGAGCTTTCAGAATATTCCGGATCGAATCAGGAAGTGGAATTGCTTTCTGAAGCTTGAAGTCGTAATAGACAAGAACTGCCTGGCCTTTGACCTTAAGCTCTCCTTCTTGCCATGCTTCATGCCCAACGGTAAAGGAAGTATTTCCTATTTTTGCAATATAAGTCCTGATCTCTACGTCAGACCTGAAGTACATCTGGTGCAGAAAATCAAATTCAGTCCTGACCAGAATAAGGTGCCATACATCAGGGCTGAGATCAAGGTCTGGTGAAAAAAGCCTGAATACGGAGTTTCTTCCAGTTTCGAACCAGACAGGGAGAACAGTGTTATTCACATGTCCAAGCCCGTCTATGTCCCCAAAGCGTGGACTAACAATTGTACTAAACATTTTGGATTACCTTAACTCTGAAATACTTGTATCTAATTTTTAAATCCAGAACTTTCCGTTTTAAGCTAAAGTTCTCACTCTTTTATCTACGCATTGCGGTTTTACACAGGAGCATAGATTACAGCCAGGATTCTTGCATCACTTTCCCCTTCCGTATGAACATCATGAGGAACAATGGAATCATAATATATGCTGTCTCCTGAATTCAATTTAATAACATCCTTCCCGTAGAAAATCTCAATATCTCCTGAAAGGACATAGATAAACTCCTCTCCTTCGTGAGAAGAGAGCTTGTGGCTTTCTTTAGGAGAAGGATGGATATCAATAACAAAAGGTTCCATATGGCGATCTGCTTTATCTGGGGCAAGAGAATAAAATTCAAGAGCACTCTTTTTAGGTCTTTCAGTTTTTCCTGAAAAACGGACTACATCCTCTGATTGTCCTGATTTGACAATTACAGGTCCGCTCTGAGGCATATCATCCAAAAAAGTACCGAGACGGACACCTAAAGCCCGCGCAATCTTCAAAAGAGGCGTTAAAGATGGAACAAGAGCTCCGTTTTCCAACTGCTGAATTAATTCCTCGCTGCTTTGACTAGCTTCAGCCAGTTCTTCAACGGTCATTTCTCTGGCTTCTCTAAGCTGGCGTATCTTACTACCGATACGGTTCTCTTCTGGCATTTTTTGATTTCCTCTCAAATTATAAGGGTAGCAGATCCGGCAAAAAAACATAAACCCGAATCCTATTGATAGCCTTGAAAGCTTATCTCTTTTGCATCTATCTATTATAAAAAAGTTGGCTTATTAACGGAACTCAGTATGGCCCCCCATTACTTAGTATAGATCTTATTATGACTACTGCTATTGCAGGTTTTATCGAAAATCTACTTAATTATCTCCGGAGGCTAAATTGGTAGGAAAAAAGTAGAAACTCCAGTTTTTAACCAAAAAAAGTAAAGTTCAATCTTTATTTAAAATGGAAGTTTAATAAAATCCTTAATCAAACTGGAAATTACACCTGATTCCTTCAGGATCAAAACAGAGATTACAGGATACGCATCTTGTCTTTTTAACCTCCCCTGATTTGAATTTCAAGACAATATCAGGTTCACTGATAAATGTCCTGCTCATTGAAACCAAATCTGCAACTTCGTTTTTAAGCAGGTCATTAATAACCGAAAGTGATCTGATGCCACCTACAAGAATAACTGGAATATTCACTGCATTTTTTATCGCTTTAGAGCAGTCTTTAAAATAAGCTTCTTTGGCAGGAGAGTTAATTGCAGTCCTTATAGTAACCCCACCGGCTTCACTTATCCCTCCACTAACCTCAATTGCACAGACTCCAGCTTTCTCCAGAAACTTTGCAATTTCCACTGCCTGGAAAATGTCAAGTCCAAGTTCAGCCTTTGAGCAACAGGGCTGAAAACCATCTGTTGAATTCAGTTTGACCAGAACTGGAAAAGAATCTCTTGTTTCTTCTTTTATGCGCTTGACAATTTCCGTGATTATTCTTGTCCGGTTTTCTACTGATCCTCCCCAATGGTCAGTCCGCCTGTTGGTATAAGGAGAAATAAAATTACTTAAGAGAAAGCCGTGAGCACAGTGGAGCTGTACCCCATCAAAACCTGCTTTTTTCGCCCTGACAGCTGCTTTTGTAAAAGCTTCAATTACCTTCAGGATTTCTTCTTCGGTCATTTCTCTGGGCACAACTGCCGAATGGCTGTCTTTTACCTCTGAAGGAGCCATAGGAACAAGATATTCTTCTGAAATACTTGCCTGCCGACCTGCATGCACAATCTGGAGCACAATTTTGCTTTTATACCTGTGCACTCTTTCAGTTATCTTCCGATAGGGTTCAATAAAACGATCATCATAGATTCCCTGCTGGTAGATATCACTCTGCCCGCCTGGAAGAACATAGGAATAGCCTGTTATGATCAGCCCCACTTCATTTTTTGCAAGTTCTTCATATAGGTCTCCGAGTCTGGAAGTGGGCGTTCCATCTTCTTTAGCTAGAAATTCGTGTGTTGCGGACCTTACAAAGCGGTTCTGGAGTTCTAAATTGCAGACTTTAATAGGGTCAAAAATCATGAGAAAAATAGGATCATAGCAGGTAAATAGTTATCCAGTATTTCAGAGAAAAAGAAATCTTAATTTAGATATAAAGTTTTTAATTGCGATAAATCTGGCTCTGTCTTCGTTTATGCGTATTTTTTGATTATTCTCAGTATTCAATCTTATTTTCTGACTTTTCCCATTCTTTAAAAGCCTTTAGCGCTTCTTCTCTTAGTAGTTGTTTGAATTCTATATTTCTTTCCTGAGGTGGAAGTGAAATCTCTTTATAAATTCGACAATCTGCAAAGCCTATCTTTTGAGCATCGAACTTCGTGTTGGCAAAAAAGACTTTGTCAATCCTGGCCCAATAGATAGCTCCAAGACACATTGGACAGGGCTCACAGGAAGAATAGATAACACATCCACTGAGGTCAAAGGTTTTGAGTTTCCTTGATGCTTCTCTTATTACGTTTATCTCGGCATGGGCTGTAGGATCATTAAGTACAGTTACCAGATTATAGCTCTCTGCAAGGATTTTCCTATTTCTGACTATTAATGCCCCAAAAGGGCCTCCACCGTTTTTTACATTCTCAAAGGAAAGCTCGATTGCTCTTCTCATAAATAACTGATCTTTATTTGACATATCTGACTCTTTTTTATGCATAGATCTCTATTAATCAAAACATTTTGCTCTGAATCTGATGCCCCTCTGTGCATAGCCAATAATATATAGCCTGGTTTTAAAGGAAAATCTTAAGTACATATATATTAACAATATAATTGTTATAGATTAAATAATTAGTTGGAGTGAGTATTTTGGAAAAAAAGCAATTTACAGCTGAAGAGGCAAAAGCAGTTGGAGAACAGCTTGGGATAAAATGGGGTAAATTCGATGTTGACCAGTTTCGCAGAGGTATGGATGTAGAGTTAGAACATGGGACTCAGGACCCTTTGACAAACGTTACTAATGACGATCCTATTATGACAGGAAAAATTACCCTGGCTCATCTGAACGAGTTCCCGGATTATTATGACAGGCTGGAAGAAATGGAAGAAGAAGCCAAAGAATTTTGGGAAAATAAGTAATTACTTGTTTTATAACTTTATTTTATTTTTTATTAATATCATTATTTATTCATTTCCACTTCCGATATTATATTTGAGTCCTGGCTGCTTTCTGTTTAAGCTTTATGTGTCTTCCGATGTCTATATGAATTGTGAATAATATATAAAGCAATACATTTTCACTGCTTTATGAACTGTTTATTAACCACTATTATCTCTATATGGAGATGAAAGTTTGACAACTGAACAAGAAATTCTTGCTAAAATTGAGAATATAGAAAAGAGAATGGAAAACATAGAAATCTCGCTTGAAAACATTAATAATATTCTGAAAAAAGTAGAACAAAATACTTATTTCGGGTGCTATATGACAGATGAAAAACCGGAGTAAAAACAAGAATAGATAAATTTTCAGACTTTCCTATTTCTCTTTTTTCGGTTTTCTCAGGTTATTTAGTTTACATTATTCTGTAGTCTTTAGTTTACATTCTCCTGTAGCAATCCAGATATTATTATCTAGTCTTTTTTAAGTCATCTCTGGATCTTTTTCTCCTCGTTTATTCTGGTCCTGAATTGTTATATTCAGAAATATGTTTTTGTTATTAAAATGTAAATTTAGAAAATTTTAATAGTATATAATGCAATTATAGGCATTGTTACTTAAATATATCTAGTTCTTTATTTCTTTATTTCATCAATAGAATAACCGAGTACTTTAGCATTTCAAGACTCTTCGTATAACACTTTGTTTTTCTTCTCAACCTTGCCAGAAAGTGCCTCAATATGCTGTTATATCTCCTTCAACAGTATACGTTTCTGCTTTTGATTGAGTATGACTCTTTTCTGGAAGAAACTCTGCATATGCTCTCCAGTGATCTGTCATCACTTCTCCAATCTCTTTTTTCTTCAATTTTTCCCAGAGTAGTTTTCCAGTTTCCGTTCCTCTGCTATCAAAAGAGCAGTTGATAAACTTTTTCCCAACTCTATCAACAGCAATCCAGATCCAGCAATATTTTTTTTGTTACCGATGTAAGTGTGCATCTCATCCATTTCAACAATAGATATCTCATTTTCGCTTTTTAGGTCCTCTAACTCCTGACCAAATTTCTGTATCCATTTTTGGACAGAAACATGACTCACCCCTAAAACTCTTCCTATTTAGCGAAAGCCCAATCCTTCAAGGTAAAGTTGTAAAGCCTGTTTTTTAACAGAGACGGAAAAAGCAGTTGATTTTAGCTCTACTATATAGTTATAGCCACAATCAGAGCATTTGTACCGTTGACGCCCGCCAACTATACCATTCTTTTTGTAATTAGAACTATTGCATCTGGGGGCAGTTCATGAAGAAATATATGTTATAAGCATATATATCTATTTTTAATTACCAATGCCCAATTATATTATGGGGTGAAATTCTGGATTTTAATGAGCCGAACAGCCAGAGCTATAGCCAGAAAAGCCTTGAATATGAGTTGCATCTTACAAGGCAACTTGTTCTCTGCAGACACGGAGTTCTCCGAGGAAGTAACTGTTGCAGCGACTATAAACCTAAAAATAAACTATATCTAACTCGTTGCTGTTGTATTTACTGCGCAAACTCAGTCTGGATAGGAGACGAAAAAAGTGCAATAAATCTGCTGCCCTGAAAGGAGATCCATTATATGCAATAGAAATAGTAATGGAAAAATCTCCAGATGAAGGAATGACAAAAGCCAGAACCCAAATTTGACAAAAATGGTTTTTTCTTTTAGAATTCGTAATTCTGGCGAGTTTTAAATAATTAATTTTCACAACTTTCGAATCAGTAATCCCAAGTATATTCTTAAGTTTATACTTTTTAATATTCATAAATTTACAGTCTTTACTGTTCCAGATTTAGTATTTTCTTTTTAATTGGAAAAATAATATATAGAGATAGAGTGCGTGTATACACCGAATAAAGAAAAAGGAGCAAACATGTGCGGAATAGCAGGAGCAGCAGGAACTCCTGATACAAACGAAAAAGTACAAAGAATGCTGGAAACTCTCGAGCACAGAGGACCTGATGCTTGCGGAACCTATCAGGCTGAAGGACTTAGTATAGGAAACACTTTACTTAAAATCACAGGCAACATGTCTCAGCCTCTAATTGGAGAAGGGGCTTTTGTATTCAATGGAGAAATCTTCAATTTCAGGGAACTTGCTACCGAACAGGAAATAAAGACCGATTCCGATACTGAAGTACTTTTTAACCTCATAGAAACGAAAATAAAGGAAGGAGAAAACCTTCTAAATGCGGTCTTTTCTACTCTTTCCAGAGTAAACGGAGATTACGCTTTAGCCTATATATTAGATGATGAACTTGTATTAGCCAGAGACTCTGTAGGAGTTAAACCTCTTTTTTATTCTCTCAAAATGGATGCTGGAAAACCAAAAATTAATTTTGCTTCGGAAAAAAAAGCTTTTTCCAGTCTGGATACTGATATCAAGCCTTTCCCACCTGGTAGCATAATAAATTTCAAAACTCAAAACGGGAAGCTTGAAGAAAAATCCCTTAAAATTGAGTTTCCTGAAAAAATGATCTCGGAAGAATACGAAGCAGCTTCCTGCCTGAAGGCGGCTCTTGAAAAAGCTGTAAAAATAAGGCTTACAAAAAATTCAGGAATTGCATTTTCAGGAGGCATTGACAGTACATTTTTAGCTGCCCTTGCAAAAAATATTGACGATTCGATTTCCCTTTATTCAGTTGGACTTCCAGATTCTCATGATCTTATCCAGGCACAATATGCGGCTGAAACTGCTGGAATGAGCGATTCTCTCAAGATTCATCTCCTTTCACCTGAAGAGATTGAAGCTGCAGTTCAGAGCGTGATTTATGCTACTGAATCAACGGACCCAACGAAAATTGCAATCGGGCTTCCTTTATACTTTGTTGCAAAAACTGCAAAAGAAGACGGGAAAAGAGTCCTTCTTACAGGGCAGGGTGCAGACGAACTATTTGGCGGTTACAGCAGGCATGAAGGCTTTTTTGAGCAGGGTCCAGAGGTACTTGATAGAGAGATCTACTCAGACCTTAAAAAGATCTCAACGGTAAATCTTGAAAGGGATGACATGGTTACCATGGCTAACTCCGTAGAGCTCAGGGTTCCTTTTCTGGATAAAAATGTAATAAAAACAGCGCTTGCAATCAGACCTGAACTTAAGGTCCTTAAAAGAAATGACCTCTATATAAGAAAATACATTCTGAGAAAAGCTGCAGAAGACTTGCTTTCATCGGAACTTCTCTGGAAAGAAAAGAAAGCAATTCAGTATGGGACAGGAGTTCAAAAGGTACTTGATAAACTAGCTCGTGACGCAGGTTTTTCAAAAAAGGAAGGAAATCATATTGAAAAGTACTTTAAACAGGTCGCTGCAGAAAATGGGTTTGATTTTGTAGCTAGGTAAAAGAACTTTATACTCAATAGAAAGATAATTAATTTCTTACTTGGTAAATGTATTTTTTAATTCTTTTAATATTCACTTAAACATTTATCAAGTGTTCTTTTAACTTTTAGTAACTATTGAATTAGCTTTATAAAGGCTACACAATTTTCCTCTCTTGTTCTTACATTTTTCTGAGTCTCCATCCACTACACAGGCATATCAAGCTTCCCAATACCCCAATATCTGGAATAGAGTTATTTTTGCTCGATTTATTTCCACTTGAGTTATTATTTAATTCTACAGAGTTTTTTTCTCCATATACCGATGAATTCGCGGTTTTAATGATTGGATCAATTTTAACTGTTGGCACAGGATTATCTTCATGCACGAAAACCACAGGGATTTCCTTAATCTCCATCCTATTTGCGTTTGAGTCAAGAATCTGATAGATTTCATCCATAAAAGGCTTATCAACTGTCCTACTCCTATTAATCCCTACCTGAATAACACCATCAATGGTATAACCAAAAGATGTAACAGGGCCATTTGGATACTCATATTTTGATATTTCCGATATAGCTCCTTGATATACATTATTCAGTTTATCAAGCCACTGTTTTCTTTCTTCCAACGCTGAAAAAGAGGGTATACTTCCATAAGCAGCAATAAAATTTGGATCACTTTTCAGTTTATCAAGAGTCTCCGGACCAAAGGTAAGTGGTAAACGTTGTGGAATGTTGTCTGCACTATCAGAATTATTAGTGCTTGAATTATTGAATATTTTAACGTTTTTTTCTTCAGATACTGACAAATTTGATGTTTCATTAGCTGTTCCTACGTCTTCAGTTGCGATAGCATCTTGGAAAAAATCGCTTTTTTTGAAAACAACAAGAACATCCTGTACAGATGCCTCATTTACTTTTTTATTTATTACGTTATATATTTCATTAATTTGAGAATCTGAGACATTCATTCCTTTATAGAACACAACTTCAATATATCCATCGAAGTTAAACCCGTGCGCTAATAATGGTCCTTTTGGGTACGCGTATGGGCTCATCTCATCCCCTGTTAATTTATATGTTATATCAAGTTTATCAAGCCAATTTTGTCTTTCTGCTTGAGTAGCATACTGTGGAATTTGCCCTTTTGTAGCTAAAACATTAGGATCATTTTTCAAATTCTGAAAAGTCAGAGGACTAAAATCGGGTAACAGGTCACTCTGTGAATTTGAATCGTTGAATTCAGAAATCGTACCCTTTGACTGTGTATCTTGATTACTGTCAGCAGATGCTGAGGCTACACATATTACTCCAATAAACAGTATCATCAAAACAAGTATTTCTATTTCAATTTTGGGCTTTGATACTTAAACATAGTTATATATTATTAGAAAGTATATTTCTTCATGAACTGCCCCAGATGCAATAGCTCCAGTCACAAAAAGAATGGTATAGTTGGCGGGCGTCAACGCTACAAATGCCATGATTGTGGCTATAACTATACAGTAGAGCTAAAATCAACTGCTTTTTCCGCCTCTGTTAAAAAACAGGCTTTACAACTTTACCTTGAAGGATTGGGCTTTCGCTAAATAGGAAGAGTTTTAGGGGTGAGTCATGTTTCTGTCCAAAGATGGATCAAGAAATTTGGTCAAGAGTTAGAGAACCTAAAAAGTGAAAATGAGATATCTATTGTTGAAATGGATGAGATGCACACTTACATCGGTAACAAAAAAAATATTGCTGGATCTGGATTGCTGTTGATAGAGTTGGGAAAAAGTTCATCAACTGCTCTTTTGGCAGCAGAGGAACGGAAACTGGAAAACTACTCTGGGAAAAATTGAAGAAAAAAGAGATTGGAGAAGTGATGACAGATCACTGGAGAGCATATGCAGAGTTTCTTCCAGAAAAGAGTCATACTCAATCAAAAGCAGAAACGTATACTGTTGAAGGAGATATAACAGCATATTGAGGCACTTTCTGGCAAGGTTGAGAAGAAAAACAAAGTGTTATACGAAGAGTCTTGAAATGCTAAAGTACTCGGTTATTCTATTGATGAAATACAGAAATAAAGAACTAGATATATTTAAGTAACAATGAGATATATTTAAGTAACAATGCCCAATTTTTATTCTCTTTAACATCATTTATATTACTCCTAGCTATTTTTCCTAGGATGCAGGGTCATGTAAGCCAATACTCAAATATGCGCAAAGTTAACACGACCATGTCTCTTAAGGCATATGTTGTAGAGTTTAGGCTATCTGGAGAGTAAGATTGAACTTCTTAATCTACTTATTATTGATTCTTTATAAAATTTATGTGAAAACTAAAAAAATTATTCTATTCTTATATTATGTTGGGTTTGAAATTTCTTTTTAAACCTGCATTGTTTGACTGTTTACACAGAAAGAATAATACATAGGATTTAATGTCCCAACTGAGATTCAAATATATGAAAAAGAACGTGTACAATTTTAAAAAGAGTGCTTTCTATTTATTATTTTATTAGATAAAGAAATTGGCAGAGATAACATATGAGTGAATAAATACAATTTTCATAAAACAAAATATTTTAAAAAATATTATCCAAGAAATAATTAGATGAAGGCAGAGATAAATGAATAACTATAAACAGCTTGATGGTTATATCCCTGCTTATAAATCAGTATAATTAATCTGAATCAATGTTCAGGGGGAATCCTCATAAAAATAGCAATTACCGGAAAAGGCGGCGTTGGAAAAACAACTCTCTCAGGCACTCTGGCCAGATTACTTGCAAGGGACGGATACGAAGTACTGGCAATAGATGCAGATCCAGATATGAATCTGGCATCTTCACTTGGAGTAGAAAATCCCCCAAAGCCCCTGACAGATTTTAAAGATCTGATACAGGAAAGAGCAGGTGCCGAAGGTGGAGCTTTCATTTACAACCCTAAAGTCGATGATATTGCGAGTAAATACGGAGTTATAGGGCCTGACGGAGTAAGAATGCTTGTCATGGGTACCGTAGACCGTGGTGGAAGTGGGTGCATGTGTCCTGCTTCAGCTTTTCTGCGAGCGCTTATCAGGCACCTTATGCTTAAGGACAAAAGTGCAGTGATCCTTGATATGGAAGCAGGAATTGAACATCTCGGAAGGGGTACCACACGAGGAATGGACCTCATGATAGTGGTAGTTGAGCCAGGGGCGAGATCGCTCGAAACGGCTGAGAGAATAAAAAAGCTGTCTTCTGAAATAGGGATAAAACATCTTGCTGCCGTAATTAATAAAGGAGGCTCTGGAAAAGTCAATGATAGGCTTGAAGAGCTTGGTATCCAGGTTCTTGGAGAAATTCCATTTGACACTAAACTAATGCAGGCTGACCTGGAGAAAAAAGCTCCGATTGAAGTAGGCGGCGAAGCTGTGGATTCCATTGTAAAAATTAAGGAAAAATTGATGGAAATCGTTGAAGAGATCAGAATAGAAGAGGAAGCTAACAAGAACAAAAAGTAAAGGCCGGTTTCCGGCTTTACACTTTCTTATCAGACTATTCTTATTTTTCGAGAACATTTCATTTTTGATGTTTTACTACAATTTACATTTTTGATAACTCTTATTGTTTCTTTAATTGTTTCGTTATCTTTGTTACAAATTTTATCTAATTAGAATTTTGTTAATATCTCTAAAATTTCTGATTCAATTGAAACTACTGTCTGGAGAGTCTGTTAAAGTTCCTTTTTTATAAATAACTCCAAGAAGTCTTAATTGCTTCTCTCTAATAAGAGCGTCAGTCGGATCAATTTCAAGTGCTTTCTCGTAACACTTCATAGCTTCTCCATATCTACCTAGACTTTCCAGAACTGAGCCTTTCTGATATAATGAAAATACATCATCTGGTTTTACTTTTAGAACTTCATCATAAGATTCTATCGACTTTTCAAACTCCTTCAAGTTATTGAAAGCAAAACCTTTTAGGCATTTGACCCCCAGGTTTTCGGGATCTATTTCAAGAGCTTTTTCATAACAGTCAAGAGCTTCTCTCGATTTTCCCATCCTGCCTAGGGCGAAACCTTTCTGGATCCATGCATCAAGATGTAAAGGGTCCAAAGTTAAGGCTTTATCATACAGTTTTTGCTTTTCTTCGTAGTTATCAGTCTCTCCAGCCTTCTTAAGGAGCTTCCTGGCATCCTCTGGTTCTATGGACCTTTCTACTGTTTCTGACTTCTTTTGCTTCACCTTACTTATTTTCTCACTCGTATTTTCTTCTGTCATATCGGAATCCTCGCTTTTCCAGTGAAAGCTCATTCTGGACCCCTTCAGGGTTTTTGCCACACTTGGCCATTTTTAAATATAAAGCATGGAACCAGAGCTAAAACTGGTATTTTACACTTTTTGTTTTCAATGAGATATATTTTTTCAATTCGAATTTTATCGAATATAAAAACTGCTTTGTAATTAAAATATAGTTCTATTTTTTAATCCAAATACGGATAGGAAAATACCTAAGCTCAAGATAGGAAAATACCTAAGCTCAAAAATGTTATATAGAAAATGTTATACACAAAAATAATTAAAAAATTATTAGGAGTTTCTAGTTTTCTGTCTGCGGATTTCTGAAAGGATTTTCATCTTGGTTTCAAGTGCAGGAACAAATCCAGGTTTCAATTCAAGAGCTCGATTACAATTTTGCAGTGCTTCCTCCTGTTTACCAATTTCCGAAAGGACAAAACTCTGTGCTGTCCAGAGGAGAGGATCTGTTGGAGCTAGCTGAAGCGTTTTATCGTAAACCTTCAGGGATTCTTTGAATCTGCTAAGTCCTGAAAGCAGGTTTCCGGTCGCTTTAAGGGCTTCATAATAATCGGGTCTGATTCGGAGGGCGGAATTATATGCTTCAAGAGCTTCTTCTTTTCTGTCAAGGATCGAAAGTATGGAGCCTTTTCCAGCCCACGCTTCAGCATATTCTGGATATCTTAAAAGGATTTTATTATAAGTATCAAAAGCTTCTTCAAATCTGCCAAGTTTGGCAAGAACAACTCCTTTATTGTCCCATACGACTTCAAAAGCTGGTTCAAGTTCAATTGTTCTGTTATAAGCTTCAATTGCTTCTTCAAGTCGGCCTAATTCAGATAGAATAACACCTCTGTTGTACCAGACTCTGTAGTCATCAGGAATAATTTTCAGAACTTGTGCAGTAATTTGCAGAGCAGTTTCAAATCTTCTGGACTTATACATAAGCACAGCTTTCTGAAAGAGTGCTGTGGAATCCTGATGACCCTTTTCAAGCCGTTCGGTGCATGCCTGAAATTCTTCGAAGAACGGCAGCGAAGCGTAAAGGTCTCTTACGGCCAGGAAAATAGGCAGAATTTCATAATTTTTCCCACGAATAGTAAGTGATTTTGTTTTTATATTATATGAGAAAGCTTCCAATTCTACTGGATCAGCACTTTCTTCTGGTTTACCTATTGCTGATTTCAGTTCTGAAAAAGCTGCTGGGGATAGAGGAGAATTTCCAGAAATTGAGAGTATGGATCTGAGATGTTTTCCTAGTTTTCTATCATTATTGTGCCATAAGACCACTGAAGTTTCCTGACACTCATTGAGAAATTTTCTCAGACAAAGTTTTTGAGATATCTGATTCTCAGAATGCTCAAGTGCGGTAAAGGCTGAAATTGCTGCCCTACAGTGTTCCTGAAGTTCATTCAGAGAACTTTTTATTATGGAAGAATGATACTCCGTTTTAATCCCTTCTTTATATTGTTCAGATGTTGTCTGAAAATGAGTCACACAACGAGTTTTTATCAGTTGGCAAAAACTTGCCTTTTACCGCAACTACGAGCTTTACGGCTGATCCAACTTGGGAACTAGTGCCTGGTTTTGGGTCCTGCCTGATAATATCTCCGGCCATAACTCCTATAGGTAAAACCGTTTTTTGCTCAACGATCTCTCCTGCTGTAAACCCTGCTTCTTCTAGAATTTTAATAGCTTTTTTAAGGGGCTGTTTTATAACATTAGGCACATCTATTATTTCTATAGTAATTCTGTTCCTTGTTCCGAGTTCTGGCTCCTTTGCATCCTTTTTTCCTTCCAGCATTTCTTCTAACAGGTCAATTGCTCCGCTAATGCGAAGGATGGTTTCTTTCAGGTTTTTTTTCCGGTCTTCAAGTTCAACAAGCTTTAACTCAATGTCTTTGAGGATTTTTTGTCCTGATTCGTACTCTGCTATGAGCTCAGTTAAGCGCTGTTCAAGTTTTGCTTCCATGCTTCTGCCTACCTCTTCTTTTAATTTATTTCATTTTTATTCGGCAATTTTTTCTTTAATTGCCTATTTTTATCTTTCTGGATCTTTTTATTGTTTTATTTCTATCTCCTTTATATTGGGTGTCTTTTTGCTCTCTGTACATCTCACATCAATACATTTTAAACTTTATATTTTTACACGTCACCGTATTAAAAAATGAAAGTTTTGAGGTACAGGAAAGTTTCTCTGGATACAAAAAATGAAAGCTATTACTTTGGAGTTACAACCTACGTAAAGATTGAAAAGAAAAACAAAGTGTTACACAAAGAATCTAGAAATGCTAAAGTACTGAAATGCTAAAGTACTCGGTTCTTTTATTGATGAAATACAGAAATAAAGAACTAGATATATTTAATTAACAATGTCAAAAATATTTTAATTAAAAAAATATTTTATTACAAAAATATGTAAAGCTGCGGATGGCTTGTACTCAATTTAAACTATTTACTGTTTTATTATTATTGATTTATTAATTATTTTTTTGCTATAATCAGCCAGATATATGGGATTCTTGCAGCTCTTTACTTTTCCAATCATCCTTTTAACTTGACATTATAATTTGGCAAGATGCTAAAAGGTTGAAGTATATCATTGTTAATATTTTTAGTATAATTATTCCTTGGCATCTCCATTTCGAAGGGGTGATAGAGTGTCTGGGTGTGTGACCAAATTCCAGATGAAGGCCTATGTAAAGACCTGTTAGGCCTTGCTTCCTTAAATCGCATGCCATAAAACTGCAAATAGAAATTTTCCGCTTCCTGTATTAAGTCAACTCCAAGTTTTCCTGGATGCAACTTGTCTGCTATGTACATTAGTCCTAATATCCAGCGAGGGCTTCCGAAATCCCATGAAGGTGAAACTTCATAGATTCGTCGCTGTGTCACAGCATCTGCATGTATATCATATTCCTTGCATAAACTATAAAACTCATTGAGAGGACGAGAAAGGAATCCTGAGACAAAAATTACCCCAGGATTGTGCTCATTGATATAGGAAGGAGAAATATTTATACCCAGTTTCCCCTCCTTTTGAAGCTGCTTATTTATGCTCACTCCTCCAGAAAATGTAACAAGGTTATTTTCCATTCTTCCAGCATTCAGGGCAAAAAGAGGAGATCCCATGCAATAATAAACATTATAACTACTTCTTCCTGCTGATAGATTCTGGACAATTTTCAAACGCTCATGAATAAAAGAAACAAGTTCTTCCCCTTTTTCTGGCATATTCGCTTTTTCAGCAATAAATTTGATAAACTCCAAATAAGAATAGGGCTGCCTTATCATATTATCAATTTGAGTAAGTGTTTCGGGGTCTGAGACCTGATTCCAGACATCCATTAGTATATCTTCGCCCCATATATCCATCAACTTGTAGTCATCCAGTACTCCCAGACACGTAAGCACTGCATGAACCATACTGAAAGCTTGACCTGTAGTGTAATCGTCTATGAAATCTGCTTTTATGAAACTCTCAATGTTGGTTTTTTCCTTAACTGGAAGGGTGTAACCGCAACTACATTTATGATTCATCCAGGGTTTTACAAGCTGAGATCCAATAGGTCTGTTAAATTCCCGTTCTATTAGGAGACTGCCGCATTCAGGACAGTAGGTATTCAGGAAGTCAGTACCTGGCGAATTAAAGAGATAGACAAAGTCTAAATATTTGTGTAGAGAAGGACACATTTGTTCTGCTTCTCCGATTGATGGTTCTAGTTCTATCGGAGCGTAGCCTAAGGGAATGAATCTCATGACGTGCAATGGGATACTAGAAGAAATATTGGACACTGCCTCTGCGACATTTATTACATCATTTTCATTCCCTTTAGAATAAACAACTGAAGCTTCAATATGCACTCCGATATCATAAAGTCTGGAAATATTTCGAAAAACAGGGGCTGATGAAAGAGCTCCACAATTTCTATAGCTCCTGTCAGAATAACCTTTAATTCCCACGTTCACGAAGTCTACAAGCTGCCCAAATTCTTCTAAAATTTTACTTGTGAAATAGCAGTTGGTTGAACAACCTACGAGCAAATTATTTTCTTGTGCCTGTACTGCAAGCTCCCTAAAAAGGTGATAATTAGCAACAGGATCATTCAGTGTTGAAACTATACCCAGACACTCTTGCTGTAAGGCTTTTTTTACTACATCAGATGGACTAAGTGAAGCTTGATGAGTCGAATGTCTACTTGACGCTTGCATCCGTGACACACAACCAGGGCACTGTAAGTTACATCCTGTACTGAACACTTGCAGGAACTTTCCTGAAGGATAAAAATGGAGTAAAGGAACTTCTTCTATTGAAATCGGATCTGCTCTAAGGTATCCTATATCAGGGTCCTGGATTATAGTATTATCATCAGTGCATACATAAGTTCCACACCTGCCCCTTTCATATCTATTGATTTCACATCCGACTTCGCATATATTGCATTGCATTTGACCTCCCTCAAACAATATCACAATAAAGCCAGAATTGCCCTAAAGTACATGGCAGAGAATTTTTTGCCTTCCAGCTTCATGTATAATTTGAAGTTTTCCGAATTAGGCATTTTTGAACTAATATGCCATTCAGAGAATACTGTATTTATTTTTATATAAATATGTAATTTTGACAATTTTGGAAGAAAACCACTATCTAAATCATGTTTTAGAGGAAATATTTGTTATGTTTACTTTAACATAATGATATTATGGATTTAATTAAAACTGGTATATCACAAGATATGAAGTTTAAGGTTTTCTTATTTTTTACCTTAAAGATGTCAAATGTTTATGTTTTAGTTTTTATGTTATGGTTATTTAAGCATAACGGTTTGACAAATTCTATTGGTGAAACTCACTTTATAGGCCCATAAATCATTCATACAAGGAAAATGTTGTGCTTATAATTACATAACAATAAATTAATATTAAGTTTAGGAGTAATTGTTCCTTTATATTAAAAAAAAGGCAATATAAGTTGTTTTTTGTACAATACCTATATTTAATTTTTATAGAGTTTTTCTCTTTTAATTTTTTGGTATTCAAACATAATCTGCGAAATAATTATATACTATTAAGACGGAAATAGGTGTCTGTATTCCGCTTACCTAAATAAGTGTTATGTTTGGACTAGCATATCACAGAAAAAAATAATGTGGAATACACAAACTAGAGTAGACAATAAATGAGAAAAATTGTAGTTTTGTTTAGAAATTTCATTTGTCTTAAAAAATGTGAAGTTCAAGTAAACAAATTGTAAGTTTCTAAACACCATTTGTAAAAATATTGAAGGCTTTAAAATGACCAGGAAAATTGCTTTTTATGGAAAAGGTGGAATCGGAAAGTCCACTACTCAACAAAACACTGCAGCTGCTATGGCATATTATCATGGTAAAAAAATTTTTATTCATGGCTGTGACCCCAAAGCAGACTGTACTCGCTTGGTACTTGGAGGAGTACCTCAAACCACAATAATGGATACTCTAAGGGAGCTGGGTGAGGAGGCTGTTACACCTGAAAGCGTTATTAATACCGGTTTTGGGGGGATAAACTGTGTTGAGTCCGGAGGTCCAGAGCCCGGTGTTGGCTGTGCTGGCCGAGGAGTTATCACTGCAATAAATCTGATGGAGGAAATGGGAGCCTATTCTGAGGACTTAGATTTTATTCACTTTGATGTTCTGGGTGATGTTGTCTGCGGTGGTTTTGCAATGCCAATTCGTGAAGGAAAAGCTCAGGAGGTTTATATAGTTGCTTCTGGAGAGATGATGGCAACTTATGCAGCAAATAATATCTGTAAGGGCTTGCTCAAGTACGCAGAACAAAGTGGTGTTAGGCTTGGGGGAATTATCTGCAATAGTCGTAAGGTCGATAATGAGCTTGAAATGATGGAAGAATTCGTATCCGAGATCGGAACACAATTGTTACATTTTGTTCCACGAGACAACATTGTTCAAAAAGCAGAATTTAATAAAAAGACTGTTGTGGAGTATGATCCAACCTGCAATCAAGCACTTGAATATGGAAAACTCGCAAAGAAAATACTCGAGAATGATTCGTTTGTAGTCCCTAAACCATTAAGCATGGATCAATTGGAGAAAATGGTAGCAAGATATGGGCTTATGGATTAATTAAAGGAGAGATGAGAAATGAAAATGATCCGTGCAATACTACGTCCTGAATGGACCGAAGAAGTAACCGATGGACTAGCAGAAGCTGGATACTATTCCCTCACAAAAATAAACGTTTTTGGAAGAGGGAAACAAAAAGGGATCACTGTTGGTGATGTGCATTACGATGAACTCGCAAAAACAATGATCATGATGGCTGTAGAAGACGAATCTGTTGACGAGATAATAAAAATAATTTCCGGAAAAGCATACACCGGTAATATGGGAGACGGAAAAATATTTGTGAATACTATCGACGATGCATACACAATTAGCTCGGGTGAAAGAGGATTATGAGCAATAATCTGGAAGCTAAAAATTTTGAAAACCGGGATGTTTTCATATGAAAGAAATTACCACGATTATCAGACCCAACAAGATGTCGGCTACAAAAGACGCACTGGATAAAATTGGCTTTCCCTCTATGACGGCAATTCCGGTATTAGGTAAGGGTAAGCAAAGAGGAATTTCAGGAGAGCTCAATTTTTACATACAACCAAGGTTGCTCGCAAAAAGGTACAGTACAGGTATGAAATACATACCAAAAAGACTTCTGAGCGTAGTTGTGAATGATGAAGATATGGATCAGGTAATTAAAACCATCATTGAAGTCAATCAGACTGCCCAGATTGGTGATGGAAAAATTTTTGTGGAGTCTCTTGACAACGTTGTTAGGGTCAGGACTGGAGAAAAAGGGGAACTAGCTTTAAAATAAACATATACGGGGTATAAAATGCCATTAAAACTATTCTGTTGTGATGAGTGCATACCTGAGCGACAAAACCATGTTTACATAAAAGAAGAAGGAGAAGACACAACTCAATTTCTTCCACTCTCAAATATAGAGACAATTCCAGGATCATTATCTGAAAGAGGGTGCAGCTATTGTGGAGCAAAACTCGTTATTGGTGGAGTCATCAAAGATTGTATTCAAATGATTCATGGACCTATTGGATGTGCGTATGATACCTGGCACACGAAAAGATATCCCAGCGATAACGACAACTTCCAATTAAAGTATATTTGGTCTTCAGACACAAAAGAAAAGCATATTGTTTTCGGAGCAGAAAAACAGCTCAAAAAAGCAATAAAGGAAGCTTTCAGAGAATTTCCAGAAATCAAGAGAATGTTTGTCTACACGACCTGTACAACTGCATTGATTGGAGACAACCCTAAAGCAGTATGCTGTGAGATTGAGGAAGAACTTGGAGATGTTGACATATTTGTTGTCGAATGTCCAGGTTTCGCCGGCGTCAGTCAGTCAAAAGGACACCATGAATTAAACATTGGCTGGATGAGAGAAAAAGTTGGAACTCTTGAACCTGAAATTAAAAGCGAATACACAATTAATGTCATAGGTGACTACAATATCCAGGGAGATACTTACGTATTACAAAAATATTTTGATAAAATGGGAATACAGGTCATTGCACACTTTACTGGAAACGTAAACTATGATCAATTGCGGTGCATGCATAGAGCAAAACTGAATGTCGTCAATTGTGCTCGTTCTGCCGGGTATATAGCCAACGAACTTAAGAGAGTATATGATATTCCAAGAATGGATGTTGATACGTGGGGTTTTGAATATATCAAAGTAGCTCTGAGAAAAATTGGATCTTTCTTTGGAATTGAAGATAAGGCTGAAGAAGTAATTGCAGAAGAAGTTGCAAAATACGAAGAGAAACTCAACTGGTATAAGGAAAGGCTTGCTGGAAAAAAGGTATGTATCTGGACCGGCGGACCAAGACTATGGCACTGGACAAAGGCTCTTGAAGATGATTTGGGCTTGGAAGTTGTTGCAATGTCTTCTAAATTTGGTCATCAGGAAGACTTTGAAAAGGTTATTGCCAGGGGAAGAGTCGGGACGATTTATATTGATGATGGAAATGAACTTGAGTTTTTCGAAGTGCTCGATAGTATCCACGCTGATATTATTTTTACAGGACCCAGAGTTGGAGACTTGGTCAAAAAACTGCATATTCCATACATAAATGGACACGCATATCACAACGGCCCATATATGGGCTTTGAAGGCGCAGTGAACATGGCAAGAGATATATATAACGGAATTTATTCGCCGATGTGGAGTTTAGCTGGAAAAGATCCTAGATTGGTGGATTCTCCGATGTGGAGTTTAGCTGAAAAAGATCTTGGTGTGGTGCAGAAATCATGAAAGAAAAAATAGAGAAAGTAACAGCCCTTATTCAAGAAAAATGTTTGTGGCAATTTTTTTCAAGAAGCTGGGATAGGGAGGAAAACATTGAAGGCATTATGACAATGACCGGCAAGATTCTGAACGGAGATAAAATAAATCTTGTAACGCCGGCAGATAAAGCTTTTTATTCCGATGCAAAAAACCTGGCTGCTGATATTCAGAAAAAAATGCCCTGGATCTCTGAACTTGACAAAACCGAAGTATTGGAACTAATTGAAGGCATCAAAGAAAGACTTCTCTATATTACTGTAAAGAAGTCCCGTAACTGCGAACTGAACTTGTCAAATTACTAACTAAAAGGCGGTAAAAAATATGTCATGTGAGCTGATGTTAAAAGAGCGAACAGGAGTAATTAATCCGATGTATACCTGTCAGCCTGCAGGTGCCCAATTTGCAGGGATTGGTATAAAGGATTGCATTCCGCTTGTACACGGCGGTCAGGGATGCAGCATGTTTGTCAGATTGTTGTTCGCTCAGCATTTCAAAGAAAATTTTGATATTGCATCTTCTTCTCTGCATGAAAGCGCCGCTGTTTTCGGAGGCTCAATAAGGGTCGAAGAAGCGGTTGAAACACTTATTGCGAGATATCCTGACCTTAAGATCATACCTATTATAACGACCTGTTCAACTGAAACTATTGGTGACGATATTGAAGGTATAATCCGGAAAGTGAATACGAAAATTAAAGAAAATCATCCTGACAGAAATGTGAAGCTAATAGCTATACATACTCCAAGCTACAGTGGTAGCCAGGTAACGGGTTATGATACTGCAATCAGCGCAATTGTAAAAGCTCTTGCAAAAAAAGACGAACCTTCCGGAAAGCTGAATATATTCACCGGATGGGTCAATCCAGGAGATGTTTCTGAAATTAAGCATATATTATCTGAGATGCAGGTTGATGGAAACGTACTTCTGGACACCGAGACCTTTGATGCTCCTATTATGCCTGACAAATCGGCGTTCGCATATGGAAATACAACCATTGAGGAAATCGCCGATTCTGCCAATGCTGTCGGATCAATTGCATTAAGCCGTTATGAGGGAGCAAACGCTGCAACATACTTAAAAGACCAATTTGGTGTGCTTTCGATTATAACGCCAACCCCTATAGGCATAACCAATACCGATATCTTCCTTCAAAATATCAGCAAGCTTACTGGCAAACCAATACCAGAATCACTGGTTATTGAACGCGGAAAAGCAATAGATTCAATTGTAGACCTTGCACATATGTTTTTCGCGAATAAAAAAGTAGCTATTTTCGGGAATCCGGATCTTGTCTTTGGTCTTGCACAGTTTTGTCTGGAGTGCGAACTTGAGCCTGTGCTTTTGCTATTGGGTGATGATAATACGCTGTATAAGATTGATCCAAGACTCGAAGCACTCAAAGAAAAGGCAAATTGCGATATAAAAACTATCTGGAACGCTGATTTATGGGAACTGGAAAGTCGAATCAAAGATAAATCTCTGGACGTTGATCTGATTTTAGGACATTCAAAAGGCCGATACATTGCTATAGATAATAACATTCCAATGGTCAGAGTAGGTTTCCCAACATTTGATAGAGCAGGACTGTGGAAATATCCAGTAATCGGGTACAAAGGAGCAGAATGGTTAGCTGAAACGATTGCCAATACAATATTTGAATCCATGGAAAACAAGCGTGACAGAGAATGGATCATTAATGTCTGGTAAGGGGAGACAAAAACATGCATAATTATCTAGTAGTTGCAGCATTTGTCATAGCGGAATTGTTGGGAGCTTTGATTTATTATAAAACAGAAGATTCTGCGAAAAGAACGTTATTGACCTGTCTTGGACTTGGCTTTGCCATTACAGTGGTTCTTCTGGACATTATTCCGGATGCCACTGAGGATTTTGCAGTAGGATACTGGTTGGTCGCAATCGGGTTCGTTGTAATGTTTGCTGTAGGATTCTATACTAAAAGTGTTGGAAAGTATTCAGCCGTTTTAGGATTAGCGATTCACAACGTTGCAGAAGGTGTAATCATAACCACTGAGTTTGGACCGCTTTCTCCGATTTTAGCAGTTGGAGCAGTTCTGCACAAACTGCCAGAAGGAATGGTTTCTTTTTCATTGCTAGATGAGTTAGAAGATAAAACCAGATTTGCAGTTGCAGCTTTGATCGCACTGTTAATTCCAGTAGGTGCGATTATGCCCATCCCTGAAAGCATCACAAAACCACTTATGGCTCTTAGTGCTGGCGTTATCCTTTATGTTGTAGGAAGCCTCCTGGTCACTATCCTTTCCGAGTATTATGGAAATGGAACTGATGGAAAATTAAGTGAAAGGAGCAATCTGAATATAACCACACTATCCTCTATAGCAGCTTTCGGAGCAGTAGTTGCCTGGATATCCTGTTTGATGGCATAAAATTGTAGCTAATGCTATCAACAAATTTTTTATTTTTTTTGGTTGAAAAATTCATGAATAGAAAATAGAGGGGAATATGGCCGGCATTGCTAATGAGAGTGTAGTATTTTATGGGCATTTAAGCGAACTTTATCAATTAGCCAAAGAAGGAAAAATTGAAACGAAACTTCAGGGCAGCCATACCCGTCCATGTAAATTCTGGACAGCAATGAAGATTTTAAGCGGTATTAAAAACAGTATTGTTATTGCTCATGGTCCCAGTGGCTGCGCATTTGGAGTTAAACAGGCTTACAAGCTGACAAATTGCAGAAATAGTGGTTCTCCTTATGAGTCCATTATTACTACAAATATTGACGAAAAAGCCATTGTATACGGTGGCGAAAAAGAACTGAAAAGTGCTATAGTTGAAGTAGACAGCAAGTATAAGCCTGATGTTATTTTCGTCGCAACAAGCTGTGCCACCGGAATAATTGGAGATTATGTAGATGCCGTAGTGAATAAAATAAAGCCCAAAATTAACGCAGAAATAATGGCTATTCACTGTGAAGGCTTTGCAGGAGAATACAGAAGCGGATTTGACCTGGTTTTCAGACAAATTGTTCAGCTTATGGATAAGCCTGACCCAGAAAGTAGAGCAAAACTTTCACACTCTGTCAACATCGTAGGGGGCAAAATGGGTCCAGAAAGGACTGAGATTGAAACCGATGTTAAAGAGTTGAAACGGTTAATAGAAGGCATGGGTGCAAGTGTAAATGCTGTAATAGCAGGTAATTGTTCCCTAGCCGAAATAAAACAAGCTCCAAGTGTGGCAGTAAATTGTACCCTTTGTCTTGATCTTGGGTATGCGATAGGAAGAGAAATGCTTGATCAGTTTGATACTCCTTTGAACTCCACAATTCTTCCGTATGGTATAAGTGCAACTGAAAGGTGGTTAAGAGAGGCAGCAAAGTATCTACATATGGAAACTGAGGCGGAAGAACTGATTAAACGAGAATATGAAGCCATACGCCTTGAATTTGAAGAAGCAAAAAGATACCTTGCAGGCAAGATGGCAATTGTTGAAGGGCATGATGCTATAAAGGCATTGTCAATTGCTCATATGCTCGAACGCGATTTTGATATGCGGACGGTTATATACAATTTCCATCCATGGAGTACGCAGGCAAGAGAAACAAGTATTGATTATCTCTTGGAGACCGGTCTTGATCCAGAAATCTTGATTACGAAAGGTACACTCGCCTTTGGAAAATACGAGTCAATGGTTCAGACTGAAAATGAGCTGATGGAATATCTTGGAGGTATAAATCCAGAAAGAACCGTATATTTTGGATCATCGATGAGCTTCCCAAATATCCCTGTAGTTGATTTAAACGCTATATTGAACCGTCCAAGATTTGGCTATAGGGGAGCCCTAAAGGTAGCTAAATGTATCTGCACAGCTCTTGAGTATTCTTTCAGACCACGTAGCTGGGTAATGAAAAAGATAGTATTTCCTGAAGACTCAGGTCTATGTTCTGCCCGGTCTCTTACACCGAAACTGGCTCAAGATTTGCCGGATTGCACAATCTACGCTGCAGGAAGGGGAAGAGGAAAATGTATGATGAGTTAAAATTCGAGAACTGCAACAATAGCAGGGATCCAATGGTCGGATGTGCTCTTGAAGGTGCCACCGGAGTGCTGGCTGGTATTAAGGACATTAGTATTGTTATACATTCTCCACAGGGTTGTTCTTCAACAGTTGCTGCAGCTTATGATGTCCATGAAATCGATTTTACGAACAGAAAAGTTGCATGCACCAGGCTTTTTGAAACAGATGTGGTTATGGGTGCTTCAGGAAAGCTAAAAAAATTAATTGAAGAAGCCGATTCCAAATTTAAAACCAGGGCTATATTTGTAGTTGGTACATGTGCAGCCGATATAATTGGTGAGGATATTGAGGGTTTATGTCGAAATATCCAGCCACAGATTAATGCGAAACTTATTCCCTTGATGGCAGGAGGATTTCGAGGAAATCTTTATGATGGCATTGAGTTAGGACTGGATGCACTATTACCATTTATAAAAAAACAGAATGAAAAAATTTCAAAAACTGTGAACTTAATAGCTCCCCAGGCAAACCTGAATCCTACCTGGTGGGCTGATTTGAAATGGATACATGAAACTCTAGAAAAAGTAGGTATTCGAGTTCAGGCTGTGCTTCCTCACGATACGTCTCTGGAAGAATTGAACAATGCTGGGCTAGCATCGGCAAATATCCTTCTCAGTCATGATGTGGGGTATAAGTTTGGATTAAAAATGCAGAAAATACATGACATACCTCTTATAATGTCGGAAATTCCACTTCCCATAGGACTTAAAAATACTGCAAGATGGCTTCGTGAAGTAGGAAAATATTTTGACGTAGAAGAAAAAGTCGAGGCGATAATAACAGACGGAGAAACTATGGCCATTGACGTGCTGAGACGCAGGGGATTGATGATGATTCCCAGGTACCGTAACTGCAGAGTAGCGGTTTCTGCGGATGCAACCATTGGAATCGGCCTGACAAGAATGTTATTTGAAGAGCTGGAAATGATTCCGGAACTTTTGCTTTTCAGGTCGCCTGTGTCTGACTCTCAGTTATTGCTGGAAAATGAGCTTAACGATATGGGAATCTCTCCAAAGGTTGTTTTTTCAGCTGATGGGTATCAGATAAAAAAGTCATTGATGGACAGCAATGTAGATGCTGTATTCGGTTCTTCATGGGAGTATTATCTGGCTGAAGAACTTGGGATAAAGTTTGCATTTGACGTTTTTAGCCCGACAAATAGACAAAACTACTTGAACAGGGCATATTTCGGATACGAAGGTATGCTGAATTTTTTGGAAAACGTTGCAAATGACTGGGAAATGGCTCTGCGTTCAAAACAGATCAACTGGGAAGAATATCTGTAATTTACTATAAACTGTGATGATGATATGGACTGCGAATGCACACTCTCAAAAAACAATATACAAATATCTGCAGCACTGCAAGCAAACTCCATAGACTTATTGAATGAAACACATCTGGGGAGAATTTTAGACTATATTCTTGGACAGGATATAAAGAGCAATAATGAAAGTTATGACTCTGAGATATTCAAAGTGGCAGTTACTTCAAAAAGAGGGAAACTCGTTGACCAGCATTTTGGGCAAACAACGGATTTTATGATTTTTGAGGTAATAGGTCAGGATTATAAGTTTCTTGAAACACGTTCGACAAAAAAATACTGCGACAAATGCGACGATTCCAATGACGAATGTCATGGAAAAATAAATGCAATAGAAACTATCTCAGATTGTGATTTTGTGCTTTCAATGAAAATTGGATTGGAGGCACAGAAAAAACTCAAGGAGTTAGGAATCGATTGCATTGAATATTGTTACACTATTGAAAGAGGACTAAAATATTTGCAAACTTTGAGGGAGCAAAAAAGCAAGTAAAAATTAGTATATGCTCAGCATTATTTCAAATCGATAGCTGTTCCAGATTTTAATCGGAAAATAAGCTGCCATAATTATTGAAAGTATTTTTTGATGACGGTGGATACTAATGACAGCGGATGCTATGGTTAAAAGTGTACTTTTGCCATGAAATTTGGTTTGAAAAGTAATGCTGAATTCGATATCATGAAAGAGGTACTTTGATGAACAATAAAATAATAGCTATTTTATTTATCGCTATCCTGTCAGTATTATTTTTCTCTGGTTGTGTAGGGGAAAAAACAACGGCAACGCATAATAACACTACAAACTTATCAACCTCAAACAATAACAGTGAGGAAACTAGAACTGTTACTGATTCGGCAGGCAAACAAGTTAAAGTTCCTTTAAAGGTAGAAAGGGTTGCAGATACCTGGATGGGGCATAATGAAATGCTAGCGATGCTTGGAGCTGATAACCGGATTGTTGCAACAATGTTCAGTCCCCAAAAAAGACCATGGATGTATAAAGTTTGTCCGGCCTATTATAATGCTACAACATTAAGCCCAACATATGATGTGGAGGCTTTGCTTGCTACCAAGCCAGATGTTGTTTTCATGCCAAAATTCGATAAGAATATTGAGAAAGTATCCAGTCTTGGAGTTCCTGTTGTAGAGGTAAGTTTTACAAATTTTGATTTTATGAAAAAATGTATTCTAGAGACTGCAAATGTATTGGGAGACAAAGAGGCTTTAGAACGTGCACAGGAATATAATGCGTATCTGGACAGCAAATTAAAATCAATAACAAATGTTTCATCCAAAATACCTTATGATAAAAGACCAAAGGTTCTTCATCTCGTTTCACTGTCGCCTTTATGTGTTGATGGCGGTGGAACTGCTGTAAGTGCCTGGATTGAAGCTGCAGGAGGTGTCAATGCAGCTGAAGAAGTAAAAGGCGGTATTACGCAGGAAGTTTCAATGGAACAAATATTGAAGTGGAATCCTGATATAATAATTCTTAGTGTAAACGCCAAATTTAAAGAGAAAGAACAAATAATGAACAGCAAGAGCTGGAAGAAAATTAAGGCAGTTCAAAATAACAAGGTCTTTGTGAATCCAGAAGGGGCGTTCGTATGGAGTCGAGCTGGAGCCGAACAAGCACTTCAGATTCAATGGGCTGCAAAAACCATCAATCCAGACTTGTTTAAATCTATTGATATAAATAATGAAACAAAGTGGTTCTATAAAACCTTCTTTAATTATAGCCTTACAGATGAGCAGGTTCAAAAAATATTGAACGCACAGACACCATGATTTTAGTGAAAATTTTGATGCTTTTCAAAAAGGCATCAAAGTGTGTTTTCAGGCTGAGATACATTAACTAACTCAGTCTTTTTAGCTTTGTATTCGCAATCTTATAATAAACAGACAAGCGAACAGTTACTAAAGTATGTGTATTAAATATTAAAAAATTATTTTTCAAGTAGGGTGATTTCTATGAGTCTTATAGTAGGAAGAATATGGAAATATGGAAACAATGTTAATACTGATGATATAATTCCGGGTAGGTATTTGCGGAGCAAAGATGTGCAAATCTTTGCAGCTCATGCAATGGAAGGAATTGATCCGGAATTCACAAAGAAGTTCAGGTTTGGAGATATTATTGTTGCAGGCACCAACTTCGGCTGCGGGTCTTCAAGAGAACAGGCTCCTCTTGCTTTGAAACACGCAGGAGTATCATGTATTATAGCAAAGTCTTTTGCCAGAATCTTTTTTAGAAACGCAATCAATATTGGACTACCTCTTATAGAAGTTGATATCGAATGTCAGGAAGGAGATGAAGTTAAAGTTGATCTGGCTAAAGGCGAAGTTATAGTTTCAGATAGAGACATATTTAAAGGGAGCAAATTACCTGATTTTCTGCTTGAGATACTTAATGATGGCGGGCTTGTAGCTCACAGAAAAAAAATAAAAAACGAGCAAAATAATCAAAGTTGTACAAATATGAATTAAAAAAACATCAAAAGTTGATGAAAGTACACTAAATATGAATTAATTAAAATACACCAAATATCAAAAATCAATGAAAGTATACTAAATACGAAAAATTAATTAAAATACTCCAAAATATATTTTTAAAATATATCCAATGAAATCATTTTTTAAAATCTGTCAGATGCTAAAGATCCAACTATTGGTTTATATGGAAACAATGTTTTTTCGCTGGCTTTTGAGACTATTTCAGCTAGAGACGACAAAGTTTCAAGATCAATTCCACAATCATAGTTGTAAAGGTGTTTTAATGAAACTACTGTCTCTTCTAGTGATGCATTTCCAGCACGTTCCCCTAGCCCTGTTACTGTTACATTTGCAAACTCTGCTCCTGCCCTGTATGCTGCCAATGTATTTGCTACTGCCAGACCTAAATCATTATGTGCATGAGTTTCAACAGGAAGCGGGCTATGATCTACAATTTTTTTGATATTTTGATACGTTGTAAAATGATCCAGGCATCCTACAGTATCTGAATATCTGATTCTTATTGCTCCAAAAGAAGCTGCAATTTCTGCATATTGAAGAAAAAATTTTGGATCTGTTCTTGAAGCATCTTCGGCTCCTACAATAATCATTAAACCATAGTTTTTGAGATACTTCAAGCATTTCTTCAATTGATCCAGTACCCAGCCCCTGTTCTTTTTAAGCTTGTATTCTATATGCAGCTCAGATATCGGCAGAGATATGTGAATAAATTTAAATCCGCATTCAATGGACGCCTTTAAATCTTCTAAATTTGCTCTGTTCCATGCGATGAGGTTCGATTTTACTGGCATTTTGAGCATTAGTTTCAGGTCTTCACATTCCTGTTTGCCCATCGCGGGAATACCGGCTTCGATCCATTTCACTTTTGCTTTGTCTAAAGCTGAAATGATATTCTTTCTTCAATCGAAAACACAACACCTGCAGATTGCTCACCATCACGTAATGTAGTGTCAACGATTTCAAAACTTTCATTTTGAGTCACAGGAAATTTCCCCTTTATCTCAATGAATATTCGATTCTTTTGCCAATCCCATGTATAAATTGTAAAGGATTTTAAGTTGAGAATCTGTCACTGGCTTTTTTGCAAAATCGCAATATTTCTTACTTTATCAAGCAATGTACCTGCTTCCTGTGGACTTAAAAATAGATTCAGTTGTCTAAACTTTTGTATTAAAGATGCCGTCCCTGAATGTTTTCCAATCACTAAAAACCTTCTTAGGCCAACCTCTTTAGGTTTAATCACTTCATATAAGTTTGGATTTTTGATAACACCGTCAACATGGATACCAGATTCATGTGCGAATACATTTTTCCCTATTAAGGCTTTTTCTCCAGGCAATATAATACCGGCTTTTTGTAAGATATTTTCACAATCTGTCGAAATAGTATAACCATTAGGTATTTGCTCATTTTTCCACAAATGCTTTGCTGCCATTAAGACCTCTTCCATGGCTGCAACTCCTGGAACCCCAATACCACTAACTGAAGTTGCTACATACTCAATGCCTGCTCTTAATGCTGAAAGGGTATTTGCCGTAGCCATTCCATAATCATTACATCCTCTATACTCAATAGGGCATTGAACCATATTCATAAAAAGGTTAAGCTTATCATAGGTAGTGAAAGGGTCTATTTTTCCATTTATGTCGCCCAATATCAACCTTTTTATTTTGTATTCCACAATAAATGAGTATAAAGGATCTATTTCTTCTAATAGGCTTTCCAGAGCGTTATCAATACTCAGATATATTTCGCAATCATTAATACAAACTGTTTGCAATACCGGTTCAACTGATTTAAGTAAGTCATATATGGAGACTGATGGATCAAGAGAAATATTGATTACTATTTTAGAAAAACCAAGTTCTTTTGCATTTAAGATCTCTTGCGTGGTACATCCTACTATGCATCTTAAATTTTCTGAAAAGTCATCAGTTTCAAATTTAACCACATTTTTTTCGAAATTCTTCAGCGAGATGTCTGCTACGTCGAGTGAATATTTCTTCAAGACAGATAGAATAAACTTAAAATCAGCAGGACTATTAAAACCCAGGCGCAAGATCTCATTTATCGTATAATCTACAATTGAAATTTTAACATTTTGTTTCAGTTCAATTCCTCTCCTGATATTGGCTTTACTTGAATTGTTTGTACTTGACTAATGCATAAATTTAAAATTATAGTTGTGGACAAATTAGAAACTCTATATTAACATGATTCTTGTATTTGCATAGGTATGCATGATCTTCTATTTTCATCTACATCTATAATTCTGACATCAACTCCATAGGCTTGTTTCATATTATTTTCTGTGACGACAAATTCTGGTTTTCCTATTTCCATAATTGTTCCCTGATTCATGATGGCTACTTTATTACAGGATAGGAAAGCGTGGTCTGGAAAATGTGAAGTCATTACAACTGATAGTCCAGTTTTAGCCAATTCCTTTATGATTTTGAGCGTTCGTATCTGGTTTCCAAAATCCAGATGGGATGTTGGTTCGTCGAGAAGAAGTATTTCGGGCTGTTGAGCTATTGCTCTTGCCATTAAAACAAGCTGTCTTTCACCACCACTGATCTCAGTGTAGGTTTTATTTTTCAGGTGCAAGATTCCAAGATTTTTCAAAGCTTCTTCAGCAATTTTGTAGTCATTTTTCCCAGGAACAGATGTCAAATTCAAATGAGGAGTTCTGCCCATCAGCACTATGTCGAAAACTGAAAAAGCAAAAACAGAATTATTTGATTGTGGGATGTATGCAATGATTTTTGCAATATCGATTTCTTTCATTGAATATATATTTTTATTTTTCAGTGATATCCTGCCACTTTTCAGTTTAAGCAGGCTGTTCATACATTTGATTAAAGTCGATTTTCCGGTTCCATTAGGACCTAAAATACAAAAAACATCTCCCTTTTCAATTGAGAAACTCACATTTTTGAAGATACTTTTTTTCTCATTATAAGAGAATTCTGCATCCTTGATATCCATTATGTTGTTCATGCCCATCCCTCGTAGCCTTTTTGGAGTAAGTATATAAAAACAGGCGCTCCTATGATTGCTGTTATTATTCCCAGAGGGATTTCAATAGACGTGGCTGTTCTGCAAACATCGTCAACCAACAGGAGGAAAGTAGCTCCCAATGAAATGCTTGCAGGCAAAAGTTTTCTGTAATTCGGACCCACAATCATTCTGGCTGCATGAGGTATTACAAGACCCACCCAGCCAATGATACCACTTATACTTACAGCTGAGGCTGTTAAAAGTGTACAGCAAAGAATAACAAACAGCCTCATTTTCTCTGTGTTTACGCCCAATGAACGCGCTTCATCGTCTCCCATTGAAAGAACATTAATTCTCCATCCAATTAGCAACAGTGCTATAAATCCAATGAGAACAGGGCCTATAATCATCAATATACTGCTACTATTAACTTCAGAGAGGCTACCCATAAGCCAGTATACAATTTCTGGCAGTTTGCTGTCTGGATCTGCCAGATACTTGATACAGGAAATAAAAGCTGAAAAGAGTGCTGAGATAGCTATCCCTCCCAGTACCATCATCAGAACTGTATTACCTTTGAGTCTTTTGCTGAGAGAATATGTGAGAATAACTGCAATAAGACCAAATAAAAAGGATGTAACCTGAATCATTACCATGGAAAAACTGGATAACAAAGCTATTGCAGCCCCAAAACCTGCACCAGCTGAAACACCCAATATATCTGGAGAAACAAGTGGATTTTGGAAAGTTCCCTGAAAAGAAGCTCCTGAGATTGAAAGAGCTGCACCAACTATCATTGCAGCTACTATACGGGGAAGACGTATATCCCAAACTACTGTATAAATGGTTGAATCTAAGTTTGTAGTTATAGGCACAAAAACCGATACAATAGCCAGTATGACATCTATAGGGGATACTGGATACCTGCCAATCATAAAGGATACAAAAAAGAGAAGAACTGGCAGTAAAATTAGCGCGGTTGTTAAAGAAATATTTTTAATGATTTTCCTGTTTATGTGTTTGTTCATTATTTTTTCCACACCAGATGTTTACGAATTATCCATGGATTATTTAGAAGTATTTTTTTCAGATTATTTATTGAATTCAAATGATAGGTAGTTCAAAGCCTCTTTCACTGATTTTTGGTATTACTGTGTAAATTTAATGTGTTGTATTTTTAAATTTAAATTTTTGCAGGTTTTTATACTGGTTATGTTATCCCATACATAACAACCTATATATTTATAAATGCCAGTACTTGAATTCTTATGTTTTTATATAAAAAACTTTCCATAAACGCCTCTTTTTTAGATGAGATTTCAAGCGAATAAAAAAGAATTGATCAGGCATCTATACTGGTGAAATATGTTCTTATGTGATCCTGCAATTATCGTTTTGATATGATTAATTAGGCAGCTTTCTCTTTAATTCCATATATTACCTGAAAACGTATAAGATGAACATGTAATAATGTATATATAATACTTAATCGGTAATTAATTGCTGTGTTAATCATATATAACTATTTATTATGCTTAAAATTACATATCACCTACGAAAATTAGAACTAAATTCAAACTAGGTCATCAAAGGGATAAATCGTAAGTTTTGGGATGACTCAAAAACTATTAAAGGGATATTAAAATGAGAACAGCAAAAAAGTCGGTATATCTGTTAATCACAATGTGTCTGATTATAACGCTATCTATGATGCTTATAAGTGGATGCTTACAGAAGACAGGCAACGTTGCGGAAATAAATTCAAATTCCAAGGCTGATATAAATACTTCCGCAAATAACAAGCAAGAAACAATAATCTCTAATACTAAACTGTCAGATACTCGGGTAGTCACCGATTTATCAGGTAGAAAAGTCACATTGCCTGTTGAGATTAATAATATTTCAGTACTACATCCGATACCGTGTCAAATAGTATGGAGATTGGCACCAAACAAACTTGTGAGCGTTGACAAACAGTTTACCGAAAGGCTTGAATTTATGTCCGAAGATGAACAAAAGAAGCTGTTGACTCTCCCAGTTAATGGAGAATTCCACGGTGATATGAACTGGGAAGATCTTTTAGCTGTCAATCCTCAGGTAGTAATAACATTAACAAAGGATACAAAAATCGAATCTGAACAAAAAAAAGTTGGCATTCCGTTCGTTGCTGCATCGAAAGATACGCTTAAAGATATTGCAGATTCATGGAGATTAATTGGTAAAATTGTTGGAAATGAAGAAGAAGGAAATGGGCTTGGAGATTATTGGGACGAAACCATCAAAAAAGTTACAGATCAAACATCTCAAATTAATGAAAGTGATAAGTTAAAAGTATATTATGCGCAATCAGGTGTCACCCAAACGGTTGGATCCAGAACCATAATGGCTTCGATTATCAGTTTGGCAAGAGGAATAAGCTTCATGGAAGCAAATCCGCAACTGGAATCAGTCAATACAAGTGAGGAAATTCAGGTTCCTCTGGAACAAATCTATCGATGGAATCCAGATGTTATTATTACTAAAACTTCGAAAGGTCGAGATGAAATTCTCTCGAGTAATGCATGGAAAGACATTGCTGCTGTAAAGAAGCGCGTTTATGCATCTACAAAATACGAGATGCTTGATAGGACACAATCGCTGATGGGACTTTTGTGGACTGCGAAAATGCTTTATCCGGATAAAGTGAAAATTGATCACAATAGTAAGTCTACAAATGAGTATTTTCTGGAATATATTCTTAAAATATTTATGGGGAATAAGGGTCCTTATTTACATAGCTCTTACTTCTGAATAAATAACATAACAAACACAAAACTAATATGAAATATTTAGGCTTGAGAAATGAAGTAAAAAGTATAGTAAAGGATCCTACAGTTTCTTGCGAGAACTAGTGCAGTATCAATAGTAAAATGTTGTGTTTATGGTTTTATCCAATAGTATATGATTGGTGCAGCACTAGAATATTGTACACAATTGTCTCGAGATATAAAGTAAATAATTGGATCCAATTCAATAGGATGGTCATAATGTTAACTGTTGAAAAAAGTGGGCTCAAAGGAATAACAAGCTTTACTACATATGATAGTGGCGAACTGAAGGACTGTAAATTTGAAGAGTATAATTTAATTAACACAAAATACGGAGATCTTGTGCCGCAGTACGGTAATCCAGGATTCCGAAAAAAGCAGTTAGCAGCTTTGTCTTTTTATAAAAATGGAAAAATTAAAAACGTTTCATTAGAGCAGCAAACAGAAATAAGAACACCAATAGGAACATTTCCAGTTGAATTGGTCACTTTTTTTGAAGATGGCTCGATTAATAGTATGTTTCCTTTAAATGGCCAAATCAGTGGTTTTTGGTCGGAAGAAGAAGAAGGAGAATTAGCACAAAAATTTAATTTTTCATTTCCATTTGGAGATTTTTGTTCAAAAATAATAGGTTTAAGATTTTATCATAACGGAAAAATTAAAAGCCTGATTTTGTGGTCTAATGAACAAATTATGATTGACACGCCTGTAGGAAAAATGCCCGTTCGGATAGGGTTCAAGCTTTTTGAAGATGGAAGTCTAGAGTCTGTAGAACCCGCAGAACCATACATTATTAAAACCCCTATTGGCCCAATAAATGCATATGATGCAGATGCACTGGGCATTGATGCGGATAAAAACTCCGTGCGATTTGACGAAAGAGGCAGATTAACTTCTGTCACGACTTTCGACACCATCACAGTTCGGAAAAAAAGCGGAGAAAAAGAAATAATTTATCCAAAGCTAAGGCCTGGCTTGACAACTGAGTTTGAAGCAGTACCGATAAAGCTTGTCTTTGATAATGATACTGTAAGAATTAATGATGGTACCAAAGAGACCGTCTACAGGATAGCTGAATGCAAATTCTTAATCATGCGTGGTAACTATATGAAAGCAAAATCCTGCGAGGACTGTTCCAGTTGTAATGGCTGTATATAATCTTATATAGGTGGATAATTTATATTGTAAAGTTGCATCTCTCAAATAAATAACAAAATAAAGTTTTCTTATTTCACTTTTCACAGACGCATACGGGTGTAATTACTTTATTTTTAATTACTTTATTTTTTAAGCAAAGCTATTAGCTAAATAGCCTTGCTAAATAGCTTTTATTATTAGAACCCGATAGTTTTTAAACCGGCAAAAATAATATCCCTGGGATCAAAGCCAGTAACCTGCATTATTATATAACCGCCAAGGAAAGCACCAGCTATGCTTCCAATGTTTGCAAAACTTGCAACAAGAAGAACTCTCATTATCCTGTTTTTAAATATCTCACTGAAGTTTTCTACCGCAAAGAGTGCTTTTATATCTGAAGTTCTAGGATTCTGGTTCTTTGCTTCTACAAGGCCAGCAAACCAACCTGGATGTGGAGTAGTTATCCAGGCAATAAAAAAAGAGGTCAAAATAGAGTTGCGATGACCGCCCGCAAGCAAAGTACCCAATGCAGCTAGAGCTCCGGTAATAAGGAACCAGCATACAAAAGCTATCAAAAATATTTTGAGTGAAACGCCTGAAAGAAGCAGTAACAAAAAAAACGCAACAATGATACCAACAAAAATAAAGCTAATAATTTTTGCAATACCATATTTTTTCTTTGGAATCTCTATGAGAGTTTTCAAAGGAGGAATAGTTTTCGGGTTTTTCAGATAGTTAATTACTCCAGACTTATGCCCAGCTCCTATGACCACAACAACAGTTTTGTTTCCTTCAGTAGCTTTAATGATATTTCCTGCAAGATATGCATCTCTTTCATCAATCAGAACTCTGGCTGCGGTTGGAGCAAAACTTCGAAGTTCACTTACGAGTTCAGATACAAAATCAGATTCCGTAATATGATTGATATCGAAATCTTGATCGTCTCCGTTTCCAAAATCAATCAGACCTCCCAGTAACGAGCCAAGCATCTTTATTTTCTCTATAAATTTCATTTTTCCCCAAAAACGCTGGAGAGTTACCTGGATATCCCTGTCAATTAAAGCAATACTGGCACCTGTATTTCTGGCTTCTTCCATTGCAGAAAGCATTTCAGCACCAGGTCTTACTTCCATTTTGTCTCCGATTTTTTTCTGCAAATGAGCAAGAAGCCAATGGATAGTGTAGTAATAAATTTTCCCTCCAGAAAGAAGATCCTTGATAGGTACCTGTTCTTCCTGTGTATTTCCTTCGAGGGAATTAAAACGTCCTTCGCATAGCTCAACAGCTACAACATCTGGTTTTAAATTTTTAATGACGACTTTAACCTCTGAAACACTTTTTTCCGAAACATGAGCCGTACCTATGAGCACAATTTTCGATTCACCCTGATTTCCATCTGGAGATTGGGAAGTTGAGGGTATTGAAATTACCGAAACAGAATCAGGAAAGGGTTCTGAAATAAAATTAGAGTTTATATAAAGCCTGTCTTCATTTTCGTCAGTTTTTGTTGAGAGTATCGGGACAGAAACCCTATTTTCCTCTGGGATGCCAATTGAAGTATTAGAAAGATTAGATTTTTCAACAGAATTAGTGTTTTCGGCTGATTTTGTTGCAAGTTTATCCATAGAATTTAATAACTCCTAATATAAGATGTGAAAGTTATAATGATTTTGCTCAGAGAGATATAATTCATAGTTTTTCCTGTTTTATATCTCTTTGCTTGAAGAAAATTCAGTTTCAAAGTTTAGTGATTTTAAAACTACATTCATCACCAAATTTGGGAACTGAATCGATTTCAATTCGTAAAACAATAAATAGCTTTCTTATATATGTACCTAGATATGAGAACAATTATTGAAAGATTATGCTAATTATATAAATAATTTAATTATATATATAAAAATCGATTGTATATCTATAGTTCCTGACTCAGCAAATTATACTTTTTATTTTGTAAATTTAATGTTTTCATCCATTTGTTGAAAATGATTTTCTCTTTTATTTCTAATCAAGAAATTTTGTATTCCCTAAATCAAAATTTCTTGTTTTTCTTGAGAAACGTGTATTTCTAAATATTTCAGATTTTCAAATTTGTATAAAAACTGTAATCTGTTAAACTTGAGAATGAAAAATATTATATATACCAATAATAATGCTTTTTCAGGAAGTGATCCTAGATGAATGAAAAAAAGGTTGATGAGGCTTTACTCAAGAGTAAAGGATTTCTGCCTCAAAGGCAAGAAAACATGTTTTCAATGCGGTTGAAGGTTGTGAGTGGAAATCTTAGCGCTGAAAAACTTAGGGCAATTGCAGATGCAGCCGATAAATATGGTTCTGGATATATTCATATTACATCAAGACAGCAGATCGAAGTTCCTTTTGTTAAACTTGAATCTGCCGAAACTGCAAACATTGAACTTGAAAAACAGGGAATTTCGGGAGGTTCCGCCGGAAAAAGAGTAAGAGCCGTGGTAGCCTGTCAGGGAGATCGGGTCTGTAAAAACGGGTTGATTAATTGTGAGAGCATTGCAAGCAAGATTGATGAAAAATACTTTGGGGAAGCTGTCCCTAAAAAGCTCAAAATTGCAGTAACCGGCTGCCCTTCAGCTTGTGTAAGACCTCAGGAAAATGATTTTGGAGTTATGGGCACAGTAAAACCTGAAATCCTTGAGGAAAATTGTGCCGGCTGCAAACGCTGTGAGAAGGCGTGTAAGGTGGGGGCAATAAAAGTCATGGAAGATAAAGCCCATATAGATACTGAAAAATGCATTCTTTGCGGAGCATGTATTGCAACCTGCAGGAAAGATGCTCTGAGAGCAGAAAAAACAGGATGCACTATCTTCGTTGGAGGCAAAGCTGGACGCCAGCCAATGCAAGGAATAAAACTAATTGAGCTTGCAGATGAAGAGCAGCTGTTCTCAACCCTTGAAAAAACCTTTGAGTGTTACAGGAGAGAAGGTCTTGATGGAGAGAGGCTAGGAGAGCTTATTGAGAGGCTTGGAATCGAAAAATACAGAACGGAAGTCCTCTGAAACTTCCCTCATTTAATATTATTTTCTCATTTAATTTTACTTTAAATCTTCAAATTTTTTCAAGTTTTCTAGTCATCTAAAAACTTTCGGACCTATCAGAACATTGCGAATCTGTTTGAAAGTCGCCCTGGTAAAAAATTGAAATTTTGTCAGTCTGGAAGGTTTATATGCTTAACTTGTTGTTCTGGCACGAGTGGCAAGCCAGAATATTATTGCCCCTAACCCGATAAGGAGTGCAATAATACGTATAAGTCCTCCAATGAGGGGTATTTCATATAAGATTGCAAATACAATTACCCCAATAAGATAGTACACCATTTTTCCTGCATCCTTTTTTAATATTTTATTATAGATTATCTCTCCTGCGAGCATTTTTACAGGTATTGTCGCAATGAGAAAAGCAAGTAACAGGAACATAATTATCAGGAAAGAAAGTGTCAACCCAAAGATAGTAATAAGCAGGATTATTGAGAGTAATGGGAGGAAAATAAGACTCAGAAAACCCAACAATCCGGTTTTCAAAGGTGAATCTTTTATGAGTTCTGCAACCCCGCTTACGAAATTTGGGAAAAGATATATAAGAATCAGGCCCAAAGCCAGAGATGTAAGAAGCCCAACAATAAAGCCGAATATATCAAATCCTTTGGAAACATTTTCATACTGATCTTCTTTTGCATTTGTCTTGGTAATATTCAGGTTTCCTCTAACCTTATTTTTTAGATCGGAAGGATAATTATTTGCTTGCAGCGTAAGATTTCCTTTAATCCCAAAGTCATTTCCGGTTTGGAGAGTACCTGTTGAGACTTCTCCATTCCCATTAATGATTCCGGCAAGCGTTATTGTTCCTCCGCCCAGTAAGATATCCCCATCAACCACGCTGCTTCGGGAAAGAGTAATCTGACCACCGACTGCAGCTACGTCTCCACCTACATTTCCATTTATCTTGATAGAGCCTCCAGCCACAATAATGTTTCCTGAAACGTTTCCATTGACAACTACATCCTTCCCTGCACCGATGAAGTCGTCTCCAGTATTCCCATTTATTTCAAGATCAGATCCTGCAAGAATAAGATCTCCTTTAATATCCTGATTAATTTGAAGATCGTCTCCAGCTCCAAATGCGTTTCCTGAGCTTGTATACTTGAGAAGATTCTGATCGTCAGCTTCCGCTGAATAAGCCAGTGAAATAAAAAGCATTATAAGTAAAATCAGACCTAAGAAGAATTTCTTTTTCATAAACTACCCCTCTTTATAATACTGCTTAATTTGCACTTAATACCTTATTTAATTAAAGGCTATTTTTAATAAATTAATTTTTTAAAAATTAAAAAAATGTTTCCAGAATTTCGGGTAACTTTAGAATTAATAGTAATTATGGCTCTGTAGAAAACCTATTAAATCCACTATCATTAGGTTGAAACCGGCAAACCTATTCAATAAGTGATAGTACTTTTTGAATTATTGTTAACTTTGATTTTTGCCTGAATATTGAAGATTTCTACAGAGCCAAAAAAGACGATATCCAAAATTCAATGTAAAAAAGTTAGTGCGAGGGGTGGGATTCGAACCCACGAATTCCTTCGAAATCGGATCTTAAGTCCGACGCCTTTGACCTAGCTGGGCAACCCTCGCATTTTGGAAACAAAACAGGTTATTTTGAACTGCAAATATTCGTCATGCAGCCATGCTTTAAATAAAGTTAAATTATTTAAAGCTTATTCTTAATCTCATGGAAATTACATTTCTTGGAACTGGAGTTGCGATTCCGCAAAAAGATCGGGTACAGTCCGGAATGATTGTGAGACTGGAAGAAAAGCCACTGCTTATTGATTGTGGAAGTGGCGTATTGAACAGGTTTCCAGAGGCCGGAATTTCCCACGTAGAGGTAGACACGGTATTACTTTCGCATCTTCACCTTGACCATGTGGCTGATCTTCATCCTCTTATCAAGGCCAACTGGCTCCGCGGAAACACAAGCATGAAGGTCTATGGACCTGAAGGAACTGAAGAATGGTTCTCAAAAGTACTTGACGCTTACGAATATATTCAGGAAGAAGTAGACGTAGACGTTATTGAGCTTTTGCCTGGAAAGGAATTCACACCAGATGGATTCGACTGTGAAATCAGCTGCATAGAAGCCATACACAGTGTTCCAGCTCTGGCTTACCGCATAACCGGAGAAGACGGAGAATTTGTTTACTCAGGAGACACAGAACCATCCAGGGAAATAATAGAGCTTGCAGAAGAAGCTGATCTACTGATCCATGAGTGCTCTTTTCCTCCTAGCATGAAAGTTACAAACCACACAACTCCCAGCACACTTGCAGACATTCTGGAAGAATATGATCCAGAAATAGGAAGTATCTGCCTCACACACTTCTATCCTGAAATGCAAGGGCATGAAAGAGAAACAGTACACCAATTGAAAAAGTATTTTGAAGGGGACGTGATTCTTGCCGAAGACCTGATGAAACTTGAGTTATAATAAAATACAATTGTAAAAAGAAGTGTGAATGAAGTACAAAGCAAAAAAATAAAACTTCAGTTTCAAAGCAAGCCTTTAATATTAAAGCTATAAATAGTCAAAAAAGTAGCTTTAATTTTCCGGTAATTTTTGACTTTGTACTTCGTTACTCTTAATAAAGACTTGAGTTCAAAACCATCTATGTTTGGCTATATTTGCTTTTCAGATCTTTTAACTACGTCACGCTAAAATAGTACACGGCTTCATATTATAAAACCGAAAAATAGAATTTTTCATAATTCATGCTCTTCCATATTTATCTTCAAGCCTTTCAATATCATCTTCTCCAAGATAGTCTCCCTGTGAGACCTCAATGAAAACAAGGTTTTGACCGCCTATATTCTTAACTCTATGTATCTCGTTTACCGGAAGATCAATTGAATCTCCGGGAAGAACCCTGATCTGACTCCCGTTTTTAGTTACAAGCCCTTCTCCACTGATTATGTACCAGTGCTCGCTTCTATGAGAATGGCGCTGAAGTGAAATTTCACCCTGAGGAAGAACAGTAAGGCTTTTGACTTTATATCCAGGCTTCTGCATAAGCACCTCATAAAAACCCCAGGGCCTTTTTTCCTCACGTTTGCACTTTTCGAGGATAGTTTCATACACTTTAATGTAATCATCTACCATCCTGTCAACCGAAAAGCGTTTTTCCACGCTTTCCCTGCAGCTTTTGCGAGATATGGAATTTAGTTTTTGCACAGCCTCTGCAGCTTCATCAACGCTATTAACCAGAAATCCGGTTTCTCCATCCCGGATAAGTTCAGGCATTGAACCCCTGTTTATTGCAATTACCGGTGTACCGCTGGCCATAGCTTCAACTACGCCAATCCCGAAAGCCTCATCATAATTGATCATGTGCAGCAAAGCATATGCATTTGACAGTAGTTCCTTCTTAAACTCAGGATCAACATGTCCTTCATAAATAATCTGTTCATTGTCTATATAGGGCTGATACTTCTTTTTCAAAATAAGCCTGATCCGCAATAAAACCGGCTATTCTAAGTTTTCTGCCGGTCTTTTTTGCAACTTCTATTGCTTCCTTTACGCCCTTGTCTTTATGCAGGCGTGATAAAAAAAGAAGATAATCCTGCGGGTTCTCGTTGAAATGAAAGCCTTGTATGTCGATTCCATGCCGAACTGTTGCTATATAGTCCAGATCACGGCACCTGTAGGCATCACTTATCGATACATAAAAAGTTCTATTATTGTACTTTTTATAGACAGGCAAAATTTTCCGTGAAGAAATGCCATGGATTGTTGTTACAACAGGAGTATCGACAAGCGCACTGTAGGTCAGAGGAAGATAATCAAAATGGTTATGGATTATATCGAATTCATTTGCTCTCTCGAAAACTTCTGATATATGCAGGCCTTCATACACCTTTCGGATCATATCCTTATCTTCTTCATAAGGTCTCGGACATACGGCATGAAGTTTCGCTGCAGTGTGAGAATCCGCTGTGGCAAATAATGTAACATCAATGCCCCGTTTTACCAATCCTTCAGTTAATAAAGATACTATGGATTCCCAGGGACCATACTTTTTAGGTGGCGTGCTCCAGGCAATCGGAGATAACATTGCAATTCTTATACTAATACCCCCAAAATTACTCACATCCCCAAACTTAATTTTTATTTTTTACCTTTCACCGTTTGATCTTTACTTTTATCTTTTAATTTTTATCTTTTACTTTTATTTACTTTATTTCAATTTTGAATACCCTCTTTTCGGATCAGTGGAACTTTGTATATCTTCTTCAAACCATCTACAGTAATCATCAGGGCACTGTTTCTCCGGGCACTCATGAATATACCTCAGGACATCGCGCACTTTTGCAGTGGCTAACGATACGGAGGTATCTGCACTCCCGTAATAAATACGAATTTCATCGTCCACCAGAACCCATCCGCAGGGAAAAACAACGTCATTGACATCTCCACTGCGTTCATACATTTCACGCGGTCCGAAAACCCAGCCTTCCGACCTGTGAAGCACTTTTCTGGGATCATCAAGATCAAGGAGGGCAAGTCCAAGTCGGTAACTTGCCTTAGCCGTTGTCTGGCGTACCCCATGATACATAATTAACCATCCGTCAGATACACGTATTGGCTGTGGAGATAACCCTATCTTGTTTGCATCCCACCATCCGCCTTCCCTGGCATACAGAAGAACTTCATGCTCTCCCCAGTATTTCATATCCGGGGAAAAGGAAATCCAGATATTTGCCTTTGCGCCGCTTATTAAAGATACAGGCCTGTGTAACATTGCCCATCTGCCGTTAAACCTTACAGGAAAAAGAGCAGAATCCTTATTTTCAGGAGGTATGGTAGCTCCTACTCGATCAAAATTACGAAAGTCCTCTGTAAAGGCAAGCGCAGTTAAGGGACCAGAATCCGAAAAAGCCGTATATGCCACAGCCCATTTTCCCAGCTCATCTATATAAGTTATGCGTGGGTCTTCGATACCATATATTTCTTCAGGGTAGTTTACAGGATCTGGAGCAAAGGTTGGTTCAGGATCAATTTCCCAGCCATCAATCCCATTCTTACTCCTTGCTATTGTAAAGTGAGAAAAGCCCCTGTGATCTTCAACCCTGACCAGTAACAGGGTTATACCATCAACTATAACAGCTGCAGGGTTAAACACCGAGTGGGCCCGATAAGGCCAATCGTCAACAGTTAGTATAGGATTCCTATTGTATCTTACAAATAGCTCCCCATGGTCTTTCCAGATCATATTATTCTCTCACTCTACCTGATTTGCTGACAAAAAGCTCTTTCTTTTCTGAAGAGTTCCGTCATCTACTTCATTGCTTACTCTGGATTGCAGTATTGTACTGAAAGCTTTATTCATGTGTTTGTTTAAAGAGCTCAAAGCCATAAGGAAACAAATAACGGATTCTGCACCCTGGTTACAATTCATACCATCGCGGTTGAGCCCGTCACAGACCGCGCCTGTGGAATAATCATACATAGCAGTTTGCAAACGATTTCTTCCAAGGAAATATTCAAAAGAATATCTTGCAAGTTCCAGATATTTCCTATCACGCACAATCTCATAAGCTGAAACATAAGCCTGAGTCAGGTAACCTGCTTCGATGGGCTGCTGGTCAAAAATCGGCTTTTCCTCGCCATAGGAGTACCAGCCCTGGTTTCCAACCATGTCAAAAAAGTCGCCTTTCCACTGAATCTCAGTAAGAAAGTCCAGGGTAGCAAGGCCAACCTTCCGGTAAGTTCGATCTTTGGTGTAATTGTAAGCCAGTAAAAGGGATTCACTCAGTTTTGCGTTGCTATAAGTTACTGTAGGTTCGAACCAGTTCCAGTCTTCTTTATGGTTAGCCTCATATAAGTCGACTAGAGAATCCGCGTGGCTGGTAAATATGGATTCAAAGGTATCTTTACTTACAAGAGAGTCTATGGACTTGACGGCATCTCTGCGCGAATTGAATACCGATTCGAATTCATCGGCATCCACACCTGTCCTGAGCATTTCATATAAACCACACATAGTATAGGCTTTTGCCCTCGGATAGTTAAGCTTCTCCATTTCAGGCATGGCTCTGCTCATAAGGGTATGGGCAAGTGTACGCATATTTTTCGACAGGTAAGGGCAGCTTACCACATGTCCGAGCCCGTAGATGGCACGTCCGAGAGTATCTTCACTGCCCTTTTCATCCAAAAATTCCCTTTTATAACTCATGAAGTTATGGAAATGACCCGTGTCGGTCTGGGCATGTTCAAGAAAACTCATATATGTGGTAATTAACTTCCAGAACTCGTCTGCTTTCTTCTGGCTATCTATTAACTGTGTCAGTGCAACAAGAGCTCGGCCTACGTCATCAGTACTGTACCCATAATGGCGAGCCGGCACACCAAGATTGGTATGCTGCATAATGCCCACGTCGTCGGTCAATAGTTTAAGATAATCAAGTTTTACTTCAGGAAGCTGGTTTGGAAGGAAATTAAATTTGTTCGAGGTACTGGAGTGAGCACTGTAGTCTCTTTAAAGCCCTTGTAAAAACAGCATTATATTGTTTACCTACATTTTTCCATGTCATTTTTCTACCAAAATCGTATGCCTTTTTGCGCATATCATCACACTCTTCTGGATTTTCAATCAAGTGCAAAAGAGATTTTTTAAAGCCATCAGTGTCTCCGAAATCAACAAGCAATCCACGATTGTCGGAAAGCATTTCCTGAGCGTACCAGTAAGGAGTAGAAATTATTGCTTTTCCCATACCAATTGCATAGGTCAAAGCACCGCTTACTATCTGTTCTCTGGAAAGATAAGGAGATACGTAAATATCACTGGCAAGGATATAATTGCAGAGTTCTTCTTTTTCGACAAATTTGTCATGGAATACTACATGTTTCTCAAGCCCGAGTTCTGAGACCTTATTCTTGAGATATTGCCTGTATGCTTCTCCAAATCTTTTTTTAATTATAGGATGCGTGGCACCCAGTATAAGGTAAACAAGATCTGGATACCTGGCTTACGACTTCAGGAAGAGCCTCAAGCATACTTTCGATACCTTTATTCTGGCTCAAGCAGGCCAAAAGTAAGAACAAGTGGAGCCCCTTTCAAATTCAGCATTTTTTTATACTTACTGCAATTGTTAAACGGATAGTCTGGCACTCCATGAAAGATTAATTCTATCTTGTCCTCAGGAGCCATATAAACGTCTTTTAGCATATCGACTGCAGTCTGGCTCATTACAATCAGTTTTTCAGAATACCTGATAAGTTTCTCCGTAGATACCCAATACTCAGGTTCAGGTTCTCGAATTACAGTATGCATCGTGCTTATTACAGGTTTGTTAATTCCTGATAAGTAGAGCAAAAATATAGTCTCCAGCATTTCCCCAGAAAAGCCCAAATTCGTGCTGAAGACATACAATATCAATATCAGATTGGTTTATATAATCTGCAGCGCGATAATAATCCTCTATTCTGTCCCTCTGAATTTGAAAAACGACTTCCTCAGGATAATTGTAGGTCTCAGAGGGATCGTTCAAAGCAATTACTTCACAATGAACGTTGTCATATTCCCTGGAAACTGAATTTAAAAGATCGGATGTGAATGTGGCAATTCCACATTCTTTTGGAACATATGTTCCTATAAATAACACTTTCAGTTGCTTACTCAACTAATACCCCCAAACCCAAAGTAACTCAGTACATTCTCTATTTTTAGTACTCGGATATTTTCAGTCACAGTATAGTCACATATTATAATTCTCCATACGGTCATATTCTCTATGTCTTAATCCATGAGAACCTATCAACAAAGTTTATCCTGACTTTGGATTAAACCAATATATGTTTACCTTGTCTTCCGAACATATGGTGGAAAAATCTTTGTTTAAAATCTATAAAATATAGTTATTTGTAGAAAACAGGTAAATAATTAACAATGAAAGTGATTACTAAATAGAATGAATTATAATCCCCACCCAAATAACCACTTTGCTAAACTTCAACAAAGTGGAGAATAAAATATTTACTAAACATTAATTGTATTCAAGCTATTTAATATTATTTATAAATATAATTTTACGAGTCAGTAGAGTAAATAAGATATTTGGAGAAAACCCAGTTATCAATTTCAAGAAACTGAAATTAAAAAGTAAAAAGAGATTCTTTGATTCATTATTATCAAAGAATAAACTGAAATTATTATATATCAAAAATAAACTGGAAATTAGTCCCATTAATTTAAAACTTACTTAAAACTAAGTTTCTCCATACTTAACCCCTTTCAGAAATGGCTGTTAAGAGTCTACTACCTAACTACAATTTTACCTTTTCTTAAATAAGAGTACTCCAGACAACCCTATTATGCAGTAAATTATTTCAAACCCCGGCATACCTTTTGTTTTTTCTTTTTGTTCAGGAATATGTTCAACCTCTGTTGCTATGTTTCCAGTATTATTTTCGGAATTATTAGCTTCAGCTGCAGGTGTTATTTCAATTACATTTTCTTTTGCTGTAAGCCTGCATGTTATTGCAAAAGACGAGAATCCTGGAGTTTTTGCTGTAAAATACAGATACTGATCATCTTCTCTGAGAAAAACAGCTGGAAGTTTATTCCACTTATTCTCATTATACCTGTTAAGAGCAATTGAAGACTTATCAATACATTTATCCCGAATCCAGGATTTTTCAACTTTGAAACATATTACTGCGTTTTCAAGATTACCTTCAGTACTTCCATACCCACTGTTTCCAACCCAGATATTCAGATAATTATAGACTTTACCTTCGGGCATTTCCGGCGAAAGTGAAGATTTATTTTTCAGCATTTCAACAGTTGCTGTTGTCTTGCCAGCAGTCTTTTTTGAATCAAAACTTAAATAAACAATATTAGTGGCATTATTTGGAAAATCAAACTTCACAGAATTCCCGCTTGAAATATAAGCCTGCGAAAGTTCCTTTACTTGAACATTACTTTGAGGTTCTGGGGAACCGCCTGCTCCCCCACTTGAACTGCTACTTCCGCTGCTGCTGTGACTGCTACCCCCACCTGAACCACTGCTTCCGCTACTTGAGTCGCGATTCTCAAGCACGGTTATTGTAGACGTTTTTGAAGAATTTCCAGCGGCATTGCTCACCACTAGATCGACGTTATAAATCCCTGCTGAAAAATATGTATGCTTTGGATTTTGCTCAGTTGAAGTGGATCCATCTCCAAAGTTCCAGTTCCATAAAACTGGAACCCCGGTACTGCTGTCAGTAAACTGAACCGTTAAGGGAATATTTCCACTTGTTACATTGGAGAGGAAATTAGATGAAAGATGTTGCGTTGCTACTGTTATATAATTCATTTTTTGAGTAGAATTTGATCCTTTACTATTCGTTACTGTCAACCTGACATAATAAACTCCATCACTTGTATACTCATGAACTGGATTCTGGACTGCTGAAGTCTTTCCGTCTCCAAAATTCCAAGCCCATGATGCTGGAAGTCCAGTTGATGTATCTGTAAACGCCACACTTAGAGGCCTGGATCCAGCTGTACGATTACTGGCAAAATCAGCTACAAGCGGTGCTGCCTTTATAACTTTAATTGTTTTGAGCATGGAATCGCTCGAAACTTCATTTGTTACTGTTAGATTAGCCTCATAAGTTCCTGGTTCTTTATAAGTGTGAACTGCATTTGCAGTATTGATAGTAGGCGAACCGTCCCCAAAATTAAGCAGTTCAGTGGCCTGGTTGACACTACAATCCTCAAAAGTTACGTTTTCCCCAGCCAGCAAACTATTTCTAGAAACTGTATAATTTGCAATCACGTTAGAAAATCTGGGAACCTGTTTCCAGGAAGAGTTTCCCAGATCTCCCATACGATAAAATGCTCCACCGTTTTTACTGGTATAACTTAGAATTGAATCTAGTCTCGACGTTGAAGTCTGGTATGGCCCTGTAACATCAGGAGTAATTGCATGTCCAAATAATACCAGTACTTTTCCTGTTTTTATTGCGTAATCGATTCCGTTTTCTATAGATTGCAGGTTTGCACCGATTGATTGGTCATCGATTTCCACACCATAAAGAAGTTGCGTATCATCCCAATTATAGTACGCAAGGACTGTTTCATTTATATTCCCGTTTACTATCGTGGGAGTTCTCGTTCTAAGAGTCCGGAAATATGGAGCTATTGCTTCATCTGAAACTGAATTTCTACTTGAATAAGGATACGCAAAAGTGTAAACCGGATAACCATAACGGGTAATTTCTATAATATTAGGAAATATTTCCTGATTTAACCAAACATCAGGAGTATTACTATTCAGAAATCCAACTGAATCTACGTGATTATACCCATGCAGAGCTATTTCCCATCCAGCCGAATGCAGTGCATCCAGTTCTTTTAATTCAAGTGCAGCCTGTCTCCTATTACTTACATTATTTACATTAATAGTGCAGGTGGCGTTATACTTCTGGAAAATTGGCAAATACTGATAACAAGATTGTATATGTCCCGAATCATCCCAGGATAAAGCAATGCCACCTGGTTTACTTAAATTCTTAATACTGCGGAGGTCTTTTGCATATAAATTTAATATATCGGATGATTCTAATGTTTTATTATACAAATAAAAAGCGTATACGGTGCCGTTTAGTCCACAAGTGCCATCAGAGAAAGAGCCTATAGTCCAGTTATCTGTTATATACTCTGGACCTAAATTTGCTGCTGTGTAATTTACGCCTCCTTCATCAGCAAGTCCATTGATGTATAATTGAGCATGAGAGCCGTCATATGTTACAATAGCTTCATAATCTTTATTAGGTTGTATTTCTGTTCTACTGGAAGCATGGATTGCATGGCCATCTGCATAAACATCATACATCAGCATGGAATTTGTATGGTCAATGCTTATTCTGAATGCCGTATCTCCCCTGGAAACTAAATATGTATTACGAGCTGGATTGCTGGAGTTATAACGGAAAAAGACTCCAAACGTGATATGGGGATCAGTAAACGCAATTTGCTCATTATTAGGCATTATTATCCGGTTTTGCCCGTTAAAATGCCTTGCCGTTTCTCCGGTTGGGAGGATAAAGGTTTTACTGCCATCATTTATTCCATTGTTTCCGTGTCCCGAATTATCAACTATAGTATTTCCAGCATTTTCAGACCAGTTATAATATACGAGTTGGCCTGTACCTGCATGCGCAGTCCCTATCAGACTTAGAATGAGTATGATAAATAATCCATGTTTTACACATGCTTTAAGATTTTGAAACTTCATTGTATTAGACCTCTCTAATAAAAACAATAAAAGCAATTTTTTTTATACGGAATTTAAAAAAGCTTTATTTTCTCAAATTCGGGTGCAAAAACCCTTTATTTTTGAGTGAGGTAAGCTAGCGCTCACACAGTTAAATAAAAACTACACAGTTGGAAATACAACGTTCTAATACTTATAAGTGAGTTAAAATTAATCAGCATGATAACTATGCATGAATATTCTGCATTCCTGAAAAATCTACATATCTAAATGCTTAAACTACAAAAAATATCTTTTATATATTGGAAAATAAACAAGCAAAGTAAAATAAGTTAACCAGAAATAGAATTTGGTGTTATACAAAAGTTTTTTATTTTTTAAAAAAATGGTTTTTTGAATCAAATTTATTGAATTGTTAATGAAAAATTACCACTATTTTCTATAAAAACAGCCATTATTTAAAAAAAGATTTGTAGCCTGTTAAAAGGCTACTGTATATTTTCCTAGATATATTGAGAGATCAAAATCGTTTTTACTGGCTACTGTTTGCTGTGACTGTATCAGAATTCTGTGTGTGACTCCTTGCTATAACTAGTTTGCGCTGAGCATTACTCATGTGAGTAACATTTTGATCTGTGGTATTTCCAGTGGTATTTCCAGTGGCGTTGCTTATTACTACAGGTGTTGTTGATGGTGTTCCTGCAGGTGTTGTTGCTACTTCAGGTGTTGATGCTGGTGTTCCTGCAGATGTCGTTTGGTTTGAAACCTCCTTAACGCTGGTTGTATTCTCTTTATTAGTTCCAGCACAGCCTGCAGCAAAAACAACGGCAGCAACGACAAGGAGCATTACTACAATCTTCAATGTTTTCATGATATTTCCTCGAACATTCTCTTCCTCTTAATACCCATTTCATATAAAAAATTCTAAAATTTATATGATATATTTATTCATGATTAAGCAATAAGATTAAAGCTTTTCGATTTTAGTTTATTTTATGTATTCAATATATTATATGGAATCAAAAGGATAAAAATATCTCTATTAATGAATAACCTTACAGATGATAATGTTTCTTAATAGTTTCATCTAATAATTCATTTAATAATCTCCTGACAAATAACAGAGACAAAAACACACATATATACTGCATGCTAGCGAATTAATAGCTAATTGCCTGTGTTGACATTGAAATGTCTTCTTAAGAGAAAAATATCCATATTGATTTTTTTAATTTACCCTTATCAACCATCTGGGGCTTATTCTCTTCGATTTTACATGGGAAAATTACTACAAACAAGTATTTTTATCAAGTCTTGTGTTACCATCCGCGTTCCTGAAGTGCTTCTTCTTTAGGAATCATATCTGCGCTGATACCTTTCATCCCTGCG